>JAGXAM010000029.1 GCA_019075905.1 Hyphomicrobiales bacterium
TCTTCTTCACCGGAAATACTCGACCACCGCAGACCATCGCCAGCTTCGCGCTTACGCCTTCCAGACCTGGCGGGAAATCACTTTGTCGATCGCCACGTGAAGTTCGGACCAAAGGTATTACCGCGCCTCGAACACGGTTAAGGCGACGCAAGCCTTGATCCTGGTCAATGCAAGTTTTGGCGATCAGGGCTAGCCTGGCTACCATGAGTTGACTGACGTGCGGGGTGAACCAATGCCCAACACTTCGACCCCTTCTGAGATAGATGCTGCCAAACGCGCGCAGCGCCCCAATACCAGGCTGCGGGCCGTGCCCCCTGCCGCCGCAGCGCCCGAGACGCCTGAGGCGCAACCGCCCCGTCCCGCCCCGGACAAAGGTGCCACACCCGGCACCGACAATGGTGCGGGGGCTTTCATGCTTGATCGCTGGCTGCATGCCCATGAAGCCGTGCTGACGCAATTCCTGTCGCCGATTTCGTTGATTCAGGCGACCATGGACTGGGCACTGCATCTGGCGAATGCGCCGGAGCGGCGGCTCCATCTGGCACAAAAGGCATGGGACAATGCCTTGCGCCTGTCATCCCCGGCCGACTGGATCAGGCCGGCCGCCACGGATCACCGCTTCCAGGACGATGCCTGGAAGCGGCCGCCCTTTGATGCCTATGCGCAGGCCTTCCTGCTGCTTGAGGATTGGTGGCGGCAAATGACCGCGCCGACTCCGGGCGTCTCGGCGCCGCATACAGATCTGGTGGCCTTCATGGCACGCCAGATTCTCGACACCTTCGCACCATCGAATTTCGCCGCGACCAACCCGGAGGTGCTGCGCGCCAGCCTTGACCGGCTGGGCATGAATTATGTCTACGGTTTCAAGAACTGGGTCGATGACCTGCAGCAGATCATGCGCAACGGCCCGACCAGTGCCAACCCCGATTTCGTGCCCGGTATCAATGTGGCTGTGACCCCGGGCAAGGTGGTCATGCGCAACGAATTGATGGAACTCATCCAATATACCCCGACGACCGCCCATGTCCGCCCCGAGCCTGTGCTGATCGTGCCGGCATGGATCATGAAATATTATATTCTCGATCTTTCACCGCATAATTCGTTCATCGCCTACCTCGTGGCGCAGGGCTATACGGTGTTCTGCATATCCTGGCACAATCCCGATGCGGCCCAGGCTGAAGTCTCGCTGGATGATTATCGCTTCCTCGGGATCATGGCGGCGCTCGATGCGGTGACCGGCATTTGCGAGACGCCCCGTGTCCATGCCTGCGGCTATTGCCTTGGTGGCACCTTGCTCGCCATTGCCGCCGCGCAAATGGCCCGCGACAAGGATCCGCGCCTGACGTCCATCACTTTGCTCGCAGCCCAGACCGATTTCACCGAGGCGGGCGAATTGCGGATGTTCACCGATGAATCGCAACTGGCGATGCTCGATGATGTGATGTGGCATCAAGGCTATCTCGACGCCGCGCAGATGGCGGGTGCCTTCCAGATGCTGCGGGCCAATGATCTGGTCTGGTCGCGCGCCATTCAGCGCTACCTGCTGGGCACAAGGGAAAGGCCGGTTGATCTGATTGCCTGGAGTGAGGACGCCACGCGGCTGCCCTACCGCATGCACTCGGACTATCTCCACCAGATGTTCCTGCGCAATGACCTCGCGGAAGGCCATCTGAAAGTCGGCGGCCGCGCCATCGCCATCTCGGATATTCATGCCCCGATATTCGTGGTCGGCACCGAGACCGATCATGTCGCGCCATGGCGATCAGTCTACAAGATCAGCTTGCTCAACGAAGGCGAGATCACCTTTGTGCTGACCTCGGGCGGCCACAACGCCGGGATCGTCAGCGAACCGGGCCATGACAACCGGCATTTCCGGCTAGCCAAGCGCCCCGCCGGCGAACCCTATATCGGACCTTCCGAATGGCAGGCCAGGACCGGCGTGCAACCTGGCTCGTGGTGGCCGGCCTATATTGACTGGCTGAACGCGCGCTCCGGTGCGCCGGTTGCACCGCCGCCGCTCGGGCGCCCGGAACGCGGCTTTGCGCCGCTCACCGATGCGCCGGGCACCTACGTCCGGGCGGGGGTACCGGCATGATCAGGCCAGCCCATGTTGCCACGCCGGGATCGCTTCCTGCGCCGCGCCGCGCTGCTGAACCCGGTCATGCCGGTGGGCCCCTGCGGATGGCCCCATGAAGACGGGCGTTCGCAATGCCATACTGCTGCTGGCGGCCGGCCTGCTCGGCTGGGGCATCTGGTATCGCACCCGCCCCGCGCCGATGTCGGGCTGGCAGGGCTATGCCGAGGCCGATTACCTGAAAATCGGCCCCACCCAGGCAGGCCAGCTGACAAAGCTGGACGTGCGACGCGGCGATCAGGTCAAGCCTGGCAGCTTGCTGTTCGAGCAGGATGCAACCTTCGATCAGGCGACCTTGCAGCAAGCCGACGGCCAATTGCATGCCGCCGAAGCGCAATTGCACAATCTTTCAAGCAAAAGCCGCGCCCAGCAAATTGCCCAGGCCCAGTCGAGCCTTGCTGGAACCATCGCCGTGCTCAACCTCGCCGAGGCCAATTTCAACCGCAACCAGAGGCTTTTTCTCACTCATGCCATCGGCCGCCAGGCGCTCGATCAAAGCCAGTCTGACATGCTGGTCGCCACGGCACAGAACAAGGCTTCGGCGGCGGCGCTCGCGCAACTGGAAGAGCCGCTGGGTCGGGCAGGGGAAATCAGCGCCCAGAATTTCACCGTGCAGGCCGCCAGAGCCGCAGTTGCCGCCGCGCAATGGCATCTGGCACAGCGGGTCGTCAAAGCCGATGTGGCAGCGCGGGTGGTAGATATCGAGGCCTTGCCGGGCGAGACGGTCGGCGCTGGTGCGCCAGTTGTGACGCTGCTGCCGCCGGGCAATATTTTCGTGCGGTTTTTTGTGCCGGAGACCGATCTCAGCAGCCTTCATGTCGGCCAAAAGCTCGGCTTCAGTTGCGACAAGTGCCCGGCGCATTTGACTGGGACCCTTTCCTTCATCAACTCGCAGGCGGAATATACCCCGCCGGTGATCTACAGCGAGTCCAGCAAGGCCAAACTGGTGTTCATGGTCGAGGCCCGCCCGCTACCCGAACAGGCGCTGCTGCTGCATCCGGGCGAACCCGTCATGGTGACTCGGCTTGCGCCGGACAGCAAGGCACCGTCAAAATGACGGCCCTGGCCATAGATGTTGCCGGCCTTTCCAAAAGCTTCGGCACCAGCAAGGTCGTCGACAGCCTCGACTTGCAGGTGGCCGAAGGCGAAATCTGCGGCTTTCTCGGGGCCAATGGCTCGGGCAAGACCACGACCATCCGGCTGTTGAGCGGCCTTCTGAAACCTGATGCCGGCCGTGGCCAGTGCATCGGCTATGATATTCGCAGCCAGACCGATCAAATCCGCCGCCAGATCGGCTATATGACGCAGAAATTCAGCTATTACGAGGACCTCACCGTCTATGAGAACCTTTACCTCGTGGCGGGAATTTATGAAATTTCGCAACCGCAGGCAGCCATTGCCAGGGTTGTTGGTGACCTCGGCCTAGCACCATATGTCAAAAATCTTGCGGGCACCTTGTCGGGCGGCTGGAAGCAGCGTCTGGCGCTGGCGGCCTGCGTCCTGCACCGGCCAAAGCTGCTGCTGCTCGACGAGCCGACCGCAGGCGTCGATGTCAAGGCGCGGCGCGAATTCTGGGACCTGCTGCATGACATGGCCGCAGAAGGCATCACCGTTCTGGTCTCGACCCATTACATGGATGAGGCGGCCCGTTGCAAACGCATCGTCTATCTTGCCAATGGCCGCATCGTCGTTCAGGGCGATCCCCTGTCGCTCACGGCGAGCTCCGGCCTGATCACCTTCGAGATCAAGACGGCCAATATTGATGCGCTGGCCCATGAGGCCCGCAAACGTGCCGGTGTCGAGGCGGCCGCGGTCTTCGGCCCCTTGCTGCATGTCACCGGCACGAAGCGCGCCACGCTGGAAGCCTCGTTGCACGATCTGGCACCAGAAGGCTGGCACGAGGTTGAGCCGACGCTGGAGGACGTCTTTATCCATCTGCTGGCGACCGGAGGATCTGGCCGATGAGCGGATTTGCGCGTCGACTTTGGGCCTTGTTGCGCAAGGAATGGATCCAGATGTGGCGTGACCCCCTAACCTTGCGGCTGATACTGGCGCTGCCGCTCCTGCAACTGGTGCTTTATGGCTTTGCCATCAACACCAATCCCAAAAACCTGCCGACCGGCATCCTCGCCGCCGGTTATTCGCGCTATGAGCGCGACCTCGTTGCCGCCCTGCAAAACACCGGCTATTTCGACATGCGCACCCTGCATTCGGAACAAGAGGGCGAGCGGGACCTCGTTGAAGGCAAGTTGCTGTTCGTCATCAACATTCCGGCTGATTTCGACCGTGCCGTCGATCGCGGCGATGTGCCCTCCGTGCTGATGGATGCCGACGCCACCGATCCTTCGGCTGTCGGCAATGCCATGTCCGCGCTGGGGGCGCTGACCGGCGCCCTCAACCGCGATCTGCCACCGACCGGGCAGACCCAGATCCGCAGTCCGCCGTTTCAGTTCGTCATCCACGCCCGCTACAACCCCGAACAATTGACAGTGCTGAACGTGCTGCCGGGGTTGATCTGTCTGGTGCTGATCTTCTCGACCCTGTTCCTGACCACGCTGTCGATCGCCAAGGAGCGCGAGCGCGGCACCGTGGAAAACCTGCTCGCGACGCCGGTGCGGCCGGTGGAGCTGATGATCGCGAAGATCGTGCCCTATGTCTTCATCGGCTATATGCAGGTGGTGCTGATCCTCGTCGTGTCGGCCTTGCTGTTTGCCTTGCCGATGCGCGGCTCGCTGGCGCTGCTGATGCTGGCACTCGGCCTGTTCATCATCAGCAATCTGGCATTGGGCCTGACGTTTTCATCTGTGGCCACCAACCAGATGCAGGCGCAACAAATGGCCCAGTTCACCTTGATGCCATCCTTCATCCTTTCCGGCTTTTTCTTCCCGTTTTCGGGAATGCCGCAATGGGCGCAATGGGTCGGTGAATTGCTCCCGACCACCCACATCATCCGCGTGGTGCGCGGCATCTTGCTGAAAGGCAGCAGCTTCGACCAAATCGTCAATGACCTGTGGCCGATTGCGCTGTTTGCGCTGGCGGCCATAATGGTCTCGGTGACCTTCTACCGCGAGACACTCGATTGAAGCGCTCACGGCCAAGGGCTGAAAAGTGCGCGCGCCGCAACCCCCTGTTTCATGCCGCTCCGGCGTGACGACGGGCCCTATCCTGCATGTATCTGCCCCTGTTTGTCAGGGCATCACAGTAAAGGCAAGGCCATGAGCACCTATCATCTCGACCGGATGTTTGAACCCCGGGCCATCGCCCTTGTCGGCGCAAGTGCGCGGCACGGCTCGCTCGGGGCAGCCGTTCTGGCAAATTTGCGCCGCGCCAAGCCACGGGCGCAGCTGCATCTCGTCAACCCGCATGAAACCAGCATCGACGACCTTTCCTGCCACAGGCAGCTTTCAGACATTCCAGGTCCGGTTGATCTGGTCGTGATCGCCACGCCGCCGGAGACCATACCTGCCCTCATCGAGGAGGCCGGCAGTCTCGGCGTGGCCGTCGCGGTCATAATCACAGCCGGCCTCGGCCATGGCGCCGGTTCCATTGCTGAAACCATCCACAACACCGCGAGGCGAAGCGGCCTGCGCCTCGTTGGTGCCAATTGTATCGGCGTGTTGTCGCCGCGTGTCGGGCTCGATGCCAGTTTCCTCAGCCGACCGGTTGCGCCCGGCAAGCTGGCGCTGGTCTCACAATCGGGGGCGATTGTTGCCGCGCTGGCCGAATGGGCTTTCGACAATCATGTCGGCTTTTCCGGCATTGTCTCGCTCGGCGACCAGATCGATGTCGATTTTGGTGATTGCCTCGATTATTTCGCGCTGGACAACAGCACGCAGGCGATCCTGCTTTACATCGAAGCCATCCATGATGCCCGCAAGTTCATGTCTGCGGCCCGCGCCGCGGCCCGCACCAAGCCGGTCATCGTCGTCAAGGCGGGTCGCCACGAGGCTGGTGCCAGGGCAGCTATGTCGCATACCGGTGCGCTCGCCGGTTCCGATGCCGTTTATAATGCCGCGTTTCACCGTGCCGGCCTGCTGCGCGTCATTGATCTCGAAGAGCTCTTCGCGGCGGCTGAAACTCTGGCACATCATCAGCCGATCCATGGCGAGCGCATCGGTATCCTGACCAATGGCGGCGGCATTGGCGTTTTGGCGGTTGACCGGCTGATTGATCTTGGCGGCAATCTCGCAACCCTGACCGAGGCGACCCTTGCGCGGCTCGATGCCTTGTTGCCAAAGACCTGGTCGCGGGCCAATCCTGTTGATATTATTGGCGATGCCGATGCCGCGCGCTATGAGGCTTCCCTGCAGTGCCTGCTGCGAAGCGACGATCTCGATGCCATTCTGGTGATGAACTGCCCGACGGCGCTGGCTTCCAGCGCAGATACGGCAGAGGCGGTCGCAAGGGCTATCGACACGGCCCGGCAGGGCGCCAAAAACACCCTGCGCCCGGTCAAGCCGGTGGTCGCCGTCTGGCTGGGCGAGGAGGCACAATGGGCACCGGTCTTCGAACGGGCCGGCATTGCCCATTTTCACAATGACGTCGATGCCGTGCGCGGCCTGATGCATCTGGTCAATTTCAAACGCTCGCAAGATGCGCTGCTGGCGACCCCGCCCAGCATCCCGGCCGATTTTGTGCCCAACATTGCCGGAGCCCGGGCGGTGATCACCGCCGCCCTGGCCCGGGGCACGACATGGCTTGACCCGGTCGAGGCCACGAAAGTGCTGGAAGCCTATGCCATTCCGGTGGCCGGTTCCTACAAGGCGCATGACCAGCAGGCAGCCGTGGACGTGGCGACCAGACTGTTCACGCAGCACGCCGCCTTGGTGATGAAGATCCTATCGCCGCAGATTTCGCATAAGTCCGATGTCGGCGGCGTCCGGCTCGGCCTGCGCACGCCGCAGGCTGTCGGCGCTGCCTTCGCTGAAATGCTGGAGACCGTTAGCCGACACCGCCCCGACGCCACGCTTGACGGCGTCATCCTGCAACCGATGATCGACCGCCCGGGCGCGCTTGAACTCATTGCCGGGCTCGCTGACGATCCGACCTTTGGTCCTGTGATATTGTTTGGCCATGGCGGCACCGCCGTCGAGGCGGTCAATGACAAGGCGCTGGCGCTGCCGCCGCTGGATATGCGTCTGGCGCGCGAACTTATGGCGGACACCCGCATAGCCCGGCTGATGGCGGGTTATCGCGACGTGCCGGCCGTGCAAGGCGATGCGGTGGCCTTGCTGCTGGTCAAGCTTTCGCAGCTTGCTGCTGACCTTCCGGAAATTCGGGAGCTGGATCTCAATCCTGTGCTGGCAGACGCGCAAGGTGTGATGGCTGTGGATGCGCGCATGGTCATCGCACCGCTGCCGGGAGGCCCTTCCCGCGATTTTGCCAATACCCGCTTCGCCATCCGGCCCTATCCGCGCCAATGGGAGCGCGACATCATCCTGCCGCATGGCCAGGCCCTGCATCTGCGACCCTTGCGCACCGATGACGTGTCGCTTTACGAAGAATTCTTCAGGCATGTCACCCGAGATGATCTGCGCCGGCGCTTCTTTGCGGCGATGAGCAGCGTCACGCCTGCCATGATCGCCAGGCTGACGCAGATCGACTATGGGCGCACCATGGCGTTTCTGGCGCTGGACGCAAAGAGTGGCGACTTGCTCGGCGTCGTGCGTCTGCAAACCGATGCCAACGGCGAGCATGGCGAATTTGCCATACTCGTGCGCTCCGACACCAAAGGCCAGGGGCTGGGCTGGGCGCTCATGCAGCATTGCATAGCCTTTGCCCGCGCCGAGGGCCTTGCCACCATCGACGGGCAGGTGCTGACAACCAACCGGGCCATGCTGAAAATGTGCGCCGAATTTGGCTTTGCGATCGCGGCCGATCCGGTCGTGCCGGAAGTCAGCAATGTCACGCTGCGCCTTGCCGCAGCGCCACCGGTGCCGGCCTGATCCTTGGCCGGCGCGCCGCCTTGCGGGCTTCATAGCAAGGCCAGCACCTGCTCCGCCATGGCGGCAATATCGGCCCCGGCATTGATCCTTTGCCATGTCAGCTCGCCGGGATCGCGCGTCATTTGTTGATGCAGGACAGCCAGGGTCGCATCTGAAGGATCATGCCGGCGCCCCTCGATACGCGCCTCCAGCGTGCCCAGCGGTGCCTCAAGCCAGAAGCCATGAAACGCCACGCCTGCCTCGCGCGCCAGCGCTGCCAGCGCCGCCCGGTCCTCTGGCCGGTCAAACACCGCATCGACAATCACTGATGTGCCGCCACGCAACGCCGCGCGGGCCTGCTCGCGCTGGGCCCTGTAAACCCTTTCCGAAACCGCCGGTTCATAGGCTTCACGGACCAGCTTTTGTTCAGGGCTCACACCAAACATCTGCTTGCGCAAGCGATCGCTGGACAAGATGCGCGCCCCGGGCGGCAAGCCGACAGCAGCGGCACATTGCGCGGCCAGCGTCGATTTGCCGGAGCCGCTGCGGCCGCCCACCGCGACCAGCTGCGGCATTTGTGCCTCCAGCATCGCCATGGCCAGCCTTAGATAGGCGCGCGCTTCCTCAAAAATGGCTTGTGCCGGCGCGCCCGCCAGTTCCCGCGCCTGCGCGGCACTGACATGGGCCCGCACCGCCGCCCGTACGCCAATGAAAAACCCGAGCAAAGGCAGTCCTTCGCTCTCGCCGCTCTCATCGCAATATCGATTGAACAGGCGGTTGGCATGGTGCGCCAGCCCGCGATGCAACAGATCCATGATCAGGAAGGCCACATCATAGAGCACGTCGATCGTCGCGAGATCATCGTCAAACTCCAGACAATCAAACAGCGTCGGCACATCGTTGAACAGGCAGATATTTCGCAATGTCAGATCGCCATGGCAATGGCGGATCATGCCCGCGCGGCCACGACGATCCAGTAGCTCGGCATGCTGGTCCATCGCCGCAGCAAACTGCTGCGTGACCTCAGCCAGCCTTTCGGGGGCAACGAGGCCCGTTTCTTGCAAGGCGCGCCGGTTGATATCGAGCACGCCCTGCATGGTCTTGATACCATCGCCGCGCTTGATTGATGCGTGTGCATGAAACTGCGCAATCTGGTGGGCGAGGTCGTCGATCATGCGGCCGGTGAGCAGGCCGCGCATCGCCATGCCGTCGAACAGGGCCGCCTGATCAAACCGCCGCATTTCGACGACGCTGTCGACCAGTTCGCCGGTACCTTCAAATACCAGGCTGCCATCGGGCTGCCGGGTGATCCGCCGCACGGCGCGATAAAGCTGCGGCGCGGTGCGGCGATTGAGGTCGAGTTCGCGCTGGCAGGCAACGAGCCGCAAGGCCGGGGTCGAGAAATCGAGATAGGGGAGCCGCACCGCCCGCTTGAGCTTGAAGGCAAGCTTGCCAGCCAGAAACAGCCTTGAAATATGCGTGGTGATGATGCTGACATCATGGGCATCATCTTGGCAGGCCGCCTTTAGAAAAGTCTCGGCGGCGCTTTGATCCTGCATGATCATCGTTCAGTCATCCTGCGGGCGGCGACAGGCCCGGCAGCCCTTTTTGCTGCTCGCCTGCGTCACTATCACGACTGGCGCCGCAGGGACGAGTCTGACAAACAGCAACGGCAGGAGTGCACCCAGGGCCAAACCGGAACACGCCATGACCGCACAGGGCGAGAGCAAGACCGAGGCACCAGAAGAACCGGCGTTACCTGATTGCCTTACCCTGTGGTTCTGCATCGGTTGCGGCGCTATGGGCAATAACGAACCCTGCCAGGGTGCCTGCAATTTCCAGCGCCTTGAGATCGTCAGCGCCGCTGAATATGCCAGGGCTCTGGAACAGCAGGATGAGGCTCTGAGCGAAGTTGCGGCATGGACCAGTGTGCTGGCGCCGCTCGCCAGCTTGCCCGCTGACGACCATGACTGGGAGAGCGCCTATCGTGCCTTGCAGGCCCGGGCCAGTGCAGCCCTGAAATCTGCCGGGGCTCCCTTGGCGCAAGGTGACATAACCGATGCACGCGCCGAGGTCTGGCTCTGCGCGACCTGCGGCCAGGTCGAAGCCCCGCAGGAATGTCTCGGCATTTGCATCCGGCGTAACGGCGACTTCGTCCGCCGCCAGGACTATCAGCAGGCAGACTACCAGGCCACGGCAACGCGCGAACATGCGCAGCAATTGCGCAGGCTGGTGACGCAATGGGCCAGCGTCACGCCCCGGGCTGGCCAATGGGAAAGCAGTTACCGGGCCTTGCAGGCGCGCGCCCAAGCCTTGCTGGCAAGCTTGGCCTAGCCCGCGATCGCTGCAGCACCGTCGCTTTTTGACCGCGTCGCCGCCGCTGCGCGCTAGCCTGCGGCAAGGCTCAGCGGGTGAGGACGAGATGTGTGGCGAGCGCGGTTGGCACAACCTCTGTCAGCCGGTAGCCAAGGCGCGGCAGATCCAGCCCGGCGAACAGCGATTCGCCGCGCCCCAGCAACACGGGGGACATGGCGAGGTGGATTTCGTCGACCGCCTGGGCGCGCAGAAATTGCCGCACCGTGGCGACGCCGCCGCCGATTTTGACATCGAGGTCGCCCGCGGCAGCCTGCGCCTGCTTCAGGGCCTGATCGATCCCCGTGGTAACAAAATAGAATGTGGTTCCACCTGCCATGACCAGTGGCGCCCGGACATGATTGGTGAGCACGAAGGTCGGCGCGTGATAGGGCGGATTATCGCCCCACCAGCCCCGCCAGCTCTCATCGGGCCAGTCACCGCGGACCGGGCCAAACATGTTGCGACCGATGATGAATGCGCCAAATCCCTGTGCGGAGCGCTGTGCGAAAGGATCATCGATGCCGCCCTCCTCACCGATCATCGCTCGAAAGGTTCGGGTCGGGTAGAACCACTTGTGCAAGTCCCGCCCGCCGAGGCCGAGCGGATTTTCGAGACTCTGTCCGGGGCCGGCACCAAAACCGTCGAAGGACAGACTGAAACCTGCGACACGCACCTTGCCCATGGCATGATCCCTTGATGTGAATTGTCACCACGAGACCTTATCAGCCGCGCCCGGCGTTGCAACCAAACCCAAAGTTCACGCTGCCCGTTCGAGGTGATCACGCGCCGCCTTTTTCATGAGTATGGATGCCAACGATCTGCACACAGATCGCCTGCAGGCGCAGACAAGCGGCGGGTATTGCCGACAGGCCGTCCCCGGGACATCGGTCACGACAAACTTGTGATCAAATGCGCGCGGGCCATGGACGAGATCTTGCTCTTGCGCATGCTGGCAGTGGCGCTGCGTCCTCCGTAGGCGATCTTTATGCCTTGAGTAAAATCCACAGGAGCCGGCAGCCAGCGTCCCAGCCGGACTCCCTCGCAGACAACCTGGACGATAGCTCCATGCGGCGCTTCAGGGAGAGACCGATCCCTGGCTTGCTGGCTGCTGACAGGGCTGAAATCATGGTGCGCAATTGCGGCATCGGCCTGGCATCAGCCTCGCCTTGCCAGCGATCATCGATGATCCCGAGCCTCATGCCATCCGTTGGCAGTTTACGCTTGTTGCCGGGAAAACGTTACCGCCATGTCACAATCCGGAGACGTGCGTCCCCTCGGCATTGTCACGCTGGACAAGCATGTCGCGGAAGCGTTGGGCTATGGGCGAGACGCGCCCGGATTTGCGCTCGACGAGGCCGATCGTCCTTTGCACGATGGGGGCGACAATTGGCCGTGTGACAATAATCGGATGTGGATTTGGTGGCGTGGCGAGAACCGGCAGTACGGAAACGCCGAGACCGCGCTCCACAAGTCCCATCGACGTCGCCAAATGGTTCACCTCGAACCGCCAGACCAGTTTGATGTCTGATTTCGCCAATGCACTTTCGATGATCTGGCGGTTGACGCTTGATCGCGCAACGCCAATCAGGGGCTCGCCTTCGAGATCTCCCCAGGACAGCTCTTCTTTGGCCGACAGTTTGTGCCCGCGATGGCAGGCAAGCACGAAAGTGTCTTCCAGCAGCGGCGTAAATGCCAGATCGGCGTCGGCATTCCCGGTGAAATTGATGCCAAAGTCGGCCTCGCCACGCCGCACGGCCTCAAGGCCATCATTGGCAGGCAAGTCGAGAATGCGAAACCGGATCTTCTCGTAGGAGCGCGAAAACTGCTCGATCACCTTTGGAAGAAAATAGACGACCGCGGTCGGCACGCAAGCTATGGTGATGTGTCCCGATTGCCGGTCGCCAAGGCCGGTCACATTCAGGACGGAGTCTTCGAATTCGTCGATAAGCCGCCTTGCGATAGGCGCAAACGTGCGGCCAATCGTGGTCGGCGCCACACGACGCGTTGTGCGCTCGAGCAGCGGTGCTCCCACCGCGAACTCCAGGGCCTGGATTCGTCTGGACAGCGCTGGCTGGGACATTCCCAGAATATCTGCTGCCCGATGGAATCCGCCGAGATCGAGGATCATCAGAAAGGCTCGAACATCCTGCAATTCGAAATTGATACGCATTTCGGAATAATCCAGCTTATTTTTGCATTTCCAAGTCAAACACATTTCTCATATGAGTTCAATATGTAGAAAACACTCCTCCTGGAGGCTCGTGGGTGACATATACGTTAAAGATCCCGTGTGTGTTGATGCGCGGAGGTACTTCTCGGGGGCCGTTCTTCCTCAGTGAAGATTTGCCGGCGAATGAACGCGAGCGCAACGACGCTTTGATCTCTGTTATTGGCGCCGGGCACGCACTTCAGGTCGACGGGGTCGGTGGCGGCAATCCACTGACCAGCAAAGTTGCAATTGTTGGTCCTTCCACGCGTCCCGATGCTGATGTCGACTTTTTGTTCGCCCAGGTCGAGGTCGTCAAACGGATCGTCGACACTGCCCCCAATTGCGGCAACATGCTCTCGGCCGTGGGTCCATTTGCCATTGAAAAGGGGCTGATCAGGGCGCTCGACGGCAAGACCTGCGTCCGTATCCACAACATCAATACTGGCAAGGTTGTAGAGGCGACCGTTCAGACCCCGGGCCGGACCGTCACTTACGACGGGGAGGCGCGCATCGACGGCATCCCCGGAACCGCGGCACCCGTGCATATGAAGTTTCTTGATGTCGCCGGCAGCAAGACTGGCAAATTGTTTCCAACCGCTTTGGTGCGGCAGATCATCCAGGGGGTCGCCGTCACTTGCATCGATGCGGCAACGCCGCTCGTGCTCATTGAGGCCAGCGGCCTCGGCAAGACGGCCAGGGAAAGTCCAGCGGAACTGAACGGCGACGCGGCGTTTCTGCGGCGCCTGGAGGAAATTCGTCTGATCGCCGGCGAGGCTATGGGCATGGGCGACGTGAGCGGGTCCGTGATTCCGAAGCCGGTTTTGCTTGGCAAAAGTGATCAAACGCCAGGGATCTCGGCTCGCTATTTCATGCCCCATGCATGTCATATGGCGCTCGCCGTCACCGGAGCTGTTGGCATTGCGACCGCTTGCCTGACTGAAGGGACGATCGCCGCCGATTTCGTGCGCGATGCAAAACCGCCTTTCCAGCTGCGCCTCGAACATCCCTCGGGAAGGCTTGAGCTTGAGGTCGGGCCAGGATCCGGGGAGGGGCCGCCAGGCATCACCATCCTGCGGACCGCGCGGCGCATTTTCGATGGACATGTTTACGCGCGAATGACCGGGTCAGACCGGGCAGCGTGAGATTGAACCAACACTAGAAAGCAGAATGCCGGGCGTTACGCGACAAGGCAATGCTCATCCATGCACTGACTGGCTTATAAGGGAGGAACTATATGCCTAAGAGTCCGATCGAACTGGGCGCCACGCTCGCTCATGCCAATGGCACGACCACAACCGGCAGCCTCGAAAGCCGGGCGACGATCATCATCGTCACCTGTGCGCTGGCGCTTTCGGGATGTGCCGAACTGGCGTCGCTGTTTTTCATCCAGCCGCTTCTGCCCAAACTGGCCATTGTTTATGGCGTGAAGGTTTCGCAGGTCAGCATCATCATGTCTGCTGAAACCGCCTTGCTGGCGTTGGGACTCCTTTTCACCGGGACGCTGTCCGACCGTTTTGGCCGCAAGCAGCTGATCGTTGTTTCATTGCTGGTTGGCGGCCTATTGACGATCCTTTGTCCCCTCGCGACTTCCTGGACCGAACTCGTCGTCCTGAGAGCGCTGATCGGCCTCAGCCTCAGCGGTATAGCCGCGGCAGCGGCGGCCTATATCAGCGAGGAGGTCGTGCCAGTGCTCGCAACCGTGGTCACGGGCTATTTTGTATTCGGCAATTCCGTCGGTGGCATGGCGGGCCGCGTGATCGCCTCGCAATTGATGAACTCACGTCCTCTCGGCACGATCTTCTTCCTGTTTGGCGCGATCCTTATTTCGGTAGGGGTTTTCGTGGGCATTTTCTTGCCAGCCCAGCGCAAGATCTCCGGCGTGAGCAGCCCCGATGTCATGGCGATCGTCCGGGATGGCGCACAGCACATCCGAAATTTGAATATTTCACTTGTCTTTGTCGTCAGCTTCGTGATCTTCGGTTCGTTCACCGCGCTTTATAATTTCCTGGCCTTTCATTTGCACCATGCGCCGTTCAATATGTCCTATGCCCATGCAGGCCTGATTTCCACTTGTTTCGTCGTGAGCTTCATCACGGCGCCGCTATCAGGAAAGCTGGCTGTGAAACATGGCGCGATGAACGTCCTCTCAGGTCTCCTCTTCACGATGGTTGTCGCTATTGTGCTGACGGCATTGGCGACAACGGCCTGGACTTTCATTGCCGGCGTCATCTTGTTCACCGCCGCGTTCTTTGGATGCCATGCCATCGGGCTCGCCTGGGTATCCAAAAACGCCAGGCAGGCGAAAGGTCAGGCGACCGCGTTTTATCTGTTCTCCTACTACATTGGTGGATCCATTGTTGGCTACGTGGCCGGTCTGATCTTTGTTCGGTTTGACTGGACGGGTCTGGCGAGCTTCTTGTCAGCCTTGCTCATCGGCGCCATTGGCGTCACCCGTGTCCTGCAAGGCAGGATGGCCGCATAGCCAGAGTTGCTGGCCCCGGGCTCATGACCAAGGGCATCGGGTTTGCCTTGTTGCCAGATCGCCATGATCGGGGCATCGGCAAGCAATCGAGAGTTCGTGCTGTCGATCGCCTGCGATGTAAGTGCTGCCCGCATCGCCCGTCATTGTAACGAGCGTCGGTTTGCCTGCACGGCGCGGCCCCGCAACCTGAACCACCAGACTATCCGCTAAAGCCAACTTATTGCTCCTCACCGGTGGTCGGGAGCGCGCCCCGCAATCTTGGCAGGACTATGATCGCCATCGCCAGCGCCAGCGCGGCGACGAGGCGGGCACCCGCCCCGGCAGGCACGAACCACAGGCCAAGCGCGGTAAAGCCCAGCGGCACGATTGTCGCCAGCATTTCCATCACCAGGGCTGATTTTTGGCCCGTCCACAGCCTTGAGAGCGCCCACAGCCGAAACGTAATGAGACCGCCAAACCCGATCTGGCTCGCCAGTGCAAGCTGCGGCACCCTCAACAAAAACTGCACGAGCAACAAGGTCGAGAAAGCCAGCGAGGCCATGCCGTAAAGTTTGATGTCAGCACGCGCGGGCGGATCATAGCGGTTCATCGGGATTTTGGCGGGTGGCGCCGGAGATTTTGCCGCTTCCAGCTGGCTCTGCCATCCCGGCCTGGCAAACAGCACGCCAAGTCGGTCAAGAAACCGGTCGTGCAGCCGCAGCCGCCGCCAGATATCGGCATAGACTTTCAAATTGCCCCACAGCGGATCGTAACTCGCCAGCGGCGTCAATGTGCCATAAATTACAGGATCATCCGGCCGTTCCGGCGTGTAGGTTCCAAATAACACGTCCCAGAACATGAAGATGCCGCCATAATTGCGATCAAGGCACCAATCATTTCGGCCATGATGCACCCGGTGGTTCGAGGGCATGACCAGCACCCGGTCAAGCCAGGCCACATGCGGCACCAACTCGGTATGGACCCAGAATTGATAGAGCAGGTCAACGAGACCAGCGATGACAAATACCCTCGGCGGAAAACCCAGCAGCGCCAGCGGCATATAAAATATCCAGCTGATCAGGAACCCGCTCGCGGTCTGTCTCAGCGCTGTTGAAAGGTTATAATCCTCGCTGGAATGATGCACGACATGTGCCGCCCAAAGCACGTTGACCTCATGCCCCAGCCTGTGGTTCCAGTAATAACAAAAATCATACATCAACAAAGCGCTGATCCAAACCAGGATTGAAGTGGCCGGGAGTGACATGAACCGGAAATATTTCCAGACAATCACATAAATTCCGATCACAAAAAACTTGTCGAATACAGCGACAATCTGGCTGAGTATGCCAAGACTCAAGCTGGTAACCGCGTCCTGAACACGATAAATCCCGGCACCGGCCCGCCAGCCCACCAGGGCCTCGATCAAGATCAGCATCAAAAATACCGGGATGGCATAGACGATTGGCGTGATCATGGCATCTACCCATGGCTTCCATGACAGCGAAGCTAGCACGGAACCGTCAGGCCTGACCATATCACCCCGCCGCGACGTGGGGCCTGAAGCACTGAAGCCATCCGTCGGTCATGATCCTGATGTTACCGGAGGCGAGACCATTCATGACATCAGGCGTCGTGACCTTGCCCCCTGAGGCTTATCCATATTGAAGTAAGCTCTGGCCCAAGCTGAGGACCAGAGAATGAAGCGCAAGCGTTTTTCCGAAGAGCAAATCATCGCGATTTTGAAAGAGCACGAGGCCGGCATCCCGGTCGCAGAGCTTTG
>JAGXAM010000018.1 GCA_019075905.1 Hyphomicrobiales bacterium
CTCGGCGCGGCCCCGGCCGTGCCGCCCGCCACCACCGCCATCGGCGCGCTGATCAATCACATTACCGCCGGCCATCTCGCTACGATTGATGCCGGCCCGCGCTCGTTCCAGCCGATGAATGTCAATTTCGGCCTGTTCCCGCCCATCGAGACCGCGACCCACGATGCTGACGGACGCAAGCTGCGCGGCCCGGACAAGGGCGTCGCCCGCAAAATGGCGCTGAGCGAACGCGCCGGGCAGGATCTCGCCGCCTGGCTGGCGACCTCCGAACCGGCCCGCCCCGCCCCGCACCCCTGAGAGGGCGCCGCTGGCCACGACGCTCTTGCCAGCCCGCCGCATTGCTGGCAGGTTTCCCCATGCCTTGAAGGGGAGCCCAAAAGTGCCAGCCGCGGATTATGAAATTTTTGACCCGCGCTTTGCGCGGCTGATCCACACCAATGCCGGGGTCGAGCGGCTTTATAGCGGCTGCCGATGGTCAGAGGGCCCGGCATATTTTGCCGCTGGCAAATATCTTGTCTGGTCGGACATTCCCAATGACCGGGTGATGCGCTTTGATGAAACCGACGGCTCGGTCAGCACCTTCATCGCCCCCGCCATGAACCAGAACGGCCATTACGTCGACCGCGAGGGTCGGCTGATTTCCTGCGAGCATCGCGGCCGCTGTGTCTCGCGCATCGAGATCGACGGCACCCGCACGGTTCTTGCCGACCGCTATCAGGGCAAGCGGCTGAATTCACCCAATGATGTCGTGGTCAAATCCGACGGCAGCATCTGGTTCACCGACCCGAGCTACGGCATTGATTCTGATTATGAAGGCGATGCCAGCCCGCATGAGGTCGAAGGCTGCTATGTCTATCGGCTCGACCCCGCAACCGGCGCGCTCGACGCGGTCGCGACCGACTTTGAAAAGCCCAACGGCCTCGCCTTCTCGCCGGACGAGCGCCTGCTCTATATCGCCGACACCGGCCTCAGCCACCGCGTCAATGGTCCGCGCCATATCCGCGTCTGCGAGGTCGCGGCGGACGGCAGGAGTCTTGGCACCGGCCGCCTCTTTGCCACCTGCGAGACCGGGCTGTTCGATGGCTTTCGCCTCGACAGCGACGGGCGCATCTGGACTTCGTCCGGCGATGGTGTGCTGTGCTATCACCCGGACGGCACCCTGCTCGGCAAGGTGCACATTCCCGAAGTTGTCGCCAATGTCACCTTCGGCGGCCCGAAGCGCAACCGGCTCTATATCTGCGGCACGACCTCGCTTTATGCGGTGATGCTCAACGTGCGCGGTGCCACCTGGCCAAAGGCCTGACGCCGCCTCGCCCGAAAGCAAAAAGGGCGACGTTGCCGCCGCCCTTCAAAACATGCCCTTGAGCCGCCAGCCCTTGAGCCGCCAGCCCTTGCGCCGCCAGCCCTTGCGCCGCCATCACGCGGCCGGTGCAGCACCCTTGGCATCCTCGTCGCGATCGACAAATTCGATCAGCGCCATCGGCGCATTGTCACCTTGGCGGAAGCCCGCCTTGAGCACCCGGCAATAGCCGCCATTGCGGTCCTTGTAGCGCTTTCCCAGCACATCGAACAGCTTGCGCACCAGCGCGACGTCGCGCAATTGCGCAATTGCCTGGCGGCGGGCGTGCAGGTCGCCGCGCTTGCCGAGTGTCACCAGCTTTTCCACCACAGGGCGTAAATCCTTGGCCTTGGGCAGGGTCGTGATGATCTGCTCGTGCTTGATGAGCGCCTGCGACATATTCATGAACATCGCCTTGCGATGCTCGGCAGTGCGGTTGAAACGCCGTTTGGCGCGACCGTGATACATGGCTTGTCTCCGTTTTCAGGGGTTATGAGAGCCGCCGTGCCACGGTACGGCCCCCGCTTATCAGCGCTTGTGCGCCAGCAAGATCAGAAATGTTCTTCGAAACGCTTGGCCAGCTCATCGACATTTTCCGGCGGCCAGCCGGTGATTTCCATACCGAGATAGAGCCCCATCTGCGCGAGCACTTCCTTGATTTCGTTCAAGGACTTGCGGCCGAAATTCGGCGTGCGCAGCATCTCGCCTTCCGATTTCTGGATGAGATCGCCGATATAGACGATATTGTCGTTCTTCAGGCAATTGGCCGAGCGCACCGAAAGTTCGAGTTCGTCGACCTTCTTCAGCAGCGCCGGGTTGATGAACGGCAGGTTCGGCAGCGCCGGCGCAGCTTCCTCGCGGCGCGGCTCGTCGAAATTGACGAAAACATTGAGCTGGTCCTGCAGGATGCGCGCGGCATAGGCCACGGCATCTTCCGGCGACAGCGCGCCGTTGGTTTCCACCGTCAGCGTCAGCTTGTCATAATCGAGAACCTGACCTTCGCGTGTATTCTCAACTCGATAGCTAACTTTCTTCACAGGTGAGTAGAGCGCATCAACCGGGATCAGGCCAATCGGCGCATCTTCCGCGCGGTTGCGATCGGCCGGCACATAGCCCTTGCCGATATTCACCGTCAGCTCCATGCGGATTTCCGCGCCCTCATCGAGCGTGCAGATCACCACATGCGGGTTGAGGATCACCACATCGCCGGTCACGGCAATATCGCCAGCCCGCACCACGCCCGGGCCGGTCTTCTTGATGACCATGCGCTTGGGGCCTTCGCCCGTCATTTTCACCGCAATATCCTTGATATTGAGGATGATGTCGGTGAGGTCCTCGCGCACACCGGGGATCGAGGAGAACTCGTGCAGCACGCCGTCGATCTGCACCGCCGTGATGGCCGCGCCCTGCAGCGACGACAACAGGATGCGCCGCAGCGAATTGCCCAGCGTCACGCCAAAACCGCGCTCCAGCGGCTCGGCGACGATGGTCGCGGCTTTCTTCGGGTTATCGCCCACAGCAACATGGAGCTTTGCGGGCTTGATCAAATCCTGCCAGTTCTTCTGGATCATGGCGGCACCTTTCAGAGGACGGATGGCGCGGCAACAGGGCCGCGCCCAATGAGTCGAACGACGTCGAGCGCTTAGACGCGGCGGCGCTTGCGCGGCCGGCAACCATTGTGCGGAATGGTGGTCACATCGCGGATCGAGCTGACCGTGAAACCGGCAGCCTGCAGCGCCCGCAGCGCCGATTCACGTCCTGAACCCGGGCCGGAAACTTCGACTTCGAGCGTGCGCATGCCGTGTTCCTGCGCCTTGCGGGCAGCATCTTCGGCGGCCATCTGCGCCGCATAGGGGGTGGACTTGCGTGAGCCCTTGAAGCCCATCGTCCCGGCCGAGGACCAGGAGATCGTGTTGCCCTGCGCATCGGTAATGGTGATCATCGTGTTGTTGAACGTCGAGTTCACATGGGCCACGCCCGACACGATATTTTTGCGTTCGCGACGGCGAACGCGGCCTGCTTCTTTTGCCATGGTCGTTTTGGTCCTTCAAGCGCGCCCGTCATGCCAGGCGCTCGGGGTTGAAGCCCGGCTCAAGGCCGGGCCGAAATCACTTCTTCTTGCCGGCAATCGCCTTTGCCTTGCCCTTGCGGGTACGGGCATTGGTATGCGTGCGCTGCCCGCGCACCGGCAGCTGACGACGATGGCGCAAGCCGCGATAGCAGCCAAGGTCCATCAGACGCTTGATATTCATCGCCACTTCACGGCGCAGGTCACCCTCGACCATATAATCGCGGTCTATGGTTTCACGAATTTGCAGCACTTCGGCGTCGGTCAACTGCGACACGCGGCGCTCGGCGGGAATCTTCACCTTGGTGCAGATTTCCTCAGCCTTTTTCGGGCCGATGCCGTGGATATATTGCAGCGCGATGATCACGCGCTTGCCGGTGGGTATATTGACGCCTGCTATACGGGCCATAGGTTCGCTCCATTGCGGCCCCGAAGGGCCTGAGAAAATTCGCGTCCGGTGGAGGCCGGCCCTTGCGAACAAAATTTATGTAGACACACAGCACAAAGGGCCCTGCCCCTATCGAAGCAGCCCTTCATCCAGATGATCTAAGGTCGTTAGCCGCTTGCGCTGGCGCGGTCAAGTGCAATTATGACGCAAGCGCCTTGCAATCATGCCAATGCCGCGTCATCGGCCGATGCGTTGGCAGGAACCAGATTGCGGTGAGAGCCGCCTGAATCGCCATGAATCGCGCTGGTATCATGGCCGACGCCTGGCGCGTCATTTGCGCGTCAACTTTCCCGCCGCCCCTGCCGGGCGGCCGCAAGCCTTGGGCCGAACCGGCAAGAAAGGGCACTGCCAGCGCATTTTCCTTGTTGCGCCTCGGGATCTTCGCGTTCGCGCCGCTAAAGGCTCCCCAGCACTTCGGGCGGGCGGCTTTGCAGCCAGCGCGTCGCCTCGTCATAGGCGCGGGCGGCGGCAAGCAGGCCCGTTTCGTCCTGCACCCGCCCGACGAGCTGAATGCCCATCGCCCGGCCCGAAGCGTCGAAACCGGCGGGGAGCGCCGCGACCGGCGCGCCGGCCATCGTCGCGGGAACCACGCATTGCATCCATTCGTGGTAGGTCGTCATTGTCCGCCCCCCTACCCGCATCGCCCCCCGCTCCTCGGCCGGAAAGGCGAAACATTGCGCGGTCGGCAGGGCCCAGAAATCGTAGGTCGCGTGGAACCGCATCAACGCCGCGTGCCAGAGCGTGCGCGTCTGCGAAGCTGCGGCGACGTCATAGGCTGAGAGCTTGAGTCCGGCCTCGATCTCGTAGATCGCCGCCGGTGGCAGATGAGCGCGCATATCGGGATTTTCGTACAGCGGCAACAGCGCCGCATTGTGCCAGTGACGCAGCACCAGGAAAGCGCGCCATAAGTCCTGTATCGGGAAATCCGGGGTGGCCTCCTCCACCACCGCGCCCAGACTTTCAAACACCGTCAAGGCGGCCTGCGCCCGTTCGAGCACGCCCGGCTCGAACGGGATCGCGCCGCCGAAATCGCCGACCCAGGCGATGCGCGCACCCTTGATGCGCGGCACCGGCGCGGGCTGAAAAGCGCTTGCCTCGCCCGCCAGCGACAGCGGTGCCGCCGGTGAAAAGCCCGCCTGCACCGACAGCAGCAGCGCCAGATCCTCGACGCTTCGCGCCATGGGCCCGAGCACGGCCAGCGATGGTGTCCACACGTCAGCATCGACGCGCGGAATGCGGCCATAGCTCGGGCGGAAGCCATAGACATTGTTCCAGCCGGCGGGGTTGCGCAACGAACCGCCGTAATCCGAGCCATCGGCCAGCGCAACCATGCGCAGCGCCAGCGCAACTGCCGCGCCGCTCGACGAGCCGCCTGCCGAATGCCGGACATCGTAGGCGTTGCGGGTGATGCCATAGACCGGGTTGCGCGAATAGGAGCCGAGCCCGAACTCGGGCACGTTGGTCTTGCCTATCAGTATCGCGCCCGCCTGGCGCAGCCTGCCCGCCATCACACTGTCAGCGGCGGCGGCAGTGGGCGAGGTCAGGGGCGAGCCTTTTCGCGTCGGCAGGCCGGCGACGTCTTCGAGATCCTTGACCGCCATCGGCAACCCGTGCAGCGGGCCGCGCCTTTCAGCGGCGTCGGCGGCACGAGCCTCGGCCATCAGCTCTTCGCGCGGGCGCAGGGCCACGATGGCGTTGTGGCGCGGGTTCAGCGCATCGATGCGTTCGAGCGTTGCCCTCATCAATTCAACGGCCGAAAGCCGCCTTGCGGCGATGTTGCGCGTCAGCGCGCCCGCGCTCATGTCCAGAATGTCGGTCATGTTCACCCCCCGCCCTCAAATCAGCCAGGTGCTGCTTTGGATAGGGCAACGCCCGCCCGCCGCGCTGATCGAATTTTCGCGGGCGCCTGTCGCCTGCTATCGCCCGCCCGAAACGTCGAGCAGCGCACCCGTAACATAGGACGCCTCCTCACCCATCAACCAGACAATCGCATTCGCCACTTCCTCGGGCTGACCGGGTCGGCCCATCGGTGCGCTCGCACCGAGAGCAAAGGCCCGCTCCGGTTCGCCGCCACTGGCGTGGATGTCGGTGACGATGAGGCCCGGCCGCACGCCGTTGACCCGCACGCCGTCACCGCCGAGTTCGATCGACAACCCCTTCACCAGCGTATCCAGCGCCGCCTTGGCACCTGCGTAATCAACATAGAGATTGGGCGCGCCGAGCCTTGCGGCCGCCGAGGAGACAAAGGTGATCGATCCGCCTGCGCCACCGAGCCGGGTCGAAAGCCGCCGCGCCGCTTCGCGCGCCGTCAGATACGAACCGAGCACATTGACCGCGAACATGCGTGCCATGCGTTCGGCCGTCATCTCCGTCAGCCGCGCTGCTGGCGCGACGATTCCAGCATTGACCACGACCGCGCCGAGCGGTGCCAGGCGCTCGGCGGTGGCGAACATGGCCAGCACATCGGCCTCGACGGCAACGTCACCCCTCACGGCCTCCGCAGCGCCGCCTCCGGCGCGAATAGCCATCACCACCTCATGAGCCGCCGCTTCGTCGCGCGCGTAATTGACGGCGACGCGCCAGCCGCGCCGCGCAGCAAGCAGAGCGCAAGCGCGACCAATGCCGCGCGAGCCGCCCGTTATCAGCACTGATTTTTCCAGCATTGCGCGTCTCCACAACAAAAAGTGTGACAAACCTATCGCGCTACCGCAACGCGTAATCTTGATCGGCTGCGCCTGAAGCCTCTTCCTAAATGATCATCAGCCTCGTTGGAAGGCCGCACGCACGAGAAGCCAAGGCAGGGACTTAACTCTTTTCCAGATTGGATTATGCGGAGGCCACTGACTGTCCCCGCAATTCCCATCGGGCACCGCTGGTGCCAAGGCTTTGCGATGGCTTATCGCTATCGCCTTGTCGTTCCCACCCTCGGGCTTGAGGTCACGCGCGGATCGTTAGCTTGATGCGAGCAACGAATCTGGCAAGGAAGGCGGACTGTCACTCCGGCACTTCGGCCTTGCGCCAGCCCCCACCCATCAGGCCAGCGCCGCATCAATCGCCGCGGCAACTGTCGCCACCGGCGCCATGCCATCAACGGCACTGAGCCGGCCACTGCGTGCATAATAGGCCGACACCGGTGCCGTCTGCGCCCTGTAGGCTTCGAGCCGCACCTTGAAGGCTTCCGGATTGTCATCGGCCCGCACGGTGCCCCCGGCCGCCACGGTCTCGGCCGCCCGTCGCTCGATGCGTGCCAGCAGCGCCGCCTCATCGACCTTGAGCTCGATCACCCGGTCGAGCTTCAGCCCGCGCTGTTCCAGCAGATGGTCGAGCGCCTCGGCCTGCGCCACGGTGCGCGGAAAGCCGTCGAGAATGAAGCCGCTGCGCGCGTCATCGCTCCTGATGCGCTCGCCGATGATGCCGACGACGATTTCGTCCGAGACAAGGCCGCCAGCGTCCATCACCGCCTTGGCCTTGCGCCCGACATCCGAACCTGCCGCCACGGCCGCCCGCAGCATGTCCCCCGTCGATAATTGTGGTATATTCAGCAACTCAACCAAACGTTTCGCCTGGGTTCCCTTGCCCGCCCCTGGCGGCCCCAGCAAAATCAGTTTCATTTTTTCCGCCCCTTCAACCTCGATTTCTTGATCAGGCCTTCGTATTGCTGCGCCTGCAGGTGCCCCTGGACCTGCGCCATCGTATCCATCGTAACGCTGACGACGATCAACAACGACGTGCCGCCAAAATAGAAAGGCAGCGCCGCATAGGAAATTAGCAATTGTGGCAAGAGGCAGATCAGGGCCAGGTAGATGCCGCCGAGAACGGTGATGCGCGTCAGCACCTTGTCGATATATTGCGCGGTCTTTTCGCCAGGGCGGATGCCCGGCAGGAAGCCGCCATATTTCTTCAGGTTATCGGCGGTCTCGACCGGGTTGAACACCTGCGCGGTATAATAGAACGCGAAAAACAGGATGAGCGCCACATAGAGCACCAGATACAGTGGGCGCCCCGGCCCGAGCAGGTTGGTGATCGTCCCCATAATGCCGGTCGCCCCGCCATTGGTAGTGAAATTGGCTATGGTGGTCGGCAACAGCAACAGGGATGAGGCGAAAATCGGCGGGATGACGCCGGAGGTGTTGAGCTTGAGCGGCAGAAACGAGGTCTGCTGCTCGGACACCCGGTTGCCGACCTGCCGCTTGGGATAGGTCACCAGTAGACGCCTTTGCGCCCGCTCCATGAACACGATGAACGCCACCACGAACAGCGCCATCACCGTGACCCCGAAGATCAGCATCGGTGACAATTGCCCCTGGCGCCCTTGCTCCAGCGTGCGAATGATCGCCCCCGGGAAACCCGAGATAATGCCGGCAAAAATGATCAGCGACGAGCCATTGCCAATGCCGCGCGTGGTGATCTGCTCACCGAGCCACATCAGGAACACCGTGCCGCCCACCAGCGTGATCACCGTGGAAATGGTGAAGAACAGCCCGGGATTGAGCACATAATGCGCGCCGCTCGATTGCAGCCCGACGGAAATGCCATAGGCCTGCCCGGCCGCCAGCAGCACCGTCAGGTAGCGGGTATACTGGTTGATCATCTTGCGGCCCGACTCGCCCTCTTTCTTCAGCGCATCGAGTTGCGGAAACAGCGGCGTCACCAACTGCACGATGATCGATGCCGAAATATAGGGCATGATGTTCAGCGCAAAGATCGCCATGCGCTGCACGGCACCGCCGGAAAACGAATTGAACATGTCCAGCACGCCCTGCGCGTGGCTGGTGAAATTCTGTTGGAACGCCACCGGATCAATGCCCGGCAACGGGATATAGGTCCCGAGGCGAAACACGATCAACGCCCCCAGCGTGAACCAGATGCGCTGTTGCAGCTCCTTGGCCTTGCTGAAATTGGCGTAACTGGCGCTGGCTGCCAATTGCTCTGCTACCGATGCCATGTCGTTCCTGCTCCTGGCCGCGCGATTGTCAAAAATCCCGCATCAAACAAAAAAGCGGGGAAGCCGTTGTGAACGCCTACCCCGCCCATATGGCGATTATAGAGCCCGTTGCAACGCGGGTTTTACAATTATGAGGCTGGCGCGCTGGATTTTTGAACGCGCGTTGCCGGCTTTTCGAGAATCTTGACGCTGCCGCCCACCTTCTCGATGGCCGCAATCGCGCCCTTCGAGGCACCGGCCACTTCAAAAACCAGCTTGGTCTTGATCTCGCCCTGCCCCAGCACACGCACGCCGTCGCGCACCCGTGAGCAGATGCCGGCCGCAACCAGCGCATCCACCGTCACGGTTTCGCCCGCCTTCAGCTTGCCGGCTTCCACCGCTTCCTGAATGCGCCCGACATTGACCTCGTTGAAGTCGGTGGCGAAGTGGTTCCAGAACCCGCGCTTCGGCAGACGCCGGTGCAGCGGCATCTGGCCACCCTCAAAGCCCTTGACGCGCACGCCCGTGCGGGCCTTCTGGCCCTTGACGCCGCGCCCGCCGGTCTTGCCCTTGCCTGAACCGATGCCGCGACCAACCCGCATACGCGGCTTGGAGGAGCCCGGATTATCGGAAATGCCATTGAGTTTCATCGGGTTTCTCCTCACTGGCTTTCGAGAACGCGCACGAGATGGGCAACCTTGGCGATCATCCCGCGCACGGCAGGCGTATCTTCCAAAGTGGCCACCCGGCCGAGCTTGTTGAGCCGCAGGCCCACCAGCGTCTCACGCTGGCTATGGATGCGGCCGATGGGGCTGCCGATCTGTTCGACCTGGAGGGTCTTTGCTGCTTTCGCTTGCATGATGCCACCCCTCACGAGTCAGACGCGTCGGCTTCGACGCCAGGACGGCGCGCCTGAAGCACCGACACCTTCAGATTGCGGCGCGCCGCAACCGCACGCGGCGAATCTTCCGACCTCAGGCCGTCAAACGTTGCCCGCACCATGTTGTAGGGGTTCGATGACCCCTGCGACTTGGCGACCACATCATGCACGCCCAGCGACTCGAACACCGCGCGCATCGGACCACCGGCAATGATGCCCGTGCCCGCAGGCGCGGCCCGCATCACCACGCGGCCGGCGCCATGGCGACCCTGCACATCATGATGCAGCGTGCGCCCTTCGCGCAGCGGCACGCGGATCAGGCCGCGCTTGGCAGCCTCGGTGGCCTTGCGGATGGCTTCCGGCACTTCGCGCGCCTTGCCATGACCATAGCCGACCCGGCCCTTCTGGTCGCCGACGACCACGAGTGCCGCGAAACCGAAGCGCTTGCCGCCCTTCACGACTTTGGCGACGCGGTTGATGTGCACCAGGCGGTCCACAAACTCGCTGTCTTTTTCTTCGCGCTGACGATCTCCGCCGCGCTGTCCTTCTCTTGCCATTTGCTCTCAACCTCACTTGCGCGGGTGATGCTGCCACCACCCGCTCGCTTGGATATTTTGCTTCAGAAGCTCAAGCCGCCCTCGCGGGCACCTTCAGCCACGGCTTTGACGCGACCGTGATAGACATAGCCACCACGATCAAACACCACTTCCTTGATGCCGGCCGCAAGGGCCCGCACTGCCAGCAGCTTGCCGATTTCGGTTGCCGCCGCAATGGTGGCACCGGTCTTCATGACTTCGCGGTTGGCCTTTTCCAGAGTCGAGGCCGCGCACAGCGTCACACCCTTCTCGTCGTCGATCACCTGGGCATAGATCTGCTTGGATGAACGAAACACCGACAGGCGCGGACGGCCATAGCCATGGGCTTTGACCGCGCGCCGGATCCGGGCCTTGCGGCGCAGACCAGTTTCAGAACTCTTGGCCATGCGGCGCTCCTTACTTCTTCTTGCCTTCCTTGCGGAAGATGAATTCACCGGCGTATTTCACGCCCTTGCCCTTGTAGGGCTCCGGACCACGGAACGCGCGGATTTCAGCGGCGACCTGGCCAACCTGGCGCCGGTCGATGCCGGAGATGGTCAGTTCGGTCGGCTTCGGCGCTGCAATCGCAATGCCCTTGGGGATCGGGTAGATGACGTCGTGGCTGTAGCCGAGCGACAGGTTCAGGTTCGAGCCTGCCACCGCCGCCTTGTAGCCGACGCCGTTGATTTCGAGCGTGCGCTCGAAGCCCTTGGTCACACCCACCACCAGATTGTTCACCTGGGCGCGGGCCGTGCCCCACATGGCGCGGGCGCGCTTGGTCTGCGAGCGCGGGGTGACGGTAATCGCCCCGGCCTCATGGGCCACCGAAACTTCATCCGGCACCACAAACTTCAGTTCGCCCTTCGCGCCCTTGACGGCGACCAGCTGGCCCTGCACCGATGCGGTGACGCCAGCAGGAATCGAAACAGGCTTTTTGCCGATACGTGACATTTTGATCTTCCTTCTGGTGCCCGGCTCAGAACACCTTGCACAGGATTTCGCCACCGACATTGTTCTCGCGGGCCGCATGGTCTGCCATGACGCCCTTCGAGGTCGACAAGATCGTGATCCCGAGCCCGTTTCTGACGCGCGGCAGCGCATCGACCGCCGCATAGACCCGGCGACCTGGCCGCGAAACGCGCTCGATCTCGTGGATGACATGCTGATTGTCGTAATATTTCAGCTCGATTTCAAACTCGGTGCGCCCGTTGCCATATTCGGTCGAGGCATAGCCGCGGATGAAGCCTTCATCCTTCAGCACGTCGAGCACATGGGCGCGCAGGCGCGAGCCAGGCGTCTGCACCTTGCTCTTGCGGCGCATGCCGGCGTTGCGGATACGGGTCAGCATATCGCTCAATGGATCGTTCATCGCCCGCCTCCTTACCAGCTGGACTTGACGAGGCCGGGAACCAGTCCCATCAGCCCCAGGTCACGCACCGCAATGCGCGACATCTTCATCTTGCCGTAATAGGCACGCGGACGACCGGAAACCTCGCAGCGGTTGCGCTGACGTTCCTTGGCCGAATTGCGCGGCAGTTCAGCAAGCTTGAGGCGGGCAGCGAACTGCTCCTCGACCGGCTTGCTCATATCGTTGGCGATGGCCTTGAGCCGGGCCCGCCGGCCAGCGAACTGCTTCGCCAACCGCGCCTTGCGGGCATTATTTTCCAAAGCACTCTTCTTTGCCATAATAGACCTCTGGTTACCGCGTCTGACCGCGTGGGGTCACTGCCGGAACGGGAAGTTGAAGGCACGCAGCAACGCGCGCGCCTCGTCATCTGTCTTTGCCGTGGTGCATACGATCACGTCAAGTCCCAATTGGTTTTCCACCTTGTCATAATCGATTTCGGGGAACACCAGATGCTCCTTGATGCCCATGGCATAATTGCCGCGGCCATCAAAGCTCTTCGGATTGAGGCCACGGAAATCGCGGATACGCGGCAGCGCCACGGTCACCAGGCGATCAAGAAACTCATACATGCGCGCCTTGCGCAGCGTCACCTTGACGCCGATCGGCATGTTCTCGCGCACCTTGAAGGTCGAGATCGCCTTGCGGGCATGGGTGATCACCGGCTTCTGTCCGGCAATCAGCGCCAGGTCACCGGCGGCGACCGTCACCTTCTTGGAATCATTGACGGCATCGCCAACGCCCATGTTCAGCACGATCTTGTCGATCTTAGGAACCTCAAAGGCGCTCTTGTAGCCAAACTGCTTGATCATCTCGGCGCGGATGCGCTCGTCATAGAGCTTGCGCAGCCGCGGGGTGTAACCCTTCGGCACACCGAGCTCGCCGGCGCTCGCCGTCGACGACAGCACCACCGTGCCGCGCTTGACTTTCTCTGGCGCGCCCGCTGCGCCCTTGGCGGCAGCTCCGCCCTTGGCGTCCTTAGCATCAGCCATCGATCAAATCTCCCGAAGCTTTGGCGAACCTGACCTTGCGCCCGTCGCTCTGAACCTTGAAACCCACCCGCGTCGGCTTGCCGGTCTTGGGATCGGCGAGAGCGATATTGGAGAGGTGAATGGTGGCTTCCTTGCGCAGGATGCCGCCTTGCGTCTGTTGCGTCTGCTTGGTGTGACGCGAAACCATGTTCACGCCTTCCACGATCGCGCGATCTTCCTGCGGCAGAACCTGCTTGACAGCACCGGTCTTGCCCTTGTCACGACCGGCGATGACGATGACCTTGTCACCCTTCTTGATGCGAGCGGCCATTACAGCACCTCCGGCGCAAGCGAAATGATCTTCATGTGGTTGCGGGCGCGCAATTCGCGCGGCACCGGCCCGAAGATACGTGTCCCCACCGGCTCGGCCTGATTGTTGATCAGCACGGCGGCGTTGTTGTCGAAACGGATGACGGTGCCGTCAGCGCGCTTGATGTCCTTGGCGGTACGCACCACCACGGCCTTCATCACGTCGCCCTTCTTCACCTTGCCGCGCGGAATAGCCTCCTTGATCGACACGACGATAATGTCGCCGATCCCGGCATATTTGCGCTTCGAGCCACCGAGCACCTTGATGCACATCACACGACGCGCGCCCGAATTATCTGCAACGTCGAGGTTGCTCTGCATTTGAATCATGGTTCACTACCCTTTTTATCCGCGCCAGTTTCCAGCCGGAGGCCGGACTTTGCACGAAGGATTACATCTGCCGGCTCAGTCAGCCCTGGCCTTTGCGCCTTCTTCCCTGGCCAGCGCCACCCAGCGCTTCAGCTTGGAAATCGGCCGCGTTTCCTCGATCGAAACCGTGTCACCAACCTTGAAAGCCTTGGCTTCGTCGTGAGCATGGTAATTCTTGGAGCGACGCACCGTCTTCTTCAACAGCGGATGGGTGAAGCGGCGCTCCACCTTCACCACGATGGTCTTGTCCTGCTTGTCGCTGACGACGACGCCCTGGAGAATTCGTTTCGGCATTGAATCTGACCTTATGACTTGTTCGCGTTGCGCTTTTGCGTCGCAATGGTTTTCACACGGGCAATATCGCGCCGCACGAGGCGCACGCGCGCAGGGTTCTCAAGCTGGCCGGTCGCCCGCTGAAAGCGCAGATTGAACTGCTCCTTCTTCATCTTGAGCACTTCGTCTTCCAATTGATCCTGTGTCATCACCTTGAGGTCCGACAGGCGCTGATGGTGTTTCATGATGCCTTGTTCCCTTATTCGGCGATGCGCTGCACGAAGCGCGTTTTGATCGGCAGTTTGGCGGCTGCCAGCGTCAGCGCTTCACGCGCCAGTGCCACCGGCACACCGTCGATCTCGAACATGATACGGCCGGGTGCAACACGCGCGACCCAGAGCTCGGGCGCGCCCTTGCCTTTACCCATACGCACTTCGACCGGCTTCTTGGAGACCGGCACATCCGGGAACACCCGGATCCAGACGCGGCCGGCGCGCTTCATATGGCGGGTCAAGGCGCGGCGTGCCGCCTCGATCTGCCGGGCGGAAATACGCTCCGGCTCAACAGCCTTCAGGCCGAACTGGCCGAAGTTCAGCTCAAATCCCGCCTTGGCATCGCCATGGATGCGGCCCTTGAAGGCCTTGCGGAAGCGTGTGCGCTTGGGTGACAACATGATCGTTCAGCTTTCCAAATATCAGGCGGCGTCGCGGTCGCGGCGCGGGCGGCGTTCGCCATCACGCTCGCGGCGGTCAGGACGATCACCACGCTCGGGGCGGCTCGAAGGCCCGGCGCCAACCTCATTGGCCCGGCGCTCATGGGCGGTGGGATCATGCTCAAGGATTTCGCCCTTGAAAATCCACACCTTGATCCCGCATGTGCCATAGGCGGTATGCGCCGTACCGACACCATAATCAATATCCGCGCGCAACGTATGCAGCGGCACTCGGCCCTCGCGATACCATTCCATGCGGGCGATTTCCGCACCGCCGAGACGCCCCGAGCAGTTGATGCGGATGCCTTCGGCACCCAGACGCATCGCCGATTGCACGGCGCGCTTCATGGCGCGGCGGAAGGTGACGCGGCGCTCGAGCTGCTGGGCGATCGAGTCGGCCACAAGGGTCGCGTCGATTTCCGGCTTGCGCACTTCCACGATGTTGATCACCACTTCCGAGGCGGTCAGCCCGGCGACCAGCTTGCGGATCTTGTCGATATCTGCACCCTTCTTGCCGATCACCACACCCGGACGCGCCGAGTGGATGGTCACGCGGCACTTGCGGTGCGGACGCTCGATGATGATCTTCGAAATCGCAGCCTGCTTCAGATCCTTCATCAGCACTTCGCGAATGCGCATGTCCTCATGCACCAGCTTGCCATATTCATTCTTGTTGGCGTACCAGCGCGAGTCCCAGGTGCGGTTGATGCCGAGCCGCAGACCGACTGGATTGATTTTCTGTCCCATGGTCGCTCCCTCAAGCCTTGGCTGCAGCGGCAGGCTGCTCGCGCACGATAATGGTAATATGGGCGAAAGGCTTCTCGATCCGTGTCGATTTGCCACGACCACGCGCGTTGAAGCGCTTCAGCACCATCGCCCGCCCGACATGCGCCTCGGCGACGATGAGATCATCGACATCGAGCGAATGGTTGTTCTCGGCGTTGGAGATAGCGCTCTCCAGGCCCTTCTTGACCTCGACAGCGCTGCGCTTGCGCGAAAATTCGAGATCGGCCAGAGCCTTGGCGACTTTCTTGCCGCGGATCAGCTGCGCCAGAAGGTTGAGCTTCTGCGGGCTGACGCGCAACATGCGCACCACGCATTTGGCTTCGGTTTCGCGCTCGCGGCGGACATTTGCAACTTGTGACATGTCGTTAGGCCCTCTTCGCCTTCTTGTCGGCGGCATGGCCGTGGAACGTCCGGGTCGGCGCGAACTCACCGAACTTCTGCCCGATCATTTCCTCGGTCACCGCCACCGGCAGGTGCTTGTGACCGTTATGCACGCCAAACGTCAGGCCGACAAACTGCGGCAGGATCGTCGAGCGACGGCTCCACATCTTGATGACTTCATTGCGGCCTGAAGCGCGTGAGGCCTCTGCCTTCTTCAAAAGGTACCCGTCAACAAACGGGCCTTTCCATACGGAGCGTGCCATGGATCAGCCCTTCTTCTTGGCTTTGTGACGCGAGGTCACGATGAACTGGGTCGTGCGCTTGTTGGTGCGGGTCTTCTTGCCCTTGGTCGGCTTGCCCCAGGGCGAAACCGGGTGGCGGCCACCTGAGGTGCGGCCTTCGCCGCCGCCGTGCGGATGGTCAACCGGGTTCATGGTCACGCCGCGGTTATGCGGGCGGTTGCCAAGCCAGCGCTGACGCCCGGCCTTGCCCAGTGACGCATTCATGTGGTCGGGGTTCGACACCGCGCCGATGGTGGCAAAGCACTGACCATGCACCAGGCGCTGCTCGCCAGACTTCATGCGCAAGATCACATAGCCGGCATCTCGGCCGACGATCTGCACATAAGCTCCTGCCGAGCGGGCCATGACGCCACCGGCGCCAATCTTCATCTCGACATTATGGACAATGGTCCCGACCGGGATATTGCCCAGCGGCATGGCATTGCCCGGCTTCACGTCGACCTGGTTGCCAGCCACCACCTGGTCGCCCGCTGCCAGACGCTGCGGTGCCAGAATATAGGCCTGCTCGCCATCAGTATAGGTCAGCAGCGCGATGAAGGCGGTGCGGTTGGGATCATATTCCAGCCGCTCGACCTTGGCCGCAACATCGAGCTTGCGCCGGCGAAAATCGATGATCCGGTAGGACTGCTTGTGACCGCCGCCACGGAACCGCACAGTGATGCGGCCGGTATTGTTGCGGCCGCCACGCTCGGGCTTGCCCTCGGTCAGCTTCTTCAGCGGCTTGCCCTTGTGGAGCTCGCTGCGATCGACAATCACCAGCTGGCGCAGGCCAGGGGTGACCGGTTTGAAGGATTTCAATGCCATCTCGTTAACCCCTCAGAGCCCGGTGGTCACGTCGATGGATTGGCCCTCTTCCAGGGTCACCACCGCGCGCTTGCTGTCGGACTGAACGCCCTTGCAGCCACGAAACACCTTGCGCTTGCCCTGGCGCACCAGCGTATTCACCGCCGTCACCTTGACATCGAAAAGCTGCTCGACAGCCGCCTTGATCTGCGGCTTGGTAGCATCGATCCGCACCTTGAACACCACCTTGCTGGCTTCCGACTGCATCGTCGCCTTCTCGGTGATGACCGGCGCGACGATCACGTCATAATGGCGTGCATCTTTGGTCATTGAAACCGCGCCTCCAGCGCTTCAAGTGCGGCGCGCGTCAGCACGAGCTTTTCGCGGCGCAGAATATCGTAAACATTGATGCCTTGCACCGGCAGCACATCCACCTTGGGAATGCTGCGCGCTGCCAGCGCAAAATTGGTATCGACCGCCGCCCCGTCGATCACCAGCGCGCTGGTAATGCCTGACTTGGCGAAATGACCGATTAGCACTTTGGTCTTGGGTTCGACCAGGGCGGCATTGTCCCAGATGACGATCCCGCCATCCTTGGCCTTGGCCGACAGGGCATGGCGCAGCGCGAGCGCCCGCACCTTCTTGGGCAGGTCATGTGCATGATCGCGCAACACCGGCCCGAAAGCGCGACCACCACCACGGAACTGCGGCACGCGGGCCGAACCGTGACGGGCCGAACCGGTGCCCTTCTGCTTGAACATCTTCTTGCCGGTGCGCCAGATTTCGGCACGGCCCTTCACCTTGTGCGTCCCTGCCCGGCGCTTGGCCAGCTGGTAGCGGATCATGCGGGCAATCAGATCCTGACGCGGTTCGAGACCGAAAATGGCATCGGCGGCTTCGAGCGAGCCGGCGGCTACGCCATCGAGCGATGTGACATCAAACTTCATCGCCTCAGCCCTCCTTGCCAGCTTCGGCAGCTGCTTCAGCCGCCATGCGGAACTTGCCCGGCTGCGGCGCATCCTTGGGCAGCGGCTTCTTGACCGCATCCCGCACATAAATCCAGCCGCCGGCCGTGCCCGGAACCGAGCCCTCGACCAGGATCAGGCCGCGCGCCACATCGGTTTCCACCACTTTCAGATTGAGCGTGGTGATCCGTTCGGCGCCCATATGGCCAGCCATCTTCTTGTTCTTGAAGGTCTTGCCCGGGTCCTGACGGCCACCGGTCGAACCCAGCGAACGATGCGACACCGACACACCGTGAGTGGCGCGCAGACCGCGGAAATTCCAGCGCTTCATGCCGCCCGCAAAGCCCTTGCCCATCGACGTGCCAGCGACATCGACGAACTGGCCAACCACGAAATGATCAGCAGTTATTTCGGCACCGACCGGAATCAGCTTCTCGGCCGGCACGCGGAATTCGGCGAGCTTCAGCTTCGGCTCGACATGCGCGACGGCAAAGCGCCCACGCTCGGCCTTCCCGACATTCTTGACCTTGGCCTTGCCAATCCCAAGCTGCACGGCGCTGTAGCCATTCACCGCCTCGGTGCGATGCGCCACAACCTGGCAGCCATCGACCTTGAGCACTGTCACCGGCACATGTGTCCCGGCGTCGGTGAAGACGCGGGTCATGCCCAGTTTCTGTGCGATAACACCTGATCGCATGTTCTCATTCCTCAAGGGGTGCATTTGTCAAAGCAAAGAGGCACCCGGCAAAAATCTTCAGACCTTGATCTCGACGTCGACACCGGCCGCCAGATCGAGCTTCATCAAAGCATCCAGCGTTTGCGGGGTCGGCTCAACAATATCCAGCACCCGCTTGTGGGTCCGGATTTCGAACTGTTCGCGTGACTTCTTGTCCACATGCGGCGAGCGGTTGACCGTGAATTTCTCGATCTTGGTCGGCAGCGGAATCGGCCCACGCACCTGAGCGCCCGTGCGCTTGGCGGTGGAGACGATTTCGCGCGTCGACGAATCGAGGATGCGATGGTCAAACGCCTTGAGGCGAATGCGGATATTTTGGCCGTTCATTAGATCATCCCTGCACCAGCGACGCGCGCCTGGCGCGCCGCCGCAACTTGAATAAGGCTAGTTCAATCACTCGATGATCGAGGCAACGACGCCTGAACCAACGGTACGGCCACCCTCACGGATAGCGAAGCGCAGCTTCTCTTCCATGGCGATCGGCGAGATCAGCGTCACCTCGATCGACACATTGTCGCCCGGCATCACCATTTCGGTGCCGGCCGGCAGCTGCACGATGCCGGTCACGTCGGTGGTGCGGAAATAGAACTGCGGGCGATAATTGGTGAAGAACGGGGTGTGGCGGCCACCTTCATCCTTGGTGAGGATATAGGCCTCAGCCTTGAACTTGGTGTGCGGCTTGACCGAGCCGGGCTTGCACAGCACCTGGCCGCGCTCGACTTCCTCACGCTTGGTGCCACGCAGCAGGCAACCGACGTTATCACCGGCATCGCCGAAGTCCAGCAGCTTGCGGAACATTTCGACGCCCGTGACGATGGTCTTGACGGTCGGGCGGAGGCCGACGATCTCGATTTCCTCGCCAACCTTGATGCGGCCGCGCTCGATACGGCCGGTGACAACGGTGCCACGGCCCGAGATCGAGAACACGTCTTCGACCGGCATCAGGAACGGCATGTCGATCGGGCGTTCCGGCTGCGGAATATACTGGTCGACCGTCTGCATCAGGCGCAGGATCGAATCATGGCCGATTTCCGGGGTCACGCCATCGAGCGCAGCCTTGGCCGAACCCTTGGTGATCGGAATATCGTCGCCGGGGAAGTCATACTTGGAAAGCAGCTCCCGCACTTCCATCTCGACCAGCTCGATCAGCTCGGCATCGTCAACAAGGTCAACCTTGTTCATGTAGACGACCAGCGCCGGCACGCCGACCTGGCGGGCGAGCAGGATGTGCTCGCGGGTCTGCGGCATCGGGCCGTCGGCAGCCGACACCACCAGGATCGCGCCGTCCATCTGCGCAGCGCCGGTGATCATGTTCTTCACATAATCGGCGTGGCCGGGGCAATCGACATGGGCGTAATGGCGGTCCTTGGTCTCATATTCGACGTGCGCCGTCGAAATGGTGATACCACGCGCCTTTTCTTCCGGCGCCTTGTCAATCTGATCATAGGCCGTGAACGTGGCACCGCCGGTTTCAGCGAGCACCTTGGTGATCGCCGCGGTCAGCGACGTCTTGCCATGGTCGACGTGGCCAATGGTGCCGATGTTGCAATGCGGCTTGTTACGTTCGAACTTTACCTTCGCCATGATTGGCTCCTCTAGGCTTTTCCAAATGCGTTAGACGTGGAAGTTGTTGGTTTCAGGCGTATTTCGCGACGACCTTGTCGGCCTCCGCCTTTGGCACCTGCTCATAGTGATCAAACTGCATGGTGAAATTGGCGCGCCCCTGCGAGAACGAGCGCAACTGGTTGACATAGCCGAACATATTGGCCAGCGGCACCATCGCATTGATGACCACCGCATTGCCGCGCATGTCCTGGCCCTGGATCTGGCCACGCCGGGCATTGAGATCGCCGATGACGCTGCCGGTATAATCTTCCGGCGTCACCACCTCGACCTTCATGATCGGCTCAAGCAGCACCGCGCCACCTTCGCGCAGCGCCTCGCGGAACGCAGCGCGTCCGGCGATTTCAAAGGCCAGCACCGACGAGTCGACGTCATGGAAGGCGCCATCGACCAGCGTTGCCACGGTATCGACCACCGGGAAGCCTGCCAGCACGCCGGCACCCATCACCGAATTGATACCCTTTTCGACGCCCGGAATAAATTCCTTCGGCACCGAACCGCCGACCACCTTCGATTCAAAGACATTGCCCTTGCCGATTTCATTCGGTTCGAAAATGATCTTGACCCGGGCGAACTGGCCCGACCCACCCGACTGCTTCTTGTGGGTATAATCCTTCTCGACGCGCCGGGTCATGCGTTCGCGATAGGCCACCTGCGGGGCGCCGATATTGGCATCGACCTTGTAGGTGCGGCGCAGGATATCGACCTTGATGTCGAGGTGCAGTTCGCCCATGCCCTTGAGAATGGTCTGGCCACTCTCGGTATCAGTTGAAACACGGAAGGACGGATCTTCGGCAGCGAGCTTCTGAAGTGCGATACCAAGCTTTTCCTGATCGGCCTTGGACTTCGGCTCGATAGCGATTTCGATAACCGGATCGGGAAATTCCATCCGCTCCAGGATCACCGGCTTGGCGACATCGCACAGGGTATCACCGGTGCGGGTATCCTTCAGGCCAGCCAGCGCGACAATGTCGCCCGCATAGGCTTCCTTGATGTCCTCGCGGTTGTTGGCATGCATCAACAGCATGCGCCCTACCCGCTCCTTCTTGTCCTTGGTCGAGTTCAGAACCGTGGTGCCGCTTTCGATATGGCCCGAATAGACGCGGCAGAAGGTGATGGTGCCAACGAACGGATCGTCCATGATCTTGAAGGCAAGCATCGAGAACGGCTCTTTGTCATCCGCGCGGCGGACGACTTCCTCGCCACTGTTGAAATCGACGCCCTTGATGGCCTCGCGATCGAGCGGCGAGGGCAGGAAGTCGACGACGGCGTCGAGCAACGTCTGCACGCCCTTGTTCTTGAAGGCTGTGCCGCACAGCACCGGCACGAAGGTCACGTTGCGCACGGCCCTGCGGATCAACCGCTTCAGGGTCGCCTCGTCGGGCTCCTGGCCGTCGAGATAGGCGGCCATCACATCATCATCGAGCTCGACAGCGGCCTCGATCATGACATTGCGGTATTCCTTGGCCTTTTCCACGAGATCGGCCGGGATCTCCTCGTCATGGAAATTGGCACCGAGTGCCTCGTTTTCCCAGACCACCGCCTTCATGCGGATCAGGTCGACGACGCCCTTGAAATTGGCTTCCGAACCGATCGGCAGCTGGATACATACCGGCTTGCCGGCAACACGCACGCGGATATCCTCGACGCACATGTAAAAATCAGCGCCGGTCTTGTCCATCTTGTTGATGAAGACGATACGCGGAACATTGTATTTGTCGGCCTGGCGCCACACGGTTTCGGTTTGCGGCTCGACACCCTGGTTGCCATCGAGCACGCAGACCGCGCCATCGAGCACGCGCAGCGAACGCTCGACCTCAATGGTGAAGTCGACGTGGCCGGGGGTATCGATGATATTCAGTCGCTTGCCCTGCCAGAAGGTGGTGGTCGCCGCCGAGGTGATCGTGATGCCGCGCTCCTGCTCCTGCTCCATGAAATCCATGGTGGCAGCGCCGTCGTGCACTTCGCCGATCTTGTGCGACTTGCCGGAGTAATAGAGGATGCGCTCGGTCGTCGTGGTCTTGCCAGCGTCGATATGCGCCATGATGCCGAAATTTCGGTAATCCTCGATCGGATTCGTGCGGGCCATGATCATCAATCCCAAAAAGTGCCGGGTTACCAGCGGTAATGCGCAAAGGCGCGGTTGGCTTCCGCCATCCGGTGCGTGTCTTCGCGCTTCTTAACGGCATTGCCGCGGTTGTTGGAGGCATCGATCAACTCGCCGGAGAGGCGGTCGACCATGGTCTTGTCGTTGCGGCCGCGGGCTGCGGTGATGATCCAGCGGATCGCCAGCGCCTGACGACGCTCGCTGCGCACTTCGACCGGAACCTGATAGGTGGCACCACCGACACGGCGCGAGCGCACCTCAACGGCCGGCGCCACATTTTCGAGCGCCTGCCGGAACACTGCCAGCGGATCGGACTTCAGCTTACCCTGGATCGAGTCGAAAGCACCATAGACGATCGATTCAGCAATCGACTTTTTGCCATCATACATGATGGAATTCATGAATTTGGAGACGACGGCATCGCCAAATTTCGGATCGGGGATGATTTCGCGCTTGTCGGCGCTGTGGCGGCGGGACATGGACTACTTCCTTACTTCGGGCGCTTGGCGCCATATTTCGAACGGCGCTGCTTGCGATCCTTGACACCTTGCGTGTCGAGCACGCCGCGCAGGATGTGATAGCGCACACCGGGCAAATCCTTGACGCGGCCGCCACGGATCATAACCACAGAATGCTCTTGCAGGTTGTGGCTCTCGCCCGGAATATAGCCGATGACCTCGAAGCCATTGGTCAGGCGCACCTTGGCAACCTTGCGCAAAGCCGAGTTCGGCTTTTTCGGGGTCGTCGTATAGACGCGCGTGCACACGCCGCGCTTCTGGGGGCAAGCCTCCAGATGGCGGGCCTTTTCGCGGTAGACCGGCGCAATGCGCGGCTTACGGATCAATTGACTAATCGTCGGCATTCATCGCCCTTCCGAAGCGGTTTTAACTTTTCGCCCCTGCCCGACCTTCGGACACAAGCAAAACCACGCCGCCAGCCAAAATGGCCAACGGCGCAACAAACAGAGGAACAACGGCAACCCGCTGTTCATGCACCAAAGCCGCCGAAGCGGTTATGAAGTCACTCGTTCTAGATACAGCTGCGTTTAGCGGGCCTGCATCGGGGACGGGTCGCCCACCGAAAATGACCGCTACGGCCACCTGATGTAGCAGCGCTTCTAATTACCTCTATGGCACACGTCAACCCCTTGCTGGCGATATTTGCATCTTTCGCAGCATGCCAGGGTGCCGCACGCCCCCTCGCGGCGCCAGGCGAAGCGCTTTTCGCGCCCGCCTCCGCAGGCAAGCGGAGCAGCGCCCATGAAAATGGCCGCCCGAAGGCGGCCTTGATCCTTATGGCTGGCGCCGGCGCGCCGCTTATTCTGCGGCCGGCAATTGCGCCATCGGCAGTTTCGACATTTCCGCCTTTTGCGCCAGGATCATCTCGTCGCGCATGGTCGCGAGACGACGCAGCTTCGACATGGCCGCGCCCGTGCCTGCCGGGATCAGCCGGCCGACAATGACGTTTTCCTTCAGGCCTTCGAGCGTGTCGCGCTTGCCATTGACGGCAGCCTCGGTCAGCACCCGTGTGGTTTCCTGGAAGGACGCCGCCGAAATGAACGAGCGTGTCTGCAACGAGGCCTTGCTGATACCCAGCAACACCGGCGTTCCGGACGCAACGCGCTTGCCTTCGGCCAGCATCTTCTCGTTGACCTCGTTGAGCTCGGCAAGATCAACCTGCTCATCCTTCAGGAAGGCCGTATCGCCCGGATCGACGATATCGACCTTCTGCAGCATCTGCCGCACGATCACCTCAATGTGCTTGTCATTGATGTTGACGCCCTGGAGCCGGTAGACTTCCTGGATTTCATTGACGAGATAGGCGGCGAGCTCCTCGACACCCTTGACGGCAAGGATGTCATGGGGCGCGGGCTTGCCCTCGACAATGTAATCGCCCTTTTCCACGGCATCGCCATCGAGCAGATGCGTCTGGCGGCCCTTCGGCACCAGAATCTCGACAGGCTCGGCCCCGGCTTCGGTCGGGATGATGTTGATGCGCTGCTTGTTCTTGTAATCCTTGCCGAATTTCAGGGTTCCGCTGATTTCGGCAATGATCGCGTGGTCCTTGGGACGACGCGCTTCGAACAATTCCGCCACCCGCGGCAGACCGCCGGTGATGTCGCGGTTGCGCGCCGATTCCATTGGGATACGCGCCACGGCATCGCCAGCCTTGATCTCCGAGCCGACATCATAGCTGATGATCGAATCGACCGGCAGCGGATAGCGGGCATCGCCACCGCGTGCCAGCTTCAGCACCTTGCCATCCTTCCCGCGAATGCTGATCGACGGCTTCAGGCCTGACGAGCGCTGGCTGGCGCGCCAGTCGGTAACGACGCGGCGCACGAAGCCAGTCTTCTCATCGACGCTCTCGGACATCGAGGCGCCATCGACCAGATCATCATAGGCAACGACGCCATCGACCTCGCTCATGATCGGCCTGGTATAAGCGTCCCATGCCGCGATGCGCTGGCCGCGCTTGACCATGTCACCCTCATCGACCATCAGGCGCGATCCATATTGCACGCGGTGCACCGCGCGCTCGGCGCCATCCGGTCCGAGGATGACGACCGCGACATTGCGCGCCATCACCATCAGGTCACCGTCGGAGTTGCGCGCCACGGCCCGGTTGCGCACCGTGACCTTGCCATCGAACTTGCTTTCGATCGACGAGGTATCGGTGATCTGCGCCGCGCCGCCGATGTGGAAGGTGCGCATGGTCAGCTGCGTGCCCGGCTCGCCGATGGACTGGGCGGCAATGACGCCGACAGCCTCACCGATATTGACCGGCGTCCCGCGGGCAAGATCGCGCCCGTAGCACTTGCCGCAGACGCCGTTTTCGGCCTCGCAGGTCAGCACCGAGCGGATTTTCACCTCGTTGATGCCGGCCGCCTGGATGCGGTCAACATGCCATTCCTGGATCATCTCGCCAATATCGACGATCACCTTGCCGTCGAGATCGGTCAGCACCTCGCTGGCCGTGCGGCCGAGGATGCGGATCGACAGCGGCGCCACGATCTGGCCGGCATCGACGATCGGACGCATCACAATGCCGCCCTGCGAACCGCAATCGGGCATGGTGATGATCGAATCCTGGGCGACGTCGACCAGACGCCGGGTCAGATAACCCGAGTTGGCGGTCTTCAGCGCCGTATCGGCTAGACCCTTGCGGGCACCGTGCGTCGAGTTGAAATATTCGAGCACCGACAGGCCTTCCTTGAAGTTGGCGATGATCGGCGTTTCGATAATATCTCCCGACGGCTTGGCCATCAGGCCGCGCATGGCAGCGAGCTGCTTCATCTGCGTGGGTGAACCGCGCGCCCCTGAATGCGACATCATGTAGATCGAGTTGATCGGCAGGTCGCGGCCATGGGCATCCTTTCGGGTCGCCGAAATGCGCGCCATCATCTCGTCGGCGAGCTTGTCGGTGCACTTGCCCCAGGCATCGACCACCTTGTTGTATTTCTCCATCTTGGTGATCAGGCCTTCGTTGAACTGCTGCTCATATTCCTTGGCGAGCGCGCGCGTGGCCTCAACAATGGCCGGCTTGGTCTCGGGCACCACCATGTCGTCCTTGCCGAAGGAAATGCCGGCCTTGAACGCCTCGCGGAACCCGAGCGCCATGATCTGGTCGCAGAAGATCACCGTCTCCTTCTGCCCGCAGTTGCGGTAGACGGTGTCGATCATCTGCGAGATTTCCTTCTTGGTCATCAACTTGTTGGCGACGTCGAAGGGGATCTTGTTGTGTTCGGGCAGCAGCTGGGCCAGAATCATGCGCCCCGGTGTCGTCTCGAACACCTTGGACTGACGGTTGCCCTCGGCATCATAGGTCCACATCCGGCCCTTGATCTTGGCGTGCAGGGTCACGGCCTTGGCCGCCAGCGCATGCTCGACCTCGCCCATATCCGAGAACATCATGCCCTGCCCCGGTTCGCCATCGCGCATCAGCGAGACGTAATAGAGCCCGAGCACGATATCCTGGCTCGGCACGATGATCGGCATGCCGTTGGCAGGATGCAGGATGTTGTTGGTCGACATCATCAGCACGCGCGCTTCGAGCTGCGCTTCCAGCGACAGCGGCACGTGCACCGCCATCTGGTCACCGTCGAAATCGGCGTTGAAAGCGGCGCAGACCAGCGGGTGCAGCTGAATGGCCTTGCCCTCGATCAGCTTCGGCTCGAAGGCCTGGATGCCGAGGCGATGCAGCGTCGGTGCGCGGTTGAGCATGATCGGATGCTCGCGGATCACCTCGTCAAGAATATCCCAGACTTCAGGACGCTCCTTCTCGACCAGCTTGCGCGCCTGCTTCACCGTGGTCGAATGGCCCTTGGCCTCAAGCCGCGCGTAAATGAACGGCTTGAACAGCTCCAGCGCCATTTTCTTCGGCAGGCCGCACTGATGCAGTTTCAGTTCCGGCCCGACGACGATGACCGAGCGCCCCGAATAATCGACGCGCTTGCCGAGCAGATTCTGGCGGAACCGGCCCTGCTTGCCCTTCAGCATGTCGGCGAGCGACTTCAACGGCCGCTTGTTGGCGCCGGTGATGACGCGGCCGCGTCGGCCGTTGTCGAACAGCGCGTCGACCGATTCCTGCAGCATCCGCTTCTCGTTGCGGATGATGATATCGGGCGCCTTCAGCTCCATCAGCCGCTTCAGGCGGTTGTTGCGGTTGATGACGCGGCGGTAGAGATCATTGAGATCGGAGGTGGCAAAGCGCCCGCCATCGAGCGGCACCAGCGGGCGCAGGTCCGGCGGGATCACCGGCACTTCGCTCAGGATCATCCATTCCGGCTTGTTGCCCGAATGAATGAACGCCTCGATGATCTTGAGCCGCTTGGCCAGCTTCTTGGGCTTGAGCTCGGTCTTGCATTCGGCGATTTCGACCAGCAATTCCTCAGCGATCTTCGGCAGATCCATGTTCTTGAGGATTTCCCGGATCGCCTCGGCGCCGATCATGGCTGTAAAGGAATCCTGGCCATACTCATCCTGGGCACGAAGATATTCGTCTTCGTTCATCAGCTGACGGTCCTTGAGCGGCGTCAGGCCGGGATCCATGACAATGTAAGATTCAAAATACAGGATCCGCTCCAGCGACTTCAGCGGCATGTCCAGCAGGAGGCCGATGCGCGAGGGCAGCGACTTCAGGAACCAGATATGCGCCACCGGCGCGGCCAGCGTGATATGGCCCATGCGCTCGCGCCGCACGCGCGCCAGCGTCACCTCGACGCCGCACTTCTCGCAGATGACGCCCTTGTACTTCATGCGCTTGTATTTGCCGCAAAGGCACTCGTAATCCTTGGTCGGCCCAAAGATGCGGGCGCAGAACAGGCCGTCGCGCTCCGGCTTGAAGGTGCGATAATTGATCGTCTCGGGCTTCTTGATCTCGCCAAACGACCACGAAAGAATCTTTTCGGGGCTGGCGATACCGATTTGAATCTGATCGAAGGCCATCGGTTGCACCGCATTGGCGAACAAATTCATGACTTCCTGGTTCATCACCTGTCTCCTGCGAAGCACTGCATGCGGCGGTCATTGCGCACGTCAGCCCGCCTAGAATAATCTTGACCTTTACCAGCCGGGCAGGTTTTCGCCTCATGCCCGGCACGCATCACAACTGACTTATTCGGCTGCCTCGGCGGGCGGCAACTCATCCGCCCGCGACTGGGTTGTCAGATCGACACTGAGGCCCAGCGAACGCATTTCCTTGATCAGCACGTTGAAGCTTTCGGGGATGCCCGATTCAAACTTGTCCTCACCGCGCACAATCGATTCATAGACCTTGGTGCGGCCGGCGACGTCATCGGATTTGACCGTCAGCATTTCCTGCAGCGTGTAGGCAGCACCATAGGCTTCCAGCGCCCAGACCTCCATTTCGCCGAAGCGCTGGCCCCCGAACTGCGCCTTGCCGCCCAAAGGTTGCTGCGTGACGAGGCTGTAGGGGCCGATGGAACGGGCGTGAATCTTGTCATCGACCAGATGGTGCAGCTTTAGCATGTAGATGTAGCCGACAGTCACCGGACGATCGAACTGATCACCGGTGCGCCCGTCGAACAGGATCGACTGGCCCGACGAGACCAGCCCGGCCTTGCCCAGCATCTCGACAATGTCCTTCTCGCGGGCACCATCGAACACCGGGGTGGCGATCGGCACGCCGCGCCGCAGATTATCTCCCATTTCGGAGATTTCCTCGTCACCCATGCCCTTCAGATCGACCGAAGGCCCGTAGATTTCGCCAAGCTTGCCGCGCAACAGCTTGCTGTCATGCGACTTCAGATAGGCATCCACCGCCTCGCCGACCTGGCGGCCAAGCCCGGCACAGGCCCAGCCCAGATGCGTTTCGAGAATCTGGCCGACATTCATGCGGCTCGGCACGCCGAGCGGGTTGAGCACGATATCGACCGGCGTGCCATCTGCCAGAAACGGCATGTCCTCCTGCGGCACGATCTTCGAGACCACACCCTTGTTGCCATGGCGTCCGGCCATCTTGTCGCCGGGCTGGATCTTGCGCTTGGTGGCGACAAAAACCTTGACCATCTTCATGACGCCGGGCGGCAATTCGTCGCCGCGCTGCAGCTTCTCGACCTTGTCGAGGAACAGGCTTTCGAGGCGCTTTTTCGAATCGTCATATTGCTTGCGCATCGCTTCGATCTCGCCCATCTGGGCGGTATCCTCGACCGCAAACACCCACCATTGCGAACGCGCATGCGATTCCAGCGCTTCCTTGGTGATCACCTGGTCCTTCTTGAAGCCGCGCGGGCCGCCAATGCCCTTCTTGCCGACCAGAGCATCGGCAAGGCGCGCATAGACGTTGCGGTCAAGGATCGCCAGCTCGTCATCACGGTCCTTGGCGAGCCGCTCGATTTCCTCGCGCTCGATGGCCTGCGCACGCTCGTCCTTGTCGACGCCGTGGCGGTTGAACACCCGCACTTCCACCACCGTGCCCTGCACGCCCGGCGGCACGCGCATCGACGTGTCGCGCACATCGGAGGCCTTTTCGCCGAAAATGGCGCGCAGCAGCTTTTCTTCCGGTGTCATTGGGCTCTCACCCTTGGGCGTGATCTTGCCGCAAAGGATGTCGCCTGCCTGCACTTCCGCGCCAATATAAACGATGCCGGCCTCATCGAGGTTCTTCAGGGCCTCTTCCGCGACATTGGGAATTTCGCGGGTGATTTCCTCGGGCCCGAGCTTGGTGTCGCGGGCCATGACCTCGAATTCCTCGATATGGATTGAGGTGAACACGTCCTCCTTGACGATCTTCTCGTTGAGCAGGATCGAGTCTTCAAAGTTATAGCCGTTCCACGGCATGAAGGCGACCAGCACATTGCGCCCCAGGGCCAGATCGCCGAGATCGGTGGACGGGCCATCGGCGATGATTTCGCCCTTGGCCACGACATCGCCGACCCGCACCAGCGGCTTCTGGTTGATGCAGGTTGACTGGTTGGAACGCTGGAACTTCATCAGCCGGTAAATATCGACGCCCGGCTTGGCAGGATCAGGCTCCTCGGTAGCGCGGATGACGATACGGGTGGCATCGACCTGGTCGACCACACCGGCGCGCCGTGCGGCAATGGCCGCACCTGAATCGCGCGCCACCACGGCTTCCATGCCGGTGCCGACCAGCGGTGCGTCAGACTTGACCAGCGGCACCGCCTGGCGCTGCATGTTGGAACCCATGAGAGCGCGGTTGGCGTCGTCATTCTCAAGGAACGGGATCAAAGCCGCCGCCACCGAAACCAGCTGCTTCGGGCTGACATCCATATAGTCGACCTTCTCGCGCGGCACGATGATGACATCACCGGCGTGGCGCACGATCACCAGGTCTTCCGTCAGGTTGCCGGCCGCATCCACGGCGACATTGGCCTGCGCGACGAAGCACTTGGCCTCTTCCATCGCCGACAGGTAATCCACCGTCTCGGTCATACGGCCGTCACGGATGCGCCTGTAGGGTGCTTCGATGAAGCCGTATTTGTTGACGCGGGCAAAGGTCGCCAGCGAGTTGATCAGGCCGATATTCGGGCCTTCGGGCGTCTCGATCGGGCAAATGCGGCCGTAATGGGTCGGATGCACGTCGCGTACCTCGAAGCCCGCGCGCTCGCGCGTCAGACCGCCCGGCCCGAGTGCCGAAAGCCGGCGCTTGTGGGTGATTTCCGACAGGGGATTGGTCTGGTCCATGAACTGCGAAAGCTGCGAGGAGCCGAAAAACTCGCGCACCGCCGCCGCTGCTGGCTTGGCGTTGATCAGGTCCTGCGGCATCACCGTATTGATTTCAACCGAGGACATGCGCTCCTTGATCGCCCGCTCCATGCGCAGCAACCCGAGGCGGTACTGGTTTTCCATCAGTTCGCCCACCGAACGCACGCGCCGGTTGCCGAGATTGTCAATATCGTCAATCTGGCCATGGCCATCGCGCAGATCAACCAGCGTCTTGACGACCGCGAGAATATCCTCGCGGCGCAGGATGCGCACGGTATCTTCCGCCTGCAAGTCGAGGCGCAGGTTCATCTTGACGCGGCCAACCGCCGAAAGATCATAGCGCTCGGGATCGAAGAACAGCGAGCGGAACATCGCCTCCGCAGAATCCAGCGTCGGCGGCTCGCCCGGGCGCATGACCCGGTAAATGTCGAACAGCGCCATCTCGCGGCTGGAATTCTTGTCCACTGCCAGGGTGTTGCGGATATAGGGGCCGACATTGACATGGTCGATGTCGAGGATCGGCAATTCCTTGAAGCCAAGCTCGGACAATTGCGCCAGCAACTTGTCGGTGACTTCCTCGCCGGCCTCGGCATAGATTTCGCCGGTGTCTGGATTGTAGAGATCCTGCGCCAGGAACTGGCCGTGCAGGTCCTCATCCTGCATCAGCAGCGCCTTGAGACCACGGTCGGCCAGCGCCCGCGCGGTGCGCGGGTTGAGCTTCACGCCATTGGCAATGACCACTTCGCCGGTATCGGCATCGATCATGTCGGCCGAGGCCTTGAAGCCCTTCATGCGCTCGGCATCATAGGGCTGGCGCCAGCCCTGCGCCACCTTGGTGAAGGTGATGGTCTTGTAGAAATATTCGAGGATTTCCCCGGCATCGAGGCCCAGCGCATAGAGCAGCGAGGTCACCGGAATCTTGCGGCGACGGTCGATGCGCGCGTGCACGATGTCCTTGGCGTCGAACTCTATGTCAAGCCACGAGCCACGATAGGGAATGATACGGGCAGCAAACAGCAGCTTGCCCGAAGAGTGGCTCTTGCCCTTGTCATGGTCAAAGAACGCACCCGGCGAGCGGTGCATCTGTGAGACGATCACACGCTCGGTGCCATTGACGACAAAGGTGCCGTTGGAGGTCATGAAGGGCATGTCGCCCATATAGACTTCCTGCTCCTTGATATCCTTGACGGAACGGGCCTGCGTGTCGGGATCGACATCAAACACGATCAACTGCAGGGTCACCTTCAGCGGCGCGGCGAAGGTCATGCCGCGCTGGCGGCATTCATCGACATCGAACTTCGGCTGCTCGAATTCATAACGCTTGAAGTCGAGCATGGAGGTGTTGGCGAAATCCTGGATCGGAAATACCGAGCGGAACACCGCATTCAGGCCTTCATCACCGCGCCCGCCTTCCGGCTCCTCAACCATCAGGAACTGGTCATAGGAAGCCTTCTGCACCTCGATCAGATTCGGCATTTCTGCCACTTCCTTCATCGAGCCGAAGAGTTTGCGGATGCGCCTGCGTCCAGCCAAGGTCTGCGCCATGTGTTTCGCCTCTTTCATCGTTCAATTATGATGGCGGCGGATCGTCCTGCCCGCCTCGCCTTGTTCATCAAACCCTTGCAGCCCCGGGCAGAAGGCCGCAGCCACCGCGGCCCTGCTGCGCCTTGCGCCCCACAACGGCTAAAAGGTCCCGGCGCGACGCGCCGGAACCGGAATACGCAGCTCCGCTGGATGCAGAGCCATAAACTTACTTGAGTTCGACCTTCGCGCCGACCTTTTCGAGAGCCGCCTTGAATTTCGCCGCATCTTCCTTGCTGACACCTTCCTTGACGGGCTTGGGCGCAGCTTCCACCAGATCCTTGGCTTCTTTGAGGCCAAGACCGGTGATGGCGCGCACTTCCTTGATCACTTCGATCTTCTTGTCGCCGGCAGCAGCCAGCACAACGGTGAACTCGGTCTGCTCTTCGCCGGCAGCGGCAGGCGCAGCAGCGGCAGCCGGGCCAGCAGCCACGGCCACAGCGGCGGCAGCCGAAACGCCCCACTTGGCTTCGAGCAGCTTGGCGAGCTCGGCAGCTTCCAGCACCGTCAGGGTCGAGAGTTCGTCAACGATCTTTTCGAGATTTGCCATAATGTTCATGCCTTCTGTGAAGTTGGTTTTTTGAGGTTGTAATGAGCTCGATTGCTCAGAGTGACAGTCCTAGGCAGCATCCTTCGCGCTATAAGCACCGACAACGCGCGCGAGTTTCGCGGCGGGGGCGGTGGACAGCTGTGCCAGCTTGGTGGCCGGAGCCACGAGCAGGCCGAGGAGCTTGGCACGCAGTTCGTCAAGCGACGGCATGGTGGCGAGGGATTTGACACCTTCGACATTCAGCGCTGTTGCGCCCATGGCCCCGCCGAGGATGACAAACTTGTCAAAATCCTTGGCAAAGGCGACCGCCGCTTTCGGGGCTGCCACCGGGTCATGCGACCAGGCGATCAGCGTCGGGCCTTTCATCAGCCCTCCCACCGAAGCCACGGCCGTGCCATTCAGAGCAATGCGGGCGAGACGGTTCTTGGCGACCTGGACCTGTGCACCCGCCTGCTTCATCTGCTTGCGCAGGGTCTGCATCTGGGCGACGGTCAGGCCGGAATATTGGGCGACCACAACCACTGACGTCTTCGCAAAGATGTCATGCAGCTGCGCGACCATTTCCTTTTTTTCGACTCTGTCCACAGTGAGTATCCTCACTCTATAAGCGGTCATCCCGCTGGTTGCGATTGGCCGCAGGCAAGCCCGCGACACGCTTTGACAACCTGTCCCCCGCGACAATTCCCCTCAGGGAACCCGCAGACAGAGGGATCAACCCAGCCCTCAGGCATGACGCCCAAAAAACCCGACTTCACCCGTCTATGCTGGCAGCAGGCTGACCGGCCGAAGCCAGGTCACCCGAACATTCAAGGCCCTGCCCTCGCAAGCGAGAAACAACGCCACCGGCAGTCTCGGACAGGAACAGGCCCTGAAATCCCCGGTTTTCACCTCGCAAAGAGGTTCACACCTTGTTCCAAAGCCTTTCCACCACAACAAGCCCCTTGACGAAGCGCCAGGGGCTCAATGTGGAATTCTGATGAAAACGCCACCTCGTTTAAGCAGCATCTTCCTTACTTAGCGCGCCGCAACTCCTTTGCCAAGAGCAAAAATGTCGCGTGCGCGCTCGGCACAACCTTGCGTATATCAGCCATGCAGGCTGGCAAGCTCGACCTTGACGCCCGCGCCCATGGTCGAGGACAGGGCCACCCGCTGGATATAGGTGCCCTTGGAGGCTGCCGGCTTGGCCTTGGCGACGGCATCGACCAGCGCCTTGATATTCTCGATGAGCTTGTCCTCGCCGAACGACACCTTGCCGACCGAGGCCTGGACGATGCCGGCCTTTTCGGCGCGGAACTCGACCGCCCCGCCCTTCGAGGCGACCACGGCCGCCTTGATATCCATGGTGACGGTGCCGACCTTCGGGTTCGGCATCAGGCCGCGCGGGCCCAACACCTTGCCGAGGCGCCCGACCAGCGGCATCATGTCCGGCGTGGCGATGCAGCGGTCAAACTCGATCTTGCCGCCCTGGACGATGGTCACCAGATCCTCGGCGCCGACGACATCAGCACCTGCCGCCAGCGCCTCATCGGCCTTGGCACCACGTGCGAACACCGCAACCTTGAGCGTGCGGCCGGTGCCGTTCGGCAGATTGACCACGCCGCGCACCATCTGGTCGGCATGCTTGGGATCAACACCGAGATTCATGGCAATTTCGACGGTCTCGTCGAATTTGGCACTGGCCCCGCCCTTCACCAGCTTCACGGCCTCGCCGAGCGGGTAAAGCTTCGTGCGCACCACGGCGGCGCGCGCCTTCGTCATACGCTTGCTCATGCGACCACCTCCAGGCCCATCGAACGGGCAGAACCGGTGATCATCGCTGCAGCAGCCTCAACGGTCTCGCAATTGAGATCAGGCAGTTTCTTGGCGGCGATCTCGTCGATCTGCGCCTTGGTGATCTTGCCGACAAAGCCGCGACCCGTGGTCTTGGCGCCTGAGGTGATGCCGGAAGCCTTCTTGAGAAAGTAAGACACCGGCGGCAGCTTCATTTCGAAGGTGAAGGAGCGGTCGCCATAGGCGGTGATCACCACCGGAATCGGTGTTCCCTTTTCCATCTGCGCGGTGCGGGCGTTGAACGCCTTGCAAAATTCCATAATGTTGAGGCCGCGTTGTCCAAGTGCCGGGCCGATCGGGGGCGCTGGTTTGGCGTCTCCGGCGGGCACTTGAAGCTTCACGTAACCCGTGATCTTCTTTGCCATGATCAATCATCCATACAGGGCCGCTCCCGCATGGCAGGAGGGCTGTTGCGATATGTGGTGCGGCCCGGAACCCGGCGCTGGCTGCACCGGACCTGCCTTCCACAAACAAGGAGGTGCCCGTCAAGGCACCGGACGCGCTTCTACGCGATAAGCACCGGCTTGTGAAGCCCCTGAAATGCAGTGATGCGTCAGGCCAGCAGCGCCCTGGCCTCATCCACATCCATGTGCATGCGCGCCACCAGCGCCTCGACGTCGGCGAATTTCTCTTCCCCGCGGATGAAGCCGACGAAAGCCACCCGCAACATCTCGCCATAAAGGTCGCCGGAAAAGTCGAACAACATCACTTCCAGCAGCAGCGCGCCATTGTCGAAGGTCGGGCGGCGGCCAAAGCTCGCAACCCCCTTGTAGCTCATGCCGCGTGCCTCCACCCGCACGGCATAAATCCCCGGGCGCAGGGCGCAGGACGGGTCAAGCCGCAGGTTGGCGGTCGGAAAGCCGAGTGAGCGCCCCAGTTTCTTGCCATGCTCTACGACGCCGCTGACGCTCCATTCATGGCCCAGCAGCATGGCGGCGCGGGCGACATCGCCCTGCTCCAGCGCCATGCGCGTCGCCGTCGACGACACAGCCTCCAGCGAGCCCTCGGCATCTTCGGCGATGCGAGCGACAATCTCGACCTCAAAGCCGAGGCGCGCGCCCGCCGCGCGCAGAAAATCGGGCGTCCCGGCCCGCGCCTTGCCGAAGTGGAAATCATAGCCCGCCACCACACAGGCAACGCCGAGCTGGCGCACCAGCACCTCTTCGACAAAGGCTTCGGCGCCCAGCCCCGCCAGCCTTGCGTCAAAGGTCAGCACGATCAAGCCGTCAAGCCCGAGTGCGGCCAGTGCCCGCGCCTTGTCTTCGAGCGGCGTCAGCCGGAAGATCACCGGCTTTCTGGCAAAGAAATCCGCCGGATGCGGCTCGAAACTCAGGACTGCGCAGGGCCGCCCCATGGCCAGCGCCCGCGCCTGCGCCCGCATGATCACCGCGCGATGGCCGCGATGCACGCCATCGAAATTGCCGATCGCCACCACACAGCCGCGCAGGCGCGGCGGCATCTCAACAGGGTCGATCAGCGTGAAACCAGGTTCGGTGGGCTGGAGCAAGGGCGGGCGCGCTCATGGTGGACAGGATCGGGTCTACCTAGTGGCGCTGCTGCGGCCCTGCGTCAAGCCTTGGGCAGCGACTGTTCCTCGCGCCCCGGCACCATCACCAGAGCCTCGCCATCCAGCACCACCCGGCCATCGACCGCGCATTCGCATTTCAGCCGCACGCGCTTGCCCTTGGCAATCACCTCGATCACCTCGACGCTGATCGCCACGACATCGCCGATCCGCACCGGCCCGCGGAAATTCAGCGTCTGCGACAGATAGACCGCACCCGGCCCCGGCAGGCGCATGCCCAGCACCGCCGAAATCAGGCTGGCGGTGTAGAGGCCATGGGCAATACGCTCGCCGAACTTGGTTTTCCGGGCGAAATGATCGGAAAGGTGAATCGGGTTGTGGTCACCTGACAGGGTCGCAAAGCCGATCACATCCTCGCTCATGACCGTCTTCAGCAGAACTTCGCGCATACCGGGGGCAAGATCCTCGAAGACGTGGATCTTGAAGGGATTGGCGACGGCGGTTTCAGCATTCATCGGGACGGGCTCCGTGGTCGTGCGTGCCAAGCCGTGCCTACAACCACCCTGCTTGTCAATTCTCCTTTGTGCACCGCAACATTTCCACACCCGGCCAGCTGCCTTTCAATTGATTGTGACCCTTGGCAATTCAGCCTGGACTGTGCGATCCGCTTAACGCTCGCTCAATATATTTCGGCCATGGTTGCGGCAATTGAGATCGCGACAGCCTGCGCGAGGCCAAGCCCTTGCAAGGATATATCTTATGCGGAGACATCGATGAACGCCGACAAGTCCATGCCGATCCTGATCGTCGACGACTACCAGACCATGGTCCGGATCATGCGCAACCTGCTCAAGCAGATCGGCTACGAAAACGTCGATGAAGCCAGCAATGGCGCCGAGGCGCTCGAAAAGATCAACACCAAGGCCTACAGCCTCATCATTTCGGACTGGAACATGGAACCGGTCACCGGCCTTGAACTTTTGACCAAGCTGCGCACCGGTGGCAACAATGCCGATACGCCCTTCATCATGGTCACGGCCGAATCGAAAACCGACAACATCATTGCCGCGCGCAAGGCCGGTGTATCGAGCTATATCGTCAAGCCCTTCAACGCCCAGACCCTGAAGGCCCGCATCGACGCGGTTTGCGCCAGCCGCGCTGCCTGAGCGCCGCAGCTACCAGCGCAGCGCCGTCATGGCGAGATGCGGCGTCTCGTCGTGCTGCGCGAGGAAACCATCGAGCCGCGCGGCATTGAGCGGCCCGCCGCCAGCCGGATGCAATTCATCGCGGTGAATGCCGCCCGTCACCAGCAAGCCGGTGATTTTCTGCCTGATGGCGCCGCGCATGTCGGTGGCAATGGCATCGCCCACCGCCAGAACCCGGGGTGCCGCCTGCTGCGCGCCGGCTGCCCTCGCCAGCCCCAGCGCCGCCTGATAAATCGGCGCATGCGGCTTGCCGGCATAGCGGACCTCGCCGCCCAATTGCTCGTAAGCCTCGCCCAGCGCGCCTGCGCAATAAAGCAGCGTCTCGCCGCGATGCACGATAATGTCGGGATTGGCGCAGATCATCACCAGATTGCGGGCCCGCATGGCACCAAGCGTCGTCGCATAATCATCCGGCGTCTCGGTCTCATCATCGAACAACCCGGAGCACACCACATAATCGGCCTGCGCCAGCGGTACGCGCTGCGGCGCCCGGCCGGTCTGGCGCGCGACTTCATCGTAGAGCGCGAGATCGCGATCCGGGCCGATATGGTGCACCGGCGCGCTGCCCATGCCGGCAATCAGCCCGACCGTGACATCGCCGGAGGTGATCAGCGCATCATAGGCGGCGCGCGGCACGCCCATCTCATCGAGCTGCTCGCGGATCGGCCCGCCCGGCCGCGGCGCATTGGTGATCAGCACCACCGCGCCGCCCTGCCCCCGGAAATTGGCCAAAGCATCCGTAGCATCGCGGAAATAATGCTCGCCATTGTGCACGACGCCCCAGATGTCACAGAAAATCACATCATAATCGGGCGCGGCGTCGCGGAAATGTTCAAGAATACGGGTTTCGGACATTGCTTGTAGTCAATCGCAGTGATCAGGACATTGGCCAGCGGGAGTGGGCTTTCGTCTCAACGAAGTCAAGCGCCCTGCTAGACATCGACCCAATCGGCCGCCCGCGCCAGCGCCTTGTCCCAGCCGTGCAGCAGCCGGTTGCGGGCCGCCTGCCCGATCATCGGCACCCAGCGCCGCTCCTCGCGCCAGTTTTGCGCAATGGCCGCGGTCGACGAAAACAGCCCCGTCGCCAGCCCCGCCGCATAGGCCGCGCCCAGCGCCGTGGTCTCGATGATTTTCGGACGAATCACCGGCACCTTCGACAGGTCGGCCTGGGTTTGCATCAGCAATTGATTGACGGTCATGCCGCCATCGCAGCGCAACTCGCTGATGGCAACATGGCTGTCACGCTCCATCGCATGCAGCACATCATTGACCTGAAACGCCGTCGCCTCCAGCGTTGCCCGCGCCAGATGCGCCTTGGTCGCATAGCGCGTCAGCCCGGCAATCGCGCCGCGCGCCCGCTCCTGCCAGTGCGGTGCATAAAGCCCGGAAAACGCCGGCACGAAATAAACATCACCATTGTCCGGCACGCTCGCCGCCAGCGCCTCGACTTCGCCGGCATGCGCGACGATGCCGAGATTGTCGCGCAGCCATTGCACCGCCGCCCCGGCAATGGCCACGGAACCCTCCAGCGCATAGACCGGCTTGTCCTTGCCGAGCCGGTAGCCCACCGTGGTCAGCAGCCCGCAGGTCGAGGCCTGCGGCACCGCGCCAATGTTCATCAGCATGAAGCAGCCCGTGCCATATGTGTTTTTCACCGCACCGGGCGCGAGGCAGGCCTGCCCGAACAGGGCCGCCTGCTGATCACCGAGAATGCCGGTGACCGGCACCTCGCCGCCCGCAAGCCGGGCCATGCCGTAATGTTCCGAGGAGGAGCGTATCTCCGGCAGACAGGCGCGCGGAATATCAAACAGCCTGAGAATGTCCTCATCCCAGGTGAGGGTTTCGAGATTCATCAGCTGGGTTCGCGAGGCATTGGTGACATCGGTGATATGCACGCCGCCCCCGGGCCCGCCGGTCAACTGCCAGACCAGCCATGAATCGATCGTCCCGAAAGCGATCTCGCCGCGCGCCGCCCGCGCCCGCGCGCCCGGCACATTTTCCAGCAGCCACAGCAATTTGAGCCCGGAAAAATAAGTGGCGAGCGGCAGGCCCGTGCGGGCCCGCAACCGGTCGATGCCGCCATCACGGGCAAATTGCGCCACCAGCGCGCTGGTGCGTGTATCCATCCATACCAGCGCATGATGCAGGGGCTCGCCGGTCGCCCGGTCCCACAGCACCGCCGTCTCGCGCTGGTTGGTGATGCCGATCGTATCGAGATCGCCCGCCTCAAGCCCGGCCGCCCTCAGCGCCTCATCGATGACGGCGCCGACATTGCGCCAGATTTCCAGCGCATCATGCTCGACGAGGCCGGGGCCGGGGCAGATTTGCGCATGCTCGCGCTGCGCCTGGGCGATCAGCCGCGCCTGCCGGTCAAAAATAATGAACCTTGTGCTGGTCGTCCCTTGATCCAGCGCACCAACATACTCACCCATCTTATTGATCTTTCTTCATTTATTTGCCTTGACGTTCCTCAGGAATCGCGTGGCGCCGCCGCCCGGGCCAGCCGGTCATTGATAGCGAGGCCGAGGCCGTGTTCCGGCACCGGTGCCATGGCTATCACCTGCGCGCCGCTGGCGTCGAGATCACGCAGCGCCCGAAATAAATGCGCGGCGGCCTCAGCGAGATTGCCCGAGGGCGAAAGGTCGCGGGCCGCACCGGCCAGAACACCGCCGAAATCGAGCCCGACCTCGCCCGGGCGCAGCGAGGTCGCATGCAGGCGCAGTCCGGCGCGCGGCGCATAATGGCTTTTCAGCTGCCCCGGTGCGCTGGGGTGGACATCGCCAGCCGCTGCCGCCGGCACATGCACCGGCACGATCCTGCGCAAGTCCTCAAGCGCCACCGCACCCGGCCGCAGCAATTCAGCAACCCCGCCGCGCAGGGCGACAATCGAGGATTCAAGGCCGATGGCGCTGGGCTTGCCGTCCAGCACCATGTCGATGCGGCCATCGAGTTCGGCCATGACATCGCGCGCCGATGTCGGGCTCAGCGCGCCCGAGCGATTGGCGGAGGGCGCGGCCACCGGCACCCCCGCCGCCGCGATGAGCGCCCGCGCCACATCGACCCCCGGCACCCGCAGCGCCACAGTATCGAGCCCCGCCCTTGCCAGCAGGCTGATGCGCTCGCCGCGCACCGGCACCACCAGCGTCAGCGGCCCCGGCCAGAAGGCATGCGCCAGCTTCAGCGCATCCGCATTGAAAACGCCATAATGCAGCGCGGCCTGCAAATGGGCGACATGGATGATCAGCGGGTTGAAGCGCGGGCGCCCCTTGGCCGCATAAAGCGCCGCCACCGCCTCATCGCTGGTGGCATCAGCGCCGAGGCCATAAACCGTCTCTGTCGGGAAGGCGACCAGCCCCCCCGCCCGCAGCCGCGCCGCAGCCCTGTCGATCCCGGCGCTGGTCACCGGCACCAGGGCGGTCGGGCGCAGGTCAGTGTCGGCGGAAGAAGAAGGCATCGGCTCTTGTCTCGAAGCAAAGGGAGGACTTGCGCCCGTTGACCCTGCGGCCTAGCTTGATTTTGCCCCGTTTTCCCATCAAGCACCGGGTCGGAGACCGTAATGGACTATAAAGCCCCTCTATCGCAAATCATGCTGACACTCAACCACGCCGCCGGTTTGCAGGCTGGCATTGCCTCCGGCGTCTTCAGTGATCTCGGCGACGGTCTCGCCGAAGCCGTTCTCGAGGAGGCGGCGAAATTCGGAGAAAATGTCCTGGCGCCGATCAATCATGCCGGCGACCGCACCGGCGCAGCGCTGGCGGACAAGGTCGTTACCACCGCGCCGGGCTGGCGCTCTGCCTATCAGCAATGGATCGATGGCGGCTGGAATGCGCTGACCGGCCCGGCCTCGCATGGTGGCCAGGGCCTGCCGCACCTGCTTAATTCCGCCTGTCTGGAAATCTGGAGCGCCGCCAATATGGCCTTCACCCTGTGCCCGGTGCTGGGCATGGGTGCGGTCGAGGCGGTCTCGGCCCATGGCACCGACGAGCTCAAATCCATCTATCTGGAAAAAATGGTGTCCGGTGCCTGGACCGGCACGATGAACCTGACCGAGCCGCAGGCCGGCTCCGATCTCGCGCTGCTGCGCACCAGGGCCGAGCGCGCCGGCGATGGCAGCTACCGCATCAAGGGCCAGAAGATCTTCATCACCTATGGCGAGCACGATATGGCCGAGAATATCGTGCATCTGGTGCTGGCCCGCCTGCCCGATGCCCCGGCCGGAACCCGCGGCATCTCGCTGTTTCTGGTGCCGAAATTCCTGGTCAATGCCGATGGCTCGCTCGGGCGGCGCAATGATGTGTTCTGCTCCGGGCTTGAGGAGAAAATGGGCATCCATGCCTCGCCGACCTGCACCATGATATTCGGCGATCAGGAAGGCGCCATCGGCTGGCTTATCGGCGAGGAAAACCGTGGCCTCAACTGCATGTTCACGATGATGAATAATGCCCGCCTAGCCACCGCACTGCAGGGTGTCGCCCTAGCCGATGTCGCCACGCAAAAGGCCACGCATTTTGCCCATGAGCGCCGTCAGGGCCGGGCGCCGGGCGATGCCGGGCCTGGGCCTGCCGCGATCATCCGCCACCCGGATGTGCGCCGCAACCTGATGATCATGCGCACCATGACCGGTGCCGCCCGGGCGATCTGTTATTTGACCGCGCAGGCGCTCGACCACGCCCACCGCGCCAAGGACCCGCAGACCCGCCAGGAGGCCGGCGCCCGCGCCGCCCTGCTGACGCCGCTTGCCAAGGCCTTCTCCTCCGACATCGGCAATGAAGTGACCTCGCTCGGCGTGCAGGTGCATGGCGGCATGGGTTTCATCGAGGAAACCGGTGCCGCGCAATATATGCGCGATGCCCGTATTGTCGCAATTTACGAGGGCACCAACGGCATCCAGGCCATTGATCTGGTGCAGCGCAAGCTCGGGCTAGCCAATGGCGCCACCGTCGCGCGCGAAATTGCCGACATGCGCGCCACCCTGGCCTTGCTCGGCCAGCGCAACACGCCCGGTTTCGGCAAGACCCACGAACGCCTCACCGCCGCCGTTGACAGTTTCGAGCAGGCCGCAGGCTGGCTGCACGGCGCCCTGGCGGCCGAACCGGCGCTGGCGCTGGCCGGTGCCACCCCGTTCCTGCGCCTGTTTGGCCTCGCGCGCGGCGGCGTATCGCTGGCCGCCATGGCGCTGGCCGCCGCCAACGACGCCCATGAGGCGAGCGCCACTGGCGATGCAAGGTTCTTTGCCGAATGCCTCGCGACCGCCGCGCCGGGCCTCGCGCTCTCCATCATGGAAGGTGGCACCTTTGCGCTCGAACCCGGCTTCGGGGGCCTGCAATGAGCACGTCCGCCGATGCCATTGTCGTCACCCGCAACGAGGGCGTGGCGCGCATCGAAATCAACCGCCCTGCCAAGCGCAATGCCCTGACCGGCGCCATGTATCTGGCCATGGCCGAGGCCATCACCAGGGCCAACAAGGATGATGATGTCGGCGTCATCATGATCACCGGACAACCCGGAGCCTTCAGCGCCGGCAATGATATCGGCGATTTCCTGCAGGGGCGCGCCACTTTCGAGACCTCACCGGCCATCGTCTTCCTGAAAGCGCTGGTTCTGTCGCACAAGCCGCTCATCGCCGCGCTCGATGGCCTTGCCATCGGCATTGGCACGACCATGGTGCTGCATTGCGACCTCGCCTATGCCTCGGCCCGCACGCGCTTCCACATGCCCTTCATCGATCTGGCGCTGGTGCCGGAGGCCGCCGCATCCCTGCTGGTGCCGGGCCTTTGCGGCATCAAGACCGCCTCGCAGATGCTGCTGCTCGGCGAGGCTTTCGATGCCGCCAGCGCCGAGCGCCATGGCATCATCAATGCCGTGGTTGACGGCGATGTCGTGGCCCATGCCGCGGCAGTGGCACAACGCCTCGCTGCCAAACCGCGTACCGCCCTCCTCGCCTCGCGCGCCCTGCTGCGCACCGACAGCCACAAGCTGCTGGAGCGCATTGACCGTGAAGCCGAAGCCTTTGCCGAGCGGCTCAATTCTGCAGAAGCCAAGGCCATTTTCGCCGCCTTCATGGCCAAGGCCTGAGCGGCGCGCCCGAGGGCCTCTTGAATTAGCCGCGATCGCGTTTGCGACGGCCGCTGCCAAGGCGGTTCTGCATGATCGCATCGGCGCGCGCCTGCGCATCGTCCTGCGGCAGCACCGTCCCATTGTTGATGATATGCGTCGCGCGCAGGATGCAGGCGCGCATCGATTCGGCGAGATCAGCGCAAATGCTCTCGATCGCCTCGTCATCGAGCTGGCGCTCGGCATGGCTGGTGATATTGGACTTGGCGCGGCTGGCGAGTGTCTCGACTTCGTGGATCAGGGTTTCAAAGGCCTCGCGCAATTCGGCCCGCGTCACTTCCCAAGATTTTAACGCCGCATCGCGGCCCGGCAAGTTGGAATTGCGGAAATACTCGGTATAGCCCGTGGTTTTCCAGCCCACGATGGAATCATAAAATTCCGGCATCGCTGGATAATTTTCCACCAGCATGGAAATTTCGTTCAGGACGTTGAGATAATCGTTGGCTATGCCTGACTTTGGATTGACCAGACTGCTGGCCCTGCTGAAGAGATCAGGCTCATATTCAGGCTGGCCGGGCTTGGGCATAGAGCGTACGCGTGTCATGAATTTGGCCATAGCATCCAGAAGGCTGTGCAGGGATGCCCGAAAAAATATAATATTCTCTTGCACTCGCCTTGAGAATTCGCGAAACTAATCAGGCCAAAGTGTAATTTTCTGCGCCATGGCCGCACCGCTGGCTTCGCCCAAAAGGCCTTGTCGTGGGCCGATTTTTTGGTTTACACTTATACCAAAACATGAGGCGCCTGGCATTTTGGCATGGGGGGCAGCGATGAATCTTTTGCAGAATATCGTCCTTTTTCTGATCGTTTTCGGATTTGGACTGACCGAATATCTTACTGAAAGCTATACCAGCTTCCATGCCACCCGGGATGACAGCAAGCTTGAGCTTGTCACCTTTCTGGCGCTGCTGGCACTGGTGCAACCACTGATTTTCAAGATCGTCGGCTTGTTATGCGTGCTGCTGATCCCGCAATATCACAATGCCTGGAGCGCGCTGCCTGCATGGGTCATGTTCGGGATTTTGCTGCTCGGCGATGATTTGCCGCAATATTGGTGGCACCGGGTGTCGCACCAGCCGTGGCTGTGGCCGCTGCATCGCGCCCACCACACCGCCCATTACATGAGCGTGCGCATCACCTACCGCAACAACCTGTTTTATTACGCGATGATGCCCGGCCTCTGGATTTCCGGCGTGCTGATCTTCCTCGGCCTCGGCAATGTCTATCTTGTTTATGTCGTCCTCAAGCTCACCATCATCATGGGCGCCCATTGCGCCGTGCCGTGGGATGCGCCGCTCTACAAGAACAAATGGCTCAGCCCGCTGATGTGGGTCGTCGAGCGCACCATCTCCACGCCCGCCACTCATTGGGCCCATCACGCCATCACCAATGACGACGGCATTGGCTATTACAAGGGCAACTACGGCAACATGCTGTTTTTCTGGGATATTCTGTTTGGCTCGGCGCATATTACCCGCCAGTATCCCGCGGAAGTCGGCCTGCGCGATGACCAGCTGTTCGGCAAGGAACGCTGGTATATCGAAATGCTCTATCCGATCTTCAAATCCAGCCGCGAATATTCGGCCCTGGGCAAGGAGCGCCGCATCTATGGCGATGACAGCGCCCCCGATGTCATGGCCGCACCCGTGGTGAAATAGCGCCGCCCGGGCGCAGGCGCTATAAGGTGCGATGGCGGGCCGCCGGTTGCGGCCTCCATGGCGGGAGATGACCTTCATGTGCGGGCGTTACGCGATAACCCTGCCACCCGAGGCGGTGCGTTCCTATTTTGATTATGTCGAGCAGCCGAATTTCCCGCCGCGCTACAATATAGCGCCAACCCAGCCGGTGCCGGTGGTGCTGGCGCGCCGCGATGGCGATGGCGCGGTCCGGCGGCACTTCCAGCTGTTGCGCTGGGGCCTGCTGCCCGGCTTTGTCAAGGAAATCGCGAAATTCCCGCTGATCATCAATGCGCGCTCCGAATCCTGCGCCGAAAAGCCGAGCTTTCGCAATGCCCTGCGCCGGCGGCGCTGTCTGTTCATCATGGACGGTTATTACGAGTGGCAGGCCGCCCCCGCCGCCAAAATGCCGAAACAGCCGTGGCTGTTCCAGCGCCCCGATCGCGGCGTCTTTGCCGTCGCCGGCCTGCACGAATATCTGGTCACAGCCGATGGCAGCGAACTGGAAACCGCCTGCCTGCTGACCACCGCCGCCAATGCCCAGGTGCGCCCAGTGCATGATCGCATGCCGGTGGTCATCGCGCCGCCCGATTTCGACACCTGGCTCGATCTCGATGAAACCCGCTTTGAAACCGCCCTGCCGCTGCTGCGCCCGGCCGCAGACGATTATTTTGTCGCCACCCGCATCGGCCCGGCGATCAACAATGCCCGCCATGAGGGCGCAGTCCTGCAGACGCCCCTGAAAAGCCCGGCAATTGCCTGAATCATGCCATATTGACGGCCGGGTATTTTCTTGCAATTGTGCAATCGTATTGTTTTCCTCTGCAAATTGCCTCGTGCGAGTAATGTAATGGCCACGCCCAACCACCACGCCACATCGTGGGATGATTTCAGGATTGTCAAAGCCATTGCCGAAGCCCAATCGCTGACGGGAGCCGCCGAAAGGCTCGGCCTCAACCATTCCACCGTGTTCCGGCGGCTGGGCCATCTTGAGGAGGCGCTGGGCACAAGATTGTTCGAGCGCGCCCGCAACGGCTACACGCTGACCCCGCCCGGCGCGGAAATGGTGGCTCTGGCGAGCCGCATGTCCGAGGAGATTGATGCCTTCGAGCGCCGTTCGGTCGGGCGCGACGACAAGCCATCGGGCGATCTCACCGTTACCGTCACCGATACCATGCTGCATTATATCCTGATGCCGATCTTCGCCCGCTTTGCGAGGCTGTTTCCGGAAATCAGGCTCGATGTCATCGTCTCGCCGCTGGCGCTCAACCTGTCACGCCGCGACGCCGATGTCGCCATCCGCGCCACCTCGGACCCGCCGGAGACGCTGGTGGGGCGTCGCCTCGGCGAAATGGCCTGGGCGCGTTATATTCCCGACGATCCCGAATTTACCGTCAATGAACACACTCGCTGGGTCGGCTATTCGGAAAGTCTCGCCCATACCCTGCCCGCCCGGATGGTCGAGCGCGAAAGCGGCGGAACGAGGATTTTTTTCCGCCTGAACACCATGCTGGGCCAGGCGCAGGCCATTGCCGCCGGGCTCGGCATGGGCATCATTCCCTGTTTCGTGGGCGATGCCACGCCGGGCCTGCGTCGCTATGGCAGCCCCATTCCGCAGCCCGGTGGCCATATTTGGATTTTGACCCATCCCGACCTGCGCCACGCGGCGCGCGTGCGCGCCTTCATGGATTTTGCCGGCGAGGAATTGCGGGCATTGCGGCAGATCAGGGCCCCCATTGATCACATGCCCGAATTCTAGGCCCCGTCTTCAGGCGACTGCACGGATCGCCTGTGCGGTCTTTTCGACCACCTCACCGATCTCAGCCTCGCTGATCACCAACGGCGGCGTCAGCACCAACGCATCACCTGCGGTGCGCAGCATCAGCCCGCCTTCAAAAAACGCATGGTTGAGCGCATCAAAGGCACGCTTGCCCACAGCGTCGGGTTTTGAAGCCAGATCAATCGCCGCGACCAGCCCTATCGTGCGTATATCAAGCACATTGGGCAGGCCCTTGAGGCCATGCACCGCCTCCGCCCAGACCGGCTCCATGGTTTTGGCGCGGGCAAAAAGCCCTTCTTCTGCGTAAAGATCGAGCGTCGCCAGCCCGGCCGCCGCTGCCAGCGGATGGCCGGAATAAGTATAGCCATGGAAAAATTCGATGGCGTGCTCCGGGCCCTTCATGAAGGCATCATAAATGCCCTTGCGCACGATCACCCCGCCCATCGGCACCGAGCCCGAGGTAATGCCCTTGGCAAAGCAGATCATGTCCGGCGTAACGCCGAAACGCTCTGCGGCGAAGGGCGCGCCGAGCCGACCGAATCCGGTGATGACCTCGTCGAAAATCAGCAGCAGGCCATATTTGTCGCAGATTGCCCGCAGCCGCTGCAAATAGCCGACCGGCGGCGGCAGCACCCCGGTTGAACCGGCCATGGGCTCGACAATGATCGCCGCAATGGTCGAGGCATCATGCAGGGCGACGATTCTCTCGAGCTCATCAGCCAGATGCGCGCCCCATTGCGGCTCACCCTTGGTGAAGGCCTGATGTTCGCGGTTGTAGGTGTGCGGCAAATGATCGACGCCCGCCAGCAGCGCGCCGAAGAATTTGCGGTTCGGCGACATGCCGCCGACAGAAATGCCGCCAAAGCCGACGCCGTGATAGCCGCGCTCGCGCCCGATAAGCCGGGTGCGCTGCCCCTCGCCGCGAACATTGTGGTAGGCCAGCGCGATCTTCAAGGCTGAATCCACCGCCTCCGAGCCGGAATTGGCAAAGAAAACATGATCGAGCCCCTCGGGCGCCAGCGCCGCCACCCGCGATGCCAGCTGAAACACCTTGGGATGGCCAAACTGAAAGGTCGGGGCGAAATCCAGTTCCGCCGCCTGTGCCTGGATGGCCTCAACGATTTTCGGGCGATTATGGCCGGCATTGGCACACCACAGCCCGGCCGTGCCATCGAGCACCGCCCGGCCTTCGGGCGTATAATAATGCATGTCCTTGGCCCGGGCGATTATGCGCGGGTTCTTCTTGAAGGAACGGTTGGCGGTAAACGGCATCCAGAATGAATCAAGATCATTCGGCATGTCGGCACGGGGGGCGGTGTTCGCAGTCATGGCTAGTCTCCAGAGATGCCCGAGACCTTATCAAATCCCGTCCGAAGTTAAAGCGCTGTTTGGGGGGTGCGTGAACGCGATCAAGGAGTGCTATGTTTCTGATTGAGACCGGATGGGCACGAAGCGGATGACGATCGACGCCACCTGCATCAATGCCAAGTGTTCAGCGTTCGGAGGAAAATGTGGCGTCAGCCTCAGGCGATTGGTTGCTTTCGCGACGGGTGGATAACCAAGGTTTCCGCCCTTACCGATGTGCTGGGCCAGCCCTGCGCCCTGATGCCAACCGCCTGCAGCAGTCCGGATCTTGAGTGAAAGAAACGAGCCGATGACCAAATCGCCTTGAGCGTCAGCCATCGGCGACACTTTCAGTCAACAACCGGAATCCATATTTCGATATCGCCGATGCCGGTTTTGGGATCAAATCCCTCCCCGTAGCGCTCGAACTGGGGAGCATCGACGAGCTTCCGATCGGATTCGACAAGCCACATGCCGAAAATTGTTTTCCAGGTCCGCCTGATCTCGGACACATGCCCGTCGTGCTGAAACACAGCGTAGGTTTGTGCCGGTACGCGCATCCCGTCGAGTTCTTTCGCAATATTTGAATATGCGCCAACCTCGACACCGGTAACGTAGTCTATATTGCCCTGGTCGTCACTGTTGCAAAGGATACCAAATGCTACTTTGCCCTTTGGTGGTCGATATGGCCGATGTGCGGTTGGAAGGCCTGCCATTGCGCCGCCATCCCGGCACTTGTCGCGTCGCTGTAGCGCTTCCTCAGGCCGACGATGAGCATGGCATCATGGCTGGTTAAACGCGGTTGGGTAATTTCAGAATATTTTTCTGTCATTTTGGGAGGCTCCACGAGCTTGATGTCTTGCAGGGATCGGGACTTCCGGACAGCTTCAGGCGTGACACCGAACCTATCCTTGAAAGCCCGGGTGAAAGCCTCGTGTGAACCGAATCCGGACTCGAGCGCGACATCAAGTATGCCGGGAGTTCCGTTGGCCAATCGTTTTGCCGCCTCGCTCAATCGTCGTGAACGAATATAGCGCATGACCGACTGACCAGTATGCATTCCAAACGCACGGACAAGATGGAATTTGGACAATCCGGCTGCTTGCGCCACCTCGTCGAGCGTCAATTCGTCTCCGAAGTGAGTCTCGATAAACCAGATTATTCTTCCCATCATATCCATATCAGCCTCACACAAAGCATAGCAACTCTGCTTCATTGCGGAGAGGCCTTCTTGATCAAAATTGCGCTTTGGTTGTGTCGAAAACGCAAATGAGGGGCGTCTGTGGTTCGACGAAAATGCACGGGAACCCTCGACCAGCACGCTGGCGGTCAACTTCCTCGCAGGCATCGCGCTCGCCACCGCCCTCGCACTCTGGCTATGATTGAGTCTTGACTTCGGGCATTATAGGCCGACACGCGGGAACCTCACCCATGCCTGATCTACCTCTCCCGACACTGCAATCGGCCTTTGCCGCCGCCCGCCGGATCGTCGTCATGTCCGGCGCCGGCCTCTCGACCGAATGCGGCGTGCCGGATTTTCGTTCGCGCGGCTCGCCGTGGCTGACCCATCCGCCGATCGCTTACGCCGATTATCTGGCGAGCCCGACGCTGCGCAACGAAGCCTGGCGACGCAAATTCGCGCTCGATGATACATGGGCCGGGGCAAGGCCTGGGCGCGGCCACAAGGCGCTGGCGGCAATGGTCGCAAGCGGCCATGTCATCGGCATCATCACCCAGAACATTGATGGCTTGCATCAAGCCTCCGGCGTCCCCGCCGCAGCGCTGGCGGAATTGCACGGCAACGGCACCTTCGCGGCCTGCCTTTCCTGCGGGATGCGCTATGAACTGGCCACGCTGCGCGCCGAATTTGCCGGCTCCGGCTCCATTGCCCCCTGCGGCTGCGGCGGCATCATCAAATCGGCGACCATATCCTTCGGCCAGGCCATGCCGAAAGAGCCTCTGGCCCGGGCGGAAGCCTGGGCGCGCGGCTGCGATCTTTTCATCGTCGTGGGCTCGTCGCTGCTGGTTCAGCCTGCCGCCAGCCTGCCTCTGGTAGCCAGACAGGCCGGCGCCCGCCTCGCCATCATCAACCGCGAGGCGACCCCGCTCGATCCGCTCGCAGATATGGTGCTTCATGCCGAAGTTGGCCCTGTTCTCAGCGCATTGCATGTGCATAACCAGAATGTTCCACAGAATTCGGAAAAGGCCGCTGTCGCGACGATTCCTTGATGCTATGCTCGGACATCTGATTCGTCCCCGGACGGATCCCAAGCATTCTTCAGTACGTGGAGTTGTTCCGTGGCCAACGGGATTTCAGTGCCATCAAATCACCTTCCGACCGATATTGCCGGCCCGGAAAGCGGTGCAACCGAAAAGGCGGGCGAAGGCTCCCCTGGCCTCATAAATCTCGCCGGCCGGGTCAAATGGTTCGATGTCACCAAGGGCTTCGGCTTCATCGTGCCCGATGGCGGCGGTGCCGATGTGCTGCTGCATGTCACCGTGCTGCGGCGCGATGGCTTCCAGTCCGTGCAGGAGGGCATGCGCGTTGTCTGCGAGGCGCAGCGACGCGAAAAGGGCCTGCAGGTGTTCAAGGTGCTGTCGGTCGATGAATCCACCGCCGTCCATGCCTCCGAGCAGCCGCTGGCGCGCACCAATGTCCAGGTGGTACCCAAGGGCGGCTACGAGATCGTCATCGTCAAATGGTTCAACCGGCTGCGCGGCTTCGGCTTCGTATCGCGCGGCGACGGCACCGAGGATATTTTTATCCACATGGAGACGCTGCGCCGCTACGGCATTGCCGAGGTTAAGACCGGTGACAGCCTGCTCGTGCGCTTTGGCGATGGCCCCAAGGGCCTGATGGCTGCGGAGGTGCGTCTGCTGGAATCGGCCCTGCCCGCTTCGCACTGACGGTTGGTGCGCCCGCGCCGCTGTGATAGGACAGCGCTCATGGCGGGCCATGTCAGGACAGGTTTGAAGGCGATGCGGCGTTTTCTGGCGATTCTTGGGGTCGTGCTCGGGCAGGCGACAGCCCATGGCGCGCCCGTTTTAGATCACCTGACCATCACCACCGCTTCGGGCCCCCACAAGTTCAATGTCGAGGTCATGCGCGGCACGGCCCAGCTGGAGCGCGGGCTGATGTTTCGGCGTTTCATGCCCAAAGACCACGGCATGCTGTTTGATTTCGGCACCACCGCGCCGGTGATGATGTGGATGAAAAACACCTATATTCCACTCGACATGGTGTTCATCGACAAGAGCGGCCATGTCATCAATGTCGCCGCCAATGCCCAGCCGATGGATCTGAAAATCATCCCCTCGGCAAAACCCGCCTATGCCGCGCTGGAGCTCAATGCCGGCGTCGCCGCCACCATCGGCCTGAAACCCGGCGATGAAGTGCATGATGCCCTGTTCCACAACCAGTGATGCCGTGTCATGACCCCCTGGTCGGCTTCCGTCATCACGCTGTTTCCCGACATGTTTCCCGGGCCGCTCGGCTTTTCGCTGGCCGGCGAGGCGCTGCGGCGCGGCCTCTGGCAGCTTGAAGCCCATGATCTGCGGGCCTTCGGACGTGGCCGCCATCGCGCCGTCGATGACACGCCGGCCGGCGGCGGTGCCGGCATGGTGCTGCGCGCCGATGTCATGGCTGATGCCATAGATGCGCATTGGCCGCTGCCCGATGCCCGCCCGCGGCTGCTGCTGAGCCCGCGCGGCGCGCCGCTGACGCAGGCCATGGTCCGCCATTGGGCGCAGGGCCCGGGCCTCGCCCTGCTCTGCGGGCGCTTCGAGGGTGTCGACGAGCGCGTCATTGCCGCCCGCGACCTCGTCGAAGTGTCGATTGGTGATTATATCCTGTCGGGCGGCGAGATGGCGGCGCTGACCCTGCTCGATGCCTGCGTGCGCCTGCTGCCCGGCGTCATGGGCGCTGCCGCCTCCGGCGACGACGAGAGCTTCGAGACCGGCCTGCTCGAATATCCGCATTTCACCCGGCCGGTGGATTTTGAAGGCCACACCATCCCTGCCGTGCTGCGCTCGGGCGATCACGGCCGCATTGCCCGCTGGCGCAAGGAGCAGGCCGAGGCCATCACCCGCGCAAGGCGGCCCGACCTGCTGGCAAGACGCGAGCCTTGATCAGGCGCAGCCGCTGCCATGGTGACAAATTGTCGGGCGTGGCACATAGTCCCGGGGCAATATTGAAGCTATATGCGATGACATTATGACCCTCTCCAATCGAAAGCCGCCCGCCAGAACCGATGCCCCGCAGGAGCCGTTCAAACGCGCGGTCGCCGGATGCCTGCGCGCCATGGCCGGGGCACCGAATCTGGAAGTCACCTTTGCCGCCGAAAAGCCGGGGCTGACCACTGGCGAAGGCTCCTTGCGCGCCAGATTGCCCGAGCCGCCGCGCCGCCTTGGCCCGCGCGAGGCCGCAGTGCTGCGCGGCCAGGCTGATGCCTTTGCCCTCAAGCTGGCGTTGCATGACGAGGCGGTGCACCGCAAGATCGCGCCACAAGGCCAGGCCGGGCGCGCCATATTCGAGGCGGTGGAACAGGCCCGTTGCGAGGCGATCGGCGCCAGGCGCATGGAGGGCGTCAGGGCCAATCTTGGTGCCATGTGGGAGGATCACTACCATCGCGGCCCCTATGCCGAAGTGTCCGACCGTGCCGATGCCCCGCTCGAACACGCGCTGGCGCTGATGGTGCGCGAGCGCCTCACCGGCGCCACGGCCCCGGCCACGGGCCAGAACATCGTCAATCTCTGGCGCGATTACATCGAGGAGCGGGCCGGTGCTGATCTCGACGCCCTGGCGCGTGACATCGGCAACCAGCGCGCCTTTGGGCGCACCGTGCATAAATTGCTCGAAGCTCTCGACATGGGCGAGGACCAGCCGTTCGACGCCGATGAAAACGACGAGGACAATGACGAGGGCGACAACGACCAGAGCCAGAATGGCGAGGCCGAGGCGCAGGATGAAGCCGCCGGCGAGGTCGCCGACATGCAGCGCGCCGATGATGCCGACGATGAGGCCGGCGACGGCACGATGGATGCCGATGATGCGCCATCGGGCGATTTCACTGAGGAGGGCGATGCCGGCGAGGCCGAGGAAGCCGCTGAAAACGCGCCCCCGACCGGGCCGCTCTCCGCCATTCGGCTCAATGATTACAAGGCCTGGACCACCAAATTCGACGAGACCCTGCCGGCCGAGGAGCTTTGCGAGCCTGAAGAACTTGACCGGCTGCGCAGCTATCTCGACAAGCAGTTGCAGAACCTCTCGGCCGTGGTCGCCCGCCTCGCCAACAAGCTGCAGCGCCGCCTGATGGCGCAGCAGAACCGTTCCTGGGAATTCGATCTCGAAGAGGGCCTGCTCGACCCGGCCAAGCTGTCGCGCGTGGTCACCGAACCGCGCCAGCCCCTGTCCTTCAAGCGCGAGAAGGATATGGATTTCCGCGACACGGTGGTGACCCTGCTGATCGACAATTCCGGCTCGATGCGCGGCCGCCCGATCACGGTCGCGGCCACCTGCGGCGATATTCTGGCGCGCACGCTGGAGCGCTGCGGCGTCAAGGTCGAGATTCTCGGCTTCACCACAAGAGCCTGGAAGGGCGGACAGGCTCGCGAGGCCTGGCTGCAGCAGGGCAAGCCGCCGTCACCCGGCCGCCTCAACGACTTGCGCCATATCATCTACAAGAGCGCCGATGCGCCGTGGCGCCGCGCCCGCAAAAATCTCGGGCTGATGATGCGCGAGGGCCTGCTCAAGGAGAATATCGATGGCGAGGCGCTGGACTGGGCGCATAACCGGCTGCGTGCCCGCAGCGAGCAGCGCAAGATCCTGATGATGATTTCCGACGGCGCGCCGGTGGATGATTCGACCCTGTCGGTCAATCCCGGCAATTATCTGGAGCGGCACCTGCGCCACGTGATCGACGAGATCGAGAATCGCTCGCCGGTCGAGCTCATCGCCATTGGCATCGGCCATGACGTCACCCGCTATTACCGGCGCGCGGTCACCATTGTCGATGCCGAGGAACTGGGCGGTGCCATGACCGAAAAGCTCGCCGAACTCTTCGACGAGCACGCCAGAGCCGCCGCCAAAACCCCGCAGCGCGGGCGAAGGTGAGGGGGCCGCCACGAGAAGCTTATTATGGAGGTTGCGGCTGTGGTTTATTTAGGCAATTGCCCAATTTGGAAGACACCGGCACGATTAACTCAAACGGCGGAACAGCCTCCAAAATCTTTGATCGATTCCCCGCGCACAGGCGGAAGGTATAAAATTGATGCATTGCCTGAGAATATACTTACTGAAATTGACGACCAAATTAGGGCCCGCATAACGACTTGGCTCATCGAGCAACGGCAGAATGGCATCGCTTGTCCCGAGGTGCATTCGGAGCTCGTTAAGGAGGTGCGGGATCGTGCATCGATGCCAGTAATTGATAAGGCCGACAGGTTGCTGATGTACATTGCGTCGAAAATACCGACAGTGGACAAACATCTAAACACAAATACTCCAAATGACTTAATTCCTAATAACGATAATGACTTTAATGACAAATATATTTATAATGATATAATTATATATTGGGGATTATTTACTTGCATCGAAGCTACAAATCAAGATGAAGTCAAATATTTTATAAAATATTTAATTGAAATGAATTATATTACTGAAATTTCAAACAAACATTATAGCGTCACCGTTGATGGATACGCTCGTCTTGATAAACTAAAACATCGCACGATCAATTCATCACAAGCCTTTGTCGCCATGTGGTTCGACAAATCTATGGATGACGCATACGATAATGGCATTTCGCCGGGCATTGAGGATGCCGGATACAAACCGATCCGCATAGATCGAAAAGACCATAACGACAAAATTGACGATGCGATTATCGCTGAAATCCGGCGTTCGCGTTTTCTGGTTGCGGATTTTACGCAAGAAGAAAAAAATGCGCGCGGCGGCGTCTATTACGAGGCCGGTTTCGCGCATGGGTTGAATATTCCCGTGATTTTCACATGCAAAGAAAATGCAATCGACAGAGTTCATTTCGATACGCGGCAATATAATCACATCACCTGGACGGATGCCAAGGACCTGAGGAACAAGCTTGCCCAGCGCATCAGCGCCACCATCGGCGACGGGCCTGCCAAAAATAACCGCAGCGTGGACGAAGGTAAATCTGGCGCAGCCGTCAGGTAGCCGGATCGGGAGGTGACATGATAGACCAGAGCCTTCTGCTGCGCCTTGCGGGCACATATATCTGGTGGAAAACCCCGTCAGACGCTGTGGCCTACCCTGAGCGTTTGCTGGCGCAGGTCATGGACATGGGCAGCTGGGACGACGTCGAGGCGCTTGAAGCCGCGATGGGCGATGATGGTCTGCGCGCCATCTTGCGCCACTCCGGGGCCGGCTGGTTTTCAGAAAAGTCTTGGGCTTATTGGCATTACCGCCTGGGATTGGCGAGTGCCGAACGCCCGCCACCGCCGCTGGTTGCAAGGAAATTGGCGTGATCTCCCGGCTTCGGGTCAACACCGGCATATTGCCTCCCGCGCAGTTGCGGCTTTGGCCGAAACTGGCCGGCGCCGCGCAGCTTGGCTTTGTGCTTTATGGCGGCACCGCGATTGCACTGCGGCTGGGTCACAGGCAATCGGTCGATTTCGATTTCTTCGCCAGCGCTCCACTGGATCGTGAGGCGATCATGTCATCCATTCCAGACATTGCCCAGTGCGAGACGCTGCGCGACGAGCGGCGCACGCTGAGCCTCCGGACGCCGGAAGGCGTTTACGTGTCGTTTTTTGGCGATTTGACGACGGGCCGGGTTGGCGACCCGGAAATGACCGACGCTGGAATTGCCGTCGCCTCGCTTGCGGATTTGCTGGCAACAAAGACCAAGGTGATTTTGCAGCGCGCAGAGGCGAAGGATTACCGGGACATAGCCGCTCTTGTCCGCGCTGGCGTCAGCCTGCCCGCAGCCCTGTCCGCTGCCCGGGCAATGTATGGGAGCGCCTTCAATCCGCGCGAAAGTCTCAAGGCCATGGTCTATTTCGGCGACGGCGATCTTGAATCATTGCCAGATTCGGATAAATCGGCGCTGATCACGGCCGTCGGCAACGTGCGGAGCCTGCCGCCCGTAACCATCCGCAGCCGCCAGCTTTGCGCTCAAGGGTAACTCTGCCAGCCTCGGTGACGGGCCTGCGAAAACGGCCCCCGGCGCATGAGCTTGCCCACCCATCACTCATAGCAAGCTCTCTCCCCCGTCATTGCGAGCGAAGCGAAGCAACCCAGGGGGTTCACGCAATCCTCGCCGCAGCATTCCCGGAGCCATCTGGCTTGCTTCGGAGCTTTCGCTCCTCGCAATGACGGTTGTTGATGCTGCAGCTTCAACAATTGTCATGGCGATGAGCAAAGTGTGTACGGCCTGAGAGACAGGTGACATTTTGTACCGGACACATGGGTTACACTTTTTGCCATTTTTTTGGTGGCGGGAGGTGTGGATGCCGTGGAAAGTGAGTTCGGTCATGGACGAACGGTTGCGCTTCATCGCCCGGCTTCTGGAAGG
>JAGXAM010000030.1 GCA_019075905.1 Hyphomicrobiales bacterium
CTTCCAGAAGCCGGGCGATGAAGCGCAACCGTTCGTCCATGACCGAACTCACTTTCCACGGCATCCACACCTCCCGCCACCAAAAAAATGGCAAAAAGTGTAACCCATGTGTCCGGTACAAAATGTCACCTGTCTCTCAGGCCGTACATGTCACGCCGATCTGAATGACCACGATCTGACGAACCAGCAGCCCTCCCCTGCAGCGGCTGCAAGGCGAGCTAGCGTCGGCGCCGTAATATTCCCGCAATCCTGGCGCAGCCTCAAGGCTCTCGCAAGGGCAATGTTCCCGCGAGCTGATGCAGGGAGACACGCCCTTGAGCAGCCAGTCCTTTTGGTCCTCCACCCCCGACCTCGCCACCAGCTCCAGGCCGCAGGTTCCAGCACTGTTGCTGAAACCCATGGTCTATCTTTTAGGGAAAATCGTGAATTTCGGCACATTGACGGTGATCGATCCGGCCGGCGCGAGCCATGTTTTCGGAACCGGCAGCACGCCCTTCGTCACCGTGCGCATCCATGACAATGCCACCCTGCGCCACCTCATCCTGCACACCGATATGGCAGCGGGCGAGGCCTATATGGAAGGCAAGCTCACCATCGAGAGTGGCACGCTGGAGGATTTCCTCGATATCTGCGCCTTTGCCCTAGGCGTGCTCGAAACCCATCCCCTCAGCGTCCTGCGCCGCCATGCCGGCCGTGCGCTGATCGCCTTCAAACAGGCCAACCGCCTCACCGGCGCACGCCGCAATGTGGCGCATCATTATGACCTTTCCGATCGGCTTTATGAGCTGTTTCTCGACGCAGACCGGCAATATTCCTGCGCCTATTTCCAGAATGGCGATGAAACCCTCGAAGAGGCCCAGCACAAGAAGCAGCAGCATATCATCGCCAAATTGCTGCTGAAGCCGGGCGTGAGCGTGCTGGATATCGGCTGCGGCTGGGGCGGCCTCGCCCTGGCCATGGCCCGCGCGGCACCCGGCATCAGCGTCGTCGGCCTGACCCTGTCGGAAAACCAGCTCAGGATCGCCCGCGAGCGCGCGCAAGCGGCCGGGCTGGCCGACCGCGTGAGCTTTGAGCTGCGTGATTACCGCGAGGAGACCGGCAGCTATGACCGCATCGTCTCAGTCGGCATGTTCGAGCATGTCGGCGTGCCCAATTACCGCAAGTTCTTCGAGGTCATCGCCGCCCGCCTGAAACCGGATGGGGTGGCGCTGGTGCATGCCATCGGGGTTTCCGCCACCCCAACGCAGGCCAATCCCTGGGTTGGCAAATATATTTTCCCCGGCGGCTATTGCCCGCCCCTGTCCGAAGTGCTGCCGGTCGTGGAAAAATCACCCGTCTGGGTGACCGACATCGAAATCTGGCGCCAGCATTATGCCAAAACCCTGCAGGAATGGTCGCGCCGCTTTCGCGCCAACCGCAAGGAAGTGGCCGCACTTTATGACGAACGCTTCTGCCGCATGTGGGAATTTTACCTCGCCGGTGCCGAAGCCAATTTTCGTCACGGGCCGATGATGGTGTTTCAGATGCAACTCGCCCATCCGCACGCCAATGTCCCGATCACCCGCAATTACATGACCGACCCGTGAAGCAGGCCTTGCCGGGGGATGGCAGCCGCGCGCCTTGCACATGGCTGCATGCCGCCCCGGCGTCATGACGGCGCCCGCAATTGCCGCGCCTGCGCCCGCCGGGCCACCCGCCTGCAACTAAGAGCCTAGGCCGCGCACCGGCAAAAGCCGCGCCAAAGCCCGGCTTTGCGGCCGCCCCGGCTTTACCTTGCCCAAGCTGGTTGCTATAGCGCAGCCGCTTCACCCGTTCACGCGAGTTCCCCTCATGCAAAAGATCAAAGTCGCCAATCCCGTAGTTGAACTCGATGGCGATGAGATGACGCGCATCATCTGGCATTACATCCGCGAAAAGCTGATCCACCCCTATCTCGACATTGATCTGAAATATTATGATCTTGGCGTCGAGCACCGCGATGCCACGCGTGACCAGGTGACGATTGATTCAGCCCATGCCATTCAAAAATATGGCGTCGGCGTCAAATGCGCGACCATTACCCCCGACGAAGCCCGTGTGAAGGAGTTTAACCTTCACGAAATGTGGAAATCGCCCAACGGCACCATCCGCAACATTCTCGGCGGTGTCATTTTCCGCGAGCCGATCATCTGCCGCAATGTGCCGCGCCTGGTGCCGGGCTGGACCCAGCCGATCATCGTCGGCCGCCACGCCTATGGCGATCAATACCGCGCCACCGATTTCAAAGTGCCGGGCAAGGGCCGCCTGACCATGAAATTCGAGGGCGATGATGGCCAGGTGATCGAGCGCGAGGTGTTCAAATTCCCCGATGCCGGCGTCGCCATGGCCATGTACAACCTCGACGATTCCATCCGCGATTTTGCCCGCGCCTCGCTGAACTATGGCATCGCCCGCAAATTCCCGGTCTATCTGTCCACCAAGAACACGATTCTGAAGGCCTATGACGGCCGCTTCAAGGATATTTTTGAAGAGACCTACCAGAACGAGTTCAAGGCCAAATTCGCCGCGCTCGGCATCACCTATGAGCATCGCCTGATCGATGACATGGTCGCCTCGGCGCTGAAATGGTCGGGCGGCTATATCTGGGCCTGCAAGAATTATGACGGCGATGTCCAGTCGGATACGGTGGCGCAGGGCTATGGCTCGTTGGGGCTCATGACCTCGGTGCTGGTCACTCCCGACGGCCAGACTGTGGAGGCCGAGGCGGCGCATGGCACGGTGACGCGCCATTACCGCGAGCACCAGAAGGGCAAGGAAACCTCGACCAATTCCATCGCCTCGATTTTCGCCTGGACGCGCGGCCTCGACCATCGCGCCAAGCTCGATGGCAATGCCGAATTGGCGAAATTCGCCCGCACGCTGGAATCGGTCTGCGTCAGCACCGTCGAATCAGGGGTGATGACCAAGGATCTGGCGCTGCTGGTCGGGCCGGAACAGGCCTGGGTCTCGACCACCGGTTTCCTCGACGCCATCGACAGCAATCTCAAAAGCGCCATGCAGCGCGCCTGAAACCTCGGTGGAACCGGCCCGCTGCGATCATCGGCGGCGGGCCGCGCGAGGATGGCTTTTATACCATGAACGCCTTTGCCAGTTGTTTCCTGTTCCGCGGCGCTGTATAGGCCGGTCAACAGGTTATGGGAGAGACATCAGCTATGCAGAACGACATTGAGGCTGACTATTGCCCGAGCGATGACGAACCGTTCATGAACGAGCGCCAGCGGGAATATTTCCGCAACAAGCTGAAAGCATGGCGCGACGATATTTTGCGCGAGAGCCGCGAAACGCTGAACCTCCTGCAAAATGACAGCGAAAACCACCCCGACGTCACCGATCGCGCTTCATCCGAATCGGACCGGGCGATTGAACTGCGGGCCCGCGACCGCCAGCGCAAGCTGATCGCCAAGATCAATGCCGCGATCCAGCGTATCGACGATGGCTCGTACGGCTATTGCGAGATCACCGGCGATCCCATCAGCCTGAAACGGCTGAATGCCCGCCCGATCGCCACCATGACGCTCGAAGCCCAGGAAAACCACGAGCGGCGCGAACGCGTCTATCGCGACGCCTGATGGCGCCGCGCGGGCCTCTCCCGGCGCGTTAAGCGCCGCCGAGCGGCCGCCCGAGCAGGCGCGCCATTTCTGTCTCAAGCGAATCTTGTGCCTCAGCTTCGGCCGCAACGACGGCTTCGGGAGGTGATGGCGGCGCAGCCTCTGCTGCCGCAACCGCAGGAGCGGGCGCAGGCGGGATCACCTCGGCCTTGGCGAGATTGCCGAGCAGGGCATTCAGCGGCGAGGGGCGCAGCGGCGACGGCGTAATCACCGGCGGCGGCACCTCGCCGGAAGCTGACGATGGCGCTTCGGTCTTGGCGGCCGGTTGCGGCAATTGCCGCGCCGACATTGACGCCAGCGACGGCACATTGCGTTCCGCGCGGGGCGCTGGCGGGCGCGGGGCCGTGCGCTCGAAAACCGGGCGCTGCAAAGGCGCCCGCAGCACCGGCGGCGCCGGAACGGCCGGACTTGGCGCCGGGGCGCCTTCATTCTTGAGATCAAGCGCGCTGCCGAGCGCCGCCATCAGCGCCGTCGCCGGATCGGCAGGCTCCCTGGCGGGCGCAGCGAGGTCATGGGGCACCGGCATCACATCTGCCGCAGGGGCCGGCGGATCGCGGCGTGGCGGCGGGCTGAAAGCCGCAGGGCGTTGCACCGGTGTCGCATGCGGCACCGGCGCCGGCGCGACCGGCACCGCCACTGGCGGCGGCACGGCGGACGCCAGCGGTGGAGTTGCCAGCGGCGGCACGTTCGGCATAGCGGCGCGCGGCGCGCCATTGGCGCCTTCCAATATGGCTTCGGGGATCTCGCGCTCGCGTGGGTTGCGCGGCTCGGCCCTGACGATCTGCGATTCGATCAGCACGTCATTCGGGCCGCCGATCAGCACCAGATGCTCGACATTGTCGCGTCGAACCAGCACCAGCTGGCGATTTTGATCGAGATTGAACACATCGACCGCACCGAGGCGTTGCTGGCGGCCCCGCCCACCCGGCACCGATATCCCGCGCCAGAGCAGGCTGCGTGCTGCATAATAACAGGCCAAAATGAACAAAAGAACGACAATAGCGACAGCTACAGCTTCCATCCAGCCCCAAAGTCCGGGCGCCAGGCCCGCAATCTTGCTCATAACACTTGCCTTCGAAAAAACGCCATCGGCCCGGGTTTATAACACAACCGCCCCAACGCGTAACCCCCGCAATTGCGCGCTGAGCGCGCGGCGGCGCACCGGTTTACCCCCGGCTGATTATGCGCTGCAGTCCGGCCCCCATTGCCGCATGTAACATTATTCGTGTTATGAGAAGACTGCAAATCGTCACCCCCCGTGCCTTGGGCAGCTTCTGGTCACTCATGAACAATTCCTCCCCCTCCGGCCCGCGCCATTCCACCCGCCCGCCTGGCGGACGCAGCGGCTCAAGCGCCCTGATTCTGGTTTTGACGACGTTGCTGCTGGCCTTGCTGGTGGTGGCCTCGCTGCTGCCGCGCGCGGAAGGTGCAAGATTGATCGACATCACGCTCGTGGTCTTTGCCTTTGTCGGCATCATCGCCTTGTTCTTTTATGCCGTCGGCATCCTGCAACTGGCGGTACGCGCCGCGCCGCATGATTTGACCCGCCGCCTTGCCGACCAGTTCGGCGAGGGTCTCGCCGTCGTCCGGCCCGATGGCAGCGTTGCCTATGCCAATGCCGCCTACCGCGCCTGGGGACAGCCTGATCCCGGCGGCGAGGTGTTTAATGTCGAGCGGCTGTTGTCGGGCCAGAGCGAGGTCGCCGGGCCGGTCTACCGCCTCGCCCAGGCCGCCCAGCAGGGCAAGCGCGCCTCCGAGGAATTGCGGCTGACCCCGAGTCTCAGCGGGCCGGAAACCGGCTGGTATCGCGTGCGCGTGCGCCCGCTCGACAGCCCGCAGGACCAGGGCCTGACGCTGTGGAGCCTCGCCGATGTCACCACCGAGCGGGTGCGCCACGAGCGCGTCTTCCTCGAATTGCAGAATGCCATTGATTTCCTGGATCATGCCCCGGCCGGCTTCTTTTCCGCCCGGGCCGACGGCAGCATTGATTACCTCAATAAAACCCTCGCCAACTGGCTGGATTATGACCTCGCCCAGGTCGGCACCGGCGGCCTGCGGCTCAGCGACATCATCGCCGGCGACGGCGCCATCTTGCTGGCCCAGACCCACGCGGCGGCCGGTCAATCCAGCACCGAAACCTTTGATATTGATCTCAAGAAACGCACCGGCGAGAACCTGCCCGTGCGCCTCATCCACAAGGTCCATGTCAATGCCCGGCGCGAGCGCGAACCTTCCCGCACCCTTGTGCTCAACCGCACTGCCGCCGATGCCAAGGCCGAGGACCTGCAGGCCGCACAGGTGCGCTTTGCCCGTTTCTTCAACGCCACCCCCATGGCCATCGCCACCCTCAGCGAGACCGGCGCGGTCGTGCGCGCCAATGCCGCCTTTGCCCGCCTGTTCGAGCCGCAAAATGCTGAAGGCGCCGCTGCCGCCACCGTCATTGACCTGATCGATGCCCGCGAGCGTCCGGCGCTGGGCCGTGCCCTCGCCCGCGCCAGCGCCAACCAGAGCGACATTGCCCCGATTGACGTCACCATGACCCCCGTCAGCGGCCCGATCCGCGCGGCGCGGCTGTTTTTGTCGCCCGTCACCGATGCCGATGGCGCCCAGGCCCTGCTTTATGCGCTGGACACCACCGAGCAGCAGACCCTGCGCGAGAGCTTTGCCCAGAGCCAGAAAATGCAGGCCATCGGCCAGCTGGCCGGCGGCGTCGCCCATGATTTCAACAATGTGCTGACCGCCATCATCGGCTATTCCGACATGCTGCTGACCCAGCACCGCTCGACCGATCCCTCGTTCCACGACATCATGCAGATCCGGCAGAATGCCAACCGCGCCGCCGGGCTGGTGCGCCAGCTTTTGGCCTTCTCGCGCCGTCAGACCCTGCGCCCGCAGATGCTGCAGCTGGGCGACATGATCAGCGAATTGCGCATCCTGCTGCAAAAGCTCGCCGGCGAGCGCGTCGAACTCGATTACAAGCAGGCGCGCGACCTGTGGCTGACCCGCGCCGACCAGACCCAGATCGAGCAGGTGATCATCAACCTCGTGGTCAATGCCCGCGACGCCATGAACAATGTCGGGAAGATCACCATCCGGACCCTCAACATCACCGCCCAGGAATGCGGCGCGCTTAATGAAAAGGCCCTGCCCGCCGCCGATTATGTCGCGGTCGAGGTGGAAGACACCGGCACCGGCATCCCGCCCGAAATCCGCGAGAAGATTTTCGAGCCGTTTTTCACCACCAAGGAAACCGGCAAGGGCACCGGGCTTGGCCTCGCCATGGTCTATGGCATCGTCAAGCAATCGGGCGGCTTTGTCTTCTGCGAAAGCGAGCCCGGCAAGGGCGCGCTGTTCCGCCTGCTGCTGCCGCGCCTGGAGGCCCCCGAGGCCGCCGTCGCCCCCAAAAAGGAAGCCGCCAAGTCCCGCCCCGCGGTCGACATGAGCGGCAAGGGCACGATTTTGCTGGTCGAGGACGAGCATTCCGTGCGCAAGGTCGCCTCAAGGGCCCTGCGTAACCGCGGCTATACCGTGCTGGAGGCCGAGACCGGCCAGCACGCGCTCGATGTCGTCGCCGAGACCAAGGAAGCGATAGGCCTGATCATTTCCGATGTAGTCATGCCGGAAATGGATGGCCCGACCATGCTCGGCGAATTGCGCCGCCGCGGCATCACCGCCCGAATCATTTTTGTCTCGGGCTATGCCGAGGACGCCTTTTCCCGCAACCTGCCGGATGGCGAGGATTTCGGCTTCCTGGCAAAGCCATTTACGATCAAGGACTTGCTGGAAGTGGCCAAAACCAGCCTCGAATGAGGCGGACTGAGAGAGCCTATACCAAGGTATTAGCAACAGAACATAGAACGAACTTGTGCGCGTGAACAAACATGATACATTGCTTCATGTTGCAGCCGCAGCCCGCCCGTGCAAGAAGGACACAACGCCGATGAGCGCCTCGACCCCGCAGACCAATCTCCGCCTCGTGGAAGGTAATTCCGTGGATAAATCCAAAGCCCTCGACGCCGCCCTGTCACAGATCGAGCGGGCCTTCGGCAAAGGCTCGATCATGCGGCTCGGCAAAAACCAGAAAGCCGATGATATCGCCACGATTTCTACCGGCTCGCTCGGCCTCGACATTGCACTGGGAGTTGGCGGCCTGCCGCGCGGCCGGGTGATCGAGATTTACGGACCCGAATCCTCCGGCAAGACCACGCTCACTCTGCATGTCATCGCCGAAGCCCAGAAACACGGCGGCGTTTGCGCTTTTGTCGATGCCGAACATGCGCTCGATCCCGTCTATGCCCGCAAGCTTGGCGTCAATCTGGAAGACCTGCTGATTTCCCAGCCCGACACCGGTGAACAGGCCCTCGAAATCACTGACACCCTGGTGCGCTCGGGCGCGGTTGATGTGCTGGTGGTCGACTCGGTCGCAGCCCTGACGCCGCGTGCTGAAATCGAGGGTGAGATGGGCGAGGTTCAGCCCGGCCTGCAGGCGCGCCTGATGAGCCAGGCGCTGCGCAAGCTCACCGGCTCGATCTCGCGCTCCAACACCATGGTGATCTTCATCAACCAGATCCGCATGAAAATCGGTGTGATGTATGGCTCGCCCGAAACCACCACCGGCGGCAATGCCCTGAAATTCTATGCCTCGGTGCGCCTCGACATCCGCCGCATCGGCGCCATCAAGGACCGCGACGAGGTGATCGGCAACCAGACCCGCGTCAAGGTGGTCAAGAACAAGGTGGCGCCGCCCTTCAAGCAGGTCGAATTCGACATCATGTATGGCGAGGGCGTTTCCAAGACCGGCGAATTGATTGATCTTGGCGTCAAGGCCGGGGTCGTGGAGAAGTCCGGCGCATGGTTCTCCTTCGACTCGACCCGCCTTGGCCAGGGTCGCGAGAATTCGCGCAGCTTCCTGAAAGCCAATCCTGAAATCGCTGGCAAGATCGAGAAGGCGATCCGCGAAAATTCCGGGTTGATTGCCGAGCGTATTCTCGCCAATGCCGCGCCCGAACCGGGTGATGACGCCGGCGAATAGCACGGGGCCTCGACAGCACCGACGCCACTGGCTAGAAGACGCTTGGCTGGACAGCGGGTTGGCAATTCTGCCGCCCCGCGATTGCCCTTCAGCCCAGTGTTCAGGTGAGCTTCAGCATGGCCAGTGTTAACGCCATTCGTTCGCAATTTCTCGAGTTCTTTGCCAGGAATGGCCATGAGCGCGTTGCCTCCTCGCCGCTCGTGCCGCGCAATGATCCGACGCTGATGTTCACCAATGCCGGCATGGTGCAGTTTAAGGACGTGTTCACCGGCAAGGAAAGGCGCCCCTACAACCGCGCAACCACCGCCCAGAAAGTGGTCCGCGCCGGCGGCAAGCACAATGACCTTGATAATGTCGGCTATACCGCCCGCCATCATACGTTCTTTGAAATGCTGGGAAATTTTTCCTTTGGCGATTATTTCAAGGAACGCGCCATCGAACTCGCCTGGACACTGACGACCCGTGAATTCGGTCTTGCCCGCGACCGGCTGCTGGTCACGGTCTATCATGACGACGACGAGGCCTTCAATCTGTGGCGCAAGATTGCCGGCCTGCCGGAAAGCCGCATCATCCGCATCGCCACTGCCGACAATTTCTGGTCCATGGGTGATACCGGGCCGTGCGGCCCCTGCTCCGAGATTTTTTTCGACCAGGGCGACAAGTTGCAGGGCGGCCCCCCCGGCAGCGCCGATGAGGACGGTGACCGCTTTCTGGAATTCTGGAATCTGGTGTTCATGCAATTCGAGCAGGCGGGCCCCGGCCAGCGCACCGCCCTGCCGCATCCCTCGATCGATACCGGCCTCGGGCTGGAGCGCATGGCTGCGCTGCTCCAGGGGGTTTCCTCCAATTATGACATCGACCTGTTCCAGCATCTGATCGGCGCGGTCGCTGAAGCCACCGGGGTCGATCCCAGGGGGCCGCAGGGTGCCAGCCACCGCATCATTGCCGATCATTTGCGCGCTTCGGCCTTTCTGGTCGCCGATGGCGTGCTGCCCTCCAACGAGGGCCGCGGCTATGTGCTGCGCCGCATCATGCGCCGCGCCATGCGCCATGTGCAATTGCTGGGCGCCGCCGAACCGCTGATGTGGCGGCTGTTTCCAACCCTGCGCCGCGAGATGGGCGAGGCCTATCCCGAGCTTGAGCGCGCCAGCGCCCTGATCATCGAGACGCTGCGGCTGGAAGAAACGCGGTTCCGCACCACCCTCGTGCGCGGCCTCGCCATGCTGGAGGATGAAACCCGCGACCTCAAGGCCGGTCAGAGCCTCGCCGGTGCCACCGCCTTCAAGCTCTATGACACCTATGGCTTCCCGCTCGATCTCACCCAGGAGGCGCTGCGCCAGCGCGGCATCGGCATCGACCAGGCAGGCTTTGACGCCAGCATGGAGCACCAGCGCCGCGAGGCCCGAAAGAACTGGGCAGGTTCGGGCGAAAGCACCGAGGCTTCGCTGTGGTTCGCCCTGCGTGACCGCCTCGGCGCCAGCGAGTTTCTCGGCTATGACACCGAGCATGCCAGCGGCGTGGTCACCGCTCTCATCCGCGACGGCAAGGAAGTTGGAGCGCTGGAACAGGGCGAGCGCGGCCAGATGATCGTCAACCAGACGCCGTTTTATGGCGAGGCCGGTGGCCAGGTCGGCGACAGTGGCCTTGTGCGCAATGACAGGGCGGTAGCCACGATCACCACCACCCACAAGCGAGCCGGCAGCCTGCTGGTGCATGATGTCGAAATGACCAGCGGGCGGCTCGCCGTCGGCGATGCCCTCGATCTTGCCGTCGATCATCAGCGCCGCAGCCAGATTCGCGCCAATCATTCCGCGACCCACCTTTTGCACGAGGCCCTGCGCCAGGTGCTCGGCGATCACATTGCCCAGAAGGGGTCGCTGGTCGCCCCCGACCGGCTGCGCTTTGATTTTGCCCACCCCAGGCCGGTCTCGGCCGAGGAACTGGCCGAGGTCGAGGCCCGCGCCAATGCCATCATCCGGCAGAACGGCGAGATCACCACCCGGCTGATGGCGGTCGATGATGCCATTGCTTCGGGCGCCCGGGCGCTGTTTGGCGAGAAATATGGCGATGAGGTGCGGGTCGTCGCCATGGGCGAGCCGCGTGAGGATGGCGCGCCATCCACTGGCTGGTCGGTCGAGCTTTGCGGCGGCACCCACGCGCGCCGCACCGGCGACATCGGCCTCGTTTCGATCCTGTCGGAAGCGGCCGTGGCCTCGGGCGTGCGCCGCATTGAGGCCAAGACCGGCGAGGCCGCCCGCAGCCATCTCAATGACGAGGCGCGGCGGCTGCGCACCATTGCGCAATTGCTGAAATCCAGCACCGAGGATGCCGATACCCGCCTCGCCAGCCTGATCGAGGATCGCCGCAAGCTCGAACGCGACCTCACCGAGGCGAAAAAGAAGCTCGCCATGGGCGGCAGCGGCGGCGCTGCACCCAGCGCCCGGCTGGTCAATGGCGTCAATTTCCTTGGTCTTGAAGTCGAGGACATCGAACCCAAGGACCTCAAGCCCATAGCCGAAAATGCCCGCGACAAGCTGGTTTCGGGCGTGGTTGCCATTGTCGCCCGCAGCGCCGATGACAAGGCAAGCCTGATCATCGCCGTAACGCCGGACCTGGTGGCCGCCAATAATGCGGTCGATCTGGTGCGCATCGGTGCCGAGGCGCTCGGCGGGCGTGGCGGCGGCGGCAAGCCCGGCCTTGCCCAGGCCGGCGGGCCGGATGGTGCCGGGGCGGCAGCGGCGCTGGAAGCGATCGCCGGCGCTCTCAAGGCGGCCATCCCTGTCACCTGATGACATGAGGCGATGATCGCGCCAGCATCATCGCCGCTCCCGCCCCGGCGGCGCATCACCCCTGCGCTGGAGGCGGCGTCGTGATTTTCCCGGAAAACAGCTCCGGCACCACCTCCTTGAGGCCCGGCGCCGGTTCAAGCGTGAAAGGCATCGGCCGGCAAACCTGCATGGCGGCTATCCCGACCCGCGCCGTCAGCAGGCCGTTGAGCACGCCCTCGCCGAGCTTGGCGGAGAGCTTGGCGGCAATGCCATGGCCAACCAGTTGCTGCAGGATGCTGTCGCCCAGTGCCATGGTGCCGGTGATCACCAGATGCGTGGTCACCGCCCGCAGCAGCCGCAAAAACCCGAACCAGCCGGGCCGGCCGCCATAAAGCACGCTGATCCTGCGCAGGAGCCACACCATCTGCCCAGCCGCGAACACCACATCAAGCACCGCGCGCGGGCTCAGCGCCGTCACCATGCTCACCCGCCGCGCTGCCTGCGCCACCAGCCCGCGCGCCGTGGCATCGAGCGGGTGCATCAGCAAGCGCTCGGTGGCATCAATGAGATCGCGCCCGTCGATGATTTCCCCGCTCATACGGGCAATTTCGGCCCGCGCCCGCGCGCTTGCCGCGTCATGGCTGTAAAGCCCGGCAAGCTCGTGCACCAGTCGCCGCGCCACGCGCGCATCATCGCTGGCTCGGGCCTGCGCCAGATGCGCATGCAGGGCAGCAATGGCGCGCTGGCGGCGTATGGCCAGCACCTCGCGGAAGCCCAGCACCACGGCGGCCAGCGCGGCAATGCCGAGCAGGCCCAGCGCCACATCGCCCAGCCATACCGAACTTGCCAGCAGGGCCTCGATCTGCCGGGTGATCCAGACGCCGAGCGCCAGCGACACCAGCCCGGCCAAGGCCGAGCCCAGCACCCCGCCCCAGCGCGGCCAGCGCCAGGCAAACCCCGCCTTTTGCGCAGCCTCGACCAGCGACTCGGCCGAGGCCAGTGTCATCGCCTCAAGCGCAAAATCATGCGCCTGCGGCTCGATCAGCACCGGCGCCGCCCCGGCCGCTGCTGCCGGCGCGGCAGGCGTCCCCTCGGGCCCCTCCAGCCGGAAGGCCCGCGGACGGTTCGGCACATGTGGCGGGGCAGCACTCATTGCAGCCGGTCTCCGATCAGGAATTCGAGGGCGCGGTCCAGCCTGATCTGCGGGGCCACCGCCGGACGCCCGTCGCGCCCCGGCGCCATCAGCGGCGGGCGAAACCGCACGAATCGCAACGGCGCCTCATGGGGGGAGCGCGCCAGATCATCGCCCTGGAACACCTGCGCCGGATCGGACGGCAGGTCGCCGGGATAGATCGCCGCCTCGCTGTTGCCGTCAAAAACCTCGCCGTCGATGATTTCGCCTCGCAGCGGCGTGCCTATCACCGCCGCCATGGCTGCGCCGCGGCCATCACGCACATTGGCCTCGCGGGTGGCCCGCACGGCCGCCAGCGCGATCACCTCCACCTGCGCCCCCAGCCCCTCGACCCGGCGGATCGCCCGCTCGGTGGTCAGCCGCAGGATCGCCTCCAGCCGGTCATGGCTGGTGTGATGCAGATGGTCGGCCTTGGTCGCCGCAAACAGGATCTTGTCGATGCGCGGGCGCAGCAACGTCGTCAGCATGCCCGCGCGCCCGGCCCGGAACGCGGCCAGAATATCCACCAGCGCGGTTTCGAGATCGCGCATCGCCGCCGGGCCGGAATTCAGCGCCGCCAGCGCATCCACCAGCACGATCTGCCGGTCGAGCCGGGCAAAATGATCGCGAAAGAACGGCTTGACCACCATCTGGCAATAGGAATCAAAGCGCCGCTGCATCATCGCCGCCAGCGACCCCGGCTTCATCTCGCCCTCGCCGAGCGCCAGCGGCGCGAAGGTCAGGGCTGGCGAGCCCTCAAGATCACCCGGCAATAGAAACCGGCCCGGCGGCAGGGTCGAAAGCGCATAATCATCGGTGCGCGCCTGGCGCAGATAATCGGTGAAAAGCTCGGCGGCGCGCCGCGCCACGCCCTCATCGGCGGCAGCATCGGCATCAAGCCCCGCCGTAAACTGCCGCCATTCACCGGCCACTTTCTCGCGGTTGCCCGCCAGCGTCGCCGCCCAGGTCTCGCGCGACCATTGCCGGTAGCTCTTGCCCAGCAGCGGCAGATCGAGCAGCCATTCGCCAGGATAATCAATGATATCAATGGTCAGATGCGAGCGGCCGTTTCCCCATTTCACGGCGCTTTGATAGGTCAGGGTCAGGCGCAGCTCCGAAATCCGCCGGGTCGATTGCGGCCAGTGCCGCTCCGGCCCCTGCAGCGCGGCCTGGTGATCCTCAATGGCAAAGCGCGGCACATTATCGTCGGGCTGGGCCTCAAGCGTGGCGCTGATCAGCCGCCCCTCGGCGGCAGCGCGCAGCACCGGCAGGCGCGCCTGGCGCAGCAGGTTATCGACCAGCGCGGTGATGAACACGGTCTTTCCGGCGCGTGACAGGCCGGTGACCCCCAGCCGCAAGCCGCGCCCGCTCACCTGGTCGGCGAGGCTGCGCGCCATGATCTGCGCTTCCAGCGCCAAATCCGAAAAAAACGTCAAGGCCCTGCCCCGATTGTGTCCCCGGACGTGGTGTAGGTTGTGAGGGTAGCGCTGCTGGCCGGACGCGCGCTTTCGATATTGCGCTGTAGCGTCCGGCCAGCAGCGCGGGTGGTCACCGTGATTTTCGGATAGGTTTGGGTTGCGACACTCGAACCTACCGAAAGGAACCACGATGACCGATCCCATGATGCACCTGCACGCGCTGGTCGAGAAGGCCCCGGACGCGGATATTTTGCGCGACATGATCTCGTTTGCCGCCGGGCGGTTGATGGAGATGGAAGTTGGCGGGCTGACAGGCGCTGGGCAT
>JAGXAM010000005.1 GCA_019075905.1 Hyphomicrobiales bacterium
TTCCAGAAGCCGGGCGATGAAGCGCAACCGTTCGTCCATGACCGAACTCACTTTCCACGGCATCCACACCTCCCGCCACCAAAAAAATGGCAAAAAGTGTAACCCATGTGTCCGGTACAAAATGTCACCTGTCTCTCAGGCCGTACAGATTGTGCTGGTGCCGCAAGAGGGATTCGAACCCCCGACCCCCTCATTACGAATGAGGTGCTCTACCAGCTGAGCTATTGCGGCGACGCTTTTGCGTTTCTTGTCCTTAGCCAAGAGCCTGGCTTAAGGCAAGTTCAAAGCTGCACGCTATAGGGCGAGGCGGCGGGGCACTTCGGCATCGGCCTCGTCGGCGGGCGGGGTGTCGGCGCCCGGATCGTCGGGGGCGAGCTTGATAGGGAACACCACCGGCAGCACGGCCACGCCATTTTTAGCCGCAACCCTGATTTTGTCGGGCGCGGCGGCCATGGCGGGCGCCGGCGGTGCGGCGGGTTTTGGTGCCGGCGCGGCTTCGGGGGCCGGGGGTGGCGGCTCCATGGCGAGCGGCGCGGCGTTGAGCATGGCCGGTGCCGGTTCGCTCACCGGCAGCGCCAGCATATGCGCCGGATCCCAGGCATTGCCACTGATCATGGCGCTGGTGCTGCGCGGCGCCTGCACCTCCTGCCATTGAAAGGCATCAAGCTTGCCGGTGAGCGGCGAGGCCGGGGCCCAATGGTCCTGGGCGACGCCATCGGCGACCCATCCCGGATCGGGATTGGCGCCGGCGGCACGGGCCAGCCATTCGCGCACACCGCCGATATTGTTGCTTTCGCGGTCTTCGAGTTCGGCCCGGGTCAGGCAGGTGCGGCGGTTGAGCGGCGCGCCGGCGGGGGTTTCATGATCGAGATTGTCGAGGGCGCGCCGCGCCGCGGCGAAATCCCTGGCATCTAGCGCCGCCCGGGCCACGGTGAGGTGGCTCTCGGCGTGGCGGGGCTTGAGCAGCGCCAGCGTCTGGGCGCGTGCCATACGGTCCGTGGTGGAATCGCCTGGCCGCACATCAAGGTAGGCAGCGGCGATTTCGGGATGGGGATTCTCGATCCAAGCCTTTTCGAGAATTTTCACCGCGCGGCGGATGTCACCGCGCCGGGTGAGCAGGCGTCCGGCGAGCTCGGCTGCCGGCACTAGCCCCGGGGCATTGGCCAGCGCATCCTGGGCAAGGCGCAAGGCCGATTCCGGATCGGTCTGGTTGGCGGCCAGCGCCGCCGCGGTCTGCAACACGGCGCGATGGCGCCGGGCGGTGGCCTTGTCGATGATTTTGGCGGAAGCATTGGCGTCAACCGTGGCGAGGGCGCCTTTCCAGTCGCCGCGGCGAATCTGGTCTTCCAGCACCGCCTCGCTCGACCAGGGCAACACTGCCAGCTGGCGTGCCTGCTGGGCATAATGCACGGCGGCGGCATCATCACCACGGCGGCGGGCCTCGACATGCAGGCCGCGCAGGCCAAGCAATTTGGTCGCCGGGTTCTGGCTCATCTTGCCAAAGGCCGCCGCTGCACCCTCGCGATCACCGGCCAGCTGCGCGGCCTGCGCCGAGAGCAGCAGTGCCATCGGCTCGTCGGGCAACAATCTCGCGGCATCGGAGGCGGCGCGGCGGGCGCGCTGGGTGTCGCCGGCACCGGCCGCAACCATGCCTTGCATGAGGGCCGCGAGGCCCTTGTTGCGCCGGCGGATGCGGTTGGCATAGGCCAGAACCGAGGGCAGGGCGAAAGCCCAGCGTACGAGCGCGAACACCAGGCTCAGGGCCAGCGCCGCCAGAACCAGCGCCGCCACGGCAACGCCGAAGGTCATCGTCACCTGATGGTGGTTCCATGTCAGCGCCAGGCCACCTTGCTGCGCCGCGAGCCAGAAAGCGCCCCAGGCCGCCAGGGCCAGCAGGAGAATGAACATCAAAACGCGGATCATGGACGCCTCTCGAATTTGCCAATCAATATTTCAAAACATCGATGATATTGCGGTGCCGCGGTGGGGTCTCATGGCGCATGCGCCATCTGGCTGGTCATGGCCGCCAAGGCTTCCTGCGAGAGTTTTTGCACCGTCGCCTCGGCGGCAACGCGCTGCTGCAGCGGGATAACCCAGTCGGCGCCGAGCTTTCTGGCGTCGGGCGGCAGCGCCTCCCAGTCCTGCAGGGCAAGCGTGTCATGGCCCTGGCGCAGCGCATCCTCCACCTTTGCGGCACCGGCGCCGGGGGCATTGCCGACCGGCAGCCGGGTATCGCGGACCTGCACGAGGGTCGCTGCCTTGGCGCCGATCCAGCCCATCACCCCCTGCGGGGCCGGGGTGGCCGGGGTTTGCGCCCTGGTTATGGCGGCGAGAACCGGAGCGAAGCTGGTGGCGAGCGTCGCCGTCGAAACCGGCCCCTTGTCGGCGATTTGCGCCAGCGGCGCGAGCAAGGCGGCATCAACATGCATGCCTTGCAAGGCCTTGAACTCAATGGGGAAGGCCCGGCCTTGTTGCAGGGCGGCCGCAATGCTTTGGGAAACGACGGCGAGTGCCGCGCCCTGCGGCGTCGCCATGGCGGCGGCGATTTTCGCCTTGTTTTCGGCAATAGCGCTCTGGTTGGCGGCAAGGGCGGCATTGACCTTCGGCATGGACTGGTCAAGCGTGGCGACCTTGCCTTGCAGCGTCGCCATCGAGGCCGAAAGCGCCGCCAGCGCCGTAGCCGAGGCGGCCGATGGCGCGCTGGCCGCTGTTGGCGCAGCCTGCGGCGCTTGTGCCGCAGCCGTCGTGCCGGTCAGCGGCGCCTTGTCGGTGGTGCCCTCTGCCAAAGTGGTTGCCGATTTCGGCCCAGCGAGCTTCGCAACATCTGCCGAGATCCGGGCGATGCTGGCCTGATCGCTGGCGAGGCCGAGACGCGATTTGGCGCTCTCGTCGGCAATTTTGCCGAGCTGCGACTGCAACGCGGCGACCTTGGCCTTGAGGCTGGCGACGTCGGCTTGCGGGCCCTGCACCATATGCAGCGCCACCGATCCGGCCAAGGCGGTCAGGGCTCCGAGCAGGATCGCGTAGGCATAATGCGGGTGGGCCTTGGCGGGCTTGTCGGGGTTGTCGGGCTTGGCAGGTGCAGCCGGGGCCGTCTTCGCCATGGCGTCCTTCGCGGGCTCGGCCTTGAGGGGCTGCGCTGGCGCCGTTGCCGTGGCGGGGCGCGGAGGTATCGCGGCAGAGCGCACCGTGTTCGTCGCCGGGCCGGTGGCTTTGGTTTCAGGCGCCTGGCTGGTCGCCAGCGGCACGGCTTTCGCGTCGATCACCGGCGGTTGGCGTTTCGGGCCTCCGGCATCAACGGGCGCGGTCTTCTGGTCTTTGTCGTTCATCTGCCTATTCCTGAAAACATGCGGCCGCAGCGGCCAGAACTCTCAGCCTTGGTGCGTTTCAACCTGACTTTGCGCTTTCGCCGCTATGGCGTCAACGATGGCGAGTGTCTTGCGCGCCATGTCGGCGTGCAGCAACTCGACCATGCGGCCATCGAGCCTGATCGCACCCCGGCTTTTATTTTCCGGCAAATCAAAGGCCTCGACAATTTTGCGGGCCCGGGCGATTTCTGCGGCATCGGGCGAAAAAATCTGGTTGCAGGGGGCGATCTGATCAGGGTGGATCAGGGTCTTGCCGTCCATGCCGAAATCTCGGCCCTGCGCGCATTCCCGCTCGAAACCGGCGCGATCGGCGATATCGTTGTGCACGCCATCAAGAATGGTCACGCCATGGGCCCGCGCAGCGGCAACGGCCAGCGACAGCCAGGCCATCATCGGGGCGCGGCCGGGCAGCAATCTCGCGCCGGTCTCCTTGGCGAGATCATTGGTGCCAAGCACGAAGGCATCGAGCCGCGCCGCCGGATCACGGTGCAGCGCGGCGATGGAGTCCAGCCGGAACAGGGCCTGCGGCGTTTCGATCATCGCCCAGAGCCGCAGGGCGGGCGGGGCCGCCACAGCGCGCAAAACCTCAGCCGCGGCCTGAACAACTTCCGGGCTGGAGACTTTCGGCAACAGGATGGCATCGGGCAGGGCCGCGGCTGCGGCTTGCAGGTCATCCCGGCCCCATGGCGTCGTCAGCGCATTGATGCGTATCACCACCTCGCGGCGGCCATAGGCGCGCTGCTGCACGGCGGCAACGACATTGGCGCGCGCCTCGGCCTTGGCTTCAGGGGCGACGGCATCTTCCAGATCGAGCAGCAGCACATCGGCATCGAGGCTGCGGGCCTTTTCGAGCGCGCGGGCGTTGGCACCGGGCATATAAAGGGCGCTGCGGCGCGGTCTGATCTGCTGCAAGGTCGACTATTCCTCTAGTTTTGCCGCGGCTTCCGGGCGTTCCATGCCTGCCACACAATCACGGCCGCCGCCAAATCCTCGATCGCGGTGCCAATGGATTTGAATAATGTGACCTCGTTGGCGAGCGTGCGCCCGCTCGTGTGCTTTAGGCAGAGATCGGCGAGCACGCCAGCCAGACTTTTCGTGGAGATGGCACCGGTGGCAAGCCCGTCGGCGACATCGCCGCCCTCAACGCAAGCTGCATCAGTATCAAGGAAAATGCGTGCGGCGCGCAGCGTCTCATCATCGACTTCGCGCATGCCGGGAGCAAAGGCGCCGACAAGATCGAGATGGACGCCGGGCCGGAGCCAGGAGGCGCGGATGAGCGGCGCGCGCGACAATGTGGCGCAGGAAATGATATCGGCTTCGGCTGCGGCCGCGGCGAGGTCATCGGCAACACAAAGCTCGCACGACGGCGCGGCATTCATGACAGGCTGCAAGGCGAGGACGAGCCGTGCCGCGGCCTCGCGGTTGCGGTTCCACAGCCAGATGCGGCGCAGGGGAAGGATATCGCAATGGGCGCGCACGAGGAAGGGGGCGAGTTGGCCGGCGCCCGCCATCAGCATGGTTTCAGCGTCCGGCCGTGCCAGATATGTCGCTGCGAGCGCCGAGGCCGCGGCCGTGCGCCATAAAGTGAGCCGCGCTGCATCCATCATGGCCAGAGGGGTGCCGGTCTCGCCATCCTGAAGCAGGAACAGGCCCTGCACCGAGGGCAGGCCCTTGGCGCCATTGCCGGGGTGGACGCTGACGATTTTGGCGCCGAGATAGCTGCCCCTCGCCGGAACATCGGCGCTCCAGCTTGGCATGACCAGCTGGGTTGCGTCCTTGAAACTATAATGCTGGCGCGGCGGGCTGAGCATGGCGCCGCAAAAGGCCTCGGAGAGAGCCGCGCGCAGCGCCGCGAAATTCAGGCAGGAATCTATCGCTGCCGCATCGAGAAAGACCGGTTGTGAGGGCGCCATGGCGCAGCCCCAAGGGTCAGGCAACTGAAAACGTGGTCGTTACGGCGCTGCCGGTCGCCTCGGGGCGTGCAACCTGCGTGCGCAGGCTTGCCGCCTCGGCTTTGGCCTGGCGAGCCGCCCGACGGTGCTTGCCCTGGCCAAACCAAGTCAAAACACCGCCAAACACCATGCCCGCCATGAACATGGCGAACATCACAAGAAACAGCGGCACGCCGATCGAAAGCGCCTTGTCGGGCGTGCCAAACGGGTTTGCCGAAACCTGCACGATTTCCTTGTTGGCGAGGGCCATGGCCACCACCAGCACGCCGATGATCACCAGCACCAGCAATTTCAGCCAGAATTTCATCGTTGCGTTCCCTAAAATACGCGTCGCCCGCCATATCGCATGCACAAGCGCACGTCGTCAAAACCAACGAAGTAAAATTGTTGTTGAAGGTCCCGTCAATCCGTGCAGCTGCGGTGCTCTGTCACCCCCCCCGGGTCCGCCCCTGCGGCTTCAGGCCTGATTGAGCCGGTCGCGCAATTCCTTGCCGGTCTTGAAATAGGGTGCAACCTTTTTGCTGACGTCGACGTTTTCGCCGGTCTTTGGATTGCGACCTATGCGTGCATTTCGCTGCTTGACGGAGAAAGCGCCGAACCCGCGAAGCTCGACCCGGTCACCGCGCGCGAGCGCATCGGTGATTTCGTCAAGGATGGTGTTGACGATTTTTTCGACGTCCCGCTGATAAATATGCGGGTTGCGGTTGCAGATTTGCTTTACCAATTCCGACTTAATCATTGTTACCCCCAAAAAACGAGCAACTCCAAAATCATTTCGCGGCGGAAATCTGCCAAAATGACATCAATCCGTCAAGTGAACTTGCTGTTGTGGTTGCAGGAATTGCGGCAAGTGCCTGACCAAGTTTCGGGAAACCCGACAATTGAGCAATTCTCGCGAGGACACCGAATACGCCCAGATGCGGAAAGCTGGCGGGCGGCTGGTGCCATACAACCGGAACCGATTCGGCTACACCCTTTTTCTGCAACCATAGGCGTGCCTGGGTCTCGCCGCCGATCTCATCTGCGAGTTTCAGCGTCACGCCCTGGCGCCCGGTGAAAATGCGGCCGTCGTCCACCACAGCCAGTTCGGCATCGGACATTTTGCGACGCGTCTGCACCAGGCCCTTGAACCAGGTGAAACTGTCAGCCACCACGGCGGCCAGCGCCGCGCGCGCCGCATCAGAGGTCGGCTCCATGCCGTTGGGCGAGGCTTTTAGCGGCGAGGATTTGATGGTCTCGTAGGCAATGCCCACATTGTTCATCAACTTGTAGAAATTGGGATATTCAAAAAGCACGCCGATCGAGCCGACCAGCGAATTGCCGCGCACGACAATGTGATCGGCGCCGATGGCGGCGACATAGGCGCCCGACGCGGCCATGGTCTCAACTTCCGCAACCACCGGCTTGGCCTTGGCGGCGGCACGAAGGTGCACATAAAGCCGCTCTGAACCGGCGGTTGTGCCGCCGGGGCTGTCGATGCGCAGGATAATGGCGCGCACCGCTTTGGATTTGGCAGCATCGTCAATGAGTTTGATGGTGGCATCATCGCCGGTGATCAGGCCGGTAATGGCAATGCGGGCAATTTGCGGACTGGCCAGCGGCAGTTTCAGCCCCATGCGCGCCTTGCTGCCAACCACGACCAAAGCCGCGCCCACGGCGACCAAAGTAGCGAGCCTCCAGAATGACAGGCGCCGCCGCATCCGCCGCCGCTCGACAATCTGATCGGGATTAAGTGTCGGATCGCTCATCAGGTTCGGCCCCCGGAGTCACGGCAAAGCAGGCGAACGGGGCAGCGGCACACCTGGCCGCCGCCCCGCTCCATCAACTTACCTTTTTTTGGCGTTGTCGGAGTCGCTGCGTGCCTTCAGGGCAGCGCCCAGAATGTCACCCAGCGAGGCACCTGAATCGGCCGAACCATATTGCGCGATGGCTTCCTTCTCTTCGGCCATTTCGAGGGCCTTGATCGAGACGCCGATCTTTCGCGCGCGGCGATCATAAAGGGTGACGCGAGCGTCCACCTTCTCGCCAACCGCAAAGCGCTCGCTGCGCTGGTCGGCGCGGTCGCGGGCCAGATCGGAGCGCTTGATGAAGGCCACGAGATCGGTGCCGATGATTTTCACATCGATGCCGCCCTCTTTGACTTCAGCCACTTCGCAGGTGACGATGGCACCCTTGCGAATGTCGCCGGCATCATCAGCCTTGGCAGCGCCCTCGCCGACGACCTGCTTGATGCCGAGCGAAATCCGCTCTTTCTCGACATCGACTTCAAGAACCTGGACCTTGACCTGGTCGCCCTTCTTGTAGTCCTCGATCGCCTGCTCGCCCGGACGGTTCCAGTCGAGGTCGGACAGATGCACCATGCCGTCGATATCGCCGTCGATGCCGACAAACAGGCCGAACTCGGTCTTGTTCTTGACTTCGCCGTCGAGCACGGTGCCGACGGGGAAGCGCTCGGCAAAGCTCTCCCACGGATTGGCAAGGGTCTGCTTGAGGCCCAGCGAAATGCGGCGCTTGGAGGAATCGACCTCAAGAACCTGCACATCGACTTCCTGGCTGGTCGCCACGATCTTGCCGGGATGCACGTTCTTCTTGGTCCAGGACATTTCCGAAACGTGGATCAGGCCTTCGATACCCGGCTCCAGCTCCACGAACGCACCGTAATCGGTGATGTTGGTGACGCGGCCCTGGAAGCGGGCATTGATCGGATATTTCGCCTCGATGCCGGTCCACGGATCATCCTGCAACTGCTTCATGCCGAGCGAGATGCGATGGGTTTCGTGGTTGATCTTGACGATCCGCACCTTGACGGTCTGGCCGATGGTCAGAAGCTCGCTGGGGTGGTTGACGCGGCGCCAGGCAATGTCGGTGACATGCAGCAGGCCATCAATGCCGCCAAGATCAACGAACGCGCCGTAATCGGTGATGTTCTTGACCACGCCATCAATCACCGCACCCTCTTCGAGGTTGGCGACGATCTCATGGCGCTGCTCGGCGCGGCTCTCTTCCAGCACGGTGCGGCGCGACACGACGATATTGCCACGGCGGCGATCCATCTTGAGGATCACGAAGGGCTGCGGCACGCCCAGCAACGGGGTAACGTCGCGGATCGGGCGGATATCGACCTGGCTGCGCGGCAGGAACGCGGTTGCGCCTTCGAGATCAACGGTGAAACCGCCCTTGACCTGATTGAAGATGACGCCTTCAACCTTTTCCTGCGCGTTATAAGCCAGTTCGAGCTTGACCCAGCTCTCTTCACGGCGGGCCTTGTCGCGGGAAATGACGGCTTCGCCCAGGGCGTTTTCGATGCGCTCAAGGTAGACTTCGACCTCGTCGCCCACGACCAGCGGGGCGGCACCGGGGCCGGCAAATTCACGGAGCGCCACGCGCCCTTCGGTTTTCAGGCCAAGATCAATGACGGCCATGTCTTTTTCAATGGCGACCACTTTGCCCTTGACCACCGAGCCTTCAAAGGCCTCGGTTTCGCCATAGGTTTCATTCAGCAAAGCGGCAAAATCGTCGCGGGTGGGCGACATCTGGGATGCAACGGACATAAGGTCTCCTGGAATAGCCTCTGCTAGAGGCGACGTCGGCGGTTTGTGTTAATCGGAGGCCTCAACGACGCCAGGCACGCATGTCAGTTTCGACAAATCGTGCCAGCCGCATGGATGCGGGCCGACGTCCAGCGACGCCGTCTCGGCCAGGTTCTGGCTTCCGCTAGCAGAGGCGAGGCGTGCTGGCAAGGATTAACCGCGGTCTGTGTGACAAATCAGGCGGTTCGGCCGGCAAATATACGATAAAGTGCTGCCGCAGCACCGCCGGTGGCCAGAGTTACCTCCATATGGGCCGGCAACATGCCGCCAAACAGGCTGCCCGACACCACGGCCCAGAAGCCGGACATGGCGGCGCCGGCGACGGCATGGGCAGCGAGCGATTGACGGTCGATCCGGCGCAACAGGTGGTGCGCCAGCCACAGGCTGGTGCCACCGGCGAGGGCGCCATCAACCAGATGGGCCAGCAGCGACAAGGGCAGCGCGGCGCTGGTGATGGCACTGCCGAGGGCGGGCGGGGCGCCGAGGGTTTTCAGCAATGGCGCCGGGGCGCGGTGTTGCAGGACGCCGACCGATACGGCGGTGTCGAGCACCGATACGATGGTCATCGAAAGGAAGGCGGCGCGGCGCGACCAGCCAATCGTGCCGGAAAGCATCACGGGCCCCGGCTCGGCGCTGCCACCAGCGGGCCCGAGGATCGCTGCGCGCTGCTCGGGGGTGAGATCGAGGTCGAGGCGGGCGGTGGGCGCTGGTGCGCGCGGCATCGCCTCGCTGCGCGCCGTGCCTTGTCCTCGCCGCCCGAAGGTCGCCTGCTTTTCCATGGCGGCAAATTTGCCACGCAATTCTTGCCGTCTGGTTGAAGCTTCAAGGGTTTGGCTGTTGGTCACAGCCCTGTAGAAAGGGCGCGGAGCCGTGCAACTCCGCGCCTTGCAATCCTTCGCAAAAATGTGTGACTTCAGCCTTGGCGCTGCGGCCGCTGACCGCGATTATGCGGCGTGCCCTGGCGTGGTGCCGCCGGGCGCTGGCCTTGCGGCGCGCCATTGCGACCCTGCGGGCGGCGATGCTGGCGCGGGCGCTGGGCCGGCGCGCTGTCGCGAAGCATTTCCGCCTCCGGCCCGAGCGGATTGTCCAGCACCGGCACGCGCTGGCGCGTCAGGCGCTCGATATCGCGCAGGTAAGCGCGCTCTTCGTGATCGCAAAAGGAAATGGCGATGCCGGCAGCGCCGGCGCGCGCCGTGCGGCCGATGCGATGAACGTAGCTCTCCGGCACATTCGGCAGATCAAAATTGATGACGTGGCTGACGCCATCAATGTCGATGCCGCGCGCGGCAATGTCGGTGGCCACCAGCAGGCGCGAACGACCATCCCGGAAGGCGGCGAGGGCGCGCTCGCGCTGGCCTTGTGACTTGTTGCCATGGATGGCGTCGGCGACAATGCCTTGCGTCGCCAGATGTTTCACCACCCGGTCAGCACCATGCTTGGTGCGGGTAAACACCAGGGCGCGGCTGATCGAGGCATCTTCCAGCAATTTGTGGAGCAGCGCCTGCTTCATGCGGGTTTCGCTGAACACCACCTGCTGGGCGATGCGCTCGACGGTGGAGGCCACCGGCGTCACAGTGACCTTGGCCGGGTTGGTGAGCAGGCGGTCCGATAATTCCGCCATTTCCTTCGGCATGGTCGCCGAGAAAAACAGGCTCTGGCGTTTGGCCGGGAGCAAGGCGACGATCTTGCGGATGTCGTGGATGAAACCCATGTCGAGCATCTGGTCGGCTTCATCAAGCACGAAGACTTCAAGAGCGTTGAGGCTCAGGGCGCGCTGGTTGATGAGATCGAGCAGGCGGCCCGGGGTGGCGACGACGATGTCGAGCCCGGCCGCACAGGTGCGGATCTGGCGGCCGACCGGCACACCACCGAAAATGACGGTGGAATGCAGCCGCAGGAATTTGCCGTAGGTGCGGAAACTCAGTTCGATCTGGCTCGCGAGCTCGCGCGTCGGCGACAAGATCAGCGCCCGGCAGGAGCGCGGTTGCGGGCGTGTGCCGGATTTCGACAGCCGGTCGAGGATCGGCAGGGCAAAGGCCGCCGTCTTGCCGGTGCCGGTCTGGGCAATGCCGAGAATGTCCTTGCCGGCCAGCACATGCGGCAAAGCCTGCGCCTGAATGGGGGTGGGGGTGACGTAGCCCTCGTCGGCGAGTGCCTTGAGGATCGGCGCAGAGAGGCCGAAGTCGTTGAAACTTGTCAAATTAAACCTGCTTTCAATGTCATGTCGCAAACGACACAACCCCGCAACGCTGCTGCGTGCGGGTGAAGCGTGACCCTGGCGTGAGCGGGGTCTGCTCGGGGGAAGAAGATGGGCCGCCAATGCAATCAATCTGCATCGTTCACGCGAAGCCCTCTGTCGCAGCGTTGCGCCGCGACGGGGCCTATATGCGTGCGGCGCGCAAAAATGTCAAATGATGCGGAATGCCACGCGCGCTCCGGGGCGCGGGAAAGGCCGGAAACGTCAAAACATCACGCTGACGCCGGTGACGAGGCTTTGTTCGGTGCAACTGCCGGTGGCGCCGCCGATGCAGGTGCCTTTGGTGTGGTCGAGGCCGAATTTGTTCTGCCAGTAGCGCCAGGCGATCCAGAGACTGACCTTGTTGGCTGCCCGGGTGCCGCCTACCATTTTGCCGACATCCAGCGACAGCTTTTGCTCGCTGAGAAATTCGACCTTGGTCGCCGGGATTTTCGGGGCGGCGAGGCCGACGCCGGTGCCCTTCGGCCCGTAAAAATTGGCGTAGCCGCTGATCGACAAAGGTATGTTGGGCGGCAGGAACGCGAGCGGCATGGCGTAATTGAATTCGAGCGCCCAGGTTCCGGCGAAATTGGTGTCGCCCGAAGGAATGCCGGGGGTGGCAAATGCCGGGGTGACAAAGGTGTTGTGGTTCCATTCCTTGTAATAGAGCGGCGAAGCGTTGACATGCCCGCCATAGGGCAGCCCGAAGGTGAATTCGAGCCCGGCGACGACCACGCGCTTGGCCGGCGCGGCGAAAGTGTCCTCGGCATTGGCATCGCCGCCAAATTCAAATGACACGTTTTTCAGCGGTCCGGCGCTGAAATCATGGGTGTGGAACATCTGGTTGAAGCCGAGCGCACTGCGCCAATGCAGGGTGAACTCGGTCGCCGCCGGGCAATTGCCCTTCGGCGCATGGAAATTGCCGCAGGGGCTCGCGGGGTCGTTGCGCTGTGATTTCAGCATTTCGAGCGACAGCAGGTTCGTGCCGTAACGCCAGGCATCGAAATGGGTAAATTCGAGGATCGTCTTGGGGATGGTGCCGGCGCGGCCGGGATGGGTGGCGGTGAACCTGTCCGACAGGCTCAGGCTGTTATGATTGACGAGAAAAGGCGACCAGGCGGCGATTTTGGCGTGGCGGTGCGGTGCAGGGCCATCGATCTTGCGGGCCGCGGCAGCAGAACAGCTGCCTATGATGGCCGCACCGGCGGCAATAAGCACCGTGATTTTCATCTGGTTGCCCCCCCGCAGCCCAGTATTTTTATTTTTGGGACATGTGATTGTCCTTGCCGCGGAACGCTACTGCAGCCGCAGATCAAGACAATATAGCATTTCGTCTCTCAGGAAGATTACGGAGCTGGGGCGCAGGCCCGTCCGGCATGAAAACATCGCGCGGCCTGGCGCAAATTTATTTGCAACCCCTTGAACTTGTGAGCAGGCCATTCCTAAGTAATGGGCAGAAGTCATCTTCATGGAGAGGTATCGTCATGTCTGGTTCAACAGGAACGGACGTCAAGCTCGTGGTGGGTGGCATGGCTTGCGAGGGCTGTGTTGCCAGTGTCAAGAAGGTGCTTGAACGTGTGCCGGGGGTGACCGCGGCCGAGGTTTCGCTTGAGCCAGGTGTCGCGCTGGTTTCAGGGTCGGCCAAGGCTGGCGAGCTCATCAAGGCGGTCGAGGCGGCCGGCTATGAGGCGAAAGCCGCCTGACTGGCTGGCTTGTGAGCTTGCAGGGCGGGTGCTAGACACCGGGCGTCTCCCAGGCCTGAAAGGTGCAGCCCGTCATGATTCCGCGTTATTCCCGCCCCGAGATGGTAGCGATCTGGGAGGCGCAGACGCGGTTTCGCATCTGGTTCGAGATCGAGGCGCATGCCTGCGATGCGCTGGCTGAAATCGGGGTCATTCCCAGGGCGGCGGCCGAGGCGATCTGGGCCAAGGCGGGTCATGTGACCTTCGATGTTGCGCGCATCGACGAGATCGAGCGTGAGACCAAACATGATGTCATTGCCTTCCTGACGCATCTGGCCGAATTTATCGGCCCGGAAGCGCGGTTCGTGCATCAGGGCATGACCTCCTCGGACGTGCTCGACACCTGTCTTGCGGTGCAGCTGAGGCGCGCCTCGATGCTGCTGCTTGCCGATATTGACCATCTGCTGGCGGCGCTGAAAAGGCGGGCGCTGGAATATAAAATGACGCCGGTGATCGGGCGCTCGCATGGCATTCATGCCGAACCGGTGACTTTCGGGCTGAAACTGGCGCAGGCCTATGCCGAATTTTCGCGGCACCGGACGCGGCTGGCGGCCGCCTGCGCCGATATTTCCACCTGCGCCCTGTCGGGAGCGGTCGGCACTTTCGCCAATATTGATCCGCGCGTCGAGGCGCATGTCGCCGCCAAAATGGAGCTGACGGTCGAGCCGGTTTCGACGCAGGTGATCCCGCGCGACCGCCATGCCATGTTTTTTGCGACGCTCGGCGTCATTGCCTCGTCGATCGAGCGCGTTGCCACGGAGATCCGGCACATGCAGCGCACCGAAGTGCTGGAGGCGGAAGAATTTTTCTCGCCCGGGCAAAAGGGCTCCTCGGCAATGCCGCACAAGCGCAACCCGGTGCTGACCGAAAATCTCACCGGTCTGGCGCGGCTGGTGCGCGGCATGGTGGTGCCGGCGCTTGAGAATGTGGCGCTGTGGCACGAGCGCGACATTTCTCATTCCTCGGTCGAGCGGATGATCGGGCCGGATGCGACCATCACGCTGGATTTTGCGCTGGCACGGCTGACGAATGTCATCGAGAAACTGGTGGTCTATCCCGAGAATATGGCGAGAAACCTCAACCGCCTCGGCGGCTTGATCCATTCGCAGCGGGTGCTGCTGGCGCTCACGCAAAAGGGGGTGTCGCGCGAGGAGGCCTACCGGCTGGTGCAGCGCAATGCCATGCCGGTCTGGCGCGGCGAGGGCGATTTTCTCACCCTGCTCAAGGCCGATGCGCAGGTGAGCGCGGCGCTGTCGCCGGGCGAGCTTGATGAGCTGTTCGACCTTGGCTACCACCTCAAACATGTCGATACGATTTTTGCGCGCGTGTTTGCCGGGGCCTGAGAGCGCGGCCGGTTGCGGGCGGCGAAGCCGAAAGACAGGGCCGTGATGCCGCGTTATCACCTTTGCATCGAATATGATGGTACCGGCTTCTGCGGCTGGCAGCGGCAGGCCAACGGCCCCTCGGTGCAGCAGACGCTGGAAGTGGCGTTTGCGGCACTCAATGAACCGGGCGTGGAGGTGCATGGCGCCGGGCGCACCGATGCCGGCGTGCATGCCCTGGCCCAAAGCGCCCATGCCGATTGCGCGAAGCCATGGCAGCCATTTCGCCTGCAGGCCGGGCTCAATGCCCATTTGCGCCCGCATGCGGTGGCGGTGACCTCGGTGCGTGAGGTCAGCAGTGAATTTCATGCGCGCTTTTCAGCGGTCGAACGGCATTATCTCTACCGCATCATCAACAGGCGGGCACCGCTGGCGCTGGAGGCGCGACGCGCCTGGCTGGTGATGCGCCGCCTCGATGCGCGGGCCATGCATGAAGCCGCGCAAATCCTTGTCGGGGATCATGATTTTTCGACATTTCGCGATTCGGAATGTCAGGCCAACAGCCCGCAGCGCCATCTCAATGCTTTCAGCGTCAGGCAATCGGGCGATGTCATCGAGATGCGGGTTTCGGCGCGCTCGTTCCTGCACCGGCAGGTGCGCTCGATGGTGGGCTCGCTCGAACATGTCGGCTCGGGCAAATGGCAGGCGCAAGACCTCGCCGACGCCCTCGAAGCGCGCGATCGCGCCCGCTGCGGCGAGGTCGCGCCGGCTTGCGGGCTGTTTCTGGCGCAGGTGGATTACTGAGGTTTCGGGCGAAATTCCCGCAATCTTGCCATGAGCGGCGTGGCGAGGTCAGCCGGCGTGGCGCTCTCGCCGGTGAGCCAGCTGAACACTTCCTGATCGGGCTGGTCCATGAGGGTTTCAAGCTGGTCAAGCTCGCTCACAGGCAGGGTGGCGATATGGGCGTCGGCAAAGCGGCCAAACAGCAGGTCCATCTCGCGCATGCCGCGATGCCAGGCCCGAAACCGCAATTTGCGACGGCGAATCTCGATATCATCCATGCGCATGGGCTGTCGCATAGCCGGCCTTGCAGCGCAAGCGCTACCGCGGGTGCAAACGCGAAATAGTGGCAAGGTGCAAAATCCGGGTGCCTGAAGTGGCATCCCTACATCGGCAGGCGCACGCTGGCGCGCAGGCCGCCGGACGGGCTGTCGCCGAGCGTGACATCGCCGCCATGGCTGCGGGCAATATCACGGGCGATGGCGAGGCCGAGGCCGGAATTGCCTTCGTCCTGATTGCGCGCCTCATCGAGCCGATAGAAGGGCTTGAAGACATCGCCCCGCAGGCTGGGGGCGATGCCGGGGCCGTCATCATCGACGTGGACGCTGACGAAGCGGGCATCCTGCGCCAGGGTGATCTCGATATGCTTGCCATAGCGCAGGGCATTGCTGACGAGATTGTCGAGGCAGCGGCGCAGGGCATTGGGCCGCGCCTCCAGTTGCGCCTGGCCGCTGATGGTGATTCTGGCGCGGGTGCCGTGGCGCTCGGCATCGGCCTTGAGGTTTTCCAGCAGTTGCCGCAGGTCGACGCTAACCACCGGTTCCTGGACATCGCCGCGCGCGAAGGCGAGATAGGCTTCGAGCATGCGCTGCATTTCCTCGACATCGGCGCGCATGGCCTCGCCTTCGGCCCCGGCCTTGATAAGCGCCAGCGACAGTCGAAAGCGCGTGAGGATGGTGCGCAAATCATGGCTGACGCCGCTGAGCATGGTGGTGCGCTGTTCCATCGCGCGCTCGACCCGGCGCTTCATGCTGATGAAGGCGTAACCGGCAACGCGCACTTCCCGCGCCCCGGCCGGGGCAAATTCGTGGTCGCGGCCCTTGCCAAAGCTTTCGGCAGCATCGGCCAACCGCAAGATCGGCCGGATCTGGTTGCGCAGGAAAATCGTGGCAATGGCAATCAGCACGCTGGCCGTGCCGAGCATCCACAGCAGGAAAATATGCGAATTTGAGGCATAGGCGGCGCTGCGCCGGGCGATCACCCGCAAGGTGGCGTCGGGCAGCAGCACACGTATTTCAATATAGCTCGATTCACCCACGGTATCGAGCCAGAACGGCCTACGGATCTGGCTGGCGATCTGCTGGGACAAGGCCTCGTCGAGCAGGCCGAAAAACGGCTTGGGCAGGCGCGGCGGCAGCGGGCCGGGCGGCAGCACTGTGACGTCCATATCCATGCGCTTGCGGGCGATGCTGCGCAGGATCGCATTGGCATCAGGCCCGTGCAATTGATCGTGCACGTCGATCAGGGCGGCGATTTCCTGGGTCAGGACGCGCGACAGCTGGAAGGTTACCAATTGCCAGTGCCGCTCCATGAAGAAAAATGTCACGAAGGATTGCAACATCACCATCGGCACGATGACGATCAGCAGCGAGCGGGCAAACAGGCCCTTGGGAGCGAGGATGTAGAGACGGCGCTGGGTCGCGCGCCACCATCGGCCCGGCATGCCAAGATAATCGCCGAGCGTCAGGCTCATGGCCGGGCCTGATCGGTTCGCATCACCTCGCCATCCATCACCAGGCGATAGCCGGTGCCGCGCACGGTCTGCAGATAATGCGGATTGGCGGGGTCTGCCTCGATCTTGCGACGCAGGCGGTTGACCTGCACGTCGATGACCCGCTCGGTCTGGTCGGTAACGCCGCTGGCAAGCTCATCGCGGCTCAAGGTGCCGTCGGGAGCGGCGCAAAGCTGGCGCAGCATGTCGCGCTCGCGCTCGGAAAGCTTGATAAGTTCTTCGCCGCGCCGCAATTCGCCGCGCTCGATGTTGAAGGTGAGATCGCCGAACGTGACGCTTACCAGCCGCGTCGGCAGGGTCAGCGGCCGCGCCCGGCGCAAAATGGCGGCGATGCGCAAAGCCAGTTCGCGCGGATCAAAGGGTTTGGCCATATAATCATCGACGCCGGCCTCGAGCCCCTTGACCCGGTCGGCGGGCTCGCCGCGCGCAGTCAGCATCAAGACCGGCAAAGCCGATTGCGGCGGCGCCTGGCCGCGCAGCCAGCGGGCGAAAGCAAGGCCGCTTTCCCCCGGCAGCATCACATCGAGAATGATCAGGTCAAAGGCGAAATGATCCAGCAGGCGGCGGGCCTCCTGCGTATTGGCGGCACTGGTGACGCGAAAGCCCTGCGTGGCGAGATAGCGCGATGCCAGGTCACGGATGCGGCTGTCGTCATCCACCAGCAGGATATGATCCGCCTCATCGCCGGGCAGCGCCGGGGCATCGGTGCCGGTCATGGTGCATCACTCACATTCGGTCGCGCATGGCATCGAGGAAGCGTTTGGCCTCGCTCTCGCCCTGCGGGCCGAGTTCCGCGAGCGCGCGCTCAAACCGGGCTGTCTGTATCTCTGCGAGCCGGGTAGCAAAGTCATGGCCTGATGCTGTTGCATAAAGATGGCGCTGGCGCCGGTCGAGGGCGCCGGCCCTGACTTCGATGAAGCCTTGTTCCACGAGGTTTTTCAGGACGCGATTCAGGCTTTGCTTGGTGATTTTCAGAATTTCCAGCAGCTCGGTGATGCTGAGGCCGGGCTGGCGGTGCACGAAATGCAGGACCCGATGATGGGCGCGCCCGAAACCGTAACCGATCAGCAGCCGGTCAGCGTCGCCGACAAAATCGCGATAGGCAAAAAACAGCGCCTCGATGAGGTCATAAAGCGGCCTTGGCGGAGCATCATGGGCGGGTGTCCGCTGCGCGGCGGCGCCTTCATGGTTCGGAGCCTCTTCGGAAAACGCTTCCATCGCCGCCATCACCAAATTTAAGTCAGTAGTGTTGACTTATTTCACCAATTCAGCCTATGGTCAACGCTTGCGTCTGCAACCGATAAAACCACCGTCAGGGAGTGTTCTAACATGGCTTTGTCCTTCGACCAACGTGATGGCTTCATCTGGATGGATGGCAAGATGTTGCCATGGTCGGAGGCCCGGCTGCATGTGCTGTCACATGGCCTGCATTATGGCTCCAGTGTATTTGAGGGCGAGCGCGCCTATGGCGGCAAGATTTTCAAAAGCCGCGAACATTCCGAGCGCTTCCTGAAATCAGGCGAATTGCTGGATTTCAAGATTCCCTATTCGGTCGATGAATTGATCGCGGCGAAAGATGCGGTTGTGGCGGCCAATGGCGGCGGCGATCTTTACGTGCGTCCGGTGGCGTGGCGCGGCTCGGAAATGATGGCGGTGGCGGCGCAAAATTCCACCATTCATACGGCGATTGCCGTCTGGGCCTGGCCGAGCATGTTCGATACCGCCACCAAGATGCGCGGCATCCGCCTTGATATTGCAGAATACCGGCGCCCGGATCCGCTTACGGCGCCTTCCAATGCGAAGGCTGCAGGCCTTTACATGATCTGCACGCTGTCCAAGCACCGGGCCGAGCGGCGCGGCTATGCCGATGCGCTGATGCTGGACTGGCAGGGCCGTGTGGCAGAATGCACCGGGGCGAATGTGTTTTTCACTCGTGACGGCGCGCTGCATACGCCGATTGCCGATTGTTTCCTTGATGGCATCACACGCAAGACGGTGATCGACCTCGCGCACAAGCGCGGCATGGAAGTTCATGAGCGCCGGATCATGCCGGAAGAGCTCGCGGGCTTCAATGAGTGCTTCCTTTGCGGCACCGGCGCGGAAGTTACCCCGGTCTCGGAAGCCGGCCCCTACAAGTTCACCCCCGGCAATATCTCGCGGACATTGATCGAGGATTATACGGCGCTCGTAAACGCCTGATACGCGGGCGCAAGCTCACGCAACAGCCGTCACGTCACCCTGCGCAACCGGCGCAGGGCAAGTGACGGTTCCGCCTCAGTGCAGACTGACGGTGAAGAGCTCGTGCTCCCAGGCATTGGCGAGGGCGGCATCGCGCGAATCGGTCAGCAACAGCGGCGAGCCGTCGGCCGCCAGCAGTGCGAAAAGCTCAAGGCCCGGCGCAATCTGCGGCGCTTGCGGGAACAGGCGCGGCACATCTTCCGATTTCATGGGTTTCACATAGGCAATGGCGCCATCACCAAGATGGGCAAATTGCTCAGGCGTCATTGGCACGGGTGATTGTGCGGTCGAAAAAGCACCTTTGATGTCATATACCATGTTCGTCACTCCATGAGCGCGACCGGAAATCCGGCCCGCGATTGGTGCGCACTGATCAGTCTCGCACCATAATGTTAATACGTTGCACTATGCGTTCGGGTTCGGGGCGCACCAGATCAATACAAAGCAACCCGTTGATCATGTCCGCGCCCAGCACCCGCATGCCTTCCGCCAGCAGAAACGAGCGCTGGAACTGGCGGGCGGCAATGCCGCGATGCAGGTAGTGCCGCTCGCGGTCGTCAACCTGACGGCCACGGATCACCAGCTGGTTTTCTTCGAGGGTGATGTCGAGCTGGTCACGCGAGAAACCGGCAACTGCCAGTGTAATGCGCAGCAATTCCGGGGAATCGCCCTCGCGCGCGACGCGCTCGATGTTATAGGGCGGGTAGCCGTCATTGCCGGTGCGTGTGGCCCGGTCGAGCGCCCGCTCGATATCATCAAAGCCCAAGAGAAAGGGCGAGTGCAGCGTTGGCATGCGTGTCATGTTGAAGCCCTCCTTGAGGCACTCCGTTCATCCGGGCCCATCAGGCACCCGGCGCCATGAATATGGGGTGACTGAAAGCCTGTTCAAGGGCTGCTTGCCCTGCGCCCGCCGATCACTTAAACGCGATCCTGATTGTCCCCGTCCAAGGAAGTGCCATGCAGCCCGCCCTCTCCCCGCGTGACCGGCTGATTGTCGGTCTCGACCTTGCCGATGCCGACAGCGCGCTGGCGATGGTGGCGCGACTCGGCGACAGCGTGTCCTTCTACAAGATTGGCATGGAGCTGATTTATGGCAGCGGCTTTGATGTCGTGCGCCGGCTGGTCGATGACGGCAAACAGGTGTTCGTCGATCTGAAATTGCACGATATTCCGCATACGGTGGAGCGGGCGACGGCGCAGATTGCGAAACTGGGCGCGACATTTCTGACCGTGCACGGTTTTGTGCCGACCATGCAGGGGGCGCTGACCGGAGCGGCGGGCTCCAGCCTGCGGCTGCTGGCGGTGACAGTGCTGACCTCGTTCGATGAGGAGGATGTGCGGCTGGCCGGCTACAGGCTGGGGCTCGCCGATCTGGTGGCGCTGCGGGCCGAACAGGCGCAAAGGCTCGGGGTCAGCGGGCTGGTCATGTCGGCGCATGAGGCCGCAGCGATGCGTGCGAGACTGGGGCCGGCCATGGTGCTGGTCACTCCCGGCATCAGGCCATCGAGCGGCGTCATCGGCGACCAGAAGCGGGTGATGACGCCCGGTGCCGCGATCAAGGCCGGGGCCGATCATCTGGTAGTGGCGCGCCCGATCCTGACCGCCGCTGATCCGCGCGCCATGGCGAACAGCATCATCGACGAGATCGCTGCGGCGCTGTGACCGGCGCGGCCCTGCAGGCGAGGCACCAGCCCCGGCTTGCCGGAAGCGTCACCAGCCCTATCTAATGGATGTAAAGATTCGGCAGGCAGGTGTGAGCTGGCACGTCAATGGCGTGGCGGTCACGGGGTTTTGATCTGCACAACCAGCCGCCGCGCTTTAAGGATGGCGATTGAGGGCGGTGTTTGCCGGGCATGGCGCCAAAGCGGCGTGCCTCCAGCGGCTTTAGTCGCCCGTGGACAGGCAGGGTATCGAGGTGGTGGCATGAACAGCATGAGCGTGCACTTGTCCGAAAACCGGCGCAATCGCGAGGCCTTTGGCTCCGAAATTGCGCAGGCACGGCACGAGCTGGTCGCCGGCCTGTCGCAAAAAAGCGCGCGCATTGCCCCGAAATATTTCTATGATGGCCTCGGCTCCAGACTGTTCGAGGCGATCTGCCTGACCGATGAATATTATGTCACCCGCGCCGAGGCCGGGATTTTTGCCGCGCATGCGCGTGACATGGCCGCCGCCATCGGCCCGAAACCGACTCTGATCGATCTTGGTGCCGGCAATTGCGCCAAGGCAGCCGGGCTGTTTCCGGCGCTGCGACCGGCCCAATATGTTGCAGTTGATATTTCGGTGGCGTTTCTCGATGAGGCGGTTGGCAAGCTGCAGGCCGGGCACCCACATATCCCCATGTTGGCGGTCGGGGCGGATTTTTCCGAGCATTTTGCCCTGCCGGCCGAAGTCGAGGCCAGCCGCAGGGTATTTTTTTATCCCGGCTCGTCGATCGGCAATTTCACGCCGCTGGAAGCGGCGCAATGCCTGCGCCGGTTCCGGGCGGCGTGCGGCGATGACGGCGGCCTGCTGATCGGCGTTGATCTCGTAAAGGCGCGTCCGGTGCTGGAGGCGGCCTATGATGACGCGCTCGGCATTACTTCCGCGTTCAATCTCAATGTGTTGCGCCACGTCAATGCGTTGCTGGACAGCGATTTTGATGTCAGCAACTGGCGCCACCGCGCGCATTTCAACGAGGATCAAAGCCGCATCGAGATGCACCTTGAGGCCACCAGGGCCCAGTTCGTAGCCTGGCCCGGCGGCGGGCGGCAGTTTGCTGCCGGCGAGCGCATCCACACAGAAAACAGCTATAAATTTACGCCGCAGGGGTTTACCACAATGCTGGCGCAAGCAGGCTTCGGGGTCACCCATAGCTGGAGCGATGCGGCGCAACAATTTCTGGTGTGCTATGCCCGGGCGCAGTGAAACCATCACCGGAACCGCCAGACTTGCGGCGATGCTGCAAGCCTTTGTTGATGTGCGCCATACCTCGCTGCGCCTCACCGCGCCCTTGTCGGCGGAAGATTGCGCTTGCCAGTCGATGCCCGATGCCAGCCCGGCGAAATGGCATCTCGCGCATACGACCTGGTTTTTCGAGACCTTCATTCTGGAAAAGTTCGAGCCGAATTTCGCGCCGTTCCACGAATCCTTCCGGGTGCTGTTCAATTCCTACTACAATGGCATCGGCGACAAATACCCGCGCCTGCAACGCGGCATGCTGACACGACCGGGGCTTGGCGAGGTCAAGGCCTATCGCGCCCATGTCGATGGCCGCATGGCAGCACTTTTGGCGCAAAAGCACAGCGATGCCAGGGCCGATGAGCTTTGCAGCCTTGTTGAGCTTGGCCTGCATCATGAGCAGCAGCATCAGGAATTGATCCTCACCGATATCCTGCACCTGCTCAGCCTCAATCCGCTGTTTCCGCGCTATGACGAGGCCCCAGCTGCGACGGCGCCGCCCGGCCCGCCGCTGGACTGGGTGACATTCGGCGCCGGGGTAGTTGAAATCGGCCATGCCGGTGCAGGGTTTCATTTCGATAATGAAACACCGCGCCACCGGCAGTTCGTCGAGGCCTATGCCCTCTCCTCGCGGCTGGTCACCAATGGCGAATATGCCGCCTTCATCGCCGATGGCGGCTATCGCAATCCGGCGTTCTGGCTGTCGGAAGGGTGGGATTTTCTCAAGGCACAAGGCGTGCGGCAGCCGCTCTACTGGCAGGGCGAGGGCCCCGGCTCATGGCAGACCTTTGGCCTGCATGGCCTGCGCCCGCTCGATCTGCACGCGCCGGTCCTGCATGTATCCTATTATGAGGCCTCGGCCTATGCGCAATGGGCAGGGGCGCGGCTGCCGACCGAGGCCGAATGGGAGCATGGCGCCGGGCATGACGGGCTGGTCGCCATGTTCGGGACGGCGTGGCAATGGACCAGCTCGTCCTATGCGCCCTATCCCGGCTACAGCGCGGCTGCCGGGGCGCTCGGCGAATACAATGGCAAGTTCATGGTCAACCAATATGTGCTGCGCGGCTCCTCGCTGGCGACGCCGGACGGGCATGCGCGCGCGACCTATCGCAATTTTTTCAACGCCGCCAGCCGCTGGCAATTTTCCGGCATCAGACTGTCGCGTTCGCTAGACTCGGGAAGCCTCGCATGAGCCGGGTGATTTATGAAGTGGTTGAACATGATGGCGGTTGGGCCTATCGCGTCGCCGGTTCGTTTTCCGAGACTTTTGCCTCGCATGAGCGGGCGCTGAAAGCCGCGCGCCGCGCCGCGCAGGAACATAAAATCCCCGGCGATACCCGCGTCATCGCCTATCAGGATCAGGCCGGAATCCGGCACGAGGAAACCGACCGCGGCGACGACCGCCCCTCAACCAGCGTCAATGACCCAGGGCAGGGCAGGTAGGGGGTAAATTTCCCCTCACCCCACCCATTCGTGGCTTTTTGTGCCCACGGCCTGATTGATGCTGGTGTGGCCGTCGCGGGCGAGGAGTTTGATCAGGTCGCGTTTCATGGCGGCGATCAGGCCCGGGCCCTGATAGATAATGCCGGTATAAAGCTGCACCAGGTCGGCCCCAGCGCAGATTTTGGCATAGGCGGTGGCGCCGGAATCGATACCGCCGACGCCGATCAGCACCAGCTGACGCCCGGCGCGCGCAAAAGTCTCGGCCAGCATGCGCGTCGAGGGCGCCATCAGCGGCCGGCCGGAGAGGCCGCCGGTTTCGCTGGCATGCTGCAGGTGCAGCAGTTCCTGCGGGCGCTGCACCGTGGTGTTGGCGACGATCATGCCATCGAGCCGGTGTTTCAGCGCCAGCTGGACAATGGCATCGAGCGCCGCCAGCGTCAGATCGGGGGCGATCTTCAACAGCACCGGCGGGCGGCGCGGCAGGGCAGCGCGGGCGTCCTGAATGCGGGCGAGCAGGTCATCGAGCTCGGCCTCGCCCTGCAAATCGCGCAGGCCCGGCGTGTTAGGCGAGGATATATTGATGGTGAAATAGCTGGCGATGGCAGCAAAGGCGGCAATGCCGAGGAGATAATCATGGGGGCGGTCGGTGCTGAGCTTGTTGGCACCGATATTGACGCCGACAATGCCGCGCGGCGGGGCGGCCTTGAGATGGGCGAGCGCCGCCGCATGGCCGGCGCCGTTAAAGCCCAGCCGGTTGATCACCGCGCCGGCGGCCGGCAGGCGGAACACCCGCGGGCGCGGGTTGCCGGGCTGCGAAAGCGGTGTCACCGTGCCGATTTCGGTAAAGCCGAAACCGAGCCGCAACAAGACGTTATGCACTTCGGCGTTCTTGTCGAAACCCGCCGCCATGCCGAGTGGGTTGGGGAAGGCGAGGCCGAGGACGTTGACGCCGAGGCAAGGATCGTCAGGCGCAGGCCGCTGCGGAGGCAGCAGTTTCAGCGCCTGCAGCGTCAGGCAGTGGGCTTGTTCCGGCTCCAGGGCCAGCAGCACAGCGCGGGCAAGCTGCATCATGGCAGCAAATCCCGAAAATCATGGCTGCCGTCGCTGCGGGCCGGCAGGGCAGCGACGCGCCGCACCTTTGTGACCGGCAGCGGCCCGTAAAGATGCGGGAACAGCGCGCCGCCACGCGAGACCTCGTGTTTCAGCGCCGGGCCGAGATCGGCTTCGGCGACGCTCAGCAGCAGCAGATCCTTCTGGCCGAAGAAATGCTTTTGCGCGGTCTCCGCAAGCTGGCCAGCAAAGGAAAAATGGATGAAGCCATCGGCAAGATCGACCGGCGCGCCGCGAAATTCGCCGCTGGCCTCGGCCTGTCGCCACAGATCGGCGCTGAGGATTTTGTAAATCAGGGTCATGGCGCCTTCCATAAGGCGAGCGCGGGGCGCGCGCAATATTGGCGGCGGCGGGCTGGCCGCGTCAGGTGTCTGGGTGGCGCGGCGGCAGGCTCCAGTTGCGGTAGAGCGCCAGCATGCGCAAGGCAAAGCCAAGGCTGGCGGCGATGGTCAGGGCTGGCAGCGGGGCGAGGCCGAGGGCTTGTGCGCCCACGGCGACGCTGGCCGAGAGCAAGGCGGCCAAGGCGTAGATTTCGGCGCGCAGCACCATCGGCACCTCGGCCGACAGAATATCGCGCAACATGCCGCCGCCGATGCCGGTGATCATGCCAAGGGCGGCGGCCATGGGCCAGTTAATGCCGAAAGCCAGGGCCTTTTGCGCCCCCACCGCTGCGTAAATGCCGAGGCCGGCGGCGTCGAACACCCGCACCGGATAGCGCAGCCGCGCCATCAGCGGCGGGTAGATCAGGGTCAGCAGCGCGGCGCCAAGCGCGATCGCCACCGCTTGCCATGATTTGATGGCGTCCGGCGGGATCGATCCCAGAAGGACATCGCGGATGATGCCGCCCGAGACAGCGGTGACGGCGCCGAGCACCAGCACTCCGAACAGGTCGAGCTTGCGGCGCATGGCGGCGACGGCCCCGCTGATGGCAAAGGCTGCGGTCCCGCCATCCTCGATCAGGGCAATGACGGTTTCGGCGGCAGGGTGCGTCATCCCCGCCGCCCGACGCGCATGGCGAGCAGGCTGCGTGTCTTGGCGAGGGCTTGGGCGGCCCAAGCCCTCGTGCCGATTTTGGCGCGCATCACATCATGCGGAATTTCCAGACTGACCGGCACGTCGTCCGGCAGGGCATCGAGCAGATCGAGCAACGGCAGGTCGCCATCGCCCGGCAGCAGGCGCTCGGCCCGGGCGGTGTGCAGCAGGCCTTCGAGCGTCGTCGGCACCTCGCCCGGGGCATCGCACAGCTGGATATAATGGATGCGGGCGCGCGGGATGGCACGCACATCGGCCAGCGTCGTCGAGGAACGCGCCGTATGCAGGGCATCGACCAGAAGGCCGCCATTGTCGGCACCGGCGGCATCGAGGATGCGCATGGCGGTGGCGACATTGGGGATTTTGGTCCAGGGCATGGGTTCAAGATCGGCGCTGAGGCCGAAGGGCCGTGCGGCGGCACAAAAGGCGGCGAATGATTGTGTCAGCCGGGCTTCATCGGCATCGTCGCCGGCAACCAGGATCGCCCTGGCGCCGAGTTCGCCGCAGGCTTCGAGAAACGGCATGAAGGACGCCGTATCGTAGGCGGCATTGAGACGGACGATTTCCATATCAAAGACCGGAATGCCGGTCGCCGCCAGAGCTTGCCGGGTCGCGCGCAGCAGCGCCTTGTCGGTGAGCAGGGGTGAGGCATCCTGGCCCCCGATAATGGCGGGCAGGGCGCGCAGGCCCACCGCATTATAGCCAAGCTCGGCTGCGAGGTTGAGGGCTTCGGGCGGCAGCATCGGTGCCGTGGTGAGATAGGCAAGCGAAATGTCGCGCGGCATCGTCGGGCAATCCTTGTCTGGTCAGGCCGTGGCGGGCGGGGCGATGATATGCTGCACCGCCCGGTAGGCAAAGGTGATGGCCGGGCCGATGGTGATGCCCGGGCCGGGATAGACGCCGCCCATGATCGATTGCGCCTCGTTGCCGCAGGCATAAAGCCCGGCAATCGGGCTGTTGTCGGCCTTGAGCACGCGGGCATCGACATCGGTGACGAGGCCGGTGGCTGCGCCTATATCGCCCGGCCACAGCCGCACGGCATAGAAGGGCGCAGTGGTGAGGGCGCCCAAAGTCGGGTTGGGGCCATGAGTGGCATCGCCATTGGCGGTTTGATAGGGGGTGGTGCCACGGGCAAAGTCGAGATCGATGCCGGTGGCGGCAAAGCCGTTGAAGCGGCTGACGGTCGCTTCGAGCGCGGCCGGCGGCATGTCGAGTTTGGTGGCCAGCGCACCCAGACTGGGCGCCTCGACGAGATAGCCATCCTTGATGAAGGGGGCAAAATCCCGGGTGCCGATCCGCGCCATGCCGAGGCCGTATTTCCGCAGGCCTGTGGCATCGGTGATGATATAGCAGGGAATGGCCGGGCGGGTGGCATGACTCGCGAACATGGCGCGGGCGAAACGGTGATAGGACACGGATTCATTTACGAATCTCTGCCCGGTCTGGTCGACGCAGATCGTGCCGGGCTTGGCGCGGTCGAGCACGAAATGCGGGAACACCGCGGTCGTGCCATCCGGCCGCTGGCGGATCGAGACCGGGGCCCAGAAGGCATTGTCGAGCCCGCCCTCGCCGTAATGCGCGCCGAGCTGCAGCGCCATTTCCTGCAAGGCGCCGGTATGGCCGGGTGCGGCCGGGCTGAATTGCGGCAGCGGTTCGGGCAGCATCTGCGCCCGGCGCGTGGCACTGCGGTTGAAGCCGCCGGCCGCCAGCACCACGGCCCGTGCGCCAAGGCGCCGCGAAATGCCGCCCTGTTCGACGATGACGCCGGTGACGGCGCCCTTTTCGGTGAGGAGGCCGGTGACCTCGGTATCGACCAGAATGGGGACATGGCGCGCCAGCAGCGAGGCCAGCAGGCGCCCGATCAGGGCATTGCCCATGACCAGCCTGGTGCCGCGCCGCCCGGCGACGCGATCACGGCCATAATGGCCAAGAATGCCCGCGACATGCCGCACGGAGGCCATGGAATGGCGCAGGTTCAGCAAATGCCCGATATCGGTGCGATCGACCATCATGCCGCCGAAAATCGTGAATTCGGGGATGGGCGGGCGGATATATTTCAGGGCTGGGCCGAGTTCGCGGCCATCGAAGGGCAATGGCTCTAGGGCGCGGCCGCGCAAGGTGGCGCCCTCACATTGCTGCTCGTAATCGGGATGGGTGGCATAGGCGCGAAAATGCACCGCCGATTGATCCTCCAGCACGTCAATGGCCTTGGGGCCACTGGCGAGGAAGGCACGGCGCAGATCGGCAGGGGCACGGTTGCCGACCGCCGCATCGAGAAATTGCAGCGCCTTTTGCGGGCTGTCGTCGCCGGGCACTGATGTTGCGTGGCGGGAATTGGGGATCCAGGTGGTGGCGGCCGACAGCGCCGACGTGCCGCCGATCAGGCCGGTACGCTCGATCAGCAGCGGCTTCAAGCCGGCAATGGCGGCATACAGGGCCGCCGACAAGCCCGCCGCGCCGGAGCCGATGACGATCACATCGAAGGCGGCATCGGGCTGGAGTGTCGGCAGCGGGGTGATCATGCCCGCACTCCCCGGTCTTTCAGAAGAAAATCAACCAGCAGTTCCTGCAGCGCGCCATACATGGCCGTGCCGGTGGAGGTGCGGCAGCCGAGGGCTCGGGCGGCGGCAATCAAGGGCGTGATTTCCGGCGCGGTGACGACACAGGCCACGAACATGGCCGGCGTCAGGCGGGTGCGATCGAAGGAGGACGGGGCGAAGCCGGGCATGCCGGCCGGGGTCGCATTGGCGATGAAATCAAAGCCGGTCGGATCATCCGAGCCGATGGTCACGCGACCCGGGCCCTGCGCACCCAGCCGGGCGATCAGCGCATCGCGGCGTGGCGCGTCGGCATCATAGATGGCGAGTTCGGCCACGCCGGCTTCCATGAGGGCAAAGGCAATGGCCGATCCGGCACCACCGGCCCCGGCGAGCAAGGCTCGCGCGCCTTGCGGCACAAAGCCCTGCGCCCGGGCTGCGGCCAGAAAGCCGATGCCGTCGACCATGTCTCCGGCCCAGCCTTCAGTTGTGCGCGCCATGACATTGACCGCGCCGATAAAGGCTGCGCGCGACGTGACTTCAGCACAAAGCGGCAGGCAGGCGAATTTATGCGGCACTGTGACCAGAAGGCCGTCGAGATTCTTGATGTTTTTGGCCAGAGTAACGAAAGCTGCCACATTCTCGACGCCGACCTGCACCGGGGCGACCAATGCATCATGGCCGCGGTCGATCATGCTTTGCGTGACGCCAGCCGGCGAGCGCACCTGGGCAATGGGATCGCCGATGACGGCAAAGAGCCGGGTGGCTCCGGAAAGTTTGATGTCCATGCGGGCGCGACCTCCGTGCGCAGGGTCTTTATCTCGACCGTTTGTGTTTCGCAGATTGTGGCCTGGGTCAATGACCAAACCCGCAGGGGGGCGAAATGTTCGCAGCACGCTCCGCGCCGGGCCGACATTGGCGCGACAGGCCAGCCCTTCTATGATGCGGCATGATCGCAGCGATTCGTCTCCGGTCAGCCGAGGCGCTGACGCTTCATCTGACGCTGACCCTTGAGGGCACCCAGCATGTGATTGCGCTGCGGCGCTCGCCGCGTGCCAAGCGCATGACCTTGCGGTTGCGCAATGCCAGCCGCGATTTCGTTCTGACCGTGCCGCAGACCGTTACATCGGCGATGGCGCGGGATTTTCTCGAACGCCAGCGCGGCTGGATGATCGAGCGGTTGCGGCGGCTGCCGGCGCGGGTGATGCTGACGCCCGATGCCATTATCCCGCTGCGCGGCGTTGCCCATCGCGTCGTGCACCGGCCTGAAGGCCTGCGCGATGTGACGATCGAGGCGGCCCGGCATGGCGAGGGACCGACCATGAACCTGTGCGTCTCCGGGCCGCTGGCGCAGGTGCCGCGAGCCTTGCTGGCCTATTTCAAGCGCGAGGCGCAGCGTGACCTTGCGGCGGCGGTGCGCTTCCATGCCGGCAAAATTGGCAAGACGGTGAAACGTGTCACCATTCGCGACACCACCAGCCGCTGGGGGTCGTGTTCGTCAACCGGCAATCTGAATTTCTCATGGCGTCTGGTGCTGGCACCGGCCTATGTGCTCGACTATCTCGCGGCCCATGAGGTTGCGCATCTGCTGCACATGGATCACTCGCCGCGCTTCTGGAAGCTGGCGAACCAGCTTTCCGGCGATGTGGCGCGGGCCGAGGCCTGGCTGAAGGCGCAAGGCGCAAGGCTGCACCAGATCGGCTGATGAGCACCCCATTTTGGCGGGTTTGGCAGGAATCTTTAGCAAATATACAACTTTAACAGGCAATTTCCAGATATTGACGCAGCCCCTCGCAGGTGTGGAGGTGTGAATGGCAGAGCCATCAAGACTGGGGATGGATATCATGCAGGCCATTTCTTTGCCCGAAGCGGCGGCAAGGATCGGCGCCCTGCGACAGCTCGCCAATATGCTCGACGAGGAAGCACGGCCGCTTTCGACGCCTGCGCCTGAAGGGGAGCAGGCGGAGCGCGGCGCAGAATGGCAGATGTTCGCGGCTTCCTATGGGCGCGTTGCCGACCTTGCCGTGCAGCGCCCGGTCGATGAACTCGACATCATAAATTATGTCGCCAAGGGCGAGACCGATTGCGCGATCCAGGCTTTGGCGCGGCTTGCCCGCCTGCCCTATACCACCGCGTTTCGGCTGTTCTCGTCGCAGCGCGCTGATTTTCTGGTTGTGGTGTGCCGTGCGCAGTGTTTTGCCTGGTCAACGACCGAAAGCCTGCTGGCGCAATTTCGCGGGGCGCCCTTGTCGCGCGAGGTCATGAGCGCCCTTTGCGATGATTATCACGACATGGAGGTGGCGACGGCGCAGCGCTTCGTGCGCTTCCTGAGCGCGCATTTTCCGGCGCGGTCAGCAAGGCTGTCATAGCGGGCGCAAATCAAGCTCCGGGCCCCTCGGAACGACGCCGGTGGGGTTGATGGTCTTGTGACTGCCGTAATAATGTTGGGTTATCTGCGCGAAATCGACCGTGTCAGCGACACCCGGCAGGTTATAGATGCGTCGCACCAGCCGCCAAAGGTGCGGATATTCATAGGCATGGCGCCAGTTGCACTTGAAATGGCCATGATAGACCTTGTCAAAGCGGATGAGGGTCGTAAACAACCTGATATCGGCCTCGGTCAGCGTGTCGCCGACCAGATAATCATGATCGGCGAGCAAGGCATCGGCCCAGTCGAGCGCGGCGAACAGGGTTGCGACCGCGTGGTCATAGGGGGCTTGTGCGGTGGCAAAACCGGCCTTGTAGACGCCATTGTTGATGTCTTCGTAGACGCGGGCATTAATCTTGTCGATGTCGCCAAGAAGCTGCGGGGGCGCAAAATCATGACGCATATCGGTAAAGCCATCAAAGGCGTGGTTGAGGATGCGGATGATTTCGGCAGATTCATTATTGACGATGCGGCCGGTTTGCTTGTCCCATAAAACCGGCACGGTGACGCGGCCCGAGGCATTTGCGTCATTTTGCAGATAGACCTCGTAGAGCCGTTTTGCACCGGTCAGGGGATCGGCGGGGGTGAAAGTCCAGCCCTCGGCCAGCATCAGCGGATCGACCACCGAGACGCTGATGACAGCTTCCAGCCGCTTGAGGGCCCGCAAGATCAGGGTGCGATGCGCCCAGGGGCAGGCGCGGCTGACAAACAGGTGATAGCGCCCGGCTTGCGGCGGAAAAGCGCCGTCGGCGCTGATCTGCTGGCGAAAGGAGGTGGGCGCGCGCACGAAAGCCCCGCCGGTGGTGGCCGTGTCATAGCCGTGATCGAACCATTGGCCGTTGATCAGCAGGCCCATGGTCAGGCTCCCTTGGCAAGGCGGTCATGGGCCTGCAGGCGGATGAGCAACGCCTCAAGCTCATCGAGCGGCACCATATTGGGCCCGTCCGAGGGCGCGCGATCAGGATCCTGATGTGTTTCGATGAAAACACCGGCGACACCCACGGCCACGGCGGCGCGGGCCAGAACCGGGACGAAGCGGCGCTCGCCGCCGGAGGTGGTGCCCTGGCCGCCGGGTTGCTGCACGGAATGGGTGGCATCAAAAATCACCGGGGCGCCGATGGTCTCAGCCATGATCGGCAGGGCGCGCATGTCGGAGACGAGGGTGTTGTAGCCGAAACTGGCGCCACGCTCGGTGACCAGTACATTGGCATTGCCGGCATCCACCAGCTTGGCGGCGACGTTTTTCATGTCCCAGGGCGCCAGGAACTGGCCTTTCTTGACATTCACGGCCTTGCCGGTGGCGGCGGCAGCGACGAGCAGATCAGTCTGGCGGCACAGGAAGGCGGGAATTTGCAGCGCATCGACCACTTCGGCGACCGGCGCGCATTGTCCGGCCTCATGAACATCGGTGATGACCGGCAGACCGGTCTTTTGCTTGACCTCGGCGAATATTGCCAAAGCGGCATCGAGACCGACGCCGCGGGCGCTCGATGCCGAGGTACGGTTGGCCTTGTCGAACGAGCTTTTGAACACCAGCGGCATGGCGAGGCGCGAGGTGATGTCGGCCAGCGCCATCGCCATGTCGAGCGCATGGGCGCGGCTTTCCAGCGCGCAGGGCCCGGCGATGAGGGCGAGCGGCAAGTGATTGCCGAATCGCGCGGCGCGCGCTCCGGTGCCGATCGTGACAATGGCGTGAGCTGGCATGGCTGATCCTGAAGCTTGAAAAACGTTGCTGGCTGTTTACGCCGCCTCAAACACCAGCGCCAGCCCGAAGGCAGTGCGGGGCGCGACCACGAGGCGGTCTTGATGCAGGGTCGCAGGAATATTTTCCGCTTTCAGGCGTTGCGCCAGCCCGGGCAGATCGGCTGTGGCCAGCCGCAGGCCGGCAAAGCCATCGTCCGGCGGCGCGTCGGCAAGGCCGGTGGCGAACCGCCAGGCTGGCGGGCTCAGCATTTCCAGGGATGCCGTGTCGAGCCTCAGTTCGAGGCCAAAGGAGGTTGCGAGCATTTCGGGCTGGCCCGTGACGGCGCGCAGAAATTCGGCATGGTCGGCTGGATCGCGCGCCACCATCATCACGGCGCGGATCGCCAGCGCGCCATTGGCATGGTCCCGGGCTGCAGGTGACCAGAAATTTTCGGGAAAGCGATGATGGCAGGTAAAGAAGGTTGCCTGTTGCAGCAGCGATGATTGCGCGAAAGCGAGGTCAAAACCCAGCTCCTTGCGGGCCTGGTGCGGGCCTTCGCCGCTGCGGGTGAAAGAAAACACCGGCCCGGCGGCAATTCTGGCGGCGGTAAATCCGGTGACATCGGCGGCGGCGTCGCTGCTGGTCAGCGCCAGCATCGCCATGCCCTGGCGCTCGGCCAGAAAGCCAAGCAGGCGGTCGGCAAACAGGGGGCGCTGCGGCGCTTTGGCGGCATCACCGGCGCCGATCAATTCGATGAAATGACCGGCAAACTGGATGATATGGTTGCGGGTGCCCCAGGGATGCAGGTTCTGCGCGGACACATTAAATCCCAGCCGTCGCCAGAATCCGGCGAGGCTATCAATGTCATGCGCGGCAATAACAGCGTGATCGAGGGAACGAACGGCCATTCTTCATACCAGCCTCGATTGAACCATGGCGGCGGCGATGAAACCGGCGAACAGCGGATGCGGCTCGAAGGGGCGTGATTTCAACTCGGGGTGATATTGCACGCCGATGAACCAGGGATGATCGGCATATTCCACCGTTTCCGGCAGCAGGCCATCGGGCGACATGCCGGAGAAGATCAGGCCGCAGGCTTCGAGACGGGCGCGATAGGCCGTGTTGACCTCATAGCGATGGCGATGGCGCTCGGAAATCTCGATGGTGCCATAGGCGGCGGCGATCTTGCTCTCGGGCCGCAGCATCGCCTTATAGGCGCCGAGCCGCATGGTGCCGCCGAGATTGCCGCCGGAAAGCCGCTGCTCCAGCTCATTGCCGCGCAACCATTCGGTCATCAGGCCGACCACCGGTTCGGGCGTCGCGCCAAATTCGCTGGAGCCGGCCTTTTCGACGCCGGCCAGCGCCCGCGCGGCCTCGATCACCGCCATCTGCATGCCAAAGCAAATGCCGAAATAAGGCACCTTGCGCTCGCGGGCAAAGCGCGCTGCGGCAATCTTGCCTTCGGAACCGCGCTGGCCAAAGCCGCCTGGCACAAGAATGCCATGAACATGGGCAAGGTGGTTGACTGGGTCCTGGGTCTCGAACAGCTCGGATTCGATCCATTCGATATTGACCTTGACACGATTGGCCATGCCGCCATGCACCAGCGCCTCGTTCAGGGATTTATAGGCGTCCTTGAGACCGGTATATTTGCCAACAATGGCAATGGTCACTTCGCCTTCAGGCTGGTGGATAGCCTCGGACACCGCCTGCCAGCGCCGCATGTTGGGACGCGGTGCCGGTTCGATGCCGAATGCGGCGAGCACCTCGCGGTCGAGCCCGGCCTTGTGATAGGCCTGCGGCACATCATAGATCGAGGCGACGTCGCGCGCCTCAATCACCGCGCTCTCGCGCACGTTGCAGAACAGTGCCAGTTTCTTGCGCTCGTCGCGCGGTATCTCGCGATCGGCACGGCACAGCAGGATATCGGGAGCAATGCCGATGGCGCGCAATTCCTTGACCGAATGCTGGGTCGGCTTGGTCTTCAATTCGCCGGCGGCGGGAATATAGGGCAGCAAGGTGAGGTGCACATAAACGGCATGGCCGCGCGGCAGGTCATTGCCCAATTGGCGGATGGCCTCAAAGAACGGCAGGCCCTCGATATCGCCGACGGTACCGCCGATTTCGATCAGCACAAAATCATAGCTGTCATTGCCCTCGAGCACGAATTCTTTGATGGCATTGGTGACATGCGGAATGACCTGCACCGTCGCCCCCAGATAATCGCCACGGCGTTCCTTGGCGATAATATCCTGATAGATGCGCCCGGTGGTGATGTTGTCGGCCTTCTCGGCCGAGCGCCCGGTGAAGCGCTCGTAATGGCCGAGATCGAGATCGGTTTCGGCACCGTCATCGGTGACGAAAACCTCGCCGTGCTGGTAGGGGCTCATCGTCCCCGGATCGACATTCAAATAGGGGTCAAGCTTGCGCAGCCGCACGGAATAACCGCGCGCTTGCAGGAGAGCACCGAGGGCCGCAGACGCAAGCCCCTTGCCAAGGGAGGAAACCACGCCGCCCGTAATGAAAACATATCGCGCCATGGGAGATAAGCCTTAGCGGGCTTTGGATGATTCGCACAGCCCGAAAGCGAGGACAGGGCACCTGTCCACATTGAATTGCCACAAGGCGATGCGCTGCCTCAATTTTTGGCCGGGGCCGGTGTCGCCGGGGCCGGTGCGGCGGGAGCGGCAGGCGCTGCCGGTGTTGCTGGCGCTGCCGCTGGGGCGGGGGCAGGTGCCGGTGCGGCCGGGGTTGCCGGCGCGGCCTGTTGGCGCTGCTGCTCATATTGCTTGAGCGCATCCAGTGCCGTGCCCTTGGTCGAGGGCAGCGGCAGCACATTGGCGGGAAGCTTGGCGCCCGGGGCCGGTGCCGCCGGAGCGCCGGTTGCCGCCGGTGCCGCGAAGATCGATGTCGGCGCGCGGCTGAAATTGGCCATAAGGGTCAGGGCCATGCTGGTTGCGAAGAACAAGGCTGCCAGAATGGCGGTGGTGCGGGTCAAGGCATTGGCCTGGCCGCGCCCGGTCATAAAGCCGCCGCCGCCACCTGCGCCGAGGGCGCCGCCTTCGGAGCGTTGCAGCAGCACCGAGGCGACCAGCGCAAGGACAATCAACAGATGGACGGCAATCAGCACGGCCTGCATGGCTCATAATCCTTCGTGCCCGACCCGCGCGGCGCGGGGGGCTTTGTTCGGGCGTCTCTTAGCAGCGGCGGGGGATCATATCCAGAAAAATCTATGCCCGATGAAGCACGCGGCCGCTTTCAGGCCCGCCGGTCAAGAATAAAGGCGATGCCAAGGCAAAAGATCACCACCAGGGCCTCCAGCGCCATGTCGAGCTGCACGGCCATATGCGCGGCGAGGGTGGCAAGCACGGGCGCCAGAACCGGGTCTTCCAGCATGATATCGGCGGCGGTGAAGGCGAGCAGGGCGCAACTCGCCCAGATCAGCACGGGAAAGCGCTCCAGCAGGCGCAGCAGCAGCGAGGCCCCGGCGATGATCAGCGGCACCGAAGCCAGCAGGCCAAAGGCGATCAGCCAGATATTGCCCTGCGCCAGCGCCACCACGGCCAGCACATTGTCAAAGGACATGACGGCATCGGCAAAGGCGATGGTCGCCACGGCGCGCCACAGCGAGGCGGCCTGGCGGGGTGACCCATGATCATCCTCATCGATCACCAGTTTGACGGCGATCCATGCCAGTAACAGCCCGCCCAGCAGTTTCAGCCACGGCAGGCCGAGCAATTCCACCACCACCAGCGAGAATATCAGCCGCAGCAACAGCGCGGCACCGCCGCCAAGCCAGATGCCGGCGCGCCGCTGCCTGTCACCAAGATTGCGTGTCGCGAGCGCAATGACCACGGCATTGTCGCCCGAGAGCAGCACATCGACCCAAATAATCTCGACGAGCCGGGCGAACAGCAGCGAGACTTCCGGCAAATTTGGCGCGTGCGCCCATAATTGCTGCATCAAGTCCGCTCGCGGGCGGCGCGCTGGCTGTAGCCGAGGCGGGCATTCAGCGCTTCCAGCACAGTTTCGGCAGCTTCGGTCACCACGGTTCCGGGCGGGAATACCGCCGCTGCGCCCATATCGAGCAAGGTCTGGCGGTCAGCATGCGGGATTACGCCGCCGACGACGATCATGATATCGGGGCGCCCCTTGGCCGTCAGCGCCGCCTTCAATTGCGGCATCAGTGTCAGATGGCCGGCGGCCAGCGAGGAAATGCCGACGACATGGACATTGTCGCCGACCGCCTGGGCGGCGGCCTCCTCGGGCGTGGCGAAAAGCGCGCCGACATCGACCTTGAAGCCGAGATCGTCAAAGGCCGAGGCAATGACTTTCTGGCCGCGATCATGGCCATCCTGCCCGACCTTGGCGACGAGAATGCGCGGCGGCCGGCCGTCATTTTCGGTGAAGGCCTTGACGAGGCCGCGCACCTTGTCGAGCGTCTGACTGCGGGCACCGGTCTCGTCGGCATAGACGCCGGTGCGCAGGTGCAGCGCCGCGACATGGCGGGTGAACACCGCTTCGAAGCTGGCAGAAATTTCACCGACCGTAGCTTTGGCGCGGGCGGCCATGACGCTGGCTTCCAGCAGGTTCCCGCCATTTTTCGCGGCTTGTTGCAGCGCCGCCAGCGCCGCAGCCACGGCGGCCGGGTCGCGTTCCGCCCTAAGGCGCTCCAGTTTGGCAATCTGGCGGGCGCGCACCTCGCTGTTGTCGATTTTCAGGACGTCCAGCGTCGCCTCGCTTTCGGGCTTGAACATATTGACACCGATGACCGCCTGGGCACCGGAATCGATGCGTGCCTGGGTGCGGCTCGCCGCCTCCTCGATGCGCTGCTTTGGCAAGCCACTGGCAATGGCCGCCGCCATGCCGCCCATCGCCTCGACCTCGCGGATATGGGCCATCGCCCTGGCGGCGAGATCGGCAGTGAGGCGCTCGACATAATAAGAGCCGCCCCATGGATCGATGATCCGCGTCGTGCCGCTTTCCTGCTGCAGGAACAATTGGGTATTGCGGGCGATCCGCGCCGAGAAATCGGTCGGCAGTGCGAGCGCCTCATCGAGGGCATTGGTGTGCAGCGACTGGGTGTGGCCCTGTGTCGCGGCCATGGCCTCGATTTCGGTGCGGATGACATTGTTGAACACGTCCTGCGCGGTCAGCGACCAGCCGGACGTCTGGCAATGGGTGCGCAGCGCCAGGGATTTTTCGGATTTGGGGGCAAATTCCTTGATCATATGCGCCCAGATCAGCCGGGCGGCGCGCATTTTGGCAATTTCCATGAAGAAATTCATGCCAATCGCCCAGAAAAACGACAGGCGCGGCGCGAATTGATCAATATCGAGACCGGCCTTCAATCCGGCGCGGACATATTCGAGGCCGTCGGCCAATGTATAGGCCAGCTCAAGATCCTGGGTCGCCCCGGCTTCCTGCATATGATAGCCGGATATCGAGATCGAGTTGAATTTCGGCATATGTCTAGATGTATAAGAAAATATATCCGATATGATGCGCATGGAAAATTCGGGCGGATAAATATAGGTGTTGCGCACCATAAATTCTTTGAGGATGTCATTCTGGATCGTGCCGGAAAGCTTTTCCGGAGGCACGCCCTGTTCCTCGGCGGCGACAATAAACAGCGCCAGAATGGGCAAGACGGCACCATTCATGGTCATTGAAACGCTCATGTCACTGAGCGGAATACCCTCAAACAGGGTGCGCATGTCGTAAATCGAATCGATGGCGACGCCGGCCATGCCGACATCGCCGGCCACGCGCGGATGGTCTGAATCATAGCCACGGTGGGTCGCCAGATCGAAGGCGACCGACAGGCCCTTCTGCCCGGCGGCCAGATTGCGGCGGTAGAAGGCGTTGGAATCCTCGGCGGTGGAGAACCCGGCATATTGGCGGATGGTCCAGGGCTGGTTGACATACATGGTCGGGTAGGGCCCGCGCAGAAACGGCGCGGCACCGGGAATGCCATCAAGAAAGCTCAGTCCGGCAATGTCGCCGGGGGCATATTTGCCTTTGAGGGCAATGCCTTCGGGCGTCATGAAGCCCGGAGCGTCAGGGATGGCGCCGGCCGCGTGCGGGGGCGTCCACGGGAGCCGGGAGAAATCGGGAAAAGCTATCATGCGACATGCTCATGCAATGGTTTGGCCGCGACCCTGAGGTCGATGATACAGCAAATTGCCGGTTCGGGGCAGGTCAAGCTTTCATGTCCTGCGTCATGGTGTCCAGCAAAGTGCCGAGTGTCGCGACGGCATCGCCTCCACTGAAGATGAAAATTTCTGCCCCGGCGGCGCGAAAGGTCGCTTCATGGGCGCCAGGCTGGCCGGCAAGGGCGATGCGGTAACCAAGGGCTTGCAACCGGGCCAGCGCCGCAGCGCCTTCTGCGGCATAGGCCTTGTCGGTGGCGCACAGGCACGCCCAGCGCGTCGTGTCCGTGGCGCTCTCAAGCTCGTCGCAGGGCGATGTCCGGGCGATGGCAATACCGCCGCTGGCGAAAAACTGCGCAGCAAAGGTGGCGCGGGCGGCATGGTCGGCGAGCGGCCCGAGGGTTGCCAGCACCACCTGCGCAGCGGGCAGGGCGCGGGCGCGAGCGCGCAGCTTCTCGAAGGGTTCGGACAGCCGCATTGCGGGAAAATCGCCGCCGGCCTCGGGCCGCTCCGGCGCCGGGGCGAGACAGGTGACGCGAACAGGTTGAAGGCTGGCAAAGGCGCTGGTGCCGGTGAGGGGCTGGCGACGGGTGGCGATGGCCTGCGCCCGCTTTTTTGCGGTGGCGCTGACCGCAGCGGCGAGGCTGCCGGAGGTGAGAGCCTGCACGATGCCGCCTTCCGCCTCGATGGTCTGGAACTGCGCCCAGGCGGCGCGGCAGAGCTCATCGGTCAAAGCCTCAATCGCGCCGGAACCGGCCGCAGGGTCGGCGACGATGCCGAGATGCGATTCTGCCCGCAGGATCAACTGGGTGTTGCGGGCGACGCGCCGGGCAAAGCCATCAGGCAGGCCAAGCGCCATGGAATAGGGCAGCGCGGTGATGACATCGGCGCCGCTGACACCGGCCGCAAATACCGCCATGCCGACGCGCATGATGTTCACGTGCGGATCCTCGCGGGTCATCATCCGCCAGGCGCTTTCGGCATGCAGGCGCAGCGGCTGGGCGGAAAGGCCGCAGGCTTCCTCAAGGCGGGCCCAGAGCAGGCGCAGGGCGCGAAACTTGGCCATGGTGAGGAACTGGTCGGCATCGGCCGCCATGATGAAAGAGATCTGGTTGCGGGCGTCTTCCAGCGACAGGCCGGATTGGTTCAGAGCCTTCAGGTAATAAAGCCCGCCCGCCAGCATGAAAGCCAGCTCCTGGGCCTCACCGGCGCCGGCGTCATGCAGAATGCGGCCATCAATGCCAAGGGCGCGCGACGGGCTGGGCGCCTCCGACAGGCTGCGGGCCAGGGCGCAAATCTCCGGCATGTCATCCAGCGCATTTGCCGTGCCGCGCATGCGGGCGCCCAGCGGGTTGCAGCAAAAATCAACACGCAGGCCGGAAATCTGGAAACCACGCAGGGCCAGACCAGCGCCAAGCCTTCTTGCGGCGGCAAGGCCGGAGCCGGGCGCATCGAGCCGCAGGGAGATGAGATCGGCCTCAACACCGGCAAGGGCGGCGGCGACATCTTCCGGCAGCTCGGCCTCCAGGCCAAAGCCATGGGCACCGGGGGCCTCGGCCATAACTAGGGTCAGTGCCTCGGCGCCGGCTTCAAGATCGCCCAGAGCCTGGATGCGGGCGGCGTCGGGTTCGGGCTGGTCGACGCGTTGTGCCAATGTCCAGCCGGGTTTGGGGGCAAGAAGCGGGGCTGTCTGCGGCGTCGCCGGGCGAGGATAGAGCGGCTTGATCGGCAGGCCCTCGGCGCTGCGGCTTTCGAGGCGCTCGAAGGCGCCGCCCTTGAACGCGGCGATGGCAAGGTCACGCCATTGCGCCAGGGTCGGCGCACCAAAGGCGCCGAAATCGGGCAAGGCTTCAGAAGTCTGCACATTGGTTGCGTCTAGCGGCACGAAGTCGATCCATCGTTAAGCAGCCCGTGCGAGGCTGTCGCACGGGCTGAAGAAATTCGCCACTGATCAAACGTCGTAAGGCGCAGCGCTTACATGAAGCGGCTGAGGCCCGGCACGGCGCTGGAGATCTGGCCGATCAGGCCCGGGCCGCCCTTTTCCTGGGCAAAGGCGAACACGGCCTTGCCGGCGCTTTCCATCTGATCCATGCTCATGCCGGTGGAGGAGAGCTGGCTCGCCAGACCCATGACACCGCCAGCAGCATTGCCGCCACCGCCGAGCAAGCCGCCGAGCATGCCGGTGACCGCGCCCATCAGGCCGCCAGCGCCAGCTGCGGGCGCTGCCGCAGATGCTGCATCAGCGGCATCCTGCGCGCCGGGAATCATGCCCATCAATTGTCCGACCGGCCCGGCCGGGCCTTCCTTTTGCAAAAAGCCCAAAATCATGCCAACCGCGCTCTGCGCCGTCGACGAATCAACACCTGCCGCGGAACTCACGCGAGAAATCAATTCTTCCATAATGAAACTCCCCATATTTCAAGGCGCGCTCCGGCACCCTGAGGCCGAGCGCGCTGCACAAAAGCAGGAGACGCAGGAAATTGCAACTCTGTATGGTGCGTGCACAGAGCGCGATCTTAAGATCCGGCACGCAGGGTGCTGAGGGTGGCGGTCGGGGTGATGGCCTCGACCGCGACCTTCACATGCAGGATGGCAGGCAGACCGCTGGCCTCGGCATCGCGGAAGGCCGCGGCAAAATCCGCGGTGCGCGTGACTGTGGCGCCAAAACCGCCGAAAGCGCGGGCAAGGGCGGCAAAATCCGGGTTGATGAGGTCGGTCGCGACCTCGCGACCGGGGTATTCGCGCTCCTGATGCATGCGGATCGAGCCGTAGCTGGCGTTGTCGATGATAATATTGACGATGGCCAGGCGATATTGCACCTGGGTGGCAAATTCCTGGCCATTCATCAGGAAGTCGCCGTCACCGGCGACGCAAATGACCGGCCTTTGCGGGAACAGGCGCTTCATGGCGACGGCGGCGGGCACGCCATAACCCATGGAAGCGCAGGCGGGCGCGCAATGGGCAGCGAAGGCGCGGAAGCGGTAGTAACGGTGGATCCACGCGGCATAATTGCCGGCGCCGTTGCACAAAATGGTGTCCGGCGGCAGGTGGTCGCGCAGGAAGACCATGATCTCGCCGGTATTGACGTCGCCTGGCTGCGGCAGGGGTGTTTGCGACCATGCAAGATAGGCGGCATGGGCGGCGTCGGCTTCCGGCTGCCACCGGCCGGGGCGGCCAAGATCGAGCCTGCCCAGCGCGCGGACAAAAGCATGCGGGCTGGCCACGATGCCGGCTTGCACCGGGAAGACACGCCCGATTTCGGCGGCATCGGGATAGACATGCACCAGCGTTCTGGCGGATGTTTCAGGCGTGAAAAGGTTGTAGCCCTGGCTTGGCACCTCGCCGAGGCGGCCGCCGAGCAGCAGCACGAAATCGCTGGCCTTGATGCGCGCGACCAGTTGCGGATTGGCGCCGAGGCCGAGGTCACCGGCATAGCAGGCATGATCGGCCGAAAATAGCGAGGCGCGCCGGTAGCTGGTGGCGACCGGCAGGCCGTAGCGCGCTGCAAAATCGGCAAATGAGGCGCTGGCTTCGGCGCTCCAGCCCGAGCCGCCGAGAATGACGAGCGGGCGTTCGGCGGCGTTCCAGCTTTTGGCAAGGCTTGCCAGCGCGGCCGGATCGGGCCCGATGGCTGCGGGCGTTTGAAAAAGGCGGGCGGGCCATGGAACCGGCAGGCTCAGGAGATCGCGCGGCAAGGCCAGCACGGCGGGGCCGGGGCGTCCGGCCGTGGTCGCAGCCAGCGCGCGGTGCAGGGTTTCCTCCCAGCGCGCCGGGTCATCAAGCTCGCCGCACCAGCGCGTCATCGCGCCGAAAGTGGCGGGAAAATCCAGTTCCTGCCAGGCCTCGCGGCCACGCCAGCGCCGATCGACCTGACCGGCCAGCATCAGCATCGGCGTCGCATCGCGATCTGCAATATAAATGCCCGGTGCGGCATTGGTGGCGCCGGGGCCACGGGTGACGAGGCAAAGGCCCGGGCGCCCGGTGGCCCGGCCGACGGCATCGGCCATCATGGCGGCGCCGGCCTCGTTGCGGCAGACGGTGAGGGCAATGGCGCTGTCGCGCAGCGCATCCAGCAAGGCGAGATAACTCTCGCCCGGGACACAGAAGGCGTGGCGAATGCCATAGGCCTCGAGTGCGGCGACCAGCGCCTGTGCGAGGTTGGGATTGTTGTTGCCGGCTTGTTGGGGGGGAATGGTCATCGCTCAGGAACCGAAATAGACGATTTCGCTATAGGCGAGATCATTGAGGCGCGGGGCTTTGAGGCCGCGATAGAACTTCTTGTCGCGCCCGGGCGAGAACCGGCCGACGAGGCCCGGCACCGGCGCCGGGGTATCGAGCCGCAAAAGGGTGATGCCGTGATGGAGGAGCAGCCAGCGGCCGAGCGGATGCGCGAACCGCGCCAGATCGCTGGCGTCGCGGCAATAGACCAGCGGCCGGATGCGCAGCAGGCGGCGCGCCAGAATGAGTGGAATGCGGCGCAGCCGCGCCCAGCCGAGGCGCGACAGGGTGCCGCCGAGATTTGCTGGCCATCGCCGCGCTTCCGGGCGGTTAAGCACGAAGGGCACCAGCCCCTGAAGATCCTCGCCGACCACCACGAGGCAGCCGAGGTCAGCATGATCACACAGCATGCGATATTCATGCGGCGGCAGGCGCGCCTGATCGCGCGCGGCGTCAAAGGCGCGGACCTTGCGATGCAGGCCGCCGCCCAGCAGCGGAGGCGTCAGCAGCGATCCGGCGCTGTAAAGCTGGTAACCCTGCGGTTTCAGCAGCGGCAGGGTGTGCGGCGCCGCGGAAATGTTGGTGTAGGTCATTTGTTTGATGTGCAGCGACTGCTTCACCAGCATATGCGCGAGGGCGCGGGCTTCGGGCTTTACATACCAGCTTGAGACATTGCAGCGCGGGCCGTCGGGCGAGGCATCGTCGGGAGCGTGAATCAACAACAGCACGCCGTCGATTTTGCCGCCCTGCTCAAGCACATAGCCCCAGCGTGGCCGGTCGGTATCGAGCCGGCGCGTGCTCAAGGTCGCAAGGCCTTGCTGCCAGCTGGCGAGATTGCGCCCTGGGAAGCCCTCGGCCAGCAGGTCGGCCACTTCGGCAAGATCGCCAGCCTCGATGGCGCGGCAGCGATGGGCATGGGCTTGGGCAGGATTATCGGGGAGCTTGGGTTGCGGGCGCATGGTCTGGTCGGAAACCCTTCAGGGCGGAACAGGAGAAACCCTGCCAAACCAATCTTTAAGCACTGTGCCTTAAAACACTCTGAACCCCCGGGAGGCCAGCGTGAACCTGCACGACATCATCATCAGCGAAATCGCCACGGTCGCGAAAGAGCAAGGCAAAACCCTGAATCCGCTCAGCGATGATATGGCGCTGGCAGCTTGCGGGCTGGATTCGCTGGGCTTTGCCATTCTGGTGGCGAACCTTGAGGACAAGCTCGGGTTTGATCCTTTCGCCACCGCCGAGGATGTGCGCTATCCGCAGACGCTCGGTGATCTGGTGCGCTTTTACCATGATGCGGTTCCTGCGTGAGGCAAGCTACCGCCGCACCGGTGCCGCGCATGAGCCTGCGCCAGCATGTAGCTGGCGCTGCCCATGGTGCGCAGCTGTTTGCGGCGGCCGGGCGGATTGATCTTGGGACAGCCGCACATTCCTCATGGCTGACGGGCGCCGATGCCGGGCCCGATGCGACGGTGTTGCTGCGCACCCGCGACCAGCATGATTTTGCGCTGGCCCTGCTGGAACTCGACGGGCGCGCCGGGCGGCTGATCATTTGTCCGCCCGACCTGACCGCAGCGCAGGCCGCCGCGGTGATGGCGCAGCATGGCGTCACCCATGTTTTTGACGATGCAACCATGGAGGGACTGACGCCGGTCGACGGGGTGCGGCGTCTGGCGTTGCGGGCGCTGCCGCAACAGGCCGACGTCACCGCGCCCGCCTGTGATACGCAATGGCTGATGTTTACCTCCGGCACTTCCGGCCCGCCAAAACTGGTCGCCCATAGTTTCGCCGGTCTCACCGGGGCGATAACGCCGCTGGCCGGCGCCGATGCGGTGGTGTGGGGCACTTTCTATGATGTGCGGCGCTACGGCGGCCTGCAGATGCTCTTGCGGGCGCTGACCGGCGGCGGCTCGATGGTGCTGTCGCAGACAGGTGAGCCGGTGGCCGCCTTCATCGCCCGGCTGCGGGAGGCGGGGGTCACGCATCTGGCAGGCACGCCCAGCCATTGGCGCCAAGCGCTGATGTGCCCCGATCTCACCACGCTGAAGCCGCGCTATCTGCGGCTTTCGGGCGAGATCGTCGATCAGTCGGTGCTCGATGCGTTGAGGGGTGCCTTTCCCGGGGTGATGATCGGCCATGCCTTTGCCTCGACCGAGGCCGGGGTTGCCTTTGAGGTCAATGACGGCCTTGCCGGGTTTCCGGCGGCCTGGCTCGATATGCCGGGCAAGGTTGAAATGCGGGTGCGCCATGGCACCTTGCACTTGCGCTCGGGGAGAACGGCTTCGGCCTATGCCGGGGGCGGCGGCGCGCTGCATGACGATGACGGCTTTGTCGATACCGGCGATCTCGTGCAGCAGCGCGGTGACCGGGTGTATTTTGCCGGACGTGCCAGCGGCATCATCAATGTCGGCGGCGCGAAAGTCGCGCCCGAAGAGGTCGAGGCGGTGATCAATGGCGTGGCGCAGGTGCATCAGTCACGGGTGCATGCGCGCCGCAACCCCATGACCGGGTCGCTGGTGGCTGCCGAAATCGTCGCGCTGCCCGGCTGCGACGAGGCTGCGTTGCGGGCGGAAATCCTGCAGGCCTGCCGGGCGGCGCTGCCGGCCTACAAGGTGCCGGTGTCGCTGACCTTCGTCGCCGCGCTGCCGATGAGCGCCGGTGGCAAGCTGGAGCGCCGTCATGCGTAATGTCATCATCAGCGGCGCCAGTCGCGGGCTTGGCCTTGGCATTGCCACGAGGCTCGCCGCCGATGGCTTTCGCATCATCGTGCTGGCGCGCAAGTCGAGCCCGGCGCTGGAGGCGGCGATCAGCGCGGCGGGCGACGGTCGCATGTATTTTCACCCGGCCGATCTTGCGGATGTCGACCAGATTGCCGGGCATGTGCGCCACATCAAGACGGAGTTCGGGCCGATTTATGGCCTTGTCAACAATGCTGCCGGCAGCGCCGAGGGCCTGCTCACGAGCCTGTCGCAGGCGCAAATAGAGGCGCTGGTGCGGCTCAATACCGTCTCGCCGATGCTGCTGACCAAATATGCCTTGCGCGCGATGATCCAGCAGAAGGCCGGGCGCATCGTCAACATGGCCTCGATCGTCGCCAGCACCGGTTCGGTCGGGCTCAGCGTCTATGGCGCAACCAAGGCGGCAATGATCGGGTTCACGCGCTCGCTGGCGCGCGATGTCGGCAAGCTCGGCATTACGGTCAATGCCGTGGCGCCCGGCTTTGCCGCCACCGAACTGACCGGCGCGCTGGATGAAGCGCAACGCGCGCAGATTGCACGGCGCAGCGCCATGGGCCAATTGATCGAACCGCAGGATGTCGCCGGTGTCGTCGCCTTTCTGATGAGCGATGATGCAAGCCGGATCACCGGCAGCGTCATCACGGTCGATGCCGGGGCAACAGCGTGATGCCAGCCGAGCCGGTTTCAGCCAACCGCTTGTGGCTGGCGGCATTGCAGGCCACGGCCGCCATAGCCGCGACGCCGTTGCTGACCTTGCCGCGACGCATCGAGGCCGGGGCGCTGGCACATGGCGAGGCACGGGCGATCCTGAGCGTCGAGGCTTGCCTATCCTATGGGGAGCTGGCGGCGCATATGCGCCGCACCGCCCGTTTTGCGAAGGCGCAAGGCTGGGGCAAGGGCGACGTCATCGCCCTGCATATGCAGAATGGCCCGGATTATCTGGCAACATGGCTCGGCCTCGCAAGAGTTGGTATCGTCACCGCGCTGCTCAACCCGCAACTTGCTGCAGCGGGTCTCGATCACGGCCTGCGGGTTTCGGGGGCGCGGGCGGTGATTGCCGATGCCTCGCTGGGCACGGAGCCCGGTCTGCCGGTGATCCGCCTTGATGCGGCGTGGCGCGCGGCCCTGAACGGCCTTTCGGGCGCGGCGCTCGAGGAGGCCGAAGCTGAAACCGTCACTTTGGGTGATCCGGCCTTGCTGATCTTCACCTCAGGCACGACCGGCATGCCCAAGGCGGCGCGGCTCAGCCATCACCGAATCCTGACCTGGAGCCTGTGGTTTGCGGGATTAAGCCAGGCCGGGGCGAGTGACCGGCTCTATGATCCCCTGCCGCTCTTCCACAGCGTCGGCGGCGTGGTCGCGCCCGGGGCCATGCTGGTATCGGGCGGCGCCGTAATGTTGCGCGACAAGTTTTCGGTGAGCCAGTTCTGGGATGATATCGTGCGCTTCGAGTGCACCATTTTTCAGTATATCGGCGATCTTTGCCGCTATTTGCTGAACGCGCCGCCGCATCCGCTGGAGCGGGCGCATCGCCTGCGCCTCGCCTGTGGCAACGGGCTTTCCGGGGCGATCTGGGAGGCTTTTGTCGCGCGCTTCGCGCTGCCGCGTATTCTCGAATTCTATGCGGCGACCGAAGGCAATGTTTCGCTCTACAATGTCGAGGGCAAGCCCGGAGCGCTAGGGCGCATTCCCGGATTTCTGGCGCATGGTTTTCCGCTGGCGCTGGTGCGCCATGATGCGGCGACCGGCGCGCCATGGCGCGATGCCGATGGCTTTTGCCGGCGCTGTGCCACTGACGAGCCCGGCGAAGCGCTCGGGCTGGTGAGCGCCGGGCGCGGTGCCACCGGAGCCTTCGAGGGCTATACCGACCCTGAAGCCACAAGCCGCAAATTGCTGCGCGACGTGTTTGCCCCAGGCGATGTGTGGTTTCGCACCGGCGACCTGATGCGCGCCGACGCGCAGGGCTATCATTATTTCGTCGACCGGATCGGCGATACCTTTCGCTGGCATGGCGAGAATGTCGCGACCACGGAGGTCGCGCGGGTTATTGGCGCTGTGGCGGGGGTTAAGGATTGCGCGGTTTATGGCGTCACCGTGCCGGGGCATGACGGGCGTGCCGGCATGGCGGCGCTGGTGGTCAGCGATGCCTTCGCGATGGCGGACCTGACCGCCGCGCTTGCGGCGCATTTGCCCGCCTATGCGCGGCCGCTGTTCGTGCGGATCATGCCGGCGCTGCCGCTGACCCAGACGTTCAAGCAGCAAAAGACGGCGCTGATGAACGAGGGCTTTGATCCGCGCCTGATTGCTGATCCCCTATGGTTCTGGAAGGCCGATGCAGGGCAGTGGCAGGCGCTCGATGCGCATCTTCATGATGCCATCAGCAAGGATCGTTTACGCCTCTAGCGCAGACAGCGGCGAGGCTGCCGGGCGATTGAACCCATTGGCAATCGCCGCTATGGGGAAGCTGCAACCTTGAACAGAGATTGAATTTCGATGAAAGCAGTCATCCTGGCCGGCGGCTATGGCACGCGCATTTCCGAGGAGACGCAGCTGCGCCCCAAGCCCATGGTCGAAATCGGCGGGCGCCCGATCCTCTGGCACATCATGAAGATCTATGCGCATCACGGCATAACAGATTTCGTGATCCTGCTTGGCTACAAGGGCTATATCATCAAGGAATATTTCGCCAATTACGTGCTGCATGCTTCCGATGTCACCATTGATGCGCGCAATAACAAGATTCATTATCACCAGAGCCTTGCCGAGCCCTGGAGCATTACGCTGATTGATACCGGCGAAGGCACACAGACCGGCGGGCGCTTGCGGCGCGCGCGCCAGCAGATTGGCCTCGACAGTACCTTCTGTCTGACCTATGGCGACGGCCTCGCCGACATCGACATTGGCGCGCTTGTGACGTTTCACAAGGCGCAGGGCAAGGCCGCGACGCTGACAGCGGTGACGCCGCCGGGGCGCTATGGCGCGCTGGAGCTCGACGGTGCGCAGGTGCGCCGCTTTGCCGAGAAGCCGCCCGGCGACAATGCGCTGATCAATGGCGGCTATTTCGTGCTGGAACCCTCGGTGATCGACCGCATCGCCGGCGATGAAACCCCCTGGGAAGGAGCGCCGCTGGAAGGGCTGGCTGCCGATGGCGACCTCGTCGCCTTTCGCCATGGCGGATTCTGGCAGCCGATGGACACCTTGCGCGATCGCATGAAGCTCGAAGCCCTGTGGGATTCCGGCAAGGCGCCGTGGAAATTATGGTCTTGAGCGCGCGGCCGGATCCACGGTTCTGGGCTGGGCGCAAGGTGCTGGTCACCGGCCACACCGGCTTCAAGGGCGCGTGGTTGACGCGGATGCTGGGCCGGCTTGGTGCCGAAGTCACCGGCCTCGCGCTGGCGCCGGCCGGATCGACCAATTTATATGAACTGGCGGGCCCGCAGCCGTGGCTCTCGTCGTATATCATGGATATCAATGATGCGGCGGGCGTGCAGCTTCTGGTGAGCGCGGTGCGCCCCGAGCTTGTGCTGCATCTGGCGGCGCAGGCCCTGGTGCGGCCCTCCTATGAGGCGCCGAAGGCGACCTTCGCCACCAATGTCATGGGCACCATCCATCTGATGGAGGCGTTGCGGGCCAGCCCCGGCCTGAAGGCGCTGCTGGTTGTCACCACCGACAAGGTTTATGCCAATCCCGAAACCGGGCAGGCGTTTCGTGAAGCCGATGCGCTTGGCGGGCACGATCCCTATTCGGCCTCGAAGGCGGCCTGCGAAATTGCTGTTGCCAGCTGGCGGCAGAGCTTTTTTGCGGCGGCTGGGGTCGCCGTGGCGACGGCGCGGGCCGGCAATGTCATTGGCGGTGGCGATTTTGCCGAAAACCGCATCATTCCCGATATTTTCCGGGCCTTTCAGCAAGGCGCCACCCTGACCCTGCGGCATCCGCAGGCAACCCGGCCGTGGCAGCATGTGCTCGACGGGCTGAACGGCTATCTGCTCTATGCCGAGGCGCTGGCGCAGCAACGGGCTGTGCCGGCCGCGCTCAATTTCGGGCCGTCCGGTGCACCGCTTGCGGTGGCGCGTGTGGTGGAGGCGATGCAGGGTGCGCTTGGCGCCACGCCGGGCTGGCAGCAGGCCAAGGGCCCGCAGGTTCATGAAGCCGGACTGCTGGCGCTCGACAGCCATGCCGCCCATGCCGCGCTCGGCTGGCGCGACCAGTTCGACAGCGCCACTGCCATAGCCCGCACCGCTGCCTGGTATGCCGCTTTCGCCCGGGGGGGCGACATGCGCGCCTATGGCGAGGCCGAGCTCAGGGAATTTATGGGCCTGTAATCCGGCCAGGCGGCGTCGCGCGGGTTGATCGCCTCCGGTGCGAAAGGCCATGCGATGTTGAAAGCCGGATCATCAAACCTGATGCCGCGCTCATGGCCCGGCACGAAGGCGCGGCCCATCTGGTAAAGCACATCAGAATCAGGCTGCAATGTGATGAATCCATGGGCAAAGCCTTCGGGAACCAGCACGGCGCGGGCATTGGCGCGGCTGAGTTCAAAGCCGCGCCATTGCCGGTAGGTGGGGCTTTGCGGGCGCAGGTCGAGCGCCACGTCAAATATCGCGCCGCTGGTGCAGCGCACCAGTTTGGCCTCGGCCAGCGGCGCTTCCTGATAATGCATGCCGCGCAAGGTGCGTGCGGCAATGTTGTGGCTGAGGTTGACCTGCACGGGCGTGAAATCCAGCCCGGCTTCGGCAAATTCCTGCGGGCAGAACAGCCGTGCAAAACTGCCGCGCGAATCACGGTGCGGCTCGGCCTCGACGACCACCAGGCCGGATAAATCAGTCATTTCAAAGCGCATGGCATCGGGCTCGCGGTCAGGAAACAAGGTCGGCGGCGTATTCCAGCTTGCCGGTTGCTGGTGGTGCACTAGCTCCGCAAGGGCTGAAAAATAAGTGGCGTTGCCATGAATTGCTAGTTGACTAAAGTCTTATAATTAGACTAAAGACTTAAAACATAAAACCAAGGATAGGAGAGAGACGTGGAGGCTTTTCATGCGCCACATGCATCCGCGTCGCAAACGCGCCCTGTCGTTGTGGCGATGCCGCATTTTTTGTCGGCTGCCTTTTCGGTTCTGATGTTCGGCCTTGTCCTGCTGGCGTTCAGCCATGCCGGCCTTGTGGTGCTTGCCGGGGTTCGCCACGGCATGGCGCCTTGAGTGCGCGCGTTTTGAGGGTTTCGCAGGTTGAGCCCAGCACCTGCGGAAGGCTTGGTTGGTCCTGCTAGCGCAGGATCAACCAGGCCAAAAGCGCCACGATCACCCAAAGGGCGCGATGGCTCCACAAGGCGATCTTGGCTTCAGCCTTGCCGATCTCGCCTTGCGACTGGTCGCTGAAGCGGGTGAGGATGACGTCGAGCTTTTCTGCCGTATCGGGCAGGCGCAAGGCCAGCGCCATGAGCGATCCGAGGCCCTCGCCGCCCTGTTTCAGGCGCCCCAGCGGCCCAAGATTGTCCTCGATCCATTGGCGCACCACCGGTTCGGAGGTCACCCACATGTTGAGATGCGGATCGAGGCGGCGCGCCACGCCTTCGACCACGACCATGGTCTTTTGCAGCATCACCAGTTCGGTACGGGTGGCCATATCGAACAAGGCTGTCACTTCAAACAGCAATGTCAATAATTTGGCCATGGAAATCTGGTCGGCAGTACGGGCATGGATCGGCTCGCCGATGGCGCGGATCGCCTGGGCAAAATCCTCGACACTATGCACGCGCGGCACATAGCCGGCGTCAAAATGCACCTGCGCGACGCGGCGGTAATCGCGGGTGATGAATCCGAACAGGATTTCGGCGAGAAACCGTCGCTCCCTGACACCGAGCCGCCCCATAATGCCAAAATCGACCGCAACGAGGCGGCTTTCGGCATCGACGAAGAGATTGCCCTGGTGCATGTCGGCGTGAAAAAATCCGTCGCGGATCGCATGGCGCAGGAAGGTCTGGATGACGCACTGGCCGAGGCGGGGCAGATCAATGCCGCTGCGCTCAAGGGCTTCGAGATCGGAGAGCGGCGTGCCCTCGATCCATTGCAGCGTCAGCACTTCGCGGGCCGTGAGATCCCACTCGACCCGGGGGACGATGAAATCCGTGTCATTACGGCAGTTTTCCGCCAGTTCCGAGGCTGCCGCCGCTTCCAGCCGCAGGTCGAGTTCGATGGTGACGGAGCGCGCCAGGGTGTCGACCACCTGCACCGGCTTGAGGCGGGCTGCATCCGGCACATAGCGCTCGGCAAGGCGGGCGGCAAAATACATGTCCGAGAGATCGCGGCGAAAATTGCGCTGCACGCCAGGCCGCACCACTTTGACCGCGACCTCATGGCCACCGGCTTCGGGCAGCAGCCGGGCGCGATGCACCTGGGCGATGGAGGCGGCGGCGACCGGCTCGCCAAATTCGGCAAAGAGCTGATCCAGCGGCTTTTCAAAGGCTGCTTCAATGATGGTGATGGCCGTGGCGCGCCCGAAGGGAGCCATGCGATCCTGCAGCAGTTCCAGTTCGCGCACGATGCGCGGGCCGACGACATCAGGCCGCGTCGCAAGGAACTGGCCGAGCTTGACATAGGAAGGCCCGAGCCGTGCAAAGGCCCGCGCCAGACGATCCGGCTGGCTGGCGGCGCCGCGACGCGTCAAGGTCTGCGACAGCCGGAAGGGCAGGCGCAGGCTTGGCGGCAGGGTGGCCGGATCGAGGCCGGAAAATGCGCCCTCGCGCGTCAGCACGAAACCAGCGCGCACGAGGCGGGCAAGATGGCCGATGGTCGAGAATGGCCCCAAGATCTCAGAGCTTCCAGCCGGAGTGCAAAGCCACCACGCCGCCGGTCATGCGGGTGTAGCGGGCGCGCTGAAAGCCGGCGCTGGTGATCATGGCGGCAAAACTGTCGGGATCAGGAAAGCGCCGGATCGATTCCACCAGATATTGATACGGCGCGGCATCACCGGTGACCACGCGCCCGATGGCGGGGATGAGCTTGAAGGAAAAGACGTCGTAAAGGCGATCGAGCCCCGGCATATCGACCTGGCTGAATTCGAGGCACAGCAGCCGGCCGCCGCGCTTGAGCACGCGCCAGGCCTCGCGCAGGGCGAGCTCCATGCGCGGCACATTGCGGATGCCAAAGGCGATGGTATAGGCGTCAAAACTGTCATCGGGCAAAGGCAGCGCCTCGGCATTGGCCTCAACAAAGCTCAATTGCGATGACAAGCCTCGCTCGGCGGCGCGCTCGCGGCCGACATCGAGCATGTCGCCATTGATATCGAGCACGGTGACATGGGTCTGCGGCCCGCCGGCCCTGGCGACGCGAAAGGCGATATCGCCGGTGCCGCCCGCAACATCGAGATGCCTGAAGCCGGCCCGGGCGCGCGGATTGACCTCGGCCACCATCACGTCTTTCCAGGCGCGATGCAGGCCGGCCGACATCAGGTCGTTCATCAGATCATAGCGCGAGGCGACCTTGTGGAAGACGTCGTCAACTCGCGCCTGCTTGTCGGCCAGAGGAATTTGCTCGAATCCAAAATGGGTGTCTTGCGTGCTCATCTCGTCCACCTTCAGCATGCGCTATAGCCGCCCTTGAGCCTTCTGGCTATGGTATGAGTCCCGCGTCGCGCGGTAAAATGCCGCAGCGCGCCCCGAGGATGTCATGCCGGAATTGCCCGAAGTCGAAACCGTGCGCCGCGGCCTCGCCGGGGCCCTTGTCGGGGCGACGATCGCGCGTGTCGTGCAGCGCCGCGCCGACCTGCGCTTTGCCTTTCCGCAGAACTTCGCCGCCCGGCTTGCAGGGCGGCGGGTCGAGGCGCTGGAGCGGCGTGCCAAATATCTAGTGGCGGTGCTCGATGGTGGCGAGGCCCTGATCATGCACCTTGGCATGAGCGGCTCATTCCGGGTGGAAGATCAGCCCATCGGCGCCTTCCATCATCCGCGCGGGGCGCCGGGCCCGCATGACCATGTGCTATTCCTGCTCAGTTCCGGGGCGACCATCACTTACAATGACCCGCGCCGGTTCGGCTTCATGGATCTGGCGGGCCGCGACAATCTCGCCGATTATCGTTTTTTTGCCAATCTTGGTCTCGAGCCCTTCGATCCGGCGCTGGATGGCCCGGCTTTGCGGGCGATGCTGGCCGGCAAGGCGGCACCCCTAAAAGCGGCGCTGCTTGATCAGCGTCTGGTGGCCGGCCTCGGCAATATCTATGTCTGCGAGGCGCTGCACCGGGCGCGGCTGTCGCCGCTGCGGGCGGCGGGCACACTCACGGCGCCCGAGGCCCGGCGACTGGTGGCAGAAATTCGTGCCGTTCTGGAGGAGGCCATAGCCGCGGGCGGCTCATCGCTGCGCGATCATCGCCAGACCAATGGCGCGCTCGGCTATTTCCAGCATGGCTTTAGCGCTTATGATCGTGAAGGCGCCGGTTGTGCCAACAAGGGCTGCGGCGGCATGATCACGCGTATCGTGCAGGGCGGGCGCTCCACATTTTATTGCGCGGCTTGCCAGCGCTGATCCTTGCAGACGCTTGCCGCTGGCGTCATTTCGCGGCAAAGGAAAGCCATGACATCACAAGCACCGCACCGTTTCGCGCAACGCCACCTGCTTGGCATCGAGGGCCTGTCGGTCGCCGACATCGAGGTGCTGCTCGCCATGGCCGACGAGGCGGTGACGGTGTCGCGCCAGGTCGAGAAAAAGCGCACGGTGTTGCGCGGGCGCACCCAGATCAATCTGTTCTTCGAGGCCTCGACGCGCACGCAGGCCTCCTTCGAACTGGCGGGAAAGCGGCTTGGTGCCGATGTCATGAATATGTCAGTCTCGACCTCGTCGGTGAAGAAGGGCGAGACGCTGATTGATACCGCCGCCACCCTGAATGCCATGCAGCCTGATATTATCGTCGTGCGGCATGGCCAGGCCGGGGCGGTGCATCTGCTGGCCAAGAAGGTTGATTGTGCGGTGGTCAATGCCGGGGACGGCACCCATGAGCACCCGACACAGGCGTTGCTCGATGCCCTGACCATCCGGCGCAACAAGGGCGCCATTCCCGGGCTGGTCGTCGCCATTTGCGGCGATATCCTGCATTCGCGGGTGGCGCGCTCGAACATCCTGCTGCTGACCGCGCTCGGGGCGCGGGTGCGGGTCATAGCGCCCTCGACATTGCTGCCGGTCGGCATTGAGCGCATGGGTGTAGAGGTTTATCGCGATATGAAAGCCGGTTTGCGCGATGCCGATATCGTCATGATGCTGCGCTTGCAGCGCGAGCGCATGACCGGCGGTTTCATTCCTTCGCCCAAGGAATATTTTCACTATTTCGGCCTTGATGAGGACAAGCTGGCGCATGCCAGACCCGATGCGCTGGTCATGCATCCCGGCCCGATGAACCGCGGCGTCGAGATTGCCTCAGCCATTGCCGATGGCGCGCAATCGCTGATCAAGGCACAGGTCGAGATGGGCGTTGCGGTGCGCATGGCGGTGCTGGAAGCGCTGGCCGGGCAGATGGGCAAGGGCTAGGCCGATGTATATCCCGAAGCAGTTTCGCGAGACCCGCGCGGATGTGATTTTGCAGGCGCTCAATGACCTGCGCTTGGGCATTCTTGTCAGCGCCGGGGAGGAGGCGGTGGAAGCAACCCACCTGCCGCTGCTGGCCGATTATGACACGGCCGGGCGCCTTCGCCTGCGCGGCCATGTGGCGCGCGCCAATCAGCAATGGCGAAGGCTGGCGGGCGCGAGGGCGCTGGTGATCTTTCAGGGGCCGCATGCCTATATATCGCCTTCGTTTTATCCATCCAAGCATGAGCACGGCAAAGTTGTGCCAACATGGAACTACCTCGCCATTCATGTCAGCGGGCATGCGACGGCTATAGATGATGCCGACTGGCTGCGCGATGTGGTCGGGCACCTGACAGAGGCGCAGGAGGCGGGGCGGGCCCGTCCCTGGGCGGTGGGCGATGCGCCGGAGGATTACATTGCCGGGATGGTGAAGGCGATCGTCGGGGTGGAGATTATCGCTGAAAACATTGAAGCATCTTGGAAATTTGTGCAGCACCGCAGCGAGGCCGACCGCCTAGGCGTGATCGCCGGGCTGAGCGATGCAAATCCCGAGGTTGCCGACATGATGAGCGCGCTGGAAAAAGATCGCTCGGGGGAATGATCGCGCCGCCGCGGCGCCATGCCCGGCACAAGAATTGCTCAAGCCTTGCATCACAGGGGTTGCAATCCCGCATCGGGATGGCACGCAAGGGGATATTGCCATGAAGCTTCGCATTGCCGTGTCGGGATTTTGTCTGGCCCTGGCCGCCTCTGGGCTTGGCTATCGCGCCTATGCCGGCATAAGGGCGCAGGACCGGGAAGCCGTGCGCCAGCAGCTTGCAAGCCTGCATTTTGCGCCCTTTGCCCGCCAGAAGGTGGTTTATCATATCACCGGCAGCGGCGGCTGGTTCGCGGAGCATTACTTCCACGTCCTGGGCTCGATCAAAAACCATCTTGATGCCGTCGGCGGCCATAATATCGATCTGCGGGTGGTGCTGCAGGCGCGCGGCATCGCCCTGCTCGAAGATGCCGAGAGCAATGCCGCCCTGGCCCACAAGATCGATGCCTTGCGCCGGCGCGGGGTTCGCTTTCTCGTATGCCGCAATTCCCTGATCGGCGGCGGTGTTGAACCTTCCAGGCTTTATGGCCTCAAAAAAAGTGACATTGTCGAAGCCGGCGTCGCTGAAGTCGCGGCCCTGGAAGCTCGGGGCTTTGTCTATCTGAAAATGTGATGGCAGTTGCAGGACCTGGCGACACGCGCGTCCATGGCGTGCGGGGCACGGGCAGGCGCCGCCCTTGCCTGGGTAATGACCGCTGCTACAAAAGTGCAGCAATTGCGACTTGTCGCCCCCAAATGCCAATGCTATGCGAATGTATAACAAATCCGCCGTGATTTAGTTTCCCTGGAGATGACTTATGGAAATGCGCCGTCTTGGCCGCAATGGCCCGCTTGTGTCGCTGATCTGCCTTGGCACCATGACTTTCGGCCAGCAAAATACCGAGGCCGAAGGCTTCGAACAGATGGATCATGCCATCGCTTCCGGCGTCAATTTCTTCGATACGGCAGAGACTTATTCAATCCCGCCCAAGCCCGAGACCCAAGGCTCGACCGAACGGATCATCGGGCGGTGGCTGAAGGCGCGTGGCGGCCGCGACAAGCTGGTTCTGGCCAGCAAGGTGATGGGTCGCTCGCCGATGAACTGGTTGCGCGCTGATGGCAGCACGACCGAACTCAGCCGCGCGCAGATGACAGCGGCGCTCGAAGGCTCGCTGAAGCGGCTGCAAACCGACTATATCGATCTTTATCAATTGCATGCGCCCGACCGCGCCGTGCCGCAATGGGGTTCCAACCCGACGGTCTATACTGCGCCGCAGCCGGGGCAGACCCATGCCATCGAGGAGATCGTCGAAACGCTCGATGGCTTTGTCAAAGCCGGCAAAGTGCGCCAGGTTGGGCTTTCCAACGAGACGTCATGGGGCACCATGCGTTTTGTCTCGGCGAGCGAGCGCAACGGCCACACCCGCGTCGCCTCCATCCAGAATGCCTATAATTTGCTGAACCGCACCTTCGAGATCGGCCTTGCCGAGGTGGCGATGCGCGAGGACGTCGGGCTCCTGGCCTATTCGCCGCTGGCGCAGGGCTATCTCACCGGCAAATATCTCAATGGCGCGCGCCCGGCTGGCGCCCGCACCACATTGTTCAATCGTGGCCAGCGCTATGAGACGCCGGGCGCCGATATTGCCATTGCCGCCTATGTGGCGCTGGCGCACGAACTCGGGCTTGATCCGGCGCAACTGGCGCTGGCTTTCGTCAACAGCCGCAAGTTTGTCACGTCCAACATCATTGGCGCGACGACCATGGCGCAGCTGCGGGTGGCGCTGGGATCGCTGGACGTGAAGATCACGCCGGAGATCGAGGCGCGGATCAATGCCATTCATCAGCTGCACATGAACCCCTGCCCTTGAGCGGGGCACCGTGCGCGGCAATTTCCTGCTTGGAATTATCGACGTTCGGGCTTATAGCAACGTGATGGCGCGTAACCCCCCGGTTCCGCGCCGCGATTTTATGTGAAACATGACGGGACGGCCATGGCCAGTGCTTTTGAATTCATCCAGCAGGTGCGCGCCGAGGCCGCCAAGGTCGTCTGGCCGAACCGGCAGGAAGTGATTTATACGACGATCGTGGTGATCGCGATGTCGTTCCTTGCCAGTCTGTTTTTCCTTCTCACCGATTGGGTGATCAGCAATGCGGTGCTGTTCACCCTGTCCCTCGGCCATTAATCCCGGAGGCCGTCATGGCAATGCGTTGGTACATCGTCCACGCCTATTCGAATTTTGAAAAAAAAGTCGCTGAATCGATCCGCGAGCATGCGGCGCAGCGCGGCCTGACCGACAAGTTTGAGGAAATTCTGGTTCCCAGCGAAAATGTCGTCGAGGTGCGCCGCGGGCGCAAGATCAATTCCGAGCGCAAGTTCTTCCCCGGCTATGTGCTGGTGCGTTGCGATTTGACGGATGATGTCTATCATCTCATCAAGAATGCCCCAAAAGTCACCGGCTTTCTGGGCACTGACAAGAAGCCGATGCCGATCCCGGATTTCGAGGCCGACCGCATCAAGGGCCACGTCAAGGAACGTGTCGATCACCCGACGCAGGCCATCCACTTCGAGGTGGGTGAAACCGTGCGGGTGGCCGACGGGCCGTTTGCATCCTTCAACGGCGTTGTCGAGGAGGTCGACGAAAGCCGCTCGCGCGTCAAGGTCGCCGTGTCGATCTTCGGCCGCGCCACCCCGGTTGATCTCGAATACGGCCAGGTCGAGAAGGTTTAAGGGGCGCAGCCACGCGAACTTGCCCTTGAGTTTGGCCCTTGAGTTTGCAGTTCGCCTGACATTAAAAAAGCCAGCGGCGTGCCGCTGGCTTTGATGTTTGTGCGCTATCTCCGCGCCGTTATGTCACGATCACCTTGGTGCCGAGATTGACGCGGCTGTAGAGATCAACGACGTCGAGATTATGCATGCGGATGCAGCCCGAGGACATGGCGTGGCCAATCGATTCCGGCTCATTGGTGCCGTGAATGCGATAGTAAGTGTCCTGGTTGCCTTCCCACAGATAATGGGCGCGGGCGCCGAGGGGGTTGTTGATGCCGCCGGGCATGCCGACGGGGGCAGCGTATTTCTTCAATTCCGGCTGGCGCACGATCATATCTTCCGGCGGAATCCAGCGAGGCCATTCGCGCTTGATGCGCACATCGGCAATGCCTTTCCAGGCGAAACCGGCACGCCCGACGCCGACGCCGTAGCGGATGGCGCGGCCATCGCCCAAAGTCAGATACAAGAAGCGCTTATGGGGAATGACATAAATCGTTCCGGCTTTCTCGCTGGTCGGATAAAGCACGACGCTGCGCAGGAAGGCGAGATCGACATGCTTGAAATCCAGCGGCGGAATCGGGTGGATGTCATGCGGCATGCCAGCATAGACCGCCCGGTCAAACGGCCCCAGCTTGGGAATGTTGCCCGCCAGCAGATTGGCCGGTCGCAGGTCGCGATGGCCGGGTTTGACATAGGCATCAGGCGAAATGAAATGCGGCTGGTTGCCGTGCGTCGCCGCGACCTTGAGTTTATTGTTTGTGCTATCGGTGGTGCAACCAGCCAGCGCTGCCGCCCCACCCATTAAAAACCAACGTCTGTCCATAAAACCGCCTCGATTCTTGCCTTCCGGCGGACATTCATACCAAACATGGTTAGCAGCAAGTTAAGCTTGCCAGTTTATTAATTTTTTGTGATGAGTGTGGCATTTCGGCATCAGCGCGAACGTGCCCCCAGTCTGCCTGTTTTATCTCTGCCTTGTGTTTGCCGCATCGCTCCAGTAGAGCTTGGCGATCAGGAAGGATGAGGTAATGAGCCAGATGACCGAGCCAGCGCAGACAGGAACTGGCGTGCCGACCAACTCGACGCCCGCAGCCGAAGGCGGCATTGGTGAGCTGCTCAAGGTGATCGCACAAGCCCTCGGCATTGCCCTGGTCGTGCAGACTTTCTTGTTCCAGCCCTTTGTCATTCCATCGGGATCGATGATCCCAACCTTGCTGGTTGGTGATTATATCTTTATATCGAAATATTCTTACGGCTATTCAGAATATTCCATTCCATTCCTGCCGCAGGTTTACAAATTCATCGCCAGCTATTCATTCGATATGCTGAACTATACAACACCGTTCGATCCGCATTTTTTCAAGGGGCGGTTTTTCGCGGCCATGCCCAAGCGCGGCGACGTGATTGTTTTCAAGTTCCCGGGCGATAATGCGACTGATTATGTCAAGCGGCTGATCGGATTGCCGCGCGACACCGTGCAAATGATCAACGGACGGCTCACCATCAATAATGTCACGGTGCCGCGCACGCCGATCGCGAGTTTCACGACCAAGGACGCCTATGGCAACGTCAAGCCGGTGCCGACCTATATGGAAGCCTTGCCAGGCGGGGTCAATCATGTCGAAATCCAGCTTAATGGCGATACCGGCATGTATGCCAATACCCAGGCTTTCCATGTGCCTGCCAATGAATATTTCATGATGGGCGATAACCGCGACAATTCCTCCGACTCGCGGGTGCCGCCTAGCGAGGATGGCGTCGGCTTCGTGCCCTTCGACAATCTTGAGGGCCGTGCCCAGATCATCTGGTTCTCGATGAGGCCGGAGGATTCATTCTTCCAGTTCTGGAAATGGCCGCGCAGCATCCGGTGGTCGCGGCTGTTCACGCGGATTCGCTGATTTGCCGCGCGCTGCCAGCGAGCTGCAACAGCTGCAACGACGGCTCGGGCTGGCGTTTTCGGATCAAAAATTGCTGGAGCAGGCGCTCACGCATGCGAGCTCGCTGCCTTTGGGCGCGTCGCGCGGCGCCAGCTACCAGCGGCTGGAATTTTTGGGCGACAGGGTGCTGGGCCTTGCGGTCGCGGACATGTTGCGGCGCACCTTCGTCGACAGTGACGAGGGCGAGTTGTCGCGGCGGCTGGCGGAGCTGGTGCGACGCGAGAGTTGCGCCGAGGTCGCGGCGGAGTGGCAGCTTGGTGCTTATGTGCGGCTGGGCGAGAGCGAAATGCAGGCCGGCGGGGCGCGCAAGATCGCCATTCTCGCCGATGTCTGCGAGGCGCTGATCGGCGCGGTCTTTGTCGATGCCGGTTTTGAGGCGGCCCAGAAACTGGTGGCTGCGGCATGGATGACGCGGATGCACGCGCCGCGGCGGCCGCTGCGCGATGCCAAGACCCAGTTGCAGGAATGGGCGCAGGGCGTCGGCCTGCCACCGCCAACCTATAGCGAGATCGAGCGCACCGGCCCGGCGCATGCGCCGCATTTCGTGCTGGCTGTCGAGGTTTTGGGGCATGAGCGCTTCATTGCCTCTGGTGCCAGCAAGCGTGTGGCCGAGCAGGCGGCAGCGCGCGGCTTTCTCGACCGTCTTGAACATGATGCCACGTCGCGGGCGGGCTCGAAACGGAGCGGCGGATGAGCGCTGAAGCAGATACAGCCTGTGGCTTTGTGGCGCTGATCGGCGCACCCAATGCCGGCAAATCGACCTTGCTGAATGCCCTGGTCGGGGTGAAAATCTCGATCGTGTCGCACAAGGTGCAGACCACACGCATGCTGGTGCGCGGCATTGCCATGGAAGGGCCGGCGCAGATCATTTTCGTCGATACGCCGGGTATTTTTTCACCCAAGCGGCGGCTGGACCGGGCCATGGTCGCCTCGGCCTGGAGCGGGGCGGGTGATGCCGATGTGATCGCGCTGCTGGTTGACGTCAAGCGCGCCCATGATGACGACACGCTTGCCATTCTCGATGGTCTGGCCGCGCAAAAGCGCAACAAGGTTTTGATTCTCAACAAGATTGATACGGTTGAGGCGGCCACCCTGCTGGAGATTTCCAGCGCCCTCAATGCCCGGGCAGCGTTTTCCTCGACCTTCATGGTCTCGGCCTTGCGCGGCTATGGGCTGGCCGACATGCGCGCCAAACTGGCGACGATGATGGCGCCGGGCCCCTGGCTTTACCCGGAAGACCAGGTCTCGGATGCGCCCCTGCGCCTGCTGGCCTCGGAAATCACCCGCGAGAAGATGTTTTTGCGACTGCATGATGAATTGCCCTATCGCTCGCATGTCGAGACCGACAGCTGGAAACATCTGCCGGATGGATCGGCGCGCATCGAGCAGACGATTTTTGTCGAGCGCGATGGCCACAAGAAGATCGTCATCGGCGAGGCCGGGCGGACGCTGAAGGCGATTGGCACAGCGGCGCGGCGCGACATTGCCGAGGCGGCGGAATGTCCGGTGCATCTGTTCCTGCACGTCAAGGTGCGTGCCAATTGGGCCGATGATCCGGCGCGTTACCGCGAAATGGGGCTGGAATTTCCCAAAGGCGGCAGCTGAGCGCCATGGACTGGCAGGACGAAGCTCTGGTGATGGGCACGCGTCGTCAGGGCGAAACCTCGGTTATTCTCGAAGTCATGACGCAGGGCCATGGCCGCCATTTCGGCATCGTGCGCGGCGGGCGCTCCCGCAAGCTGCAACCGGTGCTGCAAAGCGGCAATTCGCTGATCGTCAGCTGGCGGGCCCGGCTTGAAGAGCAACTCGGGACGTTTGTGATCGAACCGGTGACCTTGCGGGCCGCCGACATGATGGCCACCGAAGCGGCACTGCAGGGGGTCAGCCATCTTGGCCATCTGTTGCGGCTGTTGCCGGAACGCGAGGCTTTTGACGGGTTATATGCGCTGGCGCTGCTGATCTGCCAGCGGCTGGCCGGCGAGGATCACGCTGCGCCGTTGATGGCGGTCCTGGAACTGGCGCTGCTGCGCGAACTGGGTTTCGGTCTTGATCTCAGCGCTTGCGCGCTCACCGGCTCGCGCGAGCATCTGGCCTTTGTCTCGCCGCGCACCGGGCGTGCCGTTACTGCCGAAGCTGGCCTGCCATGGGCCGGCAAACTGCTGCGCCTTCCCGATTTCATGGCGCGCAGCCAGGCGCTGGGGGCGGCCGGTCAGGTATCCGGCACGGAACTGGCCGATGCCTTCAGGCTCACCGCGCATTTTCTCGACCAGAATATATATGGGCCGCGCGGGCAGGAGGTGCCGATGGCGCGGCGGCGCTATGTGGCGCTGGTGACGGGCGAGGCGATGCAAGCCGACCCGCCTGGCAAGGCGTAAATGCTGTCACCACAGGTAAATTTCGTATTTTAACTTCGGCGTAACCCTGATTCGATAACATCCTCACCTGTGACATTTGCGTGACTCGGCTCCTTGTTGGGGCCGGGTGGTTGAGGACAGGCGTGATGGTGAAGTTTGTTTTGCGTTGTGGGCATGTATCGCTCATTTGGGTTCTGGCCTTGGCGTTCGGCTTGAGTGGCGCCATGAGCGAAGTCGCCTTCGCCCGCCACCGCCGCCATCATTATCGGCATTACCGCCACCACATTCGTTATCATCACCATGTGCGGCATTATCGGCCCTATGACCCGCCATTCGCGGATATTGTCATGGATGCCAAGACCGGCCGGGTTTTGTCCGGCACCAACATCGATGCACCCCGGCACCCCGCCTCGCTGACCAAGGTCATGACGCTTTATTTGCTGTTCGAGCAGATGGCGAAGGGCAAGATCACCACCCGCACCCGGATGGAAGTGTCGCGCCATGCCGCTTCGCAGGAGCCGACCAAGCTGGGTGCACGGGCCGGCACGAAAGTTTCAGTCGAGGCGATCATCAAATCGATCGTGACGCAGTCGGCCAATGACATGGCGGTGGTGATCGCGGAAAATCTCGGCGGCACCGAAAGCCATTTCGCCGAAATGATGAATGCCAAGGCGCGTCAGCTTGGCATGATGCACACGCATTATGCCGATGCTTCCGGCCTGCCGAACCCGGCGCAGATCACCACCGCCCGCGATGTGGCGATCCTTGGGCGCGCGATCCAGGAGAGCTTCCCGCAATATTACCATTACTTCTCGACCCGACATTATGTCTGGCACGGGTTCCACATGCACAATCACAATCACATGTTGAATTATGTGAAGGGCATGGACGGGATCAAGACCGGCTTTACCACCGCCTCGGGCTTCAACCTGCTGACCTCGGTGCGGCGTCATGGTCGCCACATCATTTCGGTAGTGCTGGGCGGCAAAAGCTGGCGCGGCCGTGACAAGATCATGGCCGGGCTGATCAATGCCAATCTCGACCGGGCGAGCAAGGTGCGCACCGTCGCGCTGATCCGCGATCCCTCCCTTGGTGGCGGCCGTGTCGTCGCCGAAAATGACCGCCCGCATCCGCTGCCCATGGCGACACGGAGCGAACCGGCACCGCAACCCGCGCCGCATCGCGATCTTGCCTCCACGCATCTGGTGGTGGCGGCCGTCGATCCGCATATCGCCCGGCTGCCGGTGCACAAAGTTCGCCCAGTGTATTTCACCGTCAAGCCGACGCCGGCCACCCGGCTGCCGGTGGATGACCGCGCGGTCGCCACGATCCCGGTCGTTTCACATAATGGCGAGACGCCGCGCCAGGATGCCAGGCAGCGCGACACGGCGGTGCCGGCCGCGCTGGGCTGGAAGGTCGGGCCGCAGGGCCATGCCGTCGATGCCCGGCAGGATGGGGCCGCCCCGCAACGCGCCGTCGCTGCCGCGCCGCAACTGGCGCATCCGCAGATTGCAGCCAAAGGCACTGACTGGATGATCCAGATCGGCGCGACCGGCACTGCTGATCAGGCCGCGGCGCTACTGGAGCGCGCCCGCAGCCATGATCGCCAGGTGCTGTCCCAGGCCCGCACCATGACCATCAAGGTGGGCAGCGGCCATGGCAGTTTCTACCGGGCGCGCTTTGCCGGCCTGCAAATGGCTTCCGCGCAGGCGGCCTGCCGCAACCTGAAGCGCAGCGGCTTTGCCTGCTTCGCCACGCGCAATTGAGGGAGGCTCGCCATGTCATATCTCATGCCCCGCGACCTCCAGGACTCAGGCCTTGATGCGGATCAGAACATCACGGGCCTGGTTCAGACGGGCGGCGACTTCAGTCGCGCCGCCAAGGTCGGGATGCCACTTCTTCATCATCTCACGATGCGCGCGCAGGATATCGCGGCGCGCCGCGCCTTTGCCAAGGCCAAGGATCTGATAGGCCTCGTCCTCGGACATCGGGCCGCCATTGACATGGGCACCACTGCGTCGCGCGTTGTCGTCGCCATTGCCTGCATGACGCCAACCGGGAAAGCGGCGGTCGAAATACGCTTCAAGTAGGCGGGCACCGGCGCGGTCCATCTGCACGGCGGATTTGTAAATCCTGAAACTTTGCTCGCGCGACAGGTCATTGAGGCGCGCGCCGACAAATTCGCCGGCCAGAACAATGCCGTCGAGCGAACCATCGCCGGCGATGGTTTCAAGCTCGATCATCGCGGTGCGCAGCGTCGCCCGGCGCTTCCCGAAGACATTGCCCAAAATGCGCGCGAATGCGGGGCGCATGGCACCCCGGCCGAGCACGAAAACGCCCATGGCGGCGACAAGGAGTGCTGGCAATTCCCGGCCGGTCAGCACGAGGAAGCCGGCCAGCAATATCAACGCATAACCGCTGGCCCGGGCGGCAAAAACCGCAACCTGATCAGGCGCGGCACGGCTGACAGCGCGCCATAATTGCTGCGCGACGAAGGTTACAAGTAAAAAAATCAGACCGTCAATCAACATGATCTGCCTTTCGGCGCAACATCATAAAAGTCCCAGCGACCGGAGTTCGCGACGCATATCCTCGGGCAGCGCCGCAGCACCGCCCGTCAAGTGCTCGATATCCCCGGGCGCATCCGCGGCAGCAAGATAGCGCCAACCCTGGAAAGGCCGGCAATCGCGGCCGGCGACCGCAACAATGGTCTGATCCAGCACGAGATCGCAGCGCGATATGCCATCATCGCCGGTAAAGGGGCGAATATCAAGAAGGGCCTGGCGCGCGGCGATATGGCCCTTGATCACCCAATAGAGCGATCCGCCGGCGAGCAATTCGGCGGCGCGCTTGGGCAGCATGCGTGTCGTGTGCTTCTGCTCGAAGGTCTCGCCCAAAGCCTCGGCACGGGCGCGGCGGGCGGCGACCCAGCTGGCCAGATCGTCGATTGAAGTGGCACCGACACATAGTTTCAGGAGATGCAGAGGCATAAGGCCAGATAGAGGATCCGGGCCTCAGGGATCAAGGCTGCATGTGGCAGGGCCACCGGCAATCGCCGGGTCACACACAGAAATCCGGACGATTTTCAGATCCGGCAGATAAAAGGGCCGCGCGCTTGATCAGGCGAGGATCTCGGCCGCCGTTGCGGCGCATGTGGCGCGCTTGGGCTTGCGCACGCTGCGCCGCGGGCGCGGTGCCGGGCGTTCATAGCGCACACCGGTAAAAAACAAGATCTGCGCCCGGGTATCCGGCGGGCCCGGGTCGGTGCGGCGTGCGGCGCCGGGATGCGCCATCAGCGAAATGATCTTGGCCATGAGGCCCCCTGTCGAAAATGAGACACTTCGTCCTTTCTGCAGGCACAGTCTGAACCCGCCACAGTTAATGAACCCTCAACAGGTTGTGGCTATCTTGAAGATGATCTTTCGCAATGAGGCCAAAATGCCCAAATCGTTCTCTGCCCTTTCCTCTGATATTTTTGGACGCCGGAAGGCGCACGACAAGGCCGGGCAACTCGAAATGCGGGTGCATGTGTTCACATCGAGCTGCGAATTGTTCTTGATGCGCGCCACGCACAGTCAAACGGAGATCGCGCAATTTGCCGAATTGTTCGAGCATTTGAGCGCAGATATTCCGCTGGAAGTTGCTGCACCGCTGGCAGAGCGGCTGGTGGGGCACAGGTCAACGCCGGTGAGTGTCATTGCGGCCCTGCGCCAGCGCGGCATGATCTCGGCCGAGGCGCTGATTGCCACCAGCCATCGCCTTCCCGATGAATTTGTTGAAAGCCTGCTGGTGAATCCCCATGGTGCCCTGGCGGCGCGTCTGGCAACGCGGGCTGACCTTGCCGAGGCGACGATAGACCGGCTTGGGGCCAGCGCCGACTATGCCGTGCAGGTTGCCCTGGTGCAAAATCACAAGCTGAAACTGCCCGGTGCGCTGATCGAGACGCTGCTTGCCGGCGCGCATCGCCACCAGCCGCTGGCCGCAGCGCTGGTATTGCATCCGGACGTGAAGCTCGATGCACGGCTTTATCTCGCTTACGGGCGTGAGCAGCGCGACGCCGTGATCTTGCGGGCATTGCGCCGGCAAATGGGCACGAGCGCTGCCAATGCGCCGCGCGACGCCCTGCAACAGGCGAAGGTGCAACGCCTCGAAAGGCAGATGATCAAGCGTGATCTGGCGGCGGCGGTGACGACTTGCGCCGAGATCCTGCAACTCCCGATCGCCACCCTGGCGCCGTTGATGCGAGATGACGAAAGCGACGGCATGGTGCTGGCGCTGCGCGCTGCCGGGCTTGAGCGACCGGGCATCGTGCGGGTTGCCTTGAGCGGACCGCAGCGGGTGGCGCATGATTACAGTGAAATCTGGCGTATTGCCCGCATGGCCGACCAGATCGAGGAGGCTACGGCTGCGACGCTGCTGCATGAAATCACCGGCACGCCGTCTCTGGCGACGGCGCCCGTTGCGGGCGAGGTTACGACGATGCGCCGTGACCTGGCTGCCCTGCGGCCGCGGATGCCGGAGCGCGGTCTGGCGGATCAACCCTTGCGGCGCTTGTTCAACCGCAAGGCCGAGGGCTGAGCTGCGTCCGGCCGCCACGGCAAGGTTTCAACCCGGCTTTTGATCGCGCACCGCGGCAAAGCCGGGAAGCGCGGTAAATTGCGTGCCGCTGCGATCCTCGATCGCGACATGCCACAAATCAGGATCATAGCGGGTCTGGCGCGCCATCATGTCGCGGGCGGCGGCGGCTTCGACGCGCGGGTGGGCACCGAGTTGCGCGAAGGCGCGGCCCTCGAGGGCGGTGTCTTCGGGGTCGGGCGGTGCCGGGCCGAACATCGACACCGTGCCGTCAAGATGGTCGATCTCGATGAAGATGGCGCCGGCCGCCTCGGCGCCGCGCCGCACCAGGGCAGCGGCAAGCCCCAACAGCGCCGCCTGGCGCAGCAGCGCGGCCACAAATATATCGGATCGCAACCGCATCAAGAAACTCAGGGAATGGTCATGCCCGCACGTTTGGCCAGCGCAGCGCGCATGCGCAATCCCATATTGCCTGTTTCAGGCAGTTTCGCGGCATGTTCAAATTCGGCAATGGCACCGCGGGTGGTGCGGCCATAGACGCCATCGGCGGTGACCTTGTAACCGAGTTTGGCGAGGGCTTGCTGCACTGCCAGGGTGCGGGCGCTGTGATCGGGGGCGCTGGGGCGATTGAGGCCCTGGCCGAGCAGGCGGTTGATGCCATCGCCCTGCAGTAGCGCACCGGATGACGGCTGGACCGGCGGCAGCGGTGCCAGCATCGGCAGCGATGCCGGGGTCGCGACCGGGGCGGCAACAGCCGGACGTGTCGGGGGCAGGGGGATGCGCGGTTTCGGCAGCACCGCGGCCGGGGCCTGATGATAGAGCGGCAGGTCGAGCGCATGGCGATGGCCATGCTGCAGCCACAAGGCATTGAGCATGAAGATGCCGGCAAAGCCGCACAGGCCCAGCGTCACAATGTTGCGGGCCTTGTTGCGGTGGAAGGCTGCCAGCAGGCGATCCATGATTTGCGCAGCCAGACCCGGCTCTTCATAGCGGGCGGCGCTGCGCTTCTGGCCCTGTGCGGCGCGCGGGCGCTGCGGGCGTTCCTGGACGGTGAAATCGAAATCGGCTCGCGCGAGGGCTTCAGGCACTTTTCCGCATCCTGTATTGGTCTGGGAAGAAATCAGAGGCATAGCCGTGCCGTGGTAAAGGCCCGGTTACGATCTCGATGGCGGCATCGCCGGTGCCCACGCGGGCGCCGTCCCATGGCAGCAGCAGGCTGACGCAGGTGCCTTCGCCCTGCGTGCTTTCGATGCGCAGCGAACCGCCATGCAGGCCGACGAGACCGCGCACCAGGGCCAGCCCGAGGCCGGTGCCCTCATGGGCACGGTCGTAATTGCTGGCGGCCTGGAAGAAGGGCTCGCCCAGCCGGTGCAAATCCTCGCTGGCCATGCCGATGCCATTGTCGCGCAGGCTCAGGCGGACAAAATTGCCCTGGCGGCGGGCCGAGAGCATTATGGTGCCGCCATTCGGGGTGAATTTGGTGGCATTGCCCATGAGGTTGATGATGATCTGCCGAAGCGCGCGCTTGTCGGCCATCATGTCGACATCGCTGAGCCCGGGTGATTCGCTCCAGTCGCGTGCCAGGACCAGCCGGCGCTGGGCCGCCTCGATCTGGAACATGTCGCAGCATTCGGCCAGCAGCGGCAGCAGCGCCAGTGGCTCTGGCGTCAGGGCAAGGCGGCCAGCCTCGATCTTCGACATGTCGAGAATGGAATTGACCAGCGACAGCAGGTGCCGCCCGGAATCGCTGATAATGCCGGCAAATTCGCGCTGCTTGGCGGCATCGGGCGGATCGCCGAGGCCCTCTTTCAAAATATCGGCAAAGCCGATGATCGCGTTGAGCGGCGTGCGCAATTCATGGCTGACATTGGCGAGCAGGCGGCCGCGCCATTGCTCCAGCGCGCCAATCTGGGCGAGGGCGCTGCTCCTCGCCTGTTCGAGGGCGACAATCTCGCTGCGGTTGCGCAGAAACGAGAGGTAGCTGGCGCGCCCGGCGGTTTCGATGCGGGTGATGCGGATATCGACCGGGGCAAAGACCGGCGCGGCCACAGGGCCGTTCGAACCATCGAAATGATGCAGCTGGTCCTGCCCGGCCTCGGCCACCATGTCGCGGGCATCGAGCCGCAGCCGGACGGTGACGGTGCTGACCGCGGCCCCGGCCCTGGCCTGCGCGATGCTGCGCAGGAAATCCGGCCGGTCGGCGACATGCAATCTGTTGAACAGGCCGGGGCCGCTCCAGGCCTGGGCCGGGACCCCGAATTCCTCGCTCGCGGCGGCGAGAACGCGGATGACATGGCCATCAGCGCCATGTTCGATGACGAGGCCATCGACGAGCTGGTTCATCAGGGCCATGTGCAGGGGATCGGGCCCGGCTGCCGGCACGGGCGCCGCGGCGAGGATCTGAACCTGCCGGGCCGTCAGCGCCAGCCAGGCTAGGCAGGCCAAAGCCATACCGATCCTCAGGCTTGCGGGTATGAGCAGCCCCCAGCCGGTGACAAGGGTCAATGTCAGCAGGATGGCAAGGCCGGTGCCGGTAACAATCAGCGTCCGGGTGGCGGGCGCCTGCCCGGAAAGGAGCGGGCGCGCCTTGATGATATGGGCCCAGACGCGCATTACCACAACAACTCCGTGACGGGCCAACAAACTGCCTGCTGTATCCTGGGGATCATGGATTCGCCGGTTTAAGGAAGTCTAAGCATCGGCAAGATTGACGGGCCGGCGCCATGGTAAATACGCAGGGCAGGGCAATTGCCTGTCGCCATGGTTTATATTCCCTTGCTGCCCCGCCACGTGGCTGGAATCGGCAGGGGCATGGCGGTTGCAGTCGGGCGCACTACATGTAAGTGACATGACCGGCCTCGTCGCCGGGGCCTTTGGAGCCCATGATCATCGCCATGCCGTCACCTGCGCTTCAGGATATTGTCGAGAATTTCGAATTGCTGGACGATTGGGATGATCGTTACCGCTATCTGATCGAGCTCGGGCGCACGCTCGAGCCGCTGCCGGAAGCGGCGCGGACCGAGGCCAACCGGGTGCGCGGCTGCGCCAGTCAGGTCTGGCTGCAGGCCAGCGTCGGGCATGATGCCGACGGGGCCGAGACCATGGTGCTGCGCGGCGACAGCGATGCGCATATCGTGCGGGGCCTCGTCGCCTTCGTGCTGGCCGCCTATTCCGGGCAGAAGCGCGCCGATTTCGCCGGCATCGACGTCATGGGCCTGTTCACAAGGCTTGGCCTCGGGCAGCATCTTTCGCCGCAGCGCAACAATGGCGTGCGGGCCATGGTCGATCGCATCAAGGCCATGGCTGCCTGAAGCTAATGGGGTGGGCGCAGCAGCGGGCGGTAATCATCGGCGCCCCAATGGCGCAGGGGTGCATGGCGAGCCGGTTTTGGTGCGAGGCCGTAATGGTCCACAAGCCGCTGCAGGGCGGCCTTGAGCACGTGGCGGGCCGAGCGTCTGGGCCAGCCGCGCTCCTGCTCGATGCGGCCAAGACCCTTGAGAAACCCGCATATGTCGATCATGACACCGGTCATATCGGCATCGAGTTCGCCAATGGCGCGCGCCAGCCTTTGCCGGGCCGCGAGGCGCGCCTCGGTGAAGGTCTGCGGGGCGGCGTCAAAGCCGGCCTGGCGCGCAACGGATGACCAGTTGGCGGTAATCTGCGGCAAGGTGCCGGCATAGGTGAGATCGGCGCGAAAACGCTCCCCGGCGGCAAATTCAAGGGCGCTGATCAGCGGCTGGCCCGATGCGTCCTGCCGGTGATGCAGCCATAGCATCGGGCTTTCGGCGCTATTGACCATGACGTGCCCGGTGCCGTGATCATGCGCGATGGTCGCCTCATGCAGCAGGGCATGCTGGGCCTGAAATGGCTCGATCTGCGGCGGCGCCAGGGCCCTTGCCAGACGGGCGCGTCCGGCGGCGGTGATCACCAGTCTTGGCCCGGCCTTGCGGGCACGCTGCAGTTGCAGGCAACCGGCGCTGACGAGGTCATCACCAACCTGTCGCGAGAAAGCCGCGCGCGCCAGGCTGATACCCTGCCTTTGCTCCACCACCCGCCACAGCGGTGGATCGGCGAGGGCATCCCAGCGCGCAAACGCGCCCTCGGGCGCCATTTCCGCCAGCATGCGCTGCATGTGCTGGGACAATTTTGCCGGCAAGTCTCTGGTGCTGAACGCCATGTTTCCATCTCCGCAGCCGCCGTGCGCACCTGCGATGCGCGAAAGAGCGAGCTTGAGGCAAAGATAGATAGGAATATTTTCTGTTGCAAGCGTGTTTTGAGCTATGATAGGATTATTTTCTTATTCACCATCTTCTGTTCATGGAGCGCAGCATGGTTTCCCCTTATCCTGGTCGCAATCATTGTTCCCTGTCGCTGCGGGCCACGTCCCGGGTCGTGGAGACGGTGCTGGTCTCCGGCGCGCGGCACTATTCCCGGGCCAGGATTCTGGCACGGCTGCTGCCGGGCCTGACGATTTCAGGGGACGAGGACGCGGCCGCAACGTCCGCGCGAATCATTGCCGGCCTGCGCGCAGCATTGCGCCGGGAACGCGCCCGGGCCGGCCACTGGACTTACAGCCTTGATCGCCATATCGGCCTCGCCCAGGCACTGCGCGCTGAGCTCGACGCGCAAAAAAATGTGTTGGTTCAAACCGGAACCAACACATTAAAACCATCCGGCATGTCGTAAACAAGTTCCGAATCTGGAACTATTGTTCAGCGAACCTTCCGGCGGCGTTGCTGCCCTAGGCCCATCTCCTTGGCCAAAAGCGAACGTGCCTTGGCGTAATTGGGGGCCACCATCGGGTAATCAGCGCCAAGACCCCACTTCTCGCGGTACTCGTCAGGCGACAAATTATAGTGCGTGCGAAGATGCCGCTTCAAGGACTTGAATTTTTTTCCGTCTTCCAGACAAATCAGATAGTCATTTGAAATAGATTTTTTCGGTTGAACAGCAGGTTTTTGCGGCTCAAGCACAACCGGCTCGGGTGATTTGCTACCGAGGCGGCACATTGCAGCGTGGATACCTTCGATCAACGCCGGAACTTCGCTGCTTGGTACCGAATTATTGCTCACATAGGCCGATACGATATCTGCCGTCAGTTCAACTAGCATGTCGCTAGATGTCTGGTCAGTCATGTCGTTAACTCCAATTTTGTCGTCGCAGGTGAACAGTCCGGCAACATACTTCCTTCCAATCGTGTCCTAAATTGAATTGCGCCCAGCAAACCAATGGATATGAATCCATAGACACAAAGGTCGTATACAAGAGATTTACGTAGAGCGCAATCATTCCTATTATAAATTTGCAGATTTGCAGTTTCGTTACTGAAGTCTCTGGTAATGCAATCAATACGCGTAATTGCCGCACATGATGCGGTAGTTTTTTCGTGCCGGCTTTGTCGGCAGGGAGGCCGAGATTTATAAAAAATGTAATAAAATCAATGCGCTAAATTGTTCATCATTTACCTTGCACTCAACACATTTCCTGCAAGTTCAACCGGCCGTCACACGCATGTGACCACGTTTGATTCGGGTGCGTCTTCGCAAACACCGCAAAGTACACTATCTTGCAATGAACTTTTCCACAGCGGAGTTTACAAATGAACCGCATCACGAAAATTCACCGCACTGATGCAGAATGGCAAGCCCGTCTTACGCCCGACCAGTATCGCGTGGCCCGCAAGCAAGGCACCGAGCCGGCTTTCACCGGGCCAAACTGGGATCAAAAGGCCAGGGGCACCTATATGTGCGTGTGTTGCGGCACGCCGTTGTTCTCGTCCGAGACCAAATTTGATTCCGGCACTGGCTGGCCAAGTTTTTATGCGCCGGTCGCGGGAGATGTCGTGGAGGATCACGAGGACCGCTCGCATATGATGCTGCGCACTGAAGTGCGTTGCTCGACCTGTGAAGCGCATCTCGGCCATGTGTTCAATGATGGCCCGCGTCCCACCGGCTTGCGCTATTGCATGAACGGCCATGCCCTTCACTTTGAGCCGGAAGGCGCTTAATGCAGGGCGCATGACAAATACCCTACGCCCGGAACCTGTCCCGCCGCAAACGCGCAGCGTCATGACCAGCCGCATAGTCCATGGCAAGGAGATCAAGGATCCCTTTGCCTGGTTGCGGGCTGATAATTGGCAGGATGTGCTGTCGGATCCGACGGCGCTGCCGGACGAAATCCGCAAGGTGCTCGAAGCGGAAAACGCTTATGCGGCGGCCTTGCTGGCACCGCAGGAAGCGCTGCAGAGCGCTTTGCTCGCGGAAATGCGCGGGCGCATCAAGGAAGAAGATGTCGATCCGCCCTGCGCGGATGGGCCTTTTGAATATTACGAGCGCACGCGCGAGGGCGGCCAGCATGAGCTTTATTGCCGGCGGCCACGTGGCGGCGGGCCGGAAACCCTGTTGCTCGATGGCGACGCCATGGCGCGCGGCCACGAGTTTTTCAGTTTCGGCGATGCCATGCATGCGCCCGATCATGGCCTGCTGGCCTGGAGCGTCGATACCAAGGGCTCGGAGTTGCACACCATCCGCTTCCTCGACATGGCCAGGGGCCGCAACCGGCGCGACCGCATCACCCGCACCGACGGAACGATGGTGTGGACCAGCGATGGCACGGCGATTTATTATGTCAGGATCGACCGCAACCATCGCCCGGCGAAGATCATGCGCCACAGGCTCGGCACGCCGATGGCCGAGGATGAACTGATCTTTGAGGAAAAAAATCCTTCGCTGTTCGCGCATCTGGAGATGACGCGCTCGCGGCGGTTTGCGATTATTCGCTCGCATGACCATGATTCCAGCGAAAGCCGGTTGCTCGATCTTGAAGACCCGAAGGCCCGCCCGCAATTGATCGAGCCGCGCCAGCCCGGCCTGCGCTATGAGGTCGAGCACCATGGCGACATGCTGCTGTTGCGCTGCAATGCCGATGGCGCGCAGGATTTCAAGATCATGCAAACCCCGCTGCAGCAGCCGGGGCGGGCGCACTGGCGCGATTTCATCGCTTATGTGCCGGGGCGCATGTGTCTGGGCCTTGCCGTGTTCAAGCACCATCTGGCGTGGATCGAGCGCGAGGCCGGCTTGCCGCGCATCGTCATCCGGCGCTGGGCGGATGGCCAGACCCATGCCATAGCCTTTGATGAAAAGGCCTATGCGCTCGGCCTCGACCCGGGCTATGAATATGATACGGCCATGCTGCGATTTACGTATTCATCGATGACGACGCCGCACCAAACCTATGATTACGATATGGCGACTGGCGCGCGAAAGCTGGTGAAGCAGGAGATCATCCCCTCCGGCCACAATGCCGGCGATTATATCACCGACCGGATTTTTGCGACCAGTCACGATGGCGCCGAAGTGCCGGTGTCGCTGGTCTATCGCAAGGGCACCGCGCTGGATGGCACGGCGCCGTTGCTGCTCTATGGCTATGGCGCTTATGGCCATGCCCTGTCGGCGAGTTTCAGCACCAGCCGCCTATCGCTGGTGGACCGCGGCTTCGTCTATGCCATTGCTCATGTGCGCGGAGGCACAGAAAAGGGCTTTGCCTGGTACGAGCAGGGCAAGCTGGCGCACAAGCCCAATACATTCCATGATTTTCTGGCGGCAGCGCGCCATCTCATCGCCCGAGGCTATACCAGCAAGGGGCGCATTGTCGCGCATGGCGGCAGTGCTGGGGGCATGTTGATGGGCGCCATTGCCAATATGGCGCCCGAGTTGTTCGCGGCGATTCTTGCTGATGTGCCGTTTGTCGATGTGCTGAACACCATGCTCGATGCCAGCCTGCCGCTGACCCCGCCGGAATGGCAGGAATGGGGCAATCCCCTTGAAAGCGCTGCGGCTTTTGCCGGCATGGCGGCCTATTCGCCCTATGACAATGTTAAGGCGCAAAACTATCCGGCGATTTTCGCGCAAGGCGGGCTGAGCGATCCGCGCGTCACCTATTGGGAGCCGGCCAAATGGGTGGCGCGGTTGCGCGCGACCATGACCGGCGGCGGGCCGATCCTGCTCAAGACCAATATGGAGGCGGGCCACGGCGGCGCTTCCGGGCGTTTCGACCATCTCGCCGAAATCGCCACCAATTATGCCTTTGCCATCACCATGGCCGGCAAGAGCGCGCCTCAGCCCTGAATGCTGGCTGCAAGCTCGTCCATGGAGGCAAAGCGGCGCGCGGTGATGCCGTCATTGGCTTCAATCGAGCCGTCGGCATACATGGTGTAGGTGATGCCGTCGGCCTCATGACGGGCGACGACTTCAGCGCCGGGGTGCGGGGTCTCGACGTGGTGCACGACGAGAGGCTCGGCCTGTGGCAGCGCGGCTGGCGGTTCGGGCTCATGATGCGCGGCCGGTTCTGGCGGCGGCGCGTGGATCACCTCGACAGCTTTGACAGGAGCGACATTAACTGGGGCCGGTTCAGGGGCGTGCGGCGCTTCACTCGCCTTGGCCTCGGCGGTCAGGGCGGGAACTGTCGCGGTTTCGGCAAACATGCGCTCAAACCAGTCATCGGCTGCCTGGTCGGCGGCTGGCGCCGGTTCGGCCTCGGCCAAGGGGGTGTGCGGCGTGTCGAGGGCCGGGGGCAGCGCTGATGGCGCGTCATCATGCAGCGGCGCGTCGCGTTCGGGCTCCGCCGCCGGCTTTGCCGCAATCCCGGGTGCCACAGGTTCCGCCGGCTTTTCGTCATGCATCGCTTCAGGTTGCGGGTCGATGGTCTTGTCCGGTTCTGGGCCGGCTGCATCTTCGGTGGTCTTTCCGGCTTCAGGCTCATGCCCGGCCAGGGTGGACAGGCCGGCGATACCGGCAGCAACTGCGGCGCCGGCACCGGCCATGCCGCCGGCCGCCATGACCGGCAAGTTGACGTGCTTTTCGGATTCAGCAGCATGGGCCTCTGCCGGGGCATGGCCAGCAAGATGTGCCAGAGAATCCTGTATCTGCAAGAGAATCACCGAGAGGCCCAGCGTCACGGCGCCACCGGCCAGCATGCTGGCACCAGCGCTGACCTGGGCAGCACCGCGTTCGATCTCGATCAGGCCGAAACCACTGTAAAGAAAAGCGGTTCCCAAGGCCATCAGCAAGAGGCCGAGCACGAGGAGGAGCCACGTCATCAGCTTTTTCATGTCTTGTTTCCATATCTTGTCAAGGTCGGCGCACCGCTCCACTTGCTGCGTGGCAAATTAAAACATGGTTTGCCTGCAATGCAAAATATGGTGCCCCGTCAGCCCTGGCAGGCATTGCCGCATTGCGGGTGAAACGATAAAACAGAGTTTCGGTCCCCAAGATCAATGCCGCAGCATCGCGGGTTTTGCGGCGCCTCATTTTCACAGGAGTGTTCACAATGTCTTTCGAGCTTCCAGCCCTTCCCTACGCCTATGATGCACTCCAGCCCTATATGTCGAAAGAGACGCTGGAATTTCATCATGACAAGCACCATCAGGCCTATGTCACCAATGGCAACAACCTGCTGAAAGGCAGCGAGTTTGAAGGCAAGTCCCTGGTCGAGATCGTCAAGGGATCATTTGGCAAGAATGCCGGCCTGTTCAACAATGCCGGCCAGCATTACAACCACCTGCATTTCTGGCACTGGATGAAGCCGAATGGCGGCGGCGCCATTCCCGGCGCGCTGGAGACGGCGATCATTCGTGATCTCGGTTCGGTCGAGCAAATGAAGACCGATTTCATCCAGGCCGGTGTCACGCAATTTGGTTCCGGTTGGGCGTGGCTGGCGGTCAAGGATGGCAAGATCAGCGTGATGAAATCTGCCAATGGCGAAAGCCCGCTGGTGCATGGCGCCCATCCGATTCTGGGTTGCGATGTGTGGGAGCATTCCTATTACATCGACTACCGCAACCGCCGCCCCGATTACATGAAGGCTTTCATCGAAAACCTGGTCAATTGGGACTATGTTGCCGAGATGTATTCCAAGGTGAAGTGAGCTGCCTCAGCGCGGGCCGAAATCCTGCGCCAGACGTGCATCATGCGCGCCGAGCAGGTCTTCGAAAGCGCTGGAGAGCAGGAAAGCCAGTTCCTGCGGGCGCGTTGCCGTCACACGGTCACGCGCCCGCAACTCGTCATCAATATAGCCCGGGTGGCACATGACGAGGTGGCGCGGGCCGGGGGCCTTGAGATAGCCGGCAAAGGCGTCGCCATAGGGCAGGGCCGGATCAAAGCCGGAAAATCCTGAAAAGCCGTGATTGCTGGCAAGGCCGGCGCGGCGCAACCTTGCACCAAAGCCGCGCGCCAGCAGTTTTATCGCCAGGGCCTTGCCGGTCTGGCCGCCGCGCTGGAGGATCCGTCGCGTGGTGTCGGAACTGTCGCGCAACCACAGCGCGGCACCAGCCCCGCGCGCCTGCAACACCCGGGTCAAGGCCTTTGCCACCGAAGGGAGCACCTGCACGTGCTGGTGGCCATCAATATGGGCCGGGGCGTGGCCGGCAAAGGCGACAAAAGCGTCGAGTTGTGCGGCGATCTCGCGTTCCAGCGCGGCGACGAAGGCCTCGCTGGCGATGGGGTTGCGCAACCAGAAGCCGAGCGGTGGCAGCGTCCTTTGCCCGGTGATCTCGTGCAAGGCGCTCAAAGGCTCGCCGATGGTGAGATTGAGATGGAGGCCGAGGCGCGCTGTCGGGGCGCTGGCCTGCCAGTCACGGGCAGCTGCGGGCCAGGAAGGCAGGTTGACCATGGCGCTTGCTGCCGAGATGCGCCCTCTTGCCGCGGCCTCGACGATGCCGGCGCTGACGGCGGGCGAAAGGCCCAGATCGTCGGCACATAGTATGAAACTTCGCGGCATGGACACATGTCTCTTGGGACGAGCGCTGGCGCACACTTGCCAAATGTCGGGGGCAAAGGCAAACGGTAGGCATGGATCAGCCACTCAACCCTGAAATATCCGCCGTTATCCCGCTCATGGACGAAGCGGGCAATGTCGCGCCGCTTCTTGCTGCCCTGAAACCGGTGCTGGCGGGATGCAGCGCCAGCTATGAGATCATCTTCATCGATGACGGCTCGCAGGATGGCACGCTGGCAGCCCTGCGACGCGCCCATGACGAGGACAGCCGCATCAAGGTCATCGCCCTCAGCCGCAATTTTGGCAAGGAAATCGCCATTGCCGCGGGGCTCGATGCCGTCTCCGGCCGGGCGGCGATCATTCTTGATGCAGATTTGCAGCACCCGCCAGCGGCCATTCCGGCGATGGTGGCGCTGTGGCGGCAAGGCTATGAGAATGTCTATGCCACACGCGCCTCACGTGATGAGGAATCGCATCTCAAGCAGTTTTTGACCAAGCGATTCTATCACATCTTCGAGCTGCTCGGTGAAACGCCGCTGCCGCATGGCGCAGGTGATTTCCGACTGCTGGATCATAAAGCGGTGCAGGCGCTGCGGGCCATGGGCGAGCGCGCGCGCTTCAACAAGGGATTATATTCCTGGATCGGCTTTCGCAGCATCGGCGTGCCGGTGGCCTTCGAGCGGCGCCATGAGGGGCGCAGCAAATTCAGCTACCGCAAGCTGACGCGCTTTGCCTTTGACGGGCTGATGTCCTTCTCCACCCTGCCGCTGAAAGTTTGGACCTATGTCGGCACGCTGATTTCCACGGCCTCGGTGGCGACTGCGCTGTATTTTCTGGCGCGCACCATGATTTTCGGTGTCGATGTGCCGGGCTTTGCGACGCTGATCGTCTCGCTGCTGTTTCTGGCCGGCGTGCAACTGATGTCGCTCGGCATCATGGGCGAATATGTCGGCAGGATCTTTGCCGAAGTGAAAGGGCGCCCGCTCTATCTGGTGAGCGAGCGGCTTGGCCTTGCGGTCGAGCCGGATCGCGGGCCGCTGCCCCCCAGGGCGACGGAAAGCTAGACGATGTTCCGGCAATTCGCCTCTGTCGGTGGCCTTACCCTGCTCTCGCGGCTTTCGGGTTTCGCGCGCGATATCATCATGGCCTATGTGCTGGGTGCGGGGCGGCTGGCCGATGCCTTTCTGGTGGCTTTCCGCATTCCCAACCATTTCCGGGCGATTTTTGCCGAAGGCGCTTTCAACGCCGCCTATATTCCAACCTATGCCCGCATCCAGGTGGAGGAGGGGCCTGCCTCGGCGCAGAAATTCTACGCGCAATTGTTCAGCATGCTGATCGCCTCGCAATTGCTGTTGCTGGCGCTGGCCTGGTTGTTCATGCCACAGGTGATCGATCTGCTCGCCCCCGGCTATCGCGCGGAACCGGCGAAATTCGCGCTGGCGCTGCGCCTGACCCGCATCACCTTTCCCTATCTGGCATGTATCGTGCTGGTGACGCTGCATTCGGCGACCCTCAATGCCAACCGCCACTTTGCCGCGGCTGCCTTCGCGCCGATCCTGCTCAATATCTGCATCGGCGCCTGTCTGGTGCTGGCTTTCCTGTTTCCCAATGCCGCCTATGCGGCGAGTTTCGGCGTGCTGCTGGCCGGCTTCGTGCAAATGGCTTTCATCATGCTGGCCTTGCGCCGCGCCGGCATTGGCGAGGCATTGGCCTGGCCGCGCTGGGATGCCGATATGGCGCGGTTTTTCGGCATACTCGGGCCGGCGGTGATAGGCTCGGCCGGTGTGCAGATTGCGATTTTTGCCGATACCATCATTGCCTCGACCCTGCCCGATGGTGCGCAGGCCTCGATAAATTATGCCGACCGGCTCTATTTGCTGCCCGTGGGGGTCATTGGTGTGGCGGCAGGCACGGTGCTGTTGCCGGAAATGAGCCGCCGTCTCGCCAACAAGGATGCCAAAGGGGCCTTTGGTGCCCAGAACATGACGCTGGCGGTGACGCTGGCGCTGACGGCGCCGTTTTTTGTGGCCTTCCTGATGATGCCCGATCTGGTGCTCAAGGCTGCCTTCATGCGCGGGCGCTTCAATGCCGGCGATGCCGCCGCCTCGGCAAGGGTGCTGTTCGCCTATGCCCTGGGGTTGCTGGCGCTGGTGTCGATCCGCCCGGTCGTGGCCGGGTTTCAGGCCGAGGGCGATCTCAAGACGCCGATGTATATTTCGCTCGTGGCGGTAGCGGTCAATGTGGCGCTGAAGCTGGTGCTGGTGGCGCATCTGGGCGCGGCCGGCCTGGCTGGCGCTACAGCGGTGGGGGCTTGGATCAATGTCTCGCTGCTGGCGATCTTTGCCTACCGGCGGCGGCTGTTCTGCCCCGATCCGACCTTGCTGATCATGCTGGCGGCAACGCTGAACAGCGCCATGTGGCTGACGGTCTGGATCTATGGCGCCAGCGATCCGCTGGCATCCTATATGGCGCCGCTGCATGCCTGGGCAGCACCGGCGCAGGTGGTGGTGCTGGCGCTGGGCGGCGCGGTGATTTATGGCAGCTTCATGCTGGGGCAGTTGCGGCTGTTCAACATCGAGGTGCCTTTGCTGGCGCGCCTCAAGCGAAAAAAGGCCGCGCCGGGGGCCTGACCAGCCGGGGTTTTAACCGGGCCAGCGGTCCGCGTCATAGCGCTGGCCTGCCCTGAACTCACGAGGCTGTGCCCGGCAGGCCAGAAGGCTCGTCAATATCATTGAGGATTGCGGCATCGTCGAGGGCCAGCTCGATGACATCGGCGCGCCCGGCAAGCAGGCGGCGTGCACCCTGATCACCCTGAAGGGCCATGACCCCGGCAAAGGCGCGGGCAGCGAGCAGCACCGGGTTGCCATGGCGGCCCTGAAACACGGGAATAACGGCCAGGGCCGCAGGGTTGGCAGCAAAGGCGCCGGTGAGGGCACGGAGCACGCTGGTGCCAACCTCCGGCATGTCCCCGAGCATGATGATGGCGGCGCCAATATCCTTGTCGAGGGCGGCGATGCCGGCCTTGAGCGATGAGGCCATGCCGCTGGCAAAGGCGTCATTATGGACGAAGCGCAGCGGCAGGCCGGCCAATATGCCGCGCACGGCGGCTTCGGCATGGCCGGTCACCACCAGCACCGGCAGGCCAGAGGCGACGGCGCTGCGGGCTGCATGGGCCAGCATGGGTTGCCCCTGAAAGCGCGCGAGCAGCTTGTCACCGCCACCGGCGGCGCGAAAGCGTTGTCCCTGCCCGGCGGCGAGCAGGATGACCGCGATCTTATTCACCGGAGCCACCGCCGCCGCGCGGCTGCGGCCGGGAAATGATCTCCATCATCAGGCCGCCCGCACCCATGGCGCGGATGCTGGCGGCGCTGACCTCGACCCCGGCGAGAAGGCGCTGCAGCACGAAATCAAAGCCGTTTTCGCGCGGGCTGCGCGCACAGCCGGGTGCGCCGATGACGGGGGTGCCAGCGCTGGTGCGCCCGAGCAGCAGGAGGTTGCCGGGATCGACCGGCATGCCCAGTTGCGTGACCGAACCACCAGCCGCGACAAGGGCCGAGGGAATGACATCGAGACGATCGGAGATGGCCGAAGCCCCGAAAATGATCAGCAGGTCGGCACTGTGTTCGAGATCGAGGATGGCACGTGTCAGGGCCTCGGTCTCATGCGCGACCTGCGCCTGCGCGACCACGCTGGAGCCGAGCGGCGTCAGACGATCTTCGGTGACCCGCAGGGTTTTTTCGATGGTGGCGGGCTTGAGGCTCGGCAGCACGGTTGAAATCACCGCGACACGGTGCGCCCTGAAGGGGGCAATGCGCAAGCCGCTGCCACAGCGCGTCAGGGCGCTCTCCAGTGCTGGCGCCTCCAGCGCGAAGGGGATGATCTTGACGGTTCCTACCATTTCGCCTTCGACCACCGCCTTGAGCGCGCCCAGCGTCGCCACTGTGATGCGCTCATCAGGGGCGTTGATGGCGTCGATGGTTGCGCTCTCGAAGATCAAAAGCCCGGCCGTATCGGCAAAAAGATTGGCGCGGCCGGTGAAGGGCGCTTCAACCTTGACATGCGCGCCCGCCAGTGCCAGCGCCAGCCGGCTTGCTGCCTCGTCCTCGCCGATGTCGCCGGGCTCAAGGCGGGCGATCATGACGCTGGTGATGCCAGCGTCGAGCAACTGGCGGTGTTCGCGTGCGCCGACCAGCGTGCCTTTCTTCAGCATCAGCCCGTCGCGGCGCACGGCATGGGCAATGATGCCGCCCAGACTTTCTGCAACCGGAACAGGTCCAAATTTCAAGATGCAGCCTCGGCGCGCAGCGGCTTCTTGCGCAAGGCAAGGATGATCTCGCCAAGGATAGCCGCAGCGATCTCCGGCGGGCTGACGGCGCCGATATCGAGGCCGATGGGCGCATGAATCCGCGCCAGCGCAGCCTCGTCAAAGCCCTGCGCCGTCATGCGGGCGCGCCGCGCCGCGTGGGTTTTGCGCGACCCGAGCGCGCCAATGTAGAAACAATCGGCCCTGAGGGCGGCGATCAGGGCGGGGTCATCGATTTTCGGATCATGGGTCAGCAGGGCGACGCCGGTATGGGCGTCGAGCTTCTGGCGCGCCAGGGCCTCATCGGGCCATTCGGCCAGCACCTGCACATGCGGAAAGCGCTCAGGCGAAGCAAAGGCGGTGCGCGGATCGATGACCGTGACATCGAGCCCGGCGATGGCAGCCATCGGCGCCAGCGCTTGTGAAATATGCACGGCGCCGATCAACACCAGCCGCACCGGCGGGTTATGCACCGTGACAAAGCGCATCTGCCCGTCGACTTCCAGCGGGCCGCTCTTGCCGGAGCGGAAGAAGGCTTCCAGCGCTTCGGCCTGCGGATGAAGCGCGACATCGGCGGCCTTGACCAATTGCTGGGCGCCGCTGGCGGTGTCGGTCATGACGAGGGCGGCACGACGTGCCTGGCGCTCGGCATTGAGGGCTCTGAGATTCTGCAGGTCCATCAGGCAACCTTCTCTACAAATATGCGGATGCGCCCGCCGCAGGACAGGCCGACCCGCCAGGCGGTTTCATCGGCCACGCCAAATTCTAGGGTGCGTGGCTTGCCATCGGCGATGACATCCATCGCCTGGGTGACGACTTCGCCCTCGACGCAGCCGCCGGAGACCGATCCGGCAAAATGGCCGGTTTCGTCGATGGCCAACTGGCTGCCGACCGGGCGCGGGGCCGAACCCCAGGTTTCGACCACGGTGGCGAGGGCGACGCCGCGCCCGGCTGCGCGCCAGACCTCGGCCGATTGCAGGACATCATCTTCCATTTTCATGCCTCCGGTTCATCAAACCCGCGCCTCATGCCGCCTGTGCCAGCCATGGCCTCGGGTCGAAATCCTGCCGCGCCGGCGATGACAGGGCCGCGCAAAGCTCGGCCATGCTTGCCAGATTATGGATCGGGCGGAATTCGTCAACATGGGGCATGATCGCCCGCACGCCAGCCGCCTTGGCGCTGAAACCATCGAAGCGCAACAGCGGGTTGACCCAGATGATGCGGCGGCACGAGCGGTGCAGGCGTTGCATTTCATGGCTGAGTTCCTGCGTGCCTTCGCGCTCAAGCCCGTCGGTAAACAAGATCAGGGTGGCGCCGCCGCCAAGAACCCGGCGTGACCAGTCGCGGTTGAAATGGTGCAAGGAAGCGCCGATGCGCGTGCCGCCGGACCAGTCCTGCACCCCGGCGGCGCAGGCCGAAAGCGCGTCGTCAATGTCGCGATGGCGCAGGCTGCGGCTGACATTGGTCAGTCTGGTGCCGAACAGGAAGGTATGCACCTTGCGCCGCTCGCTGGTGAGCACATGCAGGAAATGCAGGAACAACCGGGTATAATCGCTCATCGAGCCGGAAATGTCGCATAGCGCCACCAGAGGTGGCACTTTTTCGGCGGGCGCGCGAAAAGCCAGATCAATCATCGCGCCGCCGCCCTTCATCGAACGGCGAAAGGTGCGGCGCGGGTCGATGCGGTGGCCGCGGGCGTCCGGGGTCAAGCGCCGCGTCAGGATCGCATCATCGCGCAAGTGCAGCCGGGCAATCGCCGCCTCGGCGCGGGCGATTTCCTCGGCGCTCATCTGCGCGAAATCTTTGTGCTGCAGCACTTCTTCGGCCGACATGGTGAAACGGGCATCAAGATCGAGCGAGGGGGCGTGATTTTCCTGACGCGGCGGCTGCTTGATCAGCGCATCTGCGACACGGGTGGCGCCGCCATCGGCCTTCTGTTTCTTGGTGTTTTTGGGCTCTGCGACCGGCGAGAGCATGGCGATGAGCTTTTCCATAAAGCCGCGCCGCCGCCAGAATATATCGAAGGCCTGATTGAAGATGATGCTGTGCTCGTGCTTTTTCACCAGCACGGCATGCAAGGTGGCGCGGAAATCCTCGCGCTCGCCAAATCCGCAAGCTTCGATGGCAGCCAGGGCATCGAGGGTCGAGGCCGGCCCCACCGGCAGCCCGGCTTCGTGCAGCGCGCGGGCGAAATACACCAGATTATCAGCCAGTGTTCCTGTAGATGAGGCGCTGGAAGGCGAGGCGGAAGACATGTGGCCTGCGGGGCAAGAGGGCAATGAACTATAGCGGGATTGGCGGGACTGCACCAGTGCCGATGTCATCGCCATCTTATGCGCTTGCCGCACCTGACGGGCTGCCGGCGGGTGATGCTGATGCCTCGGCAGGTGGTGAAACCTTGTAGTCGCGCTGCTGCAGCACTGTATTGCCATCGTTCATTAACCATTTTGCGGTTGGATACAGGCCGGACTTATCCATCTTGCGACGCTAATAACAAGTCTCATGCGATAATTACCATTGAATATCTGTTCGAGTTCAGGTCGGAGCTGCATTTATGAGGAAACAAATTTCCAGACTTGCGGGGATTGCTGCGGCATTTTGCCTGGCGGCCCATGCTGCAAATGCCGCCGACCTGCTCGACGTCAATCCGCAGGGCGGGACGGTTTTTGGCAGCAGCGCCATTCGCCATGCCAATAACCAGATTGAGCTGCGCGCCACCGACACGGATTTCAATTATCTTGAGACAGGCGATCCGGTGTTCAATCTGCCCGGGCCGCTCGATGAGGAGCGCGGCTGGGTGCCGGGATTGTCGCTGAACTTCTCGGAAATGCAGGATGTCGGCGTCAGAAATCTCTATATTGATGCCGAGCTCAGCTGGTCGCGCGGCCACACCAAATATATTGGCGCGCCGATTGGCACCACCGGCGCCTTCGGCTCGATCATCAGCCGCAGCGGTGCCCAGGTGCTCGACAGCAATTTTCGCTTTGGCGAGGGCTTTGATGTAGGGTCCAACGGGATGCTGACGCCGTATTTCGGCATTGGCAGCCATTCGTGGAACCGCGGTGTCAATGCCGGCGAACTCTACAGCCATTATTATGTCGGCGCCGGCCTGATGGCGCAGGTCTCGCCCTTCAATGCCACCGTGCTCTCGGCCTATGGCCTCATCGGCACGACGCTGGCCTCGCATATCAAGGTTGCCGGCGACCAGACCTTTCCGGGCTTTTCGTCGTCGCTGCGCAATTCGGTCTTGTACAAATTCGGGGCCTCGGCCGATTATGCCCTGACCCAGCAATTGCATCTGATGGCAGGCGTTGATGCCACGGCCTTCACCTATGGCGCCTCAACGCCGGTGCAGCTTGTCGGGGCCCTCGCCAATGAGCCCAACAGCCGCACATTCACCACCACGGTCAATCTCGGCCTTGGCTACGGTTTCTGAGCCGGACGGGGCCATATTCATTCGCCCGTCTCGGCCAGCGCGGCGCGGCGGCGTGCCCTTTCCTTCTTGCCGGGCTTGATCTTGTTTTCGACGGGGGCGGCGCCGGCCAGATGGCCGAGGCGCTGGGCTTTGGATATGTAGGCTTTGGCGGCGCGCGGCGGCGCGCCATCAGGCTTGCCCCCGGCGGGCGATGCCGGCCGCGCCCCCCTCGGCGCGTGGCGATCCCGCGAGGGGGCACCGTGCGGGCCTGATCCGGCGCGCTCGATGCGCATGCTTTTATCGGCCATCCGCGCTGTCGCTTTGGTGAAGGTGTCAGCATGGCTGGCGGCAATCTCGAACATGGTCTCGCGGTCGGCGATCTTGATCGCGCCAATTTCGGCCTTGCTGATGCGCCCGGCGCGGCACAGGAGTGGGATGAGCCACTTGGGATCGGCATCCTTGGCGCGCCCGATGTTGAGGCGAAACCATACCGCGCCATCGAGCGTTGCGTGGCCGGGGCGCTCGCGCAGCGGATCATAGCCGGCGCGCCCTGGCCGCACCTCACGCGGGCCCTCCGGACGACCGGCACCGGGATCATCAAGATCCTCGGGGGCGGGCAGGCGCTGACGCAGGAAGCTGGCGAGCGCTAGGGCAATAGCGTCGGGCGTATGGCGGGCCTGCAGGGCGCGGGCGATATCGACATCTTCCTCCAGCGCGGCGCCGGTAAAGACCGGATCAGCCAGCAACCGCGCCTCATCCTTGGCGCGCACCTCGTCGGCTGTCGGCGGGCCTGACCATGTGCAGGCGACGCGGGCGCTCATCAGCAAGGTCTCGGCGCGACGGCGGCGGGTGACCGGCACGATCAGCACGCAGACGCCCTTGCGCCCGGCGCGGCCGGTGCGCCCGGAGCGGTGCAGCAGGGTCTCGCGGTTGTTGGGCAGATCGGCATGGATCACCAGCGACAGGTCAGGCAGATCGAGCCCGCGAGCGGCGACGTCGGTGGCGACGCAGACGCGGGCGCGGCCATCACGCAGCGCCTGCAGGCCATGGCTGCGCTCGTTTTGCGAGAGCTCGCCCGATAGTGCGACCGCCGCAAAGCCGCGCTCGGTGAGGCTGGCGTGCATGTGGCGCACGCCGTCGCGGGTCGCGCAGAAGACTATGGCGGCGCGGGCCTCGAAATAACGCAGCACATTCACCACCGCATGTTCGCCCTCCTGCGGCGCACAACGCACGGCACGGTATTCGATATCGGCATGTGCCGCAGTTGCCGAGGCGACATCGATGCGCAGGCTGTCGCGCTGAAAATTGCGGGCAAGCAGGGCGATGGCCTTGGGGATGGTGGCGGAGAACAACAGCGTGCGGCGCTCGGAGGGCGTGGCGGCAAGGATGAATTCGAGATCTTCCCTGAAACCGAGATCAAGCATTTCATCGGCCTCGTCGAGCACGACGGCCTTGAGCGCCGCGGCATTGAGGCGGCCGCGCTCAAGATGGTCACGCAGGCGGCCGGGCGTTCCCACGACAATATGGCAACCGGCAGCAAGGGCGCGCTGCTCGCGGCGCGCATCCATGCCACCGACGCAGGAAACCACCTTGCCGCCGGCCTCGGCGAAAAGCCATTCGAGTTCGCGGTGCACCTGCATCGCCAACTCACGGGTGGGCGCAACTACCAGCGCCAGAGGTGCGTCAGGAGAAGCGAGGACTGGCGCCGCGCCCAGCAGGGCAGCAGCGAGCGACAGGCCATAGGCAACGGTCTTGCCGGAGCCGGTCTGGGCTGAAACCAGCAAGTCACGCGCCGGATCGGCGGCGAGAACGGCGTCCTGCACGGGGGTGGGTTCGGCATAGTCGCGCGCTTGCAGCGCCTTGGTCAGGGCAGGATGGAGTTTGGGGAAGGGCATTGCATCGCTTTCAAAAGGAAGGCTTGGCCTAGGCCCTTTGCCAAGGCGACGCAATCACCGCGAAGCAGCATTTGTCCGCCATGTCGCCCATATGGGCGCGCTGGTGTCCCGGGCCGACGCCGATCAGGCGACCGCAGCCCTGTCGTTGCTGGCGGCCGGCAAGGTGCGCCGCACGAAATAATCCGGCTCGGTGAGCTGGCGGCGCAGCGTCGGGATGATCTCGCGGTAGCAATCGACGATGCCCTTGTAGGGCGGCGGACAGACGTCCTTGATTTCCTCGTGCAATTCCGGGAGCCGGTGATAGGGCACCATCGGAAACATGTGATGCTCGATGTGGTAATTCATGTTCCAGTAAACGAACTGGCTGAAGGGGTTCATCCTGGTGGTGCGGCAGTTGAGGCGATGGTCGAGCACATCCTCGGCAAGGCCGATATGCTGCGTGAGGCCGGTCATAACCTGATGCCAGGCGCCATATATGCGCGGCAGGCCGATCAGCATCAGCGGCACCAGCGACTGCGTCAGGGCGCTGGCGAGCAGCGTCAGGCAATAGATCACCACCCAGTTGCGGGCGACCTGCACCACTTTGCCCCATTCGCCGCGCGGAATAAAATCCTTCTCGCTGGCGTTGAGATTGCCCGAGGCATAGCGCAACATCGCCGCCAGCGACTGCGGCACATCGATCAGGCCGAAGACATTGAGGCCGACCTTGAGCACTTCGGGCGGTCTGGTCGTGATGATTTCCGGGTCGCGGCCGACGATGATCGTATCGGTATGGTGGCGCGAATGGCTCCATTTCCAGACGATCGGGTTGCGCATCATCATGAAGCAGGCGAGCTGATAGACGGCGTCATTTTTCCACGGTGTCTTGAAGGCCGTGCCGTGGCCGCATTCATGCCAGCGGCTGTCGCCGCCAGACCCGTAAAGCACGCCATAAATCAAGAAGAAGGGCACACACAGCCACGAGCCCCAGAACAGCGCGCCGAGGGAACCGGTGACCAGCATCGCGCCTATCCAGATGGCGGTGTCGCGGGTCGCGGGCTCATCGGAGCGCTGCATCAATTGCTTCATGCGGGCGCGGGGAATGTCGGGACGGTACCATTGCGCATTCGCCAGCCCGGCCTCGATCGCTGCGGCATTGAGCGGGCCGGTCAGGCTGTAGTCACGCGGATGGAGGCTGTTCGTCATGGCTGGCTCCGTGAATGCATCGTTGTTTTATCGCAAAAAGCTGACCGTGCAAGTATATTCGCGCTACAATTACAGCAAGTCCGGGCGAGGCTGACAGAAGAACAAGCGGTAGCGGGGCGCTCAGAAGGGTGTGCCGAAAGCTGGCGCCGACAGGCCGATATGGCGGGCCAGCGTGGCGGCCATGTCAGCGAAGGTCGGGCGCTGGCCGATGGCGCGAGCCGGCTGGCCGGGGCTAAAGGCCAGCACCGGCACCTGTTCGCGTGTGTGGTCGGTGCCGCGCCATGTCGGATCATTGCCATGGTCGGCGGTGATGATCGCCAGATCTTCCGGCTGCAGGGCGGCGATCAGGGCCGGCAGGCGTGCATCAAACCGCTCCAGCGCCGCCGCATAACCGGCGACATCGCGGCGATGGCCGTATTCACTGTCGAAATCGACAAAATTCGCAAAGATCAGGCCGCCGTCGGGCAAGGTTTGCAGGGCGTTCAGCAGGTGATCGAAATTGGCTTCATTGTCGGCGCCCTTGAGCTCCTGCCCGGTGGCGCGATGCGCAAAAATATCGCCGATCTTGCCGATGCTGACGATGGTGCGGCCGGCGGCGCTGGCCCTGTCGAGAAGATGGCCGTGTGGCGGCGGCATGGCAAAATCCTTGCGGTGGGCCGTGCGCCGGAAGCCGGTGGCGGCGGTGCCGACAAAGGGGCGGGCTATAATGCGGCCGATTTTCAGGTCGTCGCACAGGCGCCGCGCCACAAGGCAGAGATCATAGAGGCGCTGCAGGCCGAAAGTTTCCTCATGGGCGGCAATCTGCAGCACGCTGTCCACCGACGTGTAGCAAATCGGCTTGCCGGAGCGGACGTGCTCGGCCCCGAAGTCCTCGATGATCTGGGTGCCCGAGGCGTGGCAATTGCCGAGAATGCCGGGGAGTGCGGCCTCGCGGATCATCGCCTCGGTGAGGCTTGCCGGGAAGCTTGGCTGCGTATCGGGGAAATAGCCGGGGGCGAAATCGACCCCGGCACCGGCCATTTCCCAATGGCCTGAGGGGGTATCCTTGCCGGGCGCGGTCTCGATGGCGCTGCCATAGCTGCCGCGCGGCTTGATATCGGCGGCAAATCCGGCAGGCAGACTGCCGGCTGTCTGCGCGGCCAGCCCGAGCCCGAGCGTTTCCAGCACCGGCAGGCGCAGGGGCCCGCTGCGCAGGCCGTCGCGCTCGCCGCGCCCGGCATGGCAGGCTGCTGCGATGTGCCCGAGGGTGCTTGCGCCCTCATCACCAAAGGCGCGGGCATCGGGGGCATGGCCAATGCCGAATGAATCCAGCACGATCAAGAGGGCGCGGGCCATTATCCTGCAACCTCCGCAGCGGAGACCGCCTCGATGTTGAAAGCTGCCGCAAACAGGGCGCGCGTATAGGGATGCTGCGGGGCGGCGAAAATCGGCGCGGCCGGCCCGCTTTCCATCACCTTGCCCCCCTTCATGATGATGAGGTCGCTCGCCAGCGCCTTCACCACCTTCAAATCGTGGCTGATGAACATATAGGCGATGCCATGGCGGGCCTGCAGGTCGCGCAGCAAGGTGACGATCTGCGCCTGCACCGACATGTCCAGCGCCGAAGTCGGCTCATCGAGCACGATGAATTTGGGTTCGAGCACCAGGGCGCGGGCAATGGCAATGCGCTGGCGCTGGCCGCCGGAAAATTCATGCGGGAAGCGGTCCATGGTGGCGGGGTCGAGATCAGTGGCGGCCAAAGCCGCCGTCACGCGCGACCGGCGCTCGGTAGCGGTGAGGCTTGAGTTCTGGATGCGCAGGCCCTCCTCGACGATCTGCGCGACCGACATGCGCGGCGACAGCGAGCCGAAGGGATCCTGAAACACCACCTGCAAATCGCGGCGCAGCGGCCGCATGGCGGTGGAATTCAGCGATGAAATATCCTTGCCGAGCCAGATGATCGGCCCCTGCGAGCGGATCAGGCGCAAGATCGCTAGCCCGAGCGTGGTCTTGCCCGAGCCTGATTCGCCGACAATGCCCAGCGTATGGCCAGCGCGCACCTGCAGGGAAATACCATCGACCGCCTTGATATGCGACACGACGCGGCGCATCAGGCCACGGCGCACCGGAAACCAGACTTTCAAATCCCCGGTTTGCAGCAACAGCGGCCTCGTAGTGTCGACAGCCGGGGCTGCGCCTTTGGGTTCAGCCGCCAGCAGCATTTTCGTATAGGGATGCTGCGGGCCGGCAAACAGGCTGGCGGCGGGGCCGGCCTCGACGATGCGGCCTTTCTGCATCACCGCCACATCATCGGCGATCTTGCGGACGATGCCGAGATCATGGGTGATGAACAGCATGGCCATGCCAAGCCGGGTTTGCAGATCCTTCAACAGTGCGAGAATCTGCGCCTGCACGGTAACATCCAGCGCCGTGGTCGGTTCATCGGCAATGAACAGGTCGGGCCGGTTGACCAGCGCCATGGCGATCATCACGCGCTGGCGCTGCCCGCCCGACAATTGATGCGGGTAGGCGCCGAGACGCCCGGCGGGATCGGGAATGCCGACCTCCGCGAGCGCTGCCACCACCCTGTCGCGGATGTCGCGCTTGCGGGTGCCGTGCAATTCGAGGATTTCGCCGATCTGCCGCTCGATGCTGTGCAGCGGGTTGAGCGATGACATCGGCTCCTGGAACACCATGGTGATCTTGCGTCCCCGCAGGGCGCGCAATTGCCGCTCGCTCATGGCCAGCACGTCATCGCCGGCAAAATTGATATGGCCGGTAACGCGCGCTGCTGGCGGCAGAAGGCGGGCCAGCGACAGGGCGGTGATGGATTTGCCGGACCCCGATTCTCCCACCAGGGCGAGGGTGCGACCCTTTTCCAGCGTGAAGCCGACATCCTGCACGACCGGCGTGAGCGCGCCGCGCGCCTGAAAGCCGATGCCAAGACCGGTTACGTGCAACAAGGGGCTGGTCATGGTCGTCCGGCCTCGCAGGGCGGCACCAGCTGCGCCAGCGCGACCCGCTCGATGGTGGCGGGAAGCCGCAGATGCCGGTCATCGCTGGCCATGACATCGCAGCCGCTGCTGATGGCGGTGGCAACATGGATGGCATCAGGCAAATCCATGCCGCGCAGGCCGGCGGCACGGCGCAGGATGGCGCGGGTGATGGGCAGCACCTGCAGGCATGATCCGGGCGCGAACAGGGCCTCATAGGCGGCAAGGGGGGCAGCTTCGTGCCGGGCCAGCGGGCCACCGAGCACTTCGGCAAGGGTCAATTCGCTCGTGGTGCCAAGGCATTCGCGGCGCTCCATGGCGCCCAGCAAGGCCTGGGCCCCGAGCGCCTTTTGCTCGATGGCGGCGATCATGACATTGGCATCGAGATAGACATGCCGGTGTTCGAGGTTGAAGGCGCTCATGCGAAGCTCTTTCGCGGATCAAAGGCGTCACGCACCGCCTCGCCGATGAAGGTCAGCAGCGATAGCAGCAAGGCTATGGCGATGAAACTGGTGATCGCCAGCCACGGGGCCTGCAGATTGGACTTGCCCTGCAACAGCAATTCGCCGAGCGAGGCCGAGCCCGGCGGGAGGCCGAAACCGAGAAAATCCAGCGCGGTCAGCGTCGCGATCGAGGCGTTGAGGATGAAGGGCATGAAGGTGATGGTCGCCACCATGGCATTGGGCAGGACGTGGCGAAACAGGATGCGGTTGTTCGAGAGGCCGAGGGCCCGCGCCGCATTGACATATTCGAGGTTGCGGGCGCGCAGCGTCTCGGCCCGCACCAGATGCACCAGTGATACCCAGGAAAACAGCAGCAGGACCCCGAGCAGCACGAAAAAACCCGGGGTGATGACCGAGGCGACGATGATCAGGATATAGAGTTGCGGCAGCGATGACCAGATTTCGATGAAGCGCTGCATGGAAAGATCGAGCCAGCCGCCATAAAACCCCTGCACGGCACCGGCGAGAATGCCGACCACTGAGGACAGCCCGGCCAGCAACAGGCCGAACAGCACGGAAATGCGGAAGCCATAGACCAGCCGGGCGACGACATCGCGCGCCTGGTCATCGGTGCCAAGCCAGTTCCATTCCAGCGCGTTGCAGGCCTCACCCGGTGGCGGGTGCTTGTGCTGCAACAGGGCGGCGGGCCGGCAAGTGCGGTCGCTCAGCAGCCAGGTTGGCGGCGAGGGCGCCGGCGTTGGCAAATCCAGCTTGTGGGTGTTCCAGGAAAAGCGGATCGGCGGCCAGATCAGCCAGCCTTTGGCCTTGATTTCCTTCTGCACGAAGGGGTCGCGGTAATCGGTGGTTGGCAGAAAGCCGCCAAAATCGGTTTCCGGGTAATTGACGAAAACCGGAAGATAGAATTGCCCCTGATAGCGCACCAGCAGCGGGCGGTCATTGATCCAGAAATTAGCGGTGAGGGAGCCAAAAAACAGGAACAGGAAGATCCACAAAGACCACCAGCCACGGCGGTTGGCGCGGAAATTCGCGAGGCGACGCCGGTTGATCGGCGAGAGCGCCAAGCGGCGCGTGGCAGGGGCAAGGCTGGTCATCATACCTCGCGCGTCTCAAAATCAATGCGCGGGTCGATCCAGGTATAGACCAGATCGGATAGCAAATTGACGAACAGGCCAATCAGCGAAAAAATGTAAAGATTGGCAAAGACAATCGGATAATCACGGTTCTGGATCGCCTCGAACGACAGGAGCCCGAGGCCGTCCAGCGAGAATATGGTCTCGATCAACAACGAGGAGGTGAGAAACGCGGCAATGAAAGCGCCGGGAAAGCCGGCAATGACGATCAGCATGGCATTGCGAAAGACATGGCCATAAAGCACGCGGGTCTCGCTCAGGCCCTTCATGCGCGCGGTCTGGACATAGAGCTTGCGGATTTCTTCGAGAAACGAGTTTTTTGTCAGGAAGGTCGTGGTGGCAAACGAGGACAATGACATGGCGGTCACCGGCAGGGTGATATGCCAGAAATAATCGGTGACCTTGTGCCAGGGCGTGAAATGCGCCCAGCCTTCGGAGGTCAGCCCACGCAGCGGGAATATTTGCCAGAACGAGCCGCCCGCGAACAGCACGATCAGCAGAATTCCCACCAGAAAGCCCGGCACCGCATAGCCGATGATGATCGCCGCCGAGGTCCAGGCATCGAAGCGCGAGCCATCCGCGATCGCCTTGCGTATGCCGAGCGGAATGGAAATCGCATAGGAAATCAGCGTCATCCACAGGCCCAGCGAGATCGAGACCGGGAGTTTCTGCTCGATCAGCGAGAGAACCGGCTGATCGCGGAAATAGGATTTGCCAAAATCAAAGCGCACATAATTCTTGACCATGATCCAGAAGCGCTCGGGGGCGGGCTTGTCGAAGCCGAATTGCTTGTTGAGCTCGGCGACGAATTTGGGATCAAGGCCTTCGGCGCCGCGATAGCCCGAACCGTTGGAAATGCCTGAGCCACCACCAAAATTGGCGTTGGCACCCTGCGCCGTGCCTTGCAGCTGCGCCATGACCCGCTCGACCGGCCCGCCCGGCGCAAACTGGACAATGATGAAAGAAATCAGCAGGATGCCGAAAATGGTGGGAATAATCAGCCCGAGGCGGCGTAAAACATAGACCAGCATGCAGTTCGGTCTCTCACCTGTGATTCGGCCACAACGCCCGCCGCCGCCAATCTGCCCGTCGCGGGCGGTGCTGGCAAGAGCGGAGGCGTTTCACGGCGCTGGCCGGCCGCGGCCCAGGCTGGCGCGGGATCGCGGCCCGCGTGTTTTTGCGACAATCACCCGATCCGCTCGTAATTGAGCACCGGCGCGAGCCAGCGCTCCACCTCCGACAGGGCCATGCCCTTGCGCCGGGCATAATCTTGCGCCTGATCGCGCTCGACCTTGGCGACGCCGAAATAATGCGCCTCGGGATGGGCGATATAGAGGCCGGCGACCGAGGAGCCCGGCCACATGGCATAGCTCTCGGTCAAATTCACGCCTATCTGCCTTTGCGCATTGAGCAGGCGGAACAGCGTTTCCTTTTCCGTGTGATCGGGCTGGGCCGGGTAGCCCGGTGCCGGGCGGATGCCGGCATAGTCCTCATCGATCCGCTGCTCGTTGGTGAGGCTTTCGTCTTGCGCATAGCCCCAGAATTCGCGGCGCACGCGCTCGTGCATGCGCTCGGCCAGAGCTTCGGCGATGCGGTCGGCGAGGGCTTTCACCATGATCGAGCCATAATCATCATTGGCGAGGGCAAAGCGCCTGGCGATCTTGTCGTCCTGGGCTCCCGCGGTGACGACAAAGCCGCCGATATAATCCTTCACGCCGCTGGAGACGGGGGCGACAAAATCGCTGAGGGCAAGGTTGGGGCGGCCGTCACGCCGGGTCAATTGCTGGCGCAGGGTGAAGAAGGTCGCCAGCCTTTCGGTGCGCGATTCGCCGGTAAAGAGCACGATATCATCGCCCTCGGCACCGGCCGGCCAGAAGCCGATCACCGCCTTGGGCTGGAACCAGTGCTCTTCGGCGATGCGCCGGAGCATGACTTGCGCATCCTCATAGAGCTGGCGGGCGGCCGCGCCTTGCGTTTCGTCCTGCAGCAGCGCCGGGTAGCGGCCTTTCAGGTCCCAGGTCTGGAAGAACGGCGTCCAATCGATGGTGTCGATCAGTTCGGCGACATCATAATTGCGGAAAACCCGCGAACCGGTGAAGCCGGGCTTCGTCGGCTTGTAGGCGGCCCAGTCGATCTTCATGGCATTGGCGCGGGCATTTTCGAGCGGCACGCGGGTCTTTTCCAGCTCGGCCCTGGCGTGGGCATCGGCAACCCTGGCATAATCCTGACGAACGCCCTCGATATAGGGCATGCGCGCCTGCGGCGAGAGCAGGCTTTGCACGACGCCAACGGCGCGGCTGGCATCATTGACGTAGACCGTCTGGCCGCGGGTGTAATTGGGATGGATTTTAACGGCCGTATGCACGCGGCTGGTGGTCGCCCCACCAATCAGCAGCGGCACGTCAAAGCCCTCGCGCTGCAATTCGGCGGCGACAAAGCTCATTTCATCAAGTGACGGGGTGATCAGCCCGGAAAGGCCGATGGCATCGACCTTTTCACGCTTCGCGACTTCCAGAATCCGGGCCGAGGGCACCATGACACCAAGATCGATGACCTCGTAATTGTTGCAGGCCAGCACCACGCCGACAATGTTCTTGCCAATGTCGTGGACATCGCCCTTGACCGTCGCCATCAGGATTTTGCCGGCGCTGGCGTGCGACTCAACCCCGGTCAGGCGCTTTTCCTCGTCCATGAACGGCATCAGCCAGGCGACCGCCTGTTTCATGACACGGGCGGATTTCACCACCTGCGGCAGGAACATCTTGCCGGCCCCAAACAGATCGCCCACCACATTCATGCCGGCCATGAGTGGGCCCTCGATGACATCGAGCGGGCGGGCTGCTTTGAGCCGGGCCTCCTCGGTGTCGGCCTCGACAAATTCGGTCAGGCCGTTGACCAGCGCGTGTTCGAGGCGTTTTTCGACCGGCTGGTTGCGCCAGGCCAGATCCTTCTCGCGGACCTCGCCGCCCTGGCCCTTGTAGCGCTCTGCCAGATCAAGCAGGCGCTCGGTGGCATCGGCGCGCCGGTTGAGCACCACATCCTCGCAGGCATCGCGCAATTCGGGCTCGATCTCGCCATAGACGGCGAGCTGACCGGCATTGACAATGCCCATGTCCATGCCGGCGCCGATCGCGTGATAAAGGAACACGGCGTGCATGGCCTCACGCACTTTCTCGTTGCCGCGAAACGAGAAAGACAGGTTGGAGACGCCGCCGGAGACATGCGCCAGCGGCATAGACTTGCGGATATCGCGGGTCGCCTCGATGAAATCGACGCCGTAATTATTATGCTCTTCAATGCCGGTGGCGACAGCGAAAATATTGGGATCGAAGATGATGTCCTCGGGCGCAAATCCGGCCTTTTGCGTCAGCAATTCATAGGCGCGGCGGCAAATCTCGACCTTGCGGGCCCGGGTGTCGGCCTGGCCCTGCTCGTCAAAGGCCATGACCACGACCGCGGCGCCGTGGCGGCGCACGATTTTGGCGGCTTCGAGAAATTTGGCCTCGCCCTCCTTCATCGAGATGGAATTGACGATGGCCTTGCCCTGCACGCATTTGAGGCCAGCCTCGATCACCTCGAATTTCGAGGAATCGATCATCACCGGCACGCGCGAAATATCGGGTTCGGCGGCGATGAGATTCAGGAAGCTGACCATGGCCTCTTTTGAATCGAGCAGGCCTTCATCCATGTTGATGTCGATGATCTGTGCGCCATTGGCGACCTGGTCGCGCGCCACTTCCAGCGCGGCCGGAAAATCGCTGTTTTTCACCAGCTTGCGGAACCGCGCCGAGCCGGTGACATTGGTGCGCTCGCCGACATTGACGAAAGTGATGTCGGGGGAGAGGATGAAGGGCTCCAGCCCGGAAAGCCGCATTTGCGGGATGATGTCCGGGACGATACGCGGCTTGACGCCGCGCACCCTTCCGGCAATCGCCGCTATGTGAGCGGGCGTGGTGCCGCAGCAGCCGCCGACGATGTTGACGAGGCCGGAATCGGCAAATTCGCCGATCAGTCCGGCCATATATTCCGGGCTTTCGTCATAGAGACCGAATTCATTGGGCAGGCCGGCATTGGGATAAGCGCAGACCAGCGTATCGGCGATGCGGCCGATTTCGGCGATATGGGCACGCATCTCCCGGGCCCCGAGCGCGCAGTTGAGGCCAAAGGTGAGGGGGGCGGCATGGCGCAGCGAATGCCAGAAGGCGGTGGGCGTCTGGCCCGACAGGGTGCGTCCGGACAGATCAGTAATAGTGCCGGAAATCATCACCGGCAGGCGGCAGCCCATTTCCTCGAACACCTCTTCCAGCCCGTAAAGCGCGGCTTTGGCATTGAGCGTATCAAAAATGGTTTCGAGCAAAAGCAGGTCGGCGCCACCGGCGATGAGGCCGCGCGCGGCCTCGGCATAAGCAAGGCGCAGGGCGTCAAAATCAACAGCGCGAAAGCCGGGATTGTTGACATCGGGCGACATCGAGGCGGTGCGGTTGGTGGGGCCCATGGCGCCAGCGACAAAGCGCTGCTGGCCATCACGGCGGCAGGCCTCATCGGCGGCGGCACGCGCCAGGCGCGCGCCCTCGAAATTCAGCTCATAGGCCAGCGCTTCCATGCCGTAATCGGCTTGGGCAATGCTGGTCGAGGAGAAGGTGTTGGTGGCAACAATGTCGGCGCCGGCGAGCAGATATTGCAGATGAATGTCGCGGATGGCATCGGCCTGCGTCAGGATCAGCAGATCATTATTGCCGCGCAGGTCCTTCGGCCAGGCGGCAAAGCGGGCGCCGCGAAACTCGGGTTCCGACAGTTTGAGGGCCTGAATCATCGTGCCCATCGCGCCGTCCAGCACCAGAATGCGCTCACGTGCGCGGGCGAGAATCGTGTCACGAACCGGGGTTGACGGGGATGAAGTCACGAGCATGTCCACTTTGAGATATAAACATATCTTTATATCAAATGGCGACAGGAGGCAAGGGTTGCGGGCGTGGACGGCTGGCCGCGCTGCGCAGCGGGATCGGCTGCAATGCACTTTGGCTCAAGGAGTGAGCATTGGAGTTTATCGTTATTGCGCTTTCCATGTTATCATGGCCTAAAACAACTTGATCACGGCAACTTCCCTAAGTCATTTAACAACTTAACTGTGCCACATGGTCATGGCCGACATAAGTTTATATTGTGTATTGCCGCAAGCGCAGGCGCGACGCCTGTTGCAATCCGGGCAAATGGCCACTAGGGTCGGCACATCGTGTCAAGAGTTGCGTTGCAGGCAATCGCCTATCGCTAAATCCGGGAATCGGAAGGCAGGGATGTTCGCGCAGGAAAGGGTTTTTGTCCGCGACGTTGTGCAAAGCTGTCGATAGCCCCATGATCAGGAGCCAGTCTCAACATGACGATGAATGACACGAGCGTGCCGGTATCTGGCGAAAGCTCGATAAAGTTCGATGGCAAACCGCGCGATTTTTTCAATTTGCTATGGCGTGGCAGTTGGCTGTCGCTGGTGACTTTGGGCGTCTATCGGTTCTGGATGATCACGCAATTGCGACAGCACTTGTGGGCGCATTCCGGGGTTGGGCGCGATAAGGTTGAATATACCGGCCGCGGTATTGAATTGTTTTTTGGGTTTTTGTTGGCTATTGCTATTCTATGGCCTATTTATATTTTGTTATTCGTGTTAAACCTACTTATTGTCAAGGAAGAAAACGGAGATATACGACATTATTACAATGTTATACAAAGTATTGTGGAAATTGTATTGCTAGTGATGTTTTATTTTTTTGGGCAGTTCGCAATTTTCAAGGCGCGTCGTTATCGGCTGACACGGACGCTGTGGCGGGGCGTGCGGTTCTGGATGTCGGGCTCGGCCTGGCGGTACATGCTGCTGGCGCTGGCGTGGGATATTGCCGTGGGACTCACCCTCGGCCTCGCCCATCCCTGGCGGGAAGCGGCGCTGGAGCGCTACAAGATGAGCAACACGCTCTATGGCGACCTGCGAGGGGATTTCGTCGCCCGCCCGTGGGATTTCTTCAAGCGCGGCCTATGGATCTGGATTGTGGCGGTGATCCCTTTTGCACTTGGCCTGATATTGATCGGCGAGTCAGTAGCCGAAAAACACTTGCATCCTGATAGTAAAGCCCCGGGATTTGCGCAGGGAGTTTTGGGAATTCTCATTCTTCTGGGCCTGGCCTTGAGCCCTTTCCTTTACGCCGCCTATAAGCGTATTGAAATGGTATGGTGGATCAATGGGTTGCGCATCGGCGAAGTACGCTTCTCGGCGGATCGCGAGAAAATCCGGTTTGCAGGGCTTTACTGGGCAGCATTGGGAAGTTATTTTCTGACATTATTTGTGTTTGGTATTATTTTAGGGTTGGGAGTTGCCTTTTTCAAAGGTCTTCCGCTTGCTTTAACCCCCGCAGCGGGTGGCGGGCATGGAGGGTTGCCGGTTCTGGTTGGCGGCGGGCTGATGGTTCTCCTTTATGGAACTATGCTTGTGGCCATGGCCATCGTTTATCGCTGGTTCCTGCAGCGTGGCTATTGGTCGATCGTTGCCAATGCCGCGCGTGTTGAAAACCTCGGCGCTGCTGATCATGTCACAGCCATGGGTTCTCCCTCCAGTGCGCTGGGCGAAGGCTTGGCCGCCATGCTGGATGTCTCAGGGTTCTGATGACCGGAGCGCCTGCGCCTCTATCGATCTATTTTGACGGGCGCGACAACCGCCCGCATCGGGTCAGCCTTGACGTGGGCACTGAGCTGGAAATTCGGGACGGTAGCCAGGTTCTGGCGCGTTGGTCGCCCGCGCAGACACAGCGCCTGACCAGCGCCGATGGCATGGCAAGGTTCGCGCCCGCCGATCGGCTCAACCTCGCCAGACTGGAAGTTACCGATGAGGCGCTGATCCGCAGCATCGAGGCCGCCTATCCCCAGTTGAGCCGGGCCCGCGCGGCGCGCCTGTCGCACCGGCAGAAGCTGCATGTCGGCGCGTTAGGCGCCGCAGCGCTGGCATCAATGGCGACGCTCTTCATCTATGGTCTGCCGTGGATTGCTGGCGTCCTGGCCCCCCGCGTTCCGTTGGCCTTCCAGCAAGCCATCGGCGACGCCAGCGCCCGCCAGATTCGCGAGATTTACAAGGCGAAGACTTGCGCCAGCGCGCCCGGCCAGGTGGCGCTTGACCATCTGCTGGCGGAACTCGCCAGGGCCGGCAGGTTGAAGATACCGCTTCATCCCCTGGTCCTGCGCACCAAAATCGCCAATGCCATGGCCTTGCCGGGCGGCACGATCTTTGTTTTCTCGCCTCTGCTGCAAGACGCAAGGACGCCGGATGAACTCGCGGGCGTGATTGCCCATGAACTGGGCCATGAAGCCCACTACGATTCGATGCGCCGCCTGATTGAGAATGGCGGCGTCGGTTTCCTGCTCGGCCTGATGTTTGGCGATATATCCGGCTCGACTATAATGGTCGGCACGGCCCGTGCCCTGGTGGGCGCGGCCTATTCGCGGAGCATCGAGAAGGCTGCCGATGATTTTTCCATAAGGGTCATGACACGGCTCGGACGTTCGCCGAAGGCTCTGGGTGTCCTGCTCCAGCGTATCAGCAAGGGGCATGATGTGCCGGCTGCCCTGTCGCTGCTCGCCGATCACCCGCTGACCGCCGACCGGCTTGCTGATATCGATGCCCACAATTCACCGGTGACCGGGCCGCCGCTGGTGAATGAGACGCAATGGATGGCGCTGAAATCCATCTGTGGTCGCTAGCCGGGCTTACGCGCTGACATGGGTCTTGAGCGTCCCGGCGCAGGCAAATCCGGGCGCGCCGTTGACTCATGGCCTCATTCATGTTTCCACCGCGCATGCAGATGAACTCCGCCCCCGCCATCGAGGCGCAATCGACGCTTACCTGCCCGCATTGCGGCCATCAGGCGGTGGAGGTGATGCCGACCGATGCCTGCCAGTTCTCTTGTGAATGCCGCGGCTGCGGCGTGGTGCTGAAGCCGCTGGCGGGTGATTGCGGCGTCTTCTGTTCCTATGGCTCGCACCCTTGCCCGCCGCTGCAACTGGCGCGCAGCGGCGCGGCGTTTTCAGGCAGCTGCGGCCAGATTTGATTTATGGTCGCGGCACCGGGCGCCCGGCGCGCTGTCACGCCGGGGGCTGCAACGTCTGGCGATCCTGCAGCCTCTGGCGGCAGTTGGGGTCATGGCCGTTGAGGTAGACCAGAGGGCGGCGGCGGGCCATGGCGAGAATCCGGGCATGGGTCTGCAATTGCGCAGCCGGATCGGCGCCGAGGCCGTCGGGAATGCCGTCGCGCAGGGTCTGTTCGAGGTAGCTGACGTCACCGGCAAGAAGAAACATGATGCCGTCGATCTCGACCGACACGGCCATCTGGCCGCGTGTGTGACCGGGCGCGGCGATAAGGCGGACGGCGCCGTCGCTGGTCAGCGGCATGGAGGCATCCATCAGATCGCTGCCGATCGCGGGTAATTGCTGCAGTTCGGGGGTAAAATTCTTCGGCCAGCGATGGTTGGGATAGCCGGCGACACGACCGGCAAAGCCGCGCGCCGCCTCATATTCCTGCTTGCTGACCAGCACCCGCACCTTGTCGAACCAGGCGAGGCCACCGGCGTGATCGGTGTGCAAATGCGTGAGCACGATGGTTTTCACATCCCTGGGGTCAAAGCCCGCCAGCCGCAATTGCGGCCCGATCTCGTCATCCGGCTGAACATTGAGCCTGATGCCGACGTGATAATAGGGGTGCCAGAGCGGAAAATAGCCCCGGCGCATGGCGCGCGCGGTTTCGCCGGTATCGACCAGAATCAGGCCTTCGGGATGCTCGATCAGATAGGCGTAAATCGGCAGTTCCGGGCTCCAGTCGGCGTCGAACAGGCCGTTGTAGATGCGCATCAGTCCGGCGCCTCTGGCCCGCACCTGCGCCGCCTTGATCCAGACCGTGCCGGTTTGCAGAATTTGGATTTTCGTCATGGGCGCTCTTTTCTGGCGGCGTGGTTCCTTGGCTGGCGAAAGCGCCAGCATAGCGCAATCCGTGCGTGAAACAAATGGCAGCGCGTTGATGGGCTGATGTTTCCGGGCCCGGCGCTGTGTTGCTGCGATGGATGCGAGCGCCTGGATTTAATGCCGGGCGCGGCGTCCTTATGCCTCTTGAATCCGGGATGAAATGCAGATCAACTTGATTCAAGCTTATCGTCAGGCCTGCCCGAACCCTTCGATTGCTGCGACTTTGAGTTGCGCGCGCAGCCAGACGATGGCGGGATCGCGCGCCATCGTTGCCGAAACCACCGTGCTCAGCGGCAGGGATTTCGCGCGCAACGGCGGATCATAAAGCTGCAAGCCGAAATGGTCGGCAAATCGGCGCGCCAGCGCGGCCGAAACAGTCGTTACACAATCGCTCGCCGCCACGGCGGCCAGCGCTGCAAGGAAATGCGGCGACGTGAAAACGATCCGGCGGGTCAGGCCTGCCTGTGCGAGTTCGGCGTCAATGTCGGAAGATGGATCGCCGAAGATCGAGACAGTCGCGTGATCGCGGGCGGCATATTCTGTTAACGTCCAGGGGCGTTCTCCAGGCCGGTCGCCGCGTCGCGCCACCAATGCCAAGGTGTCCTCGACCAGGGGCTCGCTCTGCGCGCCGGGCGGCAGCGGAATCGAGGCGAGCGCGAAGGCGAGATCGATGTCGCCGGCCTGCACCCGCTCGTGCAGGTCTGACGTGATTGGCAGGAAGCGCATGCTCGCGCGCGGCGCCTGCGCGCGCAGGTTCCTCAACAGCGGCGGGCCGATCAACAGCGAATGCACGTCGCTGGCCGCCAGCCGGAATTGCCGGTCGAGCGTATCGGCGGCGAAAGCCGCCGGGCGCACTACGAGACCGAGATTGTCGAGCGCCGAGGCCAGTTGCGCTGCCACGGCTTTCGCGCGAGCCGAGGGCGTGAGGCCCCGTGGCCCTTTGACCAGGATGGGGTCGCCAAGCAGGACCCGCAACCGCGCCAGTGCCCGCGACATCGCCGGTTGACTTAGTCCGACGTCCTCGCCAGCGCGCGTGACATTGCGCCGGCGGATCAGCGCCTCCAGGGCCGGCAACAGGTTGAGATCGATGCCCGCCAAATTCACTTCGCGCATGGTTGTAATAATAACAATGCATTTCCATCATGCGCAAGCTCGCATTAGGGTTTGGTCAGGCTTCGGAGATTGGACATGAGCAAGGTTCTTGTCATCGGTTATGGCCCGGTTGGCGCGGCGACCGTCTCATTGCTCGCCGCGCGTGGCGAACAGGTCGTGGTCGGGCAGCGGCAGCGCCCGGCGATGTTGCCGGAGGGCGTCAGCTTTGCCGCTTGCGACGCGCGCGATCTGGCGTCGCTGCGCGCGGCGACAGAAGCGGTCGGGCAGATCGTGCTTGCCATTGGCCTGCCCTATCGCGGGCCACTTTGGCGGGATTTGTGGCCTCAAATCATGGCGAATGTGATCGAGACCGCTGCCGGGATTGGCGCCCGCGTCGTGTTTGTCGATAACCTCTATATGTATGGGCCGCAGAACCGGCCGCTGGTCGAGACCATGCCGCTGAGCGATCTGCCGGTGAAGCCTGCCGCGCGCGCTGCCGCAACCCGCATCTGGCGGGCGGCGATCGGGCGGGTGCGCTTTGCTGCCTTGCGCGGGCCGGACTTTTATGGTCCGGGGGTCGCGCAATCGCTGGTGGGCGCGACCTCGCTTGGCGCGCTTGCGAGGGGCAAGGCGGCGCTGTGGATCAACGATCCCGACATGCTGCACGACATTGCCTATGTGCCGGATTACGCGCGTGCCGTCGTCAATCTGCTTGACGCGCCCGACGACGCCTTTGGCCAGGCCTGGCACGTGCCCTGTGCGCCAACGCGCCGCCCGCGTGAGTTGCTTGACATTGCGGCCCGCGCGCTGGGGGTGCGGTTGCGCATCCGCGCCATGCCCTTGTGGGCGCTGCGGCCGCTTGGCCTGTTCGCGCCGGAAATGCGGGAACTCGCCGAGATGCGTTTCCAGTGGGACCGGCCCTACCTCGTGGATGCATCAAAGTTCAAGGCGCGATTCTGGTCCGATCCGACGCCTTTCGATATCGGTATTCCGCTGGCGGCGCGCTCCTTTGCCGGGCAGGCATAGGCAGTAGGGAATGTCGAAGCCTGGTGAAAGGCTGAGACAATTGTGGTGACATCCGCACCATGGTTGCCCCTGATACCGTTGCCATTGTTCTCCGCTCGTGTCGATTTTACCAAAGTTGGCGCCCGGTGACAGGCTCTGGGCTTCAAGGTCTCCGCCTGGATTGCAGGCTGCGGCGCTAGCCTTTCATGCCTCTTGACTCTGGGAGGAATTGCGGCTTAATTGGAACATATCACGAACTTAAAAAAGAACATTGCGATGATAATTGCGGACAAAACGGAACATATTCCGCTTTTGCGGGCCGCTATTGCGAAGATCGAGGCGGCGGGCGCAGCGCGCGGCGCTGAGGCGGGGCGGGTGGCGCTGGGGCGGCATCTGGCGCTGGACCGGGCCCTGGGCGGTGGTCTGCCGCGCCATGGGCTCTGCGAAATCGTGCCGGCCAGCGCCGGCGACAATGCGGCGGCCAGCGCCTTCGGGCTGGCGCTGGCCTTGCTGCTGGGAGCGCCGGGGGCGGTCTTGTTCTGGGTTTATGAGGATTTCGCGGTCAGCGAGGCAGGCCTGCCCTATGGGCCGGGCCTGTGGCAGATGGGGTTCGATCCGGCCCGGCTGGTGCTGGTGGCGGCGCCGCGGGCGCTGGCGGCGCTGAATGCGCTGGAGGAGGTGGCGCGCGCCGGGGCGGGCGTCGCCCTGGGCGAGATCTGCCAGAGGCGCGGTTATGATCTGGCGGCGTCGCGGCGGCTGAAACTGGCCGCTGAGGAGGGCGGGCGTGGTTGCGTGCTGGTGCTGGCCGCCGCCAGCGGCACGGGGCCGGATTTTGCCAGCGCCGCAGCGACCCGTCTCGAGGTCGCCAGCGCCATGAGCGCGCCGCTGGCGCCCGTGCATGGGCGGCTCGCCATTCCCGGCCCGGCGCGCTTCAGCGTGCGGGTGCTGAAGGCGCGGGGGGAGGGCGCGTGCGCGCCACCCGAGGCCAGCCATATTGTTGCGTTCGATCCCTCTCTAGGCTGCCTTGTCGATGCGTTTCCTGTCGCTCCACCTGCCCACTCTCAGAACCGACCGCGTGGCGCGGCAGATGCGGGCGGCCGCTACGCCAAAAGCGCCTGACGAGCCGCTGGCGACCATCGCCAGGCTCAAGGGCGCGTGGCGGCTGGCCGGGCTTGATGCCAGAGCGGGCGCGCTGGGGCTGCGCAGCGGCATGGGCCTTGCCGATGCCAGGGCCATGCACCCCGGGCTGCTGGTGGCCGAGGCTGACGCCGTTGCCGAGGCCGCGCTTTACGATCAGCTGCTGGCCTGGTGCCGGCGCTTCACGCCGCTGGCCGCCGCCGACGGCCCCGATGGCATGGCGCTGGATGTCACCGGCGTCGCGCATCTTTTCGGTGGCGAGGCGGCGCTGGCCGCCGATGTCGTCGCCCGGCTCGCCCGCCAGGGAATTGGCGCGCGGGTCGGCATTGGTCCCAATCCGGCGGTGGCCTGGGCGCTGGCCCGGTTCGCGCGCCAGCCGATTCTGCCGCCGGCGATCGAAATGACGCGGCTTCCCGGCATGTTTGCCGATTTTCCGGTGGCCGCGCTCAACATCAGCGACGATCTCGCCGCCGATCTGGCGCGCGCCGGGCTGCGGCGCATCGGCGATCTCAGCCTGCGTCCGCGCGCGCCGCTCACCGCCCGCTTTGGCGCCGATCTGCTGGACCGGCTCGATCACTTGTTCGGGCAGGCCCGCAGCCCGATATCGCCACGCTTTGCCGCGCCCGATTTCAGCGTCGAGCGCCGCTTTGCCGATGGCCTCACGCGCGAGGACGCCCTTCTCACCCATGTCGGCGCGCTGGCGCGCGAGCTTTGCGCGCTGATGATCCGGCATGGCCAGGGGGCGCGCAGTCTCACGCTGACGCTGTTCCGGGTCGATGGCGCGGTGCGTTTGCTGGAGGTGGCGGCCAGCCAGGCCATGAGCGCGCCCGGGCCGATGCTGCGGCTGGTGCGCGAGAAGCTCGCGCGCCTGAATGAGGGTGGTTTCGAGACCGGTTACGGGTTTGACGTGCTGCGGCTGGAGGCGACGCAAACGGCGCCGCAAAAGCCGGATCAGGGCGCGTTGGCGGGCGACGCGGGCCGCCATGGCGCGATGATCGCCGCGCCATCGCCGGCGGAGCCGCCTTCGGTCAGCGCCGTCATCGACCGCCTGAGCGCCCGCCTTGGCGCGATGCGCGTCACCCGGCTGCATCTGCAGGACAGCCATCAGCCCGAGCGCGCGGCGCGCCACGCGGCGGCGCTGGCGGGCGCGCCGCCTGCCGGCGGGCCCCGGCCATGGCCTGAGGCGGCATGGGAGCGGCCAGTCCGGCTGCTGGCGCGCCCCGAACCGGTCGAGACGCTGGCCTTGCTGCCCGATGGCCTGCCGCAGCAGTTCCGGTGGCGGCGGGTGCTGCACCGTGTCATCGCCGCCGACGGGCCGGAGCGCATCCTGTCCGATTGGTGGAAAAGCCCGGCTCCTGGCATGGCGCGCGATTATTTCCGGGCCGAAGACGAGGCCGGCCAGCGTTTCTGGCTGTTTCGCCAGCAGCAGGCCGGGGCCGGTGCGACATGGTTCATGCACGGATTTTTCCCATGACCGGCCCCAGCCGCACCGGCCTGCCAGATCCCGGACAAGCCCCGGAACATGCCTATGCGGAACTGGCGGTCACCAGCAATTTTTCCTTTCTGGAAGGGGCCTCGCACCCCGAAGAGCTGATCATGGCGGCGGCGGCGCTGGGGTACAGCGGCATTGGCCTTGCCGACCGCAATACGCTGGCCGGCGTGGTGCGCGCGCATGTGGCGATGCGCGCCCTGCCTGCGGGCACGCGACTGCGCTTCAGCCCCGGCGCGCGCCTGGTATTTCAGGACGGCACGCCCGACATTCTCGCCTATCCGCAGGACCGTGCCGGCTGGGGCCGCCTGTCGCGCCTGCTGAGCCTTGGCAACAGCCGCGCCGAAAAGGGCGCGTGCCATCTTGGTCTTGATGATCTTCTGGCCTTTCAGGAAGGGCTGCAGCTCATTCTCATGCCCGGTGCGGGCGCGCCGGCCGTGCTTGGGCCACTCAGGGCGGCGGCCGGGGGGCGACTGTGGCTTGCGGCCATCTGCCATTTTCGCGGTTCCATGCGCCGCACCCTCGCCCAGCGCCATGCCCTGGCCGAGCGCTGGCAGGTGCCGCTGATCGCCTGCAATGATGTGCTGATGCATGATCCGGCGCGGCGGGCGCTCGCCGATGTCATGGCCTGCATCCGGCGCGGGCTCACCCTCGACAAGGCCGGGCGCCTGCTCGAACCCCATGCCGAGCGCCATCTGAAAGCGCCGGCAGAAATGGCGCGGTTGCTGGCCGGGCTGCCGCAAGCGCTGGCGCAAACGCAAGAGTTCATGAAAGGCCTGCAGTTTTCACTGGATGAATTGCACTATGAATATCCTCATGAATTGCGCGCCGGCTATGCCGGTCCGCAGGAGGCGCTGGCAGCCTTTGCCCTGCAGGGCGCGGCGATGCGTTATCCCGGGGGCATTCCGGCTCGGATCACGGCCGCGATCACGCATGAACTGGGCCTTGTCGCGCAGATGAGGTATGCGCCCTATTTCCTCACCGTGCATGATATTGTCCGCTTTGCCCGCCAGCGTGGCATCCTGTGCCAGGGGCGCGGCTCTGCGGCCAATTCAACCATCTGTTATTGTTTGGGAATAACCGAGGTTGACCCCGCCGTTCATGATCTGCTGTTCGAGCGTTTCATCTCGCCCGAGCGCCAGGAGCCGCCCGATATAGATGTCGATTTCGAGCATGAGCGGCGCGAGGAGGTGATCCAGTATATTTACGCGCGCTACGGGCGCGAGCGCGCCGGGCTGGCGGCCAGCGTCAGCACCTACCGCGCCCGCTCGTCAATCCGCGAAACCGGCAAGGTGTTTGGCCTGTCGGAGGATATGCTCACTGCGCTTTCCGGCACCATCTGGGGCTGGAAGGGCAAGGGGCTCGAAGATGACAGCCTGCGCCGCGCCGGGCTTGATCCGCAAGCGCCGCTGCTGCGCCGCGCGATGGAACTGGCGCAGGACATCGAGGGGTTTCCGCGGCATCTGTCGCAGCACAGCGGCGGGTTCGTCATCACGCAGTCACGGCTTGACGAGGTCGTGCCGATCCTCAATGCCGCCATGCCCGAGCGCACAACGGTCGAGTGGGACAAGAATGATCTTGATGCGCTGGGCATCCTGAAAATAGATGTGCTGGCGCTCGGCATGCTGACCTGCATAAGGCGGGCCTTTGAGCTTTGCCTTGGCCATTATGGCGTGGCCCTGACGCTCGCAACCCTGCCGCAGGAGGATGCCGACGTCTATCATATGGTGTCGCGGGCCGATACGATCGGCGTGTTCCAGATCGAGAGCCGGGCGCAAATGTCGATGCTGCCGCGCCTGAAGCCCGCGACCTTTTATGATCTGGTGATCGAGGTCGCGATCGTGCGCCCGGGCCCGATCCAGGGCGATATGGTTCACCCCTATCTGCGCCGCCGCCAGGGGCTGGAAAAGGTGGTCTTTCCCTCGCGCGAGCTTGAGGATGTGCTGGGCAAAACCCTCGGCGTGCCGCTGTTTCAGGAGCAGGCGATGCGCATTGCCATCGTCGCGGCCGGGTTCACGCCGGGCGAGGCCGACCAGTTGCGCCGCGCCATGGCCACTTTCAAGAAGGTGGGGACCATCAGCCGCTTTGGCGAGAAAATGGTCAAGGGCATGGTGGCGCGCGGCTATGACGAGGGCTTTGCGACGCGCTGTTTCCGCCAAATCGAGGGGTTCGGCACCTATGGCTTTCCGGAAAGCCATGCGGCTTCCTTTGCCCTGCTGGTTTACGCCTCGGCCTATCTGAAATGCCATTATCCCGATGCATTTGCCTGCGCGCTGCTCAATTCGCAGCCGATGGGCTTTTATGCACCGGCCCAGATCGTGCGGGACGCGCGCGAACACGGGATCGAGGTGCGCGAGGTCGATGTCAATGCCTCGCAATGGGAGAGCACGCTGGAGCCGGACGGGGTGGCGGCAAGCCTGCACCCGCGCCATGCCGGCATGCGCGAGGTGATCAGATCCAGCCACGCCTTGCGGCTCGGTTTCAGCCAGATCAAGGGCTTGTCGCAGGCCGACATGGTGCATCTGGTGGCCTGCCGGGCGCAGGGGTTCGATTCGCTGCGCGACCTGTGGCTGCGCACGCGCCTGACCCCCGCGGTGTTGCAGCGCCTTGCCGAGGCCGATGCCTTCCGCTCGCTCGGGCTGGAGCGGCGCGATGCGCTCTGGGCAGTGAAGGGGCTGAACCGGGCCGGCGACCGTGATGACCTGCCGCTGTTTGTCACGGCCGATCTGCCGGTCAGCGAGCCTGATGCGCATCTGCCGCCGATGCTGCCGGGCGAGCATGTGGTCGAGGATTACCGGCATTTGCGGCTGTCGCTCAAGGGCCATCCGGTGGGATTTTTGCGCGCAAGGTTGCAGGCGCGCGGCATCCTGCCGCTGGCCGGCCTTGATCCGCCAGCCGGGTTGCGGCCGGCGCGCGCCACCATTGCCGGACTGGTGCTGGTGCGCCAGCGTCCCGGCACCGCCAAGGGGGTGATTTTCATGACGCTGGAAGACGAGACCGGCAGCGCCAATATCATCGTCTGGCCGAAGCAATTTGAAAGGCAGCGGGCGATCGTCATCGGTGCGCGGCTTGTTGCCGTCAGCGGCCGGGTGCAGAGCGAGGCCGGCGTCACGCATCTCATCGCCGAGAGGCTGGAAGATCTGAGTGTTATGCTCGGGCAATTGTCCAGCGCAGGGCGCGACCTTTGCAGCCTGGCACGGGCCGACGAGATCAAGCGCCCGCTCGCCGAGGGCAGGGCACCGGCGCCCGCGCTCGTGGCGCGCGACGCCGCTGCCGGGGATGCGCGCGCCATGCCGGCGGGACGGAATTTTCGCTAGCATGGCGTGGTGCGACCGGGGTCTCTCAGCCGCGACTGCCATCGAGCCGGTCGATCCTGGTGACGCTGATGAAGATCACCACCATGGCAATGACGCTCGCGAAAATCAGGCTGGTCGCGATGGTGCCAAGGCCAAGGCCGCCGTGCGTCAAGGGCTTGGCCAGGAAATCGCCTATCGAAGCACCGAGCGGGCGGGTGAGGATATAGGCCAGCCAGAATGTGGTAACGCCTCCGAGTTTCGTGCCGAAATGCACCAGGGCGACGATGCCGACGATGATGGCAAACAGCAGCACGGCATCGGCATAACCAAGATGCAAGGTTTCGGCGATCAGGTCTCCGAGCGAGGTGCCCATGGCGAAGGTCAGCAGAATCGCCGCCCAGTAGAACCCCTCGCGCCGCCGCGTGTTGATCGAGCGGATCGACAGGGTTTTCTCCTGCATGAACCACAAGGCAAAGACGCCCGCCATGCCGATGCCGAAGGCCAGCGAGGTGGTGATGAGGCTGACATGCATGCCATCGACGAGATTGTCGGAAAGCAGCGTGCCCACGACGCTGATCAGTACTACCGTCAGCCAGTAAAGCCAGGGAATGTAGCGCCGGGCGCCAAGTTGAATGGCAAGAACGGCGACAAAAAGCCCTGTCATGACCGCCGAGGTGAGGGCGAGGCCAAGGTGCAGGCGGCCGGCGAGCAGGTCGGCACCGGTCTCGCCTACGGTGGTGGAGAGAACCTTGATGATCCAGAACCAGAGCGTCACCTCTGGCACCTTGCTCATGAAACTCATGCCGTTGCGCACGGCCAACGATGGCGAACTCATGGGTAAAGGCTCCAGGTTACGGCGGACGGGTTGCCTATGCCATGCGAGAATGAGCCGGAAATGAGCGCCTTGCCGCTCAGGGCCGGGGCGGGCTGGCCAGTGCTTCTGGCGCCAGCGCTGCGCAGGGCCCGGCAAGCTCGGCGCAGAGCCCGCCGCGCGGCGTCGCATTGGCGAAAGCCAGCGTGAAGCTGTGGCGCCGAGCGATGGCCAGGGCTATGGCAAGGCCAAGACCGGAGCCTTCGCCTTTCGGGCTTTGGCCGCGGTAAAAGCGCTCGCCGAGGCGCGGCAGATCGGCCGGTGCAACACCGGCGCCGCCATCGCAAAGCCGCAGGATGAAGCCATCGCCTTGCCGGTGCAGGCTGGCATCGACCACGCCGCCTTCCGGCGTATGGAACAGGGCATTGTCGAGCAGGTTGTCGATCAGCATGGAACATTCATCGGCATTGCCGATGACGCCGATATCGGGCCCGGCATCAAGGCCAAGATCAATGCCCCTGGCCTCGGCGCGGGCGATCTGGCCGGCGATGCAGGCGGCAAGCACCGCACTCAGGCTGATGGGGCCGAAAGCTTGCAGCACATGTGCGGCATCCTGACGGGCGAGGGTCAGCAATTGCGCGACCAGCCGGGCCTGACGGCGGATGCTCGCGCGCAACGCCTGCAGTGCCGCGGCATCGGGCACGGCGGCGGCGAGATTGTCGAGATCGATCTGCATGGCCGCCAGCGGCGAACGCATCTGGTGGGCGGCATCGGCAAGAAAGCGGCGCTGGGCGGCGAGGATGCCGGCCTGCCGGGTGGCATGGGTGTGGAGCGCCTCGACCAGCGGCGCGATCTCGCGCGGGACATGCCCGGCAAGCGGCGGCATCGGCCCCGAGAGGCTGGTGCGCGCCGCTTCATCAGCCAGCCTGCGCATGCGTCGCGAAAGGTGACGCAGGCCTAAGGCGAGCAACAGGCCGGCGAGGGGCACGAGCACCAGCAGCGGCAGGGCGGCGCTGAGGCCGGCGTTGCGTGCGGTTTCGTCGCGCACGTCCTGGCGCTGGGCGACCTCGATATCAAGGTCCTTGCCGGTTGCCACAAAGACCCGCCACATCACCGTGCCAAGCTGGAGGTTGTGAAAGCCGGCGCCGCTGACCGGCGGCATGGCGGCGTGCGGCGGCGAGGCTCGCAAGATGGTGCCCTGCCGGTCGCGGATGATGATGACAAACCGGTCTTCCCTGCTGGGATTGCGGCCCGGCACGAGGGCGTCGCCATCGACCGGCAGCGCCGCTTTGACGCCGACATTGAGGGCGATCTGGCGCATCTGGCGATCGAGGAAATCGTCGGCCTCGCCGAGCGCCAGACGGTAGCTGATGAAGAAGGACAAAAGCCCGACGAGCGTCAGCAGGCCCAGGACCCACAGGAAAACTAGGCGGGCGAGCGAGGTCACGCCATGTCCTTCGTGACCATCCAGCCGGCGCCGCGCACGTTTCTGATGGCGCTGCGGCCAAGCTTCTGGCGAATGGCATAGATCAGCACGTCGATGGCATTGCTCTCGACCTCCTCGCCCCAGCCATAGATCGCCGCCTCCAACTGGGCGCGCGAGAAAATCATGCCGGGGCGGGCACACAAGGCGCGCAGCAGCGCAAATTCGCGGGCTGGCAACAGCACTTTCGCGCCCTGAAACCGGGCCTCGTGGCTTGCCAGATCGAGCGTCAGCTCGCCGGCCGCGAGCATCGGCGAGGCACTGCCGGCATGGCGGCGCATGACCGCGCGGATACGTGCCAGAAGTTCAGAGGTTTCAAAGGGCTTGAGCACGTAATCATCAGCGCCGAGATCGAGCCCGGCGATGCGGGCATCGAGGCTGTCGCGGGCGGTGATGATGATGATCGGCAGGGCGCCGCGGCTGGCGCGGTGCGCGCGCAGCAATTGCAGGCCATCGCCATCGGGCAGGCCGAGATCGAGCAGAACCAGCGCGTGCTCGCCCGGTGCCAGCGCCGGCGCTGCATCGGCGGCGGTTTTCACCCAGTCGACCGTCATGGCGACGCGTTCGAGCGCCTGGCACAGGCCAGCGCCGATCATGGCATCGTCTTCGATCAGCAAAATGCGCAAGGTCAGGTTCCGTGTGCGGGCGCGCGCTGCCCGCGCCGGAAAGCCTGCACGGCGCGGCGGATGGCGTCAAGCGCGGCTGGCGAGCCGTGCGCTCAATCGCGGAAGTTGGCGCCGGCCCGGTCGAGCTTGCGCAACAGCGCTGGCCAGACCAGCTTTTGTGCCAGCTGGTCGAGGCCGCCCGACTGGGTCAGGGCGGCGTTTTTGGCAATCACCACGGGATCGGTCGGGTGATCCTGTTCGGGGCCGCCGAGCATGCGCGTGCGCACCTGCATCGTGCAGGCCCGCTCCAGAAAATACATGCGCAAAAATGCCTCGGCGCAGGTGCGCCCGACCGTCAGTGTGCCGTGATTGTGCAGCAACATCAAATTTTTGTTCCCAAGGTCCTGTTGCAGGCGCGGGCGCTCGTCATGATCGAGCGCGACGCCTTCATAATCATGATAGGCAAGATCGGGCAGCACCAGCTGCGCCGTCTGGTTGAGGGGGAGCAGCCGCTCTTTCGAGGTGGAAACCGCCGTGGCATCCGGCGTGTGCAGGTGCATGACGCAGCCGGCATCCTCGCGCACTTCATGCACGGCCGAATGGATGGTGAAGCCCGCCGGGTTGACCGGATAGGGCGAGGGGCTGACCGGCTTGCCGTCAAGGCCGATCTTCACGAGGCTCGAAGCGGTGATTTCCTCAAACATCATGCCATAGGGGTTTATCAGGAAATGGTGCTCGGGCCCCGGCACGCGGGCGGAAATATGGGTGAAAATCAGATCGTCCCAGCCATAAAGCGCCACCAGCCGGTAGCAGGCAGCAAGATCAACGCGGATCGCACGTTCGGCCTCGCTGATGGCGTGCGCATGTGGTGCGGCGTGAACATTCATGATGCTGCTCCTTTACGGCAGGCAAAGCCCCTCGCACGGCGAAGTCAATCAGCATCCCGTTCAGACGTCAACCATTTTCCTTGTGTTAACCGCCTGTTCAGCATAATGGCGTGAAACTGCCGTTTGTTGTTGAACCGAATCCTCGGGGATTAGTGCCGATGTGCCGCTGGCTCGCTTATGTCGGGGAGCCGACGTTTCTGGATGATTATGTGACCGCGCCGGAACATTCGCTGGTGGCGCAGGCGCTGCATGCCGAGGAAGCAGCGAGCGCGACGCAGGGCGATGGATTCGGGCTCGGCTGGTATGGCGAGCGCGATCTGCCGGGGCTTTATCGCGAAGTGCGTCCGGCCTGGTCGGATGACAATCTTCTCAACCTTTGCCGGCAGGTGCGCGCGCATCTGTTTTTCGCGCATGTGAGGGCGGCGACCGAAGGCGCGGTGGCGCGCGCCAATTGCCATCCTTTCGTTAATGGCCGCATCATGTTCATGCATAATGGCCAGATCGGCGGCTTCACCAAGGTCCGTCGCCAGATCGAGGCGCTGATCAGCGACGATTATTATGAGGACCGGGCCGGGGCGACTGACAGCGAGGCGCTGTTTCTGGCCCTGCTGTCGCAGGGACTCTTGCCCGATCCGGTCAAGGCCATGGCGCGGTTGCTCGATCAGGTGGCGCAGCTGATGCGTCTTGCCGGGCTGAGTGAGCCTTTGCGCTTTACCTCGGCGCTGAGCGATGGCGACACGATTTACGCGTTTCGCTGGGCCACCGATCATCAGGCGCCGAGCCTCTACTGGCGCGAGCATGCGGGCGGTGTGCTGATCGCCTCAGAGCCGCTTGATCTTGCCCGCGAGCACTGGCGCGAGGTGCCCAAGGGCTGCGTCCTCATCGCCAGAAGCGGCGAAGCCTGCCGCATCCATTGCCTGAACGAGGCGATGAGCGCCGCGGCGTGAGGGCAGGCGCGCCGCCTCAGGCCCTGACGTCGACGAGGCCCATCATGCCGCGATCGTCGTGTTCGAGGATTTGGATTTACTGTGAGACTGGCTTCAATTCCCCACAATGTATGTTGACACCAGCCATCTCATAATAGGTCTTGCCGACAAGCCTGGGCCAAATACAAAGACAGGTCAAATTGGGAAATGAAGCAAAAATCACTGTAATTAATCAGTCTCTAAAGGGCAATTTCTTAACATTTACATTAAGAACGGTCACCCGTATTTACGTGTCGGGTGATTTCTCAATCACTCAGAAGGGCACCTGCGGGTGGCCGTTCGCGTCAGCATTTCATGCCCGCTTAAGGCCGACGGCAGCCATGATGCGGCGCAGGTCGTCAAGATCGGCCGATGAACAGGCGGATTTGGGGATGAAGTTGAACATCCGATCGGACTGAAACATCAGCACCGTCTCGGGCCCTTCGGCCCATTGGATGAAATCGCCCCAGATATACGCGATGGTCCCGCGCGGCGTGGTGACCTCAAAGCCCTCGTCAGACCAGCATACGGTATAGTTTACCCGCAGCATCGCCTGTTGCGCATAATTGCGTTTCACCAGCCTGGGTAGACCAGCAAAGCTAAGCCAGAGGAAAAACGCGACCAGCGCGAGCCCGCCACCTAGCGCGACGACCAATATGCCGACCATCTGAAGGGCGTTGACACCCACATGCAGCGCCCCCAGCACACCGAGCAGCACCCCCGCAATGACAAAACTTATGATCCACCAGATCGGTAGATAGCTTTTGAGCATGCGGCTCCAGGAAAACACATAATAGCGCAGAAAGGTGCGATGGGCTGCAAGCGTATCAGCTTCGCTGGGGGTAAAGCTTAAACTGCGCAAGATCAAGGCTCCGGAAAGAAAGGGGGCGTTGAATACGATCGTGTCCCCATGCGTGGTGTAGGTTAGGCTACCTTGGCTCATCCCGGATAGCCTGATGAGTGTCAGCTTGCTTCCGGCAAGGTGATGAGCGGATCATCGCTCATGGTTGCGATGGTTTCAAGGGCTATACAGCAGGCGCGCCGCCTCAGGCCCTGACATCGACGAGGCCCATCATGCCGCGATCCTCGTGTTCGAGGATATGGCAATGATACATCCGCAATCCCGGCGGCATCTGGCGCGCGAGCAGGCGCGCCGCCGTGCCGCGCGGCACATAGACCAGATCGAGCAGCGCGCCAGGGCGGCGGGGTGGTGGCGCCGGTTTTCAGATCCAGCAGTTCGCGCAACTGGAAGGAATTGCCGTGAATATGGAACGGGTGATCCCTATCGGTCGGGTTCCGGATTTCCCACATTTCGGGCTGGCCGACCTTTGAGGTCAGATCGACATGGTTCATGTCAAAGCTGCGGTCGCCTGATTGGAGAGCTGTGGCAACTCACGAAATGGCGCATCTTCCGGCAGCGGCACCACGTCACGGGCGCCGCCCATCATGGCCCGCATGCCGCCGCCCGGCATGCGCATGTGCTGCATTTGCGCTTGTGCGCGCGCCACGGAAAGGCTGGCGGCACCGGCAAGTAGAAAACTGCATCTATCCATGATCATGGCCTTTCACAATGCCGGCATGCGCCTGCTGCAGCTGCGTTGTTTCGCTGGGGCGAAATATGGTAGTGGTCTGGTTCAACAACCATGCATCACAACGTCATGCCCGGCGAACAGGCCGGATGCGTGGCAGACCACAGCCGCCAAGGGAAGCAACGCCATGTCAGATAATGCCAAAATCGTCGGTTGGGCGCATTCGTCCTTTGGCAAGCTGGAGGCGCCGGATGTGGAAAGCCTGATGGCCGGGGTGGCGGGTGCCGCGCTCGAACATGCCGGCATCGAGGCCAGGGATGTCGATGCCATCAGGGTTGGCGTGTTCAACAGCGGCTTTTCGAAACAGGGGTTTGAGGGCGCGCTGGTGGCGCCCGGCCTGCCCGCACTGGCACATGTGCCGTCGGTGCATGTCGAAAATGCCTGTGCCACCGGGTCGGCGGCGATTCATGCGGCGATGGATTTCATTGCCGCCGGGCAGGGGCGCATCGCGCTGGTGGTGGGCGCCGAAAAAATGACGGCGACACCGACCGCCGAGGTTGGCGATATCTTGCTGGCGGCGAGCTACCGGCGTGAGGAAGCGGCGATCGATGCCGGTTTTGCCGGGATTTTCGGCCGCATTACCCAGCATTATTTCCAGGCCTATGGCGATCACAGTGCCGAACTGGCGATGATCTCGGCCAAGAACCATGCCAATGGCGTCCATAACCCGCTGGCGCAGATGCGGCGCGATTTCGGCTTTGCCTTCTGCAATACGGTCTCTGACAAGAACCCCTATGTTGCCGGGCCGCTGCGGCGCACTGATTGCTCGCTGGTGTCTGATGGCGCGGCGGCGCTGGTGCTTGCCGATGCCGAAACGGCAGCCGGCATGGCGCGGGCCATCGGGTTCCGGGCGCGCCGGCAGGTCAATGACATGCTGCCGCTGTCACGCCGGGAAAGCCCGGTGGCTTTTGCCGGGGCCCATGCCGCCTGGGCGCGGGCGCTTGCCGATGCCGGGATGTCTATTCACGATCTCGATCTGGTCGAGACCCATGATTGTTTCACCATTGCCGAAATGATCGAATATGAGGCCATGGGGCTTGCGCAACCCGGTGAAGGCTGGCGGGTGGTGCGCGACGGCCTGACCACGCGCGATGGCAAATTGCCGGTCAATCTCTCCGGCGGCCTGAAATCCAAGGGCCATCCCATTGGCGCAACAGGGGTTTCCATGCACGTGCTGGCGGCCATGCAATTGTGCGGCGAGGCCGGGGGCATGCAAAAGCCGGGCGCAGCGTTGGCCGGTGTCTTCAATATGGGCGGCGCAGCGGTGGCCAATTACGTCTCCATCCTTGAGCGCACGCATTAACTGGCCCCATTTTGCGACGGGCAGCCGGCATGCGCCATGCGGGACGCGGCGGGCTTGCCTGTGCACGCATCGCGGGTGCGGGTTCGCCAAATTAAGGCCTTGATTTTAGATCACCTTGCCACTTAGTTAACCATTGGTTAAACTTGTGCGGGAGATCGACCATGCGCAAACTGTTGTTTCTGGCGAGCCTGACAGTCGCCTTCGGGTGGTTCGCCGCCATGCCGGCCGGTGCCATGCCGCTGGCCCCCACTCCGGCTATCGCGCTGCTTCCGGCACCGACGGCCCCTGCGGACAAGGCCGGTGTGCCGCTCGTGCATCGGGTCTGGTGGGGCGAGGACGACGATGATGACGGCGGATTTTTCTTTGATTTTCCGTTCTTCCAGACAAATCCGGTGCCTTATTACCAGCCCTATTATCAGCCCTACTACCAGCAACCCTATTACCGGCCGTATTATCACCCCTATTACCGGCCGCATTATGTTTATCGGCGCTACCACCATGTGTACCATCATAGCCCGATGTATTACCGGCATATCTACCGTGTCCGGCACCGGCATTGCGTGAGCCATTATGTCTACCGGCACCATGTCCGCCATCTGGTGCGCCACTGCTATTGAGGCGCCCTGATCTGGTGCGTTCCGGAAACTTGCCGCTTGCATTTGGCACGCGCTGTAGCCATCGTCAGGCATGGTGACACCCGCACGTCCGCTCACACCGCTGCCGCGCCTCGACGAGCGCGCCCGCGGAATTTTCCGCCGCATCGTCGAGACCTATCTGACGCATGGCGAGCCGGTCGGCTCGCGGCATCTGGCGCGGCTGCTGCCCATGACATTGTCACCGGCGTCGGTGCGCAATGTCATGCAGGATCTCGAAGAGACCGGGCTGCTCTATGCGCCCCATACCAGCGCGGGACGGCTGCCGACCGAGCTCGGCTTGCGGTTTTTCGTCGATGCCATGCTGGAACTCGGCGATGTCTCGCCCGAAGACCGCCAGCGCATCGAGCGCCAGGTCGAGGCCAAGGATCGTGACCAGAGCCTTGAAAACGTGCTGGCCGAAGCCTCCAGCCTACTGTCCGGGCTGACCCGCAGCGCCGGGGTGGTGGTCACGTCCAAGGATGATTTGCGCCTGAAGCATGTGGAATTCGTCCGCCTTGCGCCGGAGCAGGCGCTGGCGGTGCTGGTGGCCGAAGACGGCACCATCGAAAACCGGGTGCTGGGCATCCCGATGCATCTGCCGCCGTCGGCCTTGACCGAGGCGGCCAATTACCTCAACCAGCGCATTCGCGGGCGCACGCTGGCCGAAGTGCGGCAGGTGATCGAGGAAACCCGCGCCCATGCGCAGGCCGAACTCGACGAGCTTTCGGCTCGGCTGGTGGAAAGCGGGCTTGTGACCTGGGCCGGCCTGCAGCAGGGCCAGCCGCAGCTGATCGTCAGCGGTCATGCCAATCTGCTCGATGATCTTGCTACAGCCGGGGATATCGAGCGCATCCGCCTGCTGTTCGCCGATCTCGAAACCAAAAAGGATGTGATCGAATTGCTGTCGCGGGCCGAGACTGGCGAGGGCGTGCGCATTTTCATCGGCTCGGAAAACAAGCTGTTTTCGCTGTCAGGCTCGTCGATGATCGCCGCGCCGTTTCGTGACGGCCAGCAGCGCATTGCCGGGGTTCTCGGGGTCATTGGCCCGACAAGGCTGAATTATGCGCGGATCGTGCCGATGGTCGATTATACCGCACAGATCGTCGGCCGCCTGCTGCAGAAGCGCAGCACCTGAGGCGGGCGCTAGCGCCCGTCCGGCAAGGGAATACAGGTCTTGCGACCGGATTGCAGGCAGGCCTGCGTGCGTTGGTTGCTGCTCAGCGCCAGGGCCACCCAGAGGATGGCAGCGCCGATCACCACTATGAAGGCCGCAGCGGCGAGATTGACGCGGGCACGATGGTCATCATCATCGCCGTTATTTTGCGAGGTCATCCACCCCAGACCTCACGGGCAATATCGACGATCATCGCCAGCTTGGCCCATTGCTGGTCATAATCGAGGGTGTTGCCTTCCTCGGTAGAGGCGAAACCGCATTGCGGGCTGAGGCAAAGCTGGTCGATCGGCGCGCATTTTGCTGCCTCCTCGATGCGGCGCATGATGTCGTCGCGCTTTTCCAGCGTGCCGGTCTTGGAGGTGACGAGACCCAGCACCACCCTCTTGCCCTTGGGCAGAAAGCGCAGGGGCTCGAAACCACCGGCGCGTTCGGTGTCCCATTCCATGAAATAGCCATCGACATTGATGCCGTTGAACAGCAATTCCGCGACCGGTTCATAGCCGCCCGACGCCACGAAGGTGGAGCGGAAATTCCCACGGCAGAGGTGCATGGTGATCACCATGTCGCGCGGGCGACCGGCGACGGCGGCATTGATCATGTCGGCATAGATCTGCGGCTGGCGGGCCGAGTCATCACCGCGCTCTTTCAGCATCTTGCGCTGTTCCGGGTCGCAGAGATAGGCGAAGGAGACGTCATCGAGCTGCAAATAGCGGCAGCCGGCATCGGCGAAGGCGGTGACGGCACCGTGATAGGCCTTGCCAAGATCGGCGTAAAACTCAGCCATATCGCCATAAACGCCCATGTTGATCATCTTGCGGCCGCCCCGATAATGCAGCATCGAGGGCGAGGGGATGGTCATTTTCGGGGTGCGCGTGGTGTGGGCCTTCAGAAATTTGAAATGCTCGACCATCGGGTGGTCCTTGAAGCCCAGCTTGCCGGTGACACGCGGCGCTTCGGCCTTGGTGGCGACGCCGGCGAACTGGATGCCGTGATCGACTTGCACCATGGTGACGCCCTCAAGGGCGCCGATGAAATCGAAATGCCACCAGGCGCGGCGAAATTCGCCATCGGTGATACCCTGCAGGCCGATCTCCTCCTGATGCTTGATCAGCTTAATGATTTCGGCATCTTCCACCGCCTTCAACCCGGCATCGTCGAGACGTCCGGCCTCGTGACCGAGGCGCGCCGCCTTCAGCGGGTTGGAGCGCAGCAGCGAGCCAACCTGATCGGCGCGAAACGGAATATTATGCATGCTCGTCTCCTCCAGCAGGGCTTTTGCCGCCAAGGTTAGGCCCGATGACCGGCGTCTGGCAAGGCACAAGGATCGCCTGTTCGTAACGGCGCAGCCAGCGCCTTCAGAGGCTGGCAAGGGCTTGCGGTTTCGGCCCGCCGGTCGCCCAGTCGAGCAATTCCACCGTGTGCACCACGGGGGTAGGCGTGCCGGCAGCAATCTGGGTGATGCAGCCGATATTGCCGGCGGTGATGCAATCGGGGGTGAGGCTGGTGATCGCGGCGACCTTGCGATCGCGCAGGGCGTTGGCAATGTCGGGCTGAAGCAGGTTGTAAGTGCCTGCCGAGCCGCAGCAAAGATGGCCCTCCGGCACATCCAGCACCGTGAATCCGGCATCGGCGAGCAGCGTCTTCGGCTCGGTGCGGATGCTCTGGCCGTGCTGCAGTGAACAGGCGCTGTGATAGGCGACGCGCAGCGGCTGCGGTTGCGAAGGCGCTTGCAGGCCGAGGCTCGCCATGAATTCCGAAATATCGCGCGTCAGGGCAGAGATGGTGGCAGCGGGTCTGGCGAAGGCAGCATCGTCCTTCAGCATGAAGCCATAATCCTTCACGGTCGTGCCACAGCCGGAAGCATTGATGATGATGGCATCGAGGCCCTGCGTGTCGATTTCGCGCTGCCAGGCGGTTATGTTGGCCTTGACCATGGCGAGGCTGTCCTGGCCGAGATGATGGGTCAGCGCGCCGCAACAGCCGGCGCCGCTGGCGACCACCACCTCGCAGCCGTGACGCGTCAGCAGCCGGATGGTGGCCTCGTTGATGGAAGGCGCCAGCGCCTGCTGCGCGCAGCCGGTCATCAGCGCCACGCGGCGGCGGCGTGGCCCCTCGCAGGCAAAGACCTGCGGGCGATCCATGGCCGAGGGCCGCGCCGGCCGCCTTGGCGCCAGCGCCCACAGCCCGCGCAGCCGTTTCGGCATGATTCGCGCCAGAGGGCGGGTGATGGCAGCGCCGACGAGGGCAAGGCGGAACAGCTGCGGGCGCGGCAGAATCAGGCCAAAGGCCTGGCGCATCAGCCGCTCCGGCAGCGGGCGCCGGCCGGTCTCATGAATATGGTGACGGGCATGGTCAACCAGATGCATGTAATGCACCCCGGAAGGGCAGGTGGTCATGCAGGACAGGCAGGACAGGCAGCGGTCGACGTGCTTGATGGTGCGCTCATCGGCGGCGCGCCCGGATTCCAGCATGTCCTTGATGAGATAGATGCGGCCACGCGGGCTGTCGAGTTCATCGCCGAGCAGCACGTAGGTGGGGCAGGTCGCGGTGCAAAAGCCGCAATGCACGCAGGCGCGCAAGATCTTGTCGGCGTCGGCGATGGCCGGATCGGCCAGTTGTGCAAGTGAGAAATGGGTTTGCATGGCGATCCCGTCCTGTCAGCCTTGGGATGACATTGCCGTCATGCAGCGTCAAGCGGCCAGCCCTGATCTTCGTTGCGACGATGTCCCCGTCGCCGTTGAATCTGGCCAATTGCCAAGTGCGGTGGTTGCTTTTACAAAGTCTGACGCAAACACTTGATCGCGCAGACCGGATGACAGGCTGCAGCGACGCATGAAGGGGCGAATTATCCAGCCATGGCGCAAAGTTCACCGCACACGGCACCATCGCCACGAAGGGCGGAGGAGCGCGGCTTCGGCCCGACGACGCGCGAGCCTCTGAAAATCCTGCTGCTCGAAGATGATCCGAATGATGAAATCATCATTCGCCATTGCCTGAAGCAATCCCGGCATTTTGATTGCGACGTCACCAGCTGCAACCAGATCGCGGACGCGCGCCACCTGCTGGCGACCAGCCTGTTCGACGTGCTGGTGCTGGATTTCTGGGTTAATGCCGAGGATTCGCTGAGCTTGCTCGCGCGTGGTGCCGATGCGCCGGCGCTCCCGCCATCGGTGGTGGTTTCGTCGCTCGATATGACTGACATCCAGGCGCAAAGCCTGTCGGCCGGGGCGCTGGCCTATCTCCACAAGAATGATGTCTCCGCCAGCGCGCTCGATGCGACCTTGCGCACGCTGCTGCATACGCGGAGCCGCGAGAACCAGCTGCGCCAGGCGCTGGAAAGCCGCTCCAATGCCGCAGAAAAGGCCCGCGACGAGGCGACCGGCATGGCCAAGCAGGTGATCAGCACGCTGAATGCGGTGACCGGCCTTGCCGAAACCCTGAGCCTGCTGGCGCGGTCCGACAAAAGCCGGGACAAGACCGGGACCTATACGGCCCTGATCCGCGACAGTTCCGACAAGCTGATCAACAGCTTGCAGCAACGCATTTCCGGCGGCACCCAGCCCGAGCTTTTCCACAATTTGCGCTATGGCAAGGCCTGCGTGATCGACATTGTTGAAAGCGCGGTGCATTTCATGGAGGCTCGGTGCGAAGCCAAGCATCAGGATATCGACATTGTCGCCACGGTTGACCGGCTGGAGGCCGAGTTCGACCCGCAGGCGCTGCGCCAGGCCCTGGTCGATCTCATCGACAATGCGCATAAATTCAGTCCGGCCGGGGCGCCGATCCGCGTCACCGTCGATGATGAGGCCGAAGCGATCCGCATCACCGTGGTCGATCAGGGCGTCGGCATGCAGGATGATGCGCTGCAGCAGATATTTGCGCTGCCGCTTGGCGTCGATGCGCCCGAAGGCGGCCTGCAGGTGGCGCGCAACATCATGGCCATGCATGGCGGTACCTGCGAGGTCGAAAGTTTTCCGGCCTGGGGCACTACGGTAGTGCTGACTTTGCCGCGCCGGCGGCCGACATTAAATTAGGTGCAGGAAATTAGGTGCAGGGCCAGAGGCCGCAATCACCGGTTATGACGGAGCGCAAGGATGCGGGTATTTGTGACGGGAGCCACGGGCTTCATCGGTTCGGCGGTGATTCCCGAGCTTATTGCGGCAGGCCATGAGGTGGTGGGTGTAACCCGCACCGCGGATGGTGCCGCGGCCTTGCAGCGCCTGGGCGCGCAAGCTCATTTCGGCAGTCTGGAGGAGCCTGACAGCCTCAGACGCGGCGCGGCGGAAGCCGATGGCGTGATCCATCTGGCTTTCAACCATGATTTTTCCAAAATCGAAGCCAATTCCATGGCTGACCGCCTGGCCATCGAAGCCATGGCCGAGGCGCTCAAGGGTTCTGGCCGGCCGCTGGTGGGAACCGCCGGGGTTCTTGTCGATCTTCCCGTGCCAGGGCAGATGTTTGGTGAAGACGATCCCAAGCCGGTGGCGCGCTTTCCCCGCGTCTCGGAGGAGGCGACGCTGGCGACGCTCGACGAGGGCGTCAAGGGCATCGTCATGCGGCTGTCGCAAATCCACGACCGCCACCGCCAGGGCCTGGTAAGCCGGCTGATCCAGATGGCGCTGCAGAGGAAAACCGTAGCCTATGTCGGCGAGGGCGCCAACCGCTGGGCAGCGGCGCATCGCAGCGATACGGCGCGGCTCTATCGTCTGGTGCTTGAAAAGGCGACGGCCGGCTCGAAATGGCACGCGGTGGCCGAGCAAGGCGTGACCTCACGCAGCATTGCCGAGGCCATTGGCCGGCGCCTGAAACTGCCGGTGATCTCGATAGACCCGCAAGATGCCGCAAGCTATTTCGGCTTGATGAGCCATTTCATGCTGCTCGATTCCCCCAGCGCCAATGCCAAAACCTGCGAGCGCATGGGCTGGCAACCGGTGGGACCAACGCTGATCGACGATCTCGATCATCTCGTGCTGCCGCCCGGCGCCTGATCCGGGCCCAGACCGGCGTCGCGCCCCTGATTACGCCGGGCTTTGGAAATGCAGCACTTTGCCGGTGGGGCAATCGTAGAGTGCGCCGGTTTGCTGCCAGGCCGGCAGCAACAGGTTAACCAGTTGCGGGGCGATTGATTCCGGCGGGGCCAAATCCTGCGGATCCTCGTCCGGCATGGCGGCGGCGCGCATGCGGGTCCGCAACGGGCCGGGATTGACCAGCATGACCTTGATATGGGTGTTCAGGGTTTCGGCGGCATAGGTGCGGCCGAGCATTTCCAGCGCCGCCTTGGACATGGCATAGGGGCCCCAATAGGCGCGCGCCTCGGCGCGATGCGCAACACCGCTCGACAGCATGACGACGCGCCCGGCCTCGCTGCGACGCAGCGGCAGATCGAGCGAGCGGATGAGCCGCCAGTTGGCGGTGACATTGACCGCCATAACCGCTTCAAAACGCTCGGGGTCGATGTGGCCGAGCGGTGACAAGGTGCCAAGAAGGCCGGCATTGGCGACCAGCATGTCGAGCCGTCCCCAGCGCTCGAATATGGAAGCGCCGAGGCGATCAAGCGCTGCATAATCCTTGATATCGCAGGGCACCAGCGTGCATTGCCCGCCGAGCGCCTGGATATCATCGTCCAAAGCTTCGAGCGCGCCCTGGGTGCGGGCCATGGCGATGACATGGGCGCCGCGCCGGGCGAGTTCCATCGCCACGCCATGACCGATCCCGCGGGACGCACCGGTCACCAGTGCCACTCGTCCGGCACAGTCCTTTGTCTGCATGATGAAATTCGCCCCTGTCAGGCTTTAGCTGGCTTCAGCCAGCAAAGGGAATTGCTGCAACCTTGCCTCGCTGCCCATGTCGGTCAGTTTGGTGGGGTAGTCGCCCGTGAAACAATGATCGGTGAATTGCGGCATGGCATTGTTGCGGCCGCTCTCGCCCATGGCGCGGTAAATGCCATCCACGGAGAGGAATGCCAGGCTGTCGCAGCCGATATACTGGCGCATTTCTTCAAGATTATGGTTCGCGGCCAGCAGTTTGTCCGAGGTCGGGGTGTCGATGCCGTAATAATCGGGATGGCGTATCGGCGGGCAGGAAATGCGGAAATGCACCTCGCGCGCACCGGCATCACGCAGCATCTTGACGATTTTTACCGAGGTTGTGCCGCGCACGATGGAATCATCGATCAGCACCAGGCGCTTGCCCTCGACGATGCTGCGGTTGGCGCTGTGCTTCATGCGCACGCTGGTTTCGCGCCCGCTCTGGCTTGGCTGGATGAAGGTGCGCCCGACATAATGATTGCGGATGATGCCAAGCTCGAAGGGCAAGCCCGTGCCCTGGGCATAGCCAATGGCAGCGGGAACACCTGAATCCGGCACAGGCACGACAACATCGGCATTAACCGGGGCTTCCAGCGCCAGTTCCAGGCCCATGCGCTTGCGCACGTCATAAACCGGGCGCCCGTGAACCACAGAATCCGGGCGCGAGAAATAGACATATTCGAAAATGCACGGTCGCATCGGCTGGCGCGGGAACGGACGCAGGCTTTCGATTCCCTCTTCGGAAATCACCACCAATTCACCGTTTTCAACGTCGCGGATGAATTTGGCGCCGATGATATCGAGGGCGCAGGTTTCGGAGGCGAGAATATATTTGCCGTTGAGCTCCCCCAGCACCAGCGGCCGGATGCCGAGCGGGTCGCGTACGCCGATGAGTTTCTTGTTGGTCAGCAGCACCAGCGCGTAGGCGCCTTCAAGCTGGCGCAGGGCTTCGGTGAGGCGGTCAATGATGCGGTTGCGGCGGCTGCGCGCCACCAGATAGAGGATGACCTCGGTATCGGAGGTCGACTGGAATATGGCGCCCTCGCGCACCATCTCGCGTTTCAGCGTCATGCCGTTGGTGAGGTTGCCATTATGAGCAACGGCAAGGCCGCCGCCATCGAGTTCGGCAAACAGCGGCTGGACATTGCGCAGCGAATTTTCGCCGGTGGTCGAATAGCGCACATGGCCGATCGCCATGCGCCCGGGCAAGCGGTCAATGGTCGATGCCTTGGCAAAATGGTCACCCACCAGACCGAGGCGGCGTTCCAGATGAAAGCCGCTGCCATCAAAGGCGGCAATGCCGGCGCCTTCCTGGCCGCGGTGCTGCAAGGCATGCAGGCCCAGCGCGGTAATGGTCGCGGCGTCATCCGCCCCAAAAATGCCGAACACGCCGCATTCCTCATGCAGACGGTCATCGTCCAGTGTCGTTGAAATCTGCATCACATGGCGCTCGTTTGGCTTTTGGGGCTCACTTGCCGGGAGCTGTTGCGGCTGGCGTTGCGGCGGGTGCGGCGGTCGATGCCGCAGGCGCTGGTTCAGTTGATGCGGCATTGGGGTCGGCAACGCCCGGCTTGATCTTGTCAATGGTCTGGTAGACCGAACTCGCGGCATCGGCAGGAATCATGTCCTGCAGGCTTTGCGACAGGGATGCCAGCATCGGCGTCGAGCGGGCATGGGCTGCCCAGTCCGGCAGTTTCTTGTCCTGCATCAGGAAGTTGAAAAACAGGAAGGCCACGACGCAGAGCAGCAGGCCGCGGGCGGCGCCAAAGACAAAGCCCAGCGAGCGATCGACCGCGCCGATTTTTGAATCGAGCACCAGATCAGAAATGCGCACGGTCAGGATCGACACCAGAACCAGAACCACCAGAAAAATGATTGCGGCGGAAAGCGCGATGGCGATGAGCGGCTTGTGGACATGCGGCAGCAGGGTTGGCATCAGCCGCGGATAAAATTTCCAGGCAGCAAGTCCGGCCACGACCCATGCAGCAATGGCCAGAATCTCACGGGTGAACCCCCGAAGCATAGACAATAAAGCAGAAATCAAGATGACAGCTATCAGACCAATATCAAGATAGGCAGGCATAAGTCACAAACCTTCAATGCCAATACGAGGACCGGCGATCAGCGCCCTGGCCCCCAATGCGGGTCTTATAGCGAATTTGAAGGCCCGCGTCACCCCTTCGCGAAACAACTGTTCACACCTGCAAAACCCTTGCCTTCAGGCACGTTTCTGCCGCGGTGCCCGGGCGGCTATGGCAGCAACAAGGGTGCTGATATGGTCGCAGGGGTTGTGGCGCAGCGGGCCGGTCTCTTTGCGACCTTTGGGCGCGGGGCAGAAGCTGGCGGCAAAGCCGAGCTTGGCGGCTTCGCGGGCGCGAAGGCCGGCATGAACCACCGGGCGGATCGCGCCCGAAAGGCCGATTTCGCCAAAATAGACCGCGTCCGGCGGCAACGCTGCGCCCGTCAGCGAGGACACCAGCGCCGCAGCGGCGGCAAGATCGGCGGCCGGTTCGCTGATTTTAAGGCCACCGGCGACGTTGAGGTAAATATCGTGCTGGCCGAGCCGGACGCCGGCATGGGCTTCCAGCACCGCCAGCACCATGGCGAGGCGCGATGTGTCCCAGCCGATGACGGCACGGCGCGGATTGCCGAGCGCGGTGGGGGCGACCAGCGCCTGCACCTCGACCAGCAGCGGGCGCGTGCCTTCCATGCCGGCTAGAACCGCCGTGCCGGCCGCGCCCGCCTCGCGCCCGGCAAGAAACATCGCCGAAGGGTTGGCGACTTCGGCAAGGCCCTGGCCGGTCATTTCAAACACGCCGATTTCATCGGTCGCGCCAAAGCGGTTCTTTCCGGCGCGCAAAATGCGAAAATGATGGCCGCCCTCGCCCTCGAAGGACAGCACCGCATCGACCATGTGCTCGACCACGCGCGGACCAGCGATCTGGCCGTCCTTGGTGACGTGGCCGACCAGAATGACGCAGGCGCCGGTGGTTTTTGCAAAGCGGATCAGCGCTTGCGCCGCGCCGCGCACCTGTGTGACCGTGCCGGGCGTGGTCTCGATGGCCGAGGTCCACATGGTCTGGATCGAATCGATCACCACAAGTGCCGGGGTGCGGCCCTGTCGCAGGGTTTCAACAATGTCCTCAACATTGGTGTGGGCACCCAGTTCCACCGGGGCATCGGCGAGGCCGAGGCGCTGCGCCCGCATCCGTACCTGCGCAATCGCCTCCTCGCCGGAAATATAGACGACGCGGCCGCCGCGGCGGGCAAGGGCGGCGGCGGACTGGATGAGCAGGGTCGATTTGCCAATGCCCGGTTCGCCACCGATCAACAGCACCGAGCCATGCACGAAGCCGCCGCCGGTGACACGGTCAAGCTCGTCGAGGCCGGTGGCGACGCGCGGTGCCATCGGCTCCTCGCCACCAAGCCCAGAAAGGACGAATTTGGCGCCGCGCGCCACCTTGCCGCCGACCGGTGCGGCAATGCCGCCGCCGGCCGCCTCCTCGATGATGCTGTTCCAGTCGCCGCAGGCCTCGCATTTGCCAAGCCAGCGCGACGACACCGCGCCGCAGCTCTGGCAGATGAAACTCGATTTGCGTGCCATGTCCCAGCCTTCATGCACCGGCGCCGGCCGGGAGGTTACCCGCGCATCACTAAAGCATTGCGGCAATCAAGGCAAGAACATAAAACGAACAAATTTGCGGCGACTTGCGAATTTTGACGCCAAGGGTATCCAACCCAGCCATCAACCGAGGTGGCGCAAAAGCGGTGCTGCGGCGCTCGCTTCGAGTTTCGGGACGGCGCGGCCATAGACGGCAAGGCAGTCGGCGGCGGTCAGACGTGGGGAATAAAGCAGCGCGTCGACGTCTTAGGCTTCGTAAACGGCCTCACTCAATTGTCGCCCCTTGTCATGGGATTTGCCGCGTGCGGCGTTCGTGCTGACGCCGAGCCGCCGTAGCCCGGTGGTTCGCAGATCGAGCACGGTGAGGGGAGCTGGCGCGGAGAGAGCGGCTACGGCCCAATTCTCGATTTCAGTCGCGTCGAGAACGCGATCGCTCACGCCCTCGAACCTGTCGCGGATGATGGCTTCGGCGATCGCGGTCGCCAAATTCCGGGCGAGGTAGACGAGCCGAAACCTCTGGCCCGGACTTGAGACGCGGGAGAAGCCAAATCCCATGCCAAGAGGCATTGTCATCTGCGCGGACGGTATCACGCGCACATAGGAGAATGGCTGGAAGCCCAGCACGAGATCATTGACGGTGGCCGGATCGCGTTTCACGGTCAGCCGAAATCCCGCTGGGCTGCCGCCACGACTTCGTCGACCAGCCCCATTTTCAGCCTGTCGAGGGGCGATCCGCCGATGCCGGGCTTCGGCTGGATCAGCCACAGCCAGGCGGCACGGGGATTGTTGATGATCCCGGTGATTTCCGTCATGCCTGCAACGGGTCGGCCATCGACAAATTGTGCCAGCGGGAAGACATGTTTCCTTTCGCCCTTGAGGAGGCCAATCACAGCGCCGCGCCTTTGCCAATCATGCAACGTCGAGCGCTTGGTGCCAAACCGTGCTTCTATGTCGCGCGGCCCGGCGACAGGGCCTGCCCAGTCCTCAAGGCGCACGGGTATCGCCATAGCATCGAGGCGGCAGCGTACTTCGTCAATGTCGATCAGGGCGCCCAGCCCCTCGCCCTGGCTCGTCTCGATGCTGGTGACACGAACCGGGGCAGGCGCGACCGGCGTCCTTGCCGTCAATTCGGCGACCACAGCCTCGACGATCGCGGTCCATTCGCGGTCATGCGCGACCTTGACCTGCTGCTTTCTCGCGTCGAGCCGGGCAGCGACGGGGGTTGCTGCCGTGATGAAGGCCTTTGCTGCTGTCAGCGCAGCTTTGGAAGCTCCTGGATTATGCCGGGCCAGCACCTTGACAATTTCGGAAGCGGCGGCGGCATTGACGATGATATCTGCGCTGCCGGTGGCGGATTTACGGATCGTCGCGACCATTTCAGCATCCATGCTTCGATGAAATAAATAGTGCGGATTGATTGGATTGTCCAGATCGTCCAGATGTCTTTGGCGCGGGCTGCGGTATCAAGCAGGGCGGGGCGGCCTTGATGGGCCTGCATTGCGTCTGCGCGCCAAGGCAACGCCAGGGCGAACACGGGTTGTTTTGCTGCGGATTACCGGTAAATGCGCTCGAAGCGGCGCCCCAGGCTGGTGAGCACCTCATAGCCGATACGGCCGCTGCGGGCTGCGCATTCATCGATGCTGATAGCCGGGCCGAGAACCTGTGCCATCATGCCGGGCCGGAGTGCCGTTTCAGGAATGGCGCTGACATCGATCACCGACAGATCCATCGACACGCGCCCGAGGAACGGACAGGCCTTGCCCTCCAGCATGGCGAAGGCGCCGGTGTCCGGCGCGGCGGCGGCCAGCCTCGCAAAGCCATCGGCATAGCCGAGCGGCAGCGTCGCCACCCGCATGGCGCGCGGGGCGGTGAAATGTCCGCCATAGCCGATGGTTTCGCCTTGAGCGACGTCGCGCAGCATCAGAAGCGGCACGTCGAGTTGCACCACGGCGCGCATCGGATTGGGGCTGCCGGGGCAGGGGTTGCCGCCATAAAGCGCGAAGCCGGGGCGCACCAGATCATGCAGCGCGGCGGCACCAAGGAAAATTCCGGATGAATTGGCGAGGCTGGCCCTGGCATGCGGGAAGGCGGCGCGAATTTCAGCAAAACGGGCGATCTGCGCATTATTATGCGGATCGGCGGGCGTTTCCGAGACGATGAAATGGCTCATCACCAGATGCGGTGCCACCGCCGCAGTCGCAGCGCCATCGCCGGCCTGCAGGCCGAGCCGGTTCATACCGGTGTCGAAATGCACCGCGCAAGCCGGCAAGGCGGCGCCGGACTGGCGCGCCCTCGCCCAGAAGGCGACTTCGGGCAGGCTCGACAAAACCGGTTCGAGCCTGTGGCCCTGGAACAGTGCCAGCGCCGCATCATCCAGCGGACCGCCATTGAGCACGAAAATTGCCGGATCCGGCCCGATAATCTTGCGTAGGGCGACGCCCTCGCCAAGGTGGGCGACGAAAAACGTGCCGCAACCCGCTTTGGCCAGAACCGGCGCAACCTCGCCCGCCCCAAGGCCATAGGCGTCAGCCTTGACCACGGCGGCACAGAGTGCCGGGCCGGCGCGCTGCGCGAGTTGCCGCCAGTTGGCGGCGATGGCGGCAAGATCAATGGTCAGGCGGGCTTTTGTCAGGAATTTGCTCCGGTTGCGGGGTCAAACCCGCGAAGGAAGATGATCTTCATGCGCCAGATCGGAAAAGCGGGTCATTTCGGCCTCGAACTGCACCTCAATGGTGCCGGTCGGGCCATGGCGCTGCTTGCCGATGATGATTTCGGCGCGGCCATAGGCACGCTCGATGTCGGCCATCCATTTGATGTGCTCGGGTGTGCCGGCCTGCGGCTCGCGGTTCTTGAGGTAATATTCCTCGCGATAAACAAACATCACCACGTCGGCGTCCTGCTCGATTGAACCTGATTCGCGCAAATCCGACAGCATCGGGCGCTTGTCGTCGCGCGCTTCCACCTGACGCGACAATTGCGACAGGGCGATGATCGGCACGTTCAGTTCCTTGGCCAGGGCCTTCAGGCCGGTGGTGATTTCGGTGAGTTCCTGCACGCGGTTTTCATTGGCTTTCTTGCCGCCGGAGAGCAATTGCAGATAATCCACCACCAGAACATCGAGCCCGCGCTGGCGTTTCAGCCGTCGCGCCCGGGCGGTCAATTGCGCGATGGAAATACCGCCGGTCTGGTCAATGTGGAACGGCACGCGCTCCATGCGCTGCGCCGCCTCGGTGATCTGGCGAAATTCGGCCTCGTTGAGATCGCCGCGCCTGATCTTGTAGGAGGCGACGCCCGATTGCTCGGCAATGATACGGGTGGCCAATTGCTCGGATGACATTTCCAGTGAGAAAAAGCCGACAATGCCGCCGTTCTTGGCCTCGCGGGTGCCATCGGGCCTGGTGTGGCCCTCGTAGGCGCTGGCAATGTTGAAGGCGATGTTGGTGGCGAGCGCCGTCTTGCCCATGCCCGGGCGTCCGGCGATGATGATGAGATCTGATGCCTGCAGGCCGCCCATCTGCCGGTCGAGGTCGCGCAGGCCGGTGGCGACGCCGGAAAGCTTGCCTTCGCGCTCGAAGGCGCGCGCCGCCATGTCGATGGCAATGCCCAGCGCCTCGCTGAATTTCTGGAAGCCGCCGGCATAGCGCCCGGCCTCGGCGATTTCATAGAGCCGCCGCTCGGCCTCCTCGATCTGCGCGCGGGGCGAGTGATCGACCGCCGCATCATAGGCGACATTGACTATATCCTCGCCAATGCCGATTAGCCCGCGCCGCACTGCCAGATCGTGGATGGTGCGGCCAAAATCGGCGGCATTGATGATGGTGGGGGCTTCAGCCGCCAGCCGCACCATATATTGCGGCAGGGTGATGCCACCAAGGTCGTGATCGCCAAGGAAGGTTTTCAGTGTGATCGGCGAGGCAATCTTTCCCATGCGGATCAACTGGCCCATCACATCAAAGATGCGTCGGTGCAGCTCCTCGGAGAAATCCTCGACCTTGAGAAAATCGGCGACGCGGTCATAGGTGTCATTATTGACAAGAATGGCGCCGAGCAGCGCCTGCTCGACCTCGACATTATGCGGTGCCACCCGAAACGGCTGGCCGGCGGGCGTGGCTGCGGGCACGAGATTCATGGAACGGGCGGTGTCTGCGGGGCTCATGGGCACAAGAATTCCTGGGGTGGCGCGAATCAGCGCCAGCGATGGGCTATGTTAGCACTTTGCGATCGGGGCCGGGGCGCAAGCCCGCAGCGCGCAGGCTTGTCCCCCCTATCCACACCAGCCCTGCCGCAGCGAAACAAATGCTTGACAGGCTTGGCGCAGGCGTTGCGGCCCAAGGCTGGCCGCGCCCCGGGCCGCCGCCCTCAGGCGTAGATAGGCAGGCCGTCGATGCTGATCATGTTCTTTTCGGCACGATAAGCCTCAAGGCCGGCCTCGCCCTTGCGGGCTGCCCATTCATCGAGCGCCGTGCGCTCGCTTTCAAAGCCAAATTGCGGCACGCCATAGCCGCAGGATGTCTGGACCCGCTTGCAGGCAAGATGGATCATGTGGCGCGCGCCGGGCGGTTCGGAATTGTCGAAATGCGCGGCGAGGAGCGCGGCATATTCGCTGCCGCCGCGCGCCACGAGGCGGCCCTGGCCGTAGAGCCGCAAGATCAGGGGCGGGCCTTCAAAGGCGCAGAACATCAGCGTCATGCGGCCATCGCGGGCCATGTGCCCGGCGGTTTCATTGCCGCTGCCGGTCTTGTCGAGATAGACTACATGATGCTCGTCGAGCACCCGCAGGCAGGCGGTGCTGCGCGGCGACAGGTTGACATAGCCCTTGGCGGCGGCGCTGGCGGCAAAGAATATGTGCTGGCGGGCGATGAATTTGACGATCTGCGGCTCGATGGACGGAAAAACCTTGGCCATGACTCACTGCCCTCGCAACATGTTGATGATGCCCGAGAAATCATCGCTGGCATGGCCGTTGGAGGCAAAAAGCTGGAAGAGCTGCAAGGCCATGGCGCCCATGGGCGTGGTGGCGCCGCTGGTCTGGGCGGCCTGCTGCGACAGTTTCAGATCCTTGAGCATCAGGGCCGCCGCAAAGCCGGGCTTATAGGCATTGTTGGCGGGGCTGGCGGGCACCAGTTCCGGCACCGGGCAATAGGAGGTCAGGGACCAGCTTTGCCCCGAGGACGTCGAGGCGACATCGAACAGGGCGCGATGCGACAGGCCGAGCGCTTCGGCCAGAACAAAGGCTTCGGCGGTGGCGACCATGGTGGCGCCGAGAATCATGTTGTTGCAGATTTTCGCGGCTTGCCCGGCTCCAGCCTCGCCGCAATTGACGATTTTGCGACCCATGTTTTCCAATACCGGCGTCGCGCGGGCCAGGGCTTCAGCCGCCCCGCCGCACATGAATGTCAAGGTTCCGGCTTTGGCGCCGCCGGTGCCGCCCGAGACCGGCGCGTCAATGCTGGCAAGCCCGGCTTTTGCCGCCACATCATGGGCAGCGCGGGCGCTGTCGACATCAATGGTCGAGCAGTCGATCATCAGGGTTTTGGGCGCGGCGGCGGGCACGATGTCCAGCCAGCAGCTGCGCACATGCGCGCCGGCCGGCAGCATGGTGATGACGATATCCCGGTCCTGCGCGGCGGCCCTTGCCGAAGCGGCGACGAGCAGGCCATTGTTGCGGGCTTCATCGCACAGGAACGGCACCAGATCGAAACCGGCGACTTCATGGCCCGCCTTCACGAGATTGGCAGCCATCGGCCCGCCCATGTTGCCAAGACCGATAAATCCTATCCGAGCCATGCTGCGCACTCCTCAAATTGACGCGCGAACCACGTTGCCACCAGCCACGTTCGAGCGCATGATCATGGCATTATGTCACCGGCCGGGATGCTGCAACATGCTTCGACCTCTTTTCATGGCGATGGCGCTGACGTCGGCGGGTTTCGCCGGCGCGGCTCACGCTGCCGACCTCAATGATTACCCCACCGATGCGAGGGCTGATTTCGTGTTTGGCTGCATGAAGGCCAATGGCGACACGCACGATGCGCTGGAGCGTTGCTCGTGCGCTATTGATGTGATCGCCAGCATTCTGCCCTACAAGGCCTATGAAAAGGGCGAAACCGTCGCCAGCCTCGATCTCGACCATGGCCAGATCGGCCGGATGATGCATGCCTCGACCATTTCAAAACTGGCGCTCGACCGGCTTTACCGCGCCCGGGCCGAAGCGGAAGTGCGCTGCTTCTAGGCCGGGGCTGACGACCGGGCTTGTGTGACGCGGCCCAGGCGGGCGTTGCGTCGCAGGCGACAATCCTGATTTTATGCGATAAATGGGGCCACCATGATCAAGGGGGGTCACATGACACGGCGCAAATTGATTGCCGGCAACTGGAAAATGAACGGCCTTAACGCGGCCCTGGCGGAAATTACCGCCATAGGCGCCGGTGTCGCTGCCCTTGGTGCCAGGGCCCCCGATGTGCTGGTGTGTCCGCCCTTCACGCTGATCAGCTCCGCCGCCCGGGGCGAGGTGGCGATCGGGGCGCAGGATTGCCATATCGGCGTTTCCGGCGCGCATACCGGCGATATTTCCAGTGTCATGCTCAAGGATGCCGGGGCTGGCAGCGTCATTGTCGGCCATTCCGAGCGCCGCGCCGACCATGGCGAGGATGATGCGCTGGTGCGCGCCAAGGCGGAGGCGGCGCTGGCAGCGGGCCTGCGGACGATCATTTGCGTTGGTGAAACCAGGGCCGAGCGCGAGGCGGGCACGGCCTATGCTGTCGTGGCCCGCCAGATTGCCGGGTCAGTGCCCTTCGCGGCGCAAGGAACCATCGTTATCGCCTATGAGCCGGTCTGGGCGATTGGCACCGGCCTGACGCCCACCAATGATGATATTGCCGCGATGCACGGCGCCATTCGTGCCGAACTTGCCCGCAGCGATGCGGCGCGCGCGGCGGTGACGCAGATCCTTTACGGCGGATCGGTCAAGCCCGGCAATGCCCGCGAAATTCTGGCGCTGGCCGATGTCGACGGCGCGCTGGTTGGCGGCGCCAGCCTGAAGGCCGCCGATTTCCTCGGTATCATCAACGCCTGCGTCTGAGCGCGGGACGCTGCATCAATACGCATGACGCGCCGCTTCTTGCTTCGGTGGCCTCTATCCTATCGTCATTGCGAGCGTTAGCGAAGCAACCCAGGGGGCTGGCTCAATGCCGAGGCTAGCTAGCCCGAAACCTCTTGTTTGCTTCGGGGTGCAGCGCTTCGCAATGATCGTGAGCGGCGTCATTGCGTCTGGGAACCGCCCCAATTATATAAACAGCCCCAAGGGACTCAATTGTCACAAATCATCTATTATTAATTACTATCCGTCATGCGAATTTTATTTTCAATGTCCCGAAGTGTCTGTTTAAGCTTTATTTCATTGAGCTCCGGATCAATGTCTTGAATGTATTCCGCAGCAGAAAAATCATCGCCCCTCTTTCTATTTTGGGGTGGCTCAAGTGCTTCTATTAACAGGGACTCAAGTGTTGCTATAATACTTGCAAGGGATGTATTAAAGGTAACCTCTCGAAGATCCCCGGCTTCTGTTACTTCGAGGAGTCCAAACCATGAAAATCGATTCCAACGACCACCCAGACGATCAATTGTGTGCTCAAATAGTCGCCGACCTAGCGGTCTGTCTATAATTCTCCCAACGTAAATTACATCATGGTGATCGTAAAGTATGTAAATACCTTTCTGCCTACCAAAATCTACTGCTTTAGATTTAGCTTGTTGCTTTCCGTACATTTTCGGGTCATTGCGCCATACAACAAGATCTCTTTGCCAATACATACCAAAAGAACTAATTATTGCGGCTGAAGATTCTACATCTGAATCAGCGAGTGTTTCTAATTTATTGTCTTCTTTATTCACGTTTGAAGGTATAAAGTCTGTCGTTTGCGGCAAATTCTTGAGTCCAAATATGCCTTTTCCAACACGCACAAATGGTGACTTGTCGCCGTCATTCTTAATCGAGGTCGTCAGTGTGGCGTTCACTGTTGCGGCAGGGGTTGCGCCGTCGGTTTCGTAGTGACCACCAGATAATATTCTTTCAGATATTTCTTGGTAGGGAAGCGAAGTTCCTGCCTCCGTAAGCACTTTCTTTATCGCTTCTCTCCAAGATCTTTCCACTTAAGCCCCCCAATCTAACCCAAAGCCAATCCAACTTAGACATGGAGGACTATCGCGTCTAATACTGCTCCTGTCTAGATCCCCAGAATTGTGCCTTGAATGGTCGCCTCGTCAGCGATCGACCTCGCCGAACACGATGTCGAGCGAGCCCAGCACCGCGGAGACGTCGGCGAGCATGTGGCCGCGACACAGGAAATCCATGGCCTGCAAATGCGCAAAGCCAGGAGCCCGGATCTTGCAGCGGTAGGGCTTGTTGGAGCCATCGGCGACGAGATAGACGCCAAACTCGCCCTTGGGAGCCTCGACGGCGGCATAGACCTCGCCCGCCGGCACATGAAAACCTTCGGTCATCAGCTTGAAATGGTGGATCAGCGCCTCCATCGAGCGCTTCATGGCGCCGCGTGAGGGCGGTGCGAATTTGCCATCGGTGCTTTGCACCGGCCCATGTCCATCGGGTCGAGACAGCTTTTCGACGCATTGGCGCATGATGCGCACCGACTGGCGCATTTCTTCCATGCGGATGACCTGGCGGTCGTAATTATCGCCATGCTTGCCGACCGGAATGTCAAATTCCATTTCCTCGTAGCATTCGTAGGGCTGGCTCTTGCGCAAATCCCAGGCGGCGCCGGAGCCGCGCACCATCACGCCAGAAAAGCCCCATTTCCAGCAATCTTCCAGTGAGACAATGCCGATATCGACATTGCGCTGCTTGAAAATGCGGTTGCCGATGAACAGGGTTTCGAGATCATCGCAAACCTTCAGGAACGGATCGCAGAAGGCACCAATGTCGTCGATCAGCTTTTGCGGCAGATCGGCATGAACGCCGCCGGGGCGGAAATAATTGGCGTGCATGCGCGAGCCCGAGGCGCGCTCATAAAACACCATCAGCTTTTCGCGTTCTTCAAAGCCCCAGAGCGGCGGCGTCAGGGCGCCGACGTCCATGGCCTGGGTGGTGACATTCAGCAGATGCGACAGCAGGCGGCCGATTTCGCAAAACAGCACGCGGATGAGCTGGGCGCGGCGCGGCACGGTGACCCCGCACAGCCGCTCGATGGCCAGACAAAACGCGTGTTCCTGATTCATCGGCGCGACATAATCGAGCCGGTCGAAATAGGGCACGTTCTGCACATAGGTGCGCGCTTCCATCAGCTTTTCAGTGCCGCGATGAAGCAGGCCGATATGCGGATCGACGCGATCCACGACCTCGCCGTCAAGATCAAGCACCAGCCGCAGCACGCCATGGGCCGCAGGATGCTGAGGGCCGAAGTTGATGGAAAAAGAGCGGGTTGTGTGGTCGTTCATAGTGGGTCACCGGGCCATTTTTTGAAAGCCAGAACATAAAGGACAACGATGTTGACCAGCGGCACGGCCATGAACATCGCCATCGGGCTCTGCCATCCGGCGCGCGGAAAGATCTTCCAGAACGGAATGACCGAGATGGCCACAGCGATCAGCAGGACAATGAGATGCATGGCCATCATGCCTCAACTCTTTTGCGCGGAGGCGTCCTTGGCTTTCTCGTCGCCCGGCAGCACGTAATCCGTGCCCTCCCAGGGCGAAAGAAAGTCAAACGAGCGGAAGGCCTGCCGGAGCTTGACCGGTTCCTGGACGACGCGCTTTTGCTCATCGTCATAGCGCACCTCGACAAATCCGGTCATAGGGAAATCCTTGCGTAGCGGATGGCCTTCAAAACCGTAATCGGTGAGGATGCGGCGCAGCTCGGGATGGCCGGAAAACAGGATGCCGCAAAGGTCATAGGCCTCGCGCTCGAACCAGTTGGCGGCCGGGAAAATCTCGCAGAGCGAGGGCACCGGCGTATTTTCATCGGTGGCGCAGGCGACACGGATGCGCAGGTTTTTGGCCGGCGATAGCAGATGCACGACAACGTCGAAGCGCTGTTCGCGGGCCGGATAATCGACCCCGCACAGGTCAATGAAGCTGACGAAACGCGCCGCGGGCGAATCACGCAGGGCCTGCACCAGGGCGGGCAGATGCGCCGGGGCGCAGCGCAGCGTCATTTCACCATAGGCCAGGGTGGCGCTGATGCCGGCTTCCGGCAGCGCCTGCTTCATGGCTTCGGCGATGGTCTCGAGCTGGCTGGCAGCAAGGTCTGGCATGGTCAGGTTTCCCTCTGGCGCCGGTTCAGCGCTCGATGGTGCCGGTGCGGCGGATTTTCTTTTGCAGCATCAAGACGCCATAGAGCAGCGCCTCGGCCGAGGGCGGGCAGCCCGGCACGTAAATATCGACCGGGACGATGCGGTCGCAACCGCGCACCACCGAATAGGAATAGTGGTAATAGCCGCCGCCATTGGCGCAGGAACCCATGGAGATGACATAGCGCGGCTCGGGCATCTGGTCATAGACCTTGCGCAGGGCCGGGGCCATCTTGTTGGTGAGGGTGCCGGCGACAATCATCACATCCGACTGGCGGGGGCTGGCGCGCGGCGCGAAGCCGTAACGCTCGGCATCATAACGCGGCATGGAGAGCTGCATCATCTCGACGGCGCAGCAGGCGAGGCCAAAGGTCATCCACATCAGGGAGCCCGTGCGCGCCCAGGCAATCAGGTCATCGGCGCTGGTGACGATGAACCCCTTGTCGGAGAGCTGCGAATTGACATCGACAAAAAACGGATCGCTGGCGCCGACAGGCTTGCCATCGGCACCGAGCAGGCCGCGCGGCGCCGGCGCTGTGAGAGTTGCTGCGTTCAGTCCCACTCCAGCGCTCCTTTTTTCCATTCATAGACAAAGCCGATGGTCAGCACCGCCAAAAACGCTATCATCGACCAGAAGCCGGCAGCGCCGATGCGGTGAAAGGCCACCGCCCAGGGGAACAGGAAGGCCACCTCAAGATCGAAAATAATAAACAGTAGCGACACCAGGTAGAACCGGATGTCGAATTTCATGCGGGCATCATCAAAGGCGTTGAAACCGCATTCATAGGCGGAAAGCTTCTCGCCGTCGGGCGCCTTGAAAGCCACCAGAAACGGCGCAATCAGCAGCACGCCGGCGATGACCAGCGCCAGCGCGACAAAAATCGCCAGCGGCAGCCAGTTGTTGATAAGATCGTTCATGCCATCTCGGGCCTCGGTTGCACGCGCTCTTCACTATCGCAGCCAGAAAGACGGCGCAAGGGCAGGCGCGGATACGGCGGGTATGAGGCGGCCCCGTTCATGGGGCATGGGCGGGGGGCAATTAAGCCTCCCCTCACGGCTCGTGCGGATGGTTGCCGCCGTTGAAGCGGCCGAAGTGCCTTGCTGAAAACAGCGCGATCAGCAGTGCGCCTGTCCCGAGGGCGATGATGTCAGCGCCATGATGTGCATCAAAGACGCCGACCCTGGCGACCAGCAGGTAACCGGCGACGAGATTGGCAAAGCCCCAGAGCACGTTGAGCGTGGCGGAGGACAGCCCTTCGCCCGGCGGCGACGCAAACGGGGTTTGAAACGGGCGGCCGGTCATGCCGCTGACGATGTGTGGCAGGGCATTGGCGAAGAAAGCACCGCCAAAGGCATAGGACAGCAGCTGGAGCACGGGCATCTCATGCGCTTCCTGCCGGCAGGAGGGCGATGATTTCCTGTGTCGTTCCGGTCTCGCCGAGTCGCGGAAATACATGGCGCAGGCTGTAGTCCTGGGCTTCGGCGCGCAGGTCGGTCATGGCGTCCAGCGCCAGCGTGACGTTGAAACCCAGCTCATAGGCCTGGCGCGCCGTCGCCTCGACGCCGATGGCGGTGGCGACGCCGGCGACCACCACCTGGGTGACGCCGCGCGCTTTCAGCAGTGCCTCAAGCCCCGTATTGGCGAAGGCGCCCCAGCTGTGCTTGGTCACGAGAATGTCTTCCGGTTGCTGGTTCAGTTCGGGGATAAGCTCGCTCCACCCCTCCGGGCGCGGCGCTGCCGGGCGGGGCTGCTCGATGCGGCCGGGAGCGCCACCGGCGACATTGACCAGCACCACCGGCAGGCCGCGGGCGCGGAAGGCATCGGCCAGCGCGCGAGCTTTGGCGATGATGTCGCCGATGGGGTGAATGACCGGCAGGGCGACAATGCCTTTTTGCAGGTCAACGATAATCAGCGCGCTGTTCGGATCGAGGGTCGACAGAGACATGGGCGTCCTTTAGGCTCAGGGCAAGGCTCGCAGCCGGGCCGGCCGCTTTCGAAATTGCTTATAGCCGGTTCGAAGCGAGAGGCGAACCCGGATTGCGGCGCGGCTGAAAGGTTTCGTCAGGACCATATGCCCTGCTTGACCAGCCCCGGGACTGAAAAATCGCCCCGCGCCTTGCCTTGATCGAAACAGGAAAGCCAGCCCGCTGCCAGCCGCGCGAAAGACATATGGCGGCCCGCGACCCTCCCTCCTTGAAGCGCGACAAATGCTGCCGTCGCGCGGCGATCTGACCGGGATAGCAGCAAGGGCGGCGGCTCCCGCGTGGTGCTGCCAGCCTTGGCGACCGCAAACCCGCGCGGCCCTTGGCTCTGTCTGTCATCGTGGCTGCCTCGACGGGACATTCTGGACACCGGCCTCAATCTTGAAACAGAATTCCTGAAAATCACTACGGCCCGAACAATCACAATGTTTTGGATAAAGCAGGTCGAACTGTCGTCAATAATAGTAACAATATTCGAAGTGTTAGTGGCGCCACATGCTGCGCGAGACGCCTTTATCGGTGCCAGGTTACTGTCGCTATTATTGTTTTCATTGTAAGTACGGCAGCGCGACGCTCGGGTCATGATCCTGTCTCACAGCCGCTGGCGGGCCGCGATCAGGCCCGGGGTGTGTTGCAGCTTAAGATCGACATTGCTAACGGTGAGGTTGCAGGCTGCAATCTGAAACGAAGGGACGCTTGCCATGAACTAAAACGCCATCCTGCGCCGTGTGGCCAGCGTGATGCTCATCGCCATGGGTTCGGCCGCAACGGGCCGGGCTGAAGCTGCGGCGCCCGCGCGCGTTGCCGTGCTGTTACAGGCGGAGGGACTGCAAAAATCGGGCGATCTTGGCGGCGGCGTGCGCGTCGGCGTCATTTCCGGAGGGGTCAGGGATCAGGCCGTGTTGCTGCGCCAGGGCATTCTGCCGGCTGACGTTGCCTTGCTGGGAAGCGGGCACGGGCGCGGCGATGAAGGCGACTGGATGATGCAGATTGTTCACCAGATCGCCCCGGCTGCGAAGCTCGGCTTTTGCGCCGGCGGCCGTCCGGCAAAAACCGTGGGCTGCGCCAGCGCCTTGATCGACAAGTTCCATGCCGACATCATTATCGATGACGTCAATCCACAACCTGTGATTTTCCGGCCGACCGTCAAGGATCTAGGCCTTGCCGCGCTGGCGAGGCAGCACCCGAAGGAATTGCTTTTTACCGGTGTCGGCAATAACGGGGCTGGTTATTACCAATCAAACTGGATGGCGACCCCGCTGACCTTGTCGGGGGTGGCCTATCAGGCGCAGGATTTCGGAACATCGGTCCAAGGCGGATCGCAGGCCTTCAACAGCTTCGTGGTGCCGGCGGGAGCGGCAGCGGTTGTCGATCTTGGCACCAATGCATTGCCCGCAAGCCCCATGGCGCCGTGCCCGGAACGCAACCCGCTGGTAACACTCGCCCTCGCTGACAGGTCGGGTCATATTGTCCGGCAGGCGGAAAGCGCCTGTCCAGGGCTCTCGCTGTTTTACCGCAACACCTCGGGACAAAGGCAGGCCATGCGGGTTGCCGTCCTGCTGCCGGCCATAGCCCATCCGAAAGACCTTGCGCTGAAACTCGTGGTGTTGCGGGCAGGTGAGGGCATATCACCTTTGCCCTTGCTGTTTCACACAAGCGGTGCCGTCGGCAATTCGGCGACATCGGCGGGGCTGGTGGCGGTGGCCGCGGGCGATCCTGACAGCATTCAGGGTGGCCATTACCAGATCGAGCCCTATTCGAATTCCGGCGCGCAATGCATGGCATACAGTGCCGGGCCGCATGGCCAGTTGCAGAGGCTCGCCAAGCCCTCGTGCTTCGAGCAACCGGCCTTTGTGGTGCCGGATAAAACGGTCGTGACCATGGTAGGGCCGCGAGGCCTCAGGCCGCGTCCCTTTGGGGGAAATTCTGCCGCAGGGCCGGCGGCAGCGGGTGCCGCCGCGCTGCTCCTCGCAAGGCATGTGCCGCCCTTGCGCATCGTGCCGCTGCTCGAACAAAGCGCCCTGGCGCTGCCGGGACACCAGGGCTGGGACGGTCAATATGGCTATGGCCTCATCAATGTCGGTGCCGCAGCCAGCCTCGGCCATGATTCGGGCGCCGCGCAAAAGTAGTGCCATCAGGCTGGCGGCAGGCGGGCCTGCGAGGCGGATGGAACATGGGCAAGGCCCCAGCGCCGCGCCGGAATCGTTCGTCCAGGCGACAAGCTTAGCCTAGGCGGCGGCCTTCATGATCGATCAGCAACTGGCCGTCTTCCTTCGCGAAAGGGCCGGGCGGCAAATGGTCGAGCAGGTCGAGGACGGTCTCGCTCGGTCGGCACAGCCTGACCCCCTTTGGCGTAACAACGAAGGGCCGGTTGACCAGCACGGGATGCGCGACCATGGCGTCAAGCAGCGACTCGAGGGAGACATGGCTGTCGAGCAGGCCAAGCTGTTCGGCTGGTGATTTAGTGGTGCGCAGGGCTTCGCGCGGGGTGAGCCCGGCGGCATCGAACAAGCCGAGAAGCTGAGGCTTGGTCCAGCCCGTCTTCAAATATTCGATCACCGTCGGTTGATAGCCGGCCGCCCTGATGATCGCCAGCACGTTGCGCGATGTCCCGCATTTCGGGTTGTGATAGATCACGACGTTCGTCAGGTCAGCCAATGCCCTTCTCCTCATTGCAGAGATTACACCGACGAACGGCCTGGCCGTCGGCCACTTCGAGCACCACACCCATTCGGCCTAGCGGCCGCGCAACGGGTCGAAGGTCAACAATCTCAACCTCACCGCGGCGATGATTGACAGCCGCGACTTCCTAGTCGCAAAGAGGCGCGCTGGCAACCAGGTGCTTCTGCCCACGAGGCGGAAGGTGACTCTGACCGGCGGCTCGCCGAAAGGCGCCGAGCTGATCGCCGCCAAATGGGCCAATGTGAACAAGCACCGAAATAAACCCCTCGGAAAACTCAGGGCAACTCGCTGATTCCACTGAGGAAATTGACCGCTTACTGGGGTTTCAGTCGGCGACGGTCGGGACCCCCTTTTAATTGAGTTGCTGTTTTGATTTCAGGGGTTTGAAACGAGCACCGGAGGGGTTCGGCTTCGGTGCTGATTCACAGTCGATTTCTTCCCAGGGATCGAGTCAGCCGGGCGGCCCCAAAAGTGACGGCAGTTCGGCAAGGCTCTTCACCTCGTGGTCCGGCGTGCCGGGCAGCCGCTCGGGCCGCTGGCCGTAACGGTTGCACCACACCACCCGCATCCCGTAGGCGGAGGCGGCGTAGGCGTCCCACGCATTGGAGGACTGGAACGAAACCTGATCCGCGCGCACCCCGAGCTGCTGGAGGGCGTAGTCGTAGACGCGCGGATGGGTCTTGAAGACCTGCACGGCGTCCGCCGAGAGCACGGCGTCGAGCAGGGTCTGCAGGCCGGCGCCGCGCACCGCCGCATCCAGCATCTTCGGCGAGCCGTTCGACAGGATGGCGGTGACGAAACCCGCCTCCTTCAGCCGGCGCAGCGTGTCGGCAACTTCAGGAAAGGCCGACAGCGTCCGGTAAAGGTCCATCAGACGCTCGCGCAGCGCGGGCGTCGCGATACCCAGGCTGTCGAGCGTGAAGTCGAGCGCCTCGCCCGTCACTTGCCAGAAATCCGCGTAGCGTCCCTGCAGCGAGCGTAGCCATGTGTATTGCAGCTGCTTGTCGCGCCACAGGCTGGTCAGCGCCGCGCGCTTGTCCTCGGGGATCTCCGCGCAACGCGCCGCGGCGGAAGCGAAGTCGAAGATGGTGCCGTAGGCGTCGAAGACGCAGGCGCGGATGCCGGCGAGCTGGCTCATTTCACCGTGCCCCGGATCGGATAGGCCTTCTCGATGACGAAGCCGAGCCCGCGCACGATGCGATCGAGGTCGGGGCGCAGGAACGGCGCGTTGGCGATGTCGATGAGTTGCAGCACGCCCTGGGGGTTGACGACGAACAGTGCCGGCTCGGGGAAGCGGTGGTCGGTCTCCTGCGCCGAGCGCGGTTCGGAGACGTAGAGGCCGAGCCGGTGCATGGTCGCCTCGTCCATGCCGTAGAGCAGCGGGAAGTTGACCTTCGCCGCCTCGGCGGTGATGCGGGTCTGCGCTTCGCTGTCGGCGGAAACGGCGGCAACCGAGACGCCGAGAGCCGCCAGCGCCTCGCGCTGCTGTTCGATTTCCGAAAGGTAGGACTTGCAGATCGGACAATGCTGCCCGCGGATGACGAATAGCGCCTGCCACGACCCCGCGGCGCCGAAGGTGACGTCGTCGCCACCGAATTGCTTGAAGGAGATCGGGGCGAAGGGCTGGCCGGGATGAAGTTTGCTCGTCGTGTTCATTTGGATCTCTCTTGTTGAAACGGGGCCGGCGATCTGGCCCCTCGGTTGCGAGTTCGTGTGGGTCAGGCGGTAGGAGCCAGCTTGTAATCAGCAAACATCCCGTCGACCTCGGTGTGGAAGAGATGGTTCGCGTAGTTGCTGAGCGTCTTGACCGACAATGCCAGAACGATCTCAAGAGCCTGCCGATCACTGAACCCCGAGGCGCGGAAGCTATTCAGGTCCGTCTGCGAGGGTCGCCCACGCGTGTCGAACATAACCTGCGTAAACTTCGCCAGCGCCGCAAGGCGCGCATCAGCGATCGGCTTGCGCGCGCGCAGAGCCTCGAGCACGTCGGCCGGAACCTTTGACATCTTGTCGGCAATCATGCTGTGAGCGGCGGTACAATAACCGCAACCGTTCGACACGCTGATGACGAGGAACACCACTTCCTGCTCGATGGGCGTAAATGTTGAGTCGCTGCGAAAGCGCGCATACCCGTCGAGATAGGTGTCCAGCACACCGCGCGAGTTGACCATGTTCGCGTACATGTTGGGAATGAACCCGACCTGTGCTTTGGCCTTCTCGAGCACCGCGCGCACGGTTGTGTCGCTATCCTCCAAGGTCCGGGCGGGCAGGTCGAGCTTGGCTTCAGTCGTCATAACGAAACTCCGTTCTAATTCGCGTCTCGGGTTCTGTTTGCGAGCGCGACGCGTCGCCAACAAAGCAACTGCATCTCCGCGGAGGAACTCAGAGATGTCTGATGGAAGAAATCGCGCTAGGCGCTCGCCGCCCGCTTCGCCGAACGAGCGAGACCGTCATAGGCGTCGAGCATCCGCTCGACCCAGGCGGACACCGGATCGTCGCTGGCCGTCAGCGAGCCGGGGCTGATGACGCGCGCCCACTGGAAGGCGCCGAAG
>JAGXAM010000019.1 GCA_019075905.1 Hyphomicrobiales bacterium
AGGCTCCCACTGGAACCAGTCATACGACCAGTCGTAGGACCAATCGTATCCCCTTCAATCTCCAAGTCCAATCCGCTCTCCCACATAAGCAGAACATTGGACGGCATTACCAACTCACGCGCAAGGCGGCCCTGGCGCAACGCTTACGTACGCAAAGCGATTGGGGCACAAATAATCCGCAGCAGGCAGCCTTGGATTTTGTGGCAGAAAACAAAGACTTTGCCATTGTTGAACCGGAATGGCCATTCAACGAGGGGCAAGTGCGAAACAGGATAACTTATTGGCCGGGTGCCTTTATCAAGCGGTTGCGGTAGAATTCGCGCCAGCGTGACAAGAGCATTTTGCGTGTTCTGAACGTGCGTCGATGGGCATAAATGGGCAAATTGGCATATAAAATTGCTTTTTCAGCCTTGTTAAACTCCGACTTGGCAATCCAGCTTTTGCAATAGGTGCTGAAGCCCGCATAGATTTCACATTGTTCAGCATAGGGCAGTCGAACACGGCCGAGGCGGTCGGCCGAATAGCCTGTCCGCTGAATGAAATAAGTCTTGTCGGTCAATGCAATGCTGCCGGACAGCAAGATCGGAAACAAGGTAGCGTGATCCACACCCCAATTATGAGGCCAGAGATCAAGGGTTGGCGGGTAGTAGCGGCCAATGGCGTCTTTGCGAAATAGCCCGTAGAGCCAGCTTGGATGGCTTGATTTCAGGAGATGCAGCGCATCGACAAGCCTGTTCGCCGAGCGTGCAGGCAATGCTCGAATGCGCGTTTTCTCCAGGTTGACGCGATTGGTACGAATTTGCGCCGCCGCCAGAACCGCGCCGGGATTTTGATCCAGCGCGCGCAACAAGGCCTCAATGTAATTTGGGGCCGACAGATCGTCATCCGCGCGCCACATGAACAGATCGCTGTCCGTTTCTGAAATCGTCGTCCGAAAGTGATCGTATAGCGGAATGGTCTGCGGGCGGTTGACGACCCTGAACCGATGGTCCCTGGTCGCAAAATCCTCCGCGATGGCGCCCGTGTGATCAGTTGACGCATTATTGTAAATAATAACCTCAAAATCAGTAAAAGTTTGCCTCTGCAGGTCTGCGAGCGATTCTGCCAGCAATTGTTCGCCATTGAAGCAAGGCACGGCTATTGATATTCTTGGCATGGTAGGTTCTGTTGCTCGAGGACTATCTAAAGGCCAGTACGGCTGCCAACTATGCGAAGCGGGTTACCAACAGCCTTGGCATAGGCGGGCACCTCGCCGCGCACGAGGCTTCCCGCGCCTATGACCGCCCCGCGTCCAATTTTTGCGCCGTCGAGGATCACACAATTTGCGCCGATCCATACATCGTCTTCTATTAAAATTCCACCGCGCGATACACCATGACCCTGGCTGCGGATCGGCAGGCTGCGCGACCCGGTCTCGTGATTCGAGGCTGCCAGAGTGCAATTGGCGGCGATCAGAACGTCATTGCCAAGAGTAACGCCGTTGCCGGAATAGATTGTTACGCCTGAATTGATATAGCAATTCGTGCCAATGATCACGTTTGCCGCTCCACCCGCAAATTTTATTTTTACGAAACTGTCAACCATACTGTTGGCGCCAATCCTCACGACGTTACCGCGGACGCTTGATTCAATGTCGGCAAGTGGCGAAATGCGGGCAGTTTCGTCAATTTCATTGGGCATAGTGCCATTCCCTCGCAGGCCTTTGCCACTACAGCCAATTGCTACCCGGTGCAATCATGCCCCCCTCAAGCGCCTTCGATCCAGATCTCGTTGATTTCCGGCGGGCGCAGAAACCTTATGGGCAGGAAAGATTCGCCGAGGCCGCCGGAGATGATCAGTTGCCGGCTATCGATCACGGTATGGCCATAGATCGAATCATAGCCGGTGAGGCCGTCCTTCCACCAGCGGCGGCGCAAAAACGGCAGGTTCACCTGGCCGCCATGGGTGTGGCCGCACAGGGTCAGGCCAATGCGCTGCGGCACCCGGCGGAAAATATCGGGCTCGTGCGCCAGCAGGATGGCGGGGGCCTGATCTTTCACCTGCGCGAGGGTGCCAGGCAGATCATCGACGCCCTTGGTCCAGCCGGGCTTGATCAGGCGTGCCATCTGGTCACCGAGGCCGAGCAGCCAGAACGGCTGGCCCTGATGCGAGAGCCGCACCGCCCGGTTTTCCATCACCTCGATGCCGGCAAGCTGCATGCCGCGGCGCACCCCGGCGCCCTCGTCGCCCGGCATATCGGGGAGCGGGCCGTGCCACCAGTCATGATTACCCAGCACGCCCCAGGCGCCGAGCGGCGCGCGCAGCACCGAAAGCGCGCGGCCCCATTGTTCCGGATAAACCGCGCCGGTAACATAATCATGCCCGGCGTTGAAATCGCCCAGCAGCACGATGAGATCGGGCGACAGGCTGTTGGCGAGCCCGGCGATGGCACGCACACGCGCCTCCGACATCAAGGGATCGCAGGCGTGGATATCGGCGAGGGCGACGATTTTCAGGCGCAGGCCCTGTGGCCAGCCGGGCAGCTTGATGGAATAGCGCGTGACATCGAGCATGAAGGCAGGCTCGACCGCCAGCGCATCGCCGGCCATCATGAAGCCCGCGAGGCTGGCGCCAGCCGCAAGCTGGATGAAACGGCGGCGGCTGATCAGCGCCATGGCAGAAAATCTCTCAAAGCTGGCAGGCCGAAATGTACGTCAGGCCTTGATGCACCGCCTTCGGGGCGCCTATCCGACTGCCGGCGCCATTGGCAGATTCTGGTCGAAATCGCAAGTTACAATGGCGGGAAGCCTCAATTCATAATCAAGCCCGAGCGCCTTGGCGACGACAGCGAGGCCCAATTGATGCGCGAGTTCGAGGGGCACATCGGCTCTTGCCGGTGACGGGGGGCGCTGCCGTAAATCAGCCGGCGCGGGCTGGGGGAGACTGGATGCACGCATGACGCAACACTCCGCAACGCAGACGACACGACAGGCCGCCTGACGAAGACTTATGCGGCTGCAAGTTTAACCCTTCATGAACAGGCGCTGCCGCCTGCTGGAATCGCGGCGTCAGGCTGGTGCCTGCAGGCGCCCCAGCATGCCGGCAATGGCGATGGCCTGACGGTCCTGCCCGGCGGCGCAGATGATCTGCACCCCGGTCGGCATGCCGTCGGCGGGCACGGGCAGCGGCGCAACGCAGGCCGGCAGGCCGCAGAAGGTCGCGAAGGCGGCCCAATGGGTCACGTCGAAATAGGGCCTCGTTGCGCCATTTACGGTGATGAGGCGGGCCATGACATCGGCGCTGTGATCATGGGGAATGGCCCGGGTCGGGGCAGGTGGCACCAGCAGCGCGTCGAAGCGCTCGAAAAAGCTGGCAAAGGCAGCCCGGGCGGCCTGGCGCCGGCTTTGCACCAGGGCGTAATCATCGGCATTGAGACGGGCGCCGCGCGCCTGCAGGGCGGCATGGGAGCGATCATGCGGGCCATATTGCGCTGCCGCAGTGATCAGGCGCTGGCGCGCGGCTTCCGGAAGGCCGGCGGCTGTGATGGCGTGCAGCAGCAAGGCATAGGCCTCATAAAGTTCTGCAAAATCAGAGGCCGGCCGGGCCTGGTCATCAACTTGCGCACCAGCGCGCATCAGCAGGCCCGCGGCACCGGCGACGCCCGCGCGCACGGTGGCATCGACGGGGGCGAAAGGATCATCGGCCCAAAGGGCGAGGCGCAGGCCTTGCGGTTCCTCGCAGCGTGGCGGCGGCAGGAAGGCCGGGCCTTCGGCATTGAGCGGGCTGGCGATGATTTTCAGGGCGAGGTCGAGATCGCGGGCCGAGCGCGCCAGCGGCCCGGCCACCACCATATCCGCGGCCTGGCGCAGCCGCAGTCCCGGGGCGGGCGGCACATGGCCGAAGGTCGGCACCAGATCCCATGTCGGCTTCAGGCCATAGATGCCGCAGCAATGGGCCGGCCAGCGGATCGAGCCGCCGATATCCGAACCAAGTTCCAGCGCGCTCATGGCGCTGGCAATGGCCGCCGCGGCGCCGCCGGAAGACCCGCCCGGCGAGCGCGCCGGATCAAAGGGTGCGTTGGTGGTGCCAAACAATTTGTTATAGGTCTGGAAATCGCCGGCAAAGGCCGGGACATTGCTCTTGGCGAAAATGACCGCGCCTGCCGCCCGCAGCCTTGCGACCGCGACGGCATCTTCGGCCGGGCGGTAGCTGGCGAAGAGCGACGCCCCTGCCCGGTTGCCCAAGCCGGCGACATCGAAGCAATCCTTGATCGACACCGGCAGGCCTTCGAGCGGACGGGCGGTCCCGGCGGCAAGGCGGGCATCGCTGGCGGCTGCCTGGCGGTAGCCGGCCTCCCGGTCGATCTCGATGAGGGCATTGATGCCGGGGTTGAGTGCGTCGATGCGCGCCAGTTCGGCCTCAAACAGGCTGGTGGCGCTCAGCGTTCCGCCGCGAAGCCCTGCCAATTGCGCGGTGGCATCCCTGGTAATCAGGCCCATCATCCCTCTTCAGGATTGTCACGAAGGGCAATGGCGCGCACGAAGCTGCGGGTGAGCTTGAGCAGATCATCAAAATCCCGCAATTGCGGCATTTCGAGACGCCCGAAAGTTTCGGCAACATAGGCCTGCTGGGCGGCAATGCCCTGCTGCGCCATCGAATGGCCGGCGCGGGTGAGATAGAGGGCGTGCGAGCGCTTGTCGCCATCAATGGTGCGGCGCTCGACGAAACCCGCCTCGGTCAGGCGATCGATCAGGCCGGAAATATTGCCCTTGGTGACGTAGAGGCGCTTGGCCAGTTCCTGCTGGGAAATGCCTTCCTGCTCGGTCAGGGTCGTCAGCACATCGCATTGCGGCAAGGACAGATCCAGCGTGCGCAGGCGCGACGACATGGCGTTGCGAATGCGTGTATTGAGCCGCATCATTCTAAACCAGACGCGCAGAGCGTCGGTTTGCTGTGTCATGACGTAACCATCCCCATCCCCACGCACTACGCCATAGACTCTGGTGAAGTTCGATGCAAGATGGTGCAAGTTTCTGGCGGATCAAGGGTTGATTATGCGGTTGAAAGCGATTTCACGGAACATTCGCATGGCGACGTTATGGCCCGTGGGGCTGCAACACGAGGCCCGCGGGCATGGTCGCTGACTTGATGATAAATCCCCATCCCGAGCCGGGCAGCGCACCGCGGCGCTCAGCGCGTGCCAGGATGATGGCAGACCGGCATTTCTGGCACAGGCTGGGAATGGTGATCAGCCTGCTGATCTTCTGCTTTGCGATCTTTCTTTTGTTCCGCACGCTGGAGACGCTCGACCTGCAACGAATCCAGACGGCGCTGGCCAATACGACGAGCCGGCAGATCGGGCTGGCGGTTGGTTGCGCCACCATCTCCTATATCGCCCTCACCGGCTATGATGCTGTCGCCATGCGGCAATTGCGCCTGAAAGTGCCCTATCGCACCATCGCGCTCGGCTCGTTTGCGGCCTATGCCATTTCCTTCGTGCTGGGATTTCCGCCGATCACCGGCGGCACGGTGCGCTACTGGGTTTACAGCCGCGCCGGCCTCACCCCCGGCAAGGTCGCCAGCCTGACGCTGATCGCCTCGATCACCTTCTGGCTGGGGATGGCGCTGGTGCTGGGGCTGGCGCTCAGCCTGCAGCCGGTCGCCATTTCCGCACTCGATCATTTCGCGCCGCAGGTGAATTTCCTGTTCGGCCTTGGCGTGCTCGCGACCATCATGGGCTATCTTGCCTTTGTGTCGCTGCGCCGCAGGCGGATGCGGATTCGCGGCTTGCGGCTGGAATTGCCGGGATTTGTGCTGACCTGCTGCCAGATCGTGCTCGGGCTGATCGATCTTTGCGGCGCGGCGGCGGCGCTGTATTTCCTGCTGCCCGCCGACAATGGCCTCGATTATATCCTGTTTGTGGCGCTCTATGTGCTGGCGTGCCTGCTCGGGATCGCCAGCAATGCCCCGGGCGGGATCGGCGTGTTCGAACTGACCATGCTGCATGTCGTGAGCGTGCCGTCACCGGATTCGGTTCTGGCGTCGTTGCTGATCTTCCGGGTGGTCTATTATTTCCTGCCCTTCCTGCTGGCGCTGGCGCTGCTGGGCGCGCATGAGGGGGCCTTGCGCTGGCGCTCCTTGCGCGAGGCCATGGCGCAAGGCGAGACTGACGATGATGAACCATAAGGGCCGCGCACCGGCGAGGGCGCGTATTGGGGACCAAGAATGAGCGAAACCCGCACGATTGCCGCAGCCCTGGTCTCCAGCTTGCCCTTCCCGGCCGTTCTGGTGGAACAGGCCGGGCGCATCATCATCGCCAACAGCCCGGCGCTGGCGCTGTTTCCGGGCCTGCGGGCCGGCCTGCCGCTGGCGCTCAGCCTGCGGGCGCCAGATGTGCTCGATGCCATGGCACGGGCACGTCAGGACGGCAGCGGCCATCACGTGCTCTGGCAGGAGCGGGTGCCGCTGGAACGGGTGTTCGATGTGCATGTCGCGCCGGTCAGCGGCCTTTCCGGCGATCCGTTCCTGGTGCTGGCCTTTCGCGATCTCACCGCCGAGCGCCGGGTCGAGCGCATGCGGGTCGATTTCGTCGCCAATGCCAGTCACGAATTGCGCACGCCGCTGGCCTCGCTGATCGGCTTTATCGACACGCTGCAGGGCGCGGCGCGCGATGACAGTGTCGCGCGCGAAAGGTTTCTGGGCCTGATGCACGAACAGGCGCGGCGCATGGCGCGGCTGGTCGATGACTTGCTGTCGCTCTCGCAAATCGAGCAGACGCTGCATCTGCAGCCGGCCGACAAGGTCGATCTCGCTGATGTCGTCGGCTATATTGCCGATACGCTGTCGAGCATGGCGGAGGAGCGCAGCGTCACCCTGAAACTGGCTCTGGCCGAGGATGTCCAGGTGCCGGGGGAGCGCGATGAACTTGCCCGCGTCGCCGAAAATCTCATCGAAAATGCCATCAAATATGGTGGCGAGGGCGGCGAGGTCTATGTCGATGTGGCCAGGGAAGGCCGACAGGCGCTGTTGAGCGTGCGCGACAAGGGCCCCGGCATTGCCCCCGAGCATTTGCCGCGCCTGACCGAGCGGTTTTACCGGGTCGACGTCGGCCAGAGCCGCTCAAAGGGTGGCACCGGCCTTGGCCTTGCCATCGTCAAACATATTGTTGCCCGCCATCGCGGCCGGCTGGAAATCGACAGCGCCCCCGGCGAGGGCGCAAGCTTCTCGGTGCTGCTGCCGCTGTTTGCCAATGGCGCGGGCTGAGGCGGCAGCGCTCATGTGCCGCTGTTCCGGGTGACCCGGACGATTCTGGCGACAAAGCCGGCGAGATCGTCGGTGACAAAATCGGCCCCCTCAGCGCGGGCACTATGTCCTTTGCCTTGCGGGCCCACCAGCACCCCCACCATGCCAACGCTCTGCGGGGCGATCAGGTTTTGGGCAAGATCCTCAAACAAGGCAGCCCGGCTCGGCTCGATGGCGCAGGCAGCAAAGAATTTTTCATAGGCGGCGCTGTTGGGCTTGGGCACCAGTTCCATGGCCTCGATGTCAAAAATCCGCTCGAACAGACCATCGAGGCCCAGTTGCGTGATGGTGCGCTCGGCGTGCATCTTCGAGCCGTTGGTGAGCACAAGGCGGCGACCGGGCAAGGCGGCAATGGCATCGGCCAGCCGCTGGTTGCGCGCCAGATTGCTGCGGTCAATATCGTGGACAAAGTCAAGATAATCACGCACATCAATGGCATATTGGCGCATCAGCCCGCGCAGGCTGGTGCCGTCGCGCTCATACCAGTATTTCTGCAGCGCATAGGCGGTGAGACCGTCCACGCCGAGATAATTCATCAGATAGGCGGTGATGCGCTGGTCGATTTGCGGCCAGAGATCGGAGCCTTGCGGATAAAGCGTGTTGTCGAGATCGAACACAAAGGTGTCGATCGCCGCAAAACGCGCCTGAATCCGCGCGTCGAGCGTGCCCTCGCCGGCCAAGATATTCACTTGCGGATCAATGTCCCGGAGCCGTGGTCGGTCAGCAATTCAACCAGCACGGCATGGGCCTGCTTGCCATCGAGGATGACGACGCCCTCGACCCCCTGCTCCAGCGCATAGATGCAGGTTTCGACCTTGGGGATCATGCCGCCGGAAATGGTGCCATCGGCGATCAGGCGGCGGACATCGGCAATGGTCAGTTCTTTCAGCAAGTTGCCGCTGGCATCGAGCACGCCGGGCACGTCGGTGAGGAACAACAGGCGCTTGGCGGCCAGCGCCCCGGCAATCGCCCCGGCGAAGGTGTCGGCGTTGACATTGTAGGTCTCGCCATCAGCGCCCTGCGCCACCGGCGCCAGCACGGGGATCAATTCGCGCCCGAGCACCTGGTCGAGCACGGTGGTATCGACCCTGGCGGGCTCGCCGACAAAGCCGAGATCAACCTGTTCCTCGATCCTGGAATCGGTGACGTGATTGGCACGCGACAATTTGGTGGCGGTCACCATATTGCCGTCCTTGCCGCAAAGGCCGATGGCGCGACCACCGGCCGCATTGATGAAGCCTACGATCTGCTTGTTGATGGAGCCGGCCAGCACCATTTCCACGATCTCAACCGTTGCTTTATCTGTTATACGCAAGCCATTGGAAAATTGTGATTTAATGCCGAGCTTCGTCAGCATGGCGCCAATTTGCGGCCCGCCGCCATGCACCACAACCGGGTTGACGCCGGATTGTTCGAGCAAGACCATATCATTGGCAAAGGAGCGCGCCACGGCCTCGTCGCCCATGGCGTGACCGCCATATTTCACGACCACGATGGCATCGTCGTAATGCAGCATATGCGGCAGAGCCTGCATCAGGATTTCCGCCTGCTGGGTCGGCGAAGGGGCAAAGGTTTCGGACATCGGGACGCCTTGAAATCGCGAGGGGTGAGAGCGCAAGCTGCGCGAGCGACACAAAACTGGCTTTAGGCTGTTCTGGCCTCGGGCTCAAGTGAGCAGCACTGAAGCGGCACCGGCGATGCGCACTTGACAAAGGCCGCCCCGCACATAAGATGACCTTGTGGCTGGAACGATCTAATTTCTTTCTGCCAATAAGTGGGAGTGTTTCCGACGCCGGGTTTGGCGCGCACAGCGAATGCGCGAATAATGCGGGCGCAAAGCTCGATTTCTGCCAAAATATGCTATGAAAAGGGAGAAAACTCATGAAACTCAGCAAATCTTTCAGAACGCTGGCGCTGGCCACGGCGGCGACTTTCGGCCTCAGCCTCGCCGCGCGGGCGGTCACGGTCTCGATCATGTGCGGCACGGTCGGGCAAGACCAGACACAATGCAAGACCGGCGCCGATGCCTGGGCGAAAAAGACCGGCAATACGGTGAAAATCGTCTCCATTCCGACCAGCACCACCGATATTCTGGCGCTGTATCAGCAAATCCTCGGCGCCCATTCCACCGATGTCGACGTGTTCACCCTCGACGTGATCTGGCCGGGCATTATCGGCCAGGATTTCATCGACCTCGCGCCCTATTCCAAGGGAGCCGAAAAGGATCACTTCCCGGCGATCATCGCCAATAATACCGTGGACGGGCATCTGATTGCCATGCCGTGGTTTACTGACGCCGGGCTGCTGTTCTACCGCAAGGACCTGCTGGCGAAATACAAGCTGCAACCGCCGGCGACCTGGGCGCAGATGGCGAGCGAGGCGGCCACCATCCAGGCTGGCGAACGCAAGGCGGGCAATGCCAAATTTCAGGGTTTTGTGTTTCAGGGCAAGGCCTATGAGGGGTTGACCTGCGACGCGCTGGAATGGATCGATTCTTATGGCGGCGGGCATATTGTCAACAAGGCCGGCCATATCACCATCAACAACCCCAAGGCTGCGGCGGCCCTGACCGAGGCTGCGAGCTGGATCGGCAAGATCGCACCTGAAGGCGTGCTCAATTATGCCGAGGAAGACGCGCGCGGCGTCTTTCAGTCAGGCAATGCCGCCTTCATGCGCAACTGGCCCTATGCCTGGTCGCTTGGCAACGGCAAGGGCAGCGCCATAGCCGGCAAGATCGGCGTCGAGGCCCTGCCCAAGGGCGGCGATTCCGGCAAGAACACCGGCACGCTCGGCGGCTGGCAGCTTGGCGTCTCGAAATATTCGAAAAACCCGGCGGCGGCGGCATCTCTGGTGATGTATCTGACCTCGGCTGCCGAGGAAAAGCGCCGGGCGATCGAGGGTTCCTATAACCCGACGCGGCCAGCACTCTACAAGGACCCGGATGTGCTGAAGGCCAATCCGTTCATGGGTCAATTGCTGTCGACCTTCACCAATGCGGTGGCGCGCCCGTCGCTGGAAACGGGCAGCAAATATAACCAGGTCTCCACCGCTTTCTGGAATACGGTGCATGACGTGCTCTCCGGCAAGACCAAGGCCGATGTCGCCCTCGCCAGCCTGCAGGGCGAGCTGAAGCGCATCCGCAAGGCCAGCTGGAAATAAGTTTCAGCCGTCAGGTAGCCCAAGGATCCGGGGCGATTGCGCCCCGGATGTTCCCGAGACTGTGGAGGCTGGAATGGCGCGTCCCCAATCTGAACTGCTGCGGGCCCGCACGCGCACGGCATGGCTGTTTCTGGCGCCCATGCTGATCGTGCTGGCGATGGTGGCGGGCTGGCCGCTGCTCCGCACCATCTGGTTTTCGTTCACCGACGCCAATCTCGGCAAGATGTCGCAAGCCAAATTCATCGGCTTCGAGAATTACTACGCCTCGTTCGGCGGTATCCTGCAGGACCCGGACTGGTGGCGCTCGGTGTGGAACACCGTGTGGTTCTCGGTGGTATCGGTGAGTTTGGAAACCGTGCTCGGCATGATCGTGGCGCTGCTGCTCAATGTCGATTTCAGGGGGCGCGGCTTTGTGCGCGCCGCAGTTCTGGTGCCTTGGGCCATTCCCACCATCGTCTCGGCGCGCATGTGGGGCTGGATGCTGCATGACCAGTTCGGCATCATCAATGACATGCTGGAACGGGCGCATCTGATTTCCGGTCCGGTGGCCTGGACCGCCGATCCGCACCTGTCGATGTGGTCGGTTGTATTCGTCGATGTCTGGAAAACCACATCGTTCATGGCGCTGCTGATCCTGGCCGGCCTGCAATTGCTGCCTTCCGATTGCTATGAGGCAGCACGGGTCGATGGCATATCGCCGATCAAGGTGTTTTTCCGGGTGACGCTGCCGCTGATCTGGCCGGCTCTGGTGGTGGCCGTGGTGTTCCGCTCGCTCGACGCCCTGCGGGTGTTTGATCTCATCTATGTGCTGACTTCCAGCGCCAAGGAGACCATGACCATGTCGGTCTATGCACGCCAGCAATTGGTGGATTTCCAGCAAGTTGGCTATGGTTCGGCGGCAGCGACGCTGTTGTTCCTGATCATCGCTGCCTTTACGGCGCTGACGCTGATTGCCACCCGCTCGCGCGCTTCGGAGGGCTGAGCCATGATGCGCGCCCTGCAAAAATTCGGGTTCTGGCTGCTGGTGACGGTGGTCGTGCTCTATTCGCTGTTCCCGTTCTATTATGCCATCGTCTCGTCGCTGCGCCCCAGCGCCGGGCTGTTCAAGGTGGCCTATTGGCCGCATCATCCGACCCTTGCCAATTACACCGGCGTGTTCGCGGGCCAGCCCTTCGGGCGCAACATCCTGAATTCGATCATCGTGTCCAGCGTGGTGGTGGTATTGTCGCTGTTTCTGGGTGTCACCGCCGCCTATGCGCTGGGCCGGATCGAGTTCAAGGGACGCGGCTTTTTGCTGATGACGGTGCTGGCCGTGTCGATGTTTCCGCAGGTTGCGGTGCTTTCCGGCATGTTTGAGCTCATCCGCTGGAGCGGGCTTTACAACTCGCTGCCCGGCCTGATGATCGCCAATATGATCCTGACCCTGCCCTTCACGGTCTGGGTGCTGACCACCTTCATGCGCGGCCTGCCCAAGGAAATCGAGGAGGCGGCGATCGTCGATGGCGCCAGCCCGGCGATCATCGTGCGGCGGATTTTCCTGCCGCTGCTGTGGCCGGCGCTGGTTACGACCGGCCTTCTGGCCTTCATTGCTTCGTGGAATGAATTCCTGTTCGCGCTCACCTTCACGCTGTCCAACAGCGAGCGCACGGTGCCGGTGGCGATCGCGTTCTTGTCGGGGGCGACCAAATATGACCTGCCCTGGGGACGGATCATGGCGGCTTCGGTGATTGTCACCCTGCCGCTCATCGCGCTGGTGCTGATCTTCCAGCGCCGCATTGTCGCTGGCCTCACGGCCGGTGCTGTCAAGGGTTAGGGGCTAATAATGGGTGCAAGTGGCAAGAATTGGTGGCGCGGCGCGGTCATCTACCAGATTTACCCGCGCAGCTTTGCTGATTCCAACGGCGACGGCATCGGCGACCTGCCGGGCATTACCCGGCATCTCGATTATGTCGCCGGGCTCGGTGTCGATGCCATCTGGCTCAGCCCGTTCTTCAAATCGCCGATGAAGGACTTTGGCTATGATGTCGAGGATTATTGCGCGGTCGATCCCATGTTCGGCACGCTGGCGGATTTCGATGCGCTGGTGAAGCGCGCCCATCAGCTCGGCCTGAAAGTGATGATCGACCAGGTGCTGTCGCACACGGCCGACACGCATCCCTGGTTCAAGGAAAGCCGCGCCAGCCGCACCAATCCCAAGGCGGACTGGTATGTCTGGGCCGACCCCAAACCCGATGGCACGCCGCCCAACAACTGGCTGTCGATCTTCGGCGGCTCCGGCTGGCAATGGGACACGCGGCGCTGCCAGTATTATCTGCATAATTTTCTGGTGGAGCAGCCGGATCTGAATTTCCACAACCCGGATGTGCGGGCAGCCTTGCTGAAAACCGTGAAATTCTGGCTGGATCGCGGCGTTGACGGCTTTCGGCACGATACGCTGAATTATTATCTGCATGACGCCAGATTGCGCGACAACCCGCCCAATACCACACCGGGCATGGCCGATGTGCCGGCGATCAATCCCTATGGCTGGCAATTGCACAAATATGACAAGACCCAGCCCGGCAATATTGCCGTACTGGAGGAATTGCGGGTGCTGTTCGACAGCTACAAGGACATTGCCGCTGTTGGCGAGGTTGGCGCCGGTGCCGAGGGTAACCAGGTGATCGCCGATTATACCTCCGGCACCAAGCGCTTTCACATGTGCTACGGCTTCGACCTGCTCTCGGGCGATGGCGACCCGGCGGCGATTAGGGCTGCGGTGGAGGATTTCGAGGCGGTCGCACGCGATGGCTGGATCTGCTGGGCGCTGTCGAACCATGATGTGGTGCGCGCCGCCTCGCGCTGGCACGCCACGCGCCATGCCGATGATTTCGCGCCGCTGTCGCTTGCCATGCTGCTGTCGCTGCGCGGCTCGCAATGTATTTACCAGGGCGAAGAACTGGGGCTTGGCGAGGCCGATGTGCCTTTCGAGGCGCTGCAGGATCCCTATGGCAAGACCTTCTGGCCGGAATTCAAGGGCCGCGATGGCTGCCGCACGCCGATGCCCTGGGGCGACGGCGCGCTGGGCGGCTTTACCAGCTCGCGCCACCCGTGGTTGCCGATTCCGGCAGAACACCGTGCCCGTGCCGTGTCGCGCCAACTCGGCAAGGCGCAGTCGGCGCTGGAGCGGGTGCGCGCCTTCATCGGCTGGCGCCAGGGCCAGACGGTGCTGCGCGAGGGTGCCATTCATTTCCATGATGCACCGGCCGGTGTGCTCGCCTTCACGCGCAGCCTTGGCGACACGCACATGTTCTGTGCCTTCAACCTCAAGGGCAAGGCTGTCAGTTTCAGCGCGCCGGTCGCGGGCCTCACCGCGGTCACGGGCCATGGATTTACGGGCAAACTCGTCAAGGGCAAAGTCGAGCTTGCGGCACGCCAGGCGTTTTTCGGGCTTTCTCACTCTCAGGGCGGATAATCATGTCAAATGTTCAACTCAAGGACATCCGCAAATCCTTCGGCAATTTCGAGACGATTCACGGGGTCGATCTCACCATCAATGATGGCGATTTCGTCGTGCTGGTGGGGCCGTCGGGTTGCGGCAAATCCACCTTGCTGCGGCTCATCGCCGGGCTTGAGGACATTACCTCCGGCGAATTGAGCATCGACGGGCGCCGGGTCAATGCTGACCCGCCGTCAAAGCGCGGCATTGCCATGGTGTTTCAGTCCTATGCGCTCTATCCGCATATGAATGTGTTCCAGAATATGGCGTTCGGGCTGGAAATGGCGCAGGCCACCAAGGCGCAGATCGAGGCCAAGGTGAAGGATGCTGCGGCCCAGCTCGAACTCACCCCCTATCTGACCCGCCTGCCCCGCCAGCTTTCCGGCGGCCAGCGCCAGCGTGTCGCCATCGGCCGGGCGATCGTGCGCGAGCCCAAGGTGTTTTTGTTCGACGAGCCCTTGTCCAATCTCGATGCCGGGTTGCGGGTGCAAATGCGGCTGGAACTGGCGCGCCTGCATCGCGAGCTGAAGGCCACGACCGTCTATGTCACGCATGACCAGGTCGAGGCGATGACGCTGGCCAGCAAGATCGTCGTGCTCAATTCCGGCAATGTCGAGCAGATCGGCGCGCCGCTGGAGATTTATAACGAGCCGGCCAATGTGTTTGTTGCGACCTTTCTGGGCTCGCCGCGCATGAATATCGTGCCGGTTGTGGCGGGCGCTGCCGGCGAGGGCCGCATCGTGCTGAAAAGTGGAGATATCGGCATTTCGGCGCCGCTGCGCGGTGCAGGTGCGCCGCCCGAGGGCACGGCCCTGCAAATGGGCATAAGGCCGGAGCATATTACCATCAACGGCGCGGATGCCGATGTTCCTGGCATGGTCGAAACCATTGAAAATCTCGGGGAATCCCACCTCGCCTATTTGCGGCTGGCCTCCGGTGCGGCGCTGGTGGCGCGCGGCGATGGCGCGGCGACGATCACGCGCGGCGACATGGTGAAGGTCAAGCTCACCGATACGGCGATAAGGCTGTTTGACGCCAAGGGCGCGGCGCTCAAGGGCTGAGCGCCACCCGCAGCAGCGGTGATCCGGCGCTCAATGCGCCGGATACCAATATTGCGCCCGCGGGCTGGTGCGGTCGATGACCACAAACTGGTTGGCAAACACGCGGTAAGGATAGCTCCAGCCGCCGCCGGGCCAATGCACGCGGATTTCGGCGCGCTCGGCCACGCCAAGGCCGACATGGATCCAGCAGCAATGGCCGGAGGCATCGCCGCCGCCGACATCGAGCGAGCGATAAAGCGTGCGCCGGCCGATCTTGACCGCGACCTTGGCACCTATGGCATTGCGGTTGGGGTTGGGCTGGCGCAGGCGGATTTCGAGGAAATTGCCCATGGGAATCGGCGGCCTGTTCTTTTGCAGCGCGCCGAGATTGCGAAACAGGCTGACATTGCGGTTGCGGTTGATGGCGAGGATATCGAGATTGCCATCAAGGTTGAAATCGGTGATCAGGGCACCGCGCGCCTGGCGGTTGTCGGCAATGCCGGCCTGTTTGCCGACTTCGACGAATTTGCCGTTCCATTGCCCCAGCAGCAGGTTGCTGGGATCATAGGCGGCGAAATCCGGCATCTGCGCGACATTGCCCTTGGAAATATAAAGATCTTCGAGGCTGTCATTGTTGAAATCGGCAAATTCGGAATGCCAGCCGGTCGAGGGGCGATGGTCGCCGCCGGTATAGGGCTGATGCGCCGTGGCATCGAGGGCACCGGCAATGTTGCGATAGACCGGCTTGTCATCACGCGCGGCGCTGCGCTCCAGCTGCATCACCATGGTGTCGCCCATGGAGGTCAGGGCATATTCGGGATAGCCGGTATTATCGAGATAGCCCTGGGCTATGCCCATGCCGAATATCGAGAAATGCCGCCAGCCGTCGTTGCGGCCATAGAGCTTTGGCGTCTGTCCGGGCAGAATTTTCCACATCTGCTCCTCGCCGCCGCGGTAATATTGCCGGTCATTGGAAATGCGCAGCGCCGGGTGGCCGGAGCGATCCCAGTCGGTGAACAGCATCGACAGCGCACACCAGCCCGGGCGCAGCACGGTGCGGGCGGAATAATCCGGCGTATCGCCCTTTTGCGGGCGAAACAGCGAATTGTCCTCGCAGGTGCCGAAGGGCGAACCGGGGGCGAAGCGGTCGATATAATGGCCGATGGCCAGGGTCGGGAATTTCTGCCCCGGCTCCCAGATGGCGGAAAAAGCGGTATCCCAGCCGGGATCGCCATTGAAATGCCAGAGCTTGTTGGCGATGGTGAAGGTGCAGTCCTTGCCGCCCTTGAGCAGCAGCGTGCGCCCGAGCCGCAGCACCACCAGATCCATATAGCCATCGCCGTCAATGTCGATCGGGTAGGCGCCGATGACATTGTGCAATTCCTTGCGATCGGTCTGGATATGCAGGCGCTTTTCGACGAATTTCAGCGGCCCGCCCTGGGTCGATTCATTGACATAGAGCTTGGCGCGGCCCTTGCCGCCGGCCAGAAACACGCTGGGATAGCCCGAGCCATTGCAATCGAAGGCCGCACCGCCGCCGCCCGAATAAAAGTTGAAAGAGCCGGTGTAGCTGCTGTCGAGACCGGCCGCTTTCGCCTCCTCGTGCATCACCGGAATGTCGGTGGTCGGGGCGACAGGCTTGTCGGCGGCGCGGGCGAGGCCGCCCCCGGCGACCAGCAACAAGAGCCCAAGGGCGAGGGCCCGCCACGCGGTTGCAGCTGGCTTTATGATCATCGCATCCCCTTTGCGTCGCAGGCTAGTGGATCGTTCCTACGTTGGCTGAAGCGCAAGATAGACCGTGCAGCGTCAGGCGGCAACTGGGCAAGGCGGGCTTTTGACGGCGAGTGCCGAACGGCACCCCGCCCGGCTCTTGACAGGCTGGGGAGCCTGTCTGAAGCTGCCGGTCATTTCGAGCGTCAGTGGAATCGGGCATGCCGGACCTTCTTGCCAACATCCCGGAATTGCTGTGTTATCGGGAATATCCGCAGCCGCCGGCGCTGGTTCCGGGGCGCAGCGAGCGCGACTGGATGGAAGCCAGCACGCAAAGATTTGCCTATCGCTGCACGCCCCTCGGCATAGCCAATGCCAGCGGCTGGGAATTGCTGATGCCTTGCGCGATCAGCGCGTCGTGGAATGGCGGCAACCTGCCGACCGATGTGCGCATCACGTCGCTGGATGGTGACCCGCGCCATGCCCAGGTGGTAGCCCCGGTGTTTGGCCACGGGGTCTTGACCTTCCATCCGGGTTATCTGTTTCGCACCTCGCCGGGCTGGGCGTTGTGCGCGCGTGCGCCGCCCAACACTGTCAAGGATGGCATTACCGGGCTCGAAGGCCTGGTCGAGACCGACTGGCTGCCGTTTACCTTCACCATGAACTGGCGCTTCACGCGGCCGGGCAGCGTGCGCTTCGACAAGGACGAGCCCTTCTGCTTCATCTCCATGGTGCCGCACGGCATTCTCGACCAGATCGAGCCGAAAATGGCGGACCTGGCAGAGGCACCCAAACTCAATGCCGCCTATGACGCCTGGCGCGAGGCGCGCAATGCCTTCCACGCGCGCCTTGCCCGCCGGGAGCCGGAAGCGCTCAAGCTCGGCTGGCAGCGCGATTATATCTCGGGCCGCGATCCCAGCGGCCAGTTTGAATCGCTTTTCCATCGCTCCAAACGCAAGCTGAAAGAGCCGACATGAGGCGAAAGGCGCGCTGCGGGGCGGCCACGCGCCGCGCTGGGCGAAGCCGCCAGAGCTTGCGGTTTTTTGTATGATAATTCAATTTATTGGCTTACAATTGCCTTTCGGCACGACTTGGGTGTCCCGAGGGGAGTTGCACTGTGCCTGCGAGTGATGCGTGCGAGCGTGAGGGCAGATCTGGCCTGTCATGGCAGCGGGCCATCAGGCGCGCGTCGGCGCGGCTGCCGGCCGGGGGGTGCCAGCGCGGGGGGCAAGGCAGCGCGGCCGTGCCGGTGCGCGCATGACGAGGAGCCCTCCGCAAGCGCTCTGGGCATGGCTGCAGGGCCTCGGACTGGCGGAATACGCGCCGCTGTTTGACCAGCACCACATTGACATTGATCAGCTTTTGCAGCTTTCGGCCGATGACCTGCGCGAGATTGGCGTCGTGTCGGTCGGGCATCGCCGCCGCCTGCTCGCGGCTATTGCCTGCCGCGCCAAGCCCGCCGCCATGGCGCCATCTGCCGCCCATGACCCGGTGCTGCTGGGGGTGCAGGAGCGGCAGGTGACCTTGCTGTTCTGCGCGCTGGCTGAACCCGAAGCCAGCCTGCAGCGCCATGACCCGGAAGATTACCGGATTTATCTTGCCGCCTGTCGCGGCGTGCTGACCAAGGCAGTGACCGGTTTTGAGGGCGTCATTGCGCAATATGCCAATGAAACCATGGTCTGCTATTTCGGCTATCCGCAGGCGAGCGGTCAGGATGCCGAGCGCGCGGTGCGGGCCGGGTTGCAAATTCTCGAAGATGGCGCCCGCATGCCGCGCTTCAATGGCCTTGCGCCGCAGTTGCGCCTTGGCATTGCCACCGGCGTCACCCTGATCGACGAGCAAAAGGGCCTCGATGACGCCCTGCCCGGCGGCGCCTTTGGCGAAGTGCCCAATCTGGCGGCGCGGATCATGGCCGCGGCCGCTCCCGGCACGCTGGTGATTTCGCCGGTGACGCGGGCGCTGATCGGCGACCTGTTTGAATGCACCGGCCTTGGAGCGCATCACCTCAAGGGCTTTGCCCAAGCCATCACCTTATGGCAGGTGAAGGGACGGGCGGCATCGCGCAGCCGCTTTGATGCCATGCGCAGGACGGGCGGCCCGGTGGCGCTGGTCGGGCGCGACTGGGAAGTGGCGGAGTTGCGGCGCCTTTATGCCGCCGCCACGCAAGGCACCAGCCAGACCATCACCATCAGCGGCGATGCCGGCACCGGCAAATCGCGGCTGGTGCAGCATGTGTTCGGCGGCAGCGCCGCCCGCCAGCATGAGCCCTTCATCCTGCAATGCTCGCCCTTGAGCAAATCCGTGCCGCTGCACCCGTTCCGCAGCTATCTCGAACACCGGGCGGCGATCAACCACGTCGATTCGGACGATCTCAACCGGCACCGCCTGCGCAGCTATCTTGCCGCGCTCTGGCCGCTGAGCTATGCCCAGTTCGAGCTGATCGACGCCATGATGCAGCCCTCGGGCGCGGATGCTTTTGGCAAGGCCGGTGATCCGGTGCGCCAGCGCAGCCAGCTGTTGCAGACCATGCTGGTGTTTCTCGAAGCCATGGCGCGGCGCACCCGTGTGTTCATCGTCGAGGACATGCACTGGGCCGATCCGACGACGCAGGAGGTGCTCGAACAATTTACGCGATATTTCGGCCACCTGCAGCTGTTGCTGGTGACGACCCGCCGCGACGGGCGCGACAATGCGGCGCTGGGCGGGCGCAAGCTGTTCATCGACCGGCTCGACGAGGCGGAAACCGGAGCGCTGGTGACAAGGCTCGCGGCGCCGGCCATGCTGCCTGCGGCGATTACGGCCGCCATTATCGAACGCTCGGATGGTGTGCCGCTGTTCGCCGAGGAGCTGACACGCGGCTATCTTGACCGCGATGCCCAGCTCAAGGGCCTGGCTGCTGACCGCGCCGCCATTCCGGCAACGCTGGCTGAATCGCTTCTCGCCCGGCTCGATGGCCTCGAATTTGGCCGCCTGGTGGCCTCGGCGGCTGCCGTGCTCGGGCGCGAATTTTCCGTGCCGCTGCTGATGGCGGTGGTGCCGCTGAGCCTCGCTGAGGCGCGCCGCGGGCTGCTTGAACTCAACGAGGCCGGCATTCTGGTGAAAGGCCACAGCCGCTATGGCGAGACGCTGGGATTCCGGCACACGCTGGTGCGCGATGCCGCCTATCAATTGCTGACGCGCAAGGACCGGCATGCCCTGCATGGCAAGGTGGTCGATGCGCTCGAAACAAGGTTTCCCGATATGGCCGCGGCGCTGCCGCATGTGCTGGCCTACCAGCTGGCGGCCGCCGACCGCCCGGTGGATGCTTCGCGGCAATGGGAGCATGCCGGCAATGCCGCGCTGAAACGCTCGGATTACCGCGAGGCCGTCACCTGTTTCGAGGAGGCGATTGCCACCAATGCCCGCCTGCCAGACAGCAAGGCCCGCGACGAGCGCGAATTGACCTTGCGCATCGCGCTGGTGACGCCTCTGGTCGCCACGGTCGGCTTTGGCCATGCCAGCATCATCGAGCAGCTCGACGCGGCAACCCTGATCGGGCAGCGGCTTGGTGTCACCTCGCAACTGGTGCCGCTGCTGGTTTCGAAATGGGGTGCCTCGGGCAATATCGTCCGGCTGCGCGAGAACCTCAAACTGGCGCGCAGCATTGCCGCCTTTGCCCGTGGCGGGCCGATGATCGACCGGCTGCTGGCGCATCGGGCGCTAGGCACGACGCTGTTGTTCCGCGGCCAGCTTGACGTTGCCAATCGCGAATTGAGCGCCTTTGCCACGCTTTATGAGCCCGAGCGCGATCGGACGGAGCTCTACCGCATCGGCCCCTCCAACCCCTGGGTGAACACGCTGATGGGGCTTTGCCAGATCGCCGCCATGCAGAATGATTTTGTCAGCGCCCGCGCCTGGCAAGGGCAATGTCTTGAGGCGGCGCGGGCCACGGGCCAGACCAACCCGCAATTCAACGCCTTGATCTTTGCCGGGTGTTTTGCGGCCATGCTGATGGCTGACAAGGCCGGCATGAATGCCTTTGCCGGACGCCTGAAAAGCCTGCAACTGATCGAAAACCAGCCGTTCTGGCGCGGGCACACCATGGTATTCAGCGGCATCGACATGATCTGGCAGGGCGATGCCGAGCAAGGATTTGCGCTGGCGCACAGGGGCATTGCGCATATGCGCGAAACCCGGGCCTTTTCCAACGTCTGGCAGGTCTTTGTGGCGATCGAGCTCGAAAAGGCCGGACGCCTCGCTGAATGCAGCGCCATGCTGCGGGCCGCCCTGCCCGAGCTGGTGAGCGGCTATGTGTATTTTTCGGCAGAACTTCACCGGCTGGCGGCACGGCTTTATCAGGCGCAGGGTGCCAGCGGGCGGGCGCGACGGCATTTCACTATGGCAATCCGCATCGCCCGGCGCCAGCACAGCTATCTGCAGCTTCAGGCCGCCGAGGCCGACCTGCGCGCGCTAGGCCCTCCATGACCCCGCATCAGAGCGCGATGCCCTCTGCCCACAGCCTCGCCATCAGCCAGTCCCAGGCCTCCTGCTCGGGCGGGCCGGCAGTTTTGGCCATGCTGATCGCCAGATAGGCGACTTCGGCCTGAACTTTCGCCGCGGGCAGCATGTGCAGGCGACTGACAAGGATGGCAAGCTCGATCACGGCGCTATAGGCGCGGTTATGGCCGGCAAAGGGGCGGTGGGTCAGGTGCTGCGTGACCTTGCAGGTGAAGCGCGGCCGTTCGGGGTGATCTTCCGTGGCGACAACCTGCAAATCCGCGTGGCTGACGCAATCGGCGAGGCGGAACTGGCCATGGTCGAGCGCGGCGAGCGGCCAGTCGCGCCGGCCGGTCAGGCACCCGGCATAGACCCTGGCATCAGCGCCGAAACAGGCGACGGCGCGGCCGGTGCGGGCGAGATTGTCGAGCGTCGTCGAGGGGCGGAACGGCGCCAGCAGCCAATGGTCTGCGTCGGCGATCATGCCGAGCGGCGCCAGATGCGCGGTGCCATCGGCCCCGGTGGTCACGACAATCGATTCAATGATCAGCGGCACGCGCTTCATCTCCCCTTGCGGCCCGGCAAGGTCGGGCCTGCCGGCTTGTGGCTTGTTGCATCAACGGGCGTGGCGTCGCTGGCCACACCCCATTGCAGGGCCTCGTCCTGCGCATAATGCTTGCCAAGTTGCAGGGCGATCTCGGCCTTCATCAATTCCGCGCCGAGATAAAAAGCATGGGCACCATCGTTGTCGACGCCGAGTTGCGGATAGAGGCCGAGTGCATCGCGCCCGGTGGCGTGCAGCGCGGCGTTGAAGACATGGATGCTGGCGCCATCATGCAGGATGCGGAAATTGAGGTCCTTGACCGCGGCCTGCAGCGCGGCAATGTCGCCCTGCCCGCTCGTCACCGGTTTCATGTCATGGACCTGCACCAGACCAGCGCCATAGCCGCGCGGCAGGGCGCCATCGCGGCGGGCGGCAAACATCAGCCGCCGGGCGGCGTCATGCTCCCTGATAGTGCGGCGCGTGTGCGGGCTGACATTGACCACCAGCACATTTTTTATGGCCAGCTCTGAACACACGCCGAGCAACACGGCGGTGACCCCGGCTGAATCAGCCTCGGTCAGTTCGGTGAGATTGCCGGTGCCCATCATCAGTTCGGCATCCGGCAGCGCCTGACGCAAGGCGAGATAGCGGCCGAGCGCGGCGGCAAAGCCGAAATGAACCGGATCAAGAACCGGATCGAGGATCACCCGCAGGCTGCGCGCCTCTGCCAGCGCGGCAGCGTGGATCAGCGAGGCAAGATCGCCCTGCGGCTCGGGCACCAGCACCGGGACAGAGCGGCAGCCTTCAGCAATATCGAGCGTTGTTGCGGTGAGGCTGAGCAGGTAATCGGCACCCGCCAGCGCGGCGCGGCGCAATTCCTGCGGGTGGGCCGAATCGATGCTGACCTTGAGGCCCCGGCCCTGCAGCGCGGCGATCGCCGCCTCCATATGAGGGAAAGGCGTATCCGGCAGGCAGCCCAGATCGATGACATCGGCGCCCTGCGCGCCAAGGGCAGCGGCGCGCTGCACGATGTCATCGACCGTGAGCGCGCTGGCATCGACAATTTCTGCAAAAATGCGGGTGTCGTGCTGCGAGAGGTCCGGGGGCCTGCCGCCGCGCCCCAAAAATTCCGGCAGATCCTGCAATTCATCGGGCCCGCGCACGAAGGGCACGGTAAAATGCGCGGAAAGGGCAGCAAGATCGGCGCGGCACCGCCCCGGCACGATCACCTTGCTGACGCCATGGCCGAGCTGCAGGCGGCGCAGCAGGATCGCCGCGGTCATCAGGGCGGCAACCTTGACGCCGACATCAATGACCTGCGGCTGAAACGGCAGATCCGGCAAGCCGGCGAGCAGGGCCTCAAGGCGCGGGCGCGCCAGATGGCCGGTGAGAAAGGCCCAGGTCTCAGCCATGGCGCAAGGCCGCCTGCCGCGCGGCGATGGCGGCGCCAAGCTCCGCCAGGGTTTCAACCACCTGCGTTGCGGCAAAGGCCTTGAGCCGGGCGGTGTTTTCGAGATCGATGGCGCGTGGATACACTTTGACCATGCCCTCGGGGGCGCGGGTCTCCTGCTCGGGGGCGGTGTCGCAGGCAAAGACCATCACCGGCACGCGGCATTTGCCGGCCTGGGCAAAAACATTGGTCGCCAGCGTGTCGGATATGCCAAAGACGCATTTGGCGACCGTGTTGGATGAGGCCGGGGCGACGACCAGCGTGTGATAATCGCCGTGGTAGAAATTGCCGACCGGCACGGCGCTCGCTGTAGTGTCGCGGTAGAGCCGCGCGGTCGGCGGCAGCGCCAGCTCCTCGCGATACATGCGCAGCACTTCGGCGGCAGCCTTGCTGACAAAGACATCGACATCGGCTAGGTCGCGGATCATCGCCAGCGATTGCGTGAAATAATGCCCCGAGCCGGTCAGGGCCCAGGCCCAGCGCGGCTTGATGATGCTAGCGCGTGCCATGACGACCCCGCGCGGCTGGCACCAGAATGACGCCCGGCATGTCACCGTCCCGCAGCTTGCCGGCAGCGGTTGCGAGGGCACCCGGCCCGGCCACGAAAACCTTGCAGGGGCCGCGTTGCCATTGGCTGGCAAAGGCCCGGTCGACCAGGCCCTCCTGCTGCGCGGCATCGAGGGTGGCGGCTTGCGGATCGGCATCGCGGGCCTTGATCAGCAGCAATCTTGCCGGTTTCAGCCGCTGCGCCAGCCACAGCGCCAGCGTGTCGCTGGTCGTGTCCCAGCTTTGCGGGACACCGGCGCGGCGCGCCAAAGGCACCACTGACCAGACCGGAGTCAGGCCCTGCGCCAGATGGGCGCGAATTTGCGGCAGGCTGGTCGCCAGACGCAGCCCCGGCGTCAGGTTCACCAGCACCCTGCCAAGCTGGTTCATCGCCACCAGGGCAAGATCATGGGCGAGGGCATCATCATAGCCGAGGGCGCGCTGCGAGGCGCGCACAGCATCGGCAAACTGGCCGCCGCCCGGCACCAGCACCATCGCCTGGCCGCCAGCCCGCAAGGCGGCAAGCCAGCCCGAGACGCCGCCAGAGGCCGCCACCGCGCCGCCCAGCTTGACAATGGTCAGGGGCGCTGCGCCGCTCACGCCAGCGCCTCCGGCCCATGGTTGAAGAGATCGACGACGGTCGCCTGACGCACCGGCCGGCGGCGCTCGATCTCGACCCCTACCAGCCCCTTGATGACATCGAGCTTCTCGACCCTGACAATGACGTGGTGGACGTCGGCATGGGCCAGCACGGCCTGGGCTATGGCCTCGGCGAGGGTCTCGACCATGGCAATATGGCCGCTGGCGACGATCAACCTGATGGCGTCGATCACCAGATCATAGGAAAATATGCCGCGCATGTCATCGCCGCCCTGCTGGCGTCGGGCCACGCCGACCCTGACGCTGAAGCGCACGTCCTGCGGCCGCTCCTCCTCGAAGGAATAGGCGCCGATCCGCACCGGCAACACCAGATTCTCGACGAAAATCGTGTCGGTGGGTTCCTGGCCCTCGCCATGCTGCGGGCTGCGCTGGGCAAGGATGTTCATGGTCGCCTCACTCAGGTCGGCGGGTAAGGTCCGGGGCGGAATCAACGAGCGCACCAGTTCCAGTGCCGATTTATCGAGGGTGGCGGTGCGGCTATGATGGGCACAGAGCGCGCCGCGAAAGCCGAGATAATCCGGCTCCAGTGCCAGAAGTCGCGGAATATCGGGGGCCTCAAGGCCGCCGGCCAGCCCGCACACGAGGCCGTGCGCGCGGCAGGCGGCGACGAAACCGGCAAGCTGCGCCCATTCCATATGGTTCAGCAGGCGGCCGGAATTCTTATGGGCGGTGTCGAGCATGGCGCCATAGAACCCGGCTTCGGCCAGTTTTGCCAGCAGCGTCACATCCGGCGCGAGGTCGGCAAACAGCACCGCCACCAGCCGGCCGCGGCTGGCCGCCGGGCGCAGGGCCATGATGCAATCCGGCAGGCGGGGATCGGGAAACAGGCCAATCTTGACAATATCAACCCCGGTGGCCTGCAGGGCGGCGACGGCGCTGCTCACCAGGGCTGGTTCCATCGGCAGATCGCCGGCAACAGCGCTGGTGGTGACCTTGCCGCCCAGGGCAGCGACGATGGCGGCGACGGTTGGCGGCGGCAGCGCGCCGAGGGCACCGGCGCCGGGGTCCTTGGCATCAATGACATCGGCACCGCCATGCAGCGCCATCATGGCCTCCGCCGTATCCACGACTGAGGCAAGCATCAGAGTCATGGCTCCACTCCAGGCTGCATGGCCGCCCGAGCGTGCAGCCACACCATTCTTGTGGCGCATAAGGAGCGCGGCGGCTTGAACTGTCAACTGAAGATCGCGTCTTGCTGACCCTGCAAAAAACCCGGCCGCCGCCGCTGCCTTTGCCTTGTCAGCGCGCTGTCATGTCAGCATGGCTATGCAAAGCGCGCGTACGGGTTTATTGTTGGATGCTAATAAACGGTTGTCTCATGGGAGGTTATCACTATGGAACGTCGCAATTTCTTCAGATCCCTCGCCCTTCTCGCCGGCGGTGGCGCGCTGGCGACAATGCGTCCGGCCGAGGCTGCAAAATCGGTAGTCGCCTCCCGTGTGGTCTATCATCTCGATGATCTCGCCAAGGTGAATTTCACGATTGAAAACAACATGACGCAGCATTTGCAGGGCATGGGCGGGCCGCAGCATGTCAAGCTGGCACTGGTGGTGCTGGGCCCGGCTCTGGCGGCTTTCCGCTGGGATCACGCCGATGCCGGCATGTCCGGCCACTTTGCTGATCTGGTGAAACAGGGCGTGCAGATGAATGCTTGCGGCAATACCATGCGCAAGATGCACCTGACGCTCAAGGACCTGCTGCCGGGCTTCATCGTTGCGGAAAAAGGCGGCAACGTGCGCCTTGCGCAATTGCAGGGCGAGGGCTTTGCCTATCTGCGGCCGTAAGCCTCGCCCGCATCAGGCGGGCTCAAAGCTCGTCGTCGTCAAGATCAATGTCGAGAATCGCCATTTGCAATGTGAAGCTTGAACCGGCGGCATTATCGGCGCTGATGACGCCGAGAAACTCGCCGTCGTTGAGCAACTCGACCGAGTCGGTCTTTTTGGCGCGGCTCATGATCTTGAGCCTGTCGTTCTCGAACAGCTTGCGCACATAGGCCTGCAGCGTATCGCGCTGCACCGGCAGTTTCATCTCATAGGCAAAAGAGCGATCGCCATCCTCTGTGTCGAGGGTGATGGCGCCGATGACGCGCTCGCCAAAGGTCACTTCAGCAGCATTGGTGTTGCGCGGATCAGTGCGCACTTTCAGGCCCTGCGCGCCAAAATTGCGTCGCAGGAAGGCCTGCAACTTCTGCTGTTCAACCTTGTCCACCTTGGCATTCTCCTGCAAAATCCGCACAGCGCTTGCCAGAGTTGCGACGAAATCGCAAGCTGGCAGCCACGCTCAGCCGCCGGTGCGGAAATGGTCATGCACCAGCCTGGCGGTGGCGGCATTGATGCCCGGCACCTTCTCAAGATCGGCGAGATCCGCCCTGGCAATGGCCTTGGCCGTGCCAAAGGCGCTCAGCAGGGCGCGCTTGCGGGCGGGGCCAATGCCCGCGATTTCATCGAGCGGGCTTTTGACGAAATCCTTCTTGCGGCGGGCGCGGTGGGTGCCGATGGCAAAGCGATGTGCCTCATCGCGCAGGCGCTGCACGAAATACAGCGCCGGGTCGCGCGGCGGCAGCCGGAAGGGCGCACGCCCGACACAAAAGAAGCTCTCGCGCCCGGCATCACGGTCAAGCCCCTTGGCAATGCCGACCGCCGTCACCTCATCAATGCCAAGGTCCCTGAGCACGCCCAGCGCCGCATCGAACTGGCCCTGGCCGCCGTCGATCAGGATGAGATCGGGCCAGGCGGGAAATTCCTCGCTGTCAGCCGCCTGCAGAAGCGCCGCTTCGGGCACCGGGGCCTCGCGTTTCAGGCGGGAGAAACGGCGCGTCAGCACCTGGCGCATCATGGCATAATCATCACCGGGGGTGATGTCGGTGGCATCGATGTTGAAGGTGCGGTAATGCGCCTTCATGAAGCCGGCGGCGCCGGCCACCACCATCGCGCCGACGGCATTGGTGCCCATAATGTGGGAATTGTCGTAAATCTCGACCCGGCGCGGTGCCCTTTCCATGCCGAAGGCGGCGCCGAGCGCCTCAAGCAATTGCGTCTGGCTGGCGGCATCCGACAGGCGGCGAGCCAGGGCCTCGCGGGCATTTTGTGCGGCATGGTTGACGAGTTCGCGCTTTTCACCGCGCCTTGGTGTGGCAAGCTCGACCCTGTGGCCGCTCCAGGTGCCAAGCGCCTCGGCCATCAGGCCGGGCTCCTCGATCTCGTGCGACAGCAAGACCAGCGCCGGGGCCGGCCGTTCGGCATAAAACTGGCCAACGAAGGCGCCAAGCACATCTTCCGGCGCGAGGCTTTTGTCGGCGCGCGGAAAATAGGCGCAATTGCCCCAGTTCTGGTAGGTGCGGAAAAAAAACACCTCGACGCAGAAGTGCCCGGCCTCGCTGGTGATGGCGAAAACATCGGCCTCCTCGACGGTTTTTGGGTTGATGCCCTGCGCGCCCTGGATGGCCGAAAGCGCGGCGATGCGATCGCGCAGCCGGGCGGCGCGCTCGAATTCGAGCGCCTCGGCGGCCTTGCCCATTTCAGCCGCGAGGGTGGCGCGCACCGTCTGGCTCCTGCCGGTGAGGAAGGCCTTGGCCTCGCGCACCAGCGCGGCATAATCTTCGGGCGAGATCTCGCCGGTGCATGGCGCCGAACAGCGCTTGATCTGGTGCAGCAGGCAGGGCCGCGTGCGGTTGTCATAATAGCTGTCGGTGCAGGAGCGCAGCAGGAAGGCGCGCTCCAGCGCGTTGATTGTGCGGTTGACTGCCCAGGTCGAGGCAAAGGGGCCATAATAATCGCCGGGGATGGTGCGGGCGCCGCGATGCTTGGTGACCATGGCGGCGCGGTCGCTGGCGGCGAGCAGAATATAAGGAAAGCTCTTGTCATCGCGCAGCAGCACATTGAAGCGCGGCTTCAGCTGCTTGATGAGGTTGCTTTCGAGCAGCAGCGCATCGGTCTCGGTGCGGGTCGAGACGAATACCATCTGCGCCGTGAGGGCGATCATCCGGGCGATGCGGCCGACATGGCCGGTGAGGCGGGTGTAGGAGGCGATGCGCTTCCTGACCGATTTGGCCTTGCCGACATAGAGCACCGCGCCGTCGCCATCGAGCATGCGATAGACGCCGGGGCCTTCGGGCGCGTGTTCCCAATGGGCGCGGATGACCTCGACGCCGCGCAGCAGCGAGGCCGGCGCGGGCGCATCATCGGTGGGAGACTCGTGGTCGGGCTGGTCGTTGTCGGCGATCATCATGTTTCTGGCTTCAAATGCGGCTGGCCGCAATGTGATGCCATTCTAGCCTATGAAAAGCCCCAATGTCGCGCAATCTGCGACAAGTTGCCCAGCCGATCACGAAATCTTCAGTTGACTGCGGCAGGCTGTGGCCGCAGTTCAAGCCTTTGACCTTGCAAGAATGACATGATGCGTGCGCTGTTTTTTGGTTTTATGGCACTTGGCGCCCTGATGGGCCCGGCCCATGCGGCGGCAGGCCCATGGGTGAGCGATGGCGCGGTCAAGGCGCGACTCGTGGCGGCGGTGGAGGGCACGGGACATCTCGCCAGCCTGCCGCTCGGCCTCGACATCAGGATGCAACCGGGCTGGAAGACCTATTGGCGTGCGCCGGGCGAAGCAGGCCTGCCGCCCCGCCTGAGCGTCAGCCTCGGCGGCGCCGCAACGAAGGCGAAATTTTCATGGCCGCTGCCGCGGCGCTTCAGCCTGCTGGGTTTGCAGACCTTCGGCTATGAAGGCCATGTGGTGCTGCCGTTTCAGGAACGCGTGGCGCAGCCGGGTGCCCCGGCGACCCTCAACGCCACGGCCGATCTTCTGGTGTGCGCGCAAATCTGCGTGCCGCACAGCCTGCACCTGACGCTTAGCCTGCCGGCCGGCCCGGCCCTGCCCGGCAATGAGGCGCAACTCATCAACCGCTTTGCCAATCTGGTGCCCGACGGCTCGCAGGGCGCGGGGCTGGCGATCACCGCGGCGCGGCTGCTCGGCCAGGGCGCCAGTGCCGCGCTGGTGGTGGATGCGAGCGCGCCGCAGCCGTTCCATGCCCCCGATATTTTCCCGGAAAGCAAGAGCCTCGCCTTCGGGCCGCCGCAGGTGATCCTGAGTGATGCCGCGCGGCGCGCCCGCATCACCCTGCCGATCCTGCACCAACCGCCGGGCGTCGGCCTTTCGCGGGCGACGCCGCTCCGGCTGACGCTGGTCGATGGCCAACGCTTCATCGAGGCCAGTCCCAAACTCGAAGCCGCACCCTGGCCGGGCCTGCTGGCGCGAATCCTGGCGCTGGTGCCCCTGCTCGGGCTGGCGCTGGTCGGCGGCCTGATCTTGAATGTCATGCCCTGCGTGCTGCCGGTGCTGTCGCTGAAACTGCTGATGGTGATGCAGAAAGGCGGGGCAGAGCGCGCGCAGGTTCGGGCCGGATTTCTGGCGTCAGCGGCGGGGATTATCGCATCCTTCCTGCTGATCGCCGGCGTGCTGCTGGGGCTCAAGGCGGGTGGCCATTCCATCGGCTGGGGCCTGCAATTCCAGCAAACCTGGTTCCTCGCGGCGATGATCCCGCTGATCGCGCTGTTTGCAGCCTCGCTGTTCGGCTGGATCGAGATCGGCCTGCCGGGATTCCTGCAGCAAAGGCTCGGCCGGGCCGGGCATCATTCGCTCGCCGGGCATTTCGTCTCGGGGGCCTTTGCCACCGTGCTGGCAACGCCGTGCTCGGCGCCGTTCCTCGGCACGGCCATAGGCTATGCGCTGGCCAGCGGCACCCTTGAAATCGTCTCGGTTTTTGCGGCGCTTGGCATTGGCATGGCCCTGCCCTTCCTCATGGTTGCGGCCTTTCCGGGGCTTGCGACACATCTGCCGAAGCCCGGGATGTGGATGGTGCGGCTCAAGCAATATCTCGGCTTCCCGCTGCTCGGCACGGCCCTGTGGCTGTTGCTGATCCTGAATGGTGTCGCCGGTTTTGCCATGGCGCTCGGCGTCGGGCTGGCCAGTGCGGCGCTGCTGGTCATTGCCATGGTATGGCGGCACCGGCGCGGCTTGCCGCTCGCCCGGCCGAGCCTGCAACTGGCCTCGGGCTTTGCCCTTGCCGGGCTGGCGACGGCGCTGGTGGTGCTGCATTTCGGGCCTTCGGTCACCGCAGATGCGCCCGACAGCCTGGCCTGGCAGGCGTTTGATACGGCGGCGATCAAAACCTCGGTCGCGCAGGGGCGGCTGGTGTTTGTCGATGTCACCGCCAGCTGGTGTCTGACCTGTCAGGCCAACAAGCGGCTGGTGCTGGACAGCGAGCCGGTCAATTCCATGCTGCGCCAGCCCGGCCTGATCGACATGAAAGCCGACTGGAGCCAGCCCAATCCGGCCATTGCCGCCTATCTCGCGCAGCATGGCCGCTTCGGCATTCCCTTCAACATCGTCTATGGGCCGGGGGCACCCGAAGGTATTGCCCTGCCCGAACTGCTCACCAAGGAAGCGGTGACGGCGGCGCTGAGCAAGGCTGCCAAACTGTCCTGAGTTTTGGGGCCAGCCGCGCCGCGCCCGTGCCTCTGGCGCTCGGTCAGTCCTGCGCCAACCAGGATGGCACGTTGTCGGCGTCGATCAACGCCGTCACCGGCGGGCGGGCACGGATCGTTGCCCAGCGTGTGCCATCGACCATGACTTCGGGCACCAGCGGGCGGGTATTATAGGTGCCGGCCTGCACCGCGCCATAGGCCCCGGCCGACAGCACGCCGATCAGGTCGCCGGCCTTCAGAGGCGGCAGCGCCCGGTTCTGCGCCAGATAATCGCCGCTTTCGCAGACCGGGCCGACGACATCGACATGGCTGTGCAGCGCGTCCGGCGCAGGGGCGATCACCGGCACGATTTCGTGCCAGGCCTCGTAGAGCGTCGGACGGACGAGGTCATTCATCGCAGCATCGACGATCACGAAGGTCTTGGCGGCGCCCTTTTTGACATAAAGCACCTCGGACACCAGAATTCCGGCATTGGCGGCGATCAGCCGGCCGTGCTCGAAGATCAGCTTCAGCCCGAGCGCGCCCAGATGACGCAGGATGGTTTCGGCATAGGCCTGCGGGCCGGGCGGATCGGCATCATCGGCACGGTAGCGCACGCCGAGCCCGCCGCCGACATCAATATGGGTGAGCCTGTGCCCGGCGGCGATCAACTGGCGGGCAAGGTCAGCAAGACGGGTGCAGGCGGCCTCGATGGGCGCAAGCTCGACGATCTGGCTGCCAATATGCATATCGACGCCGGTGACCTCGATGCCGGGCAAGGCGGCAGCACGGGCATAGACGCGGGGTGCCTCGGAAATCGGAACGCCGAACTTGTTGGCATAGGTGCCGGTGGAAATCTTGGCATGGGTCAGGGCATCGACATCGGGATTGACCCGCACCGAAATGCGGGCCGTGACGCCCATGGCGCTGGCGATCCCGGAGAGGGCCTCAAGCTCGGGCTCGGATTCGACATTGAAGCACAGGATATTTTCGCGCAGCGCCAGCGCCATTTCGGCGCGGGTCTTGCCGACCCCGGAAAACACAATCCGCTCGCCGGGGACCCCGGCGGCCCGGGCGCGCATGATTTCGCCGCCCGACACCACATCCATGCCGGCGCCAAGCCGCGCCAGAGTGGTCAGCACCGCCTGGTTGGAATTGGTCTTCATGGCAAAGCACAGGAGATGCGGCACGCCGGCAAAGGCCTCGTTGAAGGCCTTGTAACGCTCGGTCAGCGCGGCGCGGGCATAGCAATAAAACGGTGTGCCGACTTCGCGCGTGATGGCGCGAAGATCAACGCCTTCGGCGTGAAGGACACCGTCCCGGTAGCTGAAAGGTGACATGAGAGGGACTCGATTCAGAGCAAGGGATCAAGAATGAATGATTGCTTGGGCACGCCGATGGGGGTCTGTTTCGGGCGGGACGGCAGCAGGTCGGCGGTGCCGAATGAATCTGCCTGTTTTGGCGCCGGCGCCGCGGTTTGCGGCGCGCCGAGCTGCGGGGGCGCTTCCAGCGGGCCGCGTCGCCCGCAGCCGGCAAGGCCGAGGGCGAGCACACTCAGCGTGGCCCATGCGATCAGAGGTCTCAAGCCGTCGGCTCCTGTGGATGAAACGTCTTAGCCTCTTTCGCGAGACGCGCCAACCAGCGGCGGGCCGCGGCGGCGACATTCTTCGGGGCGGTGCCGCCATAAGACGTGCGGCTCTCAACCGAGCGGCGCACGCCGAGAACGCCGTAAATTTCAGGCGTGATGGCGGCATGGACCCTGCGCATCTCGTCCAGCGACAGGTCTTCAAGCCCGCAATGGCGCGCCTCGGCCAGAGCCACCAGACGGCCGGTAACATGATGGGCCTCGCGGAACGGCAGATTGAGATGGCACACCAGCCAGTCGGCCAGATCGGTGGCGGTGGAAAAGCCCGCTCCGGCCGCCCGCTTCATGCGCTTTGTATCAACAGCAAGATCGAGGATCATGCCGGTCATGGCGGCAAGGCACAGCGACAGGGCCTCTAACGCGTCAAAGGTGCCTTCCTTGTCTTCCTGCATATCCTTGGAATAGGTCAGCGGCAGGCCCTTCATCACCACCAGCAGGCCGGTGAGCGCGCCATAAATGCGGCCGGTCTTGCCGCGTACCAGTTCGGCAGCATCGGGATTGCGCTTTTGCGGCATGATCGACGAGCCGGTGGTGAATTTGTCGGAGAGCGCCACAAAGCCAAATTGCGGCGTCACCCACAGCACCAGTTCTTCGGCGAGGCGCGAGAGATGCATGGCGCAAATGGCGGCGGCGCCCAGCACTTCGAGGGCGAAGTCACGGTCCGAGACGCTGTCGAGCGAATTGGCGGTTGGCCGGTCAAAGCCGAGCGCCCTTGCGGTCTGGTGGCGATCAATCGGAAACGAGGTGCCGGCCAGCGCCGCGGCACCGAGCGGGCATTCATTCATGCGGGCGCGCGCGTCGCGCAGGCGGCCACGGTCGCGCCCGAGCATTTCCACATAGGCGAGCAGGTGATGGCCAAAGGTCACCGGCTGGGCGGTTTGCAGATGGGTGAAGCCGGGCATGATGGTTTTGGCATGCTCGCGCGCCCGTGTCGCCAGCGCCAGCTGCAGCGCGTGCATCTGCAGTTGAAGGGCATCGGCGGTGTCGCGCACCCAGAGGCGGAAATCGACCGCCACCTGGTCATTGCGCGAGCGGGCAGTGTGCAGGCGTCCGGCATCGGCGCCGGCGAGGCTGGCCAACCGCGATTCGATATTCATGTGAATATCTTCGAGCGCGCGCGAAAATGTGAAGCTGCCTGCGGCAATTTCTCCGGCAATGTCGGAAAGGCCTGTGCTAATGGACGCGGCGGCTTGTGGCGTGACAATGCCTTGTGACGCCAACATGGCGACATGGGCCTTGGAGGCGACAATATCCTGGGGTGCCAGTTTGCGGTCAAATTCGATCGAGGCGTTGATGTCCTCCATGATGGCGTCGGGGCCGCCACCAAATCGCCCGCCCCACATCTTATTACTCATTTCACCCTCTTCTCACCCCCTGCGAGATGATCATGAACCAGCCTGATGCCGACCGCCAGCATGTTATCGGCCTTGCCGTCAAACTCGCCCTTGCCGGCCTCGCCTTTGCGGCGGCGTTTCTGGCCGTAGCGCTCGGGGTGCTATACGAGATGCGCAGGCCTGCGAGCAAGATGGTGGAAAATATTCCTTGCCCGGTGGCACAAAAGGCCCTGCCCGGCCTGCAGGCGCTGGCGCATGGCGATGTTGCCGCCTTCAAGCCGCTGGCTTTCCCGGTGCCGATGACGCCGGTGCATTTCAACGGGCCGGATGGCAAGCCGGTCGATCTTGCCGCATTCAAGGGCAAGGTGCTGCTGCTCAACCTGTGGGCCACCTGGTGCGTGCCCTGCCGCGCGGAAATGCCGACGCTCGACGCTCTCGCCGCCAAAAATGATCCGGCGCTGGCGGTGGCGGCGGTCAATATCGATACGGCGCGGCTGGACCGGCCCAAGGCGTTCCTGCAGCAGATCAAGGCCGATCACCTGACCTATTATGCCGACCCGACCGCGACGATCTTTCAGGTGTTGCGTGGCAAGAACAATCTCGTTGGCCTGCCGGCAACCTTGCTGGTCGATGAGCATGGCTGCGAGCTTGGCGTCATGGAAGGCCCGGCCAAGTGGGATTCGGCCGATGCTGCCGCGCTGATCAAGGCGGCCGAGGCGGGTTGAAACCAGGCGTGAACCGCTGCGGGCGCGGGGAAAAGAACAGCGAGGCCACGTCAGGCCCCAGGTTGGCATCACTTTCACGCGCTAGAGGGGGGCAATTTTCCACCGTCATTGCGAGGAGCAAGGCGACGAAGCAACCCGGAGATCTGGGGAAACTTCGCGGCCAGATGCGCCGAAACCCCTGGGTTGCTTCGCTTACGCTCGCAATGACGGCGTTTGGGGCGCGATCATCTCCAACGTCATGGCCCGTGCGTGTCATGATACGGTGGCCGGGAGGGCGACCTCTCCTCCGCAGGCTAGCTGGTCTATCAACGCCGGTCTCGCAACCGGCGCCTCGGGGTTTAAGCCCGATGGCTCGGCCACCGCCGGATCTGGATAACAGATTTTGCCTCACCGGGCCAGAAGGTCACCATCCGATCTTGTCCGTGCTGGCCCTTAATCGAGGCCTCGCACGGGCGCGGCGGCAACGGCGGTCTTGCCCGGAAAGCGGCAAAGATCGGCAATGAGGCAGCGCTCGCACAAGGGCTTTCGCGCCTTGCAGATGTAGCGCCCGTGCAGGATCAGCCAGTGATGGGCATGCAGCCTGAATTGTGGCGGGATGATCCGTTCGAGACCCAGTTCCACGGCCAGCGGGGTTTTGCCGCGCGCCAGCGGCAAACGGTTGGCGAGCCTGAAAATGTGGGTATCAACGGCGATGGTCGGCATGGCAAAGGCGATGTTGAGCACGACATTGGCCGTCTTGCGACCCACGCCCGGCAGGCTTTCCAGAGCCTCGCGGCTTTGCGGCACCACGCCGCCATGACCGGCGATGAGGGCGGCGCTGAGGGCGATGACATGTTTTGCCTTGGTGCGGTAAAGCCCGATGGTGCGGATCGCCTCGCGCAGCCGCTCCTCGCCGAGATCGAGCATGACCTGCGGCGTGTCGGCAATGGCAAACAGCGGCCGCGTCGCCTTGTTGACGCCCTTGTCGGTGGCCTGGGCTGAAAGCACGACGGCAACCAGCAGTGTGAAGGCATTGACGTAATAAAGCTCGCCCTCGGGCTCGGGCAGCGCGGCTTGAAACCGCGCAAAAATCTCGTGCACACGCGCCGCCTCGCGCGGTGCGGCCGCGGCGGGAGAACGGGGTTTGCGCCTTGATATTTCAGCCATGACGACGGTTGACCACAGGCTCCACGCGATTGCAACTGGCGGCTGGCTGTGCGAGTTTGCGAAGGCGCGCAAGCCAGGTGAGGATGAAGCCGATGAGACGCTGGATCATGTGCCTTGCCGGCGCGCTGGTTCTTGCCACGGGCACCCAGGCGCTGGCCGACCCGCCCTATCAGAATGCCGATCTTGCCCGGCAGGGTGACCGGCTGCAAAAGCTGCTGCCTTTCGTCAAGACGACTCGGCACACCGGCATCGAGACGGCGGGTGCAGCCTTTGATGCGGTGCTGCAGCACCCGGATGATGCGGCGGCCTGGCTTGGCTATGCCAAGGCGCTTGATGGCGCCAGCACGCCGCAGCAACCGGCATTTTCCGCCTATGTGCACAATGCCATGGCGGCCGATTATGTGGCCTTTGAAAAGGCTAAGGACCCGGCCGGCAAGGCGCAGGCGCTGCGCGCCTTGAGCCGGCTTTATGCCTCACAAAACAACTGGCGGCCGATGCTGAATGCGGCGCGCGCCAGCCTCGCCTTGCAGGACGAGGCGGCGTTTCGCAGCTATTACATGGCGATACGCGAGAAATTCGGCTTTCGCATCCTCAATTATAATATCGAGAGCGACGCGAAAGTGCCGCGCGCCTGTATCGAGTTTTCCGAAAATCTCGACAAAAATGCGCTGGATTACGCGCGTTTCATATCCGTGGACGGCATAGATGGGCCCGCCGTCAGCGCCTCAGGCAATCAGCTGTGCGTCGAGGGGCTGCATCATGGCCGCGCCTACCATTTGGTGGTGCGCGCCCGCGTGCCCTCGGCGGTGGGCGAACATTCGCTGCATGGCGCGGCCTATGATATCTATGTGAAGGATCGCTCGGCGCAGGTGCATGCGCTGGCGAAAAATTACGTGCTGCCCAGTGTCGGACAGGCGGGCATCCCGCTGACCAGCGTCAATGCCGACAAGCTGCATATCGAGATCTTGCGGGTTGACGACCGCTCGCTGATCCACACCATCCGCTCGCGCCTGTTCCTGCGCAGTCTCGGCTCCTATCAGGCGCGGGCGCTGATCGAGCGCAAGGGCATTGTCGTGTGGAGCGGGGCGATGAATGTCGCCGAGCACCTCAACCGCGACGTGATCACCGCCTTCCCGGTGCGCCAGACCCTCGGCACCATGCAGCCGGGGGTCTATGTGCTGCTGGCCAGCGTCGGCGACACGCGGCCCGGCCAGCCTGATCCATCAGGTAATTATCCGGCGATGGCGACGCAATGGTTCGTGGTGTCTGATCTGGGGCTCACCAGTTTTTCAGCGCCCGATGGCCTGCATGTCATGGTGCGCTCGCTTGCCACGGCGCGGCCGGTCGCCGGCGTCACCTTGCGCCTGATCACCCGCAGCAATGCCGTGCTGGCGACAATGACCAGCGATGCCGACGGGCTGGCGCATTTCGACCCCGGCCTGTCGCGCGGCAGGAAGGGCCTCGCCCCGGGGCTGCTGACCGCCAGCCTCGGCAAGGATGATTATAACTTTCTGGATTTGACGGCTGCACCCTTCGATCTGACCGACCGGGGAGATTCCGGGGCGCTGCAGCTTACGCCGTTGCAGGCGCTGGTCTTTCCCGAGCGCGGGGTCTATCGCGGTGGCGAGAGCGTGCATATCACCGCCTTGCTGCGCAAGGGTGATGGCGCCGCTCTTGCCGGCCTGCCGCTGACGCTGATCGTCACCCGTCCCGATGGTGTCGAGGCGCAGAGATTTGTCACGCCCGACCAGGGCGCGGGCGGGCGGTCGATCACGCTGCCGCTGCTGGCCGGCGCGGCCACCGGCACCTGGCGGATTGCCGCCTATGCCGACCCGAAAGCTGCCGCCATTGGTGAGGCGAGCTTTCTTGTCGAGGATTATGTCCCCGACCGTCTGGCCATGACCATGAAGCCCGAGAGCCAGATCGCGCATCTCGGCGACAGCGTGATGATCGACACGGCGACGCGCTATCTTTATGGCGCGGTCGGGGCGAATCTGCCGCTCACCGGTGCGGTTCGGCTATCTGGCGCCGATGACAGCGTGTTGCCGGCGCCGATGCGCGGCTATCAGTTCGGGCTGGCGGATTCCTCGTTCGCCGATATTGTCCGGCGCCTGGACGGCCAGATGACGACCGGTGCCGATGGCAAGGCGCGGCTGGTGGTGAAAATACCCGATGCCGCGACGCAGCATCCGCTTTCCGCCACCATTTCGCTGACAGTGTCGGAAATCGGCGGGCGCGGCATCACCCGGCAAAGCGTCGTGCCGATCCTGCCGCACAGGCCCGTCATTGGCGTCAAACCGGATTTCGGCGATGAACTGGCCGGCAACAGCGATGCCGGTTTCAGGGTCGCGCTGTTTGATGACACCGGGCAAAGGATGCAGGGCAAGGCGCTGCACTGGACGCTGTTTCACATTCATCACCATTATCAATGGTTCAAGCGAGATGGGAGCTGGAACTTCCAATCCTATGATATAACAACAAAATCTAAAGAAGGAGATCTCGTCCCCAAGGCGGGTGCACCGGTCAATCTGACGGTGCCGCTGACCTTTGGCAGCTACCGGCTGGAGATTACCGGCGATGGTGCCGGGACGACGTCGCTGACCTTCCATGCCGGTTACAGCGCCGATGACAATTCCTCCTCGCCCGACCGTCTGCCGCTGGTTCTCGACAAGAAAGCCTATGAGAGCGGCGACACGATCCATGCCATGATTGATGCGGATGCGGCGGGCGAGGTGACGTTGGCCTATGATGCCGGCGGCTTGCGCATTCTCAAAAGCGTGGCCCTTGCCAAGGGCGGCAATGCCATTGATGTCAAAGTCGGCAAAGACTGGGGCAGCGGCGGCTATCTGGTGGCGCTGGCGCATCGCCCGCTCGATGTCGCCAAAAAGCGGATGCCGGGCCGGGCCATCGGTATTGCCTGGTTTGGCATTGATCAGGACAAGCACCTTCTGACGATCCGTGCCGCGCTGCCGAAGACATTTGCGCCGCAGCACAGCTTGCAGGTGCCTCTGACCTTGCAGGGCGTGAAGGCGGGCGATCAGGCTTATGTCAGCGTCGCGCTGGTCGATGCCGGCATCCTCAATCTCACGCATTACAAGCAGCCCGATGCCTTTGGAGTGCTGTTCGGGCAAAGGCGGCTTTCCGCGCATATTCGCGATGTTTACGGGCATTTGATCGACGGCATGCAAGGAACCATTGGTGCGGTGCGCTCCGGGGGTGATGCTTCGGGGAGTGTCGGCAATGCCCCCAAGCCCAGCGGGCCGCCGCTGTCGCTTTATGCCGGGCCGGTGAAAGTCGGGCCCGACGGCAAGGCGCTGGTGTCCTTTGCGATTCCCGATTTCAACGGCACGGCGCAGGTGATGGTGACCGCCTGGAGCGGGCATGGCGTCGGCACGCTGTCGCAAGATGTGGTGATCCATGATCCGGTGGTGATGCAGGCGAGCCTGCCGCGCTTTCTCAACCTCGCCGACCGGAGCCAGATGCATGTCGGGCTCGATAATATCGCCGGCGCGGCGGGGCCCTATCAGCTCAGCATCACGGCCTCGGCGCCGCTCGGCCTGCCGCCAGCGGCGATGCAGCGCAGCCTCACGCTGGCACGCGGCGGGCGTGCCGATTTCGATGTGCCCGTCACCGCCGCCAGGCCGGGCGATGGCAGACTGGTGCTGAAACTGACCGGGCCAGGCTTCAGCACCACGCAAAATCTGGTGCTTTCGGTGCTGCCGGGGGCGTCGCGCCTGTTCCATCGCGAACAGCAGCCATTGGCACCGGGCGCATCGCTGCAGCTCAATGACCAGCTGACCGCCGAATATCTGGCCGGGACCGGGGCGGCCGATATCCATGTCGCGGCGCAGGATGCCATCGATGTCGGCGGCTTGCTGTCGCAGTTGCACGCCTATGCGTGGCGCTGCTCCGAGCAGACCGTCAGCCGCGCCATGCCGCTGCTGTTTGCCGCCAGCCTGCCGCAGGCCCTGCAGGGCGATCCTGCGGAACGGCGGACGATTGACAGCGCGATTGCCCGGGTGCTGGCGCGGCAGAGTTCCAATGGCGGCTTCGGGTTGTGGAGCGTCGAGGATGATGCCAGCGTCTGGCTCTCGGCCTATGTGATGGATTTTCTGACGCGGGCGCATGAACAGGGCCACAAGGTGGGGCATGTGGCGCTGAAAGCGGGGCTGAATTTCCTCGCCAATGCGGTCAACAATGCCGAGAAAGTGACGCCGGCGACGGGGCCCGGGGTTGCCTATGCGCTTTATGTGCTGGCGCGCAGCGGCCGGCCGGTGATGGGCGTGCTGCGCTATGATGTGGCGACGCAGCTTGACGCCTTTTATACGCCGATGGCGCGCGCGCAGCTTGGCGCGGCGCTGGCCTCGCTGGGTGATACACAAGATGCGCGCCAGGTGTTCGGCAAGGCGCTGGATCAACTCTCCGGCCAGAATAAATGGTCATACAGCGAGGCGGATTTCGGGTCGTTGCTGCGCGACAGCGCCGGGTTTGTGGCGCTGGCCGGCGAGAGCAAAATCGTCCCCGGCATGATCGCGCCGGCCGCGGCGGTGCTGCACCGGGCCCTCGACAATGCCGGCTATACCAGCACGCAGGACGACAGCTGGATGGTGCGGGCCGGTGCCATGCTGCAAGGCGGCAACAGCGCGGTGAAACTCGCCCTCAATGGCGTCCCGCACCAGGGCGCATGGCAGGCGCGGCTGTCGGCGGCGGCGCTGGCAAGGCAGCCGGTCACCCTCAAAAACCTGTCGGCGGCACCGGTCCTTGTCACGGTGACGACATCCGGGCGGCCGGCCTTGCCGCAGGCGGCGCAGACGAACAGCTATGCCATCAGCCGCCGCCTCGTCACGCTTGACGGCAAGCCCCTGCCCGCTGGGCCGATTGCCCAGGACACGCGCTTTGTTGTCGTGCTCGATCTCGTTGAGCCCAAGGCGGATATGGCGCAGATTCTGGTCAATGACCCGCTGCCTGCCGGGCTCGACATCGAAAATCCCGATCTGCAGGCGGGTGCGCCCGGCCCGGCCCTGCCGCCGCTGGCGCATCGCCCGCAGCCGCTGCACGAAGAGTTCCGCGACAATCGCTATGTCGCCGCCTTCACGCGCAGCGCCGATGCCGGCGGCACCTATAGCCTCGAATATGAAGTGCGGGCGGTGACGCCGGGGCATTATGTCTGGCCGGCCGCGACCATCGAGGACATGTACCGGCCGGCGCGCTTCGGCACGACGGCGCAGACCCGTCTCGATGTGGTGGGGCGGCGGTGAGCCGCAACGCGCGCTATCTGGCGCTGGCGGCGGCGCTGGTGGCGCTGGCTTTCGGCCCGCCGCTCGGCTGGCAGGCGCTCAAGGCGCATTATGGCGCGCCCGACCTCAAGGCGGCGGCGGTGCAATCGACCCTCGTCACCGACCGGCACGGCGCCTTGCTGAATGTCTTCACCATGCCGGATGGCCGCTGGCGGATGCCCTTGCGGCGGGCGGCGGTCGATCCACGGTTCCTGCCGCTGCTGGAAGCCTATGAAGACCGGCATTTTGCCACACATGGCGGTGTCGACTGGGTGGCGCTGGCACGGGCGGCCGGGCAATTCCTGTTGCGCGGCCATATTGTTTCGGGCGGCTCGACCCTCGCCATGCAGGTGGTGCGGCTGCTGCATCCCGGGGCGCATCGCACTTTTGGCGCCAAGTTGCGGCAGATCGTGCAGGCCAGCATGCTGGAGCACAGGATCGGGCGGCGCGGCGTGCTGCGGCTTTATCTGCGGCTGGCGCCCTATGGCGGCAATATCGAGGGGTTGCGCGCCGCCTGCCTGAGCTGGTTCGGGCATGAGCCGCATATGATGAGCATGGCGGAAATGGCGCTGCTGGTGGCCTTGCCGCAAAGCCCGCAGGCGCGCCGACCGGACCTTCACCCCAAGGCGGCGCGCAGGGCGCGGGCCCGTGTGCTGGCGCGGGCGGTGGCGCAGGGGCTGATTGGCGCCGCTGCGGCGCGCCGTGCCAATGCGACGCCCCTGCCCCGGCATCGTCTGGAACTGCCGCATCTGGCCCCGCATGCGGCCCTGGCGGCGTTGCGGGCCGCGCCGAAGGCCAGGGTTCTGGCGCTGACGCTGGACAGGCGCCTGCAAAAAGGCATGGAAGCTCTGGCGCGCGCTGCCGCCCGGAGGCTCGGGCCGCATATTTCGGTGGCGATGTTGATGATCGACAATGCCACAGGCGACATTCTCGCGCATGTCGGCTCGCCCAATGCGCTGGGACGGCGCAATGATGGCGCGCTCGACATGACCACGGCCTTGCGCTCGCCGGGTTCGAGCCTCAAGCCGTTCTATTATGCCATGGCCTTCGAGCGCGGTCTGGCGCGGCCCGGCACCATGCTCGATGACCGCCCGACCCATTATGGCATCTATGCGCCGCTGGATTTCGACCGGCATTTTGCCGGCGAGGTCTCGGTGCGCGACGCCCTCGCCCATTCGCTTAACCTGCCGTCGATTGCGATCCTGTCGGCGGTGGGGCCACAGAGCTTCCTCGCCCGGCTGAAAACGGTCGGCGTCACTGTCAGGCTCGCCCGGCAGACCCGGCCGGGGCTGTCGGTGGGGCTTGGCGGGCTCGGGATCGACCTCGTCGATCTGGCACGGCTTTATTGTGGCCTCGCGCGCGGTGGTTCAATGATCGGCCTGCGCGAGCGCCAGGATCAGCCAAACCCGGTTAAGGGCGCGACGCTCACCAGCCCGGCGGCCGCCGCCATGATCACCGATATCCTGCGCGATGTGCCGCCGCCGCGCAATGCGCCCTGGCGCCGCCTCGCCTACAAGACCGGCACCTCCTATGGCTATCGCGATGCGCTGGCGATCGGCTTTGACCAGCGCGTGACAATCGCCGTCTGGGTGGGGCGGCCGGACAATGGCGCCACCCCGGGGCTGATCGGGCGCGATGCTGCTGGGCCGCTGCTGTTTTCGGCCTTCTCGCTATGGGGCCATCCGCCGCTTTATGCGCCGGCCTCGCCCGACCTGAAGCTGGCCATGAGCCATGATCTGCCACAGCCGTTGCGGCGGCTGTCGGGGCAGTTTGACGGCCATAGCGTGCGCGGCATCAAGATCGCCTATCCGCCCGATGGCGCGCGCATCGACCTTGACCTGCATGGCCCCGATGCCGCGCCGCTGATGCTCAAGGCGGAGGGCGGTGCCGCGCCCTTCACCTGGCTGGTCAATGGCGTGCCGATCCGCATCGCCGACCAGCGCCACAGCCTGGTCTGGACACCGGACGGCGCCGGCTTTGCCCGGGTCTCGGTCGAGGATGCCCGGGGACATGCCGCCAGTGTCGAGGTGCGGCTGGAATGAGACGGCTGGCTCAGGCGAGCCAGCGCGAGACCAGCTCGGCCACGCAGGCGGGCTTGTCCTTGCCCTCGACATCGAGCACCACCTGCCAGACCAGCTGGAACCCGCCCTCGACCGGGTCGACGGCGGCCAGCCTGAAGCGCCCGCGCAGGGAGCTGCCGGCCGGCACCGGGCTCGGGAAGCGCACCTTGTTCAGGCCGTAATTGAGGGCGAGGCGGACGCGCGGCGGGGTGATGCTGCTCTGCAGCAAGGCGGGGATCAGCGACAGCGTCAGAAAGCCGTGGGCGACCGTGGTGCCGAAGGGGGATTCGCGGCCGGCGCGGACTTCATCGATGTGAATCCATTGCAGATCGCCGGTGGCGCCGGCAAAACGGTTGATCGTGTCCTGATCGACCAGCCGCCAGTCCGACGTCGCCTCATGGCCAACAAAATGCGGCAGGGCGGCGAGGTCGGTAAATTCGATTCGGTGCATGATAGCCTCGTCATGGAAAGTGCCAGATTGCGCAAAAGCCTGCACCAAGGCAACAGCGCGCGTCGCATTTCCGGCCAGCATGGTTTTGACGGGCCTGCGGAAATGTGACAGCCTTGCGACGAAAGCTGAAAGGATCGATCACACGATGAATGTGATGGCATCGCTCGACACGCAGGCCGGAACACGCCTGACACTGCCGGAAACCGGCGACCATGACCAGCTCGCCGCGCATTTGCAGGCGGCTTTTGAGCGCCAGCGCGCCGCCTTCATGGCAGATATGGCGCCTGACCTTGCGGTGCGGCTCGGGCGGCTGGCGCGTCTCAAGGCGATGATCAACAGCCATGAAAGCCAGATCGTCGCGGCGATCAATGAAGATTTTGGCGGCCGGGCGCGCCAGCAAACCCAGCTTGCCGACCTGCTGATGGTGCTGCAGGCCATCCGCCTTGCCTCAAAACGCCTGAAAGGCTGGATGAAAACCCGCAAGGTCAAGACCCAGTTCAATTACCGGCCAGGTTCCAACCGTGTCATGCGCCAGCCCCTGGGGGTGATCGGCATCGTCTCGCCTTGGAATTACCCGCTCAATCTGGCGCTCGGCCCGGCGGTCGGAGCGCTGGCGGCGGGCAACCGGGTGATGATCAAGCCATCCGAATACACACCGAAATTTTCCGCATTGCTGCAGGACATGGTGGCCAAAACCTTCGCGCCCGAAGAAATGCTGGTGGTGCCGGGCGATGCGGCGACCGGCAAGGCCTTTGTCGAATTGCCGTTCGATCATCTGGTCTTTACCGGCTCGACGGCGGTTGGCCGGATGGTGGCCACGGCAGCGGCGCGCAATCTGACACCGGTGACGCTGGAACTTGGCGGCAAGTCCCCGGCGGTGATCGACGCCAGTGCCGATATGGCCGCAGCAGCGCGCTCGATCGCCCATGGCAAATTGCTCAATGGCGGCCAGACCTGCATTTCCCCTGATTATGTGCTGGTGCCCAAGGCGCGCGAAGCCGAGTTCGTCGCCGCCTTTCGCGCGGCGGCGGGCCGGCAATATCCGCATTTCATGGATAATGCCGATTATACCGCCATCATTAGCGATGCGCATCTCGCGCGGCTCGATGCGCTGGTGGCGGATGCGGCGGCAAAGGGCGGCACTATCGTCAGGCTGAGTGACGAGACGCGCAAGGCCGAGGCCCGGCGCTTTGCCCCGGTGATGATCCAGAACCCGTCCGGACAGATGCGGGTGATGCAGGAGGAAATATTCGGGCCGATCCTGCCGGTCCTGACCTACGAGACGCTGGCCGAGGCGATCAGCCTGATCAACAGCAAGGACCGGCCGTTGTCGCTCTACTGGTTCGGCACCGACAAGGCCAACCGCGATGGCCTGCTGCGTCAGACGGTGACCGGCGGGGTCACGATCAATGATTGCCTGATGCATTTTGCCCAGGAAAATGCCCCGTTTGGCGGCGTTGGCGCGTCGGGCAACGGCGCCTATCACGGCGAATGGGGGTTTTTGACCTTCACCAAGCAGACGCATGTCTATTACCAGTCGCCGCACAGCCTCGCGCCACTGCTGCATCCGCCCTATGGCAAGGTTTTCGCGCTGCTCTGGGCGTGGATGCGCCGGACGGCGTGACAAGTTGGCGCTGCGGGTCGCGGCGAAAACATATTGCATAATTGGAATATGTTGCTATATAGCGCTCATCATATGGAGATATGCCCATGGTCGAGCCGCTGCCGCATGCTGTCAGCATGAGCCTGCATCCCGAAGTGACTGCGTTTTTCGATGCCGCCACGAATACGGCGTCCTATGTGGTGCGCGATCCGGCCTCCCAGACCTGCGCCGTCATCGACAGCGTGATGGACATGGATTACGCCGCCGGGCGTATTTCCTATGATTCAGCCGATGAGATCATTGCCTTCATCCGCAGCCACGATCTGCACCTCGAATGGCTGATCGAGACCCATGTCCATGCCGATCATCTCTCTGCCGCGCCCTATATCCAGGGCAAGCTTGGCGGCAAGATCGGCATTGGCGCCAATATCCGCGTGGTTCAGGAGACCTTCGGCAAGGTTTTTAACGAGGGCACCGAATTTCAGCGCGATGGCAGCCAGTTCGACCAGCTGTTTGCCGATGGCGACAGCTATCAGATCGGCACCATGCAGGCCTTTGCCATGCTGACGCCCGGCCATACCCCGGCCTGCATGACGCATGTCATTGGCGACGCTGCCTTTGTCGGCGATACATTGTTCATGCCGGACGGTGGCTCGGCGCGGGCGGATTTTCCCGGCGGCGATGCGCGCACGCTTTACCGCTCGATCCAGCGGGTTTTGCAATTGCCGGAAGCGATGCGGGTGTTCCTGTGCCATGATTACGGCCCCAATGGCCGCGACATTCGCTGGGAGACGACCATTGGCGACGAACGCCAGCACAATATCCATGTCGGCAACGGCATCAGCGAGGACGAATTTGTGGCGCTGCGCGAGGCGCGCGACAAGACCCTCGCCATGCCGAAACTGATCATTCCCTCGCTGCAGATCAACATGAAAGCCGGGCAATTGCCTTCGCCCGACGAAACCGGCAAGCGCTTTTTGAAAGTGCCGCTGAACGGGCTGTGAAAGCCCGCCAACCCTTAGACCCGACACTAACCCCACGGAGCATCAAGCATGGCCCAAGCGCAATTCCTGTCACCTGAATTTGCAGTCGCATCGCAGATTATTCCCGATGATCTCGAAGATCTGGCGAGCGATGGCTTCAAGGCCATCATCTGCAACCGGCCCGACAATGAAAGCCCCGGCCAGCCGAGCTTTGCAGCGCTGGAAGCGGCAGCCAAGGCGGCCGGACTGGAGGCGGTCTACCTGCCGATCTATCCCAACCGCATGAGCATGGCCGATGCCGAGGCCTTTGCCCGCCATCTCGCCGCCCTGCCGAAGCCGATTCTGGCGTTCTGCCGCACGGGAAACCGCTCAAGCACCCTGTTTGCCGCCTGCGCACGCATGCCGCAGCGCTAAGGCCACGATTGTCCGGTTAGCCGCGATCATTACCCCAGCGCGGCGGCCGGTTCTTGCAACATCGGCAGGACATTTCCCATGGCTCGCGCCAAATTTCTGGCTCCGCATCTCGCGGTCGCGCCGCAAATCAGCCCGGCTGACCTGCCCGATCTGGCCAGACAAGGCTTCAAGTCGATCATCTGCAACCGCCCCGACCATGAGGGCGGCGGCCAGCCGAGCTTTGCCAGCGTTGCCGCGGCGGCGAAGGCGGCGGGGCTGCAGGCGGTGCACCTGCCGGTGCGGCCCGGGGCTTTCGGCGAGCGTGAGGCACGGGCTTTTGCCAGCCACGTCAAGAGCTTGCCGCAACCGATCCTGGCCTATTGTGCCAGCGGCAACCGCGCCGGAACGCTTTTCAAGATGAGCGAGAAGGTGGCGGCAGCGAGCAAGGGCGCTGCCAAGCTGGCGACCGGCGGGCAGATCAGCCATGACATCGTCATTCTTGGCGGCGGGGCGGCGGGGCTGGCGGTGGCAAAACGCCTCAAGGCGCTGGGGCGCGGGCTCGATATGGCGCTGATCGATCCGGCGCCGTCGCATTTCTACCAGAGCGGCTGGACCATGGTCGGGGCCGGCCTCCTCGCCCAGGAAAGAACCAGGGGCGACCTTGCCGCGCTGATGCCGCGCGGCGTGCGGCTGATCCGCGGCGCAGCCGTTGCTGTCGATGCGCAAAAGCGGCAGGTTCGCCTCGCTGACGGGCGGCAGATCGGCTATGGATCGCTGGTGGTGGCAAGCGGGCTGAAGCTCGACTGGGGCGCCATCGAGGGGCTTGAGGCAACGCTGGGCAAAAATGGCGTGACCTCGAATTATCGCCATGATCTTGCTCCCTATAGCTGGCAACTGATCAAGGGCCTGAAGCGCGGGAGGGCGTTGTTCACGCAGCCGCCCCTGCCCTTCAAGGGCGTCGATGCGCCGCAAAAGGCGCTGTATCTGGCAGGCGATCATTGGCGGCGTGCGGGCACGCTGGCTGATATCAACATGGAGTTTTTCAGCGCGGATGAAGCGCTGTTCGGCATTGCCGCCTATGTCCCGGCCTTGCAGGATTATATCGACAAATACCGGGTCAATGTGCATTACCGGCATCAGCTCACCAAAATTGATGGCCCGTCGCGGCGGGCCTGTTTCACGAGGTTCGAGGCTGACGGTTCGAGCGCGCGCGTTGAAGCCGGCTTCGACATGATCCATGTGGTGCCGCCGCAAACGGCGCCCGACTGGATCAAAGCCTCGCCGCTCGCCGATGCCACCGGCTTTGTCGACGTCGATCCGGCCAGCCTGCGCCACCGCAGCCTTGCGGGCATTTATGCGCTCGGCGATGTCTGCAATGCCGCCACGGCCAAGACGGCAGCAGCGGCCAGCCGGCAGGCGCAGGTCGTCGCCCATAATCTCCTGAAGGATCGCGGCCTGATCACCGGCGCCGATGCCGCCTATGACGGTTACAGCGCCTGCGCCCTGACGGTGGAGCGCGGCAAGGCGGTGCTGGCCGAATTTGGCTATGATGGCAGGTTGCTGGCGTCGCGGCCGACCTGGCTGGTCGATGGCACCAGACCTTCGCGACTGGCCTGGCATCTACACAAATCCGGTGTGCCGCCGCTTTTCCGGCATATGTTCGCCCGCGGGCGTGAAGGGCGGGCGCGGCCGGCCACGCGCTGAAGCGTCGATCATCCGAGGAATGGTGAGGATCATGACACTTGAACCCCTGCAATATGGCCTTGGCGCCCTGTCCGGTTCGCTGGTCGGGCTGACATTGGGCCTGTTTGGCGGCGGCGGGTCGATCCTGGCGGTGCCGCTCATGGTCTATCTGGTCGGAGTCACAAACCCGCATGTCGCCATTGGCACGAGCGCCTTTGCGGTTTCTGCCAATGCTTTCACCAATCTGCTGCCGCATGCCCGCCAGGGCAATATCAAATGGCGCTGCGCCGGAATCTACAGCGTCGCCGGGGTGATCGGCGCCTTTGCCGGCTCGACCATCGGCAAGGCCGTCGATGGCCACAAGCTGCTGATCCTGTTTGCGCTGCTGATGCTGGTGATCGCGGCCCTGATGTTTCGCAAGCGCGGCCATGATGGCGACCCCGGGGCGGCCTGCACCCGCGAGAATGCCCCCAAGGTCATTGGCTATGGCGGCCTCACCGGGATTTTCTCCGGCTTCTTTGGCATTGGCGGCGGCTTTCTGATCGTGCCGGGCCTCGTCGCCTCAACCGGCATGCCGATCCTGTTTGCCATAGGCTCGTCGCTGGTGGCAGTGGCGGCCTTCGGGCTGACGACGGCGGTAAATTACGCCTGGTCGGGCTATGTGGACTGGATTCTGGCCTTTGTGTTCATCGCCGGGGGCTTTGCCGGCGGCGTGGTCGGGGCACGGCTGGCGCGCCATCTTGCCGGGCAAAAGGGACATTTGCACATAGCCTTTGCCGCGCTGGTTTCTGTCGTGGCGCTGTACATGCTGTGGCGCAGCCTGCCGGCGCTGATGGGTTGACGCGCGCGGCCCGGTCGAAATCAGCGCAATTCATGTTACGGTTCATCCATAAACAATAGTCGGGGAGAACGTCATGATCACGACATTCGGCAAATTGATGGTGATTGCGGGCCTGAGCGCGGCGCTGGTGCTGCCGGCGATGGCGGCCGGGCCGGACGGGCTGTGGCGCACCGGTGACGGCAAGGCGACGGTACGGGTGGCCCCCTGTGGCGGGGCGATCTGCGGCCATGTCGTGGCCTTGCGCAACCCTAATGGCGCCGATGGCAAGCCCAAGCTCGATGTGCACAATACCAATGCTGCATTGCGCAAGCGCAAGATCCTCGGCTCGGCAGTTTTGCTCGGCATGAAGCCGAATGGGCATGACTCATGGCATGGGGCCATCTATAATGCCGAGGATGGAAAGACTTATTCAGCCTATTTCACCTTGCTCAGCGCCAACCGTGCCAAAGTGCAGGGCTGCGTTGCCGGCATTTTCTGCAAATCGCAGATCTGGTCACGCCAGTAGCGCGCTCCTTGCCCTGTTGCTGCTGACCGGCGCTGCCCAGGCGGCAGGCGGCACCATGCGGCCTAAACCGGCGGCGCGGCGGGTGCCGATAGAGGTCGTGCGGCTATGCGCCAAAAAGTGGCAGGCGATGAAACGCGGCGGCGCGGCGCAAGGGCTGTTGTGGCGCGATTTTTCGGCGCATTGCTATCGTTCCTTCGAATCCGGCGCAGCGCATGGCAAGACGCCGGGGCGGAAATAAACTGGAAACCTTCTGATCATTTTCATGATTTCGGGGTTGGTTGGCGTGGCGGCTTGCCGTAGATTAGCGGGCGGCTGGGCAATCAAAAGGGGCGGTCATGGCGCAGTTGGATGATGTGCTGCAAGCACTTGACGATGGGCGCGAGGCGGCGCTGGAGCGGCTGTTTCAACTGTTGCGGATCAAATCGGTCTCGACCGATCCGGCCTATGCGGCGGGCTGTCTCGAGGCGGCGCAATGGCTGGTGAATTTGCTGGGCGAGCTGGATTTTACCGCCTCGGTGCGCCCCACGGCCGGGCATCCGATGGTGGTCGCCCATGCCAAATGCGGCCGGCGCGGCGTGCCGCATGTGCTGTTTTATGGCCATTACGACGTGCAGCCGCCGGATCCGCTGGCGCTGTGGGAGCGCCCGCCGTTCGAGCCCTCGCTCACCGATGGCCCCAACCCGACGATCCGGGCCAGGGGCGCGGCTGACGACAAGGGCCAGCTGATGACCTTCATCGAGGCCTGCCGGGCGTTTCATGAGCGCGGCGGCTACCCTTGCGATATTTCGATCCTGCTTGAAGGCGAGGAAGAGACCGGCTCACCCTCCCTGCCCGCCTTTCTTGAAGCCAACAAGGCCGAGCTTGATGCCGATATCATGCTCGTTTGCGATACCGGCATGTGGAACCCCACCTCGCCGGCGATTACCACCAGCCTGCGCGGCCTCGTCTATGAGGAAGTGACCATCCATGCCGCCGATCGCGACCTGCACAGCGGTATGTTCGGCGGCGCGGCGATCAACCCGGTTCGTGTGCTCGCGCGCATCATTGCCGATTTGCATGATGCCCAGGGCCGCGTGACGCTGCCGGGCTTTTATGATGGCGTCCATGAATTGCCCGAAACCATTGCCGCGCAATGGCGCGAGCTTGGCTTTGACGGCGCTGCCTATCTCGCCAATGTCGGCCTGTCGGTGCCAGCCGGCGAACAGGGCCGCAGCGTGCTGGAGATGATCTGGTCGCGGCCAACCGCGGAAGTGAACGGCATTTATGGCGGCTATACCGGGCAAGGCTCGAAAACGGTGCTGCCGGCCGAGGCCAGCGCCAAGATCTCGTTCCGGCTGGTCGGCACGCAAGACCCCGACGCGGTGCGCGAGGCTTTTCAGGCCTTTGTCAAGGCACGCCTGCCGGCTGATTGCCGGGCGTCATTCAACAGCTTCTCGAACGCCCCGGCGCTGCAATTGCCCTTCACCTCCGAGGCCCTGACGCGGGCGCGCCGGGCGCTGGCGGCCGAATGGGGCAAGGAGCCGGTGCTGATCGCCATGGGCGGCTCGATCCCGATTGTCGGGGCCTTCAAGCGCGATCTCAATATGGATGCGCTGATGATCGGCTTCGGCCTGCCCGATGACCGCATCCATTCGCCCAATGAGAAATACAACCTGTCCTCGTTCCAGCGCGGCGCGCGCAGCTGGGCGCGGGTGCTGGCGGAATTGTCGAACTGACCGGGGCCAGCGGCTCAGACGTCCAGCATTGCCGATGAAAACGCGGCGCGCTCCTGAATGAAGACGAAGCGCGCTTCCGGCTTGTTGCCCATCAGCCGCTCGACGGCATCGATGGTCGCCTCACGATCATCCGGCTCGACCATGACCTTGTGCAGGGTGCGCTTGGCCGGATCCATGGTGGTGTCTTTCAACTGGTCGGCGCGCATTTCGCCAAGGCCCTTGAAACGGCTGACCTCGATCTTGCCGCGTCCGGCCTGCAGCGTCTTGACGAGGGCGTCGCGCTCGGCCTCATCGCGGGCGTAATAGCGCTTGGTGCCTTGCAGGATCGAAAACAGCGGCGGCACCGCCAGATAGAGGTGGCCACCCTCGATCAGCTTGGGCATTTGCCGGTAAAAGTAGGTGATCAGCAACGAGGCAATATGGGCGCCATCGACATCGGCGTCGGTCATGATGATGATTTTGCCGTAACGCAAATCGGCGTGATTGTAATGGCTGCCAGCGCCGCAACCCAGCGCCAGCGCCAGATCGGCGAGCTGCTGGTTAGCATGAAGTTTTTCGCGTGTCGCATTGGCAACATTGAGGATTTTTCCGCGCAGGGGCAGCACCGCCTGGGTGGTGCGGTTGCGGGCCTGCTTGGCGGAGCCGCCGGCAGAATCACCCTCGACGATGAAAAGCTCGGTGGTTTCTAGGGTGTTGGACGAGCAATCGGCAAGCTTGCCCGGCAGGCGCAGCTTTTTCACCAGTGATTTGCGCGCGACGTCCTTTTCGGCGCGACGCCGCAGGCGCTCGTCGGCGCGCTCGATGGTCCATTCCAGCAATTTGGTGGCCTGGGCCGGAGCGCCCGCCAGCCAATGGTCAAAGGCATCGCGGATCGCCGGCTCGACGATACGGGTGGCCTCGGACGACATCAGGCGGCCCTTGTTCTGGCCCTGAAATTCCGGCTCGCGAATGAAAATGGCAATCATCGCCGCGCAAGTTGCCATCACGTCATCGGTGGTGATGGCGGCGGCGCGCTTGCCCTGGCCGATGCGGTCGGCATGATCCTTGAGGCCGCGCAGCAGCGCGACCCGCAGCCCGGCCTCATGGGTGCCGCCATCGGCGGTGGGGATGGTGTTGCAATAGGAATGCACGAAGCCGTCATCGCCGGCCTGCCAGGCAACCGCCCATTCCAGCGAGCCATGACGGCCCGGCCGGTCGATGCGCCCGGTAAACATCTGCTCATTGACCAGATCGCGCGCCTCGATCTCGCGGGCGAGATAATCCTTGAGGCCACCGGGAAAGCGGAAGGTCGCCTCGGGGGGGATGGCGCTGCCCTCTTCGATCAGTTCGGGAGCGCAATGCCAGCGGATCTCGACACCGCCGAACAGATAGGCCTTGGAGCGCGCCATCTTGAAAATGCGGGCCGGGCGAAAATGCGCGCCCTCGCCAAAAATCTGCGGATCGGGCAGAAACCGCACCTTGGTGCCGCGCCGGTTCTGCACGCGCCCCAGGGTTTCGAGCGGCCCCAGCGGCAGGCCACGCGAGAACTTCTGGCGGTAGAGCATCTGCTCGCGCGCGACCTCGACTTCCATCTCGACAGCGAGGGCATTGACCACCGAGACGCCGACGCCATGCAGGCCACCGGCGGTCTCATAGGCATCGGAGTCAAACTTGCCGCCGGCATGCAGCGTCGTCATGATCACTTCGAGCGCCGACTTGTCGGGGAATTTCTTGTGCCGGTCGACCGGAATGCCGCGACCATTGTCGATGACGGCGAGGTGGCCGCCGGCCTCCATGCTGACATCGATGAAGGTGGCATGGCCGGCAACCGCCTCGTCCATGGCATTGTCGATGACTTCGGCAAAGAGATGGTGCAGCGCGGCTTCATCAGTGCCGCCGATATACATCCCGGGGCGACGGCGCACCGGCTCCAGGCCTTCGAGCACGTCGATGGAATCGGCATTATAATCGCTGGCCGCTGGCGGTGCGACGACCTTGAGCGGCGTGCGGGCCGGCTTGGGCGCGGGCGGCGCGGCGGCGAGATTTTCAAACAGATCGGTCTTGGAACTCATGCCACCAGCCTGTCCGGGTGATTCGTTTGCAGCAGATTATGCCATCAACCAGCCTGCCATGGGGTGTCAATCGCAGCGCCGGATTTGCCGCCGCCAATGACCCCATGCCGGGCGCCCGGCCCATGCCAAAAGCGATGAAAGGGCCGGGAAACGGCGGCAAATGGGCCGATACTTGCGAATATGCCTAATAGTTTGCCAATCGACGGCGACAAAGGCCGGCCCTTCGCAGACGCCAGCAATTTTCGCGTAACACGTTGATTTTATGTGCATATTTTGATGCGCGCCAACGCAATGAGCACTTTTCCGGCGTGCTGGCGGGTGGCCTTGCGCCCCGTTCGCCGCCGGGCGGGCGAAAATTCATAAAATTTTACCCATCGGCAACGGCAAAATTTAAGTGATTAGCTGTTGGAAAGGGACATCCAATGGGTGCGAACAGTCAAGGTGTCCCATGTCAAAGGCACAAGCAAAAATGAACAAGCGCCAGCTGCTGGCGGCGTTCAAGACGGACCAGCGCGGCAATTTTGCCATGCTGCTCGGCCTTTCGATCTTCCCGCTGATCACCTTTATGGGCTGCGCAGTGGATTATTCGCGTGTCACATCGGCCAAGGCCTCGCTGAATTCGGCGGCTGATGCAGCCGCGCTCAATGCGGTGACACGGGCGATCAATAACGCCGCAGCCATCCCCGCGGGGGCCCCGCCGAGCACCAAGCAAATTCGTGACTTCTTCAATGGCGCGTCCAATGACAGCCAGTATGTCGGGCCGGGCAATTATGACGCCACATCGCCGTCGATCCCGAAAGATGCGTCTTTCACCTACAGCATTTTCTATACGGGCCCGTCGGGTGCCTGTCCGGCGGCATTGCCGGTGAATGCGCCGACACCCACGCCGACCCCGACGCCGACGCCTACCCCAACGCCGACGCCCACGCCGACGCCTACCCCGACGCCCGCGCCCACCCCGACGCCGGGTGGCTCGTCAAATTCCGGCGGCAACGGCAATAATGGCAACCATTATGGCAATGACGGCAATAACGGCAACCATCATGGCAACAGTGGCAATAACGGCCAGTACGGCAATAATGGCAATTACGGCAATAATGGCCAGTATGGCAATAATGGCAATTACGGCAACAATGGCAATAATGGCCAGTATGGCAACAACGGAAATAACGGCCAATATGGAAACAATGGCAACAACAACGGTAACTATGGGAACTATGGGAACAATGGCAATTACGGCAATAATGGCTATGCCCAGAACAGCAGCAATGCCGGCTTCTCGACCGGCCTGCGCGGCGGACATTTCTTCAATGTCGTGAAGCCGGCGGCCAATGTTGCGGCGGCCGAGGGCATCGATTACAGCACGCCGACCGGTTCAGTGACGACGCCGTGCACGCCCAACAGCTATATTGCCACGGTGAGCTATTCTGCGCCGATCCCGACCACCATTCTCCAGGTGGTGGGCATCAAGCAGGTCATGATCCATGGCACCGCCACGGCGCAATCGAAGCTGCCGTCCTACATCAATTTCTATATGCTGATGGACAATTCGCCATCGATGGGCATTGGCGGCAGCGCTACGGACATTACCAATCTCGAAGCCCTGACGTCGAAATGGGATTCCAATGGCGGCTGTGCCTTTGCCTGCCACGAGCGCAATCCCGATGGCACCGATGATCCCAACGATTATTACCACGTCGCCCTGAACAATGGCGTGAAGACCAGAATCGATTACCTCCGCGATGCGGTCACC
>JAGXAM010000006.1 GCA_019075905.1 Hyphomicrobiales bacterium
CCGCAGGCGCCAGCCTTGCCATGGCCGCAACCAGAACATCATGGCCCTTGCGCGGCACCACCGAACCGGCGGCGACCAGCAACGGCCCCTGCTGTGGCGGGCGCCCGCTCCCCCGCGCCCGCAACCGCGCATCGGTGCCAGGTTCCGCGACGCTGATTCGCGCAGCCTCGACGCCGAAATCGGCAATGAGGCTCGCCGCTGTCATGGCACTGGTCACCAAAATATGGTCGCAGAGCGCCAGCACCTTGCGCTCATTGTCGATGAGACGGGCCGCCAGCGCCGGGTCGAGCCCGCCGTCAAGGCCGAGCGGATGATGCACCAGGGCTATTCGCGGATGCGGCAGGCGCGCCGTGATGTCGGGCGGCAAGGCACAAAGCGCCAGACTGTCGACCAGAAGCGGAGCCCGCGCCGTGCGCAGGACATCTTGCGCCCGCTCCAGCGCTTGTGTCGAAACTTCGGGAAAACACACCGGCAAGGCGAGCACCCGCACATCATGGCCGCGCGCCGCCAGCCCGGCGATGAGCCGCCGGTTATAGCCATAGCCCCCTGTCAGGCTCGCGAGATCCCCCGGGATGGCGAAATCCAAGGCCAAGGTCTGTCCCCCCATCAAGGTCTGTCCCCCCATATTGCCACCGCGCAGCCCCGCCTGCGGCTTTTTTGCTGCAGGACTTTGCACAAACTTGCGGCGCTGTTAAAGCCGGTCTTCCCGCAAAAACCCCATGAAAGCGACATGGCGACAATAATGACCCTCCCTGCGGCACCATCGGGCATGGCGGGCGCCAGCAGCAAGCCAGTGCGCCTCGCGTGGCCAGATCAGCTGCGTGGCCTCGCGCTGGTGGCGATGGTGAGTTTTCACCTCACCTGGGATCTCGCCTATTTTCGCCTCATTGCCCCCGATTTTACCAGCCAGTTGTGGTTTCGGCTCTATGGCCATGCCATCGCCTCGACCTTCCTGATGCTGGTCGGCGTATCGCTGGTGCTGGCACAGCGCGCGGCCGATCCGTGGCCCGGCTACTGGCGGCGCATGACCGCCATCAGCCTGTCGGCGACGGCCATCACCATCGTCACCTTTTATGTCATGGGTCCCGGCTTCATTTTCTTCGGCATTCTGCACTGCATCGTTCTGGCGAGCCTCGCGGCGGTGCCGTTCCTGTTTCTGCCGCGACTTGCGGCGCTGGCGGCGATGCTCCTCGCCTTCGCCCTGCCGCTGATCATCCATAGCCCAAGCCTCGATGGCCCGGATTTCTGGTGGCTCGGCCTTGGCACGCATCTGCCGGTCAGTGATGACATCAGGCCGTTCCTGCCCTGGTTCGGCATGGTGCTGGCCGGTGTGCTGCTGGCCCGCACGCTGCCGCTGGCCCGCTGGCGCGGCCCGGTTCTGCCGGGCGCAGCCGGGCGCTGGAGCGGCGCGGCCGGGCGCCATTCGCTGCTGGTTTATATGCTGCATCAACCGCTGATGTTCGGAACCTTGAGTCTGCTGGTGCCGTTGTTGTCAGTGCCGCCCGCCCCGGCGCCGGTCGCCGCCATCAGCACGTTTCGCAGCAATTGCGACATTGGCTGCATGGCGCAGGGGCGCGACAGCGCCTTTTGCAGCCGCTCCTGCAGTTGCCTTGTCACCAGGCTGCATGAAGATGGCCTGTGGCCGGCGGTCAGGACCGGACAGGTCACCGCGGCGCAGGAACAAAAGGTCAAGGATGAGGCGCTCATCTGCATCAGGCGCTGAGGCCGGCAAGAACCTGGCCTGCATCAAATCTTGAACAAGTGCCGGGTCAACCCCACTTCATCCCAGTCCGGCGCCGCTTGCCATCGAACATCCATAATCGACGGCCATAGATGGCACCTCACCGGCCTTGCCTGAAGGACGCCTTCATGACCCCCGAAGAACAGAACCTGCTGACCCATCTTTTTGATCGCCTCAAGGCCAATGGTGCCGCGCCGCGCGATCCGTCCGCCGAAGCCTTCATCAACGCCAGTCTGGCGCAGATGCCCTATGCGCCCTATCTGCTCGCACAGACCGTGCTGGTGCATGAACACACGCTGGCAGCGGCCGGCGCAAGGATTCAGGCGCTCGAAGCCGAACTGGCGCAGGCGCGCACACCGCCAAGCGCGCCGGCGCCGAGCTTTCTTGGCAATCTCGGGGCCTCCCTGTTTGGCTCACCCGCGCCCGCCGCTGCGCCGCGGCCCGAACCGCGTCCCCTTCCGGGCGCCGCGCCCTGGGGCGCGCAACAGCCTGCCCCCGCCGCTCCGCCGCCGCAGGCCGGGCCCTGGGGAGCAGCACCAGCGCAGGCCGCGGCGCCATCCTTCCTGCACAGCGCCCTCACCACCGCCACCGGCGTTGCGGGCGGCATGCTCGCCGCCAATGCCCTGCGTGGGCTCTTTGGCGGCAACAGCTTCATGGGTTCGGGGATGATGAACCCCGGATATGGCATGGCCATGGACCAGCAGGATGCGCTGCTGCGCCAGCAACTCGCCGATGCCGATGCCACGCAGGACCGCATGCAAGATCAGCTCGATGACGCCAACCAGCAACTCGACGACCAGCAGGACGCCAGTCAGGATACCGCCGATGACAGCGGCGGCCAGGATGATTTTGGCAGTTCCGACGCCTGATCGCCGGGCCCGGCGGCCTCAGCCCGGCAGGATGACAACCTTGGTGCCAACATCGACCTTGCGGTAAAGGTAGCGCACGTCGGCATTCATCATCCTGATGCACCCTGAGGAGAGGTTGGTGCCGATCGACCACGGCTCATTGGTGCCATGGATGCGATATTCGGTATGGCCGAGATAAAGCGCCCGCGCGCCCAGCGGGTTGCTCTCGCCGCCAGGCATGACCAGGGGCAGGTTAGGGCGCCGCCGCCGCATCGAGGCCGGCGGCGTCCATGTCGGCCATTTCTGCTTGCGGCTGATGCGCTCGACCCCCGACCAGGTGAAGCCCGGGCGGCCGACGCCGACACCAAACCGCATGGCGAGGCCATGGCCCTCAACCAGATAAAGATAGCGGTGCGGCGTATCGACGATCAGCGTGCCCGGTGCCTCATTTGTCACATAGGGCACCTGCTGGCGGGCAAAGCGCGGCAGTATCTGTTGCGGTGGCGCCGCCGACACTTGCGGCGGTGCCGCATGCCCGGTTGAGCCGGTCACAAGCATTTGGATGAAGCCCCCGCCGAGATTGGCGGAAGCGACCTCGCGCGGCGCTGCCGCAGCCCCCGCCGCGCAGCCCAGCCACAGGCCCAGCGCCAGCGCCGCTCCTGACAGCAGTGGCGAGGGCTTGGCCGGCCTCAACATCGCATTTTTGGCATTGTCGCGCATGGTCATCTCTTCTGGCAGACACGCTGGCGTGCCTCCGCAGCGCCGCGCGTGAAATACAATCAGGGGATGATAACCCGCACCCCGGCATTTACAGAGAGCTAAACCAATATGTGGTTATCATATTGCTAGCTTAAGTCTTCATCAACCTTGATGAAACCTTGCTATTTGCCAGAAGCTGCGACACGAAGCGCAAGCCGCGCCCGCCATTTCGCCAGAAACACGCTGCGCATGCCGCCAATATCAAGAAACATGACGGCGAGACCATAGACCAGCGCGCCGGCCACGACCTGCGCCAGCAGCGTCAGCAGCGACGGTTGCCAGTGGCGCATTGGCAGCAGCACGCCGGTCATCGCCGCCACGCCCAGAACCGGCCGCGCCAGATCGCGCCAGCCGGGCCATTGCGGCGCCGTAAAGGCGGCAAGCACCAGCAGCACCGCCAGCGCGACGATGAACATGCCGCCTTGCGCCTCAGCAATCAGCGTCGCATCAGTGCCGACCGGCGCGAAGGTGACAACGATGACATTGAATGAGGCCGCGACGGCGGCAGCGCAAATCAGCGGCCAGGTGCGCCGCGCCAGCTGAAACACCGGGTTGATGGCATAATTGACCAGCGCATGGCAGAACAGGCCGGGCAGCAGCAGGGTGATGAAATAGCCGAACGGCAGCGAAAATTGCGCCGGCACAACCAGATGGTCGAAGCTCGGCAGGATCAGCCACAGGCCCATGCAGGCGGGTGCCACCAGCGCAAAGACAATCACCATATTGCGGGCGATCTGCGCCTTGCCTTCGGCGAGGCCGTGGTTTTCGTCGGCCGCCACTGCCAGCTGGAACAGCAAGACATCCAGCGCCGAGCCTATCGCCGAGACCACCCGCAGGCCGACATCAGACGCCAGCGAGAATTGTCCTGTTTCGGCAAAGCCATAGCGGTGAGTGATAACAGCCCGGTTGAACAAGGGCACGAAGTGATAAAGGAAATTTGCCGCAACAATCGGCACGGCATAGGACAGGGTCTTGCGGGCCGAGGGCGCGGAAAAGGCGCTGGGCGGCGACAGGGCATCATGCAGGCGGTGGCGCACCGTAAACACCGAGCCGCCGATGGAAATGCAGGCCCCGGCCAGCGCCATGATCGCCGAATGGAAGAAGAAAGCTCCGCCCACCGTCAGGCACAGCGCGGCGATATTCTTGGTGAACACCAGCCGGAAATAATCGCGATCCATGAATCTGGCGCGCATCATAGCCGTGTGGAAATCAAACATGCCATTGGTGATGCTGGCGAGCAGCGCCAGCGCCACCAGCGGGCTGCCGAGCTCCAGCTTCACGCCGGTGCGCAGCAGCACCAGCGCCAGCATGATCAGCAGCACGGCCAGAAAGGCGAACATGGTTTCAAGCGTTGCCCGCAGCGCCGGATCATGGGTGCGCGCCCGCTCCGAATAAAACCGCGTCGCCGACAGTTTCACCCAGTCGAACAGCAAGGTCTGGATCACCACCGCCGCCTGCACGGCCAGCGCAAAGCGCCCGTACTCATCCGGCCCCAGAAATTTGGCGACCGTGAGTCCAACGATGAAATTGAACAGGGTGTTGACAGCAAAGGCGAGGACAATCCGCATGGGATGATCCTACGCCAGCGCCGGATAAAAAAGTATTGCCGGGCGCGAAATTCAGGCCGCGCCGCCGAGCTGGCGGGAGATGGCGGCTAGGACTTCCGGGGCCTGCGGCACGGTCGTCGTCGGAAATACCGCCGCTATATAGCCATCGGCGCCGATGAGATATTTGTGAAAATTCCACTGCGGCACATCGCGCGGGCGCTGGGCTGCGGCCCATTTATAGAAAGGCGCCGCCTTGTCGCCGACGACATGCACCTTGGCGGCCAGCGGAAAGGTGACGTGATAGTCCCCTTCGGCCGTCTTGGCGATGGCGGCGCTGTCGCCGGGCTCCTGATGAAAATCATTGGACGGCACGCCGATGATCGCAAAGCCCTTGCGCCCGAATTGCTTGTAGAGCGCCTCAAGCCCGGCAAGTTGCGGTGTAAAGCCGCAATGCGACGCCGTATTGACCACCATAAAGGGCTTGCCGGCAAATCTCGCGAGCCGGATGCGCCCGCCATTGAGGCCGGCGAATGAAAACACATAGGCGGTCTCACCGCTGGAGCGGACCGCAGCGCGGGCGCTGCCCGCCATGCCGGCAACCAGGCCGGCCCCGCAGAACCCTGAAAACGAGCGTCGTGTCATCATCATGCCAAATCTCCGGTTGCCACGCCTCAGCCCCCCGAGCCGCCTCACCAGGCTACATGTGCCAGCCCGGCAACAAGTCAAGCCACAGCCCGGTGCAGCCCTGCGCCCGGCGCTTTGCCTGTTGCGGCCAGCCCGCTTGGAGCGCACAATGTGACTGTTGCTCCCGCCCCTGCCCGCCTGAGGATGCGCATGGCCCAAAACATCCTGTTGATCATTTCCGGTGGCATTGCCGCCTACAAGGCGCTGGATCTTATCCGGCGCCTGCGCGAGCGCGGCCATGATGTGCGCGTGGTGATGACACCGGCGGCCGGCGAATTCATCACCCCGCTGTCGGCGGCGGCCCTTTCCGGCCACGAAGTGCATGGTGCCCTGTTCTCGCTGACCGAGGAAGCGGCCATGGGCCATATCGAACTGTCGCGCAGTGCCGATCTCATCATTGTCGCCCCCGCCAGCGCCGATCTGATGGCCAAGGCCGCGCAGGGCCTCGCCAATGATCTTGCCTCCACCCTGCTCATCGCCACCGACACCCGCGTGCTTTACGCCCCCGCCATGAATGTGCGCATGTGGCTGCACCCGGCAACGAGGCGCAATGTCGCGCAATTGCGTACCGATGGCGCGAACTTTGTCGGCCCCGATGACGGCGCCATGGCTTGCGGCGAATTCGGCCCCGGGCGCATGGCCGAGGTGCCCGCCATCATCGCTGCCGCCGAGGCCATGCTGCAGCAAGGCAGCAAGATCGCCCTGCCAGGCAGCGCCGCGGGCCCGCTCAAGGACCGCCATGTCGTGATCACCTCTGGCCCGACCTTCGAGCCGATTGATCCGGTTCGCTATATAGCCAACCGCTCGTCGGGGCGACAGGGCCATGCCCTCGCAGCGGCAGCCCAGGCGGCCGGGGCGCGGGTAACCCTGATCAGCGGCCCCACGGCCCTGACGCCGCCGCAGGGCGTGCATGTCTTGGCCGTGGAAACCGCGCGCGACATGCTGGCGGCCTGCCATATCGCCCTGCCTGCCGATATTTTTATTGCCGCCGCCGCCGTGGCCGACTGGCACGTGGCGCATGCCGGAGGCCACAAGCTGAAAAAGGGCGCGGATGGCCCGCCGCAGCTGAAACTGGTGGAAAACCCCGACATTCTCGCCAGCATCGCCGCCATGGACGAAGGCCGCCCGGGGCTTGTGATCGGCTTTGCTGCCGAAACCGAGCAGGTCATTGCCCATGGCAAGGCGAAATTGCAGCGCAAGGGCTGCGATATGATCATTGCCAATGATGTCAGCCCGGCCAGCGGCGTCATGGGTGGCGAGAGCAACAGCGTGCATGTGATCAGCACCGAGGGGGTTGATTCCTGGCCCCGACTCGACAAAAGCGAGGTGGCACGCCGTCTCATGGCGCTGTTTGCCGCAAAACTCCGGGATCAAAGGCCATGAGTCTCGTCATCAAAATCAAACGCCTGCCGCATGGCGAGGGGCTGGAATTGCCGCAGGCCAAAACCATCGGCGCTGCCGGCATGGATCTGATTGCCGCTGTCACCGCGCCGCTGACGCTCGCCCCCGGGGCGAGGGCACTGGTGCCGACCGGGCTGGTGCTGGAAATTCCTCCAGGTTTCGAGGGCCAGGTGCGGCCCCGCTCTGGCCTGGCGCTCAACTTCGGCGTCACCGTGCTCAATGCCCCCGGCACCATCGATGCCGATTATCGCGGCGAGGTCGGCGTGCTGCTGGTCAACCACGGCGACAAGGCCTTTGAGGTGACGCGCGGCATGCGCATCGCACAACTGGTAGTTGCTCCGTGCATGCGGGCGCTTCTGGTCGAGAACCACAGCCTGTCGCTAACCGCGCGTGGTGCCGGTGGCTATGGCTCGACGGGCCTCGCATCATGATGCTGCTGTCGCGCCAGGCCCTGCTCGCCATCGCCGCCGTGGTCGATGTCGCCATGCACGCCCGCCCGCATCCCGTGCCGGCCAAGGCGCTGGCGGCGCGGCATGACCTGCCGCCGCGGCGGCTGGAGACCATGCTGCAGGCGCTGGTGCGCGCCCAGATTCTCAAAAGCGTGCGCGGCCCGCGCGGCGGCTATGAACTGGCGCGCGAGCGCCGCCGCATCAGCGCCGCCGATATTGTCCGTGCCGCACTGGAAGCCGGTGATGCCGAGACCGACGGCCCGCCGCTGATCGTCTCGGTGATTGGCCCGGTGGTTCAGCAGGCAGGCGACGCCATGCTGAAGGCCCTTGAGGAGATCAGCGTCGAGGCCCTGAGTCAGGAGGCCGCCCGCCAGGCCCGGCCCGACAGCAGCCAGCCTGCCATGGATTTTACAATTTGACTATGTAAAATAATCTATATTGCATTTTCATCATGTAAGATATATGTAGCCTCCACCAGGCGATCACGCCTCACAGGAACAAGGGGATCAGGCCATGACCAAGGCGACAGCGGCAAGGCACGCCATCGGGCGCGGGCGCATTTATGATTCGATTTCCGCCACCATCGGCGATACCCCGCTGGTGCGTCTCGACCGGCTCGCCCGCGAAAAGGGTGTGAAGGCGAATTTGCTGGCCAAGCTGGAATTTTTCAATCCGATTTCCTCGGTCAAGGACCGTATCGGCGTCAGCATGATCGATGCGATGGAGGCCGCCGGCACGATCGTGCGCGGCAAGACCGTGCTGGTCGAGCCGACCTCCGGCAATACCGGCATTGCCCTCGCCTTTGTCGCCGCCGAGCGCGGCTATCGCCTGATTCTGGTGATGCCGGAAGCGGCCTCGATCGAGCGGCGCAAGATGATGGCGCTGCTGGGTGCCGAACTGGTATTGACCCCTTCGCCGCTCGGCATGAAGGGCGCCATTGCCAAGGCCGAGGAAATCCGGGCACAAACGCCGCATGCGGTCATTCCGCAGCAATTTGAAAACCCAGCCAACCCGGAGATTCACCGCCGCACCACGGCGCTTGAAATCCTCAATGACACCGCCGGCAAGGTCGATGCGCTGGTGTCGGGGGTTGGCACCGGCGGCACCATCACCGGCGTCGGCCAGGTGCTGAAGGCCCATGACAGCAAGGTGAAGATCGTCGCGGTCGAGCCGGAAGATTCGCCTGTCCTTTCGGGCGGCACCCATAGCCCGCATAAAATTCAGGGCATTGGCGCCGGTTTTGTCCCGGCCGTGCTTGATCGCGGCGTGATCGATGAAATCATCACGGTCGGCAACCAGACCGCCTTTGACACCGCCCGGCTGATGGCGCGCATCGAGGGCATCCCGGTCGGCATATCATCGGGCGCCGCGGTGGCGGCCGCCATCGAGCTTGGTTCGCGCCCGAACATGGCTGGCAAGAACATCGTCATCATCATCCCCTCCTTTGCCGAGCGCTACCTCTCTACAGCGCTGTTTGAAGGCCTGTGAGCCTGGCGCGGCGGCGCGCTCCGGCGCCCGCCGCATTGTGGCGAGGTCATTGTTCCGGCAGGCAAATTGCGCGGCCTTGCGGCGCTGGAACAAGCCCGCTGCCTTGATGCCGGGAGCGGCATAAATTCCTCTGCAACAGCCGTGTGACACTCTGGACACGGCGCACGCGCGGCCCTACACATAGGCGAGACAAATCAATGCGCAAAGCCGCATTATGAGCCTGTTGGGGAGCTAAGGCCATGAAATATATCCTGCTTTTGATACCGTGTATCATCGCGCTCTGGGCGCCGCTCTACAATTCCATCACGCCCACCCTGCTGGGCTTTCCGTTCTTCTACTGGTTCCAGCTGGTCATGATCCCGGTCTCCGCGCTGTTCATTGCCGCTGCACACGCAATGAGGGCAAAATGACCAGCCATCTCAACTGGACCGCGACCTATGTGTTCGTCGGATTTTTTGCCGTTGTCACCATTTTGGGCTTTGCCGCCGGGCGCTGGCGGGCGGGCGATCTTGATGAGCTGCACGAATGGGGCCTCGGCGGGCGTCGTTTCGGTGCCTGGGTAACCTGGTTCCTGCTCGGCGGCGATCTTTACACCGCCTATACGGTGATTGCCGTGCCGGCGCTGGTCTATGCGCTCGGCGCCTTTGGCTACTTCGCCGTGCCCTACACGATCATCGTCTATCCCTTCATTTTCCTCACCATGCCGCGCCTGTGGAATGTCGCGCACAAGCACGGCTATATCACCGGCGCCGATTTCATCCGCGCCCGCTATGGCAATGCCCCGCTGGAATGGGCGGTGGCCTTTACCGGCATTCTGGCAACCATGCCTTATATTGCGCTGCAACTGGTCGGCATGGAGAAGGTGATCGAGGGCCTCGGTTTTGCCGGCACCGGGCTGATGGCGCATCTGCCGCTCACCATCGCCTTTGTCGTCCTGGCGCTTTACACCTATAGCTCGGGCCTGCGCGCTCCGGCCCTGATCGCCTTTGTAAAAGACATCATGATCTATATTTTCATCATCGCGGCGATCATCATCATCCCTATGAAGCTTGGCGGTTATGGCGCAATCTTCACCAATGCCGGCAAGTTCTATGCGGGCGCTTTTGCCGCCAATCCAAAATATCCCGGCGGCATGATCCTGCATCCGGCACAAATCGCCCCCTTCATCACCCTGGCTTTGGGCTCGGCCATGGCGCTGTTCATGTATCCGCATGCGCAGACCGGCACGCTCGCCGCCAATTCCAGCAATTCGATCCGCCGCAACGCCATCGTCCTGCCAGCCTATTCGCTGGTTCTCGGGCTGATCGCGCTGCTCGGCTTCATGGGCCACGCTGCCGGCATCAAGGTTGCCAACCCGCAGGATATCGTCCCGCAACTGGTGCTGAAAATGTTCCCGTCGTGGTTTGTCGGCTTCTGCTTTGCCGCCATCGCCATCGGCGCGCTGGTTCCAGCTGCCATCATGTCGATTGCCGCCGCCAATACCTTCACGCGCAACATCTGGCGCTCGGCGGTCAACCCCAACCTGCCCGGCCCCGAAGAAGCCAGTATGGCCAAGCTGGTGTCGCTGATTGTCAAGCTCGGCGCCCTGCTGGCGATTTTCTTCATGCCGACGCTTTACGCCATCAACCTGCAATTGCTCGGCGGTGTCTGGATCCTGCAGATTTTCCCGGCCATCATTTTTGGGCTCTACACCCGCTGGTTCAGCGGCTGGGGCCTGCTGGCCGGCTGGGCGGTCGGCATGGTCTATGGCACGATCATATCCCATGTCGGCGGTGCCTGGGTGCCGGTCAGCGTCGCGCCCTTCCTGCATATGGGCGTGTATAATGGCCTGACCGCACTGGTGGCCAATGTGCTGGTCGCCGCGGTGATCTCGGCCGTGACGGGAGCTATGGGCCAGGCGGCACCCGATGCCACCAAGGCCGGTGACTTCGACGATGCACCGGCGCTCAACTCCTGAAGTGACGACCCTCGCCGCGACCGGCCGCATCGGCCGCTGATCGAGACGCCCGGCGTTGCGCAAAATGCGTGATGGCCGGGCGTCTGCCTTTGCGGGCATCGTCTGCGTGAGCTTCATCAGGTGTGGGCATTATCAGGTGTGAGCATCATCAACTGCGAGCATCATCAAGGCAGTGCCTTTGCGCCCACCCCCCTTTCGGGCACGCCCCAAATGCGTTAAGGACACATATTCTGCAGCATTGATTGACCCTCGCCCATGAGCGCGCGCGACGAAATTCTCACCTCCATCCGGCATTCGCTTGGCGTCACAGGGCAGGAAGCCCCACGCCAGCGTGCCGTCAGCGACCGCCTCTCCGGCCACCCCGCCGGCGTCAGCATCGCCCGTGGCCAGTTGCCGGTGCGCGAGCGCCTCGACCTTTTTGCCGCCCAGGCTGAAAGCGTGCAGGCGACCGTCTCCCGTGTCGCCCGGCCTGACGATGTCCCCGCCGAGGTCGCAGCCTATCTGCGCGCCCGCAACCTGCCCGCCAGCCTGCGCCACGGCGCCGATTCCCGCCTCGCCGCCATGCCCTGGCAAGCGACCCTGCTGGAGGTCAGCGACGGCCCGTCACGCGGCGATGACATCAACGCCGTCTCTTATGGCTTTGCCGGCATTGCCGAAACCGGCACGATGATCATGCTGTCCGGCCCCGACAATCCGACGACATTGAATTTCCTGCCCGACAATCACATAGTTGTGATCAATGCCGGGGACATTGTTCCCGACCATGAAGCCGTTTGGGAACGTATCCGTAGCAAATTCGGCGCAAACCAGATGCCGCGCACGCTCAACATGATCACCGGGCCATCGCGGTCGGGCGATATTGAACAGACCATGTTGCTTGGTGCGCATGGGCCGCGCGCGCTGCACATCATTCTGGTCGACCCGGATTATGTGGCCAAAGCGCCACAGTAACGGGCTTTTGGTGATATTGCCGCAATAATGCTGTTTTTCTAGGTGAGTGATCGACCCGATGACAAAACCACTTGCAAAATTGTTTCTGGCCTCGACAATGCTCGCCTGTGGCGCCTGCAGCATGGCGCTCGCCCAGCAGGCAACCAGTGCTGCACCTGCCGCGGACGGCGTCAAGGTGCAAAACCTGCTGCCAGCGCCTGCTCCCGCCGCGGCCCCGACCCTGCCCGCCGCACCTGCGCCCGCAGCCACCGCCGCCACCCATGCCGCCCCCAGGGTTGCGCGGATCGTGCATCCGCATCCCAAAAAGCGGGTCGTCTGGCGCAAGAAGCGCATCACCAATAGCTATGGCGCCAGGGACGTGCCGCAGGACCCGACGCCAAGTTTCGGGCCGCACACCTTTTATGCCACGGCACGCGCGTCGGAAGTCTATGCCGCCATTGCCGATGCCGGTGGCTGGCCCTATCTGCGCGGCCCGGTAACACCGCGTTCGCGCGGCCCGCTCGTCAAGGAATTGCGTCGACGGCTGGCGATCGAGCATGATTTGCCGAACGATAATGGCAGCCCGCGATGGGATGCCGGTCTCACCGAAGCGGTGAAACATTTTCAATGGCGCATGGGCCTGCGCCCGACCGGGCTCGTCACCGGCCTCACCCTGCAGGAAATGAATGTGTCCGCGCGTGCACGCTTTCGGGCGCTGGCCTCCAGCGCGCAGCGGCTGGCCGGCGTGCATTTCCCGTTCGGCGATCGCTATGTCGACGTGAACATCCCCTCCGAATCAGTCGAGGCGGTGGATTTCGGCCATGTCGTGCACCGCTTCACCGCCGTGGTGGGCGCGCGCGATCACCAGTCGCCGCAGATCGTAGCCAGCATCTCGGCGATCAACATCAATCCCAACTGGACGCTGCCGCAATCGATCATCAAAAACGAAATCATTCCCAAGATGCAGAAGGATCCGAATTTCCTCAGCCATCTGCGCATCAAGATTTTCGATTACAAGAACCATCCGGTCAACCCGCGGTCGATCGACTGGTACAGCGCCGAAGCTTCCAACCATATCTTCCGGCAGGATTCCGGGGTGCATGATGCCCTTGGCCAGTTGCGCATCCAGATGTTCAACAAGGAAGAAGTCTATATGCACGACACTGACGAGCGCGGCCTGTTCGCGCTGCAGGACCGGTTTCGCTCGCATGGCTGCGTGCGCATCAAGAATGTCAATAATCTCGCCTCCTGGCTACTGCAGGGTGCCGGTGGCTCCCCGGAAGGCTCCTGGACGCCGCATGCCCTGGACGCGAGCATTGCCACCAACAAGCAGCAGACCATCAACCTGCCGCATGCTGTCCCGGTCATCTGGGTCTATATGACGGGCTGGGCCGATCGTAACGGCGTCACGCATTTCCGCGATGATGCCTATCACCTCGACGACATTGGCGGCTCTTACACCAGCAATGACAATGTCGCCCGGCGCGGCGGAGCCGAAATCATCAATGTCCGCTGAAGCGGGGGCGAATCGCCCCCCGCACCATCACCCGCTGCAAAACCGGGTCGATCCGTTCGGCGCCCTCCATGCCGTCAGTTTCCGTGGTTCCATGATGGGCAACCGCGGCGGAAGGTTCCATCACCCCGCGCAAGACCTCGGAACCAGGCACTGGGCCAGCCGGCAATGGCTGATTTGCCTGTGCGACTTCAAAGACCGCCGCCGCGAGGTCTGGGGCCGAGGCTATACCGAACTGTTCTTCCTCGATGAAATCACCGCGCTCGCCGCCGGTCACCGGCCGTGCTTCGAATGCCGGCGTGACGCGGCCAGGGCCTTTTGCGCGGCGGTCGGCGTCACTTCAGCGCCGGCACTGGACGAGCTTTTGCACCGCCAGCGCTTGCAGGAGGGCCGCAAGCGCAGCTTTGCCGCGCCATGGCAGAGCCTGCCGGATGGGGCGATGTTCGCCATTGGCACGCAGGCCTATGCGCTGGCACAGCGCCGCGCCCTGCCCTGGAGTTTTGCCGGCTATGGCCCGGCCGCGAGGCTGCCGCTAAACCTCGAAGTCACTGTATTGACGCCGCCTTCAACTGTTCTGGCCCTGGCCGCCGGTTACCGGCCGCAAAACGCGCCCGACGCAGGGCTGCCGCATTGAAATCATCACAGGCTGCAAGCTGGCCAGCCTTGACAAGATTGGTGATTGCGCCCACATCGCCGCCCCAGCGCCATGGTAGTTTCATGTTTTCGCCATGATTGGCATTCGGGCTTGGTCTCGTAGGAGATGTTGTGATGGTCGAGAGTAAAACCAATATCGGTAGCGCCGAGGTGAAAGTTCACGGGAACACGGCCCCGCGCCAGTCTGAAATCCTGACACCGGCCGCGCTGGCCTTTCTCGGCAAACTGCACCGCAAGTTTGACGCACGCCGTCTTGCTTTGCTGGCAGCGCGCGCCGAGCGACAGAAATTGTTCGACGCCGGCGAGCGCCCGGATTTTCTCAGCGCCACCAAGTCTGTGCGCGAGGGCAAATGGACCATTGCACCATTGCCACATGATCTGATCGACCGCCGCGTGGAAATTACCGGGCCGGTGGACCGCAAGATGATCGTCAATGCGCTGAACAGCGGCGCGCATGTGTTCATGGCCGATTTCGAGGACGCGACCTCGCCGGTCTGGGCCAATATGATCGAAGGCCAGGCCAATCTGAAGGATCGCTGGACCGGCAAGATCAATTTTGTCGATGCGCAATCAGGCAAGGCCTATGCCCTCAAGGACAAGGTCGCACTGCTGATGGTGCGCCCGCGCGGCTGGCACCTCACCGAGCGCCACGTCACGGTCGATGACGAGCGCATGTCCGGCGCGCTGTTCGATTTCGGGCTCTATGCCTTCCACAATGCCAAGGCGATGATCGCCCAGGGCGCGACCGTGGCTTTCTATCTGCCGAAAATGGAAAGCCATCTTGAGGCGCGGCTGTGGAACGATGTGTTCATGACCGCGCAGGAATGTCTCGGCATTCCGGCGGGCACTTTCAAGGCGACGGTGCTGATCGAGACGCTGCCGGCCGCCTTCGAGATGGATGAAATCATCTATGAATTGCGCCAGCACATGGCCGGCCTGAATTGCGGGCGCTGGGATTATATTTTCTCCTTCATCAAGCGCCTCGGCAAGCGCCCGGAATTCCTGACCCCCGACCGTAGCGCCATGACCATGGCCAGCGATTTTCTCGCCGCCTATTCCGCCCTGCTGATCAAGACCTGCCACCGCCGCGGCGCCTTTGCCATGGGCGGCATGGCGGCACAAATTCCGGTCAAGGGCGATGCCGCTGCCAATGAGGCGGCCTTTGCCAAAGTGACCGCCGACAAGGAGCGCGAGGCGCGCAACGGCCATGACGGCACCTGGGTCGCCCATCCCGATCTGGTGCCGGTGGCGCGCGCGGTGTTTGACCGGGTGCTGACCGGCCCGAACCAGCTCGCCATGCTGCGCGATGACGTGAAGGCTTCCGCTGCAGCGCTGTTGCAGGTGCACAAGGGCGAACGCACCGAGGCGGGCCTGCGCGAAAACATCCGCGTCGGCGTGCAATATATCGAGGCCTGGCTGCGCGGGCGCGGCGCGGTGCCGCTGTATAATCTGATGGAAGATGCCGCCACCGCGGAAATCTCCCGCGCCCAGGTCTGGCAATGGATTCACCTGAAAGCCCGGCTGAACAGCGGCGAGGTGGTGACCCCCGCCCTGTTCACCGCGACCCTTAATGATGAAATGGCGAAGCTGCGCAAGGTGCTTGGCGCCGAGACCTTCGACAAGGGCCGCTTCGCCGATGCCATCAAATTGTTCTCGGACATGTCGCTGGCCCCCGACTTCGAGGAATTCCTCACCCTGCCCGCTTACGAACTGCTTGATTGACAAGGGCCGGTCAGGCAGCCGACATTGTTCCGCAAGACAAAAACAGTGGAGGAATGTTCATGGCCAAGCTCGTGGCAATCTACAAGACACCGAAGGACAAGGCGAAATTTGACGCCTATTATTATTCGACCCATGTGCCGCTGGCCAAGACCATCAAGGGCCTGCGCGGCTATGAGGTGAGCACCGGCGCCATCGGCCTGCCGATGGACCCCGGCAACGTGCATCTGGTCGCCATCCTCACCTTCGACAGTGCCGCCGACATTGCCGCGGCGCTCGGCTCGCCTGAAGGTCAGGCCACCGCCGGTGATCTCGGCAATTTTGCCGATGGCGGCGTCGATCTGATGATATTCGACAGCAAGATGGTCTAGCCCACCGGCGCGCCGGTCTGACGGAGGGTCTGCGCGTCTGATCGCAGTCCGCTCTGGCGCGCCATGCTGGTTTCATATTGTCAAAAGCCGGGCGGACGGCGCATAAGATGGTTCCGCACCTGTCGAATCTGCTCGGAAATCCGTGATGTCCCCCGCTGAAAATGTCATCAAGGCCATTGGCCACACCCCGCTGATCAAGCTGAAACGCGCCTCCGCCCTCACCGGCTGCACGATTCTCGGCAAGGCCGAATTCATGAATCCCGGCGGATCGGTCAAGGACCGGGCGGCGCGCTTCATCATCGAGGGCGCGGTCGAGCGCGGCCAGTTGCGCCCCGGCGGCATCATCGTCGAGGGCACGGCCGGCAATACCGGCATTGGTCTGGCCCTGGTCGCCAATGCCATGGGTTTCAAGACGGTGATCGTCATCCCCAACACCCAGTCGCAGGAAAAGAAGGACATGCTGCGCCTGTCCGGGGCCGAGCTGATCGAGGTTCCCGCCGTTCCCTACGCCAACCCCAATAATTATGTGAAGCTCTCGGGCCGGCTGGCCGACCAGCTCGCCGCCAGCCATCGCGAGGGCGCGATCTGGGCCAATCAATTCGACAATGTCGACAACCGCCGCGCCCATATCGAGACTACCGGCCCGGAGCTGATCGCCCAGACGCAGGGCCGCCTCGATGGCTTTGTCTGCGCTGTGGGCTCCGGCGGCACGCTGGCCGGCGTCGGCATGGCCCTGAAGGCAGCCAACCCGGCCATCCAGATCGGCATTGCCGACCCGCACGGCTCCGCCCTCTATCATTTTTACGCCCATGGCACGCTCAAGGCCGAAGGCTCGTCGATCACCGAGGGCATTGGCCAGGGCCGCATCACCGCCAATCTCGTCAATGCGCCGATCGACCATGCTTTCGAGATCAGCGACGAGGAAGCGCTGGCGACGGTGTTTGACCTTGCCGAACATGAGGGCCTGCTGCTGGGCGGCTCTTCGGGCATCAACATTGCCGGCGCCATGCGCCTCGCCAAAATCCTTGGCCCCGGTCACACCATTGCGACCATCCTGTGCGATTCCGGCAATCGCTACGCGTCCAAACTGTTCAACCCGACGTTTTTGCGCTCAAAGTCGCTACCCGTTCCGCACTGGATGGAGGCGCGCGCCAGCAGCATCGACATCACCGGCGTGCTCAGCGCCGTCCCCGGCCAGTCCTGAATCATCATCACATCTGGATGTTCCATGCCTGAAACCAGACCCGCCACCGCGGATATTTTTGTCTCGACCGCCTGGCTGGCCGAACGCCTCGGCGCGCCTGGCCTCATCGTCATCGATGGCTCGTGGTATCTGCCCGACGCCGGCCGCGATGCCAGGGCCGAATATCGCGCCGCCCACATCCCCGGCGCGATCTATTTTGACATAGACACCATCGCCGATACCAAATCCGGCCTGCCGCATACAATGCCGAGCCCGGTGCAGTTTTCCTCGCAAATGCGGGCGCTGGGTGTCGGCGACGGCATGACCGTGATTGTTTATGACGGTGCCGGGCTGTTCTCTGCGCCCCGCGTGCGCTGGATGCTGAAAACTTTCGGCCTCGCCGAGGTCTATGTGCTGGAGGGTGGCATGCCGAAATGGCAGGCCGAGGGCCGCCCCCTGCAGGACGGCGTGGTCACCTTGCCGCCGCGCCATTTTTCCGCGCGCCTCGACAACAGCGCCATTGCCAGCGCTGAGGACGTCAAGTCAGCCCTTGGCGGTGGCAGGACCCAGGTGGTCGATGCCCGCTCGGCCGCCCGCTTCGAGGGCCTCGCCCCCGAACCGCGCCCCGGTGTGCGCTCCGGCCATATGCCGGGCGCGCGCAACCTGCCCTTCGCCGAGATCGTCACAGATGGCAGCCTCAAGACACCCGAGGCCATCACCGCAGCCTTTGAGGCGGCTGGCGTCGATCTCGACCGGCCGATCATCACCTCGTGCGGCTCCGGCGTCTCGGCGGCCATCCTCGCCCTTGGCCTTGAGGCCATCGGGCGCCGCGTCAGCGCCATCTATGATGGCTCATGGGCAGAATGGGGCGCGCGCCAGGATTTGCCGGTCGTTACCGGCAAGGCGTGATCGCCGCCGCGCGCGCTCATGCGGCCTTTTGGACATTGCGCATAAGTTAGGCTTCGTGCTTATAATTTAGGCAGAACCGGCCAGCCAATTGGGCATGGGCCGGGGCGCTGGTGAAAGCGATTTTGACAGCGCCGAAACTTTCGGCTTGATGACGATGACCTCCGGCCAGGCCAACGCTGGACCATGAGGTGCAAGGGAGTGCGGCAGGCATGAAGAAAATCGAGGCGATCATCAAGCCCTTCAAGCTCGATGAGGTGAAAGAAGCGCTGCAAGAGGCCGGAATGCTGGGCATTACGGTGATCGAGGCCAAGGGCTTCGGACGCCAGAAGGGCCATACCGAGCTTTATCGCGGCGCCGAATATGTGGTCGACTTTCTGCCGAAGGTGAAGATCGAGGTCGTGCTGGCCGATGAGTTCGTGGAAAAGGCCATTGACGCCATTCGTCGCGCTGCCCAGACCGGCCGCATCGGAGATGGCAAGATATTTGTATCAAACGTTGAGAGCGCGCTTCGCATTCGTACCGGAGAAACCGGAATGGACGCGATTTGAGCTTTGCAACTTGACCTGCATGATTGTAACAAAACCCTGCTCAAGCGAGCAGATTGCAACAAAGAGGGTGAACCATGAAGACCGCCAAGGACGTCCTGAAGGCGCTGAAGGACAATGATGTAAAATACGTCGATTTGCGTTTCACCGACCCGCGCGGAAAGTGGCAGCATGTCACCTTCGACGTGACGCTCGCCGACGAGGATATGTTTTCCGAAGGTGTGATGTTTGACGGCTCGTCGATTGCTGGCTGGAAGGCGATCAATGAATCGGACATGACCCTCATGCCCGACCCCACCACCGCGACGATGGACCCGTTCTTCGCCGCCTCGACCATGGTCATCACCTGCGACATTCTTGAGCCGATGACCGGCCAGCCCTATAACCGCGACCCGCGCTCGATTGCCAAGAAGGCCGAAGCCTATCTGAAATCGACCGGCATCGGCGACACTGCGTTTTTCGGCCCGGAAGCCGAATTTTTCGTGTTCGACGATGTGCGTTTCAAGGCCGATCCCTACAATACCGGCTTCACGCTCGACCATCTCGAACTGCCGTCCAACGGCGACACCGCCTATGAAGGCGGCAACCTCGGCCACCGCATCCGCACCAAGGGCGGCTATTTCCCGGTCCCGCCGCTCGATTCCGCCCAGGACATGCGCGGCGAGATGCTGGCAGCCATGGCCCAGATGGGCGCGGTTGTCGAAAAACACCATCACGAAGTCGCCTCCGCCCAGCATGAGCTTGGCCTGAAATTCGGCCCGCTGACCACCATGGCCGACCATATGCAGGTCTACAAATACTGCATCCACCAGGTCGCCAACAGCTACGGCAAGACCGCAACCTTCATGCCGAAGCCGGTGTTCGGCGACAATGGTTCGGGCATGCACGTCCACCAGTCGATCTGGAAGGGCGGCAAGCCGACCATGGCCGGCAATAAATATGCCGACCTCAGCCAGGAATGCCTCTATTACATCGGCGGCATCATCAAGCACGCCAAGTCCCTGAACGGCTTCACCAACCCGTCAACCAACAGCTACAAGCGGCTGGTTCCGGGCTATGAAGCTCCGGTGCTGCTGGCCTATTCGGCCCGCAACCGCTCGGCATCCTGCCGTATTCCGTGGACCAACAACCCCAAGGCCAAGCGCGTGGAAGTGCGCTTCCCCGATCCGACCGCCAATCCCTATCTCGCCTTTGCGGCGATGCTGATGGCTGGCCTCGACGGCATCAAGAACAAGATCGATCCGGGCGCTGCCATGGACAAGGATCTCTACGAACTGCCGCCCAAGGAACTGAAGAAAATCCCGACGGTTTGCGGCTCTCTGCGTGAGGCGCTGAACGCCCTCTCCAAGGATCGCGAATATCTCAAGGCCGGCGGCGTCTTCAACGACGACTTCATCGACGCCTATATCGAGCTGAAAATGCAGGAAGTGCACCGCACCGAAATGACCCCGCATCCGGTCGAATTCGACATGTATTATTCCTGCTGAGACCAGGCGCATACATCAGTAAAGAGGCGGCTCCGCACAGGGGCCGCCTTTTTTGTGCCCGGATGCCCGGTAAGGGGGCGTCGCGCGGCGCGCAAAAAAGCGCCGGCAGCCCATCGGCGCCGGCGCTCGCAAAATTCCAGTTCCGGGCCCTCCGCGATCACCAAAAGCGATCGCCGCGCGCCGGTGTCAGCAGCGATCAGGCTGCGGCCTTGGCCATCTTGCCGGCCTTTTCAATGGCCTGGTCAATGGAGCCAACCATATAGAAAGCAGCTTCCGGCAGGTGATCATACTTGCCTTCGACGAGGCCCTTGAAGCCCTTGATGGTATCTTCCAGCGAGACCAGCACGCCCGGCGAACCGGTGAAGACTTCCGCAACGTGGAACGGCTGCGACAGGAAGCGCTCGATCTTGCGGGCGCGTGCGACGGCGATCTTGTCGTCTTCCGAAAGCTCGTCCATGCCGAGAATGGCGATAATGTCCTGCAAAGACTTGTAGCGCTGCAGCACCTGCTGCACCTGACGCGCCACCTGATAATGCTCTTCACCCACAACCAGCGGCGAGAGCATGCGCGAGGTCGAATCCAAGGGATCGACCGCCGGGTAAATGCCCTTTTCGGCGATCGAGCGCGACAGCACAGTGGTCGCGTCAAGATGGGCGAACGAGGTCGCCGGAGCCGGATCGGTCAAATCGTCGGCGGGCACGTAAATCGCCTGCACCGAGGTGATCGAGCCTTTGTTGGTGGTGGTGATGCGCTCCTGCAGCAGGCCCATATCGGTGGCCAGCGTCGGCTGATAGCCCACGGCCGAGGGAATGCGGCCGAGAAGCGCCGACACTTCCGAACCTGCCTGGGTGAAGCGGAAGATGTTGTCGACGAAGAACAGCACGTCCTGGCCCTGGTCGCGGAAATGCTCGGCGACCGTCAGCCCGGTCAGCGCCACGCGGGCGCGCGCACCCGGCGGCTCGTTCATCTGGCCATAGACCAGCGCGCATTTGGAACCGGCAGTCGAGCCATTGTTCTCGTGCGGGTCCTTGTTGACCCCCGATTCGATCATTTCGTGGTAAAGGTCATTGCCCTCGCGCGTGCGCTCGCCGACACCGGCGAACACCGAATAACCACCATGCGCCTTGGCGACATTGTTGATGAGTTCCATGATCAACACGGTCTTGCCGACACCGGCGCCGCCGAACAGGCCGATCTTGCCGCCCTTGGCATAGGGAGCCAGGAGGTCGACAACCTTGATGCCGGTGACCAGAATCTGCGCTTCGGTCGATTGCTCGGCATAGCTCGGCGCCGGCTGGTGGATGGCGCGGGTGGCCTCGGCATCGACCGCACCCAGTTCGTCGACCGGACGCCCGACGACATTGATGATGCGCCCCAGAGTCCCGGCACCCACCGGCACCATGATCGGCGCCCCGGTATCGATGACTTCCTGACCGCGCGTCAGACCCTCGGACACGTCCATGGCGATGCAGCGCACCGAGTTTTCACCCAGATGCTGGGCGACTTCGAGCACAAGCTTGTTGTTGCCATTGGTGGTTTCGAGCGCGTTGAGAATTTCTGGCAGCGTGCCGTCGAACCTGACGTCCACGACTGCGCCGATCACCTGGGTGACGCGACCCTTGTTATTTGCCTGTGCCATTGCCTTCATCCTTATGGGGGTTGGTGTCAGAGCGCCTCGGCGCCCGAAATAATTTCGATCAGTTCCTTGGTGATCATGGCCTGACGCGAACGGTTATATTTCGTCGTCTGCTTCTTGATCATTTCGCCGGCATTGCGGGTGGCATTGTCCATGGCGCTCATGCGGGCACCTTGTTCGGAGGCGGCATTTTCCAGCAGCGCGCGGAACACCTGCACACTGATGTTGCGCGGCAACAGATCCGCCAGAATTTCACTCTCGTCCGGCTCGAAATCATAATTGACGCTGCCAACCTGCGCCGCTGCGCCATGGCCGGTTCCGGCCGCCTTGTCGCCGCCCGTCGTCACATCCGCCGGGATCAGCTGCAGCGCCGTCGGAATCTGGGCAATGACCGATTTGAAGCGCGAGAAAAACAGCGTGCAGACGTCAAATTCGCCTTCGTGGAACAGCGCCACGATCTTGCGGCCAATCGGGTCGGCATTGCTGAAGGCCAGATTCTTGACGGCCCGCAATTCGATCAGCTCGATAATATGGCTCTCGTAATTGCGCTTGAGCTGGTCATAGCCCTTCTTGCCGACGCAGATGATTTTCACCTTCTTGCCCTGCGCGAGCAATTGCGCCGCATGTTCGCGCGCCAGCCGCACGATCGAGGTGTTGAAGCCGCCGCAGAGCCCGCGCTCGGCCGTGCACACCACCAGAAGATGCGTCGAATCCTGGCCCGTGCCCGTCAGCAGGCCGGGGCCGCCGGCACCGGGGGCGATGCTGCCCGCCAGATTAGACAGCACGACCCCCATGCGCTCGGCATAGGGCCGCGCCGCTTCCGCCGATGACTGCGCCCGGCGCAGCTTGGCCGCCGCCACCATTTGCATGGCCTTGGTGATTTTCTGCGTAGCCTTCACCGAGGCGATGCGGTTACGCAGGTCTTTCAAGCTCGGCATATGTCAACCCTATCGTGGCGGGCCATCACGCCCGGCATGTGTTCAGACGAGAAGATGGATCAGGCAAAGCCCTTGGCAAAGGCCTCGACCGCGCCCTTAAGCGTGGCCGCCGAAGCATCCGACAGGTCCTTGGAATCGCGGATGGCATCGAGCAACGGCATCTGGCTCGACCGCAGGCTGGCCAGCAGGCCTTCCTCGAACGGCTTGACGCGGTTGAGCGGCAGCTTGTCGAGATAGCCGTTGACACCGGCATAGATCACGCAAACCTGATCTTCCATCTTCAGCGGCGCGAACTGCGTCTGCTTCAGGAGCTCGGTCAGGCGCGAACCGCGGTTGAGCAAGGCCTGGGTCGAGGCGTCGAGATCGGAACCGAACTGGGCGAAGGCCGCCATTTCGCGGTATTGCGCCAATTCGCCCTTGATCTTGCCGGCGACCTTCTTCATCGCCTTGGTCTGGGCGGCCGAGCCGACGCGCGACACGGACAGGCCGACGTTCACCGCAGGGCGGATGCCCTGGAAGAACAGATCGGTTTCAAGGAAGATCTGGCCATCGGTGATCGAAATCACGTTGGTCGGAATATAGGCCGAGACGTCATTGGCCTGCGTCTCGATCACTGGCAGGGCGGTCAGCGAACCGGCGCCTTGGGCGTCGTTCAGCTTGGCGGCGCGTTCGAGCAGGCGCGAATGCAGATAGAACACGTCACCGGGATAGGCTTCGCGGCCCGGCGGGCGGCGCAGCAGCAGCGACATCTGGCGGTAGGCGACGGCCTGCTTGGAGAGATCATCATAAATGATCAGCGCATGCATGCCATTGTCGCGGAAATATTCGCCCATGGCGCAGCCCGAGAACGGCGCAAGGAACTGCATCGGCGCCGGATCGGAAGCGGTCGCGGCGATAATGATCGAATATTCCAGCGCGCCCTGCTCTTCCAGCACCTTCACGAACTGGGCAACGGTCGAACGCTTCTGGCCGATGGCGACATAGACGCAATAGAGCTTGGCTTTTTCGTCCGTGCCCTGGTTGATCGGCTTCTGGTTGAGAATGGCATCCAGCGCCACCGCCGTCTTGCCGGTCTGGCGGTCACCGATGATCAATTCGCGCTGGCCACGGCCAATCGGGATCAGGGCGTCAACCGCCTTGAGGCCGGTCGCCATCGGCTCATGCACCGATTTGCGCGGAATGATGCCGGGCGCCTTGACGTCGACGCGGGCGCGCTGGTCAGAAACGATCGGGCCCTTGCCGTCGATCGGATTGCCGAGAGCATCGACCACGCGGCCGAGAAGGCCACGGCCGACCGGCACGTCAACGATGGCGCCGGTGCGCTTGACGGTCTGGCCTTCCATAATGTCGCGGTCGGAGCCGAACAGCACCACGCCGACATTGTCGGATTCGAGGTTGAGCGCCATGCCGCGGGTGCCGTTCTCGAACGCCACCATTTCGCCGGCCTGCACATTGTCGAGGCCATAGACGCGGGCAATACCGTCACCCACCGACAGGATCTGCCCGACTTCCGAGACTTGCGCCTCGTTGCCGAAATTGACAATTTCGTTCTTCAGGATCGCTGAAATCTCAGCGGCGCGGATGTCCATTAGCCGACCTCTTTCATACGTTGATGGATGGTGGTGAGCCGGGTGCGAAGTGACCCGTCCACCATGCGAGACCCCAGTTGCACAATCATGCCGCCGATGATGGCGGGATCGACCTTGACGTTGAGGTCGACCTTGCTGGTGCCGCTGATTTCGATGATTTCTGCTTTCAGTGACGCAAGATGCGCCTCGCTCAGAGGCTGGGCCACCGTCACCTGGGCCCGTGTCACGCCCTTGGCGGCGTCATTCAGCTTGTTGAAATCGTCGATCATGCCGGAAATGGCAAAGAGGCGGCGCTTGCTCGCCACCATCTTGATGAATTGCGCGGCGAGCCCGTCGACCTCGGCGCGCGGCAGCAGCGCATCGAGCGCCCGCATCTGCTCGACCGTGGACAGCGCCGGGCTGCGCACGAAGCGCGCCATGTCATTGTTCAGGTTGACCAGGGTGGCAAAACGACCCAGCGCCGCTGCGACCTCGTCGGTCTGTTTGCGCTCCTGCGCAAGGTCAAACAGTGCCGCGGCATATCTGCCCGTGACGCCGGAGACAAATGTTTCTTCTGTGGCCAAGGCAACCCCGCTTAAGCCTTTCGGCGTGTCATGCTCAATCACTAAGGAACTTGCCGCACCCGGGCCGGAATTTCCTGAACTCGAAAAGCTCATTTATCCAACGGGCACAGACAATGTCCCGTCGCCGCGCCCTCGCGCCACAACAGGAACGCTTGGGGCCTTAACACAGCGATTTGAGCCGCGCAACAGGCGCGCGGGCACGCCGTTGCCGGTCGCACGCCAGGCGTCCGAGGCTTGACGCAACAGGCTGTCGCGGCCTATAAAAAGAACATATCGTTCGCATCACCGAACAACCCAACCAGGCCGAGCGCGTCATGAGTGTGTCCGACCCAGCTTTATCCCGGCAAGGCGCGTCCCTGCCGCGTGCGACCCCGATTTTCCGGGCGCCGGTTCCGCTGATGACCGAGGGCGGCATCGCCCTCAGCCCGCTGGAAGTCGCCTACCAGACCTATGGCACGCTCAACGCGCAGAAATCCAACGCCGTGCTGATTTGCCACGCTCTCACCGGCGATCAATATGTCGCCAGCAGCAATCCGGTCACCGGCCGGCCAGGCTGGTGGCCGACCATGGTCGGGCCCGGCCGCCCGATCGACACCGACCGCTTCTTTGTCATCTGCAGCAATGTCATTGGCGGCTGCATGGGCTCCAGCGGCCCGGCCTCGCTCAATGAGGGGACCGGCCAGCCCTATGGCCTCGATTTTCCGGTGCTCACCATTGCCGACATGGTCAATGCCCAGGCGATGCTGGTCGACCATCTCGGCATTGATTCGCTGTTTTGCGTGGCCGGCGGCTCGATGGGCGGCATGCAGGTGCTGCAATGGGCAGCGCGGTTCCCCGCCCGGGTCTTTGCCGCCATGCCCATAGCCACCGGCGCGCGCCATTCGGCGCAAAACATCGCCTTCCATGAGGTTGGTCGTCAGGCGGTCATGGCCGATCCCGACTGGCAGGGCGGGCGCTATCTTGTCACCGGCACCCGCCCGGCCAAGGGGCTGGGCGTGGCACGCATGGCCGCGCACATCACCTATCTGTCGGAAAATGCCCTGCAATCCAAATTCGGACGCAAGCTGCAAAACCGCGACGCCCGCACCTTTTCCTTTGACGCCGATTTCCAGATCGAGAGTTACCTGCGCTATCAGGGCGAGAGTTTCGTCGAGCGCTTCGATGCCAATTCCTATCTCTATCTGACCCGTGCCATGGATTATTTTGATCTGGCCGCCGACCATGGCGGCAGCCTGTCCCAGGCTTTCCAGGGCAGCCAGACGCGCTTTTGCGTCGTCTCCTTCACCTCCGACTGGCTGTTTCCCACCGCCGAATCGCGCTCGATCATCCACGCACTCAATGCCGGTGGCGCTTCGGTCTCCTTTGTCGAGATCGACAGCGACAAGGGCCATGATGCCTTTTTGCTCGATGTGCCCGATCTTTTTGCCACCACCGGCGGCTTCATCAATGCCGCAGCCAAGGCCCGCGGTCTGGGGGTCAAGCCATGAGCCAGAACGTGCTGACACCACCGCCCGCCACCCGCGTCGACCTGCTGCTTATCGCCGGGCTGGTGGCGGAAAAATCCCGCGTGCTCGATGTCGGCTGCGGCGATGGCAGCCTGCTGACCTTGCTGCGCGACCAGCGCGGCGCCGATGCCCGCGGCATTGAATTATCGCAGGCCGGCGTCAATTCCTGTGTCGCCCGAGGCCTGTCGGTCATCCAGGGCGATGCCGATACCGATCTGGCCGCCTATCCCGACCAGGCCTTCGACTATGCCATTCTCTCACAGACGCTGCAGGCCACCCGCCAGCCGCGCAAGGTGCTGGAGGATCTGCTGCGCATCGGCAAGCGCGTCATCATCTCGTTTCCGAATTTCGGTCATTGGCGGGTGCGCTGGCAACTGGGCTTTTCCGGCCACATGCCAGTCACCGAAAACATGCCGCACAGCTGGTATGACACGCCCAACATCCATTTTTGCACGCTGCGCGACTTTGTAAACCTCACCCGTGAGATCGACGCGCGCATCCTCTCGGCGCGGGCGGTAAAGGGCAGCGGTGCGCCCATGCGCGTGCACGCGCCCTGGTGGTTCTGGAATCTTTTCGGCGAACAGGCGGTGTTCATGCTGGAGCGGGGCTGACCTCGCAACCAAATGCCGGGCAGACCGCCGCGCCCCGCCCCTTGTCCTCACAGAATAAATTCCTATATCGGGGCTTTTCGGGGATGATCCTTTGGCAACATTTTCTATCGAGCCGGAAAGCCGGGCCATGGCGCGGGCCCTGTTCGAGACCGAATGGACCTCGCTCAGCGAGATCGCCCGGCAGAGCGGGCTTTCGGCGCGCAGTCTCGGGCGCTATGCCGAGGCCGAGGGCTGGCAGCGGCCCGGCCATGGCCGCGCCGTCGATATAAGGCGCCGCTTGCGGATGCAGGCCGAAAACCTGCTCACCCTGATCGAGGGCCATGATGCCAAGCCGGTCCACGAGCGCCTGCGCGACATGGCCGCCCTGACCAAAATCCTGCGCGATATCGAAGACCTCGAAGCCGCGCCCGCGCCCGAAGCGCCGGCCGCAGACCCCGCGGCCCTGCGCGAGGAACTCAAGGCCCGGCTGCTGCAGCTGGCGGCACAAGAGCCTTCGCCCTGAACCGGCTTGTCGTCGGGCCCCTGTCTCGCTACAGGAATGACATAACCCAACCCTGGCCGCGTCATGTTAGCTCCCCACCGCCTCGATGCCCTGATTGATCTCTGGTTTGACGAGGATATCGGCGCCGGCGATCTCACCGCCACGCTGATGATCGCCGCCGGGGCGCAGGCGGCCTTCGTCATGCGCGCCCGCGAGCCGCTGGTTCTGGCCGGTGCCGGCGTAGCTGCGCGGGTCTTCACGCGGTTTGACGCCAGCATCACCGTCACTGGCCATGCCGAAGACGGCACGCATCTGCCCCGCGGCGGCGCCGTCATGGAGGTCAGCGGCCCGGCCCGCAGCCTGCTGACCGCCGAGCGTACCGCCCTCAACATCGTCCAGCATCTCTCCGGCATTGCCACGCTCACTGCCCGCTATGTCGAGGCCATCAGCGGCACCGGGGCGCGACTGATCGATACCCGCAAGACCACGCCGGGCCTGCGCGAGCTCGAAAAATATGCGGTGCGCTGCGGCGGCGGCAACAACCATCGCCTCAGGCTCGATGGTGGCGTGCTGATCAAGGACAATCATCTCACGGTCTCGGGTGATATTGGTGCCGCCATAGCCACGGCCCGCGCCGGGGCGCCGCTGCTCACCAAGGTCGAGGTTGAATGCGACACGCTGCTGCAGGTTGAGGCGGCGCTGGCTGCCCGTGCCGATGTCATCCTGCTCGACAATATGTCGCTGGAGGATCTGCGCACAGCGGTGCGGCTCGTGGGCGGCCGCATTCCGCTGGAGGCCTCGGGCGGCGTGCACCTCGAAACCATTGGCGCCATTGCCGCGACCGGTGTTGATTACATTTCCACGAGCCGCATCACGCAGGCTGCCCCGGCACCCGATATCGGGCTCGACGAATTGTGAGCCCCCTGCCTGAAGCGTCCGCCTGCTCGCGCGCAAGACCCCTCGCCTGCCCCATGATGCAACCTTCAAAGGACGCAAGATGACCGCTCCCGCCAAGCCCCGTGTCGGGCTTTTTGCCACCTGCCTCGTTGATCTCTTCCGCCCGAGCATTGGCTTTGCGGCCGTAAAATTGCTGGAAGATGCCGGCTGCGTAGTCGAGGTGCCGAGCCAGACCTGCTGCGGCCAGCCCGCCTTCAATTCCGGCGACCGCGCCACAGCAAAGGCCCTGGCGCTAAACGTCATGGCCGCCTTTGCCGATTATGATTATGTCGTCATTCCCTCGGGTTCCTGCGGCGGCATGATGGCCCGCCACTATCCCGAACTCTTTGCCGGCGAACCCGATCTCGCCGCCAAAGCGAAGGCCTTCGCCGACAAATGCCATGAACTCGTCAGCTTTCTCACCGATGTGCTGATGATCACCAGCGTCAAGGCACGCTTTGCTGGCACCGTCACCTATCATGATTCCTGCTCAGGCCTGCGCGAACTCGCCATTTCTCACCAACCGCGCAAGCTGCTGGCCAGCATCGATGGCCTGACCCTCACCGAAATGGCCGAGAACGATGTCTGCTGCGGCTTTGGCGGCACGTTTGCCGTGAAATATGGCGAGATTTCCAACGCCATCGTCAGCAAGAAGGCCGACAATATCATCGCCAGCAAGGCGCCAACCCTGCTCGCCGGTGATCTCGGCTGCCTGATGAACATGGCCGGCAAGCTGTCGCGCCTTGGCAGCAAGGTCGAGGTGCGCCACATTGCCGAAGTGCTGGCCGGCATGACCGACACCCCGCCGATCGGCACCAGCAAGCCATGACCGGCCTTCGGGCGACGATCATCGAACGCTGGCCACGCGCCCTGCCCTGGCTGATTGTGCCGATCCTGGCAGGATTATTGCCGGCGCTGCCGCTGGCGGCCGGCTCATTGTCCCTGCTGCTGGCGCTGCACTTCCCGGTCTATATGGTGCATCAGATCGAAGAACACCTCTGGCCGGGCGGCTTTCGCACCTATGTCAACCGCGAGATTTTCCATTCACCCGATCCCGAGGCGCCAGCCAGCGCCGAAGCGATCGCCTTTGTCAACATCGTGCTGGTGCTGATACCGCTAATGCTCGGCGCCATTCCGCGCCAGTTGCAGCCGGGCTTTGTCTGGATCGGGCTGGTGATGCTGGCAGTGTCGCTCGTCAACAGCCTCGCCCATACCGGCCTTGCCATCGTCCGGCGCCAGCGCAACCCCGGGCTTGTTTCAGCCATCTTTCTGTTGCTGCCATTTTCATTATGGGGCCTGCATGTCGCCAGCCAGCGACTGGCGCTGGGCTGGCCGCAATATGCCTTGCTCATGCTGGCGGCGCTGGCCCTGCATGGCCTCGTCGCCGCCCTGATCGCTGCCCCGTGGCGGCACACCCGCCACGCCGGTCCTTGAAACCAGCGCGCCGTGCCGGCGCCGCCGCAGGCTCAGGCTGTCAGCGCACCATTGCGAAACAGCAGCCCGGCGACACCTGCACCCAGCAGCGGCGCAAGAATGAACAGCCACAGCTGGCTGACATATTGCGGGTTCTGAAAAATCCCGACCAGCGCCGGCCCGAGCGAGCGCGCCGGATTGACGGAAACGCCGGTGACATTGATGCCGACAATGTGAATGGCGCACAGGGTCAGGCCAATGGCCAGACCGGCATTTTTCGCCGGTGCACCCGGCTGGGTGACGCCAAGGATACAGATCAGGAAAATGAAGGTCGCAACCGCTTCGAACACGAAGGCCGACAGTGTCGAATATTCGCCAAGATAGCCTGGCCCCCAGCCATTCTGGCCAAGGCCACCATTCCATCCTGAGGCCTTGCCGGAGAGAACGAGATAAAGCACCGCCGCACCGGCAAGAGCGCCGAGCACCTGGGCGATCACGTAATTCAGCAGTTCTTCGGCATTGATGCGCCGGGCAATGAAGGCCCCGAAACTCACCGCCGGATTGACATGGCAGCCCGAAACCGGCCCGATGCCATAGGCCATGGCAACAATGGCGAGGCCGAAGGCGAAAGCAATGCCGAGCACGTCAATCGCCGTCGCGCCCTTGCCCATGCCGCCGATAACAGCAGCACCGCACCCGACAAACACCAATGTGAACGTTCCAATAAACTCAGCCAATGCTTTTTTCATCATGATGTGACCCTAATAAATTTGCACCGGACGCCCCGGGACTTGATCGGCAAAATATTGTTGAATTGTGAACCAAGGTCAACCGACCCTGTGGATAACTTCACAACACAATGATTTTGCATAATCTTCGTCGATATGGTGCCGCCGCGAATCTTAACCGCAGATGACTGGTTACGACTAAAGACATAGCGTGCCTTTTGCCATTCCCGTCCTATAATTAGTTGCGCACAATATATGCCGTCGCATAGACTGGCCAAAGCCAGGCCGATGCGCGGCCAAGATTGTTTCGGGAGGAAAACATGTCATCGATAGCAAGCACCGGTGGGCCTGTGGCCACGTCCGGCTTTTTTTCGCGCGACAGCATTGTCGCCAAGCCGGGTTTCAACCGCTGGACCATACCGCCTGCGGCAATTGCCATTCATATGTGTATTGGCATGGCCTATGGGCTGGTGGTGTTCTGGCTGCCCCTGTCACACCTGCTGAACGGCACCAAACCGGTCGCCTGCCCGGCGGGATCCGGCCTTTTCAATGAGCTTTTCACCACCACCTGTGACTGGTCGATTTTCAGCGTATCGCTGACCTTCGCCATCGGCATTGTCGTGCTCGGATCATCGGCAGCGCTGTTTGGCGGCTGGCTGGAGCGGGTTGGCCCGCGCACCACTGGCATTGTGGCCGCCCTGTGCTGGCCGCTCGGCTTCCTCATCGGCGCCTTTGCCATATCCATCCACCAGCTCTGGCTGCTCTGGCTCGGGCTTGGCGTGCTCGGCGGCATCGGCCTTGGCATCGGCTATATCACCCCGGTCTCGACCCTCATCAAATGGTTCCCCGACCGTCGCGGCATGGCGACCGGCATGGCGATCATGGGCTTTGGCGGCGGCGCCATGGTCGGTGCCCCGCTGGCCAACCAGTTGATGCAGCATTTCAAGACCCCGGCCGGTGTCGGCGTGGTCATGACCTTCGTGGTGCTTGGCATTCTCTATTTCATCTTCATGATGATCGGCGCCTTCCTGTTCCGCGTGCCGCCGGATGGCTGGCAGCCTGAGGGCTTTACCCCCAAATCCAGCGCCACCATCATGAACAAGCGCAGCGTTGCCCTTGCCAGTGCCCACAAGACCCCGCAATTCTGGCTACTGTGGCTGGTGCTGTTCCTCAACGTCTCGGCTGGCATTGGCGTCATCGGCATGGCCGCGCCCATGCTCAACGATATCTTCGGCGGCGCGCTGGTCAACAAGGCCGGTACACCGCTTTCTGCCTTGTCCGGGCCGGACAAGATCGCAGTCGCGGCCATTCTCGCCGGCTTCCCGGCATTGCTGTCGCTGTTCAACATCGGCGGGCGCTTCTTCTGGGCGTCGATTTCTGATCGCATCGGCCGGAAAATGACCTATGTGGTGTTTTTCGTGCTCGGCGGCCTGCTTTACGCCCTGGTGCCGACCCTCGCCCATGACGCGCAGCTCGCCCTGTTCACACTCGCGGTCTGCGTGATCCTGTCGATGTATGGCGGCGGCTTCTCGACCATTCCGGCCTATCTTGCCGACCTGTTCGGGACGCAATTTGTCGGCGCCATTCACGGACGCCTGCTGACGGCCTGGTCGGCGGCCGGTGCTGTCGGCGTGTTCCTCGTCGGCTGGCTGCGCCAGGTCGAAATCGGCGCGGGCGTGCCCAAGGACCACCTCTATGATGGCACCTTCTATATTCTCGCCTCGTTCCTCGTCGTCGGCCTGGTCTGCAACCTCCTGGTGCGCCCCGTCGCCGACAAATGGTTCATGACCGAGGCCGAACTCGCGGAAGTGCAGCACCATGCCGGCGTGCCGGTGAAAGTCGATTCCTATGGCATCGGTTATGGCGGCATCGACACATCCTCGATCATCGCCTTTGCGATTGTCGGCATCCCGCTGCTGTGGGGTCTCTACTACACGCTGCTTGCCGCGGTGAAACTGCTGTAATCACACCACAATGACACCCTCCCGGCTCAAGCCGGGCGGGTGTTGGCGCGCATGCCGGCAATGGTTGCCAGCAGCAGCGCAATGTCCTCGTCGCGTGACAGGCGATGATCGCCATCCGGAACCAGCGTCAGCGTCACCTCATCATGCGCCAGCAGCGCCACCAGCGCCTGTGCATGGCTGAAGGGCACGTCCTCGTCGCGCATGCCTTGCAGGATATGCACCGGGCCATGGCTGCGCAGCGGCGCCGTCATCAGCAGGTTTTGCGCGCCGTCGAGGATCAGCTTCTTGCTGATCGGCATTGGCTCCGGACCATAGGCATTCTCCCGCAACCACACGCCGCGGGTCATGATCTCGTGGCGGACGGCCTCCGGCAGGCGCGGCCACAACAGGGCCTGCGTGAAATCTACCGCCGGGGCAATAAGCACCATGCCGGCAAGCCGGCCGGCCTCACCGCGCGCGGCCAGAGCCCGTGCTGCCAGCAGGGCCAGCCAGCCGCCCATCGAGGAACCGACCAGAATTTGCGGCCCGCTGGTCTGCGCCGTGATCAGCGCCAGCGTTTCTTCGAGCCAGGCAGAGATGGTGCCCTCGGCAAAATCCCCGTCCGATTGCCCGTGGCCGGAATAATCGAACCGCAGCATTGCCGCGCCCTGCGCCTCGGCAAAAGCCGCCACGGCGCTGGCCTTGGTTGAAACCATGTCGGATTTGAAGCCGCTGAGCCATACCAGCCCCGGTGAACCCGTTGCCGTGCCGCGCAAATACGCGATCCCGCGCTGCGCCGCCCCCTGCCCAACCTGTTGAATCATGACGTTCATGTTGACATATGTCCCTGTTAGCGCGCTATTTACACCAAATGTGGCACAAAGCCTGACAATCTGGCATAATGATCTTCACTGAAACGGTTTATGAGCCTGATGCCATCGCAGCGTGCCTTTGAGAGCGGCCCCGGACCGGGGCAGAAGCCACGCACCATCCTGCAGATCATCCCGCATCTTGATGCCGGCGGCGCCGAGAAAATCGTTGTCGATCTGGCGGCGGCGCAGGCAGCGGCCGGCTACCGCGCGCTGATCGCCAGCGAGGGCGGCCGCCTCGTTGCCGAAGTGCAGGCGCTCGGCGGCGTCTGGCTGCCCTTCCCCGCCGCCAGCAAAAATCCCATTGCCATGGCCCTGCATGTGCGCGCCCTCGCCGCCGTGCTGGCGCGCGAGCAGGTTGATGTCGTGCATGTGCATTCGCGGGCCCCGGCCTGGGTGGCGCTCGGCGCCTGCCGCCTGCGCCCGACGCCGATGATCAGCACCTTTCATGGTGCCTATGGCGGTGATTCAGCCCTGAAGCGCCGCTATAACAGCGTCATGACCCGGGTCGATCGCATCATCGCCCATTCGAGCTTCATCGCCGACCATGTCAGGACCAACTATCCCGAGGCGGCGGCGCGCGTGCGGCTCGTGCCTTGCGGCTTTGATTTCAGCGATTTCGATCTCGCCGCCGTCGATGCCCAGCGCGTGCGCAAATTGCGCGAGGGCTGGGGCCTCGAAGGCCATGAGCGCATGGTGCTGCTGCCCGGCCGCATGACCGCCATCAAGGGCCAGAAGCTGCTGATCGAAGCCGCGCGCCGGCTTTTGGCCGAGGGCCTGAGCGACACCAAGTTCATTCTGGCGGGCGATGAGCAGGGCCGCAGCACTTACGTGCGCGAGCTCGACCAGATGGTAGCGTCCCTCGGCCTCGACAAATTCGTCAGGCGCGTCGGCCATTGCACCGACATGCCGGCCGCCTATGGCGCCGCCGCCGTGGTCTGCGTGCCGACCACCGTGCCGGAAACCTTTGGCCGCGTCGCCGTCGAGGCGCAGGCCATGGGCACGCCGGTGATCGCCGCCAGCCATGGCGCCAGCTCCGAGACCGTGCTCGGCCCGCCGCTGGTGCCAGCCGCCGAGCGCACCGGTTGGCTGGTGCCGCCCGAAGATGCAGGCGCACTCGCCGCCGCCATCGCCGAGGCGCTTGGCCTTGGTGCCAGCGCCCGCAGCGCCCTCGCCCGGCGCGCCCGCACCCATGTCATCGGCAAGTTCGGGCTGGAGCGCATGAATGATGCCACGTTGAAGCTCTATGATGAGCTCATCACGGCCAGCCGGGCCTTGCCGCACTCTTGACATGGCCCCACATTATGCCAAGCATTTTGGAGCATCTTCAGCTGCGCTGCCCCGGCGGCGCGCCAGCCAGCCTCGCCCGGCGCCGGTTACCGGCGCATCCGCAAGTCTGGCCGGGAGCTTGATCGAGCCTGAAACCGCGTAAAACACGACACCGCCAAACTTGAAACCAGCACGGAGACAAAGCCATTCGCCGCCCCATGAAAGCCAACGCCGCCCCGCAAAAAGACGGGCCGCGCATCAATGAGGACATCCGCGTCCGCGAAGTTCAGCTCATCGACCACGAGGGCATCAATCACGGCACCATCGGCATAGAGGCCGCGCTTGCCATCGCCAATGAGGCAGCGCTCGATCTGGTCGAGATCGTCCCCAATGCCACACCACCGGTGTGCAAAATCCTTGATTACGGCAAATTCCGCTTCAACGAGCAAAAAAAGCTGGCCGAGGCGCGCAAGAAACAGAAAGTCGTGGAAATCAAGGAAATCAAGCTGCGCCCCGGCATTGATGATCATGATTACGAGACCAAGATGAAGGCGGTGAAGCGCTTCTTCGAGGAAGGCGACAAGGTCAAGGTGACCATGCGTTTTCGCGGCCGTGAAATGGCGCATCAGGATATCGGCTATCGCCTGCTGGAGCGCGTCAAGGCCGAAACCCTGCAACTTGCCAAGGTCGAGGCCGAGCCCATGCTCGAAGGCCGTCAGATGATCATGGTACTGTCACCCAAATAGGTGCGGGCCTAAAAGGCCGGAAGGGCGGGCGCGAGTCGCCCCCCGATCCGCACCGGCCCGACATTCACGGCAAGGCCTGAGGCGGCCGTTTCCACCAGCAGCCCGCATAATGTCGCCTCTCCATGCGCCGGTTCATAGCGCCCTGAGGGAATTTTGCGGATGAAGCGGTTGATCGGCTCCTCCTTGTCCATGCCGATCACCGAATCAAACGCCCCGGTCATGCCGGCATCGCACTGGAAGGCGGTGCCATGCGGCAGGATCTGGTGATCTGCCGTCGGCACATGGGTATGGGTGCCGACCACCATCGACACCCGGCCATCGCAGACATGACCGAAGGCATATTTCTCGCTGGTCGCCTCGGCATGAAAATCCACGATAATGGCGTCGCAGGAATCACCCAGCGGGCAGGCCTGCAAGACCGGCTCGATCATCTGGAAGGGGCTGTCGAGGATGTCCATCGACACCTGCCCCATGATGTTGATCACCAGCACCCGGCGGCCATCCTGGGTTTCGATCAGATTGGCGCCGCGCCCCGGCGTGCCCGGCGGGAAATTCAGCGGCCGGATCAGCCGCGGCTGGCGCTCGATGAACACCAGCGCCTCGCGCTGCTTGAAAGCATGATTGCCGAGCGTCACCGCATCGGCGCCCGCCTCCAGAAATTCATCGCAGATCGCTTCGGTAATGCCAAAGCCGCCGGCGGCATTCTCGCCATTGACGACGATAAAATCGGTGCGCAGCCGCTGCCTGAGATCGGGCAAATGCCGGATGATCGCCTCGCGGCCCGTGCGCCCGACCACATCGCCCACAAATAAAATCCGCATTGATCAATCCCTGCCCGCAGCACAGCTGATCCATTCGGTTTCGGTCACGATAAAGTCAAGGCACTGGTCGTGGGGCTCGTGCGGAACCGCCGCAACCTCCTGCGCGCCAAAGGCGATTCCCACCGCCAGCACACGCTGGCGCGCCCGCAGCACCGCCAGCGAGCAATCATAATGGCCCGCACCATAGCCGATGCGATGGCCGCTGCGGTCAAAGGCCGCCAGCGGCACGAACAGCAGGTCAGGCCAGCATTCAGGCAGGTGCGGCGCCGGCTCGACGAGGCAGAGAGGGCCGCTCACCAGCGGCTCGCCCGGCCGCCAGCCGCGAAACAGCAGCGGCTCGCCGCGCGCCCGCGTCACCGGCAGCGCTGTCACCAGCCCCGCCCCTGCCAGCGCCGCCAGCAGCAGCGACGGATCAGCTTCGGTTCTGATGGCGGCATAAAGGCTCGCGACGCGCGCGCCGCAGCGACGGGCAAATTCCAGCCCCTCGCCCGCCAGCCGCTCGGCAAAGGCGTTTCGCACCGTCTGAGGCACCAGCGCCCGCCGCGCCAGCGCCGCTGCGCGAATCTCTGCCTTGGACGCCATGAAGGAGCTCCGCGCGCGGGCGTAAAAGTGCGGGGCCACTGGGCCGTGGGATATCGAACCCGGGAAACCTACGAAGTAGGTGGGCACCATATGATCAGGTCCTCGGACGAGATCAGGGACAGTCCCCGTTGGTATCGATAAGGCCCCGGGTATTTGATCCTGCACAAACCCCGCAGCTCCGCGAGCGGCACTCTAGTGCGGATAGCGAGGCAATGCCAGCATGATCCGCAAAATTAGCAACCAACAAGGCTTGCCACCCGCCCCGCCGCCCCCTATAGACACCTTCATCGCATCCTTGCGGGCGCTTAGCTCAGCGGTAGAGCACTTCCTTGACATGGAAGGGGTCACAGGTTCGATCCCTGTAGCGCCCACCATCACCCCCTGCCCCGGCAGGCAGGGTGAGACTGGTGGAACCAGCCAGATTCTGCTCGAACAAGCTGCATGTGAATATTACCTGGCAGGGTCCGGCGACGCCTTCGGCATCAAGGAATAGTTTCCGCCCCGGCAGCGCGCTGCGCCCATCAGGAAACGTCAGTGTGCTTTCGCCTCGCAGATGGCAAACGCCGCAATCACATGGGCGGGAGCAATGGTGCCCAGGGGCGGGATTGAACCACCGACACTGCGATTTTCAGTCGCATGCTCTACCAACTGAGCTACCTGGGCATGGCCTCGGAACGCGTCCGGAGCGGCGTTCTTTTGGCAGAGCGCGCGGCGCTTGTCCAGCGCCAAAACGCGCCGCCCCCTGATTTTCAGGCTAATGCGGATTTTCGAGGCTGAAGGCCTCGGCCTGTTCGTCATAGGCGAAAAGCTCGGCATAGCGCGCCCATGACACCACCGATTTCAGCGTCTCGTCGGCATTGTCCTCGGACATATAATCTTCAAGCTCGTTGCGGAAGCGCGCCGCCGGCGCCATATGGCTCGGGCGCTCGTCGAGCACCCGGCGGATCAGGCCCACGAGCGGCACATAGGCCACGAGAAGGTCGGCAAACAGCTTCTTGCGCCCGTCGGTGTCGAGCATGGCAAAGCGCCGGCCGGTATCGGTCAGCACCATATCGCCCTCGCTGAGGTGGGCGAGCCGCAACAATTGCAGCGCCTCGCCGATATGGAACAATTCATCGGCTTCCATTTGCAGCGAGCCGGCCAGCACCGGCAGGTCGGCGCGGCCAAGATAGGGCGCGCCCGCCAGCGCCTCGATCAGGCCGGCGATGACATTGGTCGACACATGGTTGAGCATCATGCCAACGCCGGTGCCAGGAATGCCCTCCAGCGCCGCGGTGCGCGTCTCGGGCCGCTGCGTCATGCGCGCATAAATGCTGTCGACGATCTGGCGAAAGGCCGGATCAAGCCGGTTCCGCGGATGTGCGAGATCGACCTTGATATCCGCCCCCACCCGGCCCGGATTGGCGCTGAACACCAGAATGCGATCGCACATCAGCACCGCCTCCTCGATATTATGGGTCACCATCAGGATCGACTGGATCGGCAGGCGCCCCTCGATCCACAGGTCGATGAGATCAGTGCGCAGGGTCTCGGCGGTCAGCACATCCAGCGCCGAGAAAGGCTCGTCCATCAGCATCAGGTCTGGATGCACCACCAGCGCCCGCGCAAACCCGACCCTTTGCCGCATGCCGCCGGAAAGTTCCTTGGGATAGGCATTCTCGAACCCGTCGAGGCCGATGAGATCGATCGCCGCCAGCGCCCGCTCGCGCCGCGTCGCGGCCTCGACGCCAAGCGCCTCCAGCCCGAGTTCGACATTCTGCAGCACCGTCAGCCACGGGAACAGCGCGAAAGACTGGAACACCATGGAAACGCCGCGCGGTGGCCCGGCGATCGCCGCCCCCCGGCACAAGGCATCACCCGACGACGGCTTCACCAGCCCGGCGATGATGCGCAGCAAGGTCGACTTGCCCGACCCGGAGCGGCCGAGCAGCCCGACGATCTCGCCAGACTTGATGGTGAGATTGACCTTGTCGAGAACGTCGATCTTCGTGCCGTTGGCCTTGGCAAAGCTACGGCACACATCCACGATATCAATGAGATGCGTAGGATTGCTGCGATCAAGCATGAACTAGCTTCCCCTTTACATGGTCAGGCGGCGTTCGGAAAACTTATAGAGCGGACGCCACAGCGCCCGGTTGATCATGGTCACCATCAGGCTCATGATGGCAATGCCGAGCACCACCTTCTGGAAATCACCGGCGCTGCTGGCTTCGGCAATATAGGAGCCTAGGCCCGCCGCTGTCAGTTTGGTCGAGCCCCAGCTGGCGACTTCCGCCACCAGCGCCGCGTTCCAGCACCCGCCCGAGGCGGTGATCGCCCCGGTGACATAATAGGGAAAAATCCCCGGCAGCATGACTTTCAGCCACCAGCGCCAGCCGCGGAAATGGAACGAGCGCGCCGCCTCGCGCAGATCGGTCGGGAAGGCCGAGGCCCCGGCAATGACATTAAACAGGATGTACCATTGCGTGCCGAGGATCATCAAAGGCGACAGCCAGACATTCGGGCTGAGGTGGTAACGCACGATCAGCACCACGAACACCGGAAAGGCGATATTGGCCGGGAACGCCGCCAGAAACTGCACCAGCGGCTGCAGTCTTTCGGCGACGCGCGGGCGCAGGCCGATCCACACCCCGACCGGCACCCAGATGATGGTCGCCAGCACCATCAGCACGGCGACTCGCGCCAGCGTATAAAGCCCGAGCATGAAGGCATGGCCAACCTCGGCCGAGCTGATGGTTGGCGCCAGATAGGCATAAATCGCCGCCATGGCCGCCAGGGCCAGCGCCAGCACGAGGCCATTCCACACCAGATCGATCTGGCGGGTTGAAAACGGCAGCTCAAAGCGCAGCTTCGGCAGGCTTGGCAGCCGCACCGGCCATTTCGACGCCCCGCGCGCCAGCGTGCCGAGACGCAGGCTCAGCGCCCGCAACGCCCTTGTCTGCCGGAACAGATCGAGCATCCACGAATGCGGCACATTCTCGGATGCGGTCTGCTCGAAACGGAACTTGTCGGCCCAGGCGACAATCGGCCGAAACAGCAGCTGGTCATAGGCGACGATCACCGCCAGCATGGTGCCAACCGCATAGAGAATCGCCGCAAGATTGCGCTTTTCGATCGCCAGTGCCACATAGGACCCCAGCCCCGGCAGGGTGATCGAGGTATTGCCGACGGTGATGGCCTCCGAGGCCACCACGAAAAACCAGCCCCCCGACATCGACATCATGGTGTTCCACACGAGACCCGGCGTGGCAAACGGCACTTCCAGCCGCCAGAACCGCTGCCATGGCGTCAGATGGAAACTTGCTGCCGCCTCATCGAGATCCTGCGGGATATTTTTCAGCGATTGAAACATGGAAAAGGCCATGTTCCACGCCTGGCTGGTGAAAATCGCAAAGACCGAGGCGAGTTCCGCCCCCAGCACCCGGCCCGGAAACAGATTGAGAAAAAACACCACCGTGAAGGTCAGAAACCCCAGAATCGGCACTGATTGCAGGATATCCAGCACCGGGATCATCACCCGCTCGGCGCGCGGGCTTTTTGCCGCCACCGTCGCGTAAATGAAGGTGAACAGCAGCGAGAACACAATGGCCAGCAGCATGCGCAGCGTCGTGCGCAACGCGTAATCGGCAAGGTGGGCGGGCGCCAACGAGATCGGGGTGGCATCGAGCGCCGAAAGAGGCGCATTGGTGACATGCGCGCCCCAGACGATCAGCACCAGCGACAGCAAAATGAAGACGAGCGCCAGCAAATCCCACAGGTTGGGAATGAAGGGAGAGGCCAGCGCCGCCGGCGATATACGTTGGTCAGCCATGCCGCACCGCGATTATGTGCAATAAGGGCCGCGCCGCGCCAACCCGCCGCGACCTAGCAGCGGCGGGCGGCGAAAGTCAATCACAGGATGGGCAATAACAATGTCATACGCCTGACATAATCAGCCGCTGGGCTGCCCTGCCCTCAGCTCATCACCACGTTCACCGCGCTCTCGGGCAATTCCTTGCCAAACGAGCGCTGGTAGAATTCGGCCACCAGGGCACGTTCGAGTTCGTCGCACTTGTTAAGGAAGGTCAACCGGAAGGCGAAGCCGACATCGCGGAAAATCTGCGCATTTTCCGCCCAGGTGATCACCGTGCGCGGGCTCATCACCGTTGACAGGTCACCGGCCATGAAAGCATTGCGCGTGAGATCGGCCACCCGCACCATCTTGTTCACGGTGTCGCGGCCCTCGCGCCCGGCCTGCAGCGCCTTGACCTTGGCGAGCACGATCTCGACCTCATTGTCATGCGGCAGGTAATTCAGCGTCGTCACAATCGACCAGCGGTCCATCTGCCCCTGGTTGATCTGCTGTGTGCCGTGGTAGAGCCCGGACGTATCGCCGAGCCCGACGGTATTGGCGGTGGCAAACAGCCGGAACGCCGGATGCGGCTTGATGACCCGGCTCTGGTCAAGCAGGGTCAGCTTGCCGGAAACCTCGAGCACGCGCTGGATGACGAACATCACATCCGGCCGGCCGGCATCATATTCGTCAAAGCAGATGGCGACATTGTTCTGCAGCGCCCAGGGCAGGATGCCGTCACGAAATTCCGTGACCTGCTTGCCGTCCTTCAGCACGATCGCATCCTTGCCGATGAGATCGATACGCGAGATATGGCTGTCGAGATTGACCCGGACGCAAGGCCAGTTCAGCCGCGCAGCCACCTGCTCGATATGAGTGGATTTGCCGGTGCCGTGATAGCCCGTCACCATGACGCGGCGGTTATAGGCAAAGCCGGCCAGCACTGCCATGGTGGTGTCGCGGTCAAACAGGTAATCAGGGTCGAGATCGGGCACATGCTCGTCCGCCGCACTGAAGGCCGGTGCCTCCATATCGCTGTCGATGTTGAACACCTGCCGAACCGAGACTTTCATGTCGGGCAGGCCGGCGGCGCGGGCGGTAGCGGTTTGCATCTTTCCTCTAACTCCTCAAAAATCAGCCGCTTATGGCGGTGCCGGTGCCAGCCGACAGGCCTGTCGCCGGGCACCAAAGGGTCTCATGCGCGACGGATCGTGCGCAGATGTTTATACGCATTGATGATCTCGCGCAATTTGTCCTCGCTGGAGCGGTCGCCGCCATTGGCGTCGGGATGCAGGCGCTTCACCAGATCCTTGTAGCGCTGCCGGACGCTGGCCGGGTCGGCATGCTCGTCGAGCCCCAGCGCATTCAGCGCCCGCAGGGTCGGACGCGCCACCTGGGCCCGGGCGGGCGCAGCGCGGCTGGCGCTCTTTTGTGCAAAGCGGCTGCGAAACAGCCCGAGAATATCCTCCTCCATCGCCGCCTGGTCGGCGCGATGGGTGCCGGCCCGGTGATGCGTGCCCATGCCCCAGGTCGGGCGATGGCCGGTGATCGCATCCTTCTGGAACCGCGCCACTGCCTCGTCGCTCATGCCGGCGAAGTAATTGTACTGGGCATTATAGGCGCGCACATGGTCGATGCAGAAGCAATAATAGCGCCCCTCTTGGCCACGGCCCATCGGCGCCCGGAACTCGCCGGCCTTTGTGCAACCCTCATGGTCGCAAGGTGTCGCATCGGGGCTGGCGGCGGCGTCAGGCTCGGTATGGATGCGAATGCGCTCAAAAAGGTCGGAATTGAAATTCATGGTCTGCCGAGTGTAAGGAGGAGCGGCCCGCTTCACAAGCCCGGCGCCCAAAAAGATAAGTGCCGCCTGACTCTTGACGAGACCAACCCATGTCGCGACGTGACCGAATCGAACAGGCCCTGACGGCCGCACTTCACCCCGCCACGCTGGACGTGCGCGACGAATCGCACCTGCATGTCGGCCATGCCGGCGCCCGCCCCGGCGGCGAAACCCATTATCGCATCATCATCAGCGCCAGGGCCTTTCAGGGCACGACGCTGGTCGCCCGCCACCGCCTCGTCAATGAAGCGCTGCGCGATGAATTTGCCACCGGCCTGCATGCCCTGGCTATTGCGGCGACCCCTGCAAATTAGGCGCCCCAGCCTTGCAATCATGCCGGTGCGCCACCTCGCACCGGAACCGGTCAATGGCGTCATTGGCCCGCTGGACATGGCGCTCGACCTCGGCATTGGTGCAGGCGCGCCACTGGAACAGCGCCGCGACCTCGCGTTCAATCGCGCTTTTGCAAGCCCGAACCTGCGCGCCCGAGCGCCGCGACGGATCAGCCTGCAGGCAGGCGGGAACCGGCGGTGCCACGCAGGGCATGCGCATATGCGGCGCCACCCCGCCTGAAAGATGCGGCGAGAGGAGCGACGCCGCAACAACAAGCACAAGCTTCATTCACAACAATCCGGCCGCGCCAACCCTGCCATGGCCCCCTTCGGGCATCTCACGGGTCGAGTTCAGTATCCCAGTAAAGATAATCCATCCAGCTGTCGTGCAGATAATTGGGCGGAAACAGCCTGCCATTCTGGTGCAGGTCATTGACGCTCGGCTGAAACGGCTTTTGCGCCGGAAACATCTGCACTTCGGCCGGCAGCCGGTCACTCTTGCGCAGGTTGCAGGCCGAACAGGCCGCCACCACATTTTCCCAGATGGTCGTGCCGCCCTTGGAGCGCGGCGTCACATGGTCAAAGGTCAGATCGTGATGATCGCCGCAATATTGGCAAGTGAAGCGATCGCGCAGGAACACATTGAAACGCGTAAAGGCCGGATGGCGCGCCGGCTTGATATAGGTCTTCAGTGACACCACGGACGGCAGCGCCATCTCGAAGGATGGGCTCTTCACCACGCGCTCGTAATTGGAGACGATGTTGACGCGGTCGAGGAACACCGCCTTGATCGCATCCTGCCATGACCACAGCGACAGCGGATAATAACTCAGGGGTCGAAAATCAGCATTCAAGACCAGGGCCGGACAGGCCTCCGGGGAAACGTGCGGGGCGTAGTGAATGGTCACAACGAAACCTCACAAGCTGCGAGGGTGCAGATGCCAGCTCCCTTCATGCTTCCCTTATTTATAGTGAAGATGACGGGCTTGTGAAGGGCTTGCGGCAAAAAGCGCAATAAAGCCGGAAAACACCCTGGAAAACACCTGCGCCAAAGCGTCGCCGGCCAGCAAGCCTCAAGCAGAAACCTCGGCCAGCAGCGCCGCCACTTTCAGTTCCACTGCCGCAGCGCTGCGAGCGATGCGCAAGCGCTCGGCGGCGATAATCGCCTGAAGCTGGCGGAAGGTCGCGTCAATATCTTCATTGACCAGCACATAATCATAATCGCGCCAGCGCTGCATTTCCTGGCGGGCATTGGCGAGACGAGTGGCGATCACTGCCGGCGAATCTTCGGCGCGCCGTTGCAGCCTCGCCTTGAGCTCGCTCATGGATGGCGGCAGCAGGAAAATCGTCACCACATCCTTGCCGGCCCGGCGCTTGACCTGCTGCGTGCCCTGATAATCAATGTCGAACAGAACATCGTGGCCGAGACTGAGTTCCTTTTCGACCAGCGAGCGCGGTGTGCCGTAAAAATTGTCATGCACCTGCGCCCATTCCAGCAGGTCCCCGGCCGCCGCCATGGCATCGAATCGCGCCTTGTCGATGAAATGATAATGCACGCCATCGGCCTCGCTGGGCCGGCGCGCCCTTGTGGTCACTGAGACTGACAGCGTCAGGTGGAGCGAGCGGTCCTGCAGCAACATGCGGGACAGCGTAGTCTTGCCGGTGCCGGAGGGCGACGACAAGATCAGCATGAGCCCGCGCCGCGCCAGGGGAGTGCCGCTCACAACTTCTGCTCCGGTCTGCGCACGTCCTGCCTGTATTTGCGAATCATGGTCGCCCCACCCTGCCCATGCGCCGGCTCAGGCGCAAGCTTCAATCCTGCACAAGCTCAAAGCGATCCACATCGACCACGCCCATATCGGTGATTTTCAGATGCGGAATCACCGGCAGCGGCAAAAATGCCACCTGCAGGAACGGTTCTGCGAGCGTGCAGCCGAGCCCGCGCGCCGCCGCCCGCAGCGCTAGCAAGCCATCATGCACCGCCTCGAACGGTTGCAGGCTCATCAGCCCGGCGACCGGCAGCGCCAGTTCGGCGATCACCTCGCCGCCGCGCACCACCGCAAAGCCACCCTCGATCTCGCCGAGCCGGTTGACGGCAATGGCCATATCCTCGTCATCAACGCCGACGACGCAGATATTGTGCGAATCATGGCCGACCGACGAGGCGATGGCCCCCGCCTGCAGGCCAAAGCCATGCACGAAACCAACGCCGATATTGCGGTTGATGCCGTGGCGCGCCACCACCGCAACCTTGAGCGCATCCTGCGCCAGATCGGCGCTGCGCACGCCCTCGGCAAATGGCAGGCTAATGGTCAGATGTTCGGTGATGATCTTGCCGGCCATCACACCGATCACCGCCGTGGTCGGCCCCTGCCCGCGCGCAATAAGATCAGCGGCACTGATGCGCGGCGCCCTGATCGAATTGCGCCCGACCGGCGCAACCGTGCGGCGCGAGGCCAGCAAGGCCTCATCGACCATGCGCCCGGCGCTCATGACCCTTGCAACCCGGCAATCTGCCAGATCATCAAGCACGGCAATATCCGCCCGGTAGCCCGGTGCGATCAGCCCGCGATCCCGCAGCCCGAAGGCCCGCGCCGCCGAAATCGAAGCCATGCGATAGGCCGCCAGCACCGGCGCGCCGCGCTTGATGGCGGTGCGAATCAAGTGATCAATATGGCCTTCCTCGGCAATATCGAGCGGGTTGCGGTCATCGGTGCAAAACGCCATGAACGGCGCCGTCACATCCGAAATCACCGGCGCCAGCGCCGCCAGATCTTTCGAGACCGAGCCCTCGCGCACCAGAATGGCCATGCCCTTGGCCAGCTTCTCCAGCGCTTCGGCCGCGCTCGTGGTCTCGTGATCGGTGCTGATGGCGGCGCTCAGATAGGCATTGAGCCTCTGCCCGGTCAGCAGCGGCGCATGGCCGTCGATATGACCGTCCTGGAAGGCCGCCAGCTTGTCGAGCACATAGGCATCGCGCGCCAGCACGCCAGGGAAATTCATGAATTCGGCCAGACCCAGCACCTGCCGGTGTTCGGCGAGCCGCTTGAGATCGCCCGCTTCGAGACGCGCCCCCGAAGTTTCGAGATGGGTCGCCGGCACGCAGCTTGGCAGCATGACCCTGAGATCCATGATCATGTTCATCGACGAGGACAGAAAATACTGGATCCCCGCCTCGCCGAGCACATTGGCGATTTCATGGGGGTCGCAAATCGCCGTCGTCACCCCGTGCGGCAGCACGCAGCGCTCGAATTCCTGCGGCGTCACCAGCGATGATTCAACATGCAGGTGCGCATCGATGAAGCCCGGCACCAGCACCTTGCCGCTGACATCGATTTCGAGCGTGCCGGCATAACTGGCGTCGACGCCGACGATTCTGGCCCCGCACATCGCCACATCGCTCGGGCGCAGCGCCCCGGTCACGAGATCATAGACCTGCCCGCCCTTGAGAACGACATCGGCAGGGGCGTCCCCGGCGCCCTGGGCAATGGCCTCGGCCAGGTGTTGCGGATAGGAAAATCTGGTCATGGCAAGAAGCTCTGCTCCGCGCTTTCAGCCATGCCAGACTAGCACACAATGGCCCGCAAGCGCGAGGCAATGCGCGCCAGGGTGAAACAATGCTTGCTCAGGCCGCATAAAGGCGGGTGGCAGAGGCGGCGCCGCGCCGCCCCATGACCTCAGCCGAGGGTCTCGTCTTCGAGCAGGTTTGGCCCTCTGGCGAGTTCGGCAAGGTGATGGTCGCCATCGCCCCATTGCACATCAATCATCTTGAGGCGCTTGAAATAATGCCCGGCGGCATATTCCATGGTCATGCCGATGCCGCCATGCAACTGGATCGCCTCCTCGCCGACGAATTTGCCAGAACGGGCCACCTGCACTTTGGCCGCCGCAACGGTGCGATGCCGGCGGGCGGCATCCTTCTCATCAATCGCAAACATCGCCACCAGCGCCAGACTGCGGGCCTGCTCCAGCGCCACCAGCATATCCACTGCCCGGTGCTGCAGCACCTGGAAGGCGCCGATGGGCAGGCCGAACTGCTTGCGGATTTTCAGGTAATCCACCGTCATGGCGTGCAGGGCGCTCATGGCGCCAACCGCTTCCACGCAAATGCACGCCATGCCGAAATCTATTGCTTTAGCGATAGTTGCATAGGCTTCCGGATTCAGGACATGAGCCGGAGTCTCATGGAAATTGAGCTCGGCCGCACGCTGGCCGTCCTGGGTCGCATAGCCCCGGCGCCTGAGACCGGCAGCATCGCCCTCAACGAGATAAAGCCCGATGCCGTGATGCGATCCCGGCGTGCCGGCATGGCGGGCGCTGACGATGATATGCGTGGCGCTGTCGCCATGCAGCACCAGCGTCTTGGCGCCGTTCAGCACCACCTTGCCGCCTTCGGTTCTAGCCGAAGTGGTGACATGGGCACCATCGAGCGGGGCCTCGGCCTCCATGAAAGCTACGGCCAGCCGCGCCGTGCCGCCCACCATCGCCGCCTCAAGCTGGCTGATCTGCGCGCTGGCAGGGCACTGGCGCAGCAGGAATCCGCCAAGCAGCGCCGAGACGAACAGCGGCTCGACCAGCAAGGCCTCGCCCATCGCCTCCATCGCCACCATCGCCTCGACCTGGCCGCCGTTGAAGCCGCCCGCCGCTTCCGGCGCCAGCAGGCCGGTAAAGCCCAGCTCCGCCAGTTGCTTCCAGACATCCTGGCTCCAGCCGCCGGCCATGGCCATGGCCTGCTTGCGCTGCTCGAAGCTGTAATTATCCTTGAAAAACCGCACCAGCGTGTCTTTCAGCAAGCGCTGGTCTTCGTTCAGGTCAAAATCCACAACAAACCTCCCCCTTGCGCCCGATGATCCGCCTTCAGAACCCGAGAATGGCCTTGGCGATGATATTGCGCTGGATTTCGTTTGAACCGCCGTAAATCGACACTTTGCGGTAGTTGAAATAGACTGGCGCACTGGTTGCCGCCCATTCAGGGCCTATCGGGCCGAGATTGTCACCGCTCTGGTCGCTTTTGCCGACCGCCGCATAGGGCCCGGCCAGCGCCACTGCCAGATCAGTCGCGGTCTGCTGCAGTTGCGAGCCCTTGATTTTCAGGATCGATGACGCCGGATCGGGCTTGCCGTGGCGTGCGCCCGAGCGCGCCAGCACCCGCCATTGCGTGACTTCCAGCGCCTTGAGGTCGATCTCGGCTTCGGTCAGGCGCTCCATGAACCGGCGATTCTCGCTCATCGGCGCAGCGCCGATCTGGCTGGTTTGCGCCAGCGCCCGTATGCGCCGCAGCTTTTCCTTGGTGGCCCCGACCCGGGCAATGCCGTTGCGCTCGTTGCCAAGCAGGAACTTGGCATAATCCCAGCCCTTGTTGAGCTGCCCCACTAGATTTTCCGCCGGCACCCGCACGTCATCGAAGAACACTTCATTGACCTCGACCCCGCCATCGATGGTCTGGATCGGCCGCACGGTGATGCCCTTGGTTTTCATGTCGATGAGCAGGAAGGAAATGCCCTCCTGCCTCTTGCCGCCTGGCTTCAGGCTGTCCGGGTCCGTGCGCACGAGGCAGAAAATCCAGTCGGCATATTGCGCCATCGTCGTCCAGGTTTTCTGGCCATTGACGATGAATTCATCGCCCTCGCGCCGCGCCGCGGTCTTCAGTGAGGCGAGGTCTGATCCGGCGCCCGGCTCGGAAAAGCCCTGACACCACCAGTCATCGAGCCTTGCTATGCGCGGAAGATATTTTTCCTGCTGCTCCTTCGAGCCGAATGTATAGAGCACCGGGCCGAGCATGTTGACGCCGAAAGGCAGCATCTGCGGGGCCCCGGCGGCTTGCGATTCATCATCGAAAATCGCCAGTTCCACCGGCGACCAGCCGGTGCCGCCGAGCGCCTTTGGCCATTGCGGCGTCGCCCAGCCCTTGGCATGCATCACCCGCGTCCAATCCACCATGTCCTGATATTCCGGATAACCGCCCTTGATCACCTTCTGGCGGACACGGTCAGGCAGATTGTCCTTGAAAAACTGCCTTACCTCGGCGCGAAAGGCGCGCTGCTGCGGGTCAAGGTGCAAGTCCATGGGTCGCTCCACGGTTACGGGGTCGCGCCCCGGTTTCGATCTAAACGATTATGACCGCCCTTTGGCCTTCATGGCAAGACGCCGCGCGCGAAAACTTTGCGCCCAACCCGGTTTTTCAAGCTGCTGGCTGCGCTCCAGCGCCAAGGCATCGGCGCCCACATCCCGGGTGATCACCGAGCCCGACCCGACATAGGCCCCGGCGCCAATCGTCACCGGTGCCACCAGCGCCGAATTCGAGCCGACAAACGCCCCTGCCCCGACCGTGGTGCGGTATTTCAGAAAGCCGTCGTAATTGCAGGTAATGACCCCGGCACCGATATTGGCATCAGCACCGATATCGGCATCGCCAATATAGCTCAAATGGCTGACCTTGGCCCCGGCACCGATCCGCGCTGCCTTGACCTCGACAAAATTGCCGACCTTGGCACCCTTTTCCAGCACCGCTCCCGGTCGCAACCGCGCAAACGGCCCGACATGAACCCCGGCGCCGATCTTCACGCCTTCAAGGTTCGACGAGGCATGAATGATCGCCCCGCCCTCGATGCTGACCCCCGGCCCGATATAGACTTGCGGCTCGATGATGACGTCAGCACCGATCTTGCTGTCGAAGGACAAATGCACGCTTGGCGGGTCCACCAGCGTCGCCCCGGCCAGCATGGCGGCACGGCGCAGGCGCTCCTGCATCAGCGCCTCGGCCTCGGCGAGCTGCACCCGGTCGTTGACACCCTTCACCTCCGCTTCACCGGCGAGTTCGACCGCGCAGGAAAGCCCGCGGGCAACGGCGATTTCCACCGCATCGGTCAGGTAGAACTCGCCCTGCGAATTGGCATTGCCGATGGCATCGAGCAAGGACAGGATCACCGCGCCATCAAAGGCCATGAGGCCGGAATTGCACAAGCTCACCGCCCGCTCCGCCGCCGTGGCATCGCGCTCCTCGCGAATGGCGACGAGCTGATCATCCTTCTGCAGCAGGCGGCCGTAGCCGGTCGGGTCGGCGGCATGAAAACCAAGAACCACCAGGGCCGCGCCCTGGGCGCGCCGTGCCTGCAGCCGGGACAGGGTTTCCGGCAGAATCAGCGGCATGTCGCCATAGGCGATGATGACATCGCCCCGGGCCGCCTCGATAGCCGCGCGCGCCGCCAGCACCGCATGGGCGGTGCCACGCCGCTCGGCCTGCGTGAAGATCCGGGCGCCCGGGCGGCTGGCCTGCGCCGCGGCCGCGACATCGCCGCGATCCGGCCCGACGATCACGGCGACGTCGTCATCGCGCCCGCGCGGCGCCGCATCGAGCACATGCGCCAGCATCGCCCGCCCGGCGACATGATGAAGCACTTTGGGCAAGGCCGAACGCATGCGCTTGCCCTCGCCTGCCGCCAGCACCAGCGTCAGGCAGGGGCGCGTGGCCGCTGCCGGTGCATCGTTATTGCCCATCATGAATCTCCATAAATCCGTCGTCTTTGCCCCTTAGCGCAAAGCATCATGACACACAGTAAATATTCCGCCGCCTCACCCGGGCCCGCAATTTCGCCTGCGCCCTCGTGCCGCGCAAGCCATGGCACAGTCGCGCCTGCGCCCGCCGCATGCTAGCAGGCAGCTTCATGCAGGGCAGGCCTCTTGACTTGGCTTCGTCCTTGCAAGGGTATGCGCCGCACAGGGCATGAATAAATTCAAGGGAATCAACCGGAATGGTGCCACGTCGTGACTTGTTGAGATGGGCTGCACTTGGCTCGCTCGCCTCGGCCTTGCCGGTGCCGGCCATGGCGGCCGATCCGGGCGCGACGCTGGCAACCGGCTTTGACCACCGCGCCCTTGACCGCCAGGCCGCCGCGCTCGCCGCCGCGCCCTACCGTGCGGTCAACACCAGCCTGCCGGCCCCGTTTGCAACGCTGAATCCCGGGCAATATCAGGCCATTCGCGCCAAACAAAGCGCCTGGGTCTGGCCGGGCGGCACCCATGGCTTCATGCTCGAACCGCTGCACCGCGGCCCGATCTTCGCCAATCCGGTGGCGCTCAATGTCGTTGATGGCGGCAAGGTGACGCCGCTCGCCTACAGCCCCGGCCAGTTTGATTTCGGCGATCTCAAAGTTCCCGATGGCCTGCCCGATCTCGGCTTTTCCGGCTTTGCCCTTCATGCCCCGGATGTTACCGGCGTGCGCCACAAGATTGCTGAATTTCAGGGCGCCAGCTTTTTTCGCGCCATCGCCCCGCGCCAGAATTTCGGCATTACCGCGCGGGCCCTGTCGATCCGCACTGCCGACCTGCGCGGCGAGGAATTTCCGCAATTCCGCAGTTTCTGGATCGAGACCCCGGCGCCCGCCGCAGCCTCGCTGCGCCTGCACGCCCTGATTGATTCGCCCAGCGCCGCCGCCGTCGTCCACATCACGCTTCATACCGGCGATGCCACCATCATCGATGTTGAAACCGTGCTCTTTGCCCGCGCGCCGCTCGATCATTTCGGCATGGGCGCCATGGCAGGCGCGTATTTTTACGGGCCGCTGGCCGCCCATGCCAGCGACCTGTTGCGCCCGCAAGTGCACCAGATCGACGGCCTCAGCATCAACACCGGCACCCATGATTGGATCTGGCGGCCGGTATCCAACCGCAAGACCCTGCAGGTCTCGGTCTTTGCCGACAATAGCCCGCAAGGCTTCGGCCTGCTGCAGCGCGATCGCCGTTTTGGTGATTACCAGGACGAAACCCACCATGACGAGGCCAAGCCCTCGCTCTGGATCGAGCCTTTGGGCACATGGGGCGATGGCGGCCTCGAACTGGTGGAAATCCCGTCCTCGGCCGAGGCCAATGCCAATATCGTGCTGGCCTTCCGCCCGACCGCAACCCTCGACAACGGTGCCATGCTGCGCTTTGCCTATCGCCAGTTCTGGTGCTGGCATCCGCCCGACCATGCGCCGCTGGCCCGCGTCACCACCACGCTCGGCGGCATTGGCAGCAAAGCCACCTGGCGGGCCTTTATCATTGAATTTCAGGATGACAGTTTCGCCAGTGCCAGCGCCACCACCGGGCTGAGCGCCCGCATTGACGTCAATCCCGGCAGGCTCGAAGGTCATAATATCGCCGTTGAACGCGAGGACAGAAAGGTGCGGGTCCAGTTCGAATTCAACCCTGATGGTGCCGACATGTGCGAATTGCGGGTGGTTTTGATGAAAGCCGGCCATAATATCAGCGAAACCTGGCTCTATCGCTGGACATCATGACCTCGACCATGGCGCAACGATCACCTGTGAGCGACAAGGCCCCGCTTGCTCGCGACGCCGGAGATGCCGGCTCGCCCTACCCTGCAGCTATGCCGCCGGCGGCCCCGCTCGCCATGCCTACCCAGCGTTTCGACCAGGTGCCGCCTCTGCGCCACCGGCCGGCTCCGGCGGCCACGCCCGTTTTCGCGCGGATTTTTGTCTTTGGCATGGCTGTGGCGCTGACCGCTTTCGGCACCTGGCAAATGTATGAAGTGGTGGCGCTCTCGCAGGTGACCACGCTCGAATGGCTGCTCGTCATCCTGTTTGCCGTGAATTTCTCGTGGATCGCGCTGGCCTTCAGCAATGCCTGGCTCGGCTTTGCCGCCAGCCTGGCCGCCAGCTGGCTGCGCCCGCCGCCCGTCGACGCGCTGGACGTGAAAACCGCGCTGCTCATGCCGGTTTACAATGAGGAGCCATCACGAATCATCGCCGCGCTGCAGGCCATGCTCGAAAGCCTGATCGCCACCGGCGAGGCCAGGCACTTCGACTGCTTCATCCTTTCCGACAGCACCGACCCCGATATTTTCATCGCCGAGGAGCGGGCGCTGCTGCACCTGCGCGCCAGGCTCGGGCCGCATGCGCGCGTCTATTACCGCCATCGCGCCCTCAACAGAGCCCGCAAGGCCGGCAATATCGCCGATTTTGTCGAGGGCTGGGGCGCGGCCTATCCGCATATGATCGTGCTCGATGCCGACAGCCTGATGGAGGGGCAGACGCTCGTGGCCATGGCCCGCGCCATGGCCGCCGATCCCGATGCCGGCATCATCCAGACCTTGCCGCTGATCATCAACCGCAACACCATGTTCGCGCGCCTGCAGCAATTTGCCGCCCGCGTCTATGGCCCGCTGATCGCCACCGGCCTTGCCACCTGGAGCGGGCGCGACGGCAATTACTGGGGCCATAATGCCATCATCCGCACCGCCGCCTTCGCCGCCTATTGCGGCCTGCCGGCCCTGCCCGGCAAGGCGCCTTTTGGCGGCCATGTGCTGAGCCATGATTTCGTCGAGGCCGCCCTGATCCGCCGCGCCGGCTACAGCGTCACCATGTTGCCGCATCTTGGCGGCAGCTATGAGGAAAGTCCGCCCTCGCTGATCGACATTGCCTTGCGCGACCGGCGCTGGGCGCAGGGCAACCTCCAGCACATGCGCATTGTCGGCGCCCGTGGCCTGGCCTGGCCGACGCGCCAGCATTTCATCACCGGCATCATGGCCTATCTCGCCTCGCCGCTGTGGCTGGCGCAATTGCTGATCGGCGTGATGCTGGCGCTGCAGGCGCATTTCATCCGCCCGGAATATTTTGCCCCGGGCTTTCCGCTCTACCCGACCTGGCCGCGCTTTGATCCGGTGCGCGCGCTGCACCTGTTCGAAATGACCATGGCGGTGCTGCTGACGCCAAAATTCCTCGGCCTTGTGCTCGGCACCTTCGACAAGACGGTACGGCGCGGCGCCGGTGGCATGGTCGGCCTGTGGGCCTCGGGCCTGTTCGAGATCCTGCTCTCGGCGTTGTTATCGCCAATCATGATGCTGATCCAGACCGGCTCGGTGATGCAGATCCTGCGCGGGCGCGACAGCGGCTGGAACCCGCAGCGGCGCGGCGACGGCACGCTGGCCCTGCGCGACATTATCGGGCGCCATCGCGGCCATGTCGCGCTCGGCCTGCTGACGCTGGGCGCCGGCTGGCTGATTTCGCCGGCGCTGGTGGCGTGGATGTCACCCACCATCCTCGGCCTGCTGCTGGCCATCCCGCTATCCTGGGCGAGCGGGCAGGCTTCGATCGGCCTCGGGCTGCGACGCATCGGGCTGTTGCAAACCCCCGAAGAGCGCAGCCCCCCCACGGTGGTGCAACGCGCCAATGACCTTACCCCCGCCGCCGCACCCCACCCCGATGAGGCGCTGCGGGTTATTCATGGCGATGCCGCCTTTGCCCGCCAGCACGAGATGCTGCTGCCGCAGGCCCGGCCGCGCCAACGCGGCGACATCAGCGCCGACCGCGCCCTCGCCATTGCCAAGCTCACCGAGGCCGCTACCATCGATGAGGCCTGCGCCTGGCTCAACCGCCGCGAAATCACCCTGATTCTGCACGACCGCGCCCTGCTCGCGCTGGTGGCGAGGCTCGCCTAAATCCGCGCCAGATCATTCTGGCGCTACATCATTTCGACGGCGACAATCCCCGGAATGGCGCGAATGGCCCCGCTCGCCGCCGCCGACATGCTGAACTTGCCCGGCAATTTCACCTCGACCTCGCCGCGCTGCGCCCCCAGCATCACCACGATGCTCACCTCCCCGGCGGCGGCCCCGGCCTCGGCCCCGCGCTTTGCCGCGAGCCCGGCGGCGACATGATCAATCGCATGGGCATCGCGCAGGAAAATCCGCATGCCGCGCTGGCGCTGCGCCACCGCCGCCTCCAGAGGTTCGATCTCGACGATGCGGGCGCGCACGTCTTCACCCTCCAGCGTCGCCTGCAGCGACACAATCACCAGCGCCCCCTTTTCCAGCCGGTCGCGAAATTGATTGAGCGCTTCCTGGAACAGCACCGCCTCATATTGCCCGGAACTGTCGGAGAGCGTGACAATGCCCATTTTCGAGCCGGATTTGGTGCGTCGCTCCGCCCGCTCCAGCACCAGCGCCGCCAGCCGCCCGGCCGAGGCGCCGCGCCGCACCGATTCGGAAAATTTCGCCCAGACATCGAGCCGCATCCGCGCCATGACGCCGGCATAATCATCGAGCGGATGGCCGGAGAGGAAAAACCCGATGGCATCAAATTCCCGCTTCATGCGCTCGGGCGCGCCCCAGCCCTTGGCCACCGCCAGCCGCAGCGCGGTGGCATCGCTCTGCACGAACAGGCCGTCCTGGCCACTCTGCCGGTCAGAGGCCACACTCATGCCATGCTGCAGAATACGCTCGGCATTTTCGAACACCAGCGCCCGGTCGGGCTCGATCTCGTCAAAGGCCCCTGCCGCCGCCAGCGTCTCGATGATCCGGCGGTTAAGGGCCGTGCCCGCCGCCCGCTCCGCGCAATCGCCGAGCGAGGCAAAGGGCTGCGCCCCGCGCGCCGCGACGAGGGCGCTCGCCTGACCATCACCAATGCCCTTGATCGCCGAGAGCGCATAGGCAATCGCCAGCGAACCATCGGCCTGACGGAGCACTGAAAAATCTGCCTGCGAGCGTTGCACCGAGGGAGCGATCACACCAATGCCCATGCGCCGGGCCTCATGGCGCAATTCCGCCAGTTTGGCCGTATCCGAGCGCTCCAACGACATCGACGCCGCCAAAAACTCCACCGGATAATTGGCCTTCAGCCAGGCCGTCTGATAGGAAATCAGCGCATAGGCCGCAGCATGGCTCTTGTTGAAGCCGTAATCGGCAAATTTGGCCAAAAGGTCGAAAATATTATCGGCCTGGGCCCGCTCCAGCCCGCGCTCCAGCGCACCGCTGACAAAGCGGGCGCGCTGCGCATCCATCTCGCTCTTGATCTTCTTGCCCATGGCGCGGCGCAGCACGTCGGCCTCGCCCAGCGAATAGCCCGACAACAGCTGGGCGATCTGCATCACCTGTTCCTGATAGATGATGACCCCGAAGGTCTCGCGCAGCACCGGCTCCAGTTTCGGATGGTAGTAATCGGGCTCCTCATCGCCGAGCTTGCGGGCGCAATAGGTCGGAATATTATCCATCGGGCCGGGCCGATACAGCGCCACCAGCGCGATCAGATCCTCAAACCGGTCGGCGCGCATCTCGACCAGCGCCTTGCGCATGCCGCCGCTTTCAACCTGGAACACCCCCACGGTCTCGCCGCGCCCGAGCAGCTCATAGGTAGTCGCATCATCGAGCGGGATGGCGCCGAGATCGACCCTGACGTCGCGCTGCGCCAGCAAATTGACCGCCCGGGCCAGCATGGTCAGCGTCTTCAGGCCGAGAAAGTCGAATTTGACCAGCCCGGCCGATTCGACCCATTTCATGTTGAACTGGGTCGCAGGCATTTCCGATTTCGGATCGCGATAGAGCGGCACCAGCTCGGTCAGCGGCCGGTCGCCGATCACCACGCCGGCCGCATGCGTCGAGGCGTTGGAATAAAGCCCCTCCAGCGTGCCAGAGATTTTCAGCATCCGCGCGACCCGCGGCTCGCCCTCTGCAGCCTCGCGCAGGCGCGGCTCACCCGACAGCGCCTCCTGCAGGCTCACCGGCTTGGCCGGGTTTTGCGGCACCATTTTCGCGAGCCGGTCAACCTGGCCCAGCGGCATTTCCAGCACCCGCCCGACATTGCGCATGACGCCGCGCGCCAGAAACGAACCGAAGGTGATGATCTGCGCCACCCGGTCCGCGCCATAGCGCCGCCGCACATAGGCAATGACCTCGTCGCGGCGCTCCTGGCAGAAATCCACGTCGAAATCCGGCATGGAAATACGTTCAGGGTTGAGAAAGCGCTCAAACAGCAGCCCGAATCGCAAGGGGTCGAGATCGGTAATGCCGAGCGCATAGGCCACCAGCGATCCTGCACCCGAACCACGCCCCGGCCCCACCGGAATGCCGCGCGCCTTGGCATAGCGGATAAAATCGGCCACGATCAGAAAATAGCCGGGAAATTTCATGCCGGCGATCACGCCCAGCTCAAATTCGAGCCGCTGCACATAATCCTGCCGCTCAAGGCCGCTGGCAGGCGGCAGCACCGCCAGCCGCGACTCAAGCCCGCTATGGGCATCGGCCTGCAGGCTGGCCACCTCATCGACCGCCGCCCCGTCCTCACGCACGAAGCGCGGCAGGATCGGCTTGCGCTTGCGCGGACGATAGGCGCAGCGCTGGGCAATTTCCACACTCGTCGCAAGCGCTTCCGGCACATCCTTGAATTTGGCCATCATCTCGGCGCGCGACATGAACCGGTTATCGGCCGAGACGCGGCGGCGTTCCTCAACGCCGACAAACGTGCCCTCGGCGATGCACAGCAAGGCATCATGGGCTTCATGATCGGCCGCATCGCCAAAATAAGGCTCGTTGGTCGCCACCAGTCCGAGCGAATGCCGGCAGGCAAGATCGATCAGCGCGCTCTCCACCTGGCGCTCGTCCCGCAGGCCCTGCCGCTGGAGCTCGATGGTGAGATTGTCGCCAAACAGGCCGGCAAGACTCTGCAACCGCGCCTCGGCAACCTCGCCCCGTCCTGCCCGCAAGGCCTGGTCGAGCGGCCCGGCCGGCCCGCCGGTCAGCGCAATCAACCCGCTGACCCGGCCCTCAAGCTGGTCGCGCGCCAGCGCCGGCCCGAAGTCGCTGGCCGAGGCCAGGTGCAATTGCGAGCACAGCGACATCAAATTGAGATAGCCGGTTTCATCTTGTGCCAGCAGCACAATCGACGAGCGGCCATCATGCAGCGGCCCCTGGCGCGAGGCCTGTTGCACTTCGCCGGAAAAAACCATGCTCATCTGCAGGCCGATGATAGGCTGCACGCCGAGCTCCGCCATTTTTTCAGAAAATTCCAGCGCCCCGAACATATTGTTGCTGTCGGTGAGCGCGAGCGCCGGCATCTTGTCGGCGAGCGCCCTTTTGCCCAGCTGCGCCAGCGTGATCGCGCCCTCACGCAGCGAATAGGCCGAATGCACATGCAAATGAACAAATCCGGGGTCCTGCATGATTCCCGCTCCTGCCGCCAGGGCCCGTCACGTACCCGCCAAAACCCGCCCGACGCTCACCACCATGGCGATATAGAACGCAACCGAAGTCAGTTCGAGGCAGAAGCGACCCGATATGAACAACAAACGCAACATGTCACCCTCGCATTTCGAGAATGACGCCATTATGTTCTATTTAAGTTCCGTGTCAACCCCATTTGTTCTCTCTTTGTAAAAAAGAACAGAACGTCCTCACGGCAGCTCATGCACCTTGGCATCGCGCAAGGTCACCCGCCGGTCCATACGCGCTGCAAGTTCGAGATTATGGGTGGCAATCAGCGCCGCAAGGCCGGTCGCCTTCACCAGCGCCGCGAGCGCCGCAAACACCTTGTCGGCCGTGGCCGGGTCAAGATTGCCGGTCGGCTCGTCGGCCAGCAGGATTTTCGGGGCATTGGCAACCGCCCGGGCAATCGCCACCCTCTGCTGCTCGCCCCCGGAAAGCTCGGCCGGCCGGTGGGTCTTGCGCGCGCCGAGACCGAGATAATCAAGCAGTTCGGCCGCACGGCTTGCAGCCTCGCGGCGGCTCAGACCGGCGATCATCTGCGGCAGCATGACATTTTCGCTCGCCGAGAATTCCGGCTGCAAATGGTGCATCTGATAGACAAAGCCAATCTTGCTGCGGCGCAGCGCCGTGCGCTGGCCATCATCGAGCTTCGAGGTTGGCACACCCTCGATATAGACCTCGCCGCCATCGGGCGTCTCCAGCAGCCCCGCCATATGCAAAAGGCTCGACTTGCCCGCCCCCGAGGGCGCGATCAGCGCCACCGACTGGCCGGGCCACAGGCCAAGATCGGCCTGGTCGAGGATGATCAGGCTCTCGCTGCCCTGGTGATAGCGCCTCTCGGCCTGGTGGAGATAAAGAACAGGATCATTCATCCGTAACGCAGAGCCTCAACCGGATCGAGCTTGGCGGCCTGCCAAGAAGGATAGAAAGTTGCCAGCAGAGACAGGCTCAAGGCCAGCACCACCACTTCGACAACATTGCTGATGCGCACCTCCGAGGGCAATTTCGAGAGGAAATACAATTGCGCCGGAAACAGGTCCATTCCGAAGAACCGGTTCAGGGCATTGCGGATATGCTCCAGATTAAAGGAAACCAGCAGGCCGAGCAGCACGCCGGCAGAGGTGCCGACCACCCCGATAAAGGCGCCATTGATCAAAAAAATCCGCATGATCGCCCAGCGGGTCGCACCGATCGTGCGCAGGATCGCAATATCCGCGCCCTTGTCCTTCACCAGCATGGTCAGGCCGGAAATAATATTCAGCGCCGCCACCAGCACGATCAGCGTCAGGATGATGAACATGACATTGCGCTCGACATTGAGCGCGTCAAAAAACGTCTTGTTGCGCTCGCGCCAGTCGGTGACGATCACCGGACGCCCGGCAGCCGCCTGGATTTTCGCGTCAATCGGCGCGGTATCATCGGGATTGCTGACAAAAGCCTCGACAACGCTGGCCTCGCCGTCGCGGTTGAAAAACGCCTGCGCCTCGTGCAGCGGCATGTAAACGAAGGTGGAATCGAATTCCGACATGCCGACCTTGAAAATCGCCACCACCGGATAGGCCTTGATGCGCGGCGCCACCCCGAACGGCGTCTGGTCGCCCTTGGCGATCAGGATCGAGATGCGGTCGCCGACCTGCAGGCTGAGCTGCTGGGCCATGCGCGCGCCAATGGCGACCCCGCCACTAGTATCGAAATTGGCGATGGTGCCTTGCTCGATATGGCCGGAAATGCCCGGCAGGCGCGCCAGATCCGAGCCGCGCACGCCGCGCACCAGCGCTCCTGACTGGTTGAACTGCGAGGACACGCCCGCCGCCCCCTCGATCATCGGCAGGACGATGGTGACGCCCGGCACCTTGGCCACCCGCGTCACCAGATCATTGTAATCGGAAATCGGCTTGCCGACCGCCTGCACGAAAATATGCCCGTTGATGCCGATGATCTTCTGCAGCAGGTCATGGCGAAAGCCGTTCATCACCGACATCACCACGATCAGCGTCGCCACACCGAGCATGATGCCGGCAAAGGAAAACCCGGCAATCACCGAGACAAAGCCGGTCTGGCGACGGGCCCGCAAATAGCGCAGCGCCACCATCCATTCAAAGGCCGAGAACGGCCGCGTCGCCCGCGGCGCCGGTTCGCTCACGACCGCGCCCTGAACCTCGCCGATTGCACTCATGCCAGCATCCTCGCTATGGCCGCTTCAGGCGACATATCCTCGCGGGCGCCGCTGGCGCGGTGCTTCACCTCGACCTTGCCCTGCGCCAGCCCCTTGGGCCCGACGATGATCTGCCAGGGCAGGCCGATGAGATCGAGCGTCGCGAATTTTGCACCGGGGCGCTCGTCGCGGTCATCATAAAGCACATCGACCCCTGCCTTTTGCAGCGCGTCATAAATCTGCGCCGAAGCGGCATCGCTGGCGCTGTCGCCCATTTTCAGATTGGCAAGCCCGACCTTGAACGGCGCCACCGCCTCCGGCCAGACAATACCCTTGTCATCATGGCCAGCCTCAATGATCGCCGCCACCAGCCGCGACGGGCCTATGCCATAAGAGCCCATATGCACGGGCGCCTCGCGCCCGTCCGGGCCGGTGACAGTCGCTTTCATCGGCTCGGAATATTTGGTTCCGAAGGTGAAAATATGGCCGACCTCGATGCCGCGCGCGCTCACCTGCTCGCCGGCAGGCAAGGCGGCAAAGGCGGCCGCATCATGCTTCTCGGAGGTCGCGGCATAAAGCGATGTCCATGACTTGACGATGGCGGCCAGCGCCGCCGGATCCTCGAAATCGACATCGGCCGGCGGCGTCGCAAATTTCAGATAATCGCGATGGCAGAACACCTCGCTTTCGCCGGTATCGGCCAGAATGATGAATTCATGGCTGTTGTCGCCGCCAATCGGCCCGGTATCGGCCGCCATCGGAATGGCGGTCAGCCCCAGCCGCGCAAACGTGCGCAAATAGGCAATAAACATGCGCTGGTAGGCGACATTGGCCCCGGCAGCATCGACATCGAAGGAATAGGCATCCTTCATCAGAAACTCGCGCGAGCGCATGACACCGAAACGCGGGCGCACCTCATCGCGGAATTTCCACTGGATGTGATAAAGGTTAAGCGGCAGGTCCTTGTAGGACTTCACATGGGCGCGGAAAATCGCGGTGATCATTTCCTCATTGGTCGGCCCGTAGAGCATGTCACGCTGGTGGCGATCCTTGATGCGCAGCATCTCCTTGCCATAATCCTCATAGCGCCCGGATTCGCGCCATAAATCCGCCGATTGCAGGGTCGGCATCAGCAATTCTACCGCCCCGGCCCGGTTCTGTTCCTCGCGCACGATGGCGCAGACCTTGTCGAGCACCCGCAGGCCCAGCGGCATCCAGGCATAAATCCCCGCCGCTTCCTGGCGGATCATCCCGGCCCGCAGCATCAGCCGGTGCGACACGATTTCGGCCTCTTTGGGAGTGTCACGCAAGATCGGCAGAAAATAGCGGGAAAGACGCATGGCAGAGGGGTTCCGGAAAACAGGGGTTCCTGGGCACAACAGGCGCGAATCAAACACGGCTTTCGCGCGAAGCGACCGGAAGGTGCCTCATCGGGGCCGAGATTTCAAATGCTGCGGGGGAAATTTCCGTGGGCATGTCCCGCGCCGCTGCGGCTGCGGGCCGCCTCGCCTTGACATCTTGCTGTCAGATGCAAGGCGCAGGGGGACATATTGCCGCCGCAGAATCATGTTCAATGCTGCGGCCGACAGCCCTCCCGGCTCCCTCATTGTTTGAGTGACTGATAATGACCATGCCTACTGATGACATCCAGAGTTACAATGCCACCGCCAAATTCCTGCACTGGCTGATCGCCCTGGCGCTGGTGGTCCAATGGGTCACCGGCCTGACCTTCGATTATTTTGCCCGGCCGACCAAAATCACCCTGATCGGCTTTCACGCCACCTTTGGCACGCTGATCCTGCTGCTGGTGGTGGCGCGCCTCGCCTGGCGGCTGAAAGGCGGCGTGCCGCGCTTGCCTGAGTCCATGCCCTCGTTCATGCGTCTGGCTTCGCACGGCACCCATGTCCTGTTCTATGTGCTGCTGTTCTTTGTGCCGATGGCCGGCATCGCCCTGCGCTTTGCCCATGGCCACGGCATTGACTTCGGGCTGTTCTCGATCCCCGCACCCTGGACCGCGACCCGCACGACGGCGCGCTTGATCGAGACCGTCCATGGTTTTGCGGCCTACACCCTGCTCGCCCTCGCCGGCCTGCATGTGCTGGCGGCGCTTTATCATCATTACGGGCGCGGCGATGGCATCTTGCACCGCATGCTGCCGGCAGTCATGGCACCGCGCAGCGCCGCGGTGCCCGTCGCCAGCCAGCAGCCCTGAGGAGCTGCCAAGCCCCGCAACACTTCGTTTACCAAACTGGGTGAATGTGCCGCGAAGCAATCAGGAGCTTCGCGGATGGGCAAGGGTCTTTTTGGTGCCAATGGTGTTCAGACCTGGCTGACAATCGGTGCGCTGGTGTGCGGCATCGGCGTGGTCGCCGCCAATGGCATGAGCTTTTGGGCGGCGCGCGGTGAATTTCCGACCCTGGCCTGGGTCCATCCGGGGGCGACCCCCGGCAGGTTCGGCAAGGTCGATTACAATGCCACCGGCTCGATCCCGCAGGATGGCGACCGCAGCTATACCCGCATCCGCAGCGTGCTCGACAAGCCGGTATCCATCGCCCCCTGCACCGGCAAGCTCGTTTCGCCCTGATCAGCGCGGAATGGCATAGGTGCCGGTGGCATGGGCGACCGGTTCGCCCCCGCCCTCGGAAAACAAGGCCACCTCGCCCACCGCAAGATTGCGCCCGAGCTTCAACAGCCGGCACTGCGCGATCATGTCACGCTGCGCCGGACGTCGCAGGAAATTGATTGTGAACGAGGTCGTCACCGCCAGTTCCACCGGCCCGATCTGGCCGAGAATTGCCACATAAAGCGCGACATCGGCCAAAGTGAACATGGTCGGGCCCGATACGGTGCCCCCTGGGCGCAAGTGCCGGTCGCCGACGATCAGCCGCATCCGGCAGGACATGAGCCCGACCTCCTCGACGATCAGCGCGCCCTCGCCCTGCTGGTTGACTTGCGGGAACCGCGCCGCCAGAAACTGCTGCATGTCGTCAACTGACATCACCGGGCTTTGGTGGCGGTTCATGGGATCGGGCCTTTCGCGCATGTCATGGTGGTGCCAAGCTTGTGCTTCATGACGCGGGGCCTGGCAAGATGCCCTTGCCTTGCGGCGCCCAATGGTTGCAGGATGCCCCCATGACCGAAACGTCCGACAATGTCGCCGGGGCGCTGCGCCGCACCGATCATGATGGCGTCGCCCATCTAGCCTTTGACGCTGCCGGGCGGCGCAATCCCCTGTCCCTGGCGCTGATGACTGCGCTTGGCCGCGAACTCGCCGCCATTGCCGGCGATTCCGGCATCAGGGTCGTGGTGATTTCCGGCGAGGGCCCGGCCTTCAGCGCCGGCCATGATCTGGCCGAACTCACCCGACACCGTGCCGATGCCGATGCCGGGGCGCATTTTTTTGCCGAAACCTTCAGCACCTGCTCGGCGCTGATGCAGGCGATCAGCGCCCTGCCCCAGCCCGTTATCGCCGCCATCGAAGGCACGGCCACCGCTGCCGGGTGCCAGCTCGTTGCCACCTGCGATCTCGCCATAGCCGGTTCGGATGCCAGATTTGCCACGCCCGGCGTCAATATCGGCCTGTTCTGCACCACCCCCATGGTCGCGCTCAGCCGGGCGCTGCAGCCCAAACATGCGATGGAAATGCTGCTGTCCGGCGATATGATCGACGCCGCGACGGCAGAACGTATCGGCCTCGTCAACCGCGTCGTCGCGCCCGGCACCGCCCTCGCGCAAGCCATGGCTCTCGCAGCCAAACTCGCACAAAAGCCAGGCGCCGTTGTGCGCGGCGGCAAGCGCGCCTTTTATGAGCTGCGCGGCCTGCCGGTTGCGCAGGCCTATGACAAGGCTTCCGCGATCATGGCCGCGTCCATGATGCAGCCTGATGCCCGCGAGGGCATAGCCGCCTTTCTGGAAAAGCGCGCCGCACTCTGGCCTGAATTTGCCAACGCCGCACCCAGCGATCATGACCATTATCCCGACGCCACCATCCGCGCCATTCTGGCGACGGTCAGCACCATTGCCATTGTCGGCGCCTCGCCCAACCCGGCGCGCCCCTCGTTTCTGGTGCTGAAATACCTGCTGAGCCGCGGCTTCAAGGTGGTGGCGGTCAACCCCGGCCAGGCTGGCAAGACCATTGCCAGCGTGCCGGTCTATGCCCGTCTTGCCGATGTGCCGGGGCCGATCGACATGGTCGATATTTTCCGCAACAGCGATGCCGCCGCCTTGGTAGTCGAGGAGGCGCTCGCCCTCCCGGCCCTGCCCAAGGTCATCTGGATGCAGCTTGGTGTGCGGCATGATGCAGCGGCTGCCCGCGCCGAGGCCCGCGGCGTCACGGTCATCATGAACCGCTGCCCCAAGATCGAGTTTGGCCGGCTCTCCGGCGAGATCGGCTGGACCGGGTTCAATTCGCGTGTCATTTCAGCACGTCGCCCGCTCATGGCCGCCGGCGGCGTGCAAAGGCGCGAGCTTGGCTGAAGCTGTCCGCTCGCCGGACTCTCGCCTCGCCGGTCGTTAACGGTCTGTTACCTTGAATCTGTCAGCAATTGTCTATCGAAGCAAACTTATGATAAGCAATCGTCATGCGTACCAGACTGCTGCTCCTCGTATCACTGGTTCCTGTCCTTTTGACCCTGCCCGGTTGTGGCGTGGCACCGGGCGGAGAGGCGCTGGCTTATCACCCCATCCGTCACCGCGCCCTGCATGGCGCGAAATGGTCACAGGCTCTGGCCTATAGCGCCGCCTATCATATTTCCGGCATTGACGTGTCGAAATTCCAGGGCAACATCGACTGGTCGCGGGTCAAGGCCAGCGGCGTCAAATTCGCCTGGATCAAGTCGACCGAGGGCGGTGACCGGGTGGACGACAATTTCAGGGCTAACTGGCGCGGGGCTGCGCGCGTCGGCATTCCGCGCGGCGCCTATCATTTCGTCTACTGGTGCCGCAGCCCGCTCTCGCAGATCAAATGGTTCGAGAAAAACGTTCCTGCCGATCCGAAGGCCTTGCCGCCGGTGCTCGATGTCGAGCTGACCCCGACCTCGCCGACATGCAAACGCATCCTGCATCGGGCCGAAACGGTGCGTGAAATCGGCATCATGCTGGCGGAGATGAAGCGCTTCTATCACAAGACCCCGATCATCTACACCACCGTCGATTTTTACCGCGGTATCTTGTCGGGTGGCGCGCTGGAGCAATATCCGATCTGGGTGCGCAGCACCAAATACAAGCCGCAAGTGGCCTATGGCAAGCGCCCGTGGCGCTTCTGGCAATACCAGTCGGACGGCTATGTGCCCGGCGTCCCCGGCCATGTCGACCGCAATGCCTTCTATGGCAACCACAAGCAATGGCTGGCATTTCTGGACAAGACGCAGGACGTTCCCGTCGACAATACCGATATGGCCGCCAAACATGCCGCACCTGCCCCCCGTCCCGGGCAGCAGGGTCTGGCCATGGCCATGGCCCATCCGAGGGAGCCGGAAACAGCACCGCGTGATCGCTATGTCGCCAAGCCGCATGTGCTCGCCTCAAGCACCACGGCGCTGGATCTTGCCCCGGTGCTGCATCTTGCGCATGCGCGGGTGCCGCAGCACCATCACAAGCTCGCGCCCATTCCCGCCTCGCTGTTTGAGGCGACCAGCCTGTCGGAACAGCCCATCCAGCTTGGTTCAGCCACGCAATAACCGGCTGGCGGCTTCATACGCCCTCATGACACCACGGGTGGATACATCCGCCCGCAGTTGAGCACGTCTGCCGGGTCATAGGCAGCCTTGATCCGCGCGGTCAGCCGGGCAAGCCCAGCTTCCAGCGGCGCAAACACCGGCACTTGCGCCCGCAACGCTTCGGAAGCCCGCACCAGCATGGCATGGCCGCCCGCCCGCGCCAGCGCCTCGCGCATGACGCCAGCTCCCGCATCGGGCACCGCCGGATCGAGTTCGATCCACAGCAAGCCGCCACCCCAATCCATGAAGCAGCTCGTCACCGGCAGGCGCGCCTGCACCTCTGCCAGCACTGACGCTGCGCGAGACGGCTGCGGATTGAGTTTCCACACGAGGCTGTCGGTTCGTTGCAGCAAGGGCTGCACGCAGGCAATCTCGCGCCACAAGGCCAGGCTGGCCGCCTCCGGCAGCACATCCCCGCCCGCCAGCATGCTGGCGAGAGCGCCAGCCCGGAACGCCACCGACGGCCCGTGGCCTTCGAGCCGCAGCAAGGTCACACTGGTGGCATCGCCGCCAAAGCCGCCGGCCCGAGCCGCAGCAGCCGCCGGCAAAAACGCCGCGCCGGAAACCTCATGCGGGCTGTTCAGGGCCCGCGTCATGCTGGCAAATGCCGCTTGTTCGTCCTCGCCGCGCAACACCAGCGTCACGCTGGTTTCCGGGGCCGGCACCACTTTCAGGGTGATGTCGGTGAGCACCGCCAGCGTGCCAAAAGCCCCGGCCTGAATTTTCGCCAGGTCATAGCCGGTGACATTCTTGACCACCCGCCCGCCGGCCTTGAACATGTCGCCACGGCCATTGACGCCGTGAAAGCCGAGAAAATGATCACGCGGCGCGCCCGATTTCACCCGCCGCGGCCCGGCAATATTGGTGGCGATGACGCCGCCGAGCGTCCCGCTGCCGCCAGCCCCGAGCAGGCCCGACCAGTCCGGTGGCTCAAAAGCCAGCATCTGCCGGTTCTCGGCGAGCAGCGCCTCGATCTGCGCCAGCGGCGTCCCCGCCCCGGCACTGAGCACCAGTTCGGAGGGCTGGTAATCAAGCCCGCCGGCAAAGCCCGACATATCAAGCTGGTCGGCGCAGGGCGCGTGCCGCCCTAGCCCCAGTTTGCTGCCCGCGCCGACAATCGCCAGCGCCGTGCCGTCAGCGCTCGCCTGCGTGATGATTTCGGCGACATCGGCCCGCTGCTGCGGCTTGTGAATGGTCACGTCATGTCCCTCAAAATCGTGGCAATTCAGGAAAGCGGGTCTGCCCGCCCTTCACATGAACGCGGCCAAGTTCCGCACAATTGCAGAGCTGCGGAAACACCTTGCCGGGATTGAGCAGGCTTTGCGCGTCAAAGGCGCATTTCAGCCGCAACTGCTGGTCAAGATCAACCGCATCGAACATCGTGTCCATCAGGTCGCGCTTTTCAACGCCGACGCCATGCTCGCCGGTCAGGACACCGCCGACCTCGACGCACAGCCGCAGAATGTCGCTGCCAAAGGCCTCGGCCCGCTCAAGCTCGCCGGGCTGGTTGGCATCATAGAGGATCAGCGGATGCAGGTTGCCGTCCCCGGCGTGAAATACATTGGCGACCCGCAGGCGATAGCGCGCCTCCAGCTGCTTCATGCGCGCGAGCACCTGCGTCAGGCGCTGGCGCGGGATCGTGCCATCCATGCAATAATAATCCGGCGACAGCCGCCCCACCGCCGGAAACGCCGCCTTGCGCCCGGCCCAGAACAGCAGCCGCTCCTCCTCAGAGGTGCTGGCGCGTATCGAGCTCGCACCATGGTGGCGCGCCAGATCCTCGACCGCCGCCACCAGATGATTGACCTCGGCCTCGCAGCCATCGAGTTCGACGATCAGCAAGGCCTCGGCATCGAGCGGATAATTGGCATGAACGAAGGCTTCGGCCGCCTCGATCGCCAGCTTGTCCATCATTTCCATGCCGCCGGGGATGATTCCGGCAGCGATAATGGCGGCAACACAGGCGCCCGCCCCCTCGACATCGGGAAAGCCGATCAGCAGGGCCCGCGCCCCCGGCGGTTTGGGCAATATGCGCACCGTCACCTCGGTGACGACGCCGAGCAGACCCTCCGATCCGACCATGACGCCGAGCAGATCCAGCCCGCCGGCATCATAATGCTTGCCGCCGAGCCGCAAAACCTCGCCCTCCATCGTCACCATTTCCACCCCGATGACATTGTTGGTGGTCAGGCCATATTTCAGGCAATGCACGCCGCCGGAATTTTCCGCGACATTGCCGCCGATGGTGCAGGCAATCTGGCTTGATGGGTCGGGCGCATAATAAAACCCCTCGCCCTGCACAGCCTGCGTAATGGCAAGGTTGGTCACGCCCGGCTGGACGACGGCGCAGCGGTTGGCAATGTCGATTTCAAGCACCTTCTTGAATTTGCCAAGGCCGAGCAGCACCCCGTCCTCCAGCGGCAGGGCCCCGCCCGACAGCGATGTTCCGGCACCGCGCGGCACCACCTTGATGCCCTCGGCATGGCAATAGCGCAGCACCGCCACCACCTCTGCCGTGGTCGAGGGCAGCACCACCACCATCGGCAATTGCCGATAGGCGGTCAGCCCGTCGCTCTCATAGGCGCGCCGCTCGATTTCGGCATCGATCACCCCCTCGCCCGGCACCAGAGCGCGCAGATGCGCGACAATGTCATGGCGTCGCGCCAGCACCGCTTGGTCTCTTTCAGGCATTTTCAACATGGCAAGGCCCCGGGGCGGGCCCAAGACGTCAGGCCCGATGCCATGATGTTGTAGGCACTGGCGGTCTGTTGGCAAGAGCTTTCGCGCCGCCCCGCCCCCGGCTGGAAGGCTCAACGCCCGAGCAGGCGTTGCAGCAGGTTGCGGTCGCGCGCCGGAATCGGCGGCTGGATCTGGCGTTGGTCCTGCGCCACGGCTGCCGCCTGGTTGATGGTCAGAGGCGCATTGGGATTGCTCGGCGGGCGCGGATCAAAGCCGGACGAGACCGGCGCCTGCGGGCTGCCCCACGAGCCGGTCGGCAGCGCCACCGGCGTCAGTCCGGAGCTGGCCACGGTCATATAGGTGCGGAAAATATCGGCCGGCAGGCTGCCGCCCACCACATGCCGGGTTGGTGAATTGTCATCATTGCCCAGCCAGACGCCGGTTACGATCCGCCCGGTGTAGCCAATGAACCAGGCATCACGGAAATTCTGGCTGGTGCCGGTCTTGCCGGCCACCTGCCAGCCCGGCACACGGGCATGGGTTGCCGTGCCGGTCTGCACCACGCGCATCATCATATCATTCATCATCGCCACATGCTCGGGGCTGATCACCCGGCCAAGGCTCCAGTTCTTGAAGCGGTAAAGCACGCGGCCATTGGTGGTGTGCACGTCGCGGATGATGTGCGGCAGCACGGCAATGCCGCCATTGGCGAAGGGCACATAGGCAGACACCATCTCGAAGGGCGAGACTTCCGATGTGCCAAGCGCGATCGAGGCATTGGGCTGCAATTCCGACAGGATTCCCAGCCGGTGCGCGGTATCGACGACATTGCGCGGCCCATATTCGAGGCACAGGCGCACCGCCACCGTATTGATCGAATGCGCCAGCGCATGGCGCAGCGTCACCGGGCCTTCAAAATGCCGCTCATAATCTTCCGGCTTCCAGCCGCGCACATTGATCGCGGCATCATCGCGCACCGAATCGGGCGTAAGGCCGCCCTCCAGCGCTGTCAGATACACGAAAGGCTTGAAGGATGATCCCGGCTGGCGCTTGGCGGAGATGGCGCGGTTGAACTGGCTGAGCTTGTAGGACTTGCCGCCGACCAGCGACAGCACATCGCCCTGCATGTCCATCGACACCAGCGCGCCCTCGCCGACATGATCCTTCGTGCCGAACTTGTTCAATTCATCGGTGAGCGCCGCATCCGCCACCCGCTGCAGTTTCGGGTTGATGGTGGTGTCGACGACAATGTCATGGTCAATGGCGCCGAGCTGGTCGCTCAGGGCATCCATCACATAATCAGCCACATAATTGATCTGGCCGCCGGTGGCATCCTTGATGGCATGGGCCGGATTGGCGAGCGCCAGTTGCGCCTGTGACTCGGTTATCCTGCCCTGCGCCGCCATGGCGGCAATCACCACATTGGCACGGTTTTCGGCCGCGGTGGGATTGTGGTTGGGCGCCAGCCGCGTGGGTGCCTTCATAAGCCCGGCCAGCATTGCCGCCTGCGCCAGGGTTACTTTCTCGGCATCGACCCCGAAATATTTATGGGCCGCCGCCTCGACGCCATAGGCGCCGTCACCAAAATACATGCGGTTGAGGTAAAGTTCGAGGATCTGGTCCTTGCTGTATTTATGCTCCAGCCACAGCGCCAGGATCATTTCCTGAATTTTGCGCGACAGCGTCCGCTGCTGCGTCAAAAACAGGTTCTTGGCCAGCTGCTGCGTCAGCGTCGAGCCGCCCTGCAGGCCACCATGGCCCATCAGATCGTGAACCAGGGCGCGGGCTATGCCGATCGGATCAATGCCGAAATCCGAATAGAACCGCCGGTCCTCGATGGCGACAAACGCCGCCGGAAGATAGGGCGGCAGGCGGCTGATGCGCACCGCCGCACCGCCCGAATCGCCGCGATTGGCCAGTAAGGTGCCATCCGAACCCAGAATGGCAATGTTGGGCGGGCGCTTGGGCACGGCGAGCTGATCGATGGGCGGCAGCCGCGATCCGTAATAGACCAGAATGCCGCCAAAGCCGATGGCGCCCCAGATGCCCAGAACGAGGCCCCAGTAGAACAGCCGCCCGATCAGCGAGCGCTTCTTGCGCCGCCGCCCGCCGCCGCGTGAGGTCTTGACCGTGCGGGTCTTGCCCCTTTGCGGCACGGCGCGGTCGTCGCGGGTGGCGCGCAAGGTATCATCCCCGCGACCATCAACGTCACGCCCGAGCGATGGCTCGATTCTCGAACCCGTTTTATTGCCCTTGCGTGCCATAGCAACTCCACGCGCCCTCAGCCGTCATGCGGTTTGGCCCTGAATTTCGCGGCCGGCCCATAGCCAAACCCCATCCGCTCCCGGTATCAGACGCGAAAGAGGTGAAATCCAGGCAGAGGCTGCTTGAAAATCACGGCTCATCCGTCCAATGTCGCCATCACGTATATTCCCAGGTTCCTATCATACAGGATTGCTATCATGAAAGTCACGCTCGAACGCGCAGCGCTTCTCCGCTCGCTCGGCCATGTCCACCGCGTCGTCGAGCGGCGGAACACCATTCCGATCCTGTCGAACGTGCTGCTGAAGGCCGTTGATGGCCAGGTGCGCCTGCGCGCCACCGATCTTGATCTGGAAATGACCGAATCGCTGGCGGCCGATGTCGCCCAGGCAGGCGGCGTCACTGTCCCCGCCCATACATTCTATGAAATCGTCCGCAAATTGCCAGACGGCGCCCAGATCATGCTCGATGCCACCGGCGAGACCGGACAATTGGTGCTGCGGGCCGGGCGTTCGCGCTTCAACCTGCAAACCCTGCCTGAAAGCGACTTTCCCGATCTCAACGCCGGCGCGATGACCCATAATTTCGTGCTGTCGGCGGCTGATCTGAAATCGCTGTTCGAGCAGTCGCAATTTGCGATTTCCAAGGAAGAGACCCGCTATTATCTCAATGGCATCTATCTGCACACCCTCGCCCAGGACGGCGGCGTGGTGCTGCGCGCCGTCGCCACCGACGGCCACCGCCTCGCGCGCATCGAAATGGCCGCCCCCAAGGGTTCGGAAGGCATGTCGGGCATCATCGTGCCGCGCAAGGCCGTGAGCGAGGTGCTGAAACTCTGCGACAATGGCGAGGCCGAGGTCGCCATCGAGATCGGCACCGGCAAGGTGCGCTTCACGTTTGGCGAGGTGGTGCTGACCACCAAACTCATCGATGGCACCTTCCCCGATTATGCCCGCGTCATTCCCACCAGCAATGCCCGGCGCCTGACCGTCGACCGCCAGCCCTTCGCGGCGGCCGTTGACCGGGTTTCGACCATTTCCTCCGAGCGCGGCCGCGGCGTGAAAATTGCCATCGCTGACAACAAGCTGAACCTTTCGGTCAACAATCCCGACAGCGGTTCGGCCTCCGAGGAACTCGAAGTCGATTTTGATTCGACCCCGCTCGAAATCGGCTTCAATGCCAGCTACCTTATGGACATCATCGGCCAGATGCAGGGCGACACGGCACTGTTCAAGCTCAATGATACCGGATCGGCAGCGGTCATCCAGGATCGTGACGGCGCCGCCGCGCTCTATGTGCTGATGCCCATGCGCGTGTGAGCCGGGCTCGCACGCCGGCCTTGCCGCGGGACACATGAAGGATGCCGCACGCCCCGCATGTCAGCCGACTGGCGCTCACCGACTATCGCTCCTTCGCGACGCTTGACTTGCCTGTGGCCGGCCGCATGGTGGCCCTGTGCGGCGCCAATGGCGTCGGCAAGACCAATATTCTCGAAGCCCTGTCACTGCTGTCGTCGGGCCGTGGCCTGCGCCGCGCCGCGCTCAGCGATTGCGCCCGCATCGGCGGCCACGGCGGCTTTGCCGTCAGCGTCACGCTCGCGGACGAGGGCGGCGACACGCAGCTTGGCACCGGCCTCATCCCCGGCGAGACCGGCCGCAAGGCGCGCATCAACCGCGAACCGGTCGGCTCGGTCGCAGCCTTTGCCGAATATGTCCGCGTGCTCTGGCTCACCCCTTCCATGGACGGCCTGTTCAACGGCCCGCCCGGCGAGCGGCGGCGCTTTCTCGACCGGCTGGTGCTGGCCCTCGATGCGCGCCACGGCGCCCGTGTCGCGGCGCTGGAGCGCGCCCTGAGCAGCCGCAACCGCCTGCTTGAGGCGCCCTTCCCCGATCAGGCCTGGCTCGATGCCTGCGAGCGCGAGCTTGGCGAGGTCGCGGTCGCGGTCGCCGCCGCCCGCTGCGAGGCGGTCGCCAGACTGGGCGCGTTGATTGCCGGCCATCGCGACCATGCCTCCGCCTTCCCCTGGGCCGAGGTGAAGCTGCAGGGCGAGCTGGAAGAAGCGCTCGCCAACCGGCCGGCGCTTGAGGTCGAGGATAATTATGTCCAGATCCTGCGCCAGGGCCGCGCCCGTGATGCGGCGGCCGGGCGCACCCTGCGCGGCCCGCACGCCAGCGATCTCGCCGTCGCCCATGGCCCCAAGCAGATCGAGGCGGCGCGCGCCTCGACCGGCGAGCAGAAGGCGCTGCTGACCGGCCTCGTCATCGCCCATGCCCGGCTGGTAGCCGAAACCAGCGGCATGGCACCGCTGCTGCTGCTCGATGAAATTGCAGCGCATTTTGATCCGATGCGCCGCCGTGCCCTGTTTGCGGAACTCGGAAGCCTCGGCGCCCAGGTGTGGATGACTGGGGCCGATCCGGCACACTTTGCCGATCTCGCGGATCATGCTATAGTTTTGCAGGTTGAAGCCGGGCCTGTCAGGCAGCGATGAATGAGGCCGCGTCGAACATGTCGATAAACGCTTTGCCCTCCGCCGACATGCTGCAAAAGGCAGGCTTTCCGGAGTAATCTAGGCCTTCCGAATCAGTTTCCCGCAACGCGGTGCCCCCTGGCCCGCAGGCGAAAGTCATTTTGAAATGAACCAGCATATCGAAGCCGCAGCCGCCACGCCGGTTGAAGCTGAAGCAGAATATGGCGCCAATTCCATCAAGGTGCTGCGCGGCCTTGATGCCGTGCGCAAGCGCCCCGGCATGTATATCGGCGACACCGACGACGGCTCGGGCCTGCATCATATGGTCTATGAGGTGGTCGACAATGCCATTGACGAGGCGCTGGCCGGCCACGCGACCCTCGTCACCGTCACCCTGAATGCCGATGGCTCGGTCACCGTCACCGACAATGGCCGCGGCATACCCACCGACATCCACCCCGAGGAAGGCGTTTCTGCCGCTGAAGTCATCATGACCCAGCTGCATGCCGGCGGCAAGTTCGACCAGAATTCCTACAAGGTTTCCGGCGGTCTGCACGGCGTCGGCGTCTCGGTGGTCAATGCCCTCTCGACCCGGCTGCTGTTGCGCATCTGGCGCGACGGCAAGGCGCATATGGTTGAATTTGCCCATGGCGATGTGGTTTCGCCGCTGGTCATCACCGGGGATGCCCCGCAGGAACAGGGCAAGCCCAAGCGCGGCACCGAGGTGACCTTCTGGCCCTCGCCCGAAACCTTCACGATGATCGAGTTCGATTACGCCACCATCGAGCACCGCCTGCGCGAGCTCGCCTTCCTGAATTCCGGCGTCAGGATTGTGCTCACCGACCGCCGCCACGCCGAGGAGCGCCGTGAGGAGCTATTTTACGAGGGCGGGCTTGAGGCTTTCACCCGCTATCTAGACCGCGCCAAGACGGCGCTGATCACCAAGCCGATCATGGTTGCCGGCGAGCGCGAGGGCATCCATGTCGAGGTGGCGCTGTGGTGGAACGACAGCTACCACGAAAACGTGCTGGTTTTCACCAATAACATCCCGCAGCGCGATGGCGGCACCCATCTTGCCGGTTTTCGCGCCGCCCTCACCCGGCAGATGACCGGCTATGCCGAACGCTCCGGCCTGACCAAGCGCGAGAAGGTCGATCTCAGCGGCGATGATTGCCGCGAGGGGTTGACGGCGATCGTTTCGGTCAAGGTTCCCGATCCGAAATTCTCGTCGCAAACCAAGGACAAGCTGGTCTCGTCAGAAGTGCGCCCGGCGGTCGAGAACATTCTCAATGACCGGCTCGGCATCTGGCTCGAAGAACATCCCGGCGAGGCCAAGATCGTCGCCAGCAAGGTGGTGGAAGCCGCCGCTGCGCGCGAAGCCGCCCGCAAGGCGCGCGAACTCACCCGCCGCAAGGGCGCGCTCGATGTCGCCAATCTGCCCGGCAAGCTCGCCGATTGCCAGGAGCGTGATCCGGCCAAGTCGGAACTGTTTCTGGTCGAGGGCGATTCAGCCGGCGGCTCCGCCAAAATGGGCCGCAACCGCGAGTTTCAGGCAATTTTGCCGCTGCGCGGCAAGATCCTCAATGTCGAGCGCGCCCGATTTGACAAGATGCTCGGCTCCGAGCAGATCGGCACCCTGATCACCGCGCTCGGCACCGGCATCGGTCGCGATGATTTCAACCCTGACAAGCTGCGCTATCACAAGATCATCATCATGACCGACGCGGATGTCGATGGCTCGCACATCCGCACGCTGCTGCTCACCTTCTTCTTCAGGCAAATGCGCGAACTCATTGATCGCGGCCATCTTTATATCGCGCAACCGCCGCTCTACAAGGTCAAGCGCGGCGGCTCCGAGCAATATCTCAAGGATGAGCGCGCCAGAGAGGACTACCTCATCGCCCATGCGCTCGACGGCGCGGTGCTGCGCCTCCGGTCGGGCGAGGAGCGGGCCGGCAATGATTTGCGCGCGCTGGTGGAAGAAGCCCGGCAGATCAAATATCTGCTGTCAGCCCTGCACAGCCGCTACAACCGCATGGTTGTCGAACAGGCGGCGATTGCCGGGGCGCTGCGCCCGGTGGACACGCTCGAAAATGCCGATGCCATGGTGGCGCGGGTGGTCGAGCGCCTCGATGCCATGTCCGAGGAGACCGAGCGCGGCTGGCGCGGCCGCATCGACGGCAATGCCCTGCATTTCACGCGCCAGATTCGCGGCGTTGACCAGGTCGCCCTGCTCGATGGCGCGCTGCTGGCTTCGGCCGAGGCACGCAAGCTCACTGAGCATGCACCGAGCCTGCGCAGCGCCTATGATGCGCCAGCCCGGCTGATCCGGCGTCAGGATGAGCGCTCCATCGCCGGCCCGGTGGAATTGCTCGATGCCACCATGGCGATCGGCGCCAAGGGCATCAGCCAGATGCAGCGTTACAAGGGCCTCGGCGAGATGAACCCCGAGCAATTGTGGGAAACCACGCTCGACCGCAACGCGCGCACCCTCGTTCAGGTGAAGATCAAGGAAGGCGACGAGGCCGACGATATTTTCGTCAAGCTGATGGGCGATGTCGTCGAACCGCGCCGTGAGTTCATCCAGGACAACGCGCTCAGCGTAGCCAATCTCGATATATGAGCGCTGCATCCGCCCTCGTGCTGTTTTCCGGCGGGCAGGATTCGGCAACCTGCCTTGCTGATGCCCTGTCTAGGTTCGGGCATGTCGAAACCATTGGCTTTGCCTATGGCCAGCGCCATCTGGTGGAAATGCAGGTGCGCCTCGCGTTTCTGCGCGACCTGCGCGCCCGGTTTGCGCAACTGGCCGCAGGGCTGGGGCAGGATCATGTGCTTGATCTGGCCGTGCTCGGCCAGGTGAGCGACACTGCCCTCACCCGCGATGTCGCCATCACCATGACCGAGGGCGGCCTTCCCAGCACCTTCGTGCCAGGGCGCAACCTGATTTTCCTGAATTTTGCCGCAGCCCTCGCCTACCGGCGCGGCATTCGCCACATCATTCTGGGCGTCTGCGAGACCGATTATTCCGGCTATCCCGATTGCCGCGATGACACCATCAAGGCCATGCAGATAGCGCTGAATCTCGGCATGGAACGGCGTTTCGTGCTGGAAACACCGCTGATGTGGCGCGACAAGGCGGCAACCTGGCAGATGGCCCATGATCTGGGCGGCGAGGCTCTGGTGACGCTCATCCGCGACCAGACCCATAGCTGCTATCTTGGCGAGCGCAGCCTGCACCACGCCTGGGGTTACGGTTGCGGCAGCTGCCCGGCCTGCCAATTGCGCGCCGAGGGCTGGCGGCGCTTTGCATGCAGCACCATATAACCATGTGATATTGCCATGGGTCATCGGCCCGCGGCGATGCTAGAAGACGCCCCATGGCTGTTCAGCCCTCAACTCTCGGGATATCGCATGACAACGCTTTTTGATTCTGCCGATTTTGGTGCCCTGCATCTGAAAAATCGTATCGTTCTGGCACCGCTCACCCGTTGCCGGGCGGGCGAGGGCCGGGTACCGACCGCCCTGATGGGCGATTATTATGTGCAGCGCGCCTCGGCCGGGCTGATGATCAGCGAGGCCACCTCGGTCACGCCGATGGGTGTTGGCTATCCCGATACCCCCGGCATCTGGAGCGCCGCGCAGATTGACGCCTGGCGCAAGATCACCACGAGGGTTCATGAAGCAGGTGGCACCATGGTGCTGCAACTCTGGCATGTCGGCCGCATTTCCGATCCGGGCTTTCTTGACGGCGCCCTGCCGGTAGCCCCCTCGGCGCTGGCCCCGCAGGGCCATGTCGCCCAGAGCCGCCCGAAAAAGCCCTATGTCACGCCGCGCGCCCTTGAACTGGCGGAAATCCCCGGCGTCATCGCCGCCTTTGCCGAAGGCGCCGAAAATGCCCGCAAGGCCGGGTTTGACGGCGTCGAAATCCACGGCGCCAACGGCTATCTGCTCGATCAGTTCCTGCATGATGGCGCCAATCACCGCCGTGATGCCTACGGCGGCTCCATCGAAAACCGGGCGCGGCTCTTGCTCGAAGTCACCGATGCCGTCGTCAGGGTCTGGGGCGCCGAGCGGGTCGGCATGCATCTCAATTTGATGTCGAATTCCAATGATGTCACCGACAGCAACCCGGCGGCACTGTTCGGCTATGTCGCCGAGGCGCTGGCGCAACGCCGCCTCGCCTTCCTGTTTGGCCGCGACAATCTCGCCACCTCCACCCTCGGGCGCGACGTACGCCGGGCCTTCGGCGGCGCCTATATTGCCAATGACGGCCTCGATGCCGCCAGCGCCGCTGCGGCGCTCGCCGACGGGCGCGCCGATGCCGCAGCTTTCGGGCGGCTGTTCATCGCCAATCCTGATCTGGTAGCGCGCTTTGCCCGCAACGCCCCGCTCAACGAGCTCAATGCCGCACGTCTTTATGGCGGCGGCGGCGACGGCTACACAGATTATCCGGTGCTGGAAGCCGCCGACGCCTGAGCAGGAAGTCAGGGTTTTTTCCGCCCCGCGCCATCAGGACAAGTTGGAGACGGGGCGCTTATATTGTAAAGCAGCGGGCGGGGCTTGGCCCCGTTCGCCTGTGGGACGATCATCAAACATCGATCAGCAAATTGGGAGAGCGCTACCATGGCCACTTCATCCAGCCGCACCGTCATTCTCGGCAGCGTTGGCATCGCCGTGCTGGCCCTGGCCGGCGGCGGCACCCTTGGCGTCATCGGCGCGAAGAGCCGGATTTCGGCGATGATGGCAGCGGTTCCGGGCCTCAAGGTTGGCGCCTGGTCGATTGATCCAGCCTCGATGCAGGTCAAGATCAGCCATATCAGCTTCAATAAGCCCGGCATGGATTTTTCTGCCGATTCGCTGACCATCCCGATGTCGCTCGGCAATCTCTGGGCCATGGCCAGCGCCAGGGCCGATGGCGGCACCGCCAGCGCCAATAATATCAGCATCGTCACCCCGGGCTTCACGCTGAAGGTGCCGCATATCACCGCCACCAATGCCAGCTTCGATGATGCGGCGCTGGCGAAAATGCTCGATGTCAAGGACGCGACGCCCGCCTCGCAGCGCATCGCCGCCCTCAATGCCGGCACCCTCAGCGTGCCGGTCATGATCTTCAGCCAGAAATTGCCGGTGTCGAGCAGCGTCACCACCCTCAACAATATCGAAATGTCCAATGTCGTCAAAGGCGTCATCGGCCATGCCACCATCGGCAAGACCACGGTTGAAATCATGGCCGATCCCAAGGACGGGGCTTCCGTCCATGGCACGGAATCGGTGGCCTCGATGAGTTTCGACCAGCTTAGCCTTCCCGGCTACCTGCGCTGGATGCTCGATACCCGCAAGGACGATAACGAGCCGCGGCAACTGGCGCTGGCTGATCAGAAAGTCAATGGCATCGCCATGAAATTCACCGAAAGCTTGCCAAAAGGCACCTTTTCCGCCGATGTGACCGTCAAGGATGGCGAAGTCCAGAATGCGCGCCTGCGCGCCATGAAGGTGCCGGGAATCAACATCGCCAGCATGCTGCCGCATCCGGTGCCGGGCCAGCCGGCCGATACCGAGGCGGCGCAACGGGCGCTGGAGATCGAGGCTGACTTGCTCGGCTCGACGAGCTTCGACCATTTCACCGCCCATGATATTTCCGTGACCATCACCCATCCGCCCAAGGCGGACGTCACCTCTGTGCCGATCGTCGTGTCGCTCGATGCCCTGACAATGGCGGAAACGGCAACGGCCACCGCCCCGCCAAGCGGATTTTCGCTCGGCATTTCGCATTTGAAGTCGGATCTTGACCAATTGCCGGCGACCCCCGGCCTGACGAAGTTCAAGACCAATTTTTACTCAAAGATCGACCTGTCGCTCTCCAACAGCATCGACTGGGATATGAGCAAGGGCGCCATCGAGCTCAAGGATCTGACCCTGAGCGGCGCTGGTGCCGGCGCGGCGACCATGTCCTTCAAGCTCATCGACGTCGGCAATACGCTGCTAAGCACCAAACCTGCCGATATTGAAGCCGCCATGGTCACCGCCAAGGCCACGGCTGTGCACCTCCATCTGGACAATCAGGGTGTCGTGCAAAAAATCCTTGCGGTCGAGGCGGCATCCGCCAGCCAGACTCCGGCGCAATATACCCAGCAACTCATCGCCGGAGCTGGCACGATCATCCCGGCCATGCTCGGGCAAAGCGCCGCGAGCCAGAGCATAGGTGCCGCCATAGCGAAGTTTCTCGGCGATCCGAAAAATCTCGACATTTCCGCCACCAGCGCCGAAGGCATAGGTGCGCCCGAGATCATGGCGGCGAAAATGGCCGGCCCTGCGGCCATCGTCGCCAAATTGCACATCACAGCCAGTGCCGACCAATGACCGCCGCGCCAGTGAGGCCTCACCCCGCCGTCATCAGCAGCCGGTAGGTGATGGAATCGACCAGCGCCTGAAACGAGGCGTCGATGATATTGGCGGAGACGCCGACGGTTGACCATCTTGCGCCTTTGGAATCGCCGAACTCGATCAACACGCGCGTCACCGCATCGGTGCCGCCCTGGAACACCCGCACCCGGTAATCGCGCAATTCGACATCATTGATGAAGCGCTGGTATTTGCCGAGATCCTTGCGCAGCGCCACATCCAGCGCATTGACCGGGCCATTGCCCTCGGCCGCTGAAATCAGCATCTGGCCGTCGATGTTGAGCTTGACGATGGCCTCGGCCATGTTGACGAGCGTGCCGGCCGAATTATGGCGGCGCTCGACATTGACACGGTAGTGCTCGACCTCGAAATAATGCGGCACCTCGCCCAGCACCCGGCGCGCCAGCAGCGTGAAGGAGGCATCCGCCCCCTCATAGGCATAGCCTTGCGCCTCTTGTTCCTTGACTTCCTCAAGCAGGCGATTGATGCGCGGATCATCCTTGTGCACGGCGAGGCCGAGGCGCTCCAGCTCGCTCAAGATGTTGGATTTGCCGCCCTGGTCGGAAATCAGCACCCGCCGCTGGTTGCCCACCAGCGCCGGGTCGATATGCTCATAGGTGCGCGGGTCCTTGAGCACGGCGGAAGCATGGATGCCAGCCTTGGTGGCAAAGGCGCTGGCCCCGACATAGGGCGCATGGCGATCAGGCGCCCGGTTCAGCAATTCATCGAGCGTATGGCTGATCTTGCTGAGATGGCCCAGCGCCGCGAGGCTGATGCCGGTCTCATAGCGCGACGCCAGTTCCGGCTTCAGCAGCAGGCTCGGGATCAGCGAGGTGAGATTGGCATTGCCGCAGCGCTCGCCCAGCCCGTTCAGCGTGCCCTGCACCTGGCAGCAACCGGCCTCGATCGCCGCCAGCGAATTGGCTACGGCATTTTCTGTGTCATTATGGGCATGGATGCCAAGATAAGCCCCGGGAATGGTCTGCGTCACCTCGCTGACGATCCTGGCAATCTCATGCGGCAGCGTGCCGCCATTGGTGTCACACAGCACCACCCAGCGTGCGCCTGCCGCCCGCGCCGCGCTGGCGCATTGCAGCGCATAGGCCGGATTGGCCTTGTAGCCATCGAAGAAATGCTCGCAATCGAACACCACTTCCCGGCCTCGTGCGACCGCCGTCGCCACCGATTCACGGATGCCCTCAAGATTGTCCTCAAGCGACACGCCCAGCGCCACCGTCACCTGGTAATCCCAGCTCTTGGCGACAAAGGTAATGGTATCGGCATCAGCCTCCAGCAGCGCCGCCACGCCCGGATCATTGGCCGCCGAGCGCCCTGCCCGCTTGGTCATGCCAAAGGCGCAGAATTTGGCGCGCGCCACCGGTTTGCTCGCAAAAAACTCGGTATCAAGCGGATTGGCTCCCGGATAGCCGCCCTCGACATAATCGAGGCCGAGCTCATCCAGCAGCCCGGCAATGCGGCGCTTGTCATCGAGCGAAAAGTCAACACCGGTCGTCTGCGCGCCATCGCGCAGCGTCGTGTCGAAAAGATAGAGCCGCGTTCGCGGCATGGTCATGTATCCTTGCTTTGTGGCGTGAAGCGCATCGCCAGCTCCCGCAATTGCTTCGGCGTCGCCGGCGCCGGCGCGCCCATCAAAATATCCTCGGCGCGCTGGTTCATCGGAAACAGTGCCACTTCGCGCAGGTTCTGCTCGCCTGCCAGCAACATGACGATGCGGTCAACCCCCGCCGCCATGCCACCATGCGGCGGCGCGCCATACTGGAAGGCGCGGTACATGCCGCCAAACCGCTCGATCACCGTCTCCTCGCCATAACCGGCAATCTCGAAAGCCTTGACCATGGCCTCGGGGCGATGGTTGCGGATACCGCCCGACGCCAGCTCGAAGCCATTGCAGGCAATATCATATTGAAAGGCCTTCAGGGCCAGTGGATCGGGGCCGTTGAGCGCCTCGAGCCCGCCTTGCGGCATCGAGAAGGGATTATGCGAGAAGTCGATTTTCTTCTCGTCCTCGTTATATTCATACATCGGGAAATCGACGATCCAGGCAAATTCAAACCGGTCCTTGTCGATCAGGTCGAGATCCTCGCCGACCTTGGTGCGCGCCATGCCGGCAAATTTGGCAAATTTCGCCGGATCACCGGCCGCAAACAGCGCGGCATCCCCGGCCTTGAGGCCCAGCTGCTGGCGCAGGGCCTCGGCGCGCTCGGGCCCGATATTATTGGCAATGGGGCCGGCCGGCCCGTCCTCGCGCCAGAAAATATAGCCCATGCCCGGCTGGCCCTCGCCCTGCGCCCAGGAATTCATCTTGTCGCAGAAGGTGCGCTGGCCGCCGCCCGGCGCCGGGATTGCCCAGACCCGGTTGGCCGGATTTTCCAGCATGCGGGCGAAAACCTTGAAGTTCGAGCCGGCAAAATGTTGCGAAACATCCTTCATCTCAATGGGATTGCGCAGGTCGGGCTTGTCGGTGCCATATTTGCGCATGGCCTCGTCATAGGCGATGCGCGGCCAGTTTTGCGTCACCGGACGACCGCCGCCAAATTCCTCGAAAATGCCGGAGATCACCGGCTCCATGGTCGCGAACACATCGTCCTGGGTGACAAAACTCATTTCGACATCGAGCTGGTAGAATTCGCCCGGCAGGCGGTCGGCGCGCGGGTCTTCATCGCGAAAACACGGGGCGATCTGGAAATAGCGGTCAAAGCCCGCCATCATCAGCAATTGCTTGTATTGCTGCGGGGCCTGCGGCAGCGCGTAAACCTTGCCGGGGTGGATGCGCGAGGGCACCAGAAAGTCGCGCGCCCCTTCAGGCGATGATGCCGTCAGGATCGGTGTGGCAAATTCGCTGAAGCCCGCCTGTTTCATGCGCTGGCGCATCGAATCAACCACGCGGGTGCGCAGCATGATATTTTTGTGCAGCCGCTCGCGCCGCAGGTCGAGGAAGCGATATTTCAGCCGGGTCTCTTCCGGGTAGTCCTGATCACCGAACACCGGCAGCGGCAGGTCTGCCGCCTGCCCGAGCACCTCGATCTCGCGCACATAAAGCTCGATGGCGCCGGTCGCCATCTCATCATTCTGCGTGCCTGCCGGGCGCAGCCGCACATCGCCGTCGAGGCGCACGACCCATTCCGAACGCAAGGTTTCGGCGATCTTGAAAGCCGGCGATTCGGGATCGACCACGCATTGCGTCAGGCCGTAATGATCGCGCACATCGATGAACAGCACACCGCCATGGTCGCGCACCCTGTGGCACCAGCCGGAAAGCCGCGCGGGTTGTTGGGCATCCGTGGCGCGCAGGGCGCCGCAGGTGTGGGAACGATAGGTGTGCATGGCCATCAAGGAGGGTCCCGAAACAGGAATTATGGTGATGTCTTCCACACGCCGCGCCGCACTATGTCAAGTGCACGTCGCACATCTGGCGCGCCTCACGCCGGGGCCTGTCTAAAAACCGAACAATTCCAGCAACCTTTGCTTAACTCTTCGTCAAGCCTGCCATGACATTGATGGCGAAGGATTTTTGAATGTCAGGAGCATAGCATGCGCACCAAATCTTTCGCTTCGGCCTTGCTGGCCTCTGCCCTGGTCGCGGCGGCGGCAATGACACTGGCCAATCCCGCGCGCGCCGATGGTGACCGCAATGGCGCGCTGCTCGGCGGCCTGGCGGCCGGACTGGTTGGCGGTGCCATTCTCGATCACGCCCTCAACCAGCCGCGCCCGGTCTATGTCGCCCCGGCCCAGCCGGTCTATGTCGCGCGCGATCCATATTTCGAGCGCCTGCATGATCTCAAGCGCGAATGCGACCTCGGCGACCGCAATGATTGCATCCGCTTCGGCATGATGATCGGCCAGCACCGCGAACACATAGCCGCCTGGCGTCGCGAAGACCCCGATATGTTCATGTGGGACAACCAATAAAGGCACCCCGTCATTGCGAGCGTAAGCGAAGCAACCCAGGTGGCTCGCTCCATCTCAACCGCAATATCACCCCAGCCCCTTTGTTGCTTCGTCGCTAGCGCTCCTCGCAATGACGGTGATGGCTAAACTTCCAACGCCGTCATTGCGAGCGTAAGCGAAGCAACCCAGGTGGCTCGCTCCATCTCCCCGCTTTGTTGCTGCGTCGCTAGCGCTCCTCGCGATGACGGCACGCATGCGCCATCCGTGCTTTCGCAATGCGAGGCAACATGCTATGCGCCTGTGTCTCTGAAACCGGCGGCGCGTCCGCCCGCTTGACGCAAAGGTCTTGCCATGAACAGCCCTGTGCAGCCCGCTGCCTTTCGCTCCAACAGTTTCTTTGGCGCCTCCCTGCACGAAGCAGATCCGGAACTGGCCCGCTCGATTGATCTCGAACTTGGCCGCCAGCGCGACGAGATCGAGCTGATCGCTTCCGAAAACATCGTCTCGCGCGCCGTGCTGGAAGCGCAGGGCTCGGTGATGACCAACAAATATGCCGAAGGCTATCCCGGCAAGCGCTATTATGGCGGCTGCCAGTTTGTCGATATTGCCGAGAAACTCGCCATCGAGCGGGCGACGCGGCTGTTTTCCTGCAAATTCGCCAATGTCCAGCCCAATTCCGGCTCACAGGCCAACCAGGCGGTGTTTCTGGCGCTGATGCAGCCGGGTGACACGTTCATGGGCCTCGATCTTGCCGCCGGTGGCCACCTCACCCATGGCGCCAGCGCCAACATGTCCGGCAAATGGTTCAAGCCCGTAAGCTACGGCGTCTGCGTCGTCGACCAGAAGATCGATATGGAAGCCGTTGAACGCCTCGCCCGTGAGCACAAGCCCAAACTCATCATTGCCGGCGGTTCGGCCTATTCGCGCCATTGGGATTTCGCCCGCTTTCGCGCCATCGCCGATGCGGTCGGCGCCTATTTCATGGTCGACATGGCGCATTTCGCCGGGCTTGTGGCGGGCGGTGCCCATCCCTCGCCCTTCCCCCATGCCCATGTCGTCACCACCACCACCCATAAAACCCTGCGCGGCCCGCGTGGCGGCCTGATCCTCTCCGACGACGAGGCCATCGCCAGGAAGCTCAATTCGGCGATTTTCCCCGGCCTGCAAGGCGGCCCGCTGATGCACGTCATCGCTGCCAAGGCGGTAGCTTTCGGCGAGGCGCTGCGGCCGGATTTTGCCGCCTATGCCCGGCAGGTGGTCGCCAATGCGCAGATGCTGGCCACGACCCTAGCGGACGCCGGTTTCGATATTGTCTCGGGCGGCACCGATAATCATTTGATGCTGGTGGACCTGCGGCCGAAAAAGCTCACCGGCAAGGCGGCCGAGGCAGCGCTGGGGCGCGCCCATATCACCTGCAACAAGAATGGCGTGCCCTTCGACACCGAAAAGCCGACCATCACCTCCGGCATCCGGCTGGGTTCGCCGGCAGCAACCTCGCGCGGTTTCGGCACGGCGGAATTCCGCATGGTCGGCGACCTGATCGTCGAGACGCTGGAAGGCCTCGCCAGACACGGCGATGAAGGCAATGGCGAGGTCGAGGCTTCGGTGCGCAAGCGTGTTGCCGAACTGACACGGCGCTTCCCGATTTATGCGTGAATGATCCGAGATATGGATGGGCTGCACGATGAGCCACGCTGAATTATCACTACGATATGAAGGCGCTGCGGTTGACAGCGGTGTTATGGACGTGCGCGATCTCGCACCTGCACTGCTGGCGGTCGGCAACCTGATTGAAGCAACTCATCGCGTCGTCCACGGCGAAAATACCTCTGCCAAAGTGCAAGTCAGGGCAGTTGGAAAGGGTTCCTTTTACATCGGCTTTGATGTTTCGGTCGCATTTCTCCAAGGCGTTCGCGATTTAATGGCAGGGCCGGACGGAACCTCGGCTGCAAACATCATTAACATTTTAGTCGGCAGCGGAGTGGTGGGCGGAGGTGCCCTCAAATTGATCAAATGGCTAAAAGGGCGCCGTCCTTCGGCCATTCAGCGTAAAGCGCCCGGTCGCGTGGTTGTGGAAATCGATGGTGCGTCAATCGAAGTTGATGAAGTTGTGGCTCGTGTCGCCATTGATGTAAGTGTTCGCCTTGCTCTTTCTAGGGTCGTGGCCGAGCCTTTGTCGAAGGATGGAATAGATTCCGTCACTTTGGGTTCAACACTCGATCCAGAAAGGATTGAGAAGGCGGACGGGTATTCCTTTTTGGAACTTCCTGATCGCGAAGCTGGTGCCTATGAGTATCGGTATCGAGCGCCTTTTTCTATCGTCTCCCTTTCCTTTAAGTCAGGCAATAAATGGCGTTTGAACGATGGAAGAGCCACCTTGAATGTGACTGTATTGGACGAATCCTATCTCCAGCGTATCGATAATAATGAGGTTAGCTTTGCGAAAAGCGATATTCTGATATGCGACGTCCGTGTTGATGTTCGGGAAGATTCCAGCGGTTTGAAGTCAGAATATTTTATAGAGCGCGTTTTGGAGCATCGCCCTCCGAGCAAACAGATGTCTCTCTTTGAACGCGGCGGCGTTGATCCGACCTCCGAGTCGGAAACGTGACTGTAGAATTGGATAACTGACAATGCGTTGCCCCTATTGCGGTGCCACCGACAGCCAGGTGAAGGATTCGCGGCCCGCCGATGATGCGGCCTCGATCCGGCGCCGCCGCGTCTGCCCGGATTGCGGCGGCCGTTTCACCACCTTCGAGCGCGTGCAATTGCGCGAACTGATGGTGCTCAAGAAATCCGGTCGCCGCGTGCCATTTGACCGTGACAAGCTGATGCGCTCGCTGGCGATCTCGCTGCGCAAGCGCCCGGTCGAGCCCGAACGGGTCGAGCGGCTGGTCAATGGCATCGTCCGCCAGCTTGAGAACAGCGGCGAAACTGATATCGACTCCGGCCAGATCGGGGAAATGGTGATGGAGGGCCTCGCCAATCTCGATCAGGTCGCCTATGTGCGCTTCGCCTCGGTCTATCGCAATTTCAACGAGGCGCGCGATTTTGGCCGGTTTCTGGTCGAACTCAGCGAGCCGAAGCGCGAAAACGACGCTGCCGACGAGCCCGGCGACAAGCCGGCATGAGCGCGCTCAATGAGCGGTTCATGCAGGCGGCGCTGGCCTATGGAAGGCGCGGCCTTGGCAGGACGGCGACCAACCCGGCCGTCGGCGCTCTGGTGGTCCGCGATGGCATCATCATCGGCCGCGGCTTCACACAGGACGGCGGGCGCCCGCATGCCGAACCCGTAGCCCTCGCCGAGGCCGGAGCGCAAGCGCGCGGCGCGACGCTTTATGTGACGCTGGAGCCCTGCAGCCATCACGGCAAGACCCCGCCCTGCGCCGAAGCCATTATTGCTTCCGGCATTGCCCGCGTGGTTTCGGCCATGCCTGACCCCGATGCGCGGGTCAGCGGGCGCGGCCACGCGCTGCTGCGGGCCGCCGGCATTGAAGTCGTTGTCGGCCCCGGCGAAGGCCAGGCCCGGCGCGATCATCGCGGCCATATCTGCCGCGTCACCCGCCAGCGGCCGATGATCACCCTGAAACTCGCCCGCAGCGCTGACGGTTTCGCCGGGGCCCCAGCAGGCCAGCCGCGCCTGATGATCTCCGGCGCTGCCGCCATGGGCCGCACCCATATGTTGCGGGCCCTGCATGATGGCGTGATGATCGGCATCGGCACCGCGCTCGCCGATGATCCGCAGCTCTCGGTGCGCCTGCCCGGCATGACCGGGCGCCAACCCATGCGCATCGTGCTGGATGCGCAGGCGCGCCTTCCACCGGGCGCCCGCCTTGCTGATGGCACCGCCAGCGTGCTGCTGGCCTGCGGCCCGCAGGCACCCGCCGCAGCGCGGGCCCGCTGGCAGGCGCGCGGCGTCACCCTCGCTGAAATTGCCACCAGCACAGACGGGCGGCTCGATCTTGTCGATGTCATGGCCCGGCTCTTTCAGCAGGGCCTGACGCGGGTATTTTGCGAGGGCGGCCCAACTCTGGCCCACAGCCTGCTGGTCGCAGATCTCGTCGATGAGGTGCTGCTGGTCACCAACCAACAGCTTCATGCCGGTGCTGGCTTTATGGCGCTTGATGCTGCGGGCCAGGCTCTGGTCACCGGCAGGTTTCGCCGCTACCAGCAGATGCACGCCGGCGTCGATCTCATCGAGGCCTTTGAACGCGAGGATAAATAATGTTTACCGGTCTGGTCAGCGATGTGGGTGACATTCTCGAAGTCGGCGGCTCCGACAGCCTGCGACGCCTGAAAATCGCCTGCCGTTATCCCCACGCCAGCCTCGCCATGGGCGCTTCGGTCGCCTGTTCAGGCGTCTGCATGACGGTCGTTGACAAGGGCGAGACCGCAGGGCGCGACTGGTTTTGCGTCGATGCTGCCGCCGAGACCCTGCGCCTGACCACAGTCGGGCGCTGGCAGCAAGGCACAAGCATCAATCTCGAACGCGCGCTGAAAATCGGCGATGAGCTGGGCGGCCATATCGTCAGTGGCCATGTCGATGGTCTCGCGCTCCTGCGCGCCCGCCGCGATTTCGAAGGCATGGCCGAATTCACCCTCACCGCCCCGAGCGACCTGGCTCGTTTCATCGCGCCCAAGGGATCGGTCTGCCTCGATGGCACGTCGCTCACCGTCAATACGGTCGATGGTCAGGATTTCACCGTGCTGCTGATCCCGCACACATTGGCGGTCACGACATGGGGCCAGCGCAAGCCCGGCGACGAGCTCAATCTCGAAGTCGATACCATGGCGCGCTACGCCGCGCGACTGCGCGAATTTGCGCCATCCTGAGGCCTCAAAGGTGGCTGTAGGCCGGGCTGGCAAAGCTCATCGCTGAGCCATCGGCCGCCCGCCAGGTGATCAGCCTGTGCGCCTGCACCACACCGATCCGCGTGATCTTGACGCCGGCCCGGGCGCAATCCTGCTCGAAAGCTGAACAGGCATGTGGCGGGACGCAGGAGATAATTTCATAATCATCACCTCCAGTTAGAGCCGTTTCTTCCAATGTTGGTTCCAATGACAGCGCCGCATGAACAGCCGGCGAAAACGGCACGGCCGCCGCCTCGATGATGCCACCCTGCCCTGATGCTGCCAGCAGCCGGCCAAGATCGCCCACCAGCCCGTCCGACACATCCATCGCTGCATGGGCATGGGTGCGCAGCGCCGCCCCGAGCGCCATACGCGGCTCCGGCCGGTGATAGCGCGCCTCAAGATGGCGACGGTGCCTTGCCGCCAGCGCCAGCCGGTCCGGGCTTTTCAGGCAAACGAGGCCAAGCGCCGCATCGCCAATCGTACCCGAGACATAAATGGCATCGCCGCTGACGGCGCCGCTGCGCGTGACCATGCGGCCCTCGCCCACCTCGCCGAAAGCGGTGATCGTCAGGGCCAGCGGCCCCGTCGTCGCCACCGTATCGCCGCCAATGAGCGCAATCCCGAAGCGCGCCATATCCGCGCCAAGACCCTTGGCAAAGCCCTCGAACCAGCCTGGCTCCAGCCCTTGGGGCAGCATCAGCGCCAGCGTAAAGGCCCGTGGCCGCGCGCCCTTGGCCGCCAGATCGGAAAGATTGACCCGCAAGGCCTTGCCGGCAATGATTTCGGCCGGATCATCCGCGAAGAAATGCACCCCCGCCACCAGCGCATCTGTGGTGATCACCCATTCATGCCCGGCGCGCGGCGCCAGCAAGGCGGCATCATCGAGCAGGCCAAGTCCCTCCGGCCCGGCCAGCGGCGCGAAATAGCGGGCAATGAGGTCATGCTCGCGCGAGGCACCCATGGCTAGTCCCGATTGGCAAATTCTTCCAGCCGCAATTCATGGGCGAGCGTGTCGAGCACGGCATTGATCATGCCGGCCTCGTCGCGGCCATAAAACGCACCGGCAACATCGACATATTCGGTAATGACCACCCGCGCGGGAACATCGAGGCGCTTTTTCAGCTCATAGCTTCCGGCCCGCAGGATCGCCCGCATCAAGGCCTCGATGCGTGCCAGCGGCCAGGTCTTTTCCAGCCGCAGGTCGATCAGGCGGTCGAGCGCCACCTGGTCGGCCAGCACACCGATGAGAATATCACGAAAAAAGGCAATTTCGGCGGGCTTGTACTGGTCGCCCTCGACTTCCTTGCCGATCCAGTGCGCTTCAAACTCGGCCAGACATTCATTGATGCCACGCCCGGTGACATCCATCTGGTAGAGGGCCTGGCAAGCCGCCAGTCGGGCAGCCGTGCGGTGTTCTGCGCGTGACATGGCCTCAGCCGGCCCGGCTTTGCTGGAGCGCATAAAGGCTCATGGCGGCCCTGGCCGCATCCGCACCCTTGTTGCCAAGCTGCGGATCGGCCCGCACCAGCGCCTGCGCTTCGTTCTCCACCGACAATATGCCATTGCCGACTGGCAGCCCGTGCCGGATTCCCACATCCATCAGCCCCCGCGCGCTCTCATTGGCGACGATCTCGAAATGATAGGTCTCGCCGCGGATGATGCAACCGAGCGCGACAATGCCGGCAAGGCCCTTGTCTGCAGCCGCTGCCATGCTTGCCGCAACCGGGATTTCAAGCGCGCCAGGCACATTGACAGTGTCCCAGCTCGCGCCGGCCTCGCGCAAGGCAGCCTCGGCGCCCTGCAGCAGCAACGCGCCAATGCCATCATAGAACCGCGCCTCGATGATCAGGAACCGCGCTCCGGCGAGCTGGTGGGGGTGATATGCCGCGCGGCGGGCCTCTGCCATCAAATCTGCTCCTCAAATGTCGGATGGGCTCTGGTAGCCGCAACAAGGCCTTGGCCGCAAGCCTCAATCGTCAGGCCAGCGCAACAATAGCGACGCGAGGCCATTTGGCCCGCGTCGCGGCCCGCGATCTTGCGAGGTTTCGCCCGGCGCCCGCGCCTCAGCCCTGCGTCGCCAGCTTCTCCGGCTTGGGCTGGCCAAGCTTCGGCAGGAACCATGTCAAAAAGCCGATGGCCGGCAGGAAGGCGCACAGATGGAACACGAAATCCACGCTGGTATGGTCAGCAAGCATACCAAGGCTCCCTGCCCCAAGCCCGCCCATGCCAAAGGCCAGGCCAAAGAACAGCCCCGACACCATGCCAACCCGGCCCGGCAGCAATTCCTGGGCATAGACCACGATGGTGGAGAAGGCCGATGAAATCACGAAGCCCACCAGCATGCTGAGAATGATCGTTCCCGGCAGGTTGGCATAGGGCATGGCCAGCGTCAGCGGCAAGGCACCGACAATGGAAATCCAGATCACCGGCAACCGGCCGTAGCGATCCCCCAGCGGCCCGCCGATCAGCGTGCCGGAAGCAAAGGCAAAGAGATAGGCGAACAGCCCGAGTTGCGCCTCGCCAATCGGCAGCTGGAATTTATGGATCAGATAGAAGGTATAGAAGGTCGTCATCGACGCCGTATAGAAGAACTTGGAAAACATCAGCGCCATCAGCACCAAGAGCGCCCGCGTCACCTGCGCGCGCGGCAAGGGCAGCGCCTTGGCCTTGGCACCGGAAGCCCTGGGCGGTTCAGCCGCCAGACGCTGCGCATACCAGCGCCCGACAAAAAACAGGATGCCCATGGCCAGCATCGGCACGACGATGAAGCCGGCGACACTGCTGCGCCCGAGCGGCACCACCACCAAGGCCGCCAGCAAGGGGCCGCTCGATGTGCCAAAATTGCCCCCGACCTGAAACAGCGATTGCGCCAGGCCATAGCGCCCGCCCGAGGCAGCCCGTGCCATGCGCGAGGATTCAGGGTGGAACACCGCCGAGCCTATGCCCACCAGCGCCGCCGCGACCAGGAGCATCGGCAGGTTGCCGGCCACCGACAGCAGCAGCAGGCCGCTCAGGCTGGAAATCATGCCGAGCGACGCCGAATAGGGCAGCGGATGCCGGTCAGTATAAGTGCCGATGATCGGTTGCAGTACCGATCCGGTGAGCTGGAACACCAGCGTGATCAGCCCGACTTCCGCGAAACTCAGCGAAAATTCCGACTTGAGCAAGGGATACATCGCCGGCAAGAGCGATTGCAGCATGTCGTTGAGGAAATGCGACAGCGACACGGCCCCGAGGATCAGCATGACCGGGCCTGCAGATGCAGCGGCGCGCCGCGCCGGGACCATCTCCGCCACGGCGGAACTGACCAGAGTGCCTTCGACCTCTGCGAGTTTCACATTCATGTTCACGGGGAGACACCCTCTTTTGCCAATCACCCTTAAATATCTGAATCGCCCCGCGCGGCAACGGCGCGAGGCAAATGCCAGCCATGCAAAATCGTCACAAGAGCATCAAGCTTTCATGCAAAATCCGCTTCATTGCTGCTGGACTGGCTCAACAATGCTGCGCTGCTGCGCCGCCAGTTCCTCGCGCGCCAGTTTGGAGGGGCTCATCGCCGCATCGACATTCAGCCCGTCGCGCTTGTAAATATCGTCACGGAACTGCACGATGCCGTCCGGCGTCGCCCAGGCGGTAATATAGACCCAGTAAACCGGCACCGGCGGGGTAATATCGACATCCAGACGCTGGCCGGAATTGATGGTATCATCGACTCTCTGGCGATCCCAGCCGGGATTATCCTTGAGCAACCAGGTCACATAATCGCGCACATCCTGCAGGCGCATGCAGCCCGAGGACACGAAGCGGTAATCATCACCAAACACGCCCTTTTCATTGGTGTCATGCATATAGACGCCATAGGGATTGTTGATGTTGATGCGCACGACACCAAGCGCATTGCCTGCGCCCGAATCCTGGCGGAACCGGTAATTTTCGGCCTGGTAGGAATCCCAGTTGATGCTGGAAGCCTGAACCTCCTGCCCGCTCTTGTCGAAAATCCTGATGCGGTTTTCCTCAAGATAATGCGGATGCTTCTGCATCAGCGGGATCAGGTCTTTCTTGATGATCGAGGCCGGCACTGTCCAGTAGGGGTTGAAATTGATCTGGATGGCCTTGGTCCGCATGATCGGCGAGGGCCGGTCGATGCGTCCGACGCCCGCCTTGTGGCGGGTGATCACGACGTTGTTTTCCACCGTCTCCACCCGCGCTGCGGGGATATTGGCCACGACATAACGCGGATCATTGAGCCCGGCATATTCGCGCAGCCGCACCGAATTGAGCGTGAGCTGCTGCAAGCGCATCGTTGCCGGCACATTCATGGCACGCAGTGTCTCGCGATCGACAACGCCGCTGACGGCAAGGCCATGGCGCGCCTGAAAGCGCCTGACTGCGGCGGATACGAAGGAATCGAAATTCTCGGACATGCCGGCAACCCGCGGCAGGTCATCGGTGATCATCAGGCGGCGGCGCAAGGCCTGCACATCCGGCCCGCGCATGCCGAGCCGCAACAGCCGCCGCGGCTGGAAGGCCGGCCAGCCACCGGCGTCCGACAGCGCCTGATAATGCTGCACCGCCGCAACGGTGGCATCAATGGTCTGCTGCGACAACAGCGGCGTCCTCGAGCGCACCAGGGCCTGGGTCGGATCGGCATCATATTGCTGCGCCCATTCGGCCTGACGGCCCATCAGCGCCGCATGCGCGCCCAGACGCGCACCGAAAAAGCCGGCACCAACCCCGACAACTCCAATAATAATCGTGCGACGTGAAGGCGCCCGTCCGCCAAAATGCCCGTTCATCAAGTCTATTCCCGCTGCCACAGCCAATCTGGCCGATTCAACGCATACCTGCGCATGCTATGGTTGACAAAGCCCAAACATGCGGGCTTATTTATGGCTTTAGGCGGTTGTGAAGCGCTGGGTTGCATTTTTTGCAGATCCAGGCGTGGAAAACAAAAAAAGGACACATCACTGTGTCCTTTTTGCAACATCAGACGAGACTTCAGGCCGGATCAGAGGCGGAAGCGGATTTGATCGGTCCAGAAACGCTCCAGACGGCTCAGCGCCACATTCATGCGGGCGAAATCATCGCCGGAAATGCCGCCGATTTGCTCGACCGTGGTGACGTGCTTTTCGTACAGCGCGGACACGATGCTCATCACTTCCTTGCCCTTGGGCGTCAGGCTGATACGCACCGAGCGGCGGTCAACCCGCGAACGGGCATGGTGCAGATAGCCCATCTCGACCAGTTTCTTGACATTGTAGGAAACGTTGGAACCGAGATAATAACCGCGGGTGCGCAATTCGCCGGCGGTCAGCTCGCTGTCACCGATATTGTAGAGCAACAGCGCCTGCACGGAATTGACATCGGTGCGGTTGCGGCGATCAAATTCATCCTTGATGACATCAAGCAGACGGCGATGCAGCCGCTCCACCAAAGTCAGTGATTCATGATAAACCGGACGCAATTCATTGAAGCGTTCGCTACGGGCGATGGCAACTTCATTTTTGGCAGCGTTGTTCATACTACACCTTGCTTGTTGTTGGCGCGGCGCCCGGTTTCAAGGAGCGTTCGTGCCTCTCGTCTGATGAGATGAACTTACACGACACCCCTGAATCCCGACTTAAATAACAGAATGAATCGATGATTTACACTTTTGGGTGAATCAAAAATGAAATAAAACATGGGTTTACAATGAATCCGCCTTAACCATCACAAGGCCTGCCCCACCATCCGGCAAAGCCCGGCACGCGACCCTCAGCGTCCGGCACGCTCGCGGGTCGCCAGGTAGGTGAGGCCGATATAGGCAAGAAGCAGCAAGATATCAGCCAGTCGCAGCACGCCGGCATTGAGCGGCCCGCTGGCATAGGCAAGGCCGGTGAGGATTTGCGCCGTGCACAGGCAAACCCACAAAACCCCGCCCCAGGCGGCCGGCAGCCACAATCCGGTCGCGGCAATAAGGTCGAGCACCGCGAAAATCACCAGACCGGCGGCCTTGGCGAATCCCGGCGCGGCCAGCGGCGCCGGCCGGTGCATCAACAAGACCTGCCACAGCAACAGCCCCTGCACCATCCACAGCACGGCCATCGCCCGCAGGAAGGTGATCAGCCATTGGTTCCAGCGCCCGGGCTGGTGTCGTCGTGGCGCCGCCTGCTCGGCGACGCTCAGCGGCGGCAGCGGCTTCGATGTCTGCTGGTCGCTCATGACCGCGCCCGCGCCATGGAGTCACCCGGCTGCCAGGGCGCCGCAAACCACGCCTCGATTCGCGCCGGGTCGACGGCTTCGATCGAATCCGGCACCCAGCGCGGGGCCTTGTCCTTGTCGATGGTCATGGCCCGCGTGCCTTCATAAAAATCATGGTCCCGGCAAAGATGCGAGACGATGCAAAGCTCCATCGCCAGGGCCTGTTCGAGATCGAGCCCGCGACCGCGCTGCATCTGGCGCAAGGCGACGGCAAGGCTGGTCGGCGAATGGCGCCCTATGGCCGCAAGATCGCCAGCAGCCCGGGCATCGCCCGGTGCGAGCGCCGCCAGCCGGGCGATGATCCCGGCAAGGCTCGTGCCCTGATAGGCATGATCGAGCCCGGGCGATAATGTCGAATGCGCTGACTTGTCGCCCTTTGGCAGCAGCTGGGCGATGCTTGCGCCGGCCGCCAGCCCGTCCAGCAGCGCCGCCATCTCATGGCTGGCCCGCCGGTGCGTCGCAAGCCCCAGCGCATGCGCCTCGTCCGCGCCGACCCGTGCCCCGGTCAAGGCCAGCCGCATGCCGCTGGCTCCCGGCAATTTTGGCAGAAAATGACTGGCGCCAATATCCGGGAAAAAACCGATGCCGACTTCCGGCATGGCAAATTGCCAGCCATCGCCGGCCACCACATGCGAGCCATGCAAGGCGACGCCGACGCCCCCGCCCATCACCAGCCCGTCGACCAGCGCCACATAGGGCTTGGAGAGGCGGCTGATGCGCAGGTTGAGCGCATATTCATCGCGCCAGAACGCCATTTGCGCGTCGTGGTTCCCTGCCCGCCCGAGATCATAAAGATGGCGAATATCCCCGCCGGCGCTGAAAGCTCGCCCCGGCACCGCCGAAACGGCAATGGCGCTTATCGCCGGATCATGCTCCCAGTCATCGAGCGCGGCATCAATGGCGAGAACCATGGCATGGCTGATCGCATTCAGCGCCTGCGGGCGCTGCAATTCGATATGGCCCAGCGCCCCGCGTCGCTGGCAGGTAAGATCCGTTGTCGGGGACATGGCATTGGCCACACTTGCCTCATGACGCTGTTAGCCCGTGCTGCATGCCGTTTTCAGGCGTCAAGGTCAATCGCGCTCATGTGCCCTGCATGCGCTTGCCTTGTTGTCGGCCAAAATTCGCTTTAATTGAGTGATCGATAGTTCGAAAAGAGGTAACCGTGCGCGGCATATACGTCCTGGCCTTGATCCTGCTCGTGCTCGTTGCCGTGCTGGTAAGTTACCCTGCCCGTGTCGCCGGCATTGCGCCGGGCCTCGGCGCTGTCGGTGCAAGATTGCGGGCCGATTTGCCCCCGGGCCTCGCGGCGCACCTGCCAGCCGCGAACGCGGCCGAAGCCAGGGCGCAGCCAGCCCGCAAGGGCATGCCGCCGGTTGTCGTCCTCACTACCAAGGTTGTGAAAGGCCCGCTCGCCCGGGTGGAGACCACCATCGGCACGGTGCAGCCCATCGCCTCGGTCGCGCTGCGCACGCGCCTCGATGCCCAGGTCGATCAGGTGCTGGTCAAGGACGGCGCCGAAGTCAAGCAAGGCGCGCTGGTCTTCAAGCTCGATGCCCGCCAGCTCGACGCCCAGATCGCCCAGGCGCAAGCGACCCTGACCCGCGACGATGCCCAGATCGCCCAGGCAGAGACCGATCTCAAACGCGCCAGCGACCTTCTCGCCCGCAATGCCGGCGCCAAGGCGACAGTTGATACCGCACGCACCAATCTCGCCAGCCTCAAGGCCACCAAAGCCGCCGATCAGGCCGTGCTCGCCAATCTCGGCGTCCAGAAAACCTGGACCAGCATCACCTCGCCGATCACCGGGCGCATCGGCGTCGTCGGCGTCAAGGCCGGCAACATCATTCGCGCCAGCGACAGCGGCCCAACCGGCACCCTCGCCACCATCAACCAGATGTCGCCGATCTATGTCGCCTTTTCGCTGCCGCAGGACCTGCTCGACGCCCTGCGCACGGCCGAGCACAGCGACCAGAGCTTTGTCGTCGCCACCCCGCAGGGCTCAAAGCTCGGCGAGCGCGGCAAGATCGCCGAAATCGACAATGCCATTGACAGTGCCACCGGCACCATCACCGCCCATGCCATTTTCACCAATGCCCATGAGCAGCTTTGGCCCGGCCAATTATGCAATGTCGCGGTGACGCTCGACACTGCCCCCGCCGCCATCACCCTGGCCCGCCAGGCGGTGCAGAACGGCCAGAACGGCAATTTCGTGTTTCTTGTCAAAGACAATGTCGCGACCATGCGCCCCGTCAAGGTCGCACGCACTCAAGGCAATCTCGCGGTGATTTCCTCGGGCCTCGAAGGCGGCGAGACCGTCGTGCTCGATGGCGCAGACCGGCTCGTCAACGGCTCACGGGTGATTGTCCACAAACCCGCCGCCCCGCAGGCTTCCAGCGCCAGACAGGCTGATTGACCATGAGGCTTCCGGAGCTTTGCATTCGCCGCCCCGTGATGACGACCCTGCTGATGCTGTCGTTCATCGCCTTCGGCTTGATCGGCTACCGGCAATTGCCGGTCTCGGCCCTGCCGCAGGTCGATTTTCCGACGATCCAGATCGAGGCCAATCTCAACGGCGCCAGCCCGGAAACCATGGCCTCGGCTGTTGCGGCGCCCATCGAGCGGCAATTGTCGACCGTGTCCGGCATTTCTGCCATGACCTCGTCGTCAAGCCGCGGCTCGACCACCATCACCGTGCAATTCGCCCTGAACCGCAACATTGACGGCGCCTCGCTCGATGTCGCGGCGGCGCTGTCGGCGGTGCAGAAGAACCTGCCCCCGGCCATGACCACCGCCCCCTCGTTCCGCAAGGTCAATCCCGCCGATTTCCCGGTGCTGTTGCTGGCGCTTTCCTCCGATACCCTGCCGCTCTCCAAGGTCGATGATTATGGCGAGCAGGTTTTCGCCCAGCAGATATCGCAGCTTGATGGCGTCGCCCAGGTGCTGATCTTCGGCCAGCAGAAATATGCCGTGCGCGTCGATGTCAATCCTGACAAGGCGGCAGCGCGCGGCCTGACCCTCGCCGATGTCGGCAATGCCGTTGCCGCCGCCAATTCCTCGACCCCGGTCGGCACCCAATACGGCCAGCATCAGAACATCACCCTCGATGCCAGCGGCCAGATGCAAAAGGCCAGCGATTTCCGCCATGTCGTCGTTGCCTTCCGCAATGGCGCGCCGGTCATGCTCGACCAGATCGCCCATCTGAAGGATTCCGTCACCGACACGCAGACGGCGGCATGGTTCAATTCCCGGCGCGCCGTCATCCTGGCGATCTTCCGCCAGTCTGACGCCAATACCGTCAAGGTGGTGGACCAGATCCGCGCGCGCCTGCCCCATTACAATGCGCAAATTCCCCCCAGCGTGCACGCCGACGTGCTGAACGACCGCTCGGTCTCGATTCGCGATTCCATCGCCGATGTGCAGGACACGCTGGCGCTTTCGGTGGCGCTGGTGGTGCTGGTGATTTTCTTCTTCCTGAAAAGCGTGCCGGCCACCCTCATTCCGGCTTTGGCCCTGCCGGTGTCGCTGATCGGCACCTTTGGCTTCATGTTCGCCTTCGGCTATTCCATCGACAATATCTCGCTGCTGGCGATCACGCTGTCGGTCGGCTTTGTCGTCGATGACGCCATTGTCATGCTGGAGAACATCGTTCGCCACGTCGAAGAGGGCATGAAGCCCTTTGAGGCGGCGCTCAAGGGCGCCAGCGAAATCGCCTTCACCATTCTGTCGATGACACTGTCGCTGGTCGCCGTGTTCATCCCGGTTCTGTTCATGGGCGATGTCGTCGGCCGGGTGTTCCGCGAATTTGCCGTAACCATCTCAGTCGCCATTCTGGTGTCCGGCTTCGTCTCGCTCACCCTGACGCCCATGCTGTGCGCGCGCCTTCTGCGCCCCATCAACCACGATGCCCGGCAAAATCTGTTCGCGCGCTTCAGTGATTATGTCGTCGATGGCGTGCAAAATGCCTATCGGCGCAGCCTTGATTTCGTGCTGCATGTGCGCCCGCTGATCCTGCTGCTGACCTTTGTGACCATCGGCGCGTCCCTGTGGGCCTATTACGTCATTCCCAAGGGCTTTTTCCCGATTGAGGATACCGGCTTCCTGCTGGCTGCCACCGAAGCCTCGCCCGATACCTCGCTCGCGGCCATGGCCAAACGCCAGACGGAACTCTCGGCCATCGTGCGCAAGGACCCGGCGGTGGATTACGCCGTTTCGGCCATTGGCGGCATTACCAGCACCAATCAGGGCCGCATGTTTGTCGCCCTCAAACCCAAGGGCGAGCGCCCGCCCCTGTTCACCATGGTCAGCCGCCTGCGCAAGGAAGCCTCCGCGGTGCCGGGCCTGTCGACAATTTTCATCCCGATCCAGAACCTCAACCTGCAGGGCGGGCGTCCGGCGCGCGCTGCCTATCAATATACCCTGCAATCGACCGATCTTGGCGCACTTTATCCTGATTCAAACCGCATGATGCTGGCCATGCGCAAGCTTCCTGGCCTGCGCGATGTCAACACTGACCTGCAAATCCGCAATCCGGTCGCCAAAGTCATCATCGACCGGCAAAAGGCCGCCGCCCTCGGCGTCAATGCCGACCAGATTCGCGCCACGCTCAACAATGCCTATGGCTCGCGCGTGGTTTCGACCATCTACACCCAGGCCGCCGATTATGATGTGATCGTCGAGGCCGACAACAATTTCCAGAACCACATCAATGCTCTGGGGCGCCTTCAGGTCCGCAGCCAGAATGGCGCGCTGGTGCCGCTCAACCAGGTGTCGCGCATCGTGCGCCAGGTTGGGCCGCTGTCGGTCAACCGCCAGTCACAGCAGCCCGCCGTCACCCTCTCCTTCAACCTCGCCCCCGGCGTGTCGATCGGGGATGCCATCAACGAGATCCATACTGCCGAGCACAAGCTCAACCTGCCGGCCTCGGTCACCACCAGCTTTTCCGGCACGGCGCAATTGTTCCAGAAATCATTGCAGGGCCAGGGCATTCTGCTGCTGGCGGCAGTGCTGACGATTTATATCGTGCTCGGCGTGCTTTACGAGAGTTTCATCCACCCCGTCACCATTCTCTCCGGCCTGCCCTCGGCTGGCCTTGGCGCGCTGATCGCGCTGGCGCTCGGCGGGCGCGAACTCACCGTCATCGCCATCATCGGCATTCTCATGCTGGTGGGCATCGTCAAGAAAAACGCCATTATGATGATTGATTTTGCCATTGAGCGGCGCTTGCAGGGCGCAGACGCCCTGACGGCGATCCGTGAGGCGGCGGTGATCCGCTTCCGCCCGATCATGATGACGACGCTCTGCGCCATGCTCGGCACCCTGCCCATCGCCCTTGGCACCGGCGCCGGATCAGAACTGCGCCAGCCGCTCGGCATTGCCGTGGTCGGCGGCCTGTTTGTCTCGCAAATCCTGACACTCTACATCACGCCGGTGATCTACTTCTATCTCGACAAGATCGATTCGCGGCTGGCTGGCCGGCGCACCAAGCGCCCGCTGGCAACCGCCGGGACAGAGGCCACCCTGCCCAAGGCCGCCGAATGAAGCTGAGCGAGGTAACGCGCCGCTAGGTCTCGCGGGTGCCCCGCAGGCGCTTCCAGTAATCGAGCCGCTCCTTGATGTCGCGCTCGAAACCGCGCTCGACCGGTTCATAAAGCTCACGCCGCCCCATGGCTTCGGGCCAGTAATTCTGCCCCGAAAACGCTTCTTGCGTGTCGTGATCATAAATATAACCGGCGCCATAGCCCTCCTGGCGCATCAGGCCGGTGGGAGCATTGAGGATGGTTTTGGGCGGCACCAGCGAGCCATGTTCGCGCGCCAGTCCCTGCGCTGCCTTGAAGGCGACATAGGCGGCGTTGGATTTTGGCGCCGTCGCCAGATAAATCGTCGCCTGCGCCAGCGCCAGTTCACCCTCCGGCGCACCCAGAAACTCGAAAGCATCGCGCGCCGCAATGGCCATGCCGAGCGCCTGCGGATCAGCAAGGCCGATATCCTCGCTCGCCATCCGCACCAGACGGCGCAGGACGAACATCGGGTCCTCCCCCGCCGCCAGCATGCGCGCCAGATAATACAAGGCCGCATCGGGATCAGAGCCGCGCACGCATTTGTGCAGGGCCGAAACCAGATTGTAATGCTGGTCCTGCCCCTTGTCGTAAAGCGGGGCGCGGCGCTGCACCAGCTTGCCGAGGCCGGCAAGATCGAGCCTCGCCCCTTGCGGCACCAGCCGCCAGACATCTTCCGCAAGGCTGAGCAAGGCGCGGCCATCGCCATCGGCCATGGCGATCAGCCCGGCCCGCGCCGCGCCATCGAGCGGCAGCGCCTGCGCCATTTCGCCTTCCGCCCGCACCAGCAGGGCTTCGAGCGCAGCGGCATCCAGCGCCTGAAACACCAGCACTCGCGCCCGCGACAGCAAGGCGCTGTTCAGCTCAAACGAAGGGTTTTCGGTGGTCGCCCCCACCAGCGTGATGGTGCCATCTTCCATCACCGGCAGAAATGAATCCTGCTGGGCCTTGTTGAAACGGTGGATTTCATCGACGAACAGCAGCGTGCCGCCCCCGGCGCGGCGGCGCTGGCGGGCTTCCTCAAACAGTTTTTTCAAATCGGCAACGCCGGTGAAAATCGCCGAAACCTGGATGAAATCCAGCCTCGTGCCCTGCGCCAGCAGGCGCGCCACCGTGGTTTTGCCGGTGCCGGGCGGGCCCCAGAAAATCAGCGAGCCGAAATGCCCGCTCGCCAGCAGGCGCAACAGCAAGCCATCCTCGCCCACCAGATGCCCCTGCCCGGCGACCTCCTGCAATTTCTGCGGTCGCAGCCGCTCTGCCAGTGGCGCGTCCGGCGCGGCATCGGCAAACAGGCTCATCGCCGCCTCAGCCCCCGACGATGGATGTAAAGACCTGGCCGGCGCGGTCTATGGTCAGCTTCCAGTAGTGATGCGCCACAGATGTGAGCTTGGCGAGGCCGGCCGTGTCGGCAATCGGCACGCCATTGACGGCCATGATCACATCGCCCTTGCGCACATTATATTGCTGGGCAATCGAGCCCGGCGCTATCGAGCTGACGACCACGCCCTTGGTGACACCTTGCAGCGTCATATCCTCGATCACCGCCGGCGAGATATTTTCAACCGAGGCGCCGCGGAACGGCGAGGGCCCGGTCAGGGCCCGCATGTCGCGGGCGGGAATTTCCGGCGCGCCGCTCAGGCTGATTTGCGCCGTCGCGCTCTTGCCATCCCGCAGATAGGTCAATCTGGCCGTACCCCCCAGCGGCTGGATGCCGAAATGATAGCCAAAACTCTCGACATCATCGACATTTTTGCCATCAATCGCGGTAATCACATCGCCGCGCCGCAGCCCGGCCCTGGCGGCGGGCCCTCCGGCATAGAGACTGGCGACCAGCGCCCCCTCAGGCCGCGTCATGCCCAGCGAATCGGCAATGTCCTGCGTCACATCCTGCAATGTCGCCCCCAGCCACGGCCGCCGCACCTCATGGCCACCATTGCGGGCAGCGGCAATCACCGCCTTGACCGTATCAATCGGGATCGCAAAGCCGATGCCGACGGAACTGCCGGTCTGGGTATAAATCGCCGAATTGATCCCCACGACATGCGCATGCATATCGACCAGCGCCCCGCCGGAATTGCCCGGATTGATCGCCGCATCGGTCTGGATGAAAAAGCCGTAATGCGAGACGCCGACCTGCGTGCGTGCCAGCGCCGAGACGATGCCCTGCGTCACCGTCTGGCCAACGCCGAAGGGATCACCGATGGCGAGCACGATGTCGCCCACTTGCAGATTGTCGGATTCCCCCAGCGTCGCGGTCGGGAACGGCCCCGGCCCCTTGATCTTCAGCACCGCCAGATCAGTGCGCTTGTCGCGCAGCACAATTTCCGCCGGATATTCGCGCTTGTCGGCCAGAGCCACCTTCACTTGCGTCATGCCGGCAATGACATGGAAATTCGTGACCACCAGCCCGCTGGGATCGACGATCACCCCGGAGCCCAGCGATTGCTCGGTGCGCGCGCGTGTGCCCATGCCCGGGCCAAAAAACTTCCGGAAGATCGGATCATTGAAAAACGGGTTGTTCGGCACATTTTCGGTGCGCGAAGCAAAGACATTGACCACCGCCGGCAAGGCCTTTTTCACCACCGGGGCGAAGGACAGCATTTCTGCGCCCTGAGAGGTTGGCACCTGCCGCAAGGTCATATCGGCAAAGGCAGATGGAGCGGCGAGGCAGAGGGCGAGCATCAGCGGCAAGGGCAGCAAGCGCATCAAGGGCATGATCTCCGCAAGTGACTTCAAAGGGCGGTGTCACCCGGCAATATGGCGTAATTGGGGATGGCGCCAGCACAATCTGCACGCGGCGCTTGCGCCCGGCCTTGCCCACGCCCTATCCTGCCGCATCGCGGGCGCAAGGGGTGGTCGATCATGAAAATCACAGCGGCAATTTTGCAGCGCTCCGGCGCGCCGCGGCCCTATGCGCAATCGCGCCCGCTCGAAATCTGCGAGGTCGATCTTGAGGGTCCCGGCGCCGGGGAGGTGCTGGTCAAGCTGCACGCCGCCGGGCTCTGCCATTCCGATTTGTCGGTGATCGACGGCACGAGGCCGCGCCCGCTGCCGATGGCGCTCGGCCACGAGGCCGCAGGCGAGATCATCGAGGTCGGGCAAGGCGTCACCCGTTTTCGCACCGGCGATCATGTAGTGCTGATTTTCATGCCGGCCTGCGGCCATTGCCGCCCTTGCGCCACCGGCCGCCCGGCCCTGTGCGAGCCCGGCGCCGAAGCCAATGGTGCCGGCACCCTGCTCGGCGGCGCGCGGCGGCTGACCCGCGCGGGCGCGCCGCTGAACCATCACCTCGGGGTTTCGGCCTTTGCTACCCATGCTGTCGTCTCGGAAAATTCCTGCGTCGCCATTGACAAGGCCCTGCCCTATGCCACCGCCGCCCTGTTTGGTTGCGCGGTGCTCACCGGCATCGGCGCCGTCGTCAATACCGCAGCAGCGGTTCCGGGCACCTCCATGGCGGTGATCGGCCTTGGCGGCGTCGGCCTCAGCGCCCTGCTGGGCGCGAAATTATCCGGTGCCCGCCAGATCATCGCCCTTGACACCGACGAGACCAAACTTGCCCGCGCCATGGCCCTGGGCGCCACCCATGTCATCAGGGCCGGGACGCCGGCAACCCTCGATGAGCTGCGCGATATCAGCGGCGGCGGTGTCGATTATGCCTTCGAAATGGCCGGCTCGGTGCCAGCCCTCGAACTTGCCTATGGCGCGACCGCACGCGGCGGCACCACCGTCACCGCCGGCCTGCCGCCGCCCGACCGCCAGCTGTCGCTGCAGGCGCTGAGCCTCGTGGCCGCCGAGCGCACACTCAAGGGCTCCTATATGGGGTCGAGCGTGCCGGCCCGCGACGTGCCGCGCTATATCGCCTTGCATCAGCAGGGCCTCATTGACGTCGATCCGCTGCTGACCCACCGCCTGCCGCTTTCGCAGGTCAATGAGGGCTTTGACCGCCTCGCTGACGGTGACTGCGTGCGCCAGGTGATCGAGCTTGGCTAGGCTGCCGTGATTTTAACGAAAATGCGACGTAGTTCACCGCGCCTGCGACAAATGTGTCAATGCACTTATGGAGCGGTGCGGCGTGCTTGCCATTGAGCCTCAAAAGATTCTACGCAGCACATGAGACTTTTGTGTCGATGAGACGATGATGCGCATGCGGCGATACACGGCATTATGTTGCGGGTTGCTTGTGGCGGGCCTGACTCTTCCGGCCTTCGCCGACAATGTGCTGGCCGAGGCCAAAAGCCAAGTGGCGGCGGCCATGCTCGTGCCAAAGACCTGGGCCGGGCCCACCTCCGGCCCCAAGGCCGTGGCCGCGCAGCACCTCGTACTGATCACCGATGGCACGGCACAAGGTGCCGCAAGATTCACCAGGGCCCTGCAGGATGCCGCCAGCGCCATCGGCTGGCAGGTCAGCGTCAGGAATATTGCCGGCAATGCCGCGGCGCTGCGCATGGCGCTGGAACAAGCGATCATTGACCAGCCGCACGGCATTTTCATCTTCGGCTTCGATCCGACACCGGCCATGGCGGCCATGAAGGCCGGCGCGGCGGTCGGCGTGAAATTCGTCGGGGTCGAATCGGGCAGCAGCGCTCCTGACGCCAAGGCCCTGCCCTATTTCGCCAAAATCGGCCCCTCGCAGGATGAGCGCGCCCGCCTTGCCGCCAATGCCGCCATCACCTTCCGGGACGGTCATGCCGGGGCGGTGATCCTCACCGATTCCAGCCGGCCCGGCGATGTCCATGTCGCGCGGCTGATCGAGCTGCAAGTGCGCAAATGCACGAGTTGCAAGGTGCTCAGTGTCGTCGATGTGTCGCGCAATGCCACGGTTCCGGTGATGAAGGCGCAGATCAAGTCGCTGCAGCAGCTCTACGGCAGCCGCTGGAACGTCACCCTGGCGCCATCTGACCGCTATTTTCGTGATTTTGGTGCCGGCCTCGCCAGGCTTGGCCTCAAGGCGCCCGATTGGCCGGCTGGCATTGCCGCCGGTGAAGGCAGCGCCGCCGCCCTCAAGCGCATCGCCGCACAGGCCGGCGAGACCGCTACCCTCGCCCGCCCCCTGACCATCGAGGCCTGGCAGGCCATCGACGAAATGAACCGGGCTCTCGCCGGCAATGATGCCGCCTCCCGCTTTGCAATGCCGGCGCTGCTGGTCAACAGCCAGAACGCGTCTGACCCGGCCCTCGCCGGGGGCACCTATGATCCGGCGCTGCATTACCGCCACGCCTATCAGATGCTCTGGGCGAAATAGCCGCTGCGCGTCGTCCTCATTCAGCGACGATGAGGCGCACGCTGGGCGGCTCGGCCGCCGCAGCCCGGCGCAGCGCCTCCTGGGCCTCGTCAACCTCGCGCTGACGGTTCCACAGCGCCGCATAAATGCCGCCGCGCTCGATCAGCGCCAGATGCGTGCCACGCTCGGCAATCACACCCTGGTCGAGCACGATGATTTCATCGGCATTGACCACGGTCGAGAGCCGGTGGGCGATCACCAGCGTCGTGCGCCCCTTGGCGACCCGGTCGAGCGCGTCCTGAATCTCGCGCTCGGTAAAAGTGTCGAGCGCCGAGGTCGCTTCATCCAGCACCAGGATCGGCGGGCCTTTCAGCATGGTGCGGGCGATGGCCACGCGCTGCTTCTCGCCGCCCGACAATTTCAGGCCGCGCTCGCCAACCTGGGCATTGAAGCCCTGCGGCACCATCTTGATGAAGCGGTCGATCTGCGCATCGCCGGCCGCCGCCTCGATCTCCGCCTCGCTCGCCGCCCAGCGGCCATAGCGGATATTGTAGGCGATGCTGTCGTTGAACAGCACGGTATCCTGCGGCACGATACCGATGGAGGCACGCAGTGAATCCTGCGTCACCGCGCCAATATCCTGGCCGTCAATGGTGATGCGCCCGGTTTGCGGCTCATAGAAGCGAAACAGCAGCCGCGACAGCGTCGATTTGCCCGCCCCCGAAGGCCCGACAATGGCCACCGTCTTGCCCGCCGGCACCTCGAACGACACCCCGCGTAGGATCGTGCGGCCCGGCTCATAGCTGAAGACGACATTGTCGAAACGGACATTGCCGGCTGTGACCTTGAGCGGCAGCGCATGCGGGTGATCCTTGATCTCCGGCGTGCGGTCGAGCACATCGAACATCATCTCGATATCCACCATCGCCTGCTTGATCTCGCGGTAGACCATGCCCATGAAATTGAGCGGCATCGCCAGTTGCAGCATCATGACATTGACGAGGCCGAAATCGCCGACCGTATTGCGCCCCGACCTGATGCCCATCACGCACATGGCCATGACCGCCATCAGCCCGAGCGAGAAGATGAAGGCCTGCCCGAAATTCAGCACCGCCAGCGAGGTATAGGTGCGCACGCTCATTTTCTCGAAGCGCTGCATCGAAATGTCATAGCGCGATTGTTCGCGCGCCTCGGCGCCAAAATATTTGACGGTCTCGTAATTCAGCAGGCTGTCGATCGCCTTGGTATTGGCGTCATTGTCGCTTTCATTCATCGCCCGGCGGATACCGATGCGCCAGTTGGAGGCGACCGTGGTGAACCACATATAGGCAATGACGGTAAGGGTGACGACGGCAGCATAGCGCCAGTCGAATTTCCAGAAGAACACACCGAGCGTCAGCGCAAATTCCACCGCCGTCGGCAGCGCGATCAGCATGGTGGTGCGCACCATGGTCTCGATGGCGGCGCGGCCACGCTCCAGAATCCGGGTCAGCCCGCCGGTCTTGCGCTCAAGGTGAAAGCGCAGCGACAATTGATGGATATGCACGAAAACATCGAGCGCCAGATGCCGCACCGCATTCATGGCAACAGCGGCAAACACCGCATCACGGCCCTGCTGGGTCAGGGATGTCAGGATCCGCAGCACCCCATAGACCAGCGTGAAGGCAATCGGCAGCGACAGGGCGCCCAGCAAGGTGGTGGCGGTCGTCTTGTGCAGCCCTTCGGCCACCAGCGCGTCGGTGGTCCATTTGAAGGCGAAGGGCACGCCGGCATTGATAAACTTGCTGGCGATCATGAAGGCCATGGCCGCCACCACGCGCCAGCGCAGGTCGGCCCGGTCCCGCGGCCAGATATAGGGCCAAAGGTTGCTGAACGTCTCCTTCAGCGTGGATTCACGACGTGGCGCGGCCGGACCCTTGGCCACGCCGTCATTGACAGCGGCAGTTTGCGACATGAAAAACGGGCTTCCTGGACGAGCGGCCTGACGAAACTATGCACCCCATATAGAACGCCCGGCGGCGAAACGCATCACGCGCTGTAACGCAAGCCCTGCTAACGGGGCTTGCGTCCGTGCAAACGCGGTCACTTGTTGTCAGCCCGGCTTTTTGGGCACCACCAGAACCTGGCCCGGGAAGATCAGCCGGGGGTTGCGGATCTGCTTGGCATTTGCCTTGTAAATTTCCGTATAGCGGATGCCGCGACCATAAATCGTGCGGCTGATGCGCCACAGGCTGTCACCATGCACCACGGTTGCAGTCTGGATCGAGGCAACTACCACATCCGCCTTGGCTGCGGATGCTGCCGGCGCGGCCTTGGCTGCAGGTGCCGGTGTGGCGGCAGGCGGCGCGGCTGCAGCCACGGCCACCACAGGCGGCGCCGGCGCCACGAACGGCACGGCCACCCGGGCGACGACCTGCGCCGAGCCATTGCCGATCTCGTCGGCGCGAACCGCAAACGAGCCCTTCGGCACGCCGTCCTTGATCGTCACCGACCAATGGCTGTCGGCCCCGGCCTTGGCGGCGGCGACGAAGGAATTGTTGAGATAAAGATTGATCGCCGCTGACGGCGGCGCCTTGCCGGCCACCAGAAAGGCGCCATCCTTCTCGACATCGATCGAGTTGATCGCCAGCGCTGTCGCCTGCTCTTGCGGCGATGGCGTCGGCGGATTCAGCAATTTCGTCGGCTTGCCGGGCGTCGCCAGCGCCACCATCGTGCCGCCCTGGGCCTTGGGTGCCACCGCCACTACCACCGTCTGGCTGGAAGCCACAGCACCCGCGGCACCTGTCGCCGCGCTGAGCGCCAGCACATGCGAGCCTTGCGGCAAGGCCTTGGGCAGCATCACGAACTGACCATTGGCATCAGCCTTGACGCTGGCGAGCTTCTTGCCATTGTCGATCAGCGTCACATCCGCCCCCGGCGCGGCGCGCCCGGCAACCACCGCATCGCCTGAAGGCTCGACCCGGACTATATCGAATTTCGGCGCATCCATCGCCGGTTGCGCGGCCTCGGCCGGTGCGGCGGGCTTGGCCACAGGCGCGGGCGCGGGTGCAGGCTGCGGCCTCGCGACCGGCGCCAGCGCCGCGACATGTTGCGGCGCTGGCGCCGCCAGATGGCTTTGGTGCACGGCATAGATGCCCGCACCCACGGCAACCACCGCCACGCCCGACAGCGGCGCGACGAACGGATTTTTCACAAAGCTCCAGGCTGCCATCGATTTCATCCCTTATTTCAGCTATGATAGCCCTATTTCTAAGGTTTTGCCAGAAGTCTCAAAACGGAATGCAACACCGTGACGCAGCTGCAAAGGGTTCCATCATGCGCCATCAGTGCTTGTCGTTCGCGCGCCAATCCGGCACATTGCCCGCATGACCACGCAGCTTGATTCTCTGCTGGGTTCCGTCTGCGTTTATTGCGGCTCGGCGCCCGGCCATGACCCGCGCTTCAGCACTGAAGCGGCCATGCTCGGCGCAGCCCTCGCGAATGCGCGCATCGGCCTCGTCTATGGCGGCGGCAACAGCGGCCTGATGGGCGAGGTGGCACGCGCTGTGCTCGACCATGGCGGCCATGTCACCGGCATCATCCCCAGCTTTCTCAAAAGCCGCGAATTGATGCTCGATGGCGCGCAGGAAATGCATGTGGTCGAGGATATGCACACCCGCAAGCGCCTGATGTTCGAGCGTTCGGAGGCTTTTGTGGCGCTGCCCGGCGGCATCGGCACGCTGGAGGAATTGTTCGAGCAAATGACCTGGGTGCAGCTTGAACAGCATGCCAAGCCGGTGATTATCGCCAATCTGCACAGATTCTGGGATCCCCTGCTGCAATTGATCGCCCATGTGCAGGTCTCCGGCTTCGTGCGCCCCGGCCTCGCCCCTCATTTTGAAGTGGTCGAGGACGTGCACCGGATTGTCCCGCTGGTAAAATCGCGTTGCCCGGCGCTGTAGCCAAGGCTAAGTGAGGCCTATGCCAGAGCTCATCACGCAAAGATTTACCCTCGCCCTTGCGCAGGTCAACAGCACGGTCGGCGATATTGCCGGCAATGTCGCCCGTGTGCGCGCCGCCCGCGCTGCCGCCGGCAAGGTTGATCTCGTGATGTTTTCCGAATTGTTTCTTTCCGGTTATCCACCAGAGGATCTGGTGCTGAAACCCGCCTTCATCGAGGCTTGCGCGGCAGCGGCGGCCGAGCTTGCCGCCGACACGGCCGATGGCGGCCCGGCCCTGCTGGTCGGCCTGCCGGTGCAGGCCGATGGTCATATTCACAATGCCATAGCCCTGCTCGACAACGGCCGCATCGAGGCTTTGCGCTTCAAGCATGATCTGCCCAATTACGGCGTGTTCGATGAAAAGCGCGTGTTTGCGCCCGGCCCGCTGCCGGGGCCGATCATGTTTCGCGGCCTGCGCATCGGCGTGCCGATCTGCGAGGATATCTGGGGCCCCGATCCGGTGGAATGCATCGCCGAGACCGGCGGCGAAATCCTGCTGGTCGCCAATGGCTCGCCCTATCACACCGCCAAGAATGACCAGCGCCTCAATGTCGCCGTGGCGCGGGTGAAAGAGAGCGGCCTGCCGCTGGTCTATCTCAACCAGATCGGCGGCCAGGACGAACTCGTGTTTGATGGCGGCTCCTTCGCCCTGCAGGGCGATGGCTCTCTGGCGGCACAAATGCCGAATTTTCAGGAGCAGGTCGGCATCACCACCTGGCAACGCAGCGCTGAGGGCTGGCGCTGCATCGAGGCACCGCGCGCCGTGCCGCTCGATGGCGATGAGGCCGATTATGCCGCCTGTGTGCTCGGCTTGCGCGATTATGTCGAGAAAAACCGCTTTCCCGGCGTCGTGCTAGGCCTTTCGGGCGGCATTGATTCCGCGCTTTGCGCTGCCATGGCAGTCGATGCGCTGGGCCCCGCCCGGGTTCATGCCATCATGCTGCCGTTCCGCTTCACCGCGCAATCCTCGCTAGATGATGCCGCCGCCTGCGCCAAGGCCCTCGGCATCCGCTATGATGTCCTGCCGATTGCCGCTGCTGTCGCCGGGCTGGAACAGGTGCTGGAACCCTTGTTCAGCGGCACAATGCGCGGCATCACCGAGGAGAACCTGCAAAGCCGCGCCCGTGGCACCCTGCTGATGTCGCTTTCCAACAAATTCGGCGCCATGGTGCTGACCACCGGCAACAAGTCGGAAATGTCGGTCGGCTACGCGACGCTCTATGGCGACATGAACGGCGGTTTCAACCCGCTGAAAGACCTCTATAAAATGCAGGTGTTCGCGCTGTCGCGGCTGCGCAACCACTGGCGGCCGCAAGGCGGGCTCGGCCCAGTCGGCACGGTGATCCCGGCCAGCATCATCGACAAGCCGCCCTCGGCCGAATTGCGCGAGAACCAGACCGATCAGGACAGCCTGCCACCCTATGAGGTGCTCGACGCCATCCTGACATGCCTGGTCGAACAGGAAATGCGCGTCGCCGATATTGTCGCGCAGGGCCATGATCGCGACACCGTGCGCAAGATCGAACGCCTGCTCTATCTGGCCGAATACAAGCGCCGCCAGTCAGCGCCCGGCGTCAAGATTTCGACCCGCAACTTCGGGCGCGACCGGCGCTATCCGATCAGTAACGGCTTTCGCGATGCCGGCACCATCCGTGACGCTGCTGCCATCGCCATGCCGAAGGTTCTGGCGCCGACGGCCGGGGGCGACAACCAGTAGCGCCGCCGGTCGCTAGCCCGAAGCCAGGAGGTGCGTGTCGAGCAGCATGTTGACATCGACACCCGGCAGCGCCTCATGGGCAAGCTCACGGATCGAGCGCCCGCTCGCCAGCGCCGCCTTGGCGAGGGCCACGGATTTCTCATAGCCGATCACCGGCACCAGCGCCGTCACTGTCGCGGTGCTGGCTTCGAGATGGCGCTGGCACGCCTCCGGATTGGCGACAATGCCATCGACGCACAGCGTCGTGAAAACCCCCACGGCATTACTGATGAGTTTCAGCGCTGTCAGCGTATTATGGGCAATCAGCGGCTCGAAGGCATTGAGCTGCAACTGCCCGGCTTCCGCCGCCATGGTGTTGGCAAGATCAAGCCCGATCACCTGATAGGCCACCATGCTGACCATTTCCGGGATCACCGGATTGACCTTGCCCGGCATGATCGACGAGCCCGGCTGCAGTGCCGGCAGGCTGATTTCGCCAAAGCCGCCACGCGGGCCGGAACTGAGCAGGCGCAGGTCATTGGCGATTTTCGACAATTTCGCAGCTATGCGCTTCAGCACCGCCGAGAACATCACGAACCCGCCCATGTCCCAGCTTGCCTCGATGAGATTGGACGATTGCACCAGCTCATAGCCGCAAAGCTGCGACAGATAGCTGATGGCTTTCGGGCCATAGGCCGGATCGGCATTGATGCGCGTGCCGATCGCCGTGCCGCCGAGATTGACCTCGCAAAGCAGTTTCGAGGCCTCGCCCAACCGCATGATGTCCTCGCGGATCGTCGCCGCAAAGGCCCCGAATTCCTGGCCGAGCGTCATCGGCACCGCGTCCTGCATCTCGGTGCGCCCGAGCTTGACAATGCTGGCAAAGGCAGCCGCCTTGCGCTCGAAGCTCGCCGCCAGCCCGTCGAGCCGGCCGGCAAGCTCGCCCTGCCCCAGCAGAACCGCGACTCGCACCGCGGTCGGATAGGCATCATTGGTGGATTGCGATTTATTGACATGGTCATTGGGGTGAATGACCGTCTCGCCCGCCTCCTTGGGCAAAAGCTGCTGCGCCCGCGCCGCCAGCACCTCGTTCATGTTCATATTGGTCGAGGTCCCGGCTCCGCCCTGCATGACATCGACCGGAAACTGCTCGTCCCAGCGCCCGGCCATGACTTCATCGGCCGCCGCCCGGATCGCGCCCGCCATGGCGCCATCGAGCATGCCGAGCGCTTCATTGGCGCTGGCAGCGGCACTTTTCACCATGGCAAGGCCCTGCAGCAGATGCACATGCTGGCTGATCGGCATGCCGGAGACCGGAAAATTGCGCAGGGCCCGCGCCGTCGAGGCCGCCCAGAGCACGTCATCGGGCACCTCGAGCTCACCGAGACTGTCATGAACCCTGCGCGCCATGGCCTTGTCCTTTCCCTGAATGATTGTCTACGCCTCATTGCTGATGAGTTTGCGCCGAAACCTGCCGCAGGTGAAGCACAAACCATCGGTATAACGTCTGGCAATCGCCCGATATAATCGCTATATCAGCACCAACGCATGCCGCTCGTGGCAGGCCCTTTCAGGAGAATGCGTCAATGACCGCAGCTACCACACCCCAAGCCAGCTCCACCCATGACCGTATTGCTGCGGCAGTCGCCTCGCAGGATGTCGTCGTCTTCATGAAGGGAACGCCGCAGTTCCCGATGTGCGGCTTCTCTGGCCAGGTCGTGCAAATTCTCGATCACCTCGGCGTGCCCTTCAAGGGCATCAACGTGCTCGATGATGGCGATATCCGCCAGGGCATCAAGGATTTCACCAACTGGCCGACCATCCCGCAGATTTTCATCAAGGGTGAATTCATCGGCGGCTGCGACATCCTGCGGGAAATGTTCCAGTCGGGCGAACTTGCCAGCACCTTGGCCGAAAAGGGCATTGCCGCCTGAAGAACAATCTGGGCATAGTGCCTGCACCTTGCAAGGTTCGGGCGGTTTTTGCGAATACCGTTCAGCATCAGGCTGAACGGGTCTGCCGTGACATCATCAACCTGCACGAAACGCCGCGCGCCTCGCGTGCCAACAAACGGGAGTTATACTATGCCTGCAAGTGAAATCGTCATCGTCAGCGCGGCACGCACGCCGGTTGGTTCGTTCAACGGCGCCTTTGGCTCGACCCCGGCACATGTGCTCGGCGCGGCCGCCATCACGGCCGCCCTCGCCCGCGCACGGGTTGAGGCCGGTGAGGTCGATGAAGTCATTCTTGGCCAGGTGCTGGCCGCCGGCGAGGGCCAGAATCCGGCCCGCCAGGCCGCGATGAAGGCCGGCATCCCCCAGGAAAAGACCGCCTTCAACCTCAACCAGCTTTGCGGCTCCGGCCTGCGCGCCGTGGCGCTCGGCATGCAGCAGATCGCCAATGGCGATGCCAGCGTCATCGTCGCCGGTGGCCAGGAGAGCATGTCAATGGCGCCGCACGCCGCCTATATGCGCGCTGGCACCAAAATGGGCGATTTCAAGCTCATAGACACCATGCTGAAAGACGGCCTGTTTGACGCCTTCCACGGTTATCACATGGGTACGACGGCCGAGAATGTCGCCGCCAAATGGCAGATCAGCCGCGACGCGCAGGATCACTTCGCCCTCGGCTCGCAGAACAAGGCCGAAGCAGCACAAAAGGCCGGCCGCTTCAAGGACGAGATCACGCCCTTCACCATCTCGACCCGCAAGGGCGATATTGTCGTCGAGCATGACGAATATATCCGCGCCGGCACGACGCTCGATGCCTTGGCCAAGCTGAAGCCCGCCTTCTCCAAGGAAGGCACCGTCACGGCCGGCAATGCCTCCGGCATCAATGACGGCGCTGCCGCGCTCGTGCTGATGACCGCAGCCGAAGCCGCGAGGCGTGGCCTGACGCCGCTGGCACGCATCGCTTCATGGGCAACCGCCGGTGTGGACCCGGCAATCATGGGTTCTGGCCCGATCCCGGCCTCGCGCAAGGCGCTCGAGCGCGCCGGATGGAAGGTCAAGGACCTCGAACTGGTTGAAGCTAACGAGGCCTTTGCCGCGCAGGCTCTGGCCGTCAACAAGGACATGGGCTGGGATCCGGCCATCGTCAATGTCAATGGCGGCGCGATTGCCATTGGTCACCCGATCGGTGCCTCGGGCGCGCGCGTTCTCACCGGCCTGCTTTATGAAATGCAGCGTCGTGGTGCCAGCAAGGGCCTTGCGACCCTGTGCATCGGCGGCGGCATGGGCATTGCCATGACGCTTGAACGCTGATTTGATAGGATAAAGCGTAAGGCCGCCACCAAGAGCGGCCCCGCTGGAGACAAACGCCTTTAACAAAACCGAGGAGGGAAACATGGCTCGTGTGGCAGTCGTCACGGGGGGAACACGGGGTATTGGCGCAGCAGTGGCCAAGGCCCTGAAGGCAGCGGGCTACAAGGTCGCCGCCGTCTATCATGGCAATGATGCCGCCGCCGAGGCCTTCAAGGCCGAGACCGGCATCGCCGTCTACAAGTGGGATGTCGGCAATTATGATGCCTGCGCCGCCGGCCTCGCCAAGGTCACCGCAGATCTTGGCACCATTGGCGTTCTGGTGAACAATGCCGGCATCACCCGCGACGGCATGTTCCACAAAATGACGGCCGATCAATGGTATGGCGTCATCAACACCAACCTGAACTCGCTGTTCAACATGTGCCGCCCGGTGATTGAGGCGATGCGCGAGGCCAATTTCGGCCGCATCATCAACATCTCCTCGATCAATGGCCAGAAGGGCCAGATGGGCCAGACCAATTATTCCGCGGCCAAGGCCGGCGACATTGGTTTCACCAAGGCGCTGGCGCAGGAAAATGCCCGCAAGGGCATCACCGTCAATGTCATCTGCCCCGGCTATATCGGCACGGAAATGGTGCGGGCGGTGCCCAAAGAGGTGCTGGAAAAGAGCATCCTGCCGCTCATTCCGGTCGGCCGCCTCGGCGAGCCGGAGGAAATCGCCCGCTGCGTGGTGTTTCTCGCCTCCGACGATGCCGGCTTCATCACCGGCTCCACCCTGTCGGCCAATGGCGGTCAATATATGGCCTGAGGCGGCCTGATCCCATCAGGGGATCGGCGAACCGGCGCGCGCGGCAATCTCGCGCGCCGTTGTCACCCGCACCAAAATCAGCTCACGGCTGCGGATGCGGGGCATGGGCGGCGACCGCGCGCATCGCATGGCCACGCCAGACGAAATCATTGCCAAGCCAGGCATCGACCCACAGCACCGGCAGCAGCAGGTCGCGCAGCACCATGGCGGCGACGATACGCGGCGACAGCGGCCAGCCAGCCGCCTGGCTGTGCAGGCATTCGGCCCCATACCACAGCACCGCCACCAGCAGCACCGGCGGCAGGACGGCAGCGCCGATCAGCGCCGAAGCGCTGCCCGCCAGCAGCATCGGCCACAGGCCGGTCGAGATGATTTCAGGAACGAAAAACAGCGGGAAGGTCACGCGCCGCAGCCGTGCCCAGCGCACCTGCCGCTGCCACACCGCCAGCAAGGCCCGCGACCCCAGCGGCTGCTCGAACGGCCCGGAGACCAGCCGCACCTTCATGCCCTGGCTGTGAACCACCTTGGTGGCGGCGGCATCTTCGGCCGGCTCCGAGGCCAGCGCCTTGATCCCGCCGGCTGATTCCAGCACGCTCCGGCGCCAGCACATGGTCTTGCCCTGGGCAAAGCCGCGGCCAATGGCGTCAGCGACATATTGCCAGCGCGCCTGATAGGAATTGAGGAAAGCGCATTCGAGATCAGCGGCGCTGTTGCCGGGACGCGCGCCAATCGGGCACCCGCACACCAGCCCGGTCGAATCATCGAAGCGCGCCAGCAGGCGGCTGATATAATCCTTCGGCATCAGCACGTTGGAATCAGCCAGAATGATCCATTCATGCGCCGCCGCTGCCCAGCCCAGCGCCACATTGTTGAGCTTGGGATTATCGCTGATTGCCTCGTCGCCGATGATCAGCCGCGATTTGACATGGGCAAACTGCGCCATGGTGGCACGCGCCAGCGCAATCACCGGATCATAAGGCTGGGCCACACACAAAATGACCTCATAATCGGGATAATCCAGCGTGAAGGTCGAGGCCAGCGTCTCGGCCTCATAGGCCTCGACACCGCACAGCGGGCGGACGATCGAGACGGGCGGATGCGGGCTTGAGGCCGTCAGCACGCCGGGCCTTGTGGTTCGACGCCACGCCAGCGCGACGCTGACGATCTGGGCGCCCGTCAGCACGACTGCCAGCGCCACCACTATCCAAAACAGGGTCATCTCACCTCTCCCGTTGCCAAGCGCTCGATTTCAGCACTTAACATTTCCCGCGCCATACGGCACAACGCCATCCACTGCCCACGCATTCCTGCCAATATATCTGGACCCAGCATGTCTGAAACGAAAGTCACGTCTCCTGCCATCGTCCGTTTTGCGCCCTCACCCACCGGGCGCATTCATATTGGCAATGCCCGCACGGCACTCTTTAATCAACTTTTTGCGTGGCAATTCGATGGCAGATTCGTACTGCGCTTTGATGACACTGATGTCGAGCGCTCGCGCGAGGAATTTGCCGCCAGCATCGTCACCGATCTCGCCTGGCTCGGCATCAAGCCGGATGTGGTCGTGCGCCAGTCGCAACGGGTTGCCCTTTATGAGGCTGCGGCCGCGCGGCTGCGCGCTGCCGGGCGCCTTTACCCCTGCTATGAAACCCCGGACGAACTCGACCGACGCCGCAAGCGCCAGCAGGCACGCGGCCTGCCGCCGGTCTATGACCGCGCCGCCCTGCACCTCACCGACGCCGATCGCGCCGCGCTTGAGGCTGAAGGCCGCCGCCCGCACTGGCGTTTCCGGCTCGATCCCGGCGACGTGACCTGGGAAGATCTGGTGCGCGGTCATTGCCATGCCGATGCCGGATCCCTGTCCGACCCGGTGCTGGTGCGCGAGGATGACTCGTTTCTCTACACCCTGCCCTCGGTGGTCGATGATCTTGATCTGGGCATCACCCATGTCATCCGCGGCGAGGATCACGTCACCAACACCGCCGTTCAGCTGCAGATTTTTGCAGCATTGGGTGATGGCCGCCCGGCACCGCGTTTTGCCCACCATAACCTGCTGACGACAGCCAGCGGCGAGGGTCTCTCGAAGCGCTCCGGCGCCCTGTCGCTCACCAGCCTGCGTGAACATGGCATCGAGGCCCTCGCTGTCGCGGCGTTGGCGGTGCTGACCGGCACCTCGGCCGCAGTTCACCCCGTCGCCTCGCTGGCGGAACTCGTGGCCTTGTTCGACCTTGGCCATGTCTCGCGCACCTCGGCTAAATTCGATGAGGCCGAACTTGAGGTGCTGTCGGCGCGCACGCTGCATATATTGCCGCTCGCCGCCATCGAGGAGCGCCTTGCCGCTCTCGGTATCACACGCGCTGCCGCGATCGATCTTGACGCCTTCTGGCTGGCGGTGCGCGGCAATCTCGCGCAGCTCGCCGATGCCAGACTGTGGTGGCAGGTGGTCACCGGCCCAATCACACCGCTGGTCGAGGATGCTGACTTATTGGCCGCCGCCAGCGCCGCGCTGCCGCAAGGCCCCCTCGATGGCACGAGTTGGAAGACCTGGACCGACAGCCTGAAAGCTGCCACCGGCCGCAAGGGCAAGGCGCTTTACCATCCGCTGCGGCTAGCCTTGACCGGCCATGAGAGCGGGCCTGATCTTGCAGCACTTCTGCCCTTGATCGGCCCGCAAAAGGCGGCCCTGCGGCTCGCCGGCAAGACCGGCTAGGCGATAGGCCGCGCTCAGGGCGGCGGCAGCGGCGCGCTGGTGATGCCGCCGTCATGGCGCAGCGGCAAGGGAGCGCGGCGCTGGCTGACGGCGTGCCGAGGCCTCGCAGCCACCGGCATCTGCCCGCCCTTCAGTTGCAGGGCAGGCGTGCCCGCCAGCTTTGGCTGCCCCATTCGTACAGATTGCTGCTGGGTGACAATGATATCATTGGCATCCTCATGGCCGAGCAGCGTTTCGGCATCCGATTTGGCCAGCGCCTGCGCCCAGCTTTCGCCCGGCGGCTTGCAACCGCACCCCTGGACATGCGTTTTGCGGAACAGGAACGCATTCGGCAAATCCTGATAGGATTGACCATTGGCTGAGCGCGCCGTGCCAATATCCGCACCAACCGCCATGGAATACAATTCCACCGCCGCATTGGGGCAGCGCGCCGTGCACAATTGCTGCAGCGCTGCGACACTATGGTGCCAGGCCGAATAGGACACCGGGAAGAAACCGCCGTCGCACTCGCGCACGCATATGGCCATACTGCCGCCGCTGAGGTGCCGCCCCGATGAGGCCGGGCCGGCGGGATTGTCGATCACCGGCGGCAGCTGGGTGCCGTCATCGGATGCACCGCGTGCGGGAATGGCATTGTCGCTGCTGGCGCCATCATTGCCTGGCTGGTTGAACGGCGCCTGATGATGCCCGAACAAGGCGTTAAGCAGCCCGCCGGGGCCATTCTGCGTTGGCGTTGGCGCCGGTTGCCCGAGGCAGAGCGCGGCATATTGTCCACGCAACGCCCCGACTTCGACCCGGTTATTGCCGCCACCGGCCCCGAGCCGCTCCATGATGTTGGAAAGATCGATCCGCATCTGGCTGATCCTCGCGTTGAGCGCTCCGCATTGCGGCGGCGGATTCTTGCCAAAAAACAAAAACTTGCGGTTGGAACAGCCAATTGAATTGGCATAGGCGGAGGTGCGCTCGATCTGCTGTTGCTGGCGCGCCGCCATCTCGCGAAGCCGCCCGGCATCCCCCGGGCCCTGATGCTCAAGGGCAAATATGCGCTGGCGAAGCGCAACGCACTGGCGTGACTGCGCCAGAGCCGAAGACACGCCCGTCACCAGCATCAACGATCCCACAGCCATGGCCAGCACCAGCTTGCTGCGCAGAATGTGTCTTGCGATGCGACTGCGGCCCACATACCACCCATTGAACGACTAGCATAAGCGAATCAATCGCTTGCCCACGACCACCATAGTGCTAGTTTGCGGCTGCGGCAAAATGATGGTTTGGTTGGCACCTCGGGCAAGCGCTGAGCTGCCCTCAAACCCCGAGGATCCGTCATGAATGATTTTGACCGGTGGCAAACACGCTTTGCCAGCCCTGATTATGTTTTTGGCACAGAACCCAATGAATTTCTGGTGCGCTGCAAGCCCTTGCTGCCGAAATCCGGCAAGGCCCTGGCCCTGGCCGATGGCGAGGGACGCAATGGCGTCTGGCTGGCGCAGCAGGGGCTGGACGTGCTTTCGGTTGATTTTTCACCCCTCGCCCAGGCGAAGGCCCGCAGTCTTGCCGCCGCACGCGGCGTCGCCATAACCTGCGCCGAACTCGATCTTTCAACCTATGACTGGCCGGCGCAAAGCTTTGACGTCATTGCCGATATCTTCACGCAATTCACCCCGCCGCACCAGCGTGCGGCCAAATGGGACGGCGCCCGCCGCGCCCTCAAGCCGGGCGGTTTGCTGATCATGCAGGGCTATAGCGTCAAGCAGATTGAATATGGCACCGGCGGGCCGAGAGACCCTGCCCATCTTTATACACGCGCGCTGGTTGAGGCGGCCTTCGCCGGCTGGAACGACGTGCATATCTACGAGGACGACGCCGTGATCCGCGAAGGCTCCGGCCATTCCGGCATGTCGGCGCTGATCGGGCTGACGGCGCGCGCCTGAGGCCCAGAACCGTCTGCGATAAAGCGGGGCGCGCGCGCCGGCAAAGGCGCCGCGCCCTGCAGATGTCAGAAGCGGTACACCACACCCGTAGTCAGCAGCCAGGGCTGATAATGAGTGTGCTGCTCGCTGGCGAGCGGAACCGGCACGCCAGCAATGCCAGTGGCATGCGACTTGCCATAGGCGAACACTTTTTTCACGTCGAACGTGACGCCCCAGTGCCGGTCAATCATCACATCCGTGCCCGCCTGCAGCACAAGGCCGACGGTCGGATCAACGGTGACGCCGGTATCAAGTCCATCGCTCTGGCGGAACGAGAACAACGGCGCGATACCGATGCCGAGATAGGGCTGGAACGCGCCAAGCTGGGTGAAATGATAATCCACAGTCAGCGGCACGATCGCCGGCATCACGGTCGCCAGCCGCGTTCCCACCGGCGGCAAGCCGCCGCCACCGTTACCGGTTGTCGTGACCTTGGCATCAAGCGGCAGGCCAACGGCAATTTCCGCGGACACATTATTCGTCAGGAAATAGCCAAATTGCGCGCCGAGCGTGAACACATCGGCAATTTTCGCGCCAACGCCAAGAAGCTCAAGCAGCGGAAGACCCGGCCCAGGTTGCGCATACAGTGTCGACTGGCTGGTGTTGAGGCCATAGGTAACACCAAGCCGCATGAAAAACCCAAGGTTATCCACAACCGGCGCCGGACCTTTTAGCACCGGGGCATGATCTTGCGAGGGCAGATCGGCCGCCCGCGCCAGCGTTGCCACAGCGCAACTGGCGAGCGCACCCAGCAATACACCCCGAACCATGGAATATGAAATTTTATGCGTATACTTTCTCCCGCCTTCTCAAGGAAACAAGCGAAATTTTGGCGGCAAGGTCAAGTCAATTCCGTTCATATAGGAACTTTAGCACATATTGTGACAGATATGTCACAGGTTGTGCGGCGATCATCGGCTTGCTCACGCCTTCTTCTGCCAGCCGCCGTCCTGTGTCTGCTGCCAGTAGGACAGGACGTGGCTTGAGGCTTTCAGGGCGCGCCATTGCTCACGCGCCGTCGCAACGCTGGAATCGTCACGCCCGTCAAACAGGATAACCACCCTGAGGTGCGGTTCCGGCGCCCCGGCAGACGCCGGCGCGAGGCAGGCAGTAGGGTCGGCCCCGGCCACCAAAAATCGCACCTGCGCGCCATTGGGGGTTTCCGGGCCGGTTGTCAGATAGACCGGCTGGTTTTCGGGATGGGCATCGGCGCTGGTGCCATGCGGCAAAAACGAATCGTCCCGAAAGGTCCAGAGCAGCGTATCGAGGCTTTGCATCAGCTCGGCCTGCGGTGTCTCGATCACCACACGCCAGCCGCGCGCCCGGGATTTTTCAACAAGGCCGGGCAACACCGCCTCGATGCGCTGGCGCTCAAGATGATAAAACCAGACCTCGCTCACGCCGGCTTGCTGCCGGTCTCGTAATAATCAGCAACCAGACGGTCGAGCAGGCGCACGCCCCAGCCCGATCCCCAGCTCTGGTTGATGTCGTTTTGCGGCGAGCCCATCGCCGTGCCGGCAATGTCGAGATGCGCCCAGGGCGTGCCATTGATGAAGCGCTGCAGGAACTGCGCCGCCGTGATCGAGCCACCGTGGCGCCCGCCGGTATTTTTCATATCGGCGAATTTCGAGTCGATCAGCTTGTCATAGCCAGGCCCCATCGGCATGCGCCAGACGCTCTCGCCGGTCGCCTGCCCGGCGCTGGCAAGTTGCGCGCTCAGCGCATCATTATTGGAGAACAGCCCGGCATGATCCTGCCCCAGCGCCACGATGATCGCCCCGGTCAGCGTCGCCAGATTGATCATGAAGGCCGGCTTGAAGCGGTCCTGCACATACCAGAGCACGTCGGCGAGGACGAGCCGCCCCTCGGCATCGGTATTGATCACCTCGATGGTCTGGCCGGACATGGATTTGACAATGTCACCGGGCCGGTAGGCATTGCCGTCGGGCATGTTCTCGACAATGCCGATGGCGCCGATCACGTCGACCTTGGCCTTGCGGGACGCCAGCGCATGCATCAACCCGACGACGCAGGCCGCGCCACCCATGTCGCCCTTCATGTCTTCCATGCCGGCCGCAGGCTTGATCGAAATGCCGCCGGTATCGAACACCACACCCTTGCCGATGAAGGCAATGGGCTTGGCCGCGTCCTTGTCCTTGCCGGATTTCACGCCGCGCCAGCGCATGATCACCATCTGGCTGTCACGCTTCGAGCCCTGCCCTACCGCCAGCAAAGCCCCCATGCCGAGCTTGGCCATGTCTTTCTCGCCGAGAACCTCGACCTCGACACCCAGCGCGGTCAATTCCTTGGCGCGCTTGGCAAATTCCTCGGGAAACAGCACATTCGGCGGCTCGTTGACCAGATCGCGCGCCAGCGCGACGCCCTCGGTCAGACCGGCTTGCCGCGCCAGCGCCTTTTTGACGGCAGCGGCATCAGCCACCAAAAATGTCACATCATTTTGGTGATTATTTTCAGTATCATCAGCCTTTTTGCTCTTGTAACGGTTGAACTTGTAATCGCGCAATTGCAGCCCGGTCACCATGTCGCAAATGGCCTCAGCCGCCCATGCCGGAGCGCCCGGAGCCTCGCACAGGATGCGGCTTTCACCGCCCGAAAGCCTGGCGCGAATCTTGCCGCCAAGATGCAGGTGCCGGGTCGGTGCCGGTGCTTCCTTTCCGTCCTTGTCACCCTGACCAAAAACGATCAGCCGCGCGCAGCCAAGCCCGGTCGGCGCCAGCATATCCAGCACCTGCCCGGCCTTGCCGGTAAAGTGCGCCACCTTGGCCGCAATCGCCATGGCGGCAGCGCCGGGCTGCAGCGCTTTGGCGGTTATCGGCCCGAAGCTCAGCTCGGGGCCACAAAACGCCACGAGGGTCGCATCGGCGGCATCGCCGGCAGCGCCGTTCTTGAGGCTGGCAATTTCGATTTTCAGGTTGTCTTTCATAAGGGCTCCTGCCGGTCAGTTGCCGCTATCATGGGGATTTTGCCCGCGAACGGCAAGCGCAAAGCTATGCTGTGCCCCATGACCAGCGTCACGCGCTTGCCACAGGTGGCCAGGATTCGCACACCCCTGGCAAAATCTGCTCCCGGGGGCGGCAAATCCTATGCTAAGCCTGTCATGTGATTAGGGATTTTTGGCACGAATCGTGGACTATGGGCGTTATTGACCGTTACATGTTCAGACAGGCTGCGGGGGCTTTTATCGCCAGCCTGCTGTCGCTGACAGCCATCGTCTGGCTGACGGAAGCACTGCGCCAGATCAATGTCGTGACACTTGAGCACCAGTCCTTGCTGATTTACCTCGGCCTGACCGCTTTGGTGATTCCACCAATCATGACCATCATCATTCCGGTGGCGCTGCTGATCGGGGTGATTTACGCCCTCAATCGCCTCAGCGGTGACAGCGAGCTCATCGTCCTCAGTGCGGGCGGGTTCAGCCCCTGGGCGATTCTGCGCCCCTATTTCGCCCTCGGCCTGGTGACGGCGCTGGTCACGGCGCTGCTGTCGCTCTGGCTGATGCCATGGAGTTTTCGCGAAACCCGCAATGTGCTGAGTGCGGTGCAGGCGGATTTTGTCACCCATATTGCCCGGCCCGGCGCCTTCAATGTCGTCGGCGGCAGTTTCATCTTCCATTACCGCGCCAAGGGCGCCGGCAATGACCTGCGCGGCCTGTTCATGCAGGACCGGCGCGATCCCAACCAGATCAACACCTATATAGCCGAAGAGGGCGCGACGCTGACCTCCGGCACGCATCATTTCCTGCTGCTGCGGCACGGTTCGCTGCAACGCGAGACCGCCGGCAGCCAGGACCCGGCGATTGTCCAGTTCGATCAATATGCTATCGATTTGTCCTCATTTGATGCCACCGGCCTGCGCGGAACGCCCCTGCGCCCGCGCGAAACACCGAGCTGGCAATTGCTGCGCGGCAACCTCCCCAAGGGTGTGACACCCTCGCAAGTCCCCAGCTATTATGCCGATCTTGCTGACAGATTCCTGAGCCCGGCCTTTGCTATGGTATTGACCTTGTTTGCCTTTGCTGCCCTCGGCCGGGCTGCCAGCGTGCGACGTGGGCGCCAGAGCGCTATAGCTGCGGCCGCGTTCGCGGCGCTGATATTCCGTCTGGTGGCCTTCTGGGCCGCCGCCATCAGCCAGCGGCATATCTGGGGCATCGCCCTTTCGGTCATCTGGGTGCTGGTCAGCGGCCTGGTGCTGCTCTGGCTGATCCTGCAGCCGCAACTGGCGCAGGCCTGGCGCCAGCGAGGGTCGACGCCATGATCGGGCCAACATTCTCGCGCTATCTTGCCATGAATTTCCTCAAGGGTCTCGGGGTGACCTTTGGTGCCATCTTCGCGCTGATCTACATGATTGATTTCGTTGAAATGCTGCGACGCGCCGGGGGCATGCCGGGCTCATCTGTGGGCCTGATCGCCTGGCTGTGCCTGCTGCGCACCCCGAAAATCTCCGAGCAGGTGCTGCCCTTTGCCACGCTGTTTGGCACTTTGGCGGTATTCCTGATGCTGTCGCGCCGCCTTGAACTGGTGATCGCCCGCGCCGCCGGCATCTCCGCCGCGCAATTCCTCGCCATTCCGCTGGCGCTGATCGGCGGCCTCGGCGTCGCCTCGGTGATGGTCTATAACCCGCTGTCGGCGCTCGCCAAACAGCATGCCAATGTCATCGAGACCCGGCTTTTCCGCACCGGCGCCCCGCTCGATAACCCGCTCGGCCTGTGGGTGCGCCAGCGCTCCGGCGTCAACCAGTCGATCCTGCGCGCCGGTCACGCCAGCCAGAACGGCACGAAACTGTCCAATGTCGAGGCCTATCTGTTCAATCCCGACGGCGCTTTCTTTGAACGCATCGATGCCGACGCGGCCGATTATGCCGATGGCGCCTGGCACATGCACAATGTCAGGGTGCTGCGCCCGGGCCACGAGACCGAGGCGCGCACCAGCTATGACCTGCCAACCAACCTGATGGCCTCGCAGATCAACCAGACTTTCGGCAACCCTGATGCCGTGCCGTTCTGGTCACTGCCCTCGGTCATCATCAGCGCCACCAGGGCCGGGCTGCAATCGGCCCCCTATCGCCTGCGCTATCAGGGCCTGCTGGCGCGGCCGTTTTTGCTGATGGCCATGGCCCTGATCGCTGCATCCTTTTCCTTAAGATTTTTCCGTTTTGGTGGCATGGTAAAAACGGTAATCGGTGGCATTGTTGCGGGGTTTGTGCTTTACGTCGCATCACAGTTGATCGGCGACATGGGCAGCGCTGGCTTGATCAGCGTTGCAGTGGCCGCCTGGGCACCTGCGGCGCTCGGCATGAGTATAGGAACATTGGCGCTTTTGCATCGTGAGGATGGGTAAATGGGGCGCGTCAACAGCCCCCTGACAGTCGGCCACGCGGCGTCAAAGCGCACGCGCATGGCTGCGCTTTGCCTGTTGGCGCTGCTGATGCTGGTCGTGCCGCTGCGCGGCGCTTTCGCGCAAAGTGATGCCCTGCCCGGCACCACCACCCCGGCACCCGCCGCCCCCGCGCAAATGTTGCTCAATGCCGACAGCCTCACCTATAACCGCGACAAGGATGTGGTAACGGCCTCCGGCCACGTGCAAATCCATTACAAGGGTCGCTCGCTGCAGGCCGACAAGGTGCGCTATGACCGCAAGTCCAAGCGCGTCTTTGCCTCCGGCCATGCCAAATTGACCGATCCCGACGGCACTGTCTCCTATGCGGACCGCTTTGAACTCACCGATGATTTCAAGCAGGGCTTTATTGACGGCCTGCGTTCCGACACCGCAGACAAGACGCATTTTTCTGCCGCCAGGGCCGAGCGCGGCGATGATGTCACCACCCTCGACCGTGGCCTCTACAGCGCCTGCAAACCCTGCGCCAGACATCCGGAGCGCGCACCGCTCTGGCAGATCAAGGCGCGCCGCATCATTGCCAATGGCCAGAGCCACGAGATCTATTACGAGGACGCCTATCTCGAATTTCTCGGCGTTCCCATCGCCTATGTGCCGTATTTTTCGTCGCCCGACAGCAGCGTCACCCGCAAGAGCGGCTTTCTGGCCCCGCAATATTTCTACAAGACCGCGCTCGGCGTCACCGTCACCACCCCTTATTTCTGGGATCTGGCGCCCAATTACGACCTGACCTTCTCTCCCACCGTGCTGTCGCGCCAGGGCTTTCTCGGCGACGTCGAATGGCGCCACCGGCTTTCCAACGGAGCCTATTCGATTCGGGTTGCCGGCATTGCCCAGCAGGATCGCCAGGTATTTTATGATCCGCCCTTCGGCCCGGGATCAAAAGTGTTCCGCGGCGAAATTGACAGCAAGGGCGAGTTCAACATCAATAAGAACTGGAAGTTCGGCTGGAACGGCACCTATGCGTCGGACAAATGGTTTCAGTCCGACTATAAATTGTCGGCGGCTGACTATGCCCAGACCTATTTTGGCGAGCAGCGCTCGGATGTCTATCTGACCGGACAATCGGCGCGCAGCTATTTCAACCTCAGCAGTGATTATTTTGCTGGCCTGTCCAAGTTTGACCTTCAGTCGCAACAAGGTCAGGTCTGGCCGTCGCTGGCCTATAACCGCGCCTTCAGCCTCGATCCAGCGACCACCGGCGGCATCGGCGGCGAGTTTGATCTCGATGCCAACATCACCCATGTCTCGCGCCAGCTTGCCGCCTGGCAATCGACCGGCCTGCGCCAGTTCGACAATGCCTACAGCCTGTTTGATGTCTGCACCGCCTATACGCCGGGCACGGCCAATGGCAATTGCCTGTTGCGCGGTATCGGCGGCGATTACACCAGGGCGACACTGAACCTGTCATGGAAGCGCCGCTTCATTGATCCGCTCGGCGCGGAATGGACCCCCTTCGTCTTTGGCCATCTCAACGCCGAATGGCTGTCGCTGAACACGACCGACGGCACCACTTTTTCCAGTTCCAGCGGAACCTCGACCATCAGCAATGCCCCGCAAACCGTCTATTTCGGTGGCAAGGCCAATGGCTTTGCCGGCCAGGCGATCCCCGGCGCCGGTGTCGATTACCGCTATCCGTTCTATGCGCGGCTGGGCTCGACCACGCAGATCGTCGAGCCGATTGCCCAGATCGTCGCCCGTCCCAACACGCCAGCCCCGGCGATGCTGCCCAATGAGGATTCCCAGAGCCTCGTCTTTGACGATTCATCCTTGTTTGAATGGTCGAAATTCTCCGGTAATGACCGGTTTGAAACCGGTGTGCGCGCCAATGTCGGTGGTCAGTACACCGTCGATTTCGACGATGGCGGCTATGCCAATATCATGGCCGGGCGCTCGTTCCAGCTCGCCGGCCAGAACGCCTATGCCACGCTCGATGCTGCCAATATCGGCTTTGGCTCCGGCCTTGGCCAGAATGCGTCGGATTACGTGGCGCGCATGACGCTCGCCCCCAATGCCCATTTCGCGCTGATCACCAAGGCGCGGATCGATCCCCACAGCCTGAGCGCCAAGCGCCTCGATGTCGCGCTCAACACCAATTTCAACGGCCTCTCCACCAGCCTGCTCTATGCCCGCTACACCGCAGAACCGGCTTTGGGCTATGCCTATCGTCGCGAGGGGCTGGCCACCACTACCAAATACCGCTTCGCCAAGAATTATTTCGTCGATGGCCAGGTGGTGTTTGATCTGAGCCGTTACCTTTATAATGGCTCATTGGTCAAAGTCTCGCGCTTTGCCGTGTCCTCGGCCGGCCTTGGCTTTGGCTATATCAATGATTGCATTGCTTTTGGTGTGAACTACACATCCACCTATACCGATCCGACCTCGTCATCGCGCACCCGCAATCAGACCGTCATGGTCAAGTTGCAATTGCGCACGCTCGGCAGCACCACGGTGCACCAAAGCCTTGGCACCAGTCAGGTCAATCAGGCCTATTGATCCCGCACCATAAATCCCTTCCGATGAGGCAAGTTATGCGATCCAGCATCAAGAAAATTTTCACTGCCCTTGCCGCGGCCCTGCCGCTGGTCATGGGTGCGCCTCGCCTTGCCGAGGCCCAGAAGCTGGTGGCGCAGGTCAATGGTGTGCCGGTAACCTCGCTCGACATCGCCCAGCGCCAGCGCTTCCTGCGCGTCATCCACCGCCCGGCAAGCGCCAATGACGCCTTCGAATCGCTGGTTGCCGACGCCCTGAAGCGTCAGGACATGAAAATCTATGGCGAGGTTCCCAAGGCCGGCGACATCCAGCTTGCCATCCAGCAAGCTGCCGATGAAGCGCATATGTCGCCGCAGGCCCTCGCCGCGGCCTTGCTGCATGCCGGCCTCAATCCGCTCTCGCTGAAAGATCATTGGGAGGCTGAAGCCGGATTTTACGTCATTGTCGGCTCACAGAACCGCATGGTCGAACCGACCGATGCTGCGATCAATGCCGAACTGGCACGCGAGGGCAACAAGAACGTTCCCATCATTTACACGCTGCAGGCGATCAGCTTCATCCTGCCGACGCCGCTCACCGTGGCCGGGCTGAACGCCACGGCCCGGCGCGCCACCGCCTTTCGGGCGAGCTTCACCTCCTGCGATACCGGCATTGCCCGCGCCAAGGCCATGAAGGGCGTCATCGTCAAGGCGCCGATCCAGCGCAATTCCGCGGAACTGAGCGCCAATGGCGCCGCCTTGCTGCAAAAGGTTCCGCTCGGCCATCTGACGCCGCTGAGCCGCGACCCGACCGGCATCACCATGTTTGCCGTATGCGGGCGCGCCGCCTCGACCGACAAGGATGCCGCGCGCAATGCCGCCATCGCCAAGCTGCAGGCGCAGGATCTGAAACCCATGATCGCCGCCGCCTATGCACGCCTGCGGGCGCGCGCCGTGATCCAGCGCCGGTGAACCGCCCGCCGCTGGTCGTCAGCATCGGCGATCCTGCCGGGATCGGCCCGGAACTGGCCCTGAAAGCCTGGCTGCAGCGCGACACGCAGGCGCGGCCGTTCTTCGTTGTCGCCGATCCCGTGCACCTGCGCACCCTCGCCCGCGAGCTCGGCTGGGACGTGCCGGTATCTGAAATCGAGCCCGCCGCCGCCACCATGGCCTATGCGCAGGCCCTGCCCGTTGTCGCCTTGCGCCACGCGTTTGACGGCACCGGCAATGATGCCCACGGGGTGATCGAAGCCATCACCCGCGCCGTCGAATTCGTCCGTCAGGGCGCAGCCTCGGCGCTGGTCACCAACCCCATCGCCAAGCAGCGGCTCTATGCCGCCGGCTTCCAATTTCCCGGCCATACCGAATACCTTGGCGATCTCGCGGCGCGGCACTGGGGCGGCACGCCGCAACCGGTGATGATGATCTGGTCGCCGGCGCTCGCCGTCGTGCCGCTCACCATCCACGTGCCGCTCAAGGACGTGCCGGGCCTGCTGAGCAAAGACGCCATCATCGCCACCGCCCGCATCGTCGCCCACGATCTTGCAACCCGTTTCGGGCTGGAGAGGCCGCGCCTTGCCCTCAGTGGCCTCAACCCCCATGCCGGCGAGAGCGGCAGCATGGGCCGCGAGGAAATTGACATCATCATCCCGGCCATCCGCCAATTGCAGGCCGAGGGGCTGGATGTGCGCGGCCCGCTGCCGGCCGACACCATGTTTCATCCGGCGGCGCGCGCACGCTATGACGCGGCTTTGTGCATGTATCACGATCAGGCGCTGATCCCCGCCAAGACGCTGGCCTTTGATGACGGCGTCAATGTCACGCTGGGCCTGCCCTTCGTGCGCACCTCGCCCGACCACGGCACCGCCTTTGATATTGCCGGCAAGGGCCTCGCCAACCCGTCGAGCCTGCTGGCGGCGCTGCAACTGGCGGCGCGCCTGACGCCATGAGCGAGGACGATCCGCTTCCGCCCTTGCGCGATGTGGTCGCGCGCTTCGGCATCGCCCCGAAAAAGGTGCTCGGCCAGAATTTCCTGTTCGATCTCAACCTGACGCGCAAGATCGCCCGCGCCGCCGGGCGGCTCGATGCCTGTGATGTGGTCGAAATCGGCCCCGGCCCTGGTGGCCTGACCCGGGCCTTGCTGGCCGAAGGCGCGCGGCATGTCTTTGCCATCGAGCGCGATGAACGCGCCCTGGCGGCGCTGGCAGAGATTGCCGCCGCCTGGCCCGGCCGCCTCACCATCATCAATGCCGATGCCCTCGACATCGACATCAACCAGCTTGGTGACGGCGTGCAGCCGCTGAAAATCGTCGCCAACCTGCCCTATAATATCGGCACCGCCCTGCTCACGCGCTGGCTCGAAGCCGAGCCCTGGCCGCCGCGCTATAGGCGCATGGTGCTGATGTTTCAGCGCGAAGTGGCGCTGCGGCTGGTCGCCACCCCGCGCCAGCGTGCCGCCTATGGGCGCCTTGCGGTGCTCGCCAACTGGCGCTGCACCACGCAGATGCTGTTTGATGTCGCCCCTTCGGCCTTCACACCGCCGCCCAAGGTCACCTCCAGCATCGTCGCGCTGGAACCGCGGGCAGAACCCCTGCCCTGCGCCTTGGGCGCGCTCACCAGCGTCACCCGCGCCGCCTTCGGCCAGCGCCGCAAGATGCTGCGCCAGTCGCTGAAAGCGCTGGGGCCGGGCCTTGATGTGGCGCGCCTGCTGCAGGAAGCCGGCCTCGATCCCACGGCACGCGCTGAAGATATTGACGTCGCCGGTTTCGTGGCGCTGGCAGAGGCGGTGGCCGCCCTGCAGGCCTGAACATGACGCGATTGCGAACGCTGTGTTACCGCCTTTATCAGCGGGTCCCCGACCTCTGCAACTGTGGGAAACACCTTTACAAGATAGCTAATTTGTTGACGTGGAATTAAGATATTACCATGTCGCGTCATCGAATCAGCCAACGCCGCACCTTCAAATGAGGCGCAATGTCCGACGGCAATAAATCCAACCAGATCGGCGCAATCGGCGAAGGCCGGTTTAAGGAGCTTTGTGATTTAGCGCAACTTAGTGCCAGTAAACCTCATCCGGATATGACCGGAATAGATTACCTCGTCGAATTTCCGTTTCAAGAACTGCCCCCGGGATATTCTTATGATACGCGCCCTGGGTCGTTGTCTTGTCACGTTCAGGTAAAAACTGTCTCTGCTGGTACACAGAGAATAAAACTCAAACTTTCCGTCGCTGAGCGATTGGCAAGAGAGACAAAGCCCACCTTCATTTACATCTTGCGCGTGGATTGTGGGAAGTCACATTATCCGAACGTTGACGCACATTTGATCCATTTGCACGGCCAAGTTCTCGCGCGCGTACTCGAACGCCTCCGACAAGAGTATGTGAAAGACACAAAAGCACTCAACAAATTATACATTTACTTTCCCATCGAGATGGGGACGCTGCTTCAAATAGATGCTTCTTGTCTACGCCACGCCTTCGAAAGCGCTATTCAACCTGATATGTATAGCTACATCGAAGAGAAGAAACGGCAACTTAGTGAACTCGGGTACGGCAGCGACCGTTATGAATTGGATGTCACATTTCAACCTATGACCGCTGAAACATTCGCAGAGGTCGCTTTGGGCTTGAAAGAAACAAACGTAACAAATTTTGCAATATCTGAACGACGTTTTAATATAGCTTTGCCAAAAACTTTCGAGCCTTTCGATGAATCTGCCATCCGGAAAATCAGAATTCAACCTGGTATCGTTGACCGATGTTCCGTTTGCTTTACGGGTAAAGACGGGAAAAAGGCGATGCTTCAAGGAGACATTTACCTTCCTCTGCCAGGATTAAAACTACCGCATCGCTTTGCGCGAGTAGCAACACCTTTGATAGACATATTATTATTTGCGGATAATAGAATTAGATTTATTCCAAATATCGGAACCGAAAATAGCCAATCTTTTCCAATAAATGTTTGGCATGAAGCATTTACCTTCACGCAAATCATGCTTAATGGCGGCGGACAAATTATGATAAGTCCTGATAGAATTAGATCAATTATAACCACAGCAATAGATACTACAACTACAATCGCCAAAGATAAAAATGATGATGATGTTATTATAATATCCGCTATTATCAATGTAACGAACGCAGCAAAGTACATGCAAGCCAAGGCATATGCTGATGATCATAACGTTTCTTACCGTTCTTTGGCATTTAATATAGTTAAACTTGACGCAATATCGGCGATTATGCGTGACGAGGTACCATTAGGTATGATTAAATTCACCATAGAAAGTGACTATGTGAATAAACTCGATTCGCTTGATTTTATATATTTTGATTGTGTAAGATTTGGTGAGTTTTTTTATGCTTACGCGATAAAAACAACTACGACACAGGTCCGCGACGGAAATTCAACCACGTGGTCGAGCGAAAAATTAAATCTTTTGGATGTCAAACGCCTTGGAGCGAATTTCGCAGCTGAATTTGAGGGATTCAAACAAAAACTGTGTCACATCAGTGGCATACATCAGATCTACTGCCGAGAAGTTATATTTGACACAGAAGCCGAGGAAGATCTCCTGACAGGAGATTTATCAGCAACCACAAAATTATAAGTTTATCTGCAATCGACGCTGTCTTATCCGCGAAATAACCTCTCCGCTGATCATGGACGATTGTCACTTAGAAAATTAGTGTTCGACGCACTGAAGATGACCGCCCTTTACCTTACTCTGCATCGCTTCGTGACCACTATCGACCTTGTCTAAACGCCTGTCATCGAGCCCGCCTATTGACGTGCCAGCCCACTGCGAGCGCACTTTCAAATGTGAGCCTCGCGCTAGCCCCAGCGCCGGGCGGCCAGCAGCACGCAGGTGAAAATCACCAAAGCCAGAATCGTATTGAGGCCGAGCTTTTTCAGCATGCCGGTCACCACCGGCGCGCCCGGATCGGTGCCCTTGGCCACCTCGCCGCTTTCTTCCTGCGAGCGGATGCCGAGCGGCAGGACGATGAACAGCGAAATCCACCAGATCGTCAGGAAAATGCCGGGGCCGAGCACCGGGCCGAAAGGTTGCAGCATCACACTTGTTCCAGTTCAATCAGCGTGCCGTTGAAGTCCTTGGGATGCAGGAACAAGACCGGCTTGCCATGCGCGCCGGTTTTTGGCGTGCCGTCGCCCAGCACCCGCGCACCACCGGCCTTGAGCCGCGTGCTGGCTGCCAGAATATCGTCGACCTCATAGCAGATGTGATGCATGCCGCCGCCGGGATTTTTGGCCAGAAACGCCGCGATCGGCGACGTGGCTCCAAAAGGTTCCATCAGCTCGATCTTGCTGTTGGGCAATTCGATGAACACCACCGACACGCCATGCTCCGGCAAGGTCACCGGCGCCGTCACCCGCGCCCCCAGCGTGTCGCGGTAAAGCGCGCTGGCCGCCGCGACATCAGGAACCGCAATCGCGACGTGGTTCAACCGGCCGATCATTCAAACCTCCACCACCAGAACATGCACCGTCGGCTTCTTGCCCCAGGCCTGGCCTACCGCGCTGCGCACCGCCCGCTCGACCGCCAAAGCCGTCGCATCTGTATCACGCCGCCGGGCCCGGCGCTGGTTGTCGAGGGTGCGAAATATTGCCTCATCGACCAGCGCATCCATGGCCTCGCCATCCTTGGTCTTGGCCGGCAGGCCGGCCATCAGCACGTCGGGATCGCCCGCCAGCTGCCCCTTGCCATCGAGCGCAAAGGCCACGGTCACCACCCCGGCATTGGCCAGCTTGATACGCGCCCTGATCGCCTCATCCTGCATCGGCACCAGCACATTGCCATCCTTGAGCAGGCGGCCATGCGGCACCTGGTCGATCACCGCCGGTGTGCCCGGGGCCAGCAGCACCATGTCGCCATTATGGGCATTAAGGACATGCGGCACCCCGCGTTCGCGCGCGAATCTGGCGTGCTCACCCAGATGCAGGGCCTCGCCATGGGCAGGAATGGCGATCTGCGGGCGCACCCAGTCATACATCTGCGCCACTTCCGAACGGCGCGGATGCCCGGAAACATGCACCAGCGCCTGCCGGTCGGTGATCACCTGAACGCCCTGGTCGATCAGGCCGTTGATGACATTGTTGATGCCCTTTTCATTGCCGGGAATCGGCCGCGATGAAAAGATCACCTGATCGCCCGGCGCCAGCGTCAGGTCGGGATGGATGCCCTCGGCGATCCGCGCCATGGCAGCGCGCGGCTCGCCCTGGCTGCCGGTTGCGACAATCACCACCTTGTCGCGCGCCATATTGCGGAAGAGATCGGCTGGCAGGAACGGCGCGACATGATCGAGCAGGCCACATTCGCGCGCCACAGCCACCGCCCGTTCCAGCGCCCTTCCGGCGATCAGCACCGAGCGCCCGCATTTTGCCGCCGCCTGCGCCACCGCCTTGATGCGCCCGACATTCGAGGCAAAGGTCGTCACCATCACCCGGTTGGGCGCGGCGGCGATCAATTCCGCCAGGGTCGCCGCGACATCGGTTTCTGACGGGCTGATGCCATCACGCAGGATGTTGGTGGAATCGCTGACCAGCGCCAGCACGCCCTCATCGCCGATTTCGCGCAGCCGCGCCTCATCGGTCGGGCGGCCCATCACCGGCGTCGGATCAATCTTCCAGTCGCCGGTATGCAGCACGGTGCCTGCGCTGGTGCGGATCGCCAGCGCGCAAGCCTCGGGAATCGAATGCGCCACGGCGATGAATTCCACCGAAAACGGCCCGATATCGACCATGCCGCCCTGCCCGACCACCTTCAGCGGCACCTGCGGCGCGCCCGGCTCGGCGAGGCGCTTGGTTTCGAGCAGGCCAGCGGCAAATGGCGTCGCATAGACTTCGCAACCGAGCTTGGGCCACAGGTCGGCCACCGCGCCGATATGGTCCTCATGGGCATGGGTAATGATCAGCCCGACGAGGTCGCGGCGGATTTTATGGATGAAGCTGATGTCGGGCACGATCAGGTCGATGCCCGGCAGATCCGGGCCGGCAAAGGTGACGCCGCAATCGATCATGAGCCATTTGCGCCGACTTTTCGGGCCGATGCCGTAAAGCGCCGCATTCATGCCAATTTCGCCGAGGCCGCCGAGCGGCACAAAGACGAGTTCATCTACAGTTGTGTTCATTGCGATTCCAGCTCTTTTCGAGATGTGGCGGTGTTCGCCGAGGGGTTCAAAAATACATCGCCGGCATCGAAACGCGCTTCGACGCCATCCATCACCAGCACGAGACGGCCATGCATATCAATGGTTTGAAAGATGCCGCTGCGGCGTGCGCTGCCGGTATCGACGCTGACCATGGTGCCAAGCCCGGCGGCGCGCGCCAGCCAGCGCTGGCGGATGCCGGCAAAGCCCGCCCCGCCGCCATGAAGGGCGATTTCCCGCCCGAGCGCGGCGATGAGATGGGGAGCGACCTCTGCGGCCTCGACGGCACGCCCGGCCAGCGCCGCAAGATGCGTCGCCCCATAGGGCAAGCCATCAGGGATCGCCCGGCAATTGATGCCAATGCCGATGATGCAGGCCTGCACACCGTGTTGCACCTGATGGGCTTCCAGCATCAGGCCGGATAATTTCGCGCCATGGTGGACGATATCATTCGGCCATTTGATCTTGAGGGCGGCGGTGACCTGCGCATCGCGCAATGTCTCGCACAGCGCGCCATGCACGGCGACACCGGCAACAAAGCCGAGTTCCGGCAATTGCGCCACCGGCGCCGGGTTGGTCAGAAGCAGGCTGATATTGAGATTGCCCGGCGGCGCCTGCCAGACCTTGCCATGCCGCCCGCGCCCGGCAAATTGCTCGTCGGCGATGATGAACAGCGGCCCCCTCGCGCCTTCACGGGCGCGACGCAGGGCCTCGTCATTGGTCGAGCCGAGCCGCTGATGATGCTCGATCATCCCATAGCGGGCTAAGGCCGGGTCTATGGCTTTTGTCCTTGCATGAGTGCCCGCGCGGCATGATGCGTCACCGCCACCACCGGGCCGGGCCAGACCCAGAACACCATGACAAGCACACCGGCTCCGGCCAGCAGGCTGCGCAGGGTCAGCGACGCCCGGTCGAAGCTCGCGCCCGCCGCATCAAAGAACATCACCTTGACGATGCGCAGATAATAGAAGGCCGCAACTGCGCTGGCGAGCACGCCCAGCACCGCCATGACATAAAGACCCGCGTGGATCGCCGCCACAAACACATACCATTTGGCGAAGAACCCGGCGAGCGGCGGAATGCCGGCCAGCGAGAACATCATCATGGCGAGGAAAAACGCCATCGGGAAATTGGTGGAGGACAGGCCGGCGAGATCGGCGATGTTTTCCACCGCCTGGCCCTTGATCTCCATGGCAATGATGGCAGCAAAGGTGCCGAGCGTCATGACCAGATAAATCGTCATATACAGCATCACGCCCTCGACGCCCTGCGCCGTCCCGGCCGCCAGCCCCACCAGCGCAAAGCCCATATGGCCAATCGACGAATAGGCCATAAGCCGCTTGATGTTGGTCTGGCCGATCGCCCCGAAAGCGCCGAGCGCCATCGACGCCACCGACATGAAAATGATGATCTGACGCCATTCGCCGGAAATGCCCGGGAAGGCCACGCTCACCAGCCGCAGGGTAATGGCAATGGCGGCAATTTTTGGCGCCGAGGCAAAGAAGGCCGTCACCGGTGTCGGCGCGCCTTCATAGACGTCCGGCGTCCACATGTGGAACGGCACCACCGACATTTTGAAGGCGAGCCCGGCCATCAGGAAGGTCAGGCCGAAAATGATGCCAAGGCTTGCCGGGCCCTGCAGCTCGGCGGCAATGCCGGCAAAGCCCAAGGTGCCGGCAAAGCCGTAAATCAGCGAGGCGCCATAAAGCAGCAGCCCCGAGGACAGCGCGCCGAGCACGAAATATTTGAGGCCTGCCTCAGAGGCGCGGGCATCGGCACGCGCATAGGCGGCGATGACATAGAGCGCCAGCGACATCAATTCGAGCCCGAGATAGAGCGCCATCAGATTATCGGCTGAAATCAGGATCATCATGCCGAGCGTCGCGAGGCAGACCAGCACCGGAAACTCGTATTGATCGAGCCCGCGCCGCCTGAACCAGGCCATGGCCATCAGCAAGGTGGCGATCGAGCCGACCAGCGACAAGGCCTTCATGAAGCGCCCGAAAGCATCATCGACCAGCAGGCCATTGAACAGCACCGTCGCGCCTGACGGCTGGAACAGGCAGGCGACCAGCGCCAGCCCGAGTACGCCGATAGCCAGTTCGGTCACGAGCCAGGCGCGCTTTTCCCCGCCTAGCGCCCCGAGCAGCAGCATGGCCAGAATGCCGAGCGCGAGAATGAATTCCGGCAGTGCATGGCCGATCATGGAACCTGCGGTCATTTCAATGCCCGATCAGCGGCGTGAGTGCCGCAGTTTGAGTGACATGCAGCGCCGCATTATAGCCCTGGACCAGATGCGTCACCGCCGCTGCGCTCGCACCCAGCACCGGGCCGGGATGCACGCCATAATAGATCACCAGCAGCACCAGCGGCACCAGCAGCACCAGTTCGCGCGCCGACAGATCCGTTATGCCGGCCAGCGACGGCTTGTCGAGCACACCGAAAATCACCCGCCGGTAGAGATAAAGCGCATAGCAGGCCGAAAGGATCACGCCGCTGGTGGCAAACAGCGCCACCCAGCTGTTGGCACTGAAGGCGCCGAGCAAGGTGAGGAATTCGCCGACAAAGCCGGAGGTGCCCGGCAGGCCGACATTGGCCATGGTGAACACCATCAGCACGCGTGCATAAAGCGGCATGCGCTGCACCAGCCCGCCATAGGCGGCGATCTCGCGGGTATGCATCCGGTCATAGACCACGCCGACGCACAGGAACAATGCCCCCGACACCAGCCCGTGCGACACCATCTGGAACACCGCGCCCTGCACGCCCTGCTCGTTCATGGCGAACAGGCCCATGGTGACAAAGCCCATATGCGCCACCGAGGAATAGGCGATCAGCTTCTTCATATCCTCCTGCACCAGCGCCACCAGCGAGGTGTAGACAATGGCGATGATCGACAGGGTGAACATCATTGGCGCGAAATAATGCGAGGCATTCGGGAACATCGGCAGCGAAAACCGGATGAAGCCATAGCCGCCCATTTTCAGCAGGATGCCCGCCAGAATGACCGAGCCCGCCGTAGGCGCCTCGACATGGGCGTCAGGAAGCCAGGTATGCACCGGCCACATCGGCATCTTGACCGCGAAAGAGGCAAAAAACCCGAGCCACAGCCAGAACTGCATCTGCGCCGAAAAATGCGTCGCCAGCAGCGTCGGAATATCGGTGGTGCCGGCCTGCGCATACATCGCCATAATGGCGAGCAGCATCAGCAGCGAGCCCAGCAACGTATAGAGGAAGAACTTGAAGCTGGCATAGATGCGTCGCTTGCCACCCCAGATGCCGATGATCAGGAACATCGGAATGAGGCCGCCCTCGAAGAAAATATAGAACAACACCAGATCCAGCGCGCAGAACACGCCGATCATCAGCGTCTCCAGCACCAGAAAGGCGATCATATATTCCTTGACGCGGAAGGTAATGGTTTCCCACGACGCCAGAATGCAGAACGGCATGAGGAAGGTGGTCAACAGCACGAACGGCATCGACAGCCCGTCCACGCCGAGCTTGTAGCCCAGCCCGCCGCCAAACCAGTGCTTGGCTTCCACCAGCTGGAAGGCGGCACTGCTCTGGTCAAACCGCCCCCAGGCGACCACCGACAGCAGGAACGTGGCAAGCGTGGTGATCAGCGCCGCAAAGCGCACATTGCTGCGCCCTGCCGCTTCCTGGTCATTCTGGGTGAGAATGAAGGCAACGCCGACGAGGGGCAGGAAAACCAGGCCCGAAAGAATGCCAAAACCAAACATCAGTGCACCCCACCCGCCAGATACCACGAGATGAAGGCGGCAACGCCCAGCATCATGGCGAAGGCATAATGATAGACATATCCCGATTGCAGCCGCACCACCTGTGCCGTGACATCGAGCGTGCGCGAGGCAATGCCATCAGGCCCGAGCCCGTCGATCACCGCACCATCGCCGCCCTTCCAGAACAGCCGGCCGATCCAGAAGGCCGGGCGCACGAACAGGAAGTCGTAAAGCTCGTCAAAATACCACTTGTTGAGCAGGAATTTGTAGAGCAGCGGGTTGGCGCCAGCCAGACGCGCCGCCGATCCCGGCCAGCGGATATACATCAGCCAGGCGACCACGAAACCAACGACCATCATCAGGGTCGGCAGAAGCGATATATAGGTCGGCACCTCTTCCATATTATGCAGAAGGTGATTGCCGGGCGCGAGGAACAGCGCATGTTTCCAGAAGCCGGCAAAGCCTTCGCCAATGAAGGAATTGCGGAACAACAGCCCGGCAAACAGCGCGCCCAGCGCCAGCACCGCCAGGGGCACCAGCATGGTCAGCGGTGATTCATGCGGGACATGGCCATGATCGCCGTGGCCATGATCATCATGCGCGCGGTCATCATGGGCGTGGTCATCATGATGGCCGGCCACCGCAAGGGCACCGCGCGTCCCGAAAAAGGTCATGAACACCAGACGCCACGAATAGAAGCTGGTGAGGCCGGCGGCGATCACCACCATCGCCCAGGCGAATACCGCGCCGAACCGGTGCGAGGCATAGGCCGCCTCGATGATCGCATCCTTGGAATAATAACCGGCCGTGAAGGGAAAGCCTGTCAGCGCCAGCGTGCCGATGGTCATCATCCAGAAGGTGAAGGGTATGTCCTTGCGCAGGCCGCCCATATTGCGCATGTCCTGCTCGTGATGCATCGCGTGGATCACCGATCCGGCACCAAGGAACAGCAGCGCCTTGAAAAACGCATGGGTAAAGAGGTGGAACATGCCGAGCGAATAGCCGCCAACCCCCATGGCCACAAACATGTAACCCAATTGCGAGCAGGTCGAATAGGCGATGACCCGCTTGATGTCGTTTTGCACCAGCCCGACCGTCGCCGCGAAAAACGCGGTCATGCCGCCGACAATGGTCACCACCGACAGCGCCACCGGCGAGAATTCAAACAGCGGCGACAGCCGCGCCACCATGAACACCCCGGCCGTCACCATGGTTGCAGCATGGATCAGCGCCGAAACCGGGGTCGGGCCTTCCATGGCGTCCGGCAACCAGGTGTGCAGCAGAAATTGCGCCGACTTGCCCATGGCCCCCATGAACAGCAGCAGGCAGGCCACCGTCATGGCATTGGCATCGAGCCCGAAAACATGGATGGTCTTGTGGGCGAGGCCCGGCGCCGCCGCAAAAATCGTGTCGAAGGACACCGACCCGGTCAGCGCGAAAACAAGGAAAATCCCCAGGGCAAAACCGAAATCGCCAACGCGGTTGACCACGAAAGCCTTGATCGCGGCCGCATTGGCCGAGGGCTTTTCATACCAGAAGCCGATCAGCAGATAGGAAGCGAGGCCGACCCCCTCCCAGCCAAAGAACAATTGCACGAGATTGTCCGCCGTCACCAGCATCAGCATGGCGAAGGTGAACAGCGACAAATAGGCAAAAAACCGCGGCCGCGACGGATCATCCGCCATGTAGCCGATGGAATAGAGATGCACGAGGCTCGACACTGTGGTGACGACAACCAGCATCACCACCGTCATCGTATCGACCCGCAGCGCCCAGTCGACCGAAAGCTTGCCCGCCGTCATCCAGTTGGCAATGACATGCACATCGAGCGGCGCGCCGCCGAGGCCATATTGAAAGAACGCCACCCATGACAGCAAGGCCGCCAGCATCAGCAGGCCGGTGGTCAAGACCTCGGCATTGCGGGCGCTCAGACTGGAACCGCTGAGGCCCGCGACCAGCGCGCCGAGCAGCGGCAGGAAAACAATGGCGTCGATCATGCCAGGCTCAGCCCTTCATCTGATGAATGTCTTCAACCGCGATCGTGCCGCGATTACGGAAATAAGTGACCAGAATCGCCAGTCCGATCGCAGCCTCGGCCGCCGCCACGGTGAGGATGAACAGAGCGAAAACCTGTCCGGTGAGATCATGCAGATGCACCGAAAAGGCCACAAGGTTGATATTGACGGCGAGCAGTATCAGTTCGACCGACATCAGGATGACAATGATATTCTTGCGATTGAGAATGATGCCGAGCATGCCCAGGGTAAAGACAATCGCCGCCACCACCAGATATTGATTGATGCCAATCATGGAACTTACCCTATTCAGCCGCTTCGAGCCCGCGCCCCGACGGCACCTTGACAATATCGATCGCCCCTGCCCGCGTGCGCGCGTTTTGCGCCGCGATATTCTGGCGTTTCACGCCGGGCTTGTGGTGCAGCGTAAGCACGATCGCCCCGACCATGGCGGTCAGCAGCACGAAGCCCGCCGCCTGGAACAGGTAGAAATACCGGGTATAGAGCACCTCGCCCAGCGCCATGACATTGCTGGCTGCCGCCGGAGTTGGCGTCTGCACATGGCCGCCACCTGAGGGCGTGGCGATAAAGCCGCCCACAACCAGCACCAGTTCGATCACCACCAGGCCGCCGATCAGCGCGCCAATCGGCAGATATTGCAAAAACCCCTGCTTCAGCTCGGCAAAATCGACATCGAGCATCATCACCACGAACAGGAACAGCACCGCGACCGCGCCGACATAGACCACCACCAGCAGCATCGCCAGAAATTCGGCGCCGATCAGCAGGAACAATCCTGAGGATGCCACGAAGGCAAGGATCAGGAACATCACCGAATGCACGGGATTGCGCGCCGTAATGACCATGAAGGCCGCAAGGCACAGCACGCTGGCAAAGATATAGAAAAAGACAACTGCTGGCGTCATGGCTGCTGAAATCTCTCGTCCCCTTCAGGCCGGTGCTGCCCCGGGGCACCATCGGCTGAACTCGCGCTCACGCTTAGTGCAGCGCACGCGCCGGGTAAAGCCTTATATGGACGCTGCATGCGCTTCGAAACAAAAATACCGCAAGGCCGCTGCGTTTTTTCCCACCGCGAACTTTTTTCCTGACCCTGACAAGGCGCGCGCACGAGGAGAGCCGTCGCTTAGCCAGCACCAGCGCCCGCCCGCGCGAAACATGGCGGCGCGCGCGCATCCGGGCACACCTTATATAGTGGCAGCATTTAAGGGCAGCGCTTTTGCGGGGCGCCGCGAATCGCGACCGCCCCAAAGATGACAGCATCTGGCGCCGCGCCTGCAGCCCGTTTTCGCGGGTGCGCGCCCGATTCTATGCTGCGGCGCGATAAAACTTCCGGCATTTCAACCGGATCGCCGCTGCTTTTGGCCCTCGACCGACAGAATCGGCCCCTGTCTGCGCCGCAACCCGGGAAGATTCGCCCTGCAAAAGTCGAGACCCTCGACGCGCCGCACCGGCCCGAAGTGAAAAATAGCGCTTTATCTTGCAAAGCAAAATTGCATTAAAATGCCTATATCTGCACAATTTGCATAGTTTTGTCACAATGTGCTTAAAATTCGTTAAAATATGCCAGAGAGTCATGCAATTTTGGAATGGCAGGTCTCGCGACCATCCCCTTCCATTGTGCGCTGCACCATACTATCTTCCGGTCATCGAATTAGACGGTCTTGGCCAAAAGGCGTGAGACCTTAGATTAGGAGAACGATCATGACCCTTGAAACACTCACCATGCGGATCCGCAAGTGGCGTCAGTACCGCGCTTCAGTGCGCGAATTGTCCCGCCTCAGCGACCGCGAGCTCAGCGATCTCGGTATCGGCCGTGGCGACATCGATTATGTTGCCCGTGGCGGTGTCCGCGACTGACATGAATAGCGCCAGCGCGGCTGGCTGCGGGGCCAAGGCTCTGCGGACGCTAGCGTAAGGCAGCCAAGCGCCTGCTGGGATCCTCCCGCCAGCAGGCGCTTTTTTATTGACCTCGGCTCTGGCCCCTGCGACAGAGCAGCATGGATCCCGTTCACATCATCGGCGCCGGGCTGGCCGGCTCGGAAGCTGCCTGGCAAATCACCCGCCGCGGCCTTCCCGTCATCTTGCATGAAATGCGGCCCGTACGCGGCACGGAAGCCCACAAGACCGGCCATTGTGCCGAGCTCGTCTGCTCCAATTCCTTTCGCTCCGACGACGCCGCAACCAATGCCATCGGCGTCCTGCACCGCGAGATGCGGGCCATGGATTCGCTGATTCTGCGCATGGCCGACGCCCATCAGGTGCCGGCCGGCGGCGCGCTGGCTGTGGATCGCGACGGCTTTTCGCAGGCCGTCACCGCCGCCCTTGAATCCGAACCGCTGGTGACTTTCGCGCGCGGCGAGGTCGACGGCCTGCCGCTCGCCGACTGGGATCAGGTGATCATCGCCACCGGCCCGCTGACCTCCCCGGCCCTTGCTGAGGCCATTCGCCAGCGCACCGGCGAGGATGCCCTCGCCTTTTTCGATGCCATCGCCCCCATCGTCCATCGCGCCTCGATTGATATGGACAAGGCCTGGTTGCAGTCGCGCTATGACAAGAAGGGCCCGGGCGGCTCCGGCGCCGATTACATCAACTGCCCGCTCGACCGCGATACCTATGAGGCCCTGATCGACGCCCTGCTGCAAGGCGAGACCACGCCCTTCAAGGAATTTGAAAATACCCCCTATTTCGATGGCTGCCTGCCGATCGAGGTCATGGCCGCGCGCGGGCGCGAAACCTTGCGCCACGGGCCGATGAAGCCGGTTGGACTCACCAACCCGCATGATCCGGCGCGCAAACCCTATGCCGTGGTGCAATTGCGCCAGGACAATGCCCTCGGCACGCTCTATAATATCGTCGGCTTCCAGACCAAGCTGAAATATGGCCCGCAAGCCGAGGCGCTGCGGCTGATCCCCGGCCTCGAACAGGCTGAATTTGCCCGCCTCGGCGGCCTGCATCGCAATACATTCCTCAATTCTCCGCGCGTGCTGGACCCGTTCCTACGGCTCAAGGCCGAGCCGCGCTTGCGCTTTGCCGGCCAGATCACCGGCTGCGAGGGCTATGTCGAAAGCGCCGCCGTCGGCCTGATCACCGGGCGCATGGCCGCTTTCGAGCGGCTTTGCCGCGTCTTGCCCCCGCCGCCGCAGACCACGGCAATTGGCGCGCTCCTCAACCACATCACCGGCGGCCATCTGGAGACGATCGACGCGGGTCCGCG
>JAGXAM010000001.1 GCA_019075905.1 Hyphomicrobiales bacterium
TCAATGGCAAGGCTGGCGCTGGCCGCCTGCATGCGCGCCACCACCCGCCGGTCGATCTCGCCAGGCTGTGCGCGGGCCAGAAGATCGCGGTGGAAGGCCAAAGCCTCGACATTGCTGATCTGCCCGGTTTTTTCATAGGTCGCCAGCACGGCGTCCAGTTCCGGCATGGCGCGGCGCTCGATGCGCGCCCCGGCACGCTCAAGGCGCGCCAGGGCGGCCTCGAACAGGGTGGCGACAGCCGGCTCCAGATCATCGAGCACGATATTGGTCGGGGCGATAATGTGCTGGCCGTGCAGCGGCAAGGGAGCAACGCTGCGCAGCGGGGCACCGCGCATGCCGGCATCGAGCAGGACGATGTCGGCCATGGAGCGGGCGAGCGGCCCGAGCGTATCGAGGGTTGGTGCCAGCGGGAAAACCCCGCGCATGCTATAGCGGCCGGATGATCCCTTGAAGCCGAAAACACCGTTGAAGGCGGCAGGTGTGCGGATCGAGCCGCCGGTATCCGAACCGGTGGCGGCCGGCACCAGACTGCGGGCTACGGCAACACCGCTGCCCGATGACGAGCCGCCGGGCACGCGCGGACCATCAGTGCTGCAAGGATTGTGCGGCGTGCCGAAATGCGGGTTGAGGCCGAGCGCCGAAAAGGCGAGTTCCGTCATGTTGAGATGGCCGAGCGTCACCATGCCAGCCGCGCCCAGGGCGGCGGCGACATCGCAATCGCGCGTTGCCGGCGGCGCGGTGCGCGCCAGCAGCATCGAGGCGGCGCTGGTGACCTCGCCGGCAAGATCATAGAGCGCCTTGTGGGCAACCGGTAGGCCATCGAGCGGGCCGAGGCTGGCGCCGCGTGCCCGGCGGGCATCGCTCATCGCCGCCTCGCGCAGCGCCCGGGCTTTGGTGAGATTGATGAAAATCGCCTGATCGGGGCAGGCCTCGATGGCCTTGATGGCACGCTCGGTCAGCTCGACAGCGCTCAGTTCGCGCGCTTGCAGCGCCTCGGCCATCGCGTCGAGGCCAAGTTGTTCAGGTTGGTCGTTCACATCATGCCCCAAATTCATGGCCACTGCACGGGAAGCTGGCTGCTGTCCCGCGCTCAGGCTTTCACCCTTACATAAGTTCCCGGTGCATCGCCAAGTGGCTCGACGACACCGCCGCCAGGCGGGCGGGCCGGAACCTCGGTGGCGTCAAGGCCCTTGAGCCAGGCCATCCAGTCCGGCCACCAGCTGCCGGGATGCTCCTCGGCCGTCGCCAGCCAGTCCTTGAGCTCGCCCTTGGGCTTCGCGCCCAGCCAATATTGATATTTCACCTTGGTGGGCGGGTTGATCACCCCGGCAATATGGCCTGACCCTGCCAGCACATAGCGCATGGGCCCGCCAAAGAACTGCGCGCCGCGAAATACCGAGGCTGCCGGGGCGATATGATCCTCGCGCGCAGCCAGATTATAGACCGGCACGGTGACGCGCCGCAGGTCGAGCCTGACGCCATCCACCACCATCTCGCCCTTGGTGAGATTGTTGTAAAGATAGCAATTGCGCAGATAAAACGAGTGATTGGCGCAGGTCATGCGCGTTGAATCGGAATTCCAGGTCAGAAGATCGAAAGGTTTGGGCGCCTCACCTTTCATGTAATTGCCGACCACATAGGACCAGATCAGGTCGACCGGGCGCAGCATGTTGAAGGCGGTCGCCATTTTGGCGCCGTCAAGATAGCCTTTCTTGGCCATTTCCGCTTCGGTGGCGGCCACCTGCTCCTCATCGACAAAGACCTTGAGATCGCCGGGATCGGCAAAATCCACCTGGGTCGTGAACAAAGTCGCCGAGGCGATGCGCCTGGTGCCGCGCTGGGCCTCATAGGCGAGGGCGACCGCCAGCAGGGTGCCGCCGACGCAATAGCCAATGGCATTGACCTCGCGCTCGCCGGTGATTTTGGTCACCATATCGCAGGCAGCAAAAATGCCCTCGTGCATATATTCCGAAAAGCCCTTTTTGGCGTGGCGCTCGTCGGGATTGACCCAGGAAACGACAAAGACATTGACGCCCTGGTCGCGCACCCAGGCGACGAAACTCTTGTCGGCATTGAGATCGAGAATGTAGAACTTGTTGATCCACGGCGGCACGATCAGCAAGGGGCGCTTCAGGACATTGGGGGTGGAGGGCGCATATTGGATGAGTTCGATCATCTCATTACGAAACACCACCTTGCCCGGTGTCGTCGCCATATTGACACCAAGCTCGAAGGCGCTGTTGTCGCTCTGGCGCATGCGCACCTGGCCCCCGCCAGCGGTGATGTCCTCGGCCAGAAGCTCCATGCCGCGCACGAGATTGCCGGCATTCTGGCGGATGGTTTCGGTCAGCAGTTTCGGGTTGGTGGCGACGAAATTCGAGGGAGAGACCGCGGCCGAAATCTGCCGCAGGTAAAATTGCGCCTTGTCGCGGGTCAGGGCGTCGACATCGGCCTCGCGCGCCATGTCACCGGCCCATTTATTGGCGATCTGATAGGCCTGCGACAGAAAATCGAAAAACGGCATTTGCCGCCACGCCGGATCGGCAAAGCGCTTGTCGCCGGGATCAGGCGCGGCAACAGTGGGGGTGTCCTCGCCGGCCATGCGCCGCAGTGTCTGGCTCCAGAGGTCGAACATCTGCGTGGTGAAGCGCGATTGCGCCTCAAGGCTGCGCGAGGGATCGCTCATCCAGTGTTCGGCGACCTTGCCGAAGGTTTTGACGGCGTCGGCCACCGATTCTGGCACGGTCACGCTGACCTCGCCCTTGTCGATCGCCGGTTTCATCAGCGCCATGACGACCTGCGAGCCTTTTTCGACGAAGGCGGCAAGATTGCTGGACAGAACCTCGAAATCAACGCCCTCCGCCTTGGCGGCGGGTGCGGGCGCAGGCGCGGCCGCCGTCACGGCGGCAAGGGGCACGAGGGCGGTACGCGGGGCTGCGGCCTTGCGCGGCGGTGCCGGCTGTTTGGCCGGCTTGACCTTTGCAGCTGGCACGGGCGCGGGCGATGGCTCCGACGGCACGGCCGCGAGCCGCCGGGGGGGGCGTTTTGTTGCGGGCGCCTCAGCGACCGGCACGGCACGATGCGGGCCTTGCGTGGATGATCTTGACTTTCTCATGCGCTTCCTCGCCACTCTTGTCCAGGCTTGGGCCGCGGCGCGCCCCCGTATGTATGCGCCGTGACCGCGCCCTTTTTTGCAATCACTAACATAGTATCAATGTATCGAAATTGCACAAATTGCATATCGGCCCAACGATGCTTACAAGAGCCGATAAAAGGCACAATCATGCGACAGAAACCAGACATGCAGCGGGCGAGCACGAAAATAATATTGCTGGCAGCGCTGGGCGCGCTTGCAGCCTGCGCCGCCCCTGCGCCCGGCAGCCCGGACAGCCCGTTGAAATCAGTGATGAAATTTGGCGGCTTTGCAACGGACAGGCCGCAGATGGCTGGCTTCGTCGTCAAGTCGCGTCCGGCCCCCGGCACCGAAACTTATATTCCGCTAGGGACGCCCAAGGCGCAACCGACCGATGCGGTGCTGACACCAGATGAGGTCAAGGCCGAGACCGCGCGCCTCAATGCCGCGCGGGCGCGACAGCAGGGTGGCAAGCTTGGGACCAAACACAAAGAAGATGCGGCGGCTCATTGAGGATGGGCTGGCGGGGCCAGGGCAGCCCGCGCCACACTTCGCTCTTGATCATCAGGCATGGGCCGTGCGCTGGACGAATCTGGCCCTATCGGTTATGCCTCATCGCCCGCTTCGGAGTTTGGCCCCATGGAAGATTTTCATCGCGTGCGGCGTCTGCCGCCTTACGTTTTCGAACAAGTCAATCGTTTGAAGGCCAAGGCGCGCGCGGCCGGTGCCGATATCATCGACCTCGGCATGGGCAATCCGGATTTGCCGGCGCCGCGCCATGTCATCGAGAAGCTTGCCGAAACCGTGGGCAAGCCGCGCACCGACCGCTATTCGGCCTCCAAGGGCATTCCCGGCCTGCGCCGGGCACAGGCAGCCTATTATGCCCGCCGTTTCGATGTGAAACTCAATCCCGACACCCAGGTGGTGGCGACGCTGGGCTCGAAGGAAGGCTTTGCCAATATGGCGCAGGCGATCACCGCGCCGGGCGATGTGGTGATCGTGCCCAACCCCTCCTATCCAATTCATGCCTTCGGCTTTCTGATGGCGGGCGGGGTTATCCGCTCGGTGCCGGCCGAGCCCAATGAGGAATTTTTCCGGGCGCTGGAGCGGGCGGTCAATCATTCGATCCCCAAGCCGATTGCGGTGGTGGTGTGCTATCCCTCCAACCCGACGGCACAGGTGGCATCGCTGGATTTTTATCGCGATCTCGTGGCCTTCGCCAAAAAGCACGAAATCTATATCCTGTCGGATCTCGCCTATTCGGAAGTCTATTTCGATGGCAATCCGCCGCCTTCCGTGCTGCAGGTACCGGGGGCGATGGATGTGACCGCCGAATTCACCTCGATGTCGAAGACGTTCTCCATGGCCGGCTGGCGCATGGGCTTTGCGGTCGGCAACGAGCGCCTGCTGGCGGCCCTGACGCGGGTGAAGAGCTATCTCGATTATGGTGCGTTCACGCCCATCCAGGTGGCGGCGAGCGCCGCGCTCAACGGGCCGGAAGACTGCATCCACGAAATGCGGGCGATCTACAAGGCGCGGCGCGATGTCATGGTCGAGAGCTTTGCGCAGGCCGGCTGGATCATTCCGGCGCCGGTCGCCTCGATGTTTGCATGGGTGCCGATCCCGGAAAAATTCCGGCATCTCGGCAGCCTCGAATTCTCCAAGCTGCTGATCGAGAAATCCGACGTCGCGGTCGCCCCCGGCATTGGCTTTGGCGAGCATGGCGATGATTATGTGCGCCTGGCGCTGGTTGAGAACGAGCAGCGCATCCGTCAGGCGGCGCGCGGTATCCGCAAGTTCTTCGACAGCGCCGATACGACGCTGCATAATGTCGTGCAGCTCAAGGCCCGCGTGTGAGCGGCAGCTGCGCGCGCTGAAGGCGCAGCCCCCTGCCAAACCTGATGGCGGCGTCCTGAAAGCCTCAAGGCGCTGCGCCTGCCCTGCCCCGCCCCTGGAACATCATGGCCGTCTATACCGAAGTCAGCGCTGAGGATCTCGACCGGCTGCTTGCCGGTTATGATCTTGGCACGGTCAAGTCCTGCAAGGGCATTGCCGAGGGTGTCGAGAATTCCAATTATCTGGTGCATCTCGATGCCGGGTTCTTCATTCTGACGCTCTATGAAAAGCGGGTGAATGCGGACGACCTGCCGTTTTTTCTCGGGTTGATGCGCCATCTTGCGGCAAGGGGCCTCACTTGCCCGCAGCCGGTCGCCAACCGCAACGGCGAGATTCTGGCCGAAGTCGCCGGGCGGCCGGCGGCGCTGGTGACATTTCTGGATGGCCTGTCGGTGCGCCGGGTGACGCCGGTCCATTGCGCCGGGGTTGGGGCGGCGCTGGCGCAATTGCATATTGCCGGGGCGGATTTCGCGTTGCGGCGGCCGAACGCGCTGGCGCTGCCGGGCTGGCAACCCCTGGTCGACCAGGCCGGGGCGCGCGCCGATGAGGTTACGCCCGGCCTTGCCGGCACCATCAGCGCTGAACTCGCCTTTCTGACCGCGCATTGGCCCCATGACCTGCCGCAAGGCGTGATCCATGCCGATCTTTTCACCGACAATGTGTTCTTTCTTGGCGAGCAGCTTTCCGGGCTGATCGACTTTTATTTCGCCTGCAATGATGCGCTGGTTTATGACCTGGCGATCTGCCTCAATGCCTGGTGCTTCGAGCCGGATTTTTCCTTCAACATCACCAAGGGCATGGCAATGATCGAGGCCTATCGCGGTGTCCGGGCGCTGAGCGCGGCCGAGATTGCGGCGCTGCCGATCCTGTCTCGCGGTGCGGCGCTGCGCTTTTTGCTGACGCGACTGGTCGACTGGCTGAACGTGCCGAAGGGCGCGCTGGTGCGCCCCAAGGACCCGAAGGAATATCTGCGCAAGCTGCGCTTCCAGCAAAGCGTGACCGGGCCGCGCGATTATGGCCTGCGGGATTGACCATGAGCATGCGCGTTGAAATCTGGACCGATGGTGCCTGTTCGGGCAATCCCGGGCCCGGCGGCTGGGGCGCCATCCTGATCTATGGCGACCAGCGCCGCGAGATCAAGGGTGGCGCGGCGGAGACCACCAATAACCGCATGGAGCTGACGGCGGCGATCGAGGCGCTCAACCTGCTGAAGCGGCCGTCCTGCGTCGATCTTTTCACCGATTCGGAATATGTCAAAAACGGCATTACGCAATGGCTGAAGGGCTGGAAGGCGCGCGGCTGGCGCACTGCCGACGGCAAGCCGGTGAAAAACCTCGATTTATGGCAGGCGCTGGATGCGGCGGTGGCGCGCCACGAGATCGCCTGGCGCTGGGTCAAGGGCCATGCCGGCACCGAGCTCAACGAGCGGGCCGACGAGCTCGCCCGTGGCGGCATGGCGCCGTTTCGCCTGCAGCCGGCCCGCGCCCGCCCGGCCTGAGGCAGGGCGACGGCGCTTATTTCCAGATGCGGGCCACCTGAATGGCGGCCGGCGTGATGATCACGGCAAACAGCACCGGCAGAAAGAAGATGATCATTGGCACGGTGAGTTTGGGCGGCAGGCCGGCAGCTTTCTTTTCAGCTTCCGACATGCGGGTGTCGCGCGCTTCCTGGCTGACGACGCGCAGCGCGGTGCCAAGCGGCGTGCCGTATTTCTCCGCCTGGATCAGCACGGTGGCAATGGCCTTGACGGCATCGAGGCCGGTGCGCTTGCCAAGGTTCTCGTAACCGATTCGCCGGTCTTGCAAATAGGACAATTCCGCGGTCGTCAGGGTGAGTTCCTCGGCGAGCGGGATCGACTGGACACCAATTTCGGTGGCGACCTTGCGGAACGCCTGCTCGATCGACATGCCCGATTCAACGCAGATCAGCAGCAGGTCGAGGGCATCGGGGAAGGCTCGGCGGATCGACATCTGCCGCTTGGTGATGAGGTTGGTGATGAACAACGACGGCAATTTCATGCCGATAAACAAGGCGATGATCACCATCATCACCTTGACCATCGGCGAATAGGTGGTGTGGCCGAAGACAAACAGCCACAGGAACGCCAGAATTCCGATGATCAGCGGCAGGACGGCGCTGAGCAACAGATACATCGGTTCGGCCTGGCTGCTGCGATAACCGGCCATGGTCATTTTCTCGCGGGCAGCTTCCGAGCCCAGCAATTGTTGCAGGTTGAAGCGACCGACGAGATCGCGCAGCAACGCCTTGGGCTCGACACGCAGGGTCTTGCGGTTGTGCTCGGCAACAAGGCGCTCGCGCTCGCGCAGGCGAATGATCTCGCGCTCGCGGCCGACGCCCTTGAGGCGCTTGTCCAGCTTGTTGCCATCGAGCATGGGCAACAGTACCACCAGCAAGGTCACGGCCACAGAAATGGCCAGCACGACACTGAGCAGAAACTGCCCGGAGGTGAGCTTGTCATAAATCTGGTCGAGCATGGCGGTTTAATCCTGGTTCGTAATCATGCGTCAGAAATCAAAGTTGATCATCTTTTTCATGACCATAATACCGAGGAACATCCAGAACAGCGAAGCAGCAATGACGATGTTGCCAGTTGTCGTGGTAAACAAGATTTCGATGTACTTTGGCGAGGTGACGTAAATCAGGCCGGTGACGATCACCGGCAAGGCGCCGATAATGCCGGCCGAGGATTTGGCTTCCGACGACATGGCCTTGATTTTCTGCTTCATCTTTTTGCGCTCGCGCAGCACGCGCGACAGATTCATCAGCGCTTCGGCGAGGTTGCCGCCGGCCTTGGCCTGCACGGCAATGACGATGGCAAAGAAATTGGCTTCGGGCAGCGGCACGCGCTCGACCATGCGCTGCACGGCTTCGGTTGCGGTCAGGCCGACGGCCTGTGAATCGACGATCTGCTTGAATTCACCCCGCACCGGTTCCTTGCCTTCCGAGGCGATGATCTTCATGCAATCGCCGAGCGGCAAGCCGGATTTTATACCGCGCACGATGATGTCGATGGCCGGGGCGAGCGCGTCGATAAAGGCCTTCATGCGCCGCGCCACCAGATATTTGAGCACGAATTTCGGCGGCACGATGAAGCCGAACACCAGGCCAAACGGTGCCAGGATCAATTTGTGAGAGACGGCGGCGACCAGAAAGCCGAAGACAAGCGATGAAACGGTGCTCAGCAAGTAAAACTGGCCGCGGGTGAGCTTGACTCCGGCCTGCGAAAACAGTGTTTCCAGCGACACTTTCTTGTCGTGGCGCTGATCGAGTTCCTTGAGGCTCTCGGCGACCTGCTTGCGGCGCTGTTCCTCATCGCGGTTGCGGACGGCAACCTGCTTGACCTTGCCACCGACAAGGTTGGCCTTGCGGCTTTCTACCCGATCCTCACCGTTGAGCATCGGGATGAAGACATAACCAAGACCCACCACGCCAAGAAAGGCGAATAATGCAACTTCCATCGCCTCATTTGTCATGGCACTTACCTTCAGTGAACACAAACATGACCGTCAATCGACCACTTCCGAGGCATCCATGGCGGCTGCCAGGCGTTCTTCCTCGTTGTAATAACGGGCCCTTTCCCAAAAGCGCGGGCGACCGATACCGGTCGAGCGATGGCGGCCGCGCAACTTGCCATTGGCGTCCTCGCCGATGATTTCATAGACGAACAGATCCTGGGTGATGATGACCTCGCCTTCCATACCCAGCACCTCGGTGATGTGGGTGATGCGGCGCGAGCCATCGCGCAGGCGGGCTGCCTGGACGATGACATCGACCGAGGTGGTGATCATTTCGCGGATAGTGCGCGAGGGCAGCGAGAAGCCGCCCATGGTGATCATGGATTCAAGGCGGCTGAGCGCTTCACGCGGCGAGTTGGCGTGCAGCGTGCCCATGGAGCCGTCATGGCCGGTGTTCATGGCCTGCAGCAGATCGAAAGCTTCCGGGCCGCGGACCTCGCCGACGATGATGCGTTCAGGGCGCATACGCAGGCAATTTTTGACCAGATCGCGCATGGTGATGGCGCCCATGCCCTCAAGGTTGGGCGGGCGGGTTTCGAGCCGCACGACATGGGCCTGCTGCAATTGCAACTCGGCGGCGTCCTCGCAGGTGATGACGCGCTCGTCATCCTCGATGTAATTGGTCAGGCAGTTCAGCAAGGTTGTCTTGCCGGAGCCGGTGCCGCCGGAAATCAGCACGTTGCAGCGCACCTTGCCAATGATCTTCAAAATCTCGGCGCCTTCGGGCGAGATCGAGCCAAAGCGGGTGAGCTGATCGAGCGTCAGCTTGTCCTTCTTGAATTTGCGGATGGTGAGGGCGGCACCATCGATGGCGAGCGGCGGCGCGATGACGTTGACGCGCGAGCCATCGAGCAGGCGGGCGTCGCAGATCGGCGAGGTTTCATCGACACGGCGGCCGACCTGGCTGACAATGCGCTGGCAAATGTTCATCAATTGCGCATTGTCGCGAAAGCGGATGCTGGTGAGCTGGATCTTGCCGTTGACCTCGATGAAGGTGCGCTGGGCGCCATTGACCATGATATCGGCGATGTCATCGCGGGCCAGCAAGGGCTCCAGCGGCCCGAAGCCGAGCACGTCGTTGCAGATATCGTCGAGCAGTTCCTCCTGCTCGGCAATCGACATCACATAGCTTTTGACCTTGATGATCTCGTTGACAATGTCGCGAATTTCCTCGCGGGCATTTTCAGCATCGAGCTTGCTGAGCTGCGAAAGATCGATGGCCTCGATCAGTGCGCTGAAGATCAGCGCCTTGGTCTTGTAATAATCCTCGGATTTGGCCTTATCAACGACAATGGGAGCCGCAGGCGCCGGGGCTGCGCTCTGCGCCTTCAAGGCCGGCATGGGGGTGCGAACCGTGCTCGCCGGGGCTGCTGGTGCTGGGGGGCGGGCCGGGCCGTTACGCTTGCCAAACATGGGTCAAATCCTGAAAAATCTCTTGCGGATGTGAAAAAGACATTTCGTCGGTTCAGGAAGCTTTCTTGCGCACCAGCTTGTCCATGATCGGCGACAGCAGCGAGCGCTTGGGCTTGCGCAATTCGGTGCGCCCGGTCACAAGTCTCGCCAGCTCGGTGATGCTGGTGGCGATCTGGCTTTGCGCCTCGATCTCATGGATCATCTGACCATTATTGGCCGAGGTTCCAAACAGACGCGCGTCAAAGGGCAGGCTCATGACCGGCTCAAGATCAACCTGTTTGGCGAAATCGGCGGCGGTGATTTCCGGCCGCTTGGGCATGCCCATGCCGTTCAGCAGCAGTTTCACCGGCGAATCGTGCGGGCGAGCTGCCTTCAGGTTGTCGATAAGGTTCTTGGTGTTGCGCAGATTGGCAAGATCGGGCGCGGCGACCACGACGATTTCATCGGAGGCCACCAGCACGCGCCGCGTCCAGGCCGACCAGGCGTGCGGCACATCGACGACAATGCAGGGCACGGTGTCGCGCAGAATGTCGAAAATCCCGTCAAAGGCGGTTTCTTCAAAATCGCTGTGGCGATCGAGCATGGCCGGGGCTGCCAGCATGCTGAGCTTCTCGCTGCATTTCGACAGCAGGCGATCGAGCAGGTTGGCGTCGAGCCGGTCGGGCGCAAACAGGGCTTCGGCAATGCCCTGGGGAGGGTCCTGATTGAAATTCAGGCCTGCGGTGCCCCAGGCAATATCGAGATCGGCCAGAACCGAGACGATATCCTGCTGGTGGGCAATGGACCAGGCGAGATTATGGGCGATGGTGGAGGCCCCGACCCCGCCCTTGGCGCCGACCACGGAAATGATGCGGCCGAGCTTTTCGCCGGTCTGCTCGCCATAAAGCGCCGAGAGGCCGCGGATGAGATCAACGGCATCGAACGGCATCACCAGATATTCGCTGACGCCGAGGCCCTTGAGTTGCCGGTACAGGCGGATGTCGTTGATATGGCCGATGATGACGACCTTGGTGCCCTCATCGGTGAATTCGGCCAAAGCATCGAGATTGGCGTGCAATTCCTCGCTGTTGCCCGAGGTTTCGAGAATGATGACATTGGGCGTCGGCGCCGTGCGATAGGCCTCGACTGCGGCATAGGCGCCTCCCATGTGCACCTTGACATGGGCCTTGTCCATGCGCCGGTCAGGGATCGCCTGGTTGATTATCGCGGCGACGCCCTGCGTCTCGCAAAAGGCCTGCACGGACACACGCGGCAGCGGCGCGATCAAGGCATCCTGGCTCGTCTCCACCGGTGCAGCCATGGGCGCTGATCCTGACTTGCTCTCAAACATCACTGCACCGCCTGTGAAACATTGGTGACGCCGGTGGTCCACTTGGTGCCGGGGTCAGTGCCCTGCCTGATTTTCTCGATGGCCTTGATGCGCATGGTCGAATCAGACGGCGTAGTGGCTCTCGGGCCCACGAGGTCGCGCGGATCGCTGACTTCGGCGGCGAGCATCTGCTGCTGCGAGCAGCCGTAATTATAATAGGGCCGGTTGAGGCTGCCCTCGAAGGAGCTGCCACTTGCAAGATCGGACGGCCAATTGCCGCAGCTGCGCGCGACGCTGGCCTTGAGCTTCAGGAAACTCAGGGTGATCGGCGAGGCGAGGTTGGGGTTGGCACCGACATAGGTGGTCAGACGGACGCGCCCGCCAGCTTCATCAAGCTCACGACGCACCAGCCCGGCGGCCCGCGCCGAAGCCCCGCTGCGCGGCACCTGCATGAGGATGCCGCTGGTGGCGTGCTTGTGGTAGCCATTGATGAATTGCGTCAGGCGGGCCTGGGTTGCCGCATCGATGCGACCGTCATGATAGGCGGGGAATATGTTCAGCGTCTCGCGCCCCTGCCCCAGCACAATCGGGAACTGGTCGTGGTAATCGGCCGCAACGCTGGGATAATGCATCTGCGGAGCCATGCCGCAACCGGCAAGCATCAGGGCGAGCGCCATGCCCGCACCGCCATAGACGCAACGCCGCACGAGGCCGCTTGAGTGTGATGGGCGCATGTGTTTCACCTTTGCCTCGGAGCGAAAATCGGGGATGGTTGCGTCATTCATTGATGAAACCCACTTCGCCATGATAGCCCTTGAGAATGCTCGGGTTGTGCGCTGTCGAGTAAATGCGGTTGACCTTGCCGAGCAGGATCGCCTGCGGATCGGTGGAATCGGCGAGGTGCTCAGTCGGCAGCGCCAGCGCGCTGGGGGCGACCGGCTTCACGAGATAGGGCGTGACGATGATCATCAGCTCGGTCTCGTCGCGAATATAATCGCGCGAGCGGAACAAGGCGCCGAGGATCGGCAGATTCATGAGACCCGGGAGGCCATTGATGGCCTGACGCGAGACCGTAGAAATCAGGCCGGCTGTGGCTATCGAGCCGCCAGAAGGAAGCTCGATGGTGGTTTCATTGGAGCGGACGGTAAAGCCGGGAATGGCGCCACCCGCCTGACCGGTATTGACGGCATGATTTTCGTCAATTTCGGTGACGTTGGTGGCGACATGCAATTGAATGCGCCCCGAAGCCAGCACCGTCGGAGTGAAATTAAGCGTGACGCCGTAAGGTTGAAATGTATAGGTCGTCTGGCAGTTCAGCGCCCCAACGATGCCAATGAGGCCAGTGGTGGCCTGGCAGGAGGTCGAGGACGGTACAGGAAGCTTGCCGCCCGCCGTGAATTTGGCATCCTGGCCGGACACGGCCGTCAATGTCGGCTCGGCGAGGACGCGACCAACTGCATTGCGCTCCAGCGCCTCGATCGTCGCTGACTGGTTGCCGGACGTCAGGCCGAGCACGCCGGCCGCCTGCCCGGCACCCAGCGAGAACGGGTTGGACAAAGCCAGCGATGCGCCATGCGCGAGCGTGCCAAATTGCAGGTTGCCGGAGGTCAGGCCGAGCGATTTGACGATATTGCGATCAACCTCGGCGACCGTCACCTTGATCATGACCTGGCCCTGCCCCTTGATGGTGAGAGCATTGACCAGCCGCCCGGGCGTGGTCGTGGTGGTCGTGACATTGCCGGCGGTGGATTGGCCGGTGGTGTTCTGGATATAGCCCTGGGCAATGTCGAGCGCCTGCTGCGCTTCGGCCGGACTGTTGACCTCGCCATTGAGGATGATGGTATCGTTGACGGTGTGCAGGATGATATGCGCATCAGGAATGGCCTGGCGCAAGATTTCTGACAGCGCCTCGATGTTTTGGCCGACAGAGACTTCGATATCGGCGATTTCATTGCCGGACGAATCCATGGCGCGGATCGAGGTCTGGCCAGTGGCAATGGCCATGATATAGATCCGGCGCGGCGAACGCACGATGGCATTGGCGACGTTGGGGGCGCCGACAAAAACCTCGGCGGCATCGCGCGGCAGGTTGATGATGATCGAGCGGCCCATGCCCATGCTGACATTGCGCACGAAGGATTGCTCATTCGACTGAATCTGTCGCGGGGCAGCCAGCGCCGGCACAGAGATGATCGCCGCAGCGCCGAGCAGCAGCGCCACCCGCAACGGCGCAATTTTGAATCGGGGCAGGTTAGTCATGGGCGAGGCTCCGGTTCAGTTTTGTTGTGCTGGGCAGACCGTATGAAGGTTGCAGTTTCAGGGAATGGCACTGGGTCATCACGGCCCCGACTTTACGGGGACGCCATAGCGAACGACCGTTACGCCGTTGCTCATGTATTTTTCAGCATCCTGCTCGGCCTGGGTGGTTGCCTGACCGTTGGAATCCACCAGACTGCGCAAAGCGAGGGTGAGAGAGCCGGATTTCTGGGCAAGGATGGCGATATCGGCCTGCTGCGGACTGAGTTCCAGCGTCGCAGTGCTGCCGACCACGACAGGCTTGCCGTTTTTCTCCTTGATATTCTGACCAATCGCCAGAACCCGGACATTGCGCAAGACCGGATCGGTGCGGAAGGTTTCAACGCCATTGGCCTTGGTGGCGACAGGATCGCGGAACGTGTGCAGCACGTCGACGTGGTCATTTGGAAGGATGAAGCCGCCAGCGCTGGTCGCGCCATTGCCATCGATGTTGATGGCGAGGGCGCGCATGCCGCTTGGCAGGATGGCCGACATAAAGCCCTGGTTCGAACCTTTCACCAGCCGGTCGGTGAAGATCGGCTCACCCTGCTCGATGGGCGCGCGCACGATGGCGCCGACGTTCTGGGTCAGCGCCTGGGGGTCCTGCGTTTGCGTGATCATTTTCGGTGAAATCGAAGCCTTGGGCCAAGCGGTCCAGCTCAAATCGGCCGGCGCCAGCACCATGCCGAGGTCGATTTTCCGGGCAGCCGTGAGAACCCGCGTGGTTGGCAAAGCGGCAACCTTCACGATTTTTACTTTGGTTGGCGCCTTGTGATTGAGAATCATCACGGCCACACCTGCGCTGACCGCGGCACCACAGAGCACTAAGATACGGGAAAGTTTCATTATCCTACATCCGATCACGCATCCGAAGACAGTCGGAAGCAGGTTGATTGGAGCATTCAATCGTCAAATTATGGTTAACCCGCCGGTTAAATCTCGAATAAAATTTGTCGCTGAGTCAGCATGTTACGGCCTGAACGCGCGGCCGAATCAGCAATTTTTGCAATAAGCTCCGCGCTTCAGGCGGTAAGTGCGTGAACGAAAATAGTGTGCGGGAATATGAGAATTCCGGCAGCTGCGAGGGCAATGCCATAAGGAATGCCGGTGCGGGCATCATGAAGACGCGCCGCCCAGGCGATTCTGGCCACGGGCGAGGGCATGGGCACGAGCCGCAGGCCGAGCAGCGTCAGGGTTAATATACCGCCCAGCAACGAGGCCAGCAGGCTATATTCAAGAATATGGCTGAAACCCACCCACAGCGCGATGGCAGCGGTGAGCTTGGCATCGCCGCCGCCGATCCAGCCAAGCGCGAACAGGCCAAAGGTCACCACCAGCACGATGGCGCCGCAAGCAACATGCCAGGCCAGCAATTGCCAGCCCATGCCCGACAGGATCGCCGCCGGCACAAAGGCGCCGATCAGCAGCCATGACACGCGGTTGGAAATCAGCATGGTGAACATGTCTGACAGGGCGGCGAAGGCCAATGCCAGGGGAAAAACGCTGATGAGGGCGAGATACATGCGCGTCAAGGCTCCGGACCGGGGTCAGCTTCGCGACACCCACCGTTTCACTTTGCCTCACGAGCTTTGACAATCCGTTACGATGGCGCGCTTTTTGCGCGGCGCCGTCTCATGCTGCGGCGCGCGCCACCCCGTCATAAAAGCGCCGGCCCTGGCGCGCCATATCGCGCACCACCTCCGGGCAGGCAAAGCGGTCACCATATTTCAGGGCCAGCCGGTCACAATGGCCGATAAAGGCTGTGAGGCCCATGCCGTCGATATAGCTCAGCACGCCGCCGGTGAAGGGCGCGAAACCAAAGCCGAGGATCGAGCCGACATCGGCCTCGCGCGGATCGGTGACAATGCCCTCGCCAAAGGCCCGGGCCGCTTCCAGCGCCTGCACGATCAGCAGGCGCAACTTCAAGTCACCGACATCGAGGCTGTCGGGCGCGAGCTTGTGCTTTTGCATCTCGGCGAGACCGGGCCACAGCCGCTTGGCCCCGCGCTCGGGATAATCATAAAAGCCCTTGGCATTCTTGCGCCCGAGACGCCCGCCCTTGACGACCATCGCCTCCAGCAGCGCCTCCTGTGCCGGATCAATGGCGGCGGCGCCCAGATCGGCCTTGGTGGCCTGCAGCACCTTCCAGGCAAGATCAAGTGCCACCTCGTCATTCAGCGCCAGCGGCCCCACCGGCATGCCGGCCATGCGCCCGACATTCTCGATCATGGCAGCCGGCACGCCTTCGGTCAGCATCAGATGGCCTTCGCGGATATAGGCGCCGACACAGCGGTTGGCGAAAAAGCCGCGCGCGTCATGGACGACAATCGGCGTCTTCTTGATAAGCTTGACGAAATCCAGCCCGACGGCCAGCGCCCGCGGCCCGGTGCTGGCGCCGAGGATGATCTCGACCAGCGGCATTTTTTCCACTGGCGAGAAGAAATGCAGGCCGATGAAATCCTCCGGCCTCGCCGCATTACCGGCCAGAGAGGTGATCGGCAGGGTCGAAGTGTTGGAGGCCAGCACAGCATCGGCACGCATGGCGGCCTGCGCCTTCCTGATCGCATCGGCCTTGACGGCGCGATCCTCGAACACCGCCTCGATCACCAGATCGCAAGTGGCGAGGGCGGCATAATCGGCGCCCGGCTCGATCAGCGCCAGCAGGCGATCGCGCTCGGCGGTGGTGGTGCGGCCCTTCATCACGTCCTTGGTCAGCAGCGTGTCGGCATGGCCCTTGCCCTTGTCGGCAGCGGCTTGGTCGCGGTCGATCATCACGACGCCAAGCCCGGCGCGAGCCGCCGCAAGGCCAATGCCCGCGCCCATGAAGCCGGCGCCGAGGATGCCGATGCGGCGCAGGTTCGTGGCTGGCTGGCCGGCGGGGCGGCGCAGGCCCTTGTTGATCTCGCCCATCGAGGCAAACAGGGTGCGGATCATCGCCGCCGCCTCGGGGCTGCGCAGAATATGCGCAAACTGGCGGCTCTCAACCTTCAGTGCAGAATCCATGGGCAGCTGCAAGCCCTCGAAAACGCACGTTAAAACCGCTTTGGCGGCGGGGTAGTTATCATAGGTCTCGCGCCGATAAATGGCATTGGCCGGCGGCCAGATCATCATGCCGCCGCCGGAATAAACCTTGCCTGACGGCGCGCGCCATCCCTTCTCGTCCCAGGGCGCGACCGGCTTGCCGCCGCCGGAGATCCAGGCCCGCGCCTGGCTGACGACATCGGCGACGGGCGCGATTTCGTGCACGAGATTCATGGCCTTGGCCATGGCGGGGCGAATCTGGTCGCCGCGAAACAGCATTTGCAAGGCGTCGGGTGTCGGCATCAGCCGGGCGACACGCTGCGTGCCGCCGCCACCGGGAAACAGGCCTACCTTGATTTCCGGCAGGCCGACCCTTGCCTTGTCAGTGTCGGCGACGACGCGGTAATGGCAAGCAAGCGCCAGCTCGAAGCCGCCGCCAAGGCACAAGCCATTGATCGCACAGGCGAAGGGCTTGCCGCAGGTCTCGATCCGCCGGTACAATAGCGACAATTGCCGCGAGGCTTCAAAAAACTTCGCCATGGCCGGGCCGCGCCCCTCGCTTTTGCTTTGGGCGGCGAGTTGATGGCCGAGCGTCTCCAGCGTCGCGAGATCGGCACCGGCCGAAAAGCTCTCCTTGCCCGATGTCACGACGCAGCCCCTGATGGCCGCATCGGCAATGATGGCCTCGACCGCCTTGCCCAGTTCGGCGATGACTTCGGCATTGAGCACATTCATGGAGCGCCCCGGGCAATCCCAGACCAGCAGCGCGATGGCGTCATCGCTGGTCTCAAGCCGGAAGTTGGTGAGTTTCATGGGTCGAGGCTCCTCAAATATGAAGGCATTTCAAAATAAGGACATGCAAGACGACGCGGGGGGCGAAGCTGTCACCGGCCAGCCTCAGACTCGCTCGATGATGGTCGCCGTGCCCATGCCTGCGCCGATGCACAAGGTGACGAGCGCGGTGGACTTGTTGGTGCGTTCCAGCTCGTCGAGCACGGTGCCGAGCAGCATGGCGCCGGTGGCGCCGAGCGGGTGGCCCATGGCGATGGCCCCGCCATTGACATTGACCTTGTCGGCGGGAAGGTTGAAGGCCTGCATATAGCGCAGCACCACGGCGGCGAAGGCCTCGTTGACCTCGAAGAGATCAATGTCACGCAGTTCCATGCCGGCTCTGGCGAGTAGCTTTTTGGTGACATCGACCGGGCCGGTCAGCATGATGGCCGGTTCCGAACCGATATTGGCAAAGGCGCGGATTTTGGCGCGCGGTTTCAAGGCTGCCGCCGTGCCGGCCTTGGCCGAGCCGATCAGCACCGCGGCGGCACCATCGACAATGCCCGAAGAATTGCCGGCATGATGCACGTGATTGATCATCTCGACGTCGGGATGGGCCTGGATCGCCACGGCATCAAAGCCGCCCTGCTCGCCGGGTACCACGAAGGCAGGTTTCAGGGATGCCAGCGACTGCATGTCAGTCTGCGGGCGCATATGCTCGTCATGATCGAGAATGGTGAGGCCGTTGATATCGCGCACCGGCACCACGGATTTGGCGAAGCGACCGTCCTTCCAGCTTTCAGCGGCGCGCTGCTGTGATTTGATGGCATAGGCATCGACATCATCGCGCGAAAAGCCGTATTTGGTGGCCATCAGATCGGCAGAAACGCCCTGCGGCATGAAATAGGCCTTGATCGCCAGCGCCGGGTCCGCCGGCCAGGCACCGCCAGAACTGCCGATGCCGACCCGGCTCATCGATTCAACGCCGCCGGCAATGGTCAGGTCATGCTGGCCGGCCATCACCTGGGCGGCAGCGAAATTCACGGCATCGAGCCCGGAAGCGCAAAAGCGGTTGATCTGCACCCCCGGCACATGGTCGCCGTAATCGGCGGCAAGCGCGGCAGCGCGGGCGATATCGCCGCCTGCCTCACCTATTGGATCAACGCAGCCCATGACAATGTCATCGACCAGCCTGGTGTCGAGCTGGCTGCGTTCACGTAAAGATTCAAGAACGCCGGCTGCCAGCTTGAGCGTGCTGACTTCATGGAGCGATCCATCCGGCTTGCCACGGCCGCGCGGGGTGCGCACATGATCGTAGATATATGCGGTCGTCATGTCGGTTGCGCCTCCTGGTTTTTTCAAAATGCCTGAGCGGGCAATGCCATCACGGTCGATGCACCTGTCGAGAGGCGCGCGAGGCGCAGGGCGGTTTCTGGCAAGATCCGCTCCATGAAGAACTGCCCGACAACGAGCCGCGTTGCGAGGGCGGCATCTGCCGCGCCTGCTGCCTGCAGTCTGAGTGTCGCCTGCGCCATCAGGTTCCACATATAGCCCAAAGCGACCAGCCCGAATAGGTGCATATAGTCATAGGAGCCGGCACCGGCATTGTCAGGATTGGCAAGGCCGTTCTGCATCAGCCACATGGTCGCCTTCTGCAAATCGCCCAGCGCGACCCGCAGCGGGCCGGTGAAGGGTGCCATGCCCGCTTCGGCCTCGGCGGCCTTGAGGAAGCCGCTGACCTCGCCAAAGAATACCTGCACGGCACGCCCGCCGTCGCGCGGCAATTTGCGCCCAACGAGATCGAGCGCCTGAATGCCGTTGGCGCCTTCATAGATCATGGCAATGCGGGCATCGCGGACGAATTGCTCCATGCCCCATTCCTCGATGTAGCCATGGCCGCCGAGCATCTGCTGGGCGCGCACCGCATTTTCAAAGCCGATGTCAGTCAGGACACCCTTGAGGATCGGCGTCATCAGGCCGAGAAGATCATCGGCATTGCGCCGTGCCGCCGCGTCTTCCGAGCGATGGGCAATGTCGCTGTTGAGGGCCGACCAGAGCATGAAGGCCCGCGCCGCTTCATTGAAGGCGCGGATAGTGAGCAGGTTGCGGCGCACATCCGGGTGGACGATGAGCGGATCGGCGGGCTTTTCCGGCTGCTTCGCCCCAGTCAGGGCGCGGCCCTGCAGCCGGTCGCGGGCATAATTGGCGGCATTCTGATAGGCGACCTCGGACACGGCGAGGCCCTGCGCCGCGACCCCGAGGCGCGCCTCGTTCATCATGACGAACATGGCATTGAGGCCGCGATTGGCCTCGCCGAGCAGGAAGCCGGTGGCGCCATCATAATTCATCACGCAGGTGGCATTGCCGTGAATGCCCATCTTGTGTTCGAGCGAGCCGCAGGAGAGATTGTTGCGGGCGCCGGGCGATCCGTCCTCCTTCACAAGGAATTTGGGGACGATGAACAGGCTGATGCCCTTGACCCCGGCCGGTGCGCCGTCAATGCGGGCCAGCACCAGATGTATGATGTTGTCGCCAAGGTCATGCTCGCCTGCCGAAATGAAAATCTTCTGCCCGGTAATGGCATAGCTGCCATCTGCCTGCGGCACGGCCCTGGTTTTCAGCAGGCCGAGATCGGTGCCACAATGCGGCTCGGTCAGGTTCATGGTGCCGAGCCATTCACCAGCCGCCATTTTGGGCGCATAGGTCGCCTTCTGTTGCTCGGACCCATGGGTGAGCAGGGCCGCCAGCGCGCCCTGTGTCAGGCCCGGATACATGGCAAAGGCAAGATTGGCGGCGCTGGCAAATTCGCCCACCGCCGTGTTCAGCACATAGGGTAGCCCCTGCCCGCCATAGGCCGGATCGACCGAAACGCCGAGCCAGCCGCCCTCGGCATAGGCTTTCATCGCGCCCTTGAAGCCGGTCGGTGTCGTCACGCTGCCATCGGCATGGCGCACGCAGCCCTCGCGGTCGCCGACCTGGTTGAGCGGCTGCAGCACTTCCTCGCAGAGCTTGCCGGCCTCACTCAGAACCGCGTCGATGAGATCGGGCGTGGCATCGGCAAAGCCTGCGAGATTGGAATAGCGCTCGATATGCAACACATCGCGCAGCAAGAAACGCACATGATCAACGGGGGCTTGAAATGTCGGCATTTTTCGATCCTGCTGTCTGAGGGGTCAGGGGCAAGCATTGCCTGCCCTACCCGTCGCGTCAATGGTTCATATGTAAACAATATATGACCTTGCCGCGCGAAGCAAGAGGATTGTGCCGGGACTAGGGCCCGCCCTCTGTTCACATTCAGGCGACCTGGACGCCCGCGCCGACCTCTGCCAACCTTGCATGGGTTGCACGCAATTCGCCAATCGCATGTTCGAGACCTCGACGCTGACGCTCCAGCAGGCTGATCTGGACCAGGATTTGCTCGGGCCGCAGGTTCAGGTCGAGCGATGTGGCACCCTCGGGCGTGTCAGCCATCAGGTCGCTGATTTCGCTCAGGGTGAAGCCGAGTTCCTTGGCTTTCAGGATCATGCGCAGCCGCGCCCGGTCAGTTGCAGAATACAACCTCGCAGTGCCACGACGAAGAGGCCGCAACAAATGCCGGTCCTCATAAAAGCGCAACGTGCGCAGAGAGACACCGAATTCGACGGCCATTTCAGATATCGTGCATGGCGCTGACGAAGGGGCCGCCTCGCATGTGCCGTTGTGGTCACGCAATTTGCCGGGGGTTTGAGTGGTCATGATGACACCTTGAATCCTATATGGGGACAAATCACAACAAAAACACCTTTAACGCGAATATAATATCCAATGATTGGCACAATTCAAGACAAAATACAACTTAAAGGTGCGCTGTGTGAATTTGGCAGCTGTTGGGCCAGGGCGGATGTGCCAGACCGGGACAAAGGCACGATGGCGCCCGGCAAAGCCGCACATCGGCAATTTTATGAGGCTTTTCTGACATCTGCGACACCCGGAACTTAACCGGTTGTTTACCATAAACCGTGAAGAATGTTGGCGTGCAGTCATGCTCCAGAGAAGGCGCCGAATCGGTGCGCATGACCACATGACGGTTTTGAGCAAATTGGCTGAGGGCAGAGGGTGGCAAGGCAATGAGCGGATATCCGGCCTTCGACGATGATGCGGTGGATTTCGACAGCGGCAATTGGGAGCCCGAGCGTGCGCCGGCCTCCAGGCCTTCGCGCCAGCGCGGCGATGCCCGCCGCGCCGCGCCGCCCTCCGACGATCTTGAAGCCGCTGCCGCCCGATTCTCCCGTCATGGTGCTGGCCGCGCCGCCACGGGTTCCGGTTATCAGGATGAACTGACACGGAGCGGACCGGCCCGCCTGACCCGCAACGGGAACCCCGGTGCCGATTTTGATCCCGACGGATATTCCGGATTTCCAATTTCGAACGCGAGCCATCACGAAAGACACCTCGGGATGCGCCGGAGTCCGCCGACGACAGAAGGCGATCTCGGATCGCTCAGCCTGGCGATCGATGCGATGGATCGCCGCCACCGTGCCAGCCAGATCCGCACCGAGACGGCGCTCGCCAATATCAGCCAGTGGATCGACGTCAATGAAGAGCGCCGTGATCTCGACCGCAAGGCACTGGACGCGGTAGCGCGCAAGCTCGATGGCGTGCGGGCGGCGGTGGCGGGCGGCCATGGTGAGGGCGCCCCTGAAACCCGCGCTGCCGTCGCCGCGCTCGCACGGCGTCTTGAATCCATGGAAGATCGCGTCAACGCCCCGACCGATGCTGCATCTGTCGATGCCGGCCTGCGGGCGGCCCTCGCCCGGCTGGAAAACCGCATGGATGCGATGATGGCGCCGCAGCAGCCCGACCTGTTGCAAGCCCTTAACGCCTTTGATCGCAAGATCGAGGCGCTCAACCAGAAAATCGACCAGGTGCCGCAGGCTGCTGGTGGCCATGGCGCGGCACGGCCCGTCGCCGCAGGGCGCGCTACCGGTCGCGCGGCGATGATCGAACTGGCGCGCCGCCAGCGCGAGCTTGATCTCGGCAAACCTGCCGCCCCTGCGCAAAGCCCCGAAACCTCAAGCCTTGATCGCCGCCTCGAAGCCATTAGCGCGCGCCTTGATGCCATCACCACGGCCAAGCCGCCGGTGCTCGACACCACCCCGCTCGCCAGCGAGATGCAGCGGCTCGCTGCGCGCATCGATGACCTTGCCGGCCAACCGCGCACCGACCCGGCGACGGCGGCTGTCGCGGCGGAGCTGGCACAATTGTCCAAGCGCCTCGACCGGCTGACCGCAACTCCTGTAGCTGATGCCGGCAGGCAGGGCAGCGACCTTGCCAGAATGGCGGCAAATATAGATGCCCTGGCGGCGGGCAATGCCCGGCGTGATGGCCGCGAGGCGGAGTTTGGCGCCTCGTTGCGGGCCATACCCGAGCAGCAGGCGCAGATCGCCTCGCAATTGCGCGGTGACATCAAGGATCTAAGCCGCGCGCTCGATGCCCTGCCCGACCGTGCCACCATTGCAGGGCTGGAAGAAGCGCTGCACAATATTGCCGAGCGCATTGCCACGACCCGTGGCGCGGGTGCCACAGATGAATTGCTGCGGCCGATGGAGCAGATGACGCGCGATTTGCAGGGTGCCGTGCGCGACATGGACCCGCGCGGGGCGCTGGAAGGGCTGCGCGTCGAAATCCGGGCGCTGAGCACGAAGCTGCTGGAGATCAGCACCCAGAAGGCCGACCCGCAAAGCCTGTCGGTCATTTCCGCCCAGGTCGCTGATCTGCGCAGCGCTGTCAGCGGTGCTGCGGCGACCAGCTTTCCGGCAGAACGCCTCGAACAGCAGATTGCGGCGCTGGGCGAGCGGCTCGACAAGATTGCGGCGCAGACGGCGGCCCCCGCCTTCGGCCGCGCGCCCAAGCCCGATATTTCCGGCCTAGCCGCCGATATTCGCGGCATGGTTGACCGGGCCATGCCGACGCAGCTGCTGGGCTCGCTCGACCAGCGGCTCAAAGAGCTCGACGCGCGCATTGCCCAAAATGCTGCCCAGGCGCCGCAAGACATGCCGGGCGCGGCTTTGGCCGCGCGCATGAACGAGATGCAGGCCTCGCTCGAACGGCGCATTGCCGAAAAGCCGGCTGCGCAATTCGACACGACCCCGTTCAATGCCCTCGCCGACCGTATCGATCGGATGCAGGCGGCGCTGGAAGGTCCGCGCGAAGCGACTTTCGATCTTGCGCCCTTCGAGGGCCTGCTGCGCGAGATCTCGCAAAAGATCGACAATCCGCGCGATGCCCAGATGCAGGGCCAGGATCTTGGCACCATCGAGGGTCTGCTGCGCGATCTCTCGCAGCGGGTCGGCACCCCGGCGCCGGATACGGCGGCCCCGGTCGATCTCGCGCCGCATCTGGCGGAAATCGCCGACCATCTCGCCCGTTCCGACCAGGGCATGCACCAGCTCGGCGAAGTCACGCAGGCGCAATTCGCGCGGCTGTCAGACCGCATCGACCAGGTGCAGAGCGCCGTGTCGCGGCAAATGCAGGGCGAGGGCGCTTCTGCCCAAGCGGGTTCCGACGCAGCGCTGGGCAGCATCATCGCCACGATGGAGACGCTAAGCCAGCGCATCGATGCGGTGCGTGCCGCAAGCCTGACGCCGCAAACCTTTGAGACCATGCTGGAGAGCCTGGTGGCGCGCATGGATGCCGCCCGTGGCCCGGCGGCCAGCGCCCCGGAATTGCAGGCGCTCGAACAGCAGATCGACAAGATTGCCGTCGAGGTGCAGAAATCCACCGCGACCGGCGCGACGCTTGCGCATCTGGAACAGACTGTCAGCGACCTGCTGGCGCAGATCGAAGCCGGGCATTTCGCCTCGCATGCCGAGGCCGAAGCCACGGCCAAGGCGGCAGCGCAAGAGGCGCTGCGCCAGACGCTGATCAACCGCTCGCAGGCCGGCGATCCGGAATCGGTGCATGAAATTGCCGAATTGCGGATGCTGCAGCAGACGGCTGACCAGCGTACCGCCTCGACGCTGCATGTGCTGCATGACACGCTGGAAAAAATCGTCGACCGGCTGACCAGTCTGGAGACAAGGACGCCGGAGGCCGCGGCCGCCGCATCGGTGCCGGCCATGCCGGCCGAGCCCTTTGAATTGGCCGCAGCCACAGCGGCGCCATCAATTTCCGTTGCGCCAGCGAGCCCGCCGCCGGTGCGGCAAGCGCCCGTCAGCGACATGTTTGCCGATGATGGCGATTTCCTGATCGAACCAGGAACATCGGGTTCGGCCCGGCGCTCCGGGCTCGACGGTGCTGATACCAGGGGTGCCGATATTGCCGGCCTCGAGGGGGCCAAGGCCCATGAGCCGAAACCTGCGACCAGCACCAAGCAGGATTTCATCGCGGCGGCACGCCGTTCGGCCATGGCGGCAGCGCTCGATTCGGTCAATGAGGCGGGCCGCCCCTCCCGCTCGGCCAGTCGCGGCCCGGCTGCCCGGGGGCAGAACGGCAACAGCCGGGTCATGAGCTTCATGCAAAGCCGGCGCAAGCCCTTGTTGCTGGCGGCATCGGCGCTCCTCATCCTGTTTGGTGCGATGCGCATTCTGCCGCATCTTGGCAATCATGGCGTGGCAGCACCAGCGGCCATTACCGCACCCATTACCACCGCCCCGGTGAGGCCCGCACCCGGGGCCGCCGCCCCGCTCGGCTCCAGCGATGCGCGCCCGCCGGCAGCGGCGGTGACGCCTGCCGATCCGGGCAAGCCGCGCAAATCCGCCAGCCTCGGGATTGATACGATGCCGACGGGCAGCATTGCTTCCAGCGCCGCCCTGCCGGCCATGGTGATGCCGCAGCATTTCCCCAGCCAGGTCAGCGATGCGGCACTGGTGCGGCTGGCAAATTCCGGCAATGCCGCCGCCGAATATACGCTTGGCATGCATATTATGGGTGGCAAGGACGCCAAGTATAAATTGTCGGATGCGGCTGGCTTCATCCAGAAGGCTGCCGACAAGGGCCTGGTGCCGGCGCAATTCCAGCTTGCGGCGCTCTATGAAAAGGGCATAGGCGTCGCCAAGAATCCGGCGAGGGCCCAGCACCTTTACCAGCAGGCGGCGGATGCCGGCAACATTCGCGCCATGTATAATCTTGGTGTGATGCTGGCCGCAGGCGCGCACGGCAAGCCCGATTATGGCACGGCGGCGGTGTGGTTCCGGCGCGCCGCCGAGCGCGGTATCCATGACAGCCAGTTCAACCTTGCCATTCTCTACGCGCGCGGTCTTGGTGTGCCCCGCGACATGGCGAAGGCCTGGGCCTGGTTCGATATAGCCGCCAATACCGGCGATCAGGGCGCCGCGAGAAATCGCGATGATCTGGCGCGCCATATGAGTTCGGCCGATCTTGCCAAGGCGAAGGCGCAGGTTGCCGCCTTCAGGCTGAAGCCTTCGTTCCCGAAGATCAATGTCGTGGCCAATCCCACCAAAACCACCACGGGCACATGATCATCGCCAGGGCGCGGCTTGTGCGGCCGCGTCAGGAGCCAGCAAGGCAGGCGCTGGCCCGGGCCGGATAAAGCTGGCCCGCGCCAGCCACAAAGACTGAAAAATCTCGCCCGAGCCAGGGTTGCAGGGCGGGGTCGCGCACATTGAGGCCGCCGGTCAGGGCGCCAAAGGCCGGCAGGATCATCATGGAATCATGGACAGCAAAGCAGCGGCGGCGCAACTGCACACCGCGGGCCGCGAGCCGCGCCACCGGATGAAAGTGCCCGCAGACTTGCGGGGCATCGCCGCCGGCTCGCGGTTCATGGCGCAGCCAGACCGGGCCGAGCCTGAAGGCGTTGGCCGCCGCGCCCGGCAGGCCCGAGGGCGCCACAGGATCGTGATTGCCGCTGATCCAGAGCCAGTCGCGCCCCTCTGCCATGGTTTCCAGCAAGGCGAGGGCCGGCGCCGAAAGGCGTTGCGCACCTGCAGAATCATGAAAGCTGTCGCCGAGCGTGATGACCCTTGCCGGCTGGTAGCGGGCGATGACCGCGACGAGGCGCTGCAGCGTCGCCTCGCTGTCATAGGGCGGCAGAAACTGCCCGCCCATGGCAAAGCGCGAGGCCTTTTCGAGGTGCAGGTCAGCCACGACCAGCGCGGACTGTTCGGGCAGATAGAGCGCGCCGGAATGATCAAGCAGCCAGCGCCGCCCGGCAAAATCCAGCGGCAAGGCGGGGCCAGCCGGGCTGTCAAAGCCAAGGTGTCGCTCACGCATCGCTGCGGCCCCTAATTTGCAACCTTGGCTTCGGCCAGCAAGGTCGCTGTCGCCTCGGCAAGAATCATGTCCCGGGCGGCACCATAAACCGGCTCGCGGCCGATTTCGAGCATGATCGGCACCGCCAGCGGCGATACCTGCGCCAGTGCCTTATGGTGGATCGCGCCCTCGACACGCTTCAGCATGTCGCCAAGCCGGGCAATATCGAGCAGGCCGGTGGCGGCATCGGCGCGGGCGGCCCGCAGCAGCACATGGCTGGGCTGGTGGCGATGCAGCACGTCATAGACAAGATCGGTCGAGACCGTCACCTGACGGCCATTCCTGGTCTTGCCGGGAAAGCGGCGCTCGATCATGCCGGCAATGATCGCGCAATTGCGGAAGCTGCGCTTCATCAGCGCCGATTCATCGAGCCAGGCATCGAGATCGTCGCCCAGCATGTCGGGCGCGAAAAGGGCGGCGAGGTCGACCCCGGCGCCGGCATCTTCGAGCGACCAGATGGCCAGGGCATAATCATTGGCGACAAAACCCAGCGGCTGCACATTGGCGCGCTCCATGCGCCGCGTCAGCAACATGCCGAGGGTCTGGTGCGCGAGCCGCCCCTCGAAAGGGTAGCACACGAGATAATGTTTGCCGCCGCGCGGAAAGGTCTCGATCAGCAGGTCATCGGCCTGCGGCAGGGCTGATGCCTGGCGCTGCAGGGCCAGCCACGCGCCGACCTGGGGCGGCAGATGGCCCCAGTCTTCGTCATGGGCCAGCAGCCGCCGGACGCGTGCCGCCAGATGCGTTGAGAGCGGGAATTTGCCGCCATTATAGGACGGCACTTTGGGATCGCGCCCTGCGGCACGGCGCACCAGCGCCTCGTTTTCGACAATGCCGACCAGCGCCAGCACCTCGCCGCCGAACAGGAATGTGTCGCCGGGCAGCAAGGTTTCGAGAAAATATTCCTCGATCTCGCCAAGAACCCGCCCCGTGCGGGCGATGCGGCCGGTATAGGAACCGCTTGTCGTGACGCCGCCGCGCGCCAGCCGCACTTTCAGCATGTCGGCCTCAACAATGGTGCCACTGTTCATGCGATGGCTGCGGGCAAAGCGCGGATGTGTCAGCCGCCAGAGGCCATCGGGGCGCTGCCTGATCCGGGCAAAGCGCTCATAGGCCCTGAGGGCATAGCCGCCATCGGCAGCAAAGCCGAGACAATCGTCAAAGTCGCTGCGTGCAAGCTCTCGGTAGGGCGCGGCCTGGCGCACTTCGGCGTAAAGCGCAGCGGCGTCGAACGGGCCGGCGCAGGCAGTGCCGACAATATGCTGTGCCAGAACATCGAGCGCGCCGCGTCGCTCCGGCGCGGTATCATGCTCGCCCGCGCTGGCGGCGGCGACCGCTGCCAGACATTCCAGCATCTCAAAGCGGTTGGAGGGCACGAGCAGTGCCTGCGAGGCTTCATTGAGACGATGGTTGGCGCGGCCGGTGCGCTGCAACAGCCGGCTCGCGCCCTTGGGGGCACCGATGTTGATGACGAGATCGACATCGCCCCAGTCAATGCCAAGATCGAGGGTCGAGGTGCACACCACGGCCTTGAGGCGGCCTTCAGCCATGGCGGCCTCAACCTTGCGGCGCTGGCTTGCATCCAGCGAGCCGTGATGAAGGGCAATCGGCAGATTGGCATCGTTGATGCGCCACAGGGCCTGAAAGGTTGCCTCGGCCTGGGCGCGGGTATTGACGAAAACCAGCGTCAGGCGGGCGTTCTGGATGCGCTCATAGACTTCGGCGAGCGCGTGTTGCGCGCCATGGCCGGCCCAGGGCAGACGCTCCCTAGTGGCGAGAATGTCGAGGACGGGCGGCGCGCCGGGCGCGGCCTTGATGAGCATGGCCGGCGGCGACTCCAGATAGCGCGCCAGTTCCTGCGGGTCACGCACCGTGGCCGAGAGCCCGAGCATCCGCACTCCGGGCGCAAGCTTGCGCAGGCGCGCGAGGCCGAGACTGAGCAAATCCCCGCGCTTGGAGCCGGTCAGGGCGTGCAATTCATCGAGAATGACGGTTTTCAGCGGGGCAAACAACAAGGCGGCGTCGGCGCTCGCCAGCAGCAGTGCCAGTTGCTCGGGCGTGGTCAGCAGCATTTGCGGCGGCTGATGGCGCTGACGGGCTTTTTTGGCGGCGGAGGTATCGCCGCTGCGCGTCTCGATGCGCAGGCCCAGCGCCATCTCGCTGACCGGCATTTCGAGATTGCGGGCGACATCGACCGCCAGAGCCTTCAGCGGTGAAATATAGAGGGTGTGCAACCCGTCCTGCGGGTTGGTGGCGGTCAATTCCACCAGACTCGGCAGAAATCCGGCAAGGGTCTTGCCGGCACCGGTCGGGGCTATCAGCAGAGCGCTTTGCCCGGCCAGCACGGCCCGCAGCAAATCCAGCTGATGGGCGCGGGGCGACCAGCCGCGCGCCGCAAACCAGGCCGAAAAGCGCGGCGGCAGCAAGGGCGGGGCAAGATCAGCTGCGGGCGCTGTCACCTTGTCCCTGCCCGCCCGTCCCGGGTGTCAGTACCAGGGGTCGCAGCGGCCATCAGCAATTTTGAAATTGATCGGGTCGCAAGGCAAGGTGTCTTGCGGGCACAAGGGCACGCAGACGCGATGATAGACCTGCGGCGGTGCGCGATAGACATGACGCACCGGGCGGTGATGCCTGACATGATGATGGTAATAATAGGCGTCATGCGCCTCAGCCTGTGCCAGCGGCAAAGCCACGCCAAGGGCGGCTATGGCAAGCCCGGCGACGAGGGGGTTCAAAGCTCGAATCGACATGATGGACTCCATGTTAGGGCCCGGCAGACCGAACATCCGGCAGGCCGGCGCGATGCGGTGACCATACCCGCCTCATACTTTTTATAAGCTCAGATATAATCGAAATGGTGGCATTTTCCATGTGATCAATAAAGTTTGAACTCAAAAATAGCCGACCGGAAAATATTTCAGGTAAAGGTCGGTATAGGTGCCATCCTGGGCGATGCGCTCCAGCGCGTAATCCAGCGCGCGCCGCAAGGGCAGATTTCCCTTTGCAATGGCAATGCCGACACCATCACCGAAATAGGCGGGGGCGAGATAGGGCCCGCCGGCAAAGCGGCAGCATTGATGGGCGAGATCGCCATTCAGCCAGAAGCTCAGGGCAATGGCATCGTCAAAGACGAGGTCGATATCGCCGCCGCGCAGCGCCGCGAACATGGCGGCGGGGGTGTGAAACAGCCGCTGCCGGGATTTGGGATAATAGCGGGCAAGAAAGGCACTGTAGGGACTATTGGCCATGACGCCGATGACCTTGCCTGCGAGTGCCGCCGGCAGGGTCGATGGCGGCGTGGTGCCGCGCCGCGCCGCAAAGCGCGCCGGCTGCCGGTAATAGGGCGCACTGGCGTCAAACAGGTGCCGGTCCAGCAGATTGACCGGCCGGGAGGTGAGAAACGCATCGGCCTCGCCCTTGGCCAGGACGGCGCCGGCCGTATCGGGGCGGCGCATCTGGATGGTGCATGTGACCCGCAAGACCGTGCAGATATGGCGTGCCAGATCAACATCAAAACCAGTCAGGGTGCCATCGGGAAGGGCAAAATGAAACGGCGGGTCATCGGCGCTGGTGATGAAACGCAAATGCCGCAGGGTGTAAATGTCGGGCTTGGTGCGGTGGCGTCCGGGATCAAAATATTGTGGCACGACGACGCCCAGCGGCGGCGTCTGGTCTTGCGCCAAAGCGCGGCAGCCTATGCAACTCAGCACGACAATCAGGTTGCAAATGAACCAGACCTGATGAATTATGCTGCTTGATTGCCGTTGCGTAAATTTGTGGTGGTGCATGTGATGCGTGGGGGGTTGGAGCGTGATCCCGAGCCTGCCCGAGCAGGTGACGGGATGCAAGGTAATATTGCGGACGGGACAAGGCGGCGCGGGGCGAACGCGGCGGCCGGGCGGCTTGGTCTGGCGCGCGAACCGGCCTCGGATATTGCCTTTCTTGCCGCGCATGGCATTGCCCCGGGGGTGCTGCTGCAGGCCGAGGCGCTGGGCCGTGCGGAGGGCTGCCCGGCCAGTTCCTGCCTGATCGCCCATGATCTCATCGACGAGACCACATTCTATACATTGCTGGCGCGCCACCTCGGGTTGCAACTCGTCGAAGGGCCGGTGCAACCCTCAGCGCAGACAAAATTCGACCAGGCCTGGGACGACGGATTTCTTGAGCTCGAACAAGGCGGGCCGCTGCGCTGGCTGCTGGCGCCGCAGGGGCGCGACATTGCCGTGGCGCTGGCATCACGCGAGGCTTTGCGGGCAGCGGGGGCGGCGTTTGCGCTGATGACACCAACGCGGTTCAGGGCCCTGCTCATGGCCCGTTTCGCCGATGAAATAAGCGAGGATGCCTGCCAGCAACTGGCGCAAAGCCTGCCCGCGATGTGCAATGCGCCGGCACCGTTGCGGGGCGCCATGCCGGAGCGGCCGCGGCTTTACAGTTTGCCGCTGGCCTTGCTCAGCCTGGCGCTGTCGGCCGTGCTCAGCATCACCTTCCTCGTCGGCAACTGGCTGAAACTCGCCGCATGCCTGCTGCCGGGCGGCGCGGAGCCGCCCGATGCCGGCATGGCCGACAAGGCGCTGCCGACTTATACGATCATTGTCGCGCTTTACCATGAGGAGCACGTCGTCGCTGATCTCGCCGCCGCCCTGCAGGATATTTCTTATCCGAAAAGCCGGCTGAGCGTGATTTTTGTCGTCGAACAGGACGATGCGGCGACGCGGCAGGCGCTGGAGCGCCTCAGCCTGCCACAGCGCTTCGCCATTGTGACCGCGCCCGCCGGGATGCCGCGCACCAAGCCGCGAGCGCTCAATGTCGCTCTGCGACAGGTGCGCAGCGACTTTCTGACGATTTATGATGCCGAAGACCGGCCCTCGCCCCGGCAATTGCGGGCCGCAGCGGCACAATTTGCGGCATCGGCTCCCAAAATTGCCTGCCTGCAGGCGGCGCTGGTGATCGACAATGCCGGCGAGACCTGGCTGACCCGGCTTTTCGCGCTCGAATATGCGGTGCTGTTCGATATCATCAACCCGTTGCTGGCGGCTTCGGGTCTGGTGATGCCTTTGGGCGGCACCTCGAACCATTTTCGCGTCGCCGCGCTCAAGGCCTGCCATGGCTGGGATGCGTGGAATGTCACCGAGGATGCCGATCTGGGCTTCAGGCTGGCGCGGCTGGGCTATGGTGTGGCGACGCTGCGCAGCGATACCCATGAGGAAGCACCGCTGAACTGGCGCGCCTGGCTGCACCAGCGGCGGCGCTGGCAAAAGGGCTGGCTGCAGACAGCGCTGGTGCATTTGCGCCACCCGCAGGCGCTCATGCGCGATCTTGGCCCCGGGCAGGCGATGATCGCCGCCACCTGGCTTGGCACCATGGTGCTGGGGCCGTTGTTTGGCCCGTTTCTGGCCATAGCCGGTCTGGCGCATGTGGCGAGCAGCGGGTTCTTCTCGCCCGGCAGCCTCATGACCGCCGCGCTGAATTCTTGGATCCTGTTCATTGCGCTGACGGGATCGCTGGCCATGACCATTCCCATGCTGCTGGCGCTGTGGCACCGCAGGCTGTGGGCCTGTGCGGTGGCCTTGCCGCTGTTGCCGCTGTATCTTTGCCTGATTACGCTGGCAGCCTGGCTGGCGCTCTATGACCTTGTCACCGCACCGCATCATTGGCGCAAGACCGCGCATGGCCTGACGCGGCAGCCACGAACCGCGCCGCTGTAGCGAGGGCTCTCTGGCAGTGGTGCATCGCGAATTTTGCTGGTAGATGCAGGGATCAACCGGATTTCGCCGCGCATCAGGCGCGGCTTTCCCAGCCCCTCTTTGCCTTTGACGAGCCCCTGCCCCCATGCCGGTAAAATTGCCCGACCTGCCTGCCGCCCTGCTTGATGCCGCGCTTGTGGCGCCGGCCTGGCCATTTGAAGAAGCCCGCAAGCTGATCGAGCGCATCAAGCGAAGCGGCCAGACCTCGGTGCTGTTCGAGACCGGCTATGGCCCGTCGGGGCTTCCGCATATCGGCACGTTCGGGGAAGTGGCGCGCACCAGCATGGTCAGGCGCGCCTTCGAGATTTTGACGCGCGGCGCGGTCGAGACGAGACTTCTCGCCTTTTCCGATGATATGGACGGCCTGCGCAAGGTGCCGGACAATGTCCCCAACAAGGAAATGCTGACCCGTCACCTCGGCCAGCCCCTGTCGCGTATACCCGACCCGTTCGGCACGCATGACAGCTTCGCGGCACATAATAATGCGATGCTGCGCGGCTTTCTCGACGGCTTCGGCTTTGATTACGAATTTGCCTCGGCCACGGCCTATTACCAGGCCGGGCGTTTCGATGCGACCCTGCTGCGCATGCTGGCGCGCTATGAAAAGATCATGGCGATCATGCTGCCTTCCTTGCGGCAGGAGCGGGCGGCGAGCTATTCACCGTTCCTGCCGATCCATCCTGAAACCGGCGTGGTCATGCAGGTGCCGCTGACCGGGCACGATGCTGCGGCCGGCACCATCACCTGGGCTGATCCGGCCACGGGCCAGAGCTTCACCACCCCGGTGACCGGCGGGCATTGCAAGCTGCAATGGAAGCCGGACTGGGCGATGCGCTGGTGCGCGCTCGGGGTCGATTATGAAATGGCCGGCAAGGACCTGATCGACAGCGTCAAACTGTCGGGGACGATTTGCCGGGCGCTGGATGGCACGCCGCCCGAGGGCTTCAATTATGAATTGTTCCTCGATGCCGAGGGGCAGAAAATCTCAAAGTCAAAGGGCAATGGCCTGACCATCGATGAATGGCTGACCTATGCCGGGCCGACCTCGCTCAGCCAGTTCATGTTCCAGAAGCCGACGGCGGCCAAGCGTCTGCATTTTGACGTGATCCCGCGCGCGGTCGATGATTATCTGACGTTCATCGAGGCCTATCAGCGCCAGGAGCCGCGCGAGCAGCTTGGCAATCCGGTGTTCCATATCCATGGCGGCGCGCCACCGCTGCCTGAATATATCGGCGAGGGCGCGCATCGCACCAGCCTGTCCTTTGCCATGCTGCTCAATCTTGCCGCTGTCGCCAACAGCGAGGATCCGGCCGTCATCTGGGGTTTCGTGCAGCGCCATGCCAGCGCCGTGACGCCGCAGAGCCACCCGCGGCTCGACAGTTTGATCCGCTATGCGGCACGCTATTTCCGCGATTTCGTGCGCCCGGCCAAAAGCTACCGGGCGCCGGATGAGGTCGAGACCGAGGTTTTGGGCCAATTGATCGCGCTGCTCAAGGCGCAGCCGGCCGATGCCAGCCCGGAGGCGCTGCAGAGCGCGCTTTATGATCTTGGACGCGGCGTGCCTCGCTATCAGGATTTTGCAGCCAAGGGCGCGACGCCGGAGCGACCTGGCGTCAAGACCGCGTTTTTCTCGATGCTATACGAGATTTTGCTCGGCGAGACCAAGGGCCCGCGCTTTGGCTCGTTTATCGCGCTTTATGGCATCAAGCCCACCATTGCGCTGATCGAGCAGGCGCTGGACGGCCAGCTCATGGCCGGGCACCAGGCGTTTTTGGCGACGCGCGGCACACCGGCATGACGGCGGCCAGCACATCATGAGCACGCTCACGGCACTGCTGATCGGCATCGTCGTTCTGCTGACGGCGATGATTTCCGGGGTCTTCGGCATGGCCGGCGGCCTGATCCTGCTCGGTATCCTGCTGGTGGTGCTGGATGTCGGGCCGGCGATGATCCTGCTCGGCTTCACGCAATTTGCCTCAAACGGCTGGCGCACGCTGCTGTGGCGCCGTCACGTGCGCTGGCAGTTGTTCGGCGGCTTTGCCATCGGCGCGCTGGTCGCCTTTGGCGTGATGCGGGCGCTGGTGCTGATTCCGCCCAAGGGCTTTATCTACCTGTTCATTGGCCTGCTGCCCTTCGCCACGGAATTGCTGCCCAAAGACCTTGCGCCCGATATTTCCAAGCCCTTCATGGCGGTGTTCTGCGGGTTCCTGATGACGGTACTGCAAATCATCGGCGGGGCGGCCGGCAATGTGCTGGCGGTGTTTTTCCAGGCTAGCACGCTCGACCGCCGCGAGATTGTCGCTACCAAGGCGGTGATGCAGATGCTAAACCATGCCCTGCGGGTGATTTATTTCGGCTCGCTGGTCGGCTTTACCCCAGCCGGTCTCAAGGTCTGGCAGATCGCCGCCTGCATGGGGCTGGCGATCATCGGCACGACCCTCGGTGCGCAGGCCCTGAAGCGCATTTCAAATCATAGTTTTCGCACATGGAGCCAATGGCTGATCCGCGCCATCAGTGTCATCTATATTGTGCGCGGCGTGGGCCTGATGCTGTAATTGCAGCACAATCCGCCTTTCGCGCGGGCGCGGGCGCAAGAATCTGCAATGGCCGGCTTATTTGTGGATTATCAGGCGATCGACAGCTTGGCTTATTCTGCCTTCCTATAAATTTTATTTGGTGTAAGCTGCACTCATATTTTTATTAAGTTATCCTGAATGACGATAAAAGAGCATCCCGCTGTTGGAACCATACTTATTTGTGATTTTAATTGCACATCTTGCTAGCCGTGCGTCGCTCTCTCAATATAAGGCCACCTCAATTTGAGGCCATCTCCCCTATGAAGATGCGCTGACAGCTGGCGCTGTCGTCCTGTCGCTTTCACTGGGCCTTGCCGGCTTCCGTCTTCGGCAGCAGCACGACGACTTCATCCTTGGCGACGAGGCCGAGCACGCTGCGCGCTTCATTGTCGAGCAGGTCGGCGTCGATGACACCGCTGCGAATCAGCATGACTCGGTGGCGCCAGGCCAGCTCTTGCTTGGCCAGTGCCGCCGATTTCTTGGCAAGCAGCGTCATTTGCGCCTGATAACGATCCTGCGCCTTGAGGCCGCGCACGCCAAATACGGCATTATAGATGAAATAGCCGCTCAGCGCCGCCGTCACGACGTAAAGCGCGAGCGAGGTGATGATGGAGCGAAGGCGGGTTGATCTGACCATGCCCGGCATAATCGCCGGGCAAGGTTAAGAAAATATCAAGCAAGCCGCAAGGCCGCGCGCCCGGCATAGCGCGCCTGCGGGCCCAGCATTTCTTCAATCCGGATCAACTGGTTATATTTGGCCAGGCGATCCGAGCGCGACAGCGAGCCGGTCTTGATCTGACCGCAGTTGGTGGCGACGGCGAGATCGGCAATGGTATTGTCCTCGGTCTCGCCCGAGCGGTGCGACATCACGGCCCGGTAGCCGGCGCGATGGGCCATATCGACCGCGGCCAGAGTCTCGCTCAGCGTGCCAATCTGGTTGACCTTCACGAGGATAGCGTTGGCGGTGCGGGTCTTGATACCCTGCGCCAGACGATCGACATTGGTGACGAACAGGTCATCGCCAACCAGTTGGCAATAGGGCCCAAGCTTGTCGGTGAGCTGCTTCCAGCCCTCCCAGTCATCTTCCGACATGCCATCCTCGATGGTGGCGATGGGATATTCATGGGCGAGGGTGGCGAGATAATCGACCTGCTGGCTGATCGAGCGCTTGATGCCCTCGCCCTGATAATCATAGGTGCCGTCCTTGAAAAACTCGGTGGCAGCGCAATCAAGGCCGAGCACGATATCATGGCCGGGTTCAAATCCGGCGGCCTCGATCGCCTTCATGCAATAATCGAGTGCGGCGGTCGCTGACGGCAGGTTGGGGGCAAAGCCGCCCTCATCGCCGACATTCGTGTTGAGGCCGGCACTCTTGAGCGCTGACTTCAGGGCGTGGAACACTTCGGCGCCCCAGCGCACCGCTTCCCGGATATTGCCGGCGCCGACCGGCAGGATCATGAATTCCTGGAAATCAATCGGGTTATCGGCATGGACGCCGCCGTTGATGATGTTCATCATCGGCACCGGCATGACATGCGCCTGGGTGCCACCGACATAACGAAACAGCGGCAGGCCCGAGGCTTGCGCCGCCGCCTTGGCGGTCGCCAGCGAGGCGCCGAGAATGGCATTGGCGCCGAGGCGGGATTTGGAGGGGGTGCCGTCGAGTTCGATCATCATCTTGTCGATGGCAAGCTGGTCCTCGGCATCGCTGCCCACCAGAGCGGCGGCGATAGTGTCATTGACGGCGGCGACCGCCTTGAGCACGCCCTTGCCGTTATAGCGCTTCTTGTCGCCGTCGCGCAGTTCCACCGCCTCATGGGCACCGGTCGATGCGCCCGAGGGCACGGCAGCGCGGCCCACGGCACCATTTTCGAGGGACACATCAACCTCAAGGGTTGGATTGCCGCGTGAATCGAGGATCTCGCGGGCGATAACTTCGGTTATGACGGTCATGGAAGCATTCCGGTTGGCAGACAAGCGCAGCAGCCTTAGCCAAAACTCGCGCCAGGCGATAGGCCAAAATGCGGCCATGCCGATTGCGAGGCGGGCGATGTGGCGCTAGAACCGGCATTATGAATGAAAAACTCAGCCTGCTGGGCCATGCCAGCCCCCTGCCCGCTGCGCCTGATCAGGCGATCCTCGAGCGGGTCGGCAACCCGCATGTCGATGCCGATTATCTGGTGCGCTTCACCGCGCCGGAATTCACCTCGCTCTGCCCGGTGACCGGCCAGCCGGATTTTGCGCATCTGGTGATCGATTATGTGCCGAACAAGCATCTGGTCGAATCCAAGTCGCTCAAGCTTTATTTGTCGTCCTTTCGCAATCACGGGGCCTTTCATGAGGATTGCACCGTGCGGATCGGCATGGATCTGGTGGCGCGCCTGAGCCCGCGCTGGTTGCGGATCGGCGGCTATTGGTATCCGCGCGGCGGCATACCGATTGACGTGTTCTGGCAGACCGGGGCGGTGCCGCCGCATTTGTGGCTGCCTGACCAGGGCGTGCCGAGCTATCGCGGTCGCGGCTGAGCCCCCCCTTGCGCGGCTGGCGGGGCATCACCATCTCTGGCCTGTGGCGCAACCGGCGCCAGGAGTGAGCCCCATGCCCCTCAATGCGCTGAATTTCACCCGCAACAACCTTGCCCTCAGCCTGCCGGCCACGGCCTTTCAGGGTGTGCGCACCCGCCGCCTGCTGGCGCTGGCGATTGATCTCGTGATCGTCACCTTCGCCGTCGGCGTGCTAACCATCGTGCTGGCGCTGCCGACGCTGGGCCTGTCGTTCCTGCTGATTCCTCCGATGTTTCCGCTGATCGCATTTTTCTACAACGGCCTCACCGTCTCGGGCGCCGGCATGGGCACCTGGGGCATGCAGATGATGGATGTCGAAATGGGCATGAGCGATGGCTCGCGGGTTAATTTTGTCACCGCCGGCGTGCATGCGGTGCTGTTCTATGTCTCGACCATGTTCATGCCGGTATTTCTGATCTCGCTGCTGTCCGACGACAAGCGCTGCCTGCATGACATGCTGGCCGATGTGGTGGTGACGCGCCGCAGCCTGTGACGGCGGCGGGTGCGACCAAAATTTCTCTTGCCGCCAATGACGGCACTGCTAACTTGGTGTCTGCGCCGTTCTGGCGCGTCGAATCGGGGATTGAGCCTTGAGTCGTGAGCCGCGCGATGCCCAGCAATTTTACCTGACATCGCGCTCGGCCTGCCCCTATCTGCCGGGACGCGAGGAACGCAAGGTGTTTACCCACCTGATTGGCCGGCGCGCGCCTGTCATCAATGATACCTTGACACAATCAGGCTTCCGGCGCTCGCAGACCATTGCCTACCGCCCGGCCTGCGAGGCCTGCCAGGCCTGCGTTTCGGTGCGGGTCAAGGCGGCGGAATTTCACCCCAGCCGCGGGTTTCGCCGGGTGCTGAGCCAAAATGCCGAAATCACGGCGCTGGAAGTCGCCAACCGGGCGACGCCGGAGCTTTATGCGCTGTTTCGCGCCTATCTCGACAGCCGCCATGCGGATGGTGGCATGGCCGACATGAGCGCGCTGGATTTTTCGATGATGATCGAGGACAGCCATGTCCAGACCTCGGTGACGCAATACCGGCTCGACGATGGGTCGGCGCGCGGCCAGCTCGTGGCTGCCTGCCTGACCGACCATCTCGCCGATGGCCTGTCGATGGTCTATTCGTTTTATAACCCCGAATTTACCGGGCGCTCGCTCGGCACGCTGATGATCCTCGACCATATTTTCACGGCGCAGCGACGCAACCTGCCGCATGTCTATCTTGGTTACTGGATCGAGGGCTCGCGCAAGATGGCCTACAAGGCGCGGTTCCTGCCGCAGGAACGCCTTGGCCTCGATGGCTGGCGGCGGGTGGCGTGAAACCGCTTCAGCCGACCTGGCCGCGATGGCGCAGGAAGGCATCAGCAAGGACGCAGGCCATCATCGCCTCACCTACCGGCACGGCGCGGATGCCGACGCAAGGATCATGACGGCCTTTGGTGACAATGTCGGTTTCGGCGCCGAAGCGATCGATCGTCCGGCGCGGCGCGAGAATCGACGAGGTCGGCTTGACCGCAAAACGCACGACGACGGGCTGGCCGGTGGAGATGCCGCCCAGGATGCCGCCGGCATGGTTTGACAGAAACCGCGGGCGGCCATCATTGCCGGCGCGCATTTCATCGGCATTGGCCTCGCCCGAGAGCGCGGCGGCGGCAAAACCATCGCCGATCTCGACGCCCTTGACGGCATTGATGCTCATCATGGCGCTGGCGAGTTCGGCATCGAGCTTGCCATAGACCGGCGCGCCCCAGCCGGCCGGGACACCCTCGGCCACCACTTCGACGACAGCGCCAATCGAGGAGCCGGACTTGCGGATGGCATCGAGATAGGTCTCAAACTCGGCCGCGGCTTTAGCATCCGGGCAGAAAAACGGGTTGCGCTCGACTTCGGCCCAGTCCCAGCGGCTGCGATCTATCATGCGATCGCCGACCTGCACCAGCGCACCCCTGATGCTGATGCCGGCCAGTACCTTGCGCGCCACCCCGCCAGCGGCGACGCGGGCTGCGGTCTCGCGCGCCGAGGAGCGCCCGCCGCCGCGATAATCGCGCACGCCATATTTGGCCAGATAGGTGTAATCGGCGTGGCCGGGGCGGAACTTGTCCTTGATGTCGCCGTAGTCTTTCGAGCGCTGGTCGACATTGACAATTTCGAGGGCAATCGGCGTGCCGGTCGTCACCTGCGTGCCGGTGGCGGTATCGCCGAAGACGCCTGACAGGATCTTCACCTGATCAGGCTCCTGACGCTGGGTCGTGAAGCGCGATTGGCCGGGGCGGCGGCGGTCAAGGAAGCCCTGGATATCGGCCTCGGTCAGCGGCAGGCCTGGCGGGCAGCCATCGACCACGCAACCCAGAGCCACGCCATGCGATTCGCCAAAGGTGGTGACGCGGAAAAGATGCCCGAACGTATTATGCGACATGCTGACCTCGGAATGTGACGGGCCGAGGTTTAGGCCAAATTCCTGGTAAAGGGAAATGGCGGCCCTGGTTCAGCCCGAGGTCTGCTTGCGCCGCTGGATCGAGTGCAGGAAGCTGTAAATCTCGTGGAACTGCTTGTCGGTGAAAACGCCGGTCCAGTTGGGCATGCCCTTGTCGGGGCGGCCATGATGCACCGTGGTCCAGAACACCTTGAACATGTCATTGCCATAGCGGTGGTTGAGCAGGCGCAGATCGATATGCCAGTCGCTCTGCACGGCATCGGGGCCGTGGCAATGCGAGCAGGTTCCATCGAAAATCTGACGCCCCCTGGCGATCACCGCCGGATCGGTGCTGGGATCGCCGGCAAGCTTGACGGCGGGCCCGGGGGTGGCGGGCGCGGCACTTGCTGCAGCGGCGGACGCGGGCGCAGGCGCTGGAGCCGGCGTGACCACCTTGTCGGCGACCTTGACGATCAGGCTGCTAGATGTGGCAGACTGCGACATCTCAACGGGTTTGGGCAGGACCAGGCCATATTTGACTTCGAGCTTCCTGTAGGCATCCTTGAGACCGGGCAGAACCTTGTTGATGGCGTGCATCAGCGGGCGTGACTTCTGACCGAAGCCGATGGCCACCGGCCAGGTCATTTCAAAGCCGCTGACCGGCTGGATCGCAAACCGGTTGGCATAGGTCTGACGGTTGAGCCAGCTCGCATTCGGCCCCCACATGAAGGCGGCATCGACCTTGCCGGAAGCCAGCGCGGCCATAGCCTCGGCCGGTTTGAGCACCGTCACCGCGGTGATGTCCGGGTGCTCGGCAATGACATTCTGCGGGGTCGATTCAAACTGCACGGCGATGCGCTTGCCTTTCATCGCCGCGTAGCTCGTAAAAGTGACGCCCTTTTTGGTGACAATGGCATAGCTCTCGGTCGCAAAGGGTTGCGACACCACCACATCATTGCCCATGAATTCGCCGACAAAAGGCAGGCCGATCATCATGTCGCATTTGTTGGACAGCATGGTTTCGCGCACGGTGCGGGCGCCAAAATAGGACTTGTAATAGTGATAGGCGACGGGGCGATGCAGCGCCTTGGCAATGTCCGCGCCAAACTCATTGTAAATGCCCGGCATTTTCGGGTCATCGCTGGAAAACGGCAGATTGGTCGGGTCCGAACAAAGGCGCAGCGGCGCGACATCGGCAGCCCTTGCCGGGCCGGCCCATGCCGTGAGCATCAGGCCCAGGGAACCGCATGCCATGGCCATCATCGTCTTGCGCATCATTGCCTTCATCTCCCGGATCTTGTCGTGCTGAATTTCCAGCATTTTGATTTTGATGAAAAGCCCGGACGCGGGTCCTTGCGCCCGGGCTTTCGATTGATCTCAGTTGAGCGAGAACACGAACACCGATCCACCCTCAGGGGCAGCCGCGGTGATCTGCTTGCCAACATCGCCTAGGAAGGCGGGGATAGCGGCCGTGCGACCGACCACAACGGCGACATATTGCTTGCCGTTGATGGAATAGGTCACCGGGCCAGCGCCAATGCCTGAGCCAAGGTTCTTCATCCACAGCTGCTTGCCGGTCTTGGCATCGAGGGCGCGGAAGTCGCCGTGCAGGTCGCCCGCGAACACCAGGTCACCGCCGGTGGTCAGCGTGCCGCCATTGAAGGGCAGGTCTTCCTTCATGCCCCAGACCTTCTTGTGGGCCACGGGATCCCAGGCGATCAGCTCGCCCATAAAGCCACCGGGGCCAGGATGGGTCGGGAAGTCGGCGCCAAGATAAAACACGCCGCGCTTGTAATTCACGTCGCTGACTTTCCAGTCCATGCAAACATTGTTGCTGGGGATGTAAACCAGGCCGGTGCCGGGGTTATAGGACATCGGCTGCCAGTTCTTGCCGCCAATGAGGTTGGGGCAGACATTGGTGACCGGATGGCCGGGGCCAGCGCGCTTCGAGGGGTCTTCGATCGGGCGCATCGTCTTGATATCCCAAGACTTTGCCCAATTCTCATAAATGAATTTATGAGCCGACAAAACCTTGCCGGAATCGCGGTTGATGACGAAGAAGAAGCCGTTGCGATCGGCCTTCATGATCACCGGCTGGGCCTTGCCGTCGACTTTCAGGTCGGCAAACACCAGTTCATTGACGCCGTCATAGTCCCAGGCATCTTCCGGGGTTCCCTGCACCCACCACTTGATCTTGCCGGTATCGGGATCGAGCGCCAAGGTCGAGGAGGTGTAGAGATTGGTGAGCTTGCCGTAATTGCTGTTGCCGGTCGAGCGCACCACCGAGTTCCACGGACCAGGATTGCTGGTGCCCCAGAACACGGTCTTGGTCTTGGGATCATAGGAGCCTACCAGCCAGGGAGCGCCGCCGCCATGCTCGGCGGAATCGCCCTTCCAGGTGTCGCCGTTCGGTTCGTTCTTCAGCGGCACTGTATAGGTCTTCCAGACCTGCTTGCCGGTGTTCTCGTCATAGGCGGAAAGATAGCCGCGCACGCCATATTCGCCGCCGCCAAAACCGGTGATGACCTTGCCATCGGCAAAAACCGGCGGCGAGGTGATGACGGAGCCCTGCTTGTAATCCACCACGGTCGATGTCCACAGGCGCTTGCCGGTCTTGGCATCCAGCGCGGTCAGCTTGCCATCGAGACGGCCAACGAAAATCTTGCCATCGGCGTAGGTGACGCCGCGGCTGTTGACGTCGCAGCAGGCATATTGCAGCACGTCATTGGGGATTTCAGGAGAATAGGTCCATTTGATCGCGCCGGTCGCCGCGTTCAGGGCGTAGACGTATTTGGGGCCCCACGAGGTGGACACATACATGGTGTCGCCAATGACGATCGGCGAGGATTCATTCGAGCGCAACGAGCCCAGCGAAAACGAATAGGCCAATTGCAGCTTGGAGGCGTTGCCGGCATTGATCTGGTTGAGCGGGCTGTAACGCGTGTTGCCATAATCATGGCCGACCACCGGCCAGTCCTGATCAGCAGCCCGCGCCATTGTGGCGCCGAGCATGAGGCTTGCGGACAAAAGCGCCGCCGCCCCGATCCTCTTTCTTATTGCCATGATCCATCTCCCTGTCGTCCAACCTTGGCGCCGTTCGCCGGTTGGTTTCCGGCACGCGGGTGCGATGTTGTTCGCTCCGTGCGCGCCAGAGGCTAAACTGCACGAATAAAGCAAGGATTGGCAACTGTACTAAGGGCTAGACTCGAGAGGATATTTCGGATTTTTGCGTGAAGATGAACGCATATTCCATTAAAGCAGTATCATGACTTTAGTCGCACAATATTTTTCCAGCATAGATGCGGACAGCACCGGGGCGACGGCTCAGGCCGCCGCCGCACGCATCTGGCCGGACAGGCCCTCAGTCGCGGTCGCGCCGGCATGCAGTACCATGGGCACGGCCGGGGCGCCGATCCAGCTCGTATCGGCGGGGATGGTCTCGCCTTTCATCACCAGGGTCAGCGGCCCGAGGCGGGCAAATTCGGCGACATAGGTGTCATAGAGCACGGTGGCCCCGGCACCGACGGTGACGCCGCACCCGACATTGACCCGGCCGACTTTCATCACCCGGTCCTCGTAAAGGTGGGTCTGCAGGGCCGAGCCTGAATTGAGCGAAACGAAATCGCCGATGGTGACGCAGTCAAATTCGGTGATATCGGCCGAGTCCATATAGATGCCCTTGCCGGTCTTGACGCCATAAAGACGCAGCACCCAGGGCAGGAACGGCGTGCCCTGCAAATGCGAGAGCAGCGATTTGCCGGCAAGGTCGAAGTGGATGACCGCCACCGCCTCGGTATTCATCGCCCACCATGACCACATCGGCTTGGCGCAGGGCTCATAGCGCCCCATGGTCAGCCATTTCAGGGCGATGACGATGGCCGTCAGCATGGTCGACATGAACATCGAGGCCAGCACGAATTCGATGACCACCTGCACATAATTGCCGTCAAACAGCGGCTGGCTGATGAGATCTATGATCCAGAAGCCAAAGGTGATCGACAACATGGTCGGCAGCGACGAGCGCACGGCCTCGAACAGGGCGCGCAGCACCTTCTTGCTCATCGGCGGCTCATAGGTCCAGTTGGCACCGCCACCATCAAAGCGCTGGCGCACCGGCAATTTGATCGGCGGCGAGCCAAACCAGGTATCGCCGGGGCTCATCAGCTCATTGGCCGGCGGTTTCGACTTGATGCCGATCAGCACGCCGTCGGGCACATTCGAGCCGCTCGGCACGACGCCGGAATTGCCGATGAACACCTGCGAGCCGGTACGCACCCGTTTCAGGGTCATCCAGCCGCGGCGGATGTCATCATCGCCCATCACCACCTCATCGGCGATGAAGCATTTGTCACCGATTTCCACCAGATCATAACGCCCGGCAAAATTGGTCGAAATTTCCGAACCCTTGCCGATTTTGGAACCGAGCAGCCGGTACCATGTCCTCATGTAGACGGTGGCATAAAGCGAGGTCAGCACGTCGAGCGTGATCTCGCTCATCTGCGCGACCACCCATTTGCGGAAGTAAAAGCTGGAATGAACCGAATATTTGCCCTCGCGCACTTGTGGCAGGATGATCCAGCGGCAGGCGGTAATGAAGGCGACCGTGAAGATCATCATCATGAAGGCGGTCGGCCAGGACAGGAACGGCAGCGACACCAGATAGGTGGTGCGGTCATCGGGCGAAAGGTTGTTGAGATCGGCGAGATGATCGAACAGCCAGAAAGCCGGCAGGATCGGCAACAGGCCGAGCGGCGGGATGATCGTTGTCATCACCACATAAAGGCCCTGCAGGAACCAGCGGCGGACCGTCGAGACCTCCGGAGGGGTGTCGAGGCTGGCGAAATCGACCATGCCGACCTTGCGGCCCGGTGATCCATCCCAGATCTCGCCGGCGCCCACCACCGTGCCGGTCGGCAGCGAGGTCAGGTCGCGCAGTTCGGCGCCATCTTGGATGATGACGTCATTCTCGATGACGCAGGACGAACCGAGGTTGCAATCGGCGCCAATCGACACGCGGCCGACGACAAATTCATTGCCCTCGACCCGGGCATTGGCGATGATCAGCTTGCCACCGGTGGTGGTGCCGGCACCAATCGTGATCAGGTCGATCGCGCCATAATCAGCTTCGGCGAAAATGCAGTCGGGGCCGATATTGGCGCCCAGGGCATTCAGCAGATAGCGCGTCAGCGGCGTGCCCTGCAGCCAGCCGATATGCGCGAGGTCGATCAGGTCATTGGTGAGCCACCAGCGGAAATAATAGCTGCCCCACAAGGGATAGCGGCCGGGCTTGGTGCGGCCCATGATCAGCCACTTGCCGGCAATGGCAATGATCACCGTGATGAAATGCACGCTGATATAAATGCCGAGCAGCGACAGGGTCTCCTGCAGCAGGGTGGCGTCGGTCGAGGTGAATAGCATGAATGACACAAAGACGCTCAGCCATTGTGCGTTCTGCAGGGCGAAAATGAAAGGCAGCGACACGGCCTGGGCCAGGCCGCACCAGAAGCGGCGCGCCAGCGGCGGCGGCTCGAAGGCGAGGGTCTCGGGCGTGCCGGCCAGTTCGGCGCGGGCATCGAGCTGGGTGCCAAGCGCACGCAGCGAGCGGGCATTATAGACATCCTGCAGGGTGATGGCGGCCAGGGCCCGGGTCTCGCGCACAATCGACACGAAGCGGGCGGCGAGCAGCGAATGGCCACCAAGATCGGTGAAAAAATCCGCATCAAAGGGAATGGATTGCGGCGGCAGCGTGCGTTTGGCCGCGGCCAGCAGCAGCGCCTCGGTCGGCGTTTGCGGCGCTTCCTGCTCCTCGGCGACCATGACATCGGCAAGCGGCAACCTTTTCAGGGCGTTGCGATTGACCTTGCCCGAGGACAGGCGCGGCAATTCCTCGATCATTTCGAAGCGGGCCGGCACCATATACGCTGGCAGCTCGGCCTTGAGCGCGCTGCGCAGGCCCCGGGTGTCGAGGCCGGCAGTGCCATGGGCGATGCCGCGTTTGCCGACGACAAAGGCGACAAGCTGGTCCATGCCCTCATCCTGGCGCAGCACGACGGCGGCCTGGGCAACCCCGTCATGGGCGGCGACCTTGGCCTCGATCTCGCCGAGCTCGACGCGGAAGCCGCGGATTTTCACCTGGTCATCGATGCGGCCGCGAAAGCCGATATTGCCATCGGCGCCGATGACCACGGCATCGCCGGAGCGGTAAAGCACCGGGTCATTGGCAGAGCCGTCGGCGAAAGGATTGGCGACGAATTTCTCGGCCGTGAGCTTGTCGCGTTTCAGATAGCCGCGGGCAACGCCGGGGCCACCGATCAGCAATTCGCCCTCGACACCCTCGTCGAGCAGATTGAGGTCGTCATCGGCGACATAGCAGGTGTAATTGGGGATCGGGCCGCCAATGGTCACCGGCGCGCCCGGAAGGACTTCGGCAATGGTGGCGACAACCGTGGCCTCGGTCGGGCCATAGGAATTGTAGATATGGCGTCCGGCGCGGCACCAGGTGGCGGCAATCGACGGCGGGCAGGCCTCGCCGCCAAGAATGATCACCCGCAAGGAGGCGATGTCGCGCGGCAGCAGGCCGAGCAGCGTCGGCACCGTGTCGAGCACCGTGACACCGGCCTTGTCCATGATGTCGGGCAGGCGATCGGCCTCGCCCATCATGGCCGGGGTGGCGACAAACAGCGTGGCACCGACCAGATAGGGCACCCAGATTTCTTCCATCGACAGGTCGAAGGCCACCGAGGCGCCCTGAAAGACTACGTCGTCCTTGTTCAGGGCGTAGATTTCATTGGCGGCGCGCAGATAATGGCAGATATTGGCCTGGGTGATGACGATGCCCTTGGGCACGCCGGTCGAGCCGGATGTATAGATCATATAGGCCGGATGCTCGCGCGTCAGGCCGGGCTGACGGGCCGGGACTTCGCGGCTGTCCTCAGGATCGCTCAGCAAGGCCGTGGTCGCAATCTTGCAGGCAAGGCCCGCGGCCTCGGCTTTGGGGGCGAAGGTTTCGGAGGTCAGAAGCAACGAGGCCTCGGCATCGGCAAGGCAGACATTGATGCGCTCCAGCGGCGCATCGCTATCAAAGGGAAGCCAGGCCGCGCCGCTGAGAGCAATGCCGATCTGGGCGATCAGCAATTCGGGGCCACGCGCAGCCCACAGGCCGACGACATTGCCGGCGCCAATGCCGGCACGCATCAGGCCACGCGCCACGCCGAGGGCGCGCGCCTCAACCTCGCGATAGGTCAGGCTCAGGCCATCGCTGACCATGGCGACGCGCTCGCCATATTGCGCCACGGAAGCGCGGAAAATCTCGCTCAGTGTCTCGTCGCGAATCAGGTCGGGGCGCCTGGTGCCGCGCAACACGGCCTTTTGCGGCTGGCTGACGCTGGTGCCCTCGCGGGGTGCGCCATTCAGCGCAATGATGCGGCCGGTCTCGGCACTGATGTCACCGGTGCCGCTCATGATACGAAAATTCCGGGATTTGCTACGAGATTCGACAGCTGACACGATAAATACCCCGTTGCGGGCGACAATCGCAGCCATCCGCGGCAAAGCGGCGACCGGGATTGGATGAAGCGCTGCGAGGTCATGGCCCCCTCTGTCCGCGAAGACCCGGGGCTCATGCCCAAATCCCGAAGACCCACCGCCAGACAAGGCCGCCCGTCAGCGCCCTGCCCTTGCCGGAACCTATGCCGCAGCCCGCCTGAATGGTGCATGAACGACGCCGTTAACCCAGCCATGTGCCGCTCCCTGACTGAAAATCGAGAGCGCGGCCTTGATATATGTCGGCATGGGTGGCCGAAACCGGGTCCATCCCGGCCAGAAGCACCAGCAACACCCGGCCAATGCCGCCATGGGCCACCACCAAAGTGTCGCCATCGAGCGTTTCCAGCCATGTCGTCACCCGCGCCGCGACCTCGGCATAGCTCTCGCCACCGGGCGGCGCGAAGCCCCAGCGGTCCTGTTCGCGGGCGGCCGCCGCGGCCGGAAAGCGCCGGGTGATTTCCGCCCAGGTCATGCCCTCCCAGTCACCAAAGGCGATTTCCTTCAAGCGGTCGTCGGTGGCAAAGGGGGCCTGCGGCAGGCCGAGGCCCTCGCGCACGATCGCCATGGTGGCGCAGGCGCGCAGCAGCGGCGAGGCGACCATGGCCAGTTGCGGCGGATGGCGATCAGCGCTTTCGGGAAGCGCGGCGGCGCAAATGCCGGCGGCAGCCCCGGCCTGTGCCCTGCCCCTGGCATTGAGCGGCGTATCACGCTGACCTTGCAGGCGACCGGCCGCGTTCCAATCGGTCTCGCCATGGCGCAGAAAGATCAAACGATAAGCCAGTTGCACGGGATCAGATACCCCGACCTGCGCCACGAGGGAGGGCGACACGCTCAGACAACGCCAATATCCGGCGCGGCGGGGTTCTTCATGCCCACGACATGATAACCGGCATCAACATGCAGGATTTCACCGGTGATCCCGCGCGCCATCGATGAGGCCAGAAACGCAGCAGTTTCACCGACTTCCTCAATGGTCACCGTGCGGCGCAACGGGGCGTTATATTCGTTCCATTTAAGAATATAGCGGAAATCGCCGATGCCGGAGGCCGCCAGAGTCTTGATCGGCCCGGCGGAAATGGCGTTGACGCGAATGCCCTTTTCGCCAAGGTCAGCCGCCAGATAACGCACGCTGGCCTCCAGCGCAGCCTTGGCAACGCCCATGACATTGTAATGGGGCATCCATTTTTCAGCGCCGTAATAGGTCAGGGTCAGCAGCGAGCCGCCCTCCTTCATCAGTTTTTCGGCGCGCTGCGCCACTGCCGTGAAGGAATAGCAGGAGATCAGCAGCGAATTGGTGAAATTATCGGCTGTCGTCTCGACATAGCGCCCGGTCAGCTGGTCCTTGTCGGAAAAGGCGATGCAATGGACGACAAAATCGAGGTGGCCCCAGACGCGGGCAACTTCGGCAAAAACGGCGTCGAGCGAGGCTGTGTCGGTGACATCGCAATGGCCGACCACCAGACCATCGACTTCGGCAGCCAGCGGGCGCACGCGCTTTTCCAGCGCCTCGCCCTGATAGGTGAAAGCCAGTTCGGCCCCGGCCGCATGCGCGGCCCTGGCAATGCCCCAGGCGATCGAGCGGCCGTTGGCGAGGCCCATGATCAGGCCACGCTTGCCCTTGAGAATGGCGCTCGTTGCGGGCGCAGTTACGCTGTCTTCCTGCATCATCTCTCACACAAAGTTTTAGGAGGGCCAGGCGGCGGTCAAGCACGCAGTGAGAATAGTCGCGTTTATGCTTTCAGGCGCGCTGATGCAAGCGCCTGACAGCGCTTTGGCGGGGATTCTCGCTGAAAACACCCCGCCATTGTCGCTGAAGTGGTAAATAGCGGCACGGGCTGGCCCGCCGGCGCGCGCTTGCGCAGCGTCCGGGCTGTTAAAAAACTCGCGTCCGGACCCTTCGCCCACTGGCCATTTCCCGGCTTTTAAGTTAACAATTTGTTAATGTCCGGGAGGCCTGACCGGGGCCCGGCAAGGTGAGGAAAGCCGCTTGAACCTGAGGAACGAAATAGAGCTTGTAACTCCGGCGCTTCGGCGCTTTGCGCAAGCCTTGTCCTCGGAAACAGAGGAGGTTGCATCGGGCTGCGGCGACGATATCGTGCATGAGGCGTTGCTGCGCGCCCTGAAATTCGAGCGCCCGCCGCGCGGCCTGTCGGTGCGGCTGTGGCTATATAGCCTCATATGCGCGATTTACCGGCAAGAATCAGCCGAAAGCCAGGCGGTGGCCAACCGCATCAAGCTGCATCGCCCGCACGGCCTGCGCGAGGCCAATGGCGGGCTGTGGCCCGAGCCGTTGATGGCCGTGACCAGCGCCTTGCAAAAGCTCGACATCGAGACCCGCGAATGCCTGTTGCTGGTGGTGCTCGAAGGCCTGACCTATAATGAAGTCGTCGATGTGCTGCAGATCCCCATGGATGTGATGCTGGCGCGCCTGGGGCGGGCCCGTGCGGCGCTGTCCGGACAAATGAAGGTGGCCAGCGGGCCGATGATGGCACACGGACAGCGGCAGGCGCCGACCGCGCACCTGCGGCTGGTGAAATAGGAGCCGGCCGGTGAGCGATGTGATGCACCAGGCTTCAGACGCCGACCTGCACCGCTATGTCGATGGCGAAAGCGGCCATCGCGAGCGCGATGCCGTGCGCCAGTGGCTGGCTGCGCATGACGAGGATGCCGAGCGCGTCGCAGCCTGGCGTCTGCAACGCCAGTTGCTGCATGCGCGGTTTGATGGCGTAGTGCGCGAAAGCCTGCCGGCGGCGCTGTCACTGCGCGCCAGCAGCACCACACGCTTTGCGATCTCGCCGCAATCACCCTTGACCCATCCGGCGGCAGAACCACCGCTGGCGGTGCGCTGTGGCAGCGAACAAGCGCTGGGCCACAGCCAGGTCAGCGCCTTCGTGCTGGGCTTTTGCGCGGCGCTGGTGCTGGTCTGCCTCCTGGTGTTCCTGCACCGGGGCTGAAGCCCAAGCCGACGCCAGCCTGACCTTAGCCAGCTATCCTCGAAAAATCAGCCACGCTATTCATGGCCACGCGCAATTCATTGAGCAAGCGCAAGCGGTTGAGGCGCACCTGTGGGTTCGCATCATTGACCGTGACCGCCGCAAAAAACGCATCGACCGGGGCGCGCAGCCGCGCCAGCGCCCGCATGGCGGCGTCATAATCGCGCGCCTGCAGGGCCTGCGGCACGGCCTCGGCGGCGCGGGTGATGGCGGCGGCAAGTTGCTGCTCTTCCGGTTCGAGGCGCAGGCTTGGCGCGTGGTGCGGCGCAAAGGCGGCGGCACCATCCTTCTTTTCCTCGGCCTTGAGGATATTGGCAGCGCGCCGGTAGCCTGCCAGCAGGTTGCGGCCATCGTCGGTGCCAAGGAAGGCGGTCAGGGTCTGGGCGAGATCGGCCATGAGCTTGAGATCATCTTCGGCGGAAGCATCAAACAGCGCCCCGGCGACATCAGGCGGGCAGCCGCGCTCTTTAAGGTATATCTTGAGCCTGTCATGGAAAAACTTCATGAGATCAAGCGCTTGCCCATCAGCCAGCTTGAGCTGGCAAGCCTCGGCTATGGCAGCCATATGGGCCTCGACCAGCGGGCGAAGTTTCACATTGAGGTTATTCTCGATCAGGATGCGGATGACCCCGAGTGCGGCGCGACGCAGGGCATAGGGGTCCTTGCTGCCGGTCGGTTTTTCGCCGATCGCCCAGAAACCGCACAGCACATCGAGCTTGTCGGCGAGCGCCACGGCCATGGAGACCGGCGCGGTCGGCACGCCGTCACCGGCACTAACCGGGCGGTAATGCGCGCCAATGGCTTCGGCGACATCGGCATCCTCACCCTGGGCGGCAGCGTAACGCGCGCCCATGGTGCCCTGCAATTCAGGAAATTCGCCTACCATCTCGCTGACGAGATCGGCCTTGGCGAGCAAGGCCGCGCGGGCCGCAAGAGTGGGATCGGCACCGACCAGCGGCGCGAGATCGCGGCAGAGGGCCACCAGCCTCTGGACGCGGGCGGCCTGGGTTCCGAGCTTTTCCTGGAAAATGATCGAACCCAGTTTGGCAAGACGGCCCTGCAGCGGGATCTTCATGTCCGATTCAAAGAAGAATTTGGCGTCGGACAGGCGCGCCCGCACCACTTTCTCGTTGCCCGCGACAATGGCCTTGCCGCCGTCACTGGCGATGATATTGGCGACCAGGATGAAGCGGTTGGCGAGTCGGCCGGTCGCCGGATTGCGCAAAACGAAGCATTTCTGGTTGGCGCGGATGGTGGCGCGAATCGCCTCATCGGGCACGGCCAGAAACGCCGCATCAAAGCTGCCCATCAGCGTCACCGGCCATTCGACCAGTCCGGCGACCTCGTGCAGCAGGCCTTCATCCTCCACCAGTTCCAGCCCCTGGGCAAAGGCAAGGTCACGGGCATCATGCAGGATGATGTCGCGGCGGCGGGCGGCGTCCAGCACCACTTTCGCCCTGGCGAGGGCATCGACATAATCATCAAAGCGCCGCACCGTGAAACTGCCGGGCGCCATGAAACGGTGGCCGCGCGAGCTGTTGCCGGCCGGCACGCCGCCAACCTGAAACGGCACGATCTCGGGTTCGGAGGTTTCCGGCCCGAAGGTGCAGATGATCGAATGCAGCGGGCGCACCCAGGTCGGGGCCTCCGGCAGGGCGGAAGCCGCGCCCCAGCGCATGGATTTGGGCCAGGGGAAGGTCTTGATCAGCTGCGGCAATTGTTCGGCCAGCACGTCCAGCGCCGGTTTGCCGGCGATTTTGGTGGTGGCGACATAAAAGGCGCCCTTTTTGGGGTCGTTTTCGATTTTCGCCTGGTCGATGCTGTCAAGCCCGGCGCTTTTCAGAAAGCCGGCAAGGGCGGCCTCCGGGGCACCGACGCGCGGGCCCTTACGCTCTTCACGACGGTCGGGCTGGCGGATTGGCAGGCCGGTGACATGCAGCACGAGGCGGCGCGGCGTGACATGGGCAATCGCGCCCTCATAGGTGAGCCCGGCCTCGACCAGCGCGCCAGTGACGCGTGCCTGCAGCTCCCGCGCGGCATCCGCCTGCATACGTGCCGGAATTTCTTCGGAAAACAGTTCGAGCAGCAGGTCGGGCATGGCACTTCTTGGGAAAACGAACAACGCCCCGCCCTTAACAGGCGGGGCGAGCTTTGGCAAAACCGGTTTGGCGCGGCGTCAGAGCCGGGCGTGCGTGCCATCACACAGCGGCGCATTGCCCGTGTGCTTGCAGCCGCACATATAGGCAGCGCCATCCTTCTCGGCCTTGTAGGCGGTCGGCGTAAAGCTTGATCCCTTGTGCGAACCGTCGCAGAAAGGCTGGTTTTTCGATTGGCCGCAAGCGCACCAATAATAGGTCTTGCCGGCTTCGACATCGACCTTGTAGGGCATTTTCTGGGCGATATGGGGTTCAGCCATCGGGGTTCCCTGCATCTGGAAGATTATTCCGGGAGATTCCGGATTTATCGTGTGTGCGACAATTCAGGGGGCCTGTCCATTGCCCGCCTGCAAGCGTGACTGTGCATCGATTTTAGTTCATCGATATGGCGGGTGAATTGACAAGCGCAACCCAAGTGAGTTTAATTGAAGGGAAGCGGTAAAGGCATATTTTTACTTGCAACTCGAGCATTTTTATTCGCGCGATGGCGCATATCGCGCTCAAAAGAAGGTGGCGGTGGCAGATCAGCTTTTCGGGGTACGCCCGCAGCGAACAAAGTGCCGGATTTTTCATGAGGGGGAAAATATGAACAATAAAACAATAACTTTCGGCGAAGTCATTCTTCGCTGGGCGCACAGCGAGTTGGGCGCAGAGGTTAGTGGCGTGTATTATTACGACTTAGAACAAGAATTAAAAAAAAACAAAGAATCAATCTGCGTCGATAGCATATTAAATAATCCGTCATCTTTATCGTTAAACTTCGCATTATCGTTAGTTATTCGATGCTTCTATGTAAGGTCGGCTTTGTTTATTAATTTTCTAACAAACATTACGTCTTTTGAGGAAAAATGTATATCAAAAGGCGATCTTGATCATTTATTGGTTCCGCCGAATGTTTGGGAAGGCATCACTGAAGCACACGTTGCCAGTGGAATTTTCTCGAGTAGCGAATATGTCACCTACAAACATTCATATAAATTTGTACAGTTTTCGAAATACGTAAAAATCAGGTGCGAAGAATCAAGTTGCGGAAAAAGCCCCACATGTCCACTGGGCTCTTGCAAAGATGCAGGAGCGCCGAGCAACAAACCTAGAGACGCCAATACCCGCGATTGGGACCCTCTGGTAATCGGATGCGCATCAATTTTGGGTAATCCGCGCCCGGTATTGGTCGATGGCTATCACCGCGCTGTGGCCGCTTGGAAGAATTCGGAAGAATCCGGGGATGCTGACCTCCACCTGCGTGCCTACGTTCCTGTGGGCATGAACTTCGGGCAATAATCCGCTCATGTTTGACCGCGTGGTCTTTGCCGCGCCCCGTTGGCATGGCGAGCGCGATGAAAGACAGCGAGCGGCTTTTACCACCACACAATGACAGTGAGGAAGGCGCTGATCATCGCCGTCATTGCTGTGTGTGTTCACCAATTCGGTGATGGATTTGTTTCATGCAAGCTGGACGACAAAGATATCACCTGCCCCCCTGGGTTGCTTCGCTTGCGCTCGCAATGACGGCGTGAAAAACTCGCACCTCTCCCGGTCAGGGCAATGACGGCGTGGCGGGCGCAATGACGAGGAAGCGCGCTATTCTCCGTCATTGCGAGGAGCGGCAGCGACGAAGCAACCCAGGGGGCTCGCGGGGGGCTGCGGTGGAGATACATCAAAACCCCTCACGTTGCTTCGCTTGCGCTCGCAATGACGGCGTGAAAAGCTCGCACCTCTCCCCGTCATGGCAATGACGGCGTGGCCGGAGCCATGACGGCGCTTGCGCTCGCCCAGATTTGACAAGCGACGGCAATGCTCTTATCGACGCCGCAGCGAAAGTCGCCCCTTGCCGGGCGATTTTTGTTTGACGCACCTGTGGTGGATCAGTTCCGCCTGTCGGTTTGTGCCCGGAGACGGGCACGAGCAGAGGAGGGCGCGTTCCTCGCTTGTCACAAGCGTCAACTTTAAGAGGAACTGCGATGACGAAACGCATCAATGCGAAGCATAAAATCGACCGGCGTATGGGCCAGAACATCTGGGGCCGTCCGAAAAGCCCGGTCAACCGCCGCGAATATGGCCCCGGCCAGCATGGCCAGCGCCGCAAGGGCAAATTGTCGGATTACGGCACCCAGCTGCGCGCCAAGCAAAAGCTCAAGGGCTATTACGGCAATATCTCGGAAAAACAATTCCGCCGCTATTACGAAGAAGCCGTGCGCATGAAGGGCGACAGCGGCGCCAACCTCGTTGGCCTGCTGGAACGGCGTCTCGACACCGTGGTCTATCGCGCCAAATTCGTGGCCACCGTGTTTGCGGCACGCCAGTTCGTCAACCATGGCCATATCCGGGTCAATGGCCGCCGCGTCAACATTGCCTCGGCGCAGGTCAAGGTCGGTGATGTGGTCGAGGTCAAGGAAGCCTCGCGGCAGCTGACCGTGGTGCTGGAAGCCCAGGGCCTCGCCGAGCGCGACCTGCCCGATTATATCGAGGCGGATGGCACCAAGATGAATGTAAAGCTGACCCGCGTTCCCGGCCCGACCGAAGTGCCCTACCCGGTGGCGATGGAACCCAATCTGGTGATCGAGTTCTACTCACGCTGATCATCGCTCCTGCCGCATGGCAGGGCGAGGAACAGCAAATCTTCAGGGGCTGCGCAAGGCACCCCTGAAGTCTATCTCTGGAACCTGGTGATGGCGAAGGGTGCCGGGTTCGCAAAGGGCGTTTCTCCGGTCATCATTTCGGCGACCAGCCTGCCGGTGACGGCAGCCAGTGTCAGGCCGTGGTGCTGGTGGCCGAAATTCAGCCACAGGCCCTTGTGGCGCGGTGCCTCGCCGAGCACCGGCATCATATCAGGCAGGCAAGGCCGCCGCCCCATCCACACATCCTTGTCGAGGCGCGAAGCCAGCGGGAACAGCTTGCGGGCCACCGGTTCCACCGCATTGAGCTGAACCGGGGTCGGCGGCGCCTCAAAGCGCGCAAATTCCGCACCGGTAGTGAGGCGGATGCCCTGATTCATCGGCGCGAGCAAATAGCCGCCCTCATCATCCAGCACCGGGTGGTTGAGTTTCGCGCCCGGCTGCGTGGCATAATGCATGTGATAGCCGCGCTTGATGCCGAGCGGCACCCGGTAACCGAGCGGGCGCAAAATCTCCGCCGACCATGGCCCGAGCGCCAGCAGCACCTGGCGCGCGGTCAGGCCGCCGCTGCTGGTCATCAGCCGCCAGCCATCCGAGGTCTGCTCCAGGCCGCGGGCATCGCCGCTGAGCATGACACCGCCACTGTGCTCGAAATGCCGGGCATAGGCGGTGGTCAGGCCCAGAGGATCGGGCACGAAGGCCGGATCGCGGTAATGCAGCGCGCCTATGCCGCCGTGCAGATCGGGTTCGAGGCGGGCGAGATCGGCCAGGCCAAGCTGATCGATGGTGAGGCCGGCAGCGCGCAGGCCTTCGGCCTCATGGGCAGCCTTGGCCAATTCCCGCTCGCTGCGAAACAATTTGATCCAGCCGGTGGGGCGGCAAAGGTCGAGCGCTCCGGCTGCCTTCATCAGGACCTGGTGCTCGGTGACGCAGGCACTGATCACCGGCAACAGCGCCGCGCCGATGCGGGCCTTGGCGGCGGCGCGCGAATTCAGGCCATAGGCGATGATCCAGGGCAGCGTCTCGATGAGCGCGTTGACATGATAATGCACCTGCGGAGCACTATTGAGCGCATAGCGCAGCAGGGTGAGCGGTTCCATCGGCAAGAGATAGGGTGTCAGCGACGAGCGCTCGATCAACCCGGCATTGCCATAGGATGTTTCGCGCCCGGCCTCACCGGCAAGGTCGATCAGCGCGACGAGGCGGCCCTTCGCCTGAATCTGCAAGGCGCTGGCGGTGCCGACAATGCCGGCGCCCAGTACCATGACGTCAACGTTCTGTGACATAAAACCCCCTGCTTCTGCGTTACGCCGCGGCCCCGGCTACTTCGCCGCGCGGCGAGGCCAGCATGCACCATATGGTTGCGACGTCTAATCTCCACAATTTGCCGCTTTACTATGGCTGAATTTGGAGATGGAGAATGATCATGGTCAACAATCTGGTTGATATGATGCGACAAGCGCTGACGCCAGCGCTGATTGCGGAAATTGGCAGCAAAATCGGCCTTGATCAGGCAAAAGCCCAAGCCATTGCCGATGCAGCGCTTCCGGCCATGCTCGGCGGACTGGCGGCATCAGCGGGCACCCCGGCCGGGGCGCAGGCCATAGCCTCGGCCATCGCCAATCAGGATCCGGCGGTGATGGATGATGTGCTGGCAGCCAGGGGCGGCGAGCAGACGCTGTCAGGCTTGCTTGGCGAGGGCCGGATGGACCAGATCGCCGCAGCCGTCGGCCAGATCGCCGCGGCCCCGGCTGCGACAGTGCGGGCGGTGATGGGGGCGCTGGCGCCGGCCGCGCTCGGCGCGATCGGCCAGCAGGACCCGGCCACATGGGCGAATGGCGCGGCAATAACCAATCTATTTGCTGACCACAAGGACGCCATTGCCGCAGCCATGCCGGCCGGGCTGGACGCCGTCATTGCCGGGGCGCTGCCGGGCACGTTGCGCCAGGGGCTGCCGCAGGCGGGTGCCGCCATGCCGCGCGCTGGCGCGCCGTCGGCTGCGCCCGGCGGCATGCCGCCCTGGACATGGGGCGTGCTCGGCCTCGTGGTGCTGGCCGGTGCCTATTCCTATTTCACCCACAAGGCGGCAGCGCCGCCGCCTGCCGCCCCGGCGGCGACCAGCGCACCGGCGCGGCCGATGCAGGCGCCCGCCGCAACAACGGCGCCGGCGCCGGATGTGAAGGCGATTACCAAAGCCGCCAGCGACGCGCTCGGCGGAGTCGAGGCAACGCTGGGCAGCATCACCGATGCCGCCTCGGCAGCTGCGGCCCTGCCCAAGCTGGTGGAGGCCGGCGACGGTCTCGGCAAGCTCGATGGTGCTCTTGCCGCCCTGCCCCCGGCCGCGAAAACCGCTGTGGCGGCGGCGACCGCGCCGGCGGTCAGCAAAATCGATGAGGCAACCACCAGAATTGAGGCGTTGCCCGGTCTTGCCGCCACGATCAAACCGGCGCTCGAAGCCCTGAAGGCCAGGGTCGACGCTCTCAACGGATCGTGAGCCCCGCCGCTTGCGTCAGGTCGGCAGGCGCGGGCGAAGGCTGGCAAGAATGTGGCGGGCCGCTTCGGAGCTCGGGCTCCTGGCGTCGGCCAGCGCCATGCGCGCCTCGACATCGGCAAAGCCGCGAAGCTGGGCGGCGCGCGCCTCGCTGTCGGCGAGCAGCGGCAGCAGCGCCGCCGCGAGCTTCTGCGGCGTGGCGTCACGCTGAATGAATTCGGGAATGAAATTCTCGCCGCGCACCAGATTGGGCAGGATGATCGAGGGCGCGGTCACCATGAAGCGCAGCAGGGTTTCGGGCGGGCTGACGCGATAGGCCGTTACCATCGGCACCTTGGCAAGAGCCAGCTCCAGCGTTACCGTGCCGGATGCTGCCAGCGCTGCGCGGGCCTGACGGAAGGTCGCCCATTTGCCGGCTTCGCCGGTGATGATCTCCGGCTGCAGGGGAAATTGCCCGACAATGGCACGAATGGTGGTCTCGTGCTGGGGAACAGCCGGCAGCACGGCGCGCAAGCCTGGCACTGCTGCGGCCACCAGCGCCAGGGTGCGGCAGAAATCCGGCAACAGCCGCTCGATCTCGCTGCGGCGCGAGCCCGGCAGCAGCAGCAGCGTGCCGGGCAGCATGGCGCGGAGCACGGCATCAGCGGCCGAGGGCTGCCATTCGGCCGCGCGCTCGATCAGGGGATGGCCGACATAGGCGCAAGGCGGGCCGCCAAGCCGCCGGTGCGCTTCGGGTTCAAAGGGAAACAACGCCAGCACGGAATCGACATAGGCGCGCATTTTCGCGGCACGGCCCGGCCGCCAGGCCCAGATCGAGGGGCTGACATAATCGACCACGGCAAGATCCGGCAGCGCGGCGCGCACGAGGCGTGCGACACGATGGGTGAAATCGGGGCTGTCGATGATGACCAGAACATCGGGCCGCGCGGCGATCACCGCCTGCGCGGTCTGGTGGATGCGTGCGCGCAGCAAGGGCAGGCGCCGCAGCAGCGGCACAAAGCCCATGACGGCGATATCTTCCAGAGGAAACAGGCTGTCCAGGCCCTCGCCCACCATGGCAGGGCCGCCGACTCCGGTGATGACGACCCCGGCATTTTCGGCGCGCAAGGCCTGCATGAGCTTGAAGCCCAGCTGGTCGCCGGAAACCTCGCCTGCGACCATGAAGACATGGGGGCCCGCGCCTGCGGCCTCAGATTTCATGTTCGGCGCGCGGCACGCAGATGGCGCGATCGCCGCCCTGACGGATGAAGGCGAGGATTTCGCGCACCTGCACGTGATCGGCAAATTCCAGTGCTACATCCTCGACCCGCTCCTTGAGCGTGCCCTCGAAGGCAAACAGCAGCCTGTAGGCGCGGCGCAAATCGTGAATCGCCTCGCGCGAGAAACCGCGCCGCTTCAGCCCGACCAGATTGAGCCCGGACAGGTTGGCGCGGTTGCCCATGGCAAGGCCATAGGGAATGACATCATTCTCGACCCCGGCGAGGCCGCCGATCATGGCGTGATGGCCGATGCGCACGAATTGATGGGCGGCCGAACCGCCACCCATGATGGCGCAATCGCCGATCTGGCAATGGCCGCCGAGCATGACATTATTGACCAGCAGCACCTCATTGCCGAGCTGGCAATCATGCGCGACATGGGCCTGGGCCAGAAATGTGCACTTGTTGCCGACTTTGGTGAGGCCGCCGCCGGCGGCGGTGCCGGGGTTCATGGTCACGCCTTCGCGGATCGAGCAATCGGCGCCGATCTCAAGGCGGGTGATCTCGCCGCGGAATTTCAGATCCTGCGGCTCATGGCCGATCGAGGCAAAGGGAAAAATCCTGGTGCGGGCACCGATGCTGGTATGGCCGGCGACCACGACATGCGACAGAAGCTGGACGCCCTCGCCGAGTTCGACATGAGCGCCGACCTGACACCAGGGGCCGATTTTCACGCCGGCCCCGAGTCTGGCGCCCGGCTCGACCAGAGCGAGGGGATGAATTTCAGGTGCCGATGTCATCTCAGTCATGCACCAGCATGGCGCTCAGTTCGGCCTCGCAGACCGTGGCACCATCGACCTTGCCGACCCCTTCATACCACCACATGGTGCGGCGCTGGTTGAGCTTGCGCATGTGGAACTCGACGCGGTCGCCCGGCTGCACCGGCTTGCGGAATTTAACCTTGTCGAGCGTCATGAAATAGACCAGCGACGGGCGGGCCTTGTCCTTGAGGGCGTTGACGCAAATCGCCCCGGCCGTCTGGGCCATGCTCTCGATCAGCAAGACGCCTGGCATGACCGGCCGCGAGGGGAAATGCCCCTGAAACTGCGGCTCGTTGATCGTGACATTCTTGATGCCGATGCAGCTCTCGTCCCCCTTGATGGCAACGATGCGATCCACCAGCAGGAAAGGATAGCGATGCGGCAGCGCTTCGAGCAGGCGCATGATATCCATCGTCTCAAGAGTGCTGCTCCCGCTCTCTGTCATCATTCCGGTTCCTTGCCTTTCGACTCGTCAGCCTTCTGTTTTAGCAATTGCTCGATACCAAGCAAGGTGCGAAACCATTCGCGCATCGGCCGGGCGGGCGAACCGCCCCACCGCTCGCGCGCCGGCACGTCGGTCATGACCCCGGATTGCGCGGCGATCTGCGCGCCCGCGCCAATCCTGAGATGCCCGGTTATGCCGGCCTGACCGCCCAGCGCGGCAAAATCGCCAATCTCGGTCGAGCCGGAAATTCCTGACTGGGCGACGATCACCGCATGGCGGCCGATCACCACATTATGGGCAATCTGCACGAGATTGTCGATTTTCGCGCCTTCGCCGATGACGGTATCGCGAATCGCGCCGCGGTCAATGGTGCTGTTGGCGCCGATTTCGACGTGATCCTGAATGATCACCCGGCCGACCTGCGGCACCTTGAGATGGCCGCCCGGCCCCATGGCAAAGCCGAAGCCATCCTGGCCGATTCTTGTGCCGGGATGGATGATGACGTTATTGCCGACCAGCGCATGGCTCAGGGTGGTGTGGGCACCGATGCTGCAATCGCGGCCGATGCGCACCCCGGCGCCGATGACGGCATGGGCGCCAATATGGGTGCCGGCACCGATTTCTGCACCTGCGCCAATGACGACGCAAGGATCGAGCACAACGCCGTCTTCAAGCCGGGCTTCGGCGTGAATGAAGCTCGCGGCCCGCCCTTCCTGCGGCAACAGCGTCGCCGGGCGCATGGCCTGCGGATAGAGCAAGGCCAGCACCCTGGCGAAGGCAACATAGGGTTCGGCCACCACGAGGGCGAGCGTGGTCGGCGGCACCTTGTCGGCATAGCGCGGGGCGACCAGGCAGGCACCGGCGCGCGAGGCGCGCAGGGCGTCGATATATTTGGGGTTTTCCAGAAACGAGATGTCGTGCGGGCCAGCGCGATCCAGCGGTGCCACGGCGGCGAAGGTCAGGCCCGCATGATCGCCGTCCGGCAGTCTGGCACCGGTGGCTGCGCAGATGTCGTCGAGGCGCAAGGGTGCCGGTGCCGGGAAAAAATGCGGCCCGGCCATTAGCGCGCGACCTCGTCTGTTGCTTCGCTACGCTCGCAATGACGATCACGGAAGGTTGCTTGGCTGCGCGCGCTATCACGGCGCTGTCGGGTGCTTGAATGGGCGGCGGGTGAAGGGATACCACAGCTGATAAAATTACGGCCACCGAAGTGGCCGTAATTGTGGAAGCTTGTCGTTCTGGGCAAACAAGGCGCCATCAGAAGGATGCGCCGCCCGAGAAGCTGAAGGCCTGGGTCTGGTCGCCGGGGGCCTTGGTCAGCGGGATGGCATAATTGATGCGGATCGGCCCCAGAGGCGAGGCCCACAGGATCGAGGCACCGACCGAAGTGCGGATCTTGTGGGAGTCTTGAACACTAATGCAAGTGCCTTGCGTGTAAGTCGGAGCTTGATCATTTGGTGTGCAAGTTGCGGCAAATTGGGTTTGCCCCTGATAGCCAAACAGCGTTCCGGCATCGGCGAAGACCGCGCCGCGCAGCCCCAGTTCGCGCGGGGTGCCAAAGATCGGGAACTGCAGTTCGGCCGAAGCGCCGAGATAGGTGGTGCCACCGAGGCTGTTGGTTTGCGGGTTGACGCCCGGCGAATTATCGCGCGGCCCGATCCCGCCCGGTGCAAAGCCACGCACCAGCGAGTCACCCATGTTGAAATTGTCAGCCAGCCGCAGCTTGTGCCCGCCATAGCCATAAATGTCACCGGCCTGGAAATGCAGCACGCCAACGAAATCATCGGTCAACGGGTGGAACACACGCAGGTCACCGGTAGTGCGGATGAACTTCGACTTGCCGCCGAGGCCGGCAACGTCCTCGGTGATCGAGCCGAGGATGCCATCACGCGGATCCTTGGGATTGTCGAGCGTGTTGTAGGTCAGCGTTACGCCGCCGAGCGACGTCAGGGTGCGGCCCTGCGATTCCTTCACTGCCAGCGAGGCCTCGCCATTGGTCAGACAGTTGTTGGTGGCCGTCGGCGGCGAGGGTGTCACGCCCGTGAGCGGCAAGGTACAATCATTGTAGGGCTGCGCCGCGGTATTCGGGATGTAGATTTGCGTCTCATACAGCGAATAATGCGGCGACACGCTCCACTGGTCGGTCAAGGGAATGCCGAGGCTGGTGGTGACGCCGGTTATGATCGTCTGGTAGGTCGAATAGACGTTGACGCTCTGCTCCTTGCGGTAGACGTCGAGCGTGCCCGACATGCGGTAGCCAAGGAAATAGGGCTGCGTGAACGAAGCCTCATAAGCGCTGGAATATTGCCCGCGGCTCACCGAGAGCTTCACGAACTGGCCGCGACCCAGAAAGTTCGAATCCGAGATCGAAGCGCTGGCAAGGAAGCCGTCGGTGGTCGAATAGCCGCCGCCGATGGCAAAGGAGCCGGACGCCTTTTCGACGACATCGACATCGACAATCACCTTGTCGGGCGCAGAGCCCTGCACGGCAGTGATGGTCACTTTCTTGAAGAAGCCCAACGCTTCGAGACGGCGCTTCGCCTGATCGATCAGAACCTGGTTATAGGCATCGCCCTCGCCGATATCGAACTCACGACGGATGACATAATCGCGGGTCTTGTCATTGCCGCGGATCTGGATCTTCTCGATATAGGCCTTCTGGCCGGGATCGATGGCGAAATGCACCGCCACTGTGCGCGCTGCCGGATTGCGGTCACCCTGCGGGTGCACCTGCGCGAAAGGATAGCCGGCCTCATCGGCTGCGCGCGTCAGGTTCTCGGCCGTCTTCTGGATTTCATCGCCGTTGTAAATCTCGCCGGCGCTGACCAGCAGCTTGTTCTGCAAGGTGGCCGGCTGCAAGCCTGCGACATTGGAGACGACATTAACCGAGCCAATGCGGTACTGCGGGCCTTCCTGCATCGAAATGGTGATGATGTAGCCTTTTTTGGCCGCATCATAATGCACATCCGAGCCGGTGATGCGGAAATCGATATAGCCGTTCTTCAGATAATAACGGCGGATATGGTCCTCGTCGGTGGCCAGCTTGTCGGGATCATAGACGTCGCTGGTCTTGAGCCACGACAGGAAATTCATCTCGGTGGTCGACATGATGCCCCGCAACGTGCCGTCCGAGAACGCATGGTTGCCGACAAAATGGATTTCGCGAACGCCGGTCTTGTCGCCTTCCTTGATCTCGAAGACCACGTCAACGCGCCCGTCCGGCAGGTTGACGATGCGGTCGCTCACGGTCGCATCATTGTGGCCGCCATGGACATAGGCTTCCTTGATGGCGGCGACGTCGGCGGCAACCAGACCCGGATCAAAGGCACCGCCGGAGCGGGACTGGATCTGCGACTTGAGCTGCGCGTCCTTGATCTTGCTGTTGCCCTCGAAAGCTACATGATTGATGCGCTTGTTGTCGACGAGATTGACGACGAGGCGATTGCCCTCGCGGCGCACCGAGACATTGGCGAAGCGCCCGGTCGCGTAAAGCGCCTTGATGCCGGCATTGATCTGATCAGGCGAGGTGCCCTGGAAATAGTTCTGGATGGAGGATGGCGCCGCATTGGTGGAGCCACGCACGATGACGGTCGTCGCCATGGCAAGACCCGAAAACGCCAGACTGGCGACGAGGGCGCACATGACAAGGAGCAGACGTCTCAACACTCCGGCAACGAACGCCATGAATTTGTTTCCACTTTTACGGAAGCCCCCCCGCCCCTCGGCCTGGATCACTTCACCAATTCCAATCTTCGTCACCAGAGGCCGGAGCCGGGCTGGCGAACCCCTATCACGCCTTAACCTTCTACAAACTTTTGCTGTTCCTGCCAACACTCATTTGCCGCCAACGGTGGAATTTGGCAAGGCCGTTGCCGAAAAGCCACGCTTTTGCGTTCCAACAAGGTTAAGAATTTTTATCTTATTTCGCATGATCGCCGCGTCCGCGCACCCTGCCCTTGCAGGTGCGCAGCGCTGGCGGGTCGAATCGTGATGGCGCGGGCCGCGCATCACTGGAAGGCGTAGGCATCCATCATCAGCACGCCGAATTCATGCGAGCTGTGGACGCGCGTGCCCGTGGCGCCTTCGCCGGCCGCGCCAAAGGCGAAGGGCAAGGGCAGAAAATGATCCTCGCTCGGGTGATTTTCCCGGGCAAAGGGAGCGCGCTGGCGGTAGTGGGCGATTTCGTCGATCTCGCCCTTTGTGACGCGGGCCTCGACCCAGGTGGCGAAATCCTTGACCCAGGCGGGCGCGGGCGCATCGGGCTTGTAGCCGCCACGGAAGAACTCGCCGAGATTATGGGTCAGGCTGCCGGAGCCGATGATCAGCACGCCTTCATCGCGCAGCGGCGCGAGGGCCTTGCCCATGGCGACGTGATGCGCCGCGCCGGCGCCGGTCTGGATCGCCACCTGCACCACCGGAATATCGGCATCGGGATAAAGCAGCTTCAACGGCACCCAGGTGCCGTGATCATAGCCACGCTTCGTCACTTCTGTGGCAGCAATGCCGGCGGCGCCGAGCAGGGCCACGGCACGGTGCGCAACATCGGGCGCGCCGGGCGCAGGATAGACCATTTGATACAGCTCGGGCTCGAAGCCGCCGAAATCATAAATCATGGCGGGATGCGCGTCGGCGCTGACCACCGGGGCACGGGTTTCAAAATGGGCACTGGCGACCAGGATCGCCTTGGGGCGCCCCAATTGCTTGCCATAGCTTTCGAGGAACAGCCTCGCCTCGCTGTTATGGAGCACCAGGTTGGGGGCGCCATGCGAGATGAACAGGGTCGGAAATCTGGGGGTAGCGGTCATGGATGCAAACCTTGGCTGAAGGGCGTTTTCCCGCTCTATATAATGAGCCGTCCCCGCCGCGTCGTTGCATGAATGCAAGGTTTCGCTTGTTTCATTCCGCCGCTGCAACGATCGCCGGCACGGCACGCGCGGCCCGCTCGCGCTTGAGGCGCTCAGCCACCAGAAACGCCACCTCGATGGCCTGTTCGGCATTGAGGCGCGGGTCGCAATGGCTGTGGTAACGGTCGCTGAGCTCGGTATCGGATATCGAGCGGGCGCCGCCGGTGCATTCGGTGACGTTCTTGCCGGTCATTTCCAGATGCACGCCGCCGGCATAGGTGCCCTCGGCCTGGTGAACATCGAAAAACTGGCTGATTTCGGCGGTGATCTGCTCATAGGGCCGGGTCTTGTAGCCCGAAAGCGCCTTGACGGTATTGCCGTGCATCGGATCGCACGACCATACCACCACCTTGCCCTCGCGCTCGATGGCCCGAACCAGGCCGGGCAGATGCGCCTCGACCTTGCCGGCGCCAAAGCGGCAGATCAGCGTCAGGCGGCCCGGTTCATTCTCGGGATTGAGCGCATCGACCAGCCGCAGCAGGCCGTCCGGGGTCAGGGACGGGCCGCATTTGAGGCCAATCGGGTTCTTGATGCCGCGCATATATTCGACATGGGCATGATCGGGCTGGCGGGTGCGATCCCCCACCCAGAGCATGTGGCCGGAGGTCGCGTAAGGATCGCCCGTGGTCGAATCGATGCGGGTCAGCGCCTGCTCGAAGCCGAGCAGCAAGGCCTCGTGCGAGGTGTAAAAATCGGTGGCGCGCAATTCCTGATGGGCCTCGGCATCGAGACCGATGGCTTTCATGAAGCCCAGGGTCTCGGTGATGCGGTCGGCCACTTCCTGATAGCGGCCCGATTGCGGGCTGTCCTTGACGAAGCCCAGCATCCAGCGATGGGCGTTTTCGAGATTGGCATAGCCGCCTGTGGCAAAGGCGCGCAGCAGGTTGAGCGTGGCGGCCGACTGGCGATAGGCATCAATCTGGCGGCGCGGGTCGGGCTGGCGGCCCTCGCTGGTGAAGCTGATGTCATTGACGATATCGCCACGATAGGCCGGCAGGGTGACGCCATCGACGGTCTCAAAATCCGACGAGCGCGGCTTGGCAAACTGGCCAGCGATGCGCCCGACCTTGATCACCGGCGAGGCGGCGGCAAAGGTGAGCACCACCGACATTTGCAGGAACACGCGGAAAAAATCGCGGATATTGTCGGCGGAATGTTCGGCAAAGCTCTCGGCGCAATCGCCGCCTTGCAGCAGGAAGGCCTCGCCGGCCGCAACCTTGGCCAGCGCCCGCTTCAGCTTGCGTGCCTCACCGGCAAAGACCAGCGGCGGAAAGCCGGCAAGCTGCGCCTCGACGGATTCGAGGGCGGCGCCATCGGCGTAACCGGGCATCTGCGCTACCGGCTTGCTGCGCCAGGAACTGGGCGACCATGCCACGCTCTTCATGCCTCAACTCCTTGATCCTGAGCAATTCCCGGGCGGCGAGTGGCGCCGCGGCCCGCATTGCTGCAGGTTCCTATAGGCCGGGCGCGCAGATATTCCAACCGGATTCACGCCGCCGCGCGATCGACCAGGGCATGACGCGCCTCTTCGAGCGCGAAGCGCAGGCCGGCCAGCGTCGCCGAATCGGGCGGGCGTTCCTCGATTTCAACGAGCAGGCGCGCCGCCAGCCGGTCGATTTCGGCACGCGCGGCTGCCACATCCTCGGGGCTGTGCGCGGCGGCGGCGCGGGCGCGGGCCTCGGCCATGTCGGCCAGAAGATCGCCGCTCGACGAGCGCTTCGAGCGGCGGGCATAGCCGATCATCGCCGCCAGGGCCGAGCCGATGCCGCCGAGGATCATCGCCCCGAGATAGAAAAAATCGCCATAGCGATCAAGAAAGCTCTTGTCGGTGTCGCCATACCAGGCGGCGGCGCCCAGTTGCACGGCGCGGATCGAGGTCTTGTCGCCATCGGGCTTGTCGATGCCGAGGGCGAGCGGCAGTTGCGCGACGATCTGCGGGCGCATGACAAAGAGGTTGCGGGTCAGGTCCGCCGCGAGGGTCTGGTCAAGATCGGCACGCGCTTCCAGCAGGGTCTCGACGCCGGGGGTGGTGATGTCCTCGCCTGGAACCTTGGCTTTGGCCGGAACAAAGCCTTCGGGAAGTTCGATCTTGCGGAAGGCCGGGTTGCGGGCGGCAAGCCCGCCAGCGCGGTTGACATCGACGAGATTGCCGCGACGAGGGCCGGGCGTCGCCAGATTTTGCAAAGCGGCAATGGTTTCAGGGCTTTGCAGCGGCGCCAGCAGCACCGCGACATCGATGCGCGCTGCGGTGAAATCACCCGCAGCCTGGCTCAGCGGCCCGCCGGAAAGGCGCAAATCGCCGGGGCGCAGCCCATATTGCGCCAGCGCGCTCGCCAACACGCCCCGGTTAGCGGCATCATCAGGATAAAGCCCGACCTTGCGTCCGGCCAGATTGCTGACGCTCTTGATGCTCTTGCCCGCGACGGCAAAAACCAGCAGCGCGTCGCGGTGCAGCACGGCAAGGGTTGCGGCCTTGCGGGCGGGCGCGCGATCCGACCTTGTGACATAAAGCTCGTCGCGACCGCTTTCCACCCCGGCCACGGCCGCCGCCTCGTCCTTGACCGCATCCACGCGCAGGCGCGGATGCATATGCTGGGCTTTCATCGCCGCAGCAAGGGCATTGACCAGCGGCATATCGGGGCTCGATTTCGCCACGGCGATTTGCAAAATCGCAGCCCTGCCGACCTGATGCCAAGTGTAATAGCCAAGGATGCCGATGGCAGCGAGGCCGAGCAGCATGCCCATGGGCCATGACAGGGCGCCGGAAACCGAAGACAGCTTTCGTGCACGCATGCCTGATCCCGTTTGCTCGCGCGTTGCGAAGGCTTTGTCGCAACGCGCCGGCGTCTTGGCAAGCCCCGGCGCGGGCCTGGCTACATCTTCAGGAAGATCACCAGTCGCACGAAGCGCATGAAGGCTTCGATATGGCTGACGATGAAACCATCGACGCCACCGAAGACATGGCGGCGCAGGATGTAATATTTGAAGAACTGGGTCGGATATTCGAGCGGCAATCGCCACCACAGCCGGGACCGGCCCGGCTTGAGCTCCCTGGCCTGCATCTCGAAATAATTCAATTGCTTGCGCATCAATTGCGCCATCGAGGTGAAGGATTGGTGCAGGGCCGGGGCGCGCAGCCAGATGACATCGGCGGTGGCGGGCACCTCATCATAGACGGTCGAGGCGTCGAAGCGGGTGACGCGCCGGTCATAGAGGCGGATGCAGGGGTTGTAATAGGCGAAGGGCGCCGGCTTGCTGCGGTTTTGATAGACCAGCATGACTTTCAGCCACATCGAATGGGCCGGCCAGGCCGGCGCGGCCTTCATCGCCTTGAGTTCGCCAATGAGCGCGTCCGACAGCCATTCATCGGCATCAAGGTTGAGAATGAAATCGTGGCTGGCCTGATCTTCGGCAAAGCGCTTCTGTGGGCCATAGCCGGGCCAGGGGTTGAAGATGACGCGGGCGCCGAGGCTTGTCGCCAGCGCCTGCGTGCCGTCGGTCGAGCCGGAATCGATCACCACCACTTCATCGGCAATGCCCTGCACCGACTTGATGGTGCGGGCGATGCGCGCCGCCTCGTTTTTGGCAATGATGGCGCAGGTGAGCTTTTCAGCCATGGCAGCCCCCTGCCCGGCGCGCCATCAAGGCTTGAGCTCCCACGATGTCGTTCCGTCCTTGTTGTCCTTGAGCGCGACGCCCATGACGAGCAACTCATCGCGGATGCGATCGGATTCCGCCCAATTCCGGGCGGCGCGGGCGGCATGGCGAAGCGCGATGTTGCTTTCGATGGCGGCGGCATCGACGCCGCGCGCGGCCAGCGCCTTCGCGCGCATAGCGCTGGCGCTGTCGCGCATGAGGCCAAGCAGATTGGCGGCGGCCTTGACCGCGGACGGGGCCGAAGCCCTGCCACCCGCATGCGCCAGGCGGTGGATGTCGTGCAGGGCCTGGGGCGTGTTGAGGTCATCGGCAAGGCTCGCAACCACCTGCGGGGGGACTTCGCCAGCCGGCGCGGCGTCGCCGACATGCGCGCTCCAGTCGGCCATGGTCTGCGCGCTTTCCTTCAGCGCCGCCATCGTCCAGTCGATGGGCTGGCGATAATGGGTCTTGAGCATGGCATGGCGAACGACGTCGCCCGGCCAATCGGCCAGCACCTCGCGAATGGTGATGAAATTACCCTCGCTCTTGCTCATCTTGCGGCCTTCGACCTGCAGAAATCCGTTGTGCATGAAGATATTGGCCATGACCCTGGCGCCAAAGCCACAGCGCGACTGGGCGATTTCGTTCTCGTGATGCGGGAAGATCAGGTCGATGCCGCCGCCGTGGATGTCAAAGGTCTCGCCCAAATGCGCGGCGCTCATGGCCGAGCACTCGATGTGCCAGCCGGGGCGCCCGCGCCCCCAGGGCGAAGCCCAGCCCGGCTCATCGTCGCGAGCCGGTTTCCACAGCACGAAATCCATGTCGCTTTTCTTGAAGGGCGCGACCTCGACTCTGGCGCCGGCGATCATCTCGTCCAGCGGCCGGCGTGACAGCGCGCCATAATCCGGCATGGAGGGCACCGAAAACAGCACATGCCCGGAGGCGGCATAGGCATGGCCGCGCTCGACGAGTTTTTCGATCAGCGCCACCATGGCGTCAATATGCTCGGTCGCGCGCGGCTCGACGTCGGGGGCGAGGCAGCCGAGGGCGGCGACATCCTCGTGGAAGCGCTGCGCGGTGACCTCGGTCAGCTCGCGGATCGAAATGCCGCGCTCGCGCGCCCTGGCATTAATCTTGTCATCAACATCGGTGATGTTGCGCACGTAGCGGACATGATTCGGGCCGAAGAGATGGCGCAGCAACCGGTAGAGCACATCAAAGACAATGACAGGGCGGGCATTGCCAATATGGGCATCATCGTAAACGGTCGGCCCGCAGACATAGAGGCGAACCATGCTGGAATCGATAGGCTGAAATGTGGTTTTTGCACGGCTGAGGGTGTTGTAGAATCGGGCTTGCATGTATGTCACTCGCGTCCTGCCGCATGTTGATTCGCCATTTTCAACGTCATGGCTGGCTCATCGCCTTGCTTTACAGGGTTGTGATTTTTGTCCGCTTAACATGTTTTTCATCTGATTTCCCTAGTGTCACGAACTTATTGGTAAGGTTGATGAGCGTGCGTGCTGTTATGAAATTATCTGTTCTTCCCTGGAAATTTGGTCATCTGTCGGCTTCCCTCGTGCTGAGCGTCGCAACTTTTGCGACCGTGCCAGGGCTGTCGCAGGCGGCGCCGCTGAAGCGCGCGCCAGCACCCGCCGGCAAGACGATTGCCTATCTGCTGCCGATTGACGAAGGCTATGGCCTCAGCGATTGCCTGGCACGCGGTCATCGCTGCGCGTTCCGGGTCGCCAATGCCTGGTGCAAGGCTCACGGCAGGGGCGCGGCGGTCAGTGTCGGCAAGGCCGACGACGTCACCGGTTCCATTGCCGGACAACATCGTCCCCTGCATTTGGTCAGTGTTCCCGCACGCCACAGCGTCGTGGTGACCTGCCGCCTGTAAGGTCGCAGGGACGAAGACGCACCCGGCCCTGCAACAGGCTTTGCCCTGACTGAAAAGGGCCGCTCCGCGGCGGCCCCTTCAAGCTTCATTCCGCAGGTGCGGCAGCTGCCTCAGCGGCCTTGGCGGCAGCGGCGGCGCGCTCCTGCGCCTTTTTCTTCGGCTTGGCCTTTTCGGGGTTGTTATGGGCGGCACGCTCGCCGACACCAAGGCCCACCAGCAGGCGCAGCACGCGGTCGGTCGGCTGTGCGCCCTTGGCGATCCAGCTCTTGGCGCTGTCGATATCCATGACGACGCGGGTCGCATCATCCTTCTTCTTCAGCGGATCAAAGGTGCCGAGCTTCTCGATGAAGCGGCCGTCGCGCGGCATGCGCGCATCGGCAACGACGATGGAATAATGCGGGCGCTTCTTGGCACCCCCGCGCGAGAGACGAATTTTCAGAGACATGGACTTCTAGCCTTTCCGTTTTACACTACCCGATGATCACGAGCGCCGGGCTTCGGGAGAGCCACAGCGCCAAACTCATTTCTTCTTGCCGCCAAAGGGCGGAAAGCCGCCGAGCCCCGGCAGTTTGCCGCCACCCAGACCCGGGAGCCCGCCGGGCAGGCGCGGCACGGCGCCCGGAAATGACGGCGGCATGGCCGGCATCGCCCCTTTGGGCGGCAGGGCACCACCCATCTGCTTTTGCATGGCCTCGATTTGCTCGGGCGTGGGTTGCGGCATGCCGCCGCCCATGCCCATCATGCCCGCCATCTTGCCCATAAGGCCGCGCTTGCCTTGCGCTGCACCCATTTGCTTCATCATATCAGCCATTTGCCGATGCTGTTTGAGAAGCCGATTCACATCCTCGACCTTGGTGCCGCTGCCCGCAGCAACGCGCTTTTTGCGCGAGGCCTTGAGAATATCGGGGTCGCGCCGCTCCTTGGCGGTCATGGATGAAATAATGGCGCGCTGGCGCTTGACCACCCGGTCGTCGATATTGGCAGCGGCGAGCTGGTCCTTCATCTTGGCCATGCCGGGCAGCATGTTCATGATGCCGCCAAGCCCGCCGATCTTCTCGATCTGCGCCAGTTGCTCGGAGAGATCATTGAGATCAAACCGGCCCTTGCTCATGCGCTCGGCGAGTTTCTGGGCCTTTTCGGCATCGATCGTGGCGGCCGCGCGCTCGACCAGCGCGACAATGTCGCCCATGCCGAGAATGCGGTTGGCGATGCGCGAGGGGTTGAACTCGTCGAGCCCGTCCATTTTCTCGCCGGTGCCGAGCAGCTTTACCGGGCGGCCGGTGACGGCGCGCATCGACAGGGCGGCGCCGCCGCGGCCATCGCCATCGGTTCTGGTCAGGACAATGCCGGTGATGCCGACGCGCTCATTGAAATTGCGAGCAAGATTGACGGCATCCTGACCGGTGAGGCTGTCGGCGACCAGGAGGATCTCATGCGGCTTGGCGGCGGCCTTGATCTCGGCCATTTCCGCCATCAGCGGCTCGTCGATATGGGTGCGGCCGGCCGTGTCGAGGATCACGACATCATAACCCTGCAGGCGTGCCGCCTCCTCCGCCCGGCTGGCGATCTGCACCGGGGTCTGGCCGGCGACGATGGGCAGCGTGGCGACGCCGATCTGGCGGCCGAGCACCGCCAGCTGTTCTTGCGCGGCCGGGCGCTTGACGTCGAGCGAGGCCATCAGAACCTTGCGTTTATCGCGCTCGGTCAGACGCTTGGCGATCTTTGCCGAAGTTGTGGTTTTGCCGGCGCCCTGCAGGCCGACCATCATGATCGCCACCGGCGGTGCCGCCTCGAGGTTGAGCGGTTCGGCCACCGAGCCCAGTGTTTCCACCAGAACGTCATTGACGATCTTGATGACCATCTGGCCGGGGGTCACCGACTTGACGACATTGGCGCCAATAGCCTCGGCGCGCACCTTGTCGATGAAGCTGCGCACCACATCGAGCGCGACGTCGGCCTCGATCAGGGCGCGACGCACTTCGCGCATGGCGTTGTTGACGTCCTCCTCGCGCAGCGCACCACGACGGGTGATCTGGTCAAAAATGCCAGAGAGCTTTTCGCTAAGGCCCTCGAACATGGCGTTCCCCAAATTTGGCCGCCGCTGGCAGCATGGAAGCAAGCATCACCCCAAAGCCGAACGCGCCCGGGAGCGCATCAGCGCCGCAGGACGTGCACCGCAAGCCTCAAGGGGCATGTCGGCTCAATGGGGTCTCACTCACGAGTGAATGGAAGGCTTGTTAAGCGCGCGCGCCGCATATGTCAAGGAAAGGTGAGGCAAGCCCCGAAGCGACAGCAAGCACCGCCGTCATTGCGAGCGCAAGCGAAGCAACCCAAGGGGTTGCGGTAACCCTCGCCGCAGCCTTCCCCGAGACCTCTGGATTGCTTCGTCGCTGCGCTCCGCGCAATGACGGTGGTAGTGCTCAGGGCACCGGCAGGGCGACGAACTGATCTTGTCCCGAGGGGCGCGCGACCAGCAGCAGGGCGATTTTCTTGCCGGATTTTTTCGCGTTTGCCAGCGCTGCCAGAACGTCGGCTGGCGTTGCCACCTTTTTCTGCTCGACCTTGACGATGACATTATCGGCCGCGATTCCCTTGGCAGCAGCGGGTGATTGCGGATCGACGCTGGTGACGAGCACGCCCGTGACCGTGGCGGCAATGCTGAATTTCTTGCGGGCGGCATCATCGAGCAGGCTCAGGCCCATGCCCAGGGCCTCGATGGGCGCGGCGGCCTTGGGTTTGGGCGGCGCGTCCGCCGCGGCGAGTTTGGCATCATCCGGCAACAGGCCGAGCTTGACGGTCTTGTCCACCACCTTGCCGTTGCGGATCACTTCCACCGGCACATCATCGCCAACCGCCGTATTGGCCACCATTTTGGGCAGGTCACGGGCGGTGTCGATGTCGTGGCCATTGAACTTGACGATGACGTCACCCGGCTGCAGGCCCGCGGGCCCGGCCGGCCCCGAGGCCTCAAGACTGGCGATCAGGGCGCCGCGCGGTGTGCCAAGCCCGAGGCTTTCGGCAATGGCGGCATCAACCTTCTGGATGCGCACGCCAAGCCAGCCACGCTTGACGACGCCGGTCTTGCGCAATTGCGCAATGGCGGAAATGACGCTGTTGGACGGGGTGGCAAAGCCAAGGCCGATAGAGCCGCCGGACGGGGACAGGATGGCGGTGTTGATGCCGATGACCTCGCCGGCCATGTTGAACAGCGGCCCGCCGGAATTGCCCTTATTGATGGCAGCATCGGTCTGGATGAAATCGTCATAGGGGCCGGAATCGATGTTGCGATGGCGGGCCGAGACAATGCCCGCCGTTACCGTGCCGCCAAGCCCGAAGGGGTTGCCGACCGCCATCACCGGATCGCCGATGCGCATCTTGTCGCTATTGCCAAAAGCGACCGAAGCCAGCGGCTTGGGCGATGTCACCTTGAGCACGGCAATATCCAGCTTCTTGTCGCGGCCCAGAAGCCTGGCCCTGAGCTTGCGCCCGTCGGTGAAAATCACGGTGATATGGTTGGCGTCGGCAATGACGTGATTGTCGGTGACGACAATGCCGGAGGGATCAATGACAAAGCCTGAACCCAGCGAGGTCGCCTGATTGTTCTGCGGCTCCATCGGCGGCATGCCCTTGCCGTGATTCTTGAAGAAGTCCCGGAACATCTTGTCGAAGGGCGTGCCGGGGGCGATGTGCGGCATGGTCGCGGGCGGGCTGTGGCCCGGCAGGTCCTCTTCTGCTGAAATATTGACGACCGCACCCGAGACCCGGGCGGCGAGATCGGCAAGGCTGGGAATGCCTTGCGCCTTCATGGCCATGAGGGCGGGCAGGCCATCGGCAAGGGCGGGCACGCTGGCGCCAAGCGTCAAGGTGAGGACAACGGCTCCGATGAGGCGGCGCTTGGCATTTTGCATGAAAGGGTTCCTGGAGATCATCTTGCGTGACCTAGAGATAGGCCAAGCGCAGGCAATTTGCCATGGACGCCAGATTATTTTTGCGCTGCGGGCCTGACAGGCATGCATCAGGGAGCCTGCCTTGCCCTTGCCAAATCAGCCAGATGCCATAATTAGGCGTGCGGAGGACTGGTGATTCCCGTGGCTGAGGCAACCTTCGAACGCTATCATCCGGTCGCCGTCTGGCTGCACTGGATCATTGCCATCCTGATCCTTGCCAATCTGGCTTTGGGCGTCGGGGCACCGCATGCCGCCGATGCCTGGCAAAGGCCGCTGATCGACCTGCATAAGTCCATCGGAATAAGCCTGTTGTTCCTGGTGCTGGCGCGCATCATCTGGCGGCTGGGCCATCGCCCGCCGCCCCTGCCCGACCATTATGCCGGCTGGGAGCGCTTTGCCGCGCGTGGGGCACATGGCTTGCTCTATGCGCTGATTTTGCTGGTGCCGGTCACCGGCTGGATGCATGATTCCGCCTGGAGCGCCGGGCCGTCACATCCGATCTGGCTGTTCGGCCTGATCCCGTGGTTCCGGCTGGGCTTCATCGCCAATCTCGATCCGGCGACCAAGCACAACATGCACCTGCTGCTGGGGTCGATCCATTATAATCTCGCCTTCGGCCTTGCGGCGCTGGTCGGGCTGCATGTGGTGGCGGCGCTGAAACACCAGTTCATTGACCGCCATCCCGAATTGCAGCGCATGTGGCACTGAGACCGCGCCCGCCCCCTGCCGCGCCATATCCCTTCAAAATGCCACGATTCCTGCGGAAGATAGCTGAAGGTTGCGCGCCGCGGGTGCACCGCCTATAGACACAGCCACCGCGACGCCATGCCATCGCCCATCCCGTCATCCGGCCAGATCAGGCAACCATGATCAGACTTTACCATCATCCCCTGTGCCCGCAATCGCGTTTCGTGCGCCTGATGCTCGGTGAATACGGCCTTGAGGCGGAACTAATCGAGGAACTGGCTGGCGCAAGGCGGCATGATTTTCTGCTGATCAACCCGGCCGGCAATACGCCGGTGATGATTGACGAAGATGGCACCAGGATTGTTGGCGCCGGCCCGATTGCCGAATATCTCGACGAAACGCACGGCCTGAGGCTGGGTGCACACCGGTTGCTGCCGCCCGGCAGCGTTGCGCGGGCCGAAGTACGGCGCCTGACGGACTGGTTTAACGGCAAATTCTTCGAGGAAGTTTCCGGTCACCTGACGCGCGAAAAGGTCTTCAAGCGATTTTTGTCATCGCAGCAGGGCGGCGGCGCGCCGGATATGGCCGCTGTGCGCGTGGCGCGCCGCAATGTGCTCTATCACCTCGCTTATCTCGGCTTTCTCACAGCCCATCACAATTGGCTGGCGGGCGAGGCCATGACGCTGGCTGACCTGGCAGCGGCGGCGCATTTGTCGGTTGTGGATTTCCTCGGTGATGTGCCGTGGGATGAAGATCATGGCGCCAAGCTCTGGTATGCGATGATGAAATCGCGCCCCGGCTTCAGGCCGCTGCTGGCCGACCGGGTGCGCGGCCTGCAACCGAGCGCGGTTTACGCTGATCTCGATTTCTGAAAATGACCCGGCCGCGGTCTGGCGATCCGGTCAGGATCCGCAAGGGGCTTGATGCCAAGGCCGCCGAGCTTGGCTTTGCGGCCTGCCGCATCGTTGCCCCTGATGGCGCGCTGCCGGCCGGGCTGCGCCTCGAAAGCTGGCTGGCGGCCGGCCATGCCGGCGATATGGCGTGGATGGCCGAGACCAGGGCGCGCCGCGCTGATCCGCGGGTGCTGTGGCCCCAGGTGCGCAGCATCGTCATGCTGACCATGGCCTATGGCCCGGAAGGCGATGCGCTGGCGACCCTGCGCGCGCCCGACTGCGGCAATATCTCGGTCTATGCCCGCCATCGCGATTATCATGAGGTGATCAAGGGCCGCCTGAAACAACTCGGGCAATGGCTGCTAGCCCAGGCGGGCGCGGGCGAGATCAAGGTGTTCGTGGATACGGCACCGGTCATGGAAAAGCCGCTCGCCGCCGCTGCCGGTCTTGGCTGGCAGGGGCGCCACACCAATCTGGTGTCGCGCGCGGGCGGTTCATGGCTGTTTCTGGGGGCGATCTTCACCAATCTGCCGCTGGCGGCCGATGCGCCGGAAGAGGATCATTGCGGCTCGTGTCGCGCCTGCCTCGATATCTGCCCGACAGCGGCGTTTCCGGCGCCCTATCAGCTCGATGCGCGCCGTTGCATTTCCTATCTCACCATCGAGCACAAGGGTTTCATCGCCGCAGAACTGCGGCCGCTGATCGGCAACCGCATCTATGGCTGCGATGATTGCCTTGCGGTGTGTCCGTGGAACAAATTTGCCGCCAGGGCACAGCTGATGCAGTTGCAGGCGCGCGCCGAAATGGTCGCCCCGCCGCTGGCCCGGCTGGCGGCGCAGGACGACGCGCAATTTCGGGCCTTTTTTGCCGGCTCGCCGGTCAAGCGCATTGGCCATGCGCGGTTTTTGCGCAATGTCCTCATAGCCATAGGCAATAGCGCGGATGCGCGGTTGCTCGATGCAGCGCTGGCGCATCTCCACAATGAAGCCGCGCTTGTGCGCGGCATGGCGGTATGGGCTTGCGGAAGGCTGGCATCGCCAGCAAAATGCCGCGAACTTGCGGCGCAGCACCTGCCCGGTGAACAAGACGCCGGGGTGCGCGCCGAATGGCAGGCTCTGGGGGAGGAAGCGTGACGCGCCTGATGATTTTTGGCCAGGGCTTTACGGCAAGCGCCTTCCGGGCGCGACGCGGCGGTGCCATCGATGCCACCCGCCGGGTGGCCGATGGCGAGGCAAGGCTTGGCTTTGACGGCACCAACGCCAGCCCGGCGGTGCGCGAGGCGCTGATGCAGGCTGACGAGTTGCTGGTGTCGATCCCGCCGCAGGGCGAGATCGATCCTGTGCTGACGCATTTTGGCCGCGAGCTGGCGGCGAGGCCGCGCAAAATCGTCTATCTTTCGACCATCGGCGTCTATGGCAACCATGATGGCAACTGGATCGACGAGAGCGCCGAGCTTCGCGCGTCCAATGCCCGCACCAGGGTAAGGGTGAGCGTCGAGCATGGCTGGCGGGCGCTGGCCGGCACGGGTTCAACGGTGAGCATCCTGCGGCTCTCCGGCATTTACGGGCCGGGGCGCAGCGCGCTGGATGCGATAAGGGCCGGCACGGCGCGGCGGATCATCAAGGCCGGCCAGGTGTTCAACCGCATTCATGTCGATGATATTGCGCTTGCCATCGAGGCAGCCCTGGCGCGGCCCGGCGGGCTTGGCACGGTCAATGTCACCGATGATGAACCGGCGCCGCCGCAGGATATCATTGTCTTTGCCGCCGGGCTGCTTGGCGTGCCGCCGCCGCCTGAACAGGCTTTTGCGGGCGCGCCGCTCTCGGACATGGCCCGCAGCTTTTATGGTGAGAACAAGCGGGTCAGCAACCGGAAATTGCGTGAGGACTTTGGTGTCAATTTGCGCTTTCCCAGCTATCGCGAGGGCCTGCGCAGCCTCGCTTCTGCACTCTCAATGGACTGACATCATGGATTTTCAACTGAACGAGGACCAGGTGGCGATGCGCGACATGGCGCGGGATTTTGCTGCCGAAAAGCTGAAACCGCATGCGGTGGAATGGGACCAGACCAAGCATTTCCCCATGGATGTGCTGCGCGAGGCAGCGGCGCTGGGGCTCGGTGCGATCAATGTTTCGGGCGCGCATGGCGGCTCCGGCCTGTCGCGCACCGAAGGCGTGCTGATTTATGAGGCGCTGGCCAGCGGCTGCCCGTCGCTGACCGGCTACCTCTCGGTGCATAATATGGTGGCGGCGATGATCGACCGGTTCGGCTCGCCGGCGCAATGCCAGCGCTATCTGCCCGATCTCGTCTCCATGGAAACCTTTGCGAGCTATTGCCTGACCGAGCCCGGTTCCGGCTCGGATGCGGCAGCCCTGCGCACCAGGGCGCGGCGCGATGGCAGCTATTATGTGCTCGATGGCCAGAAGCAGTTCATCTCCGGGGCGGGATCGAGCGGGATCTATGTCGTCATGGCCCGCACCGGTGCCGATGGTCCCAAGGGTATCAGCGCCTTCATCGTCGAAGAAGGCATGAAGGGCCTCGGCTTTGGCGCCAATGAACGCAAGATGGGCTGGAATGCCCAGCCAACCCGTGCCGTGATCATGGAAGGGGTGCGGGTGCCAGAAGCCAACCGGCTCGGCGAGGAAGGCGCGGGTTTCAGCATTGCCATGAGCGGGCTCGATTCCGGGCGGCTGTCGATCGCTGCCTGCTCGCTCGGCGGGGCGCAGACGGCTTTTGACATTGCCAAATCCTATGTCGGCGAGCGCAAGGCCTTTGGCCAGAAACTGAACCAGTTCCAGAATGTGCAGTTTCAACTGGCTGATATGGCTACGGAATTAGAAGCCGCGCGGCTGCTGCTGTGGCGTGCTGCCGATTCTTATGACCGCAAGGACCCGAACCTGACGCTGCATTGCGCCCATGCCAAGCGCTTCGTGACGGATACCGGTTTCAGCGTCGCCAACCGCGCCCTGCAATTGCTCGGCGGCTATGGCTATCTTGCTGATTACGGCATTGAAAAAATCGTGCGGGACCTGCGCGTGCACCAGATTCTCGAAGGCGCCAATGACATCATGCGCCTGATCATCGGGCGCTCGATGCTGTCGTGAGGGGAGACGGCGCGTTTTTCACCGTCATTGCGAGGAGCGCAGCGACGAAGCAAACCAGCGGGCTCCGGACATGCCGCGGCGAGGATTGCGCGAAACCCTAGTTTGCTTCGCTTCGCTCGCCATGACGGCGCGCCGTTACATGGCGTCGTAATCGACCTTGACGCGCGGCGTCACCGGGTGGGCCTGGCAGGTGAGAATGAAGCCCTTCTGCACTTCCCAGTCCTGCAAGGCAAAATTCTGGTCCATGGTGGCCTCGCCTTCGAGCAGGGCGGCGCGGCAGGTCGAGCACATGCCGCCCTTGCAGGCGAAGGGCAGATCCATGCCGGCGCGCAGGGCACCATCGAGGACGGTCTCGCCCTCGGCAAGGCCGATCTCGCGCGATTTGCCATCGGCGATGATGGTAGCGATGAAGGCGGCGGGGGCAGATTCAAGCGGCTTCGCAGTGGCGCGCGGCGCGCCGCCGAGGCTGGAAACAAAGCGCTCGGTGTGGATTTTGCCAGGGGCGACGCCAGCCTGCACCAGGGCTGATTCGGCGGCAACGATCATGGCTTCCGGGCCGCAGATAAAGGCCTGGTCGATCAGCTGTGCCGGCACGACATGCCGCAGCCAGCGGGTGATTTTGGCGGCATCGATATGGCCGTTGAGATCGTCGAGATCCTGGGCCTCGCGCGAGAGCACATTCAGCACCGCGAGCCGGTCGGGAAAGCGGTCCTTGAGATCGGCCAGAGCCTCGCCGAACAACACGCTGTGCGAGGCGCGGTTGCCATAGAACAGGAAAAACCGGCTGGCCGGCTCCTGTTCGAGAACATGGCTGATGATCGACATCAGCGGGGTGATGCCCGAACCGGCGGCAAATCCGGCATAGGTGCGGCCATCCTGCAGCGCATCCTGGCCGAAGCGCCCGGTCGGGGTCATGACGTCAATGACGTCGCCGCGGCTTGTGGCATTGTTGAGGAAGCCCGATAGCAGGCCATCCTCGATGAGCTTGACGGCAATGCGCAATTCGCCGCTGGCCGGAGCGCTGCAGATCGAATAGGAGCGGCGCACTTCCGCGCCGCCGAGCGTGGCGCGCAGGGTCAGATACTGGCCAGGGGCGAAGGCATAGGCTGGCGCCAGCGCCTCGGGCACGGCAAAGGCCAGCGACACGGCATCGGCGGTTTCGCGGCGAAGGTCACTGACGGTGAGGTGATGGAAGCGCGGCGGCGAGGTCATGTTGGGCATGGCGTCAATGACACTTGAAGTGATCGAAAGGCTCGCGGCATGTATTGCAGCGCCACAGCGCCTTGCAGGCGGTCGAGCCGAAATGCGCGATTTCGCTGGTGCTGGCCGAGCCGCAATGCGGACAGACCACCGGCAGGTCAGTGCCGCGCGGATGCGGCGGCGCTATGCCGAAAGCCTTGAGCTTGGCATGGCCTTCAGCGCTGATCCAGTCGGTGCTCCAGGCCGGGCTCAGCACGGTTTTGATCCGCACTGCGCCATAGCCGGCCTCGCCCAGGGCAAGGCTGATATCCATGCCGATGGCATTCATGGCCGGGCAGCCTGAATAGGTCGGGGTGATGGTGACATCGACGCCGGTCTCCGACAGCGCCACGGCGCGGATGATGCCAAGATCGCCGAGCGTCAGAACCGGCACTTCGGGATCGGGCACCGCCTCGGCGATGCGGCGGGCCGCGTCGGTCGACAGGTGGCTCACCATTGCGCCCCCGGATAGGCGCGCTGCATATATTGCAACTCGGCGAGAAGATGGCCCATGGCCTCGCTGTGGTTGCCGCGCCGTCCGCCCTGTTGCGAGAAGGGCGCCGAGGGCAGCCTGAGCGCGGCCTGCGCGGCATCGCTGGTGATGCGTTGCAGCCAGGGCTGCCGCAGGGTCTCGGGGTCAATGGCGATGCCGTTTGCGGTGAGGGCTGCCTCGTCGGGCTGGCTCGTCAGCATCTCGCCGGCATAGGGCCACAGCAGATCGAGCGCCGTTTGCGCGCGCCGGAGGCTCTCGGGCGTGCCATCGCCAAGGCGCACCACCCAGTTGCTGGCGTGGCGCAGGTGATAGGCCACTTCCTTGACCGCCCGCGCAGCCAGGGCGGCAAGTTGCGCATCCTTCGAGGCGGTCATCGCCTGCCACCACAGGCTCATGAAGGCGCTGTAGAGCCAGAGGCGGACGATGGTATGGGCGAAATCGCCATTGGGGCGCTCGACCAGCAGCAGGTTGAGATAATCAACCGGGTCACGCCGGTAGGCATAGGCGTCCTCGTCGTGGCCGGCCGCCTCGACCTCGGCAGCATAGCTATAGAGGGCCCGGGCCTGGCCGAGATGATCGAGGGCGATATTGGCGAGCGCCATCTCCTCTTCCAGCAAAGGCGCGTGCCCGCACCATTCCGAAAGCCGGTGGCCGAGCACGAGGGCATCATCGGCGCGGCGCAGGATGAAGCGCACCAGCGGATCATCACTGAGGGTGATGCTGCCGGTCGTCATCACATGTGCCCGACGTCTTCCGGCACTTCATAGAAGGTCGGATGGCGGTAAATCTTGTCGCTGGCGGGGTCGAACATCATGGATTTTTCGGCAGGATCGGAGGCGGTGATGCTGGCCGAAGGCACGACCCAGATCGACACGCCCTCATTGCGCCGCGTGAAGAGATCGCGGGCGGCCTCAAGGGCGCTCGCCACATCAACGGCGTGCAGCGAGCCGACATGCCGGTGCGCCAGGCCGGTGCGAGAGCGGATGAACACTTCCCAAAGCGGAAATCGTGGGCTTGCCATGGCACCTACTTTCAGTTGACCGGCTTCAGGCCGCGCGGGCCTTGTGTTTTTCGGCATGGGCAAGGGCGGCTTCGCGCACCCATGCGCCATCATCATGGGCCTTGCGGCGGGCCGCCATGCGCTCCTGGTTGCAGGGGCCGTTTCCGGCCAGCACCTGGCGAAATTCCTCCCAATCGATATCGCCATAGCGCCAATGGCCGGTGGCCTCATCGAATTGCAGGTCCTTGTCAGGGATGGTCAAGCCCAGATAATGCGCCTGCGGCACGGTGGCATCAACGAACTTCTGCCGCAGCTCATCATTGGAGAAGCGCTTGATTTTCCACAATGTCGAGGTGTCCGAATGCTGGCTTTGGGCATCGGGCGGGCCGAACATCATCAGGCACGGCCACCACCAGCGGTTGAGCGCCTCCTGGGCCATGCGCCTTTGCGCCGGCGTGCCGCGCGCCAGTACCATCATGATTTCAAAGCCCTGGCGCTGGTGGAAGGATTCTTCCTTGCAGACGCGGATCATGGCGCGGGCATAGGGGCCATAGGAGCAGCGGCACAGCGGAATCTGGTTCATGATCGCCGCGCCATCGACCAGCCAGCCGATGGCGCCGATATCGGCCCAGGTCGGCGTCGGATAATTGAAGATCGACGAATAGCGGGCCTTGCCAGCGAGCAGGTCATCGTAAAGCTGCTCGCGCGTGGCATCGAGCGTTTCGGCGGCGGCGTAAAGATAAAGCCCGTGGCCGCATTCATCCTGCACCTTGGCGAGCAGCGCCACCTTGCGGCGCAGGGACGGCGCACGGGTGATCCAGTTGCCTTCGGGCAACATGCCGACAATTTCGGAATGGGCGTGCTGCGATATCTGGCGCAGCAGGGTGCGCCGGTAGGCGGCCGGCATGGCATCATTGGGCTCAATGCGCTGCTCGGCGTCAATGCGGGCCTGAAACTGCGCCATGGCCGCGTCATCGCCAACGGCGCGCAGCGGGGTTTCGGTTTCGGGCGTCAAACCTTGCGTATACATGGCGCCTCCGCCAGTCTGGAGAGATTCCAGAATACATAACGCAATTATGCAGCGCAAGAGTTTTTTGTAACGGAACGTGGGGTTAAGGCACAAACCTTGCGGCGGTGGCGCGCGAGGCCGGCAAAGCGGTGCCGAGGCTGGTGGTGGCGTGGCTGTCGAGCCAGGCTTCGGCGGGCTTGAACAATTGGCCATAGAGCGAGGCGCAAAGCCGGCGGGCGGCGATGCCGGGCCAGTCTTGTGGCAGCAGGTCATGCGGCAGGAGCGGATCGCGCAGGGCGATGCGGCGATATTCATGGATCAGCAGCACGCGGGCCAGCAGGGCCTGCATGTCCTGCGGGGCGAGACGCGCGGCAAGCGCCGTCGCCAGCGGCGAAAAGGCGCTCATGAAAGCGTGATAATGCGCGGCGAGATGGTCGAGCGGCCAGGCGCGGGCCGCAAGCTCGCGCAAGCTTGCGGCATCGCCGGCGACTTGCAGCGCCAGCGCACCCGCGGGCAGCATCGCCCTGTCGGGTTGCACGGCGACGAACAGGCCCGGCTGGGCGACGCCAAAGCCCCGGGCGCTGCAGGCCGCAGCGACCTCGGCGCGGGCGGCTTCCGGCGCCAGAAGCAGGGTGAGCGTGCTGCCTTCGGCCGGCACCGGCGGCGCGTAAATGCGCGAGGAAGCCGTCACAAATTGCGCATGGCCCTCAGCGCTCAGGCGGTAAAAGCTGTTGCGGCCGCGCTTTTGCCGGGTCAGCCAGCCATCGCGGACCAGGCGCGACAAGGCGGTGCGCACCGCGCCGACATCAATGTCGAGCCCGGCGCAAAAGGCTGACAGGGTCGCAAGATCCACCTCGCCGCCGCGCGGCACCACGGCATCGCCGAACAGCGAAATGATCAGCGACCAGGTGCGCAAGGGCCGCGCGTTCAGATGCTTGATGATGCTGGCGATGGCATTGTCGATCATGCGGCTTCTTAACCGCTGACAGCGCCGGTGCCAATGACCCCGGCGCCCTTCGTCCCCAGCGCATAAAAGCGCCTCTTGACGCGATTTTAGTTATGTATAATATCTATTTTATTGCCCGCCCAACCTCTTGAAGCGTGGATGGATTCTTATGACGTCAGCCCCGGCCCCGCTTGAATTTGAGCGCCAAGGCGCCGTGCTGACGCTGCACCTCAACCGTCCGGCCAAGCGCAATGCCCTCAATGACGCGACGATTGCGGCGCTCGATGACGCGTTTTCGCGGCTTGATCCCGGCATTGGCGCCGTCGTCATCAACGGGCGCGGCGAGCATTTTTCCGCCGGGCTCGATCTTTCCGACCTTTCCGAGCGCAATGCGGTCGAGGGGGTGGCGCATTCGCGCTCGTGGCACAGTTGCTTCGAGAAAATCCAGTTCGGCAACGTGCCGGTGGTGGCGGCGCTGAAGGGTGCGGTGATCGGCGGCGGGCTTGAGCTGGCGGCTGCGACCCATATTCGCGTGGCCGAAGAGGGGGCGTTTTACGCCCTGCCCGAGGGTCAGCGCGGAATTTTTGTCGGTGGCGGCGGTTCGGTGCGGCTGCCGCGCCTGATCGGTGTCGCGCGCATGGCTGACATGATGCTGACCGGGCGCACCTATGGCGCGGCCGAGGGCGTGGCGCTGGGATTTTCGCAATATATCGTGCCGGAGGGCGGCGCGCTGGACAAGGCGCAGGAGCTGGCGGCGCGCATGGCCACCAATGCGCCGCTGACCACATTCGCGGTCCTTCATGCCCTGCCCCGCATCGCTGAAAGTGATCCCTCGGCCGGCTTCATGATGGAAGCGCTGATGGCGAGCATTGCCCAGGACAGCGATGAGGCCAAAGGGCGCATCAGGGATTTTCTTGCCAAGCGTGCTGCCAAAGTGGCACTCAAAAGCTGAATATGAACTGCAAAATGCAGTCATGCCCCAAGGGAGGGCCGCGTGAGTGAAGAGGCTAAGGCGTCCGGCTCTGTGCGCTTCGGCGACCTGTCGGTAGATATTGAACGACGCAAGGACGGTTGCGTTGTGGTGCGCCCGCGCGGGCAGCTTCCGGGCTTTCCGCTGCGCCTCGGTGACCGGCTGCATCATTGGGCCGCGGCCACGCCCGATGCCGTGCTGTTTGCCGAACGCGATGCCCATGGCGACTGGCGCAAGGTCAGCTATGGCGAGGCGCTCGATGCCGTGCGCCACCTCGCCTCGGCGCTGCTCGCCCTGAAGCTGACGCGCGAGCGCCCGTTGCTGATCCTTTCCGGCAACAGCATCAACCATGCCTTGCTGGGGCTGGCGGCCAATTATATCGGCGTGCCACATTGCCCGGTATCGCCGCCCTATTCGCTGCTCTCGCGCGACCATGCCAAGCTGAAATATGCGGTCGAACTGCTGACGCCCGGGCTGGTTTATGCCGAGGATGGCGCGATGTTTGCGCGGGCGATCGAGGCCGGCGTGCCCGCTGGCACGCCTGTGGCCGTGACCATGGGTGCTGTGCCAGGGCGCGCGACGCTGAGCTTTGCCGATCTGCTGGCAACACCGCTATCGCCCGGTCTCGATGCTGCCTTCAGCAGTTCGGGGCCCGAAACCATCGTCAAATTCCTCTTGACGTCAGGCTCGACCGGCTTGCCGAAAGTGGTAATCAACACCCAGAAAATGCTGTGCGCCAATCAGGTGATGATCCGCGAGACCATGCGCTTCCTGCAGGACCAGCCGCCGGTGCTGGTCGACTGGCTGCCCTGGAGCCATACATTCGGCGGCAATCACAATGTCGGGCTGGCCCTGTTCAATGGCGGCGCGCTTTATATTGATGATGGCCGGCCGACGCCGGGCGGGATTGCCGCGACCCTGCGCAATCTCAGGGAGATCGCGCCGACGGTCTATTTCAATGTGCCCAAGGGCTTTGAAATGCTGGTGCCGGCGCTGCGCGAGGATGAGGCGCTGCGCAAGAGCCTGTTTTCGCGGCTGGGGGCGATTTTCTTTGCCGGGGCTTCGCTGCCGGCCCATGTCTGGAAAGCCCTGCAGGACATATCGGAGGCCGAGACCGGGCATCGGGTGCCGATCCTCACCGGTCTTGGCGCCACCGAAACCGCACCGTTCTCGATGTCGGTGACGCCGCAAACCAGCCGGTCGGGCCATGTCGGCCAGCCGGTACCCGGCAATGAGATCAAGCTGGTGCCCAATGGCAGCAAATGGGAAGTGCGGGTCAGGGGCAACAATGTCACCCCCGGCTATTGGCGCCAGCCCGAAGTCAGCGCGGCGGCGTTTGATGACGAAGGCTATTATAAGTTCGGCGATGCGCTGAAGCCGGTCGATGACTTCGACTGGTCGAAGGGCTTTGATTTCGACGGGCGCATTGCCGAGGATTTCAAGCTGGCTTCGGGCACCTGGGTCAATACCGGGCCGCTGCGCAGCCAGATCATTGCCGCCTGCGCGCCCCTGCTGCGCGATGTGGTGCTGGCCGGGCTCAACCGCGACCATCTCGCCGCCCTGCTGCTGCTCGACGAGGACGCCTGCCGCAGCGCCATTCCCGGCCTCACCAGCCATGATCTGGCCGAGATTTGCCGCCATCCCGGCCTGCGACGGCACTTGCGCGCGGGCCTGCAGCGGCATGCGCAGGCCTGGCCGGGCTCCTCGACCCAGGTGCCGCTGGCGATCATCATCGATACGCCCCTGCAGATCGACCTTGGTGAAATCACCGACAAGGGTTCGGTCAACCAGCGGGCGGTGTTGCAGCATCGCGCCGGTCTGGTCGAGGCGCTCTATGCCACGAAGCTTCCGGCGGCGGTCATATCCCTTGATCAGCCCGATGAGTGAAAGATGACGAACGTGCAGGCACTGACGATGCAATGGGATGATGTGGCACTGGTCGATGGCCAGCGCACGCCCTTTACCGATTATACCGGGGCGCTTTCCGGGGTCTCGCCGATCGATCTTGGGATCAAGGCGGGGCGGGCGGCGTTGGCGAAGGCCGGGATCGCGGCAAGCGACATCGGCACGGTGATTTGCGGCTCGATGGCGCAGGCAAGTTTTGATGCCTATATGCTGCCGCGCCATATCGGGCTTTATTGCGGTGTGCCGCAGGCGGTGCCGGCGCATCTGGTGCAGCGGGTGTGCGGCACCGGCATCGAGGTCCTGTCGCAAGCCGCCGATGCGGTGGCGCTGAAGCGCGCCGATGCCGCGCTCTGTGTCGGCGCGGAATCGATGAGTCGCAATCCGGTGGCCTCCTATACCTCCCGCTCCGGGTTCCGCATGGGCCAGGTCGAGTTCAAGGACTTCCTGTGGGAGGCGCTGCTCGATCCTGCCTGCGGCTTTTCCATGGGCGGGACGGCGGAAAATCTCGCGCGGCGCCACCAGATCACCCGCGAGGAGGTCGATGCCTTTGCCGCGCGCTCGTTTGCCCGCGCCCTGCAGGCCGAGGCCGACGGCTTTTTTGCCGACGAATATGTGGCGGTCGCCGACGAGGTGTTTACCTGTGATGGCCTTGCCGCGCGTGGCATCCGGCTGCGCAAGGGCGAGCGCGTAACCCGCGACAGCCATGTGCGGCCCTCGCCGCTGGAGGTGCTGGCGAAAATCAAGCCGGCCTTTGGCGGGGTGCAGACCGGCGGCAATTCCTCGGCGGTGGTCGATGGCGCGGCGGCGCTGGTGGTGACATCGGGCGCCCATGCCCGGGCGTTCGGCAAGAGCCCGCTGGCGATGATCCGCGCCTGCGCGGCGGTGGGGGTCGAGCCGGCCTTTATGGGCATTGGCCCGGTGCCGGCCATCCGCGCGGTGCTGGCAAAGGCCGGGCTTGGCCTCGATGCCATCGACCGCATTGAAATCAATGAGGCTTTCGGGGCGCAGGTGATGGCTTGCGCCCGTGAGCTCGGGCTCGATGAATCCCGGCTCAATGTCAATGGCGGGGCGATAGCCATCGGCCATCCGCTGGGGGCGACCGGCATCAGGCTGGCTTTGACGGCGGCGCGCGAATTGCGGCGGCACGGGCTGCGCTATGGCATAGCCTCCGCCTGCATCGGCGGCGGCCAGGGCATAGCCATGCTGATCGAAAATCCGCTGCATGGCACAGCACAAACGAGGTGAGGTCCAATATGTTCAGCAACCGCCGCGATGTAACGATTGAATGGGGCGATTGCGACCCGGCCGGCATCGTGTTCTATCCGCGCTATTTTGCAATGTTCGATGCCTCAACCGCTTTCCTGTTCGCGGCGGCAGGCTTTCCCAAGCAGGACTTGCGGCGGCGCTTTGATTTCATCGGCTGGCCGATGGTTGATACGCGGGCGCGCTTTCTGATACCCTCGGCTTTCGGGGATATCATCTCCATCGAAAGCCGGGTCGTGGCCTGGAAAAGATCGAGCTTCGACCTCGAACACCGCGTCTTCAAGCGCGAGGCGCTGGCGATTGAAGGCTTCGAGACGCGGGTGTGGACCGGGCCGCATCCCGAGCAGCCAGGACGGCTGAAATCAAGGCCGGTGCCCGAAGAGATTATCGCAAGGTTCAACAAGGCCTGAACAAGTTCAACAAGGGAGACAACAACATGAGAAAAATCAATGTGCTTTTGCTGGGTGGCGTGGCGCTGGTGGCCATGAGCCTGAGCGCCGCCGCGCGCGATATCAAGATCGGTTTCAGCCTTTCGACTACCGGGCCGGCTGCGGCGCTCGGCCTGCCGGAGCTGAAATCCATCGCCATCCTGCCCAAGACCATCGCCGGCCAGAAGGTCGATTACATCGTGCTCGATGATGGCGGCGATCCGGCCAAGGCGACAGCCAATGCCCGCAAACTGGTGACCGAAGACAAGGTCGATGTGCTAGTGGGCTCGTCGATTACGCCGGGCGCCATCGCGGTGTCGAATGTCGCGACCGAAGCCGGTGTGCCGGATTTTTCCCAGGCGCCGATGCCGATTACGCCGGCCCAGGCGAAATGGACCGTGGTGCTGCCGCAGCCGGTGTCGCTGATGGGCAAGGGCGTCTTTGAAAACATGAAGCAGCATCATGTCAAAACCGTCGGTATCATCGGCTATAATGATGTCTGGGGCGATCTGTGGCTGAATGATTTCAACCATGACGGCGTGGCCATGGGCATGAAGCTCGACGGCAACGAGCGCTTTGCGCGTGCCGACACCTCCGTCACCGGCCAGGCGCTGCGGCTGATCGCCGCCAAGCCGGATGCGGTGCTGGTGGCAGCCTCCGGCACGGCGGCGGCGCTGCCGCAGACGGCGCTGCGCGACCATGGCTACAAGGGCCTGATCTATCAGACGCATGGCGCGGTCTCGAATGATTTCATCCGCGTCGCCGGCAAGGACGCCGAAGGGGCGATCCTGCCCTCAGGCCCGGTGATGGTCGCCGAATTGCAGGATGACAGTTCCCCGACCAAGGCGCCCGGCCTTGCCTATCTCAAGGCCTATGAAGGCAAATATGGCGCCAACACCCGCACCCAGTTCGGAGCGCAGATCTGGGATACCTACCTGATCCTTGAGCGTGTGATTCCCGATGCGTTGAAGGCAGGCAAGCCGGGGACGGCGGCCTTCCGCAATGGCATCCGCAAGGCCCTGCTCACCGAGCATAATATTGCCGGCAGCCAGGGCGTCTACAATTACACGGCGACCGATCGCAATGGCGTCGATGACCGGGCTCGCGTCATGCTGCAGGTCAAGGACGGCAAGTTTGCTATTGTAAAATAACAGGCGCATCCTGAGCGCAAGGGGTTCGTGGTGGCGGTGCCGGAGCGGTGCGGCCGCAGCGGCCCCATAAACCTCAGGGAGGCGTGCGGGTTGCTTGAAATGCCTTGGCCCCAAGCGGGCAGACCGGCCGTGCCGCATGAATCGGCGGCGCGGCATGTCGCGGGCTCAGCCCTCTATATTGATGACATGCCCGAGCCGGCCGGGACGCTGCATATTGCGCTCGGCCTCTCCAGCGAGGCCCATGCCGACATCACCGGGCTTGATCTTGAGGCGGTGCGCCAGGCTGCCGGCGTCGTCGCGGTGTTTACGGCTGACGATATTCCCGGCGTCAATGATATCAGCGCCACCCACAGCCATGATGAGCCGCTGCTGGCGCAGGGACGCGTCAGCTATCATGGCCAACCGGTCTTTGCGGTGGCGGCGACCTCGCGCCTCGCCGCGCGCCGCGCCGTCGCCAAGGCCAGAATCTCCTATGCCGCCTTGCCGGCGATCATTGATATTGCCGCGGCGCAGCCGGGCGGTGTGATGGTCTGTGCGCCGATGGTGTTGCAGCGAGGCGATCCGGCGCCGGGGCTCGCGGCCGCCACCATGCGGCTTGGCGGCGAGATGCGCTGCGGCGGCCAGGAGCATTTTTATCTCGAAGGGCAGATTGCCCTCGCCCTGCCGGGTGAGGCGGACGAAATCATCATTCACTCATCGACCCAGCACCCGAGCGAGGTGCAAGCCATGGTCGCGGCGGTGCTCGGGGTGGCGCGCCATGCGGTGATCGTCGAAGTGCGACGCATGGGCGGGGCGTTCGGCGGCAAGGAGACGCAAGGCAACCTCTTTGCCAGCATTGCCGCGCTGGTGGCGCGGGCGACAGGGCGGCCCGCGAAAATACGCCCCGACCGCGATGATGATTTCATCATTACCGGCAAGCGCCATGATTTTCTGCTGAGCTATGACGCGGCATTCACGGAGGACGGGCGCATCGAGGCGGTGGCGATGCAACTTGCGGCGCGTTGCGGCTTCAGCGCCGATTTATCCGGCCCGGTGACAGACCGGGCGCTGTTTCATGCCGACAATGCCTATTTTTATCCGGCGGTGCGGCTGACCTCGCAGCCGCTGCGGACGAATACGCCCTCCAACACCGCCTTTCGCGGCTTTGGCGGGCCGCAAGGCATGCTGGCGGCTGAACGGCTGATGGAGGAGATTGCCTATGCCACCGGGCAAGACCCGCTGGATGTGCGCAAGGCCAATCTTTATGCGCCCGGGCGCAATGTCACGCCCTATCACCAGACGGTCAGTGACCTCAACGGCCTCGCGCTTGTCGAGCAGCTTGAGGCCAGCAGCGACTACCGCGCCCGGCGGGCGGCGATAAGGGCCTTTAATGCAAAAAGCCCGGTGATCCGCCACGGCATCGCCCTGACGCCGGTCAAATTCGGCATATCCTTCACGGCGACGGCCTTCAACCAGGCCGGTGCGCTGGTGCATATTTATACGGATGGTTCGGTGCAGGTGAACCATGGCGGCACGGAAATGGGCCAGGGCCTGCACAGCAAGATCATCGAGGTGGTGGCGCGCACGCTGCAGGTGCCGCAAGAGGCCATCAGGATCAGCGCCACCAATACCGGCAAGGTGCCGAACACCTCGGCGACGGCAGCCTCGTCGGGGGCCGATCTCAACGGCAAGGCCGCCGAGGCGGCGGCGCTGACACTGAAAACCCGGCTGATCGATTTTGCCTGCCGACATTATCACCTGAAACCCGAGCAGGTGCGATTTACCCGTGAGGGGGTCGTGCTTGGCACCTCGGTGCTGAGTTTTGCCAGACTGGCGCAGGCCGCCTATGGCGCGCGGGTGCAGCTTTCGGCCACCGGCTTTTATGCCACGCCGGACATTCACTGGGATCGGGCCAGCGGCAAGGGCCAGCCGTTCTATTATTTCGCCTGGGGTGCGGCGGTGAGTGAGGTGGCGATTGATACGCTGACCGGCGAATACCGGCTGCTGCGGGTCGATATCCTGCATGATGTCGGCCAGTCGCTGCATGAAGCCGTTGACCGTGGCCAAATCGAAGGCGGCTTCATTCAGGGCATGGGCTGGCTGACCACCGAGGAACTGGTGTTCGATGCCAAGGGCAGGCTCGCCACCCATGCACCCTCGACCTATAAAATCCCGGCCTGCCGCGATACGCCGCCGGATTTCCGGGTGGCGCTGGCGCAGGGCCTCGCGCATGGCGCAGCGACGATCTATGGCTCGAAGGCGGTGGGCGAGCCACCGCTGATGCTGGCGATCAGTGTGCTGCATGCGCTGGGCGATGCCGTGGCGAGCGTCGCCGATTATCGCTCTTGCCCGCGCCTCGATGCCCCGGCGACGCCGGAGCGGGTGCTGGCAGCGGTGCGTCGCCTCAAGGATTCTGGCCTCGGCCCCTGAACGAGGCCAGCGCCGGCTGCATCGCCCGTGCCGGGCGCTGCTGGGCGACGCGCAGGCTGACGGGGCGGTAAAGCAGCTTGGTCGCCTCGACCGCGAGAACGCCGGCGCCCGGCAGGGCGAGGCGCCGCCCGACGGTCTCAAGCGCCGGAGCCAGTTGCAGGAACAGCCGGTCATCTGAGGGCGGCATATACAGCGCCTCGCGGATGGTGAGCGGCGAGAGCAAGGCCTCGCGCATGATCTCGCGCAATTGCCCGCGCGAGAAGGGCCGGCCGTTGCCGAATGGCGTGTGATCAAACCGCGCCCACAACCCGCGCCGGTTCGGCACCAGCGCGATCAGACGCCCGGCCGGAGCCAGCACACGCCAGATTTCGGCGAGGAAGCGCTCGGCATCGGTGCTGGTTTCCAGCGCATGAACCAGCAAGAGCCGGTCAATACAGGCGTCGGGGAGCGGCAGGCGCAGGGTGTCAACGAGGGCAGTGGCGGAGGGGCCCTCGGCCGGCCAGGCGGCAATGCCCATTTCGGCCGGCATGAAGGCTATGGTGCGCACGGCATCGCGCGCGAGGTCATCCAGCCAGGGCGCAGCATAACCAAGGCCGAGCACCGACAGGCCAAGGCTGTTGGGCCATAATTGGGTGACGATGCGCTTGATGGCATGATGCGCGACGTGGCCCAGAGGCGAAGCGTAAAAGCTCTGGAGATCAACGACATCCGGTTTCATCATGGCGGTCATCTTGCGAAGCCATCCTTCGTGTTTGCGGTTTGACCGCGCCGCAGCGCGGGCGCTATGGAGGATGATATTACCCGCGCGAGACCGTCATGGCACATGAAATTGCGATTTTCCCCTGCCTCAGCGATAATTACGGGGTGCTGCTGCATGATGATGCCACCGGCACGACCGCGGCGATAGATGCGCCGGAAGCCGAACCGATTCTGGCGGCGCTGGCCGGGCGCGGCTGGGTCTTGAGCGATATTCTGGTGACGCACCACCACAAGGATCATGTGCAGGGGATAGACGGCCTGCGCCAGCGCTATCCGCAGGCGCGGGTGAGCGGTCCGGCGGCGGAGGCGGCAAAAATCGGCGCCCTCGATGTGCGTCTTGGCGACAATGACGCGGTCAGCGTCGGCACGCTCAAAGGCCAGGTTCTGTCGACGCCGGGCCATACTGCCGGGCATATCTGCTATTATTTTGCCGATGCCGGCCTGCTGTTTGCCGGTGATACGCTGTTTGCGCTTGGTTGCGGGCGGGTGTTCGAGACGCCGCTGCCGGTGATGTGGCACTCGCTGGCGAGGTTGCGCGGGCTGCCGCCGGCCACGAAGCTTTATTGCGGGCACGAATATACGCTGAACAATGGCCGCTTTGCGCTGGGCATCGAGCCGAACAATGCGGCGCTGCAGCAGCGCATGCAGGTGGTCGCGGCGCTGCGGGCGGCGGGCAAGCCGACCGTGCCCTCGACGCTGGCCGACGAACTTGCCACCAATCCGTTTTTGCGGGCCGATGATCCCGGCTTGCAGCGCGCCTTCAACATGACGGGCGCGCCACCGGCTGATGTTTTCGCGGCGCTGCGCAGCGCCAAAGACCGCGCGTGAGGGGTGAGGCATGATGACGGCTGCGGCCCTGTCGGATTTTGTGCTGGCGCTGGCGGCCTTTGCAGTCGCAGGCCGCTGGGGTCGCGGGCGCCCTGCCCTGCAGATCGGCAGCCTGCTGACAGCCGTCGCGGCGCTGGTCGGTGCCATTACCTATGCCGGCCTGTTGCCGCTTTATGGCCTGCATGATGCGCTGAGCCTCATTGCGGCGGTGAGCGGCCTGCCGATGCTGGCGCTGGGGCTGACCTGGCCGCAATCTGCCACCGCACGGCGCGCGCCCTTCGCCTGGGGGCTGGCGCTGGCCGCCGCTGCGCTGGGGCTGGTGGTGGTCGGGCTGCATGGCCCCAAGGCGCTGCTGGAGGGCGTGGCGGTTGTGTCCATGCTGGTGATTTTGCTGGCCGGGGCGCTGCGGCTCGACCGTCCGCGCCAGATAACCGGGCTGTTGCTGCTGCTGGGTGCTGCCACCTTCCGGCTCGGTGTGCATGCCGGGGCCAGCGTGCCGCCTGTGGCCATGCTGCATATTTTCATGGCCGGCGCTTTTCTGGTGATGCTGCGCATTGTGGCCTATGGGCCGTGAACCCGGCGGGTTGCGACATGACCAGCACTGTGGCACAAGGCCGCATCTCATTGGAGCTGGACAAAATTTTATGAGCATCATCGAAACCATTGAACTTGGCGCGCTGAAGCAGGGCTTGTCAGACGGGAAAATCCTGCTGGTGGATGTGCGCGAGGATGATGAATATGCCGAGGGCCATGTTGCCGGGGCGCTGTTGCAGCCGCTGTCGCGCTTCAACGCGCATGAGCTGCCGCCGCCCTCTGACAAGACTGTCGTGTTCATCTGCCGCTCGGGCCGGCGTTCGGTGACGGCGCTGGAGCTGGCGCAAGCGCAGGGGCGCAGCGACATCAAGGTGCATTATCGCGGCGGCATGCTCGGCTGGGCCGACGCCGGCGAACCCATCGAGACATGATCGCGGCCTGAAGTACGCATAGCCCGCTGCCCGCCACCCGGGAATTCGCGTGGCGGGCGAAGCCTTATTTATCGAGCAATTCCACGACGATGGGCTTGTAGCCGAGCGTCTGGTAATGGGCCAGCGTCGGGAAGGCGCCGAGGTTGACGACGGCCGGATGGGCCGAACTCAACCCGGTCATGTCGGCGGGTTTCAGGCCCGCGCCATGCACCGAATTGCCGCAATATTCGACCCTGACGCCGGCCTTGACCAGCTTGACCCAGCTGTCGACGATGCCCTGGTGATCAATATAGTCTTTCTTGGCGAATACATTGATCGCCGGGCCTTCGACGACCACGACCAGCTGTGTGCCCTTCTGCTTCATGATGCGGCCGGCAACGATCGAACCAAAGTTGATGCTGGCGGGCGAGACGGCCTTCAGGTCCATGACTATTTTCAAATCATGGAATTGCTCGGTGCTGTGATCAATGGCCGTGCCGCCGGGCGCAAAGCTGCCGTCATCGGCGGCAAGGGCCGGGCCGCGCAGCAATGCCGCCAGAACCAGCGATGCCGCGATCATGCGTGAATCAAGCATAGGTCACCCTCAATCGTTGATGGTTGGCTGCCGGGACGGCTAGTTCAGAGGATCGACAGCCCAGCCATGGTTGGCGAGCCAGCCGACTTCGAGAAAGCCCGAGGGCACGACGTCGGTCTCTTTCACGCCATAGAGCGAGTGCCAGTCAACCTTCAGTTTTTCCAGAGAATTATTGCAGATTTCAAACTGCACGCCGTCCTTGCGCAAGGCATCGACCAGCTTGACCAGCCCCGGCGCCATGGGCTGCTGCAACATGGCAATGCCGCGGGCATAGAGCACGACGCGGGCCTGCAGGGTGCCGCTGCCGGCCTTGATGGCATTTTCGGCATTCATGAGATTGTGCAGCTTCACGTTCCAGATCAGGGGATTGACGGCCGTGACCGGAATGACGATTTTGACGTTGCCATAGGGCACGTGGTTCATCTTGACCTGTACATAGGCCGCGCTCACAGGTGCTGCGAGCGCCAGGCTGGCAGCGATAGCGGCGGCGGCAATCTTGACGATTGATTTCATATCTCCAGGCTCCGGTTTGCTGAACTTTATCGAACTGGTGTGATTTGGCTGGGTATCCAGAACCTGAAGTAGCCACTTCATGGCACATTCGGTCAGGCGGTGGCCAGCGGGGCGGGCGTGTGGTGCTGGCGCCCTCCCCGCCGTGTTGTCATTGCTCTTCGGCGTGTTTTTGCAGCTTGCTGGCAAAGGACAGCAGGAATTGCAAGCTGCGCTGGGTTTCCGGCTTGCCGAGCAGGCCGGCCGTGCCGAGCCAGCCAGCCTTGACCGGCTCGTTGGCGGTATGTTGCGCGGCGTCACGCAGCGCCCCGATGGCGCCCTGGGCAAAGCCGAAGGTTTCCTCATTGGCGACAGTATCGACCGCCGATTCGACAAAGCACACCAGCCGCTCGACCATCTGGTCGGTCATGGCATTGCGCACGGCATGAATGGCCATGAGCACGTCAAAGATCGTATCGAGGGCACCGGCCTTGTGCACCTCGGTGAGGCGATCAAGCAGGCTGTGCACCGCCGCATTGGTGCCTTCATCATTCAGGCGATCGAGCAATTCCAGGGCATTCGAGCCGGTGACGGCGAAACGCTCGACCATCTGGTCGGTGAGAGCCTCACGAATGGCGACACCGGCGCGGGTGAGTTCATCAAGGGGCATTTTATCGGGTGAGGGCATCTGGTTCATTCCAACCTCCTCACAACAGGCCGCGGGCAGACAGCCAGTACATGCGGTTGTAGCCGAGCTTCAGCCAGTGCACCATGGCCGAGGGCGGGCCGGGATTGGGCGGGGTCGTATAGTTGAACATGATATAGGTGCCGGTGGTCAGCCCCGTCTCGATAAAGCAATAGACCTTGCCATCGTAATTGCGCGACCAGCGTTGCTCTTTCAGCAAGGATGCAAGGTTGTCGACCACCGTATCGGCTTCGAAATGCGCGGTCGAACCGGCCTTGGAAATCGGGATATTGGTGGTATCGCCGACGATGAACACATTGTCCGAGCCTTCGCGCAGCAAGGTCTGCTTGTTGGTCGGCACCCAGCCGCCTGCCCCCAGTTGCGAGTCGGTGATGACCTGCGCACCGGAATGCGGCGGGATGGTGATCAACAGGTCGTAGGGCAGCGTCACACCTTCTTCGGAGGTGATGGTCCTGGCCTCGGGATCGACCGACTTGGTGTTGAAGAAGGTCTCGGACTTGATGCCGTGCTTCTGGAATTCCGGCACCGCCCAGTTGGCGACCGGTTCCAGCCCGTGCAACCGGCCGATGGGATAGGTGTAGGTGATTTCGGTCTTGTCCATCACGCCCCTGGCGATGAAAAACTCGCGCAGCATCAGCGTGACTTCGACCGGGGCGACCGGGCATTTGTGCGGGGCATTGACGTTGATGATGACCTTGCCGCCCTGGAACGCATTGAGCGCGTCACGCAATTTGCGCGCGCCATCAAGATCATAGAACCAGTGAGCGCCCTCGCTCATGCCGGGAATGGTATCGGGGCGGATACGCGAGCCAGTGGCAATCACCAGATAATCATAGGTGAAGGTCTTGCCGGAGGCGGTCGTGACTGACTTGGCCTCGACATCGATCTTTCTGGCAGGATCCACAAAAAAGGCGATTCGCTTGTCGAGCACCTTGCGCTGGTCGCGGAAAAGTTCGGATTCGCGCATTTTGCCAAAGGGCACATAAAGCAGGCCCGGCTGGTACATGTGCTTGTCGGTGTCGCCGATCATGGTGATCGTCACCGCGCCCGCAGCGAGTTCTGATCTTGTCTGCCGGGCGAGACCATTGGCTATGATCGTTCCGGCAACCCCGCCCCCGATAATCAATACTTGCTTGGCCATGACGTCCTCCCCGGTGGTTGATACAGTCTGGCTTTCCAGATCTGTTATGGCTTCAGGTCATTTTGCCTTGCGTACGAGAACACTCCAATAACCCTGCTGCTCGACGACGCCGACGCACTCGTGCTTTACTTTCTTGCACCATTCCGGAATGTCGGTGACCGAGCCCTTGTCGGTCGACCAGACGTCGACCTCATCGCCGACCGCCACGTTTTTCAGGGTCGCAATCAGCTCCATCAACGGGCCGGGGCAGAACGCGCCGCGGGCATCCACGATTACTTTTTCGCTCATGATCTGGCGGGCTCCAAAATTCAGAGAGTTACAAATTGTCCGCTTTCGGCATCCGAGAGGAATTTGGTCAGGCCTAGCGGCCCGTCGAACAGCGTCTCGTCGAGATGCGACATCTCCCAGCCCTGGATGTCGAGCGCCATCGAACAGGCCCACATTTTGAGATCGCCGAGGTCCTTGCCCTGCTGGAACAAGACCATCGGGTCGGGGGCTTTCTGATCGTGCAATAATTTCGCGAAGGTGCCGCCATAATAGCGGGTGGCGGCGGGCACGCTTCTGTCGAAAGCCAGTATGGCATTCATGCTGACGAACACCTGCACCGGGCGCTCCGACACGGCGGCGACGGCTGCCATCATGGCAGCCATCTGGATTTTTTCGCGCTCACCCGAACACAGCAGAATATAAAGTGCATTGTCCGCCATAGGGTTACCCGCCTTGCGCCCGCTCAGGCGGTGCGCTTGATGAGGAATTTGTAGAGATTGCCGTCCTGTTTCGATTCCAGCATCTGGTTGCCGGTGGTGCGGCAAAAGGCTTCAAAATCCGGGATCGAGCCGGGATCGGTGGCGATGATTTCAAGCGTCTGCCCGGTCGCCATGTCCTTCAGCGCCTTCTTGGCACGCAGAATGGGCAGCGGGCAGTTCAATCCCTTGGCATCAAGTGTCTGGTCGGCCATACTTGGTTCCTTCAAGTTCAGTCTTTGTCAGTTGCGGGCTGGTGTCAGATATAAAGATTTATATCTGCCTTCAGGGCGCCTTCCATATAGGTGGCAGCGCCTCCGAGTTGAATGCCGCCAATCATGTCCTTGAGATCATATTCGAACAGATCCATGGTCATCTGGCAGGCGATCATCTTGACGTCGGATTCCACAGCGGCTTCGCGCAGATCCTCAATCGAGGCGACACCCTTCTTTTTGATGAGGTTCTTCATCATCCGCGAGGCGGCGGCATCGACGCCGGGAATCATGCCGACAATATTCGGCATGCCCATATGCATGCCCATCATCGGCATTTTCATGGCCGGATTGCCGAGCGGTGTCACCTGCAAATCCAGCTTTTTCAGCAGCAGCGGCAGGCCGTAAAAGGTGAAAAACATCGTGACATCAACGCCCATGGCTGCCGCTGTGGTGGCAAGAATGAAGGGCGGATAGGCCCAGTCGAGCGAGCCCTTGGTAACGATGATGGACATAGACCTGGCGTTGGACGAGCCAGCTACGCCCTGCGATTCATTTGCCATTGTGGAACTCCCTGGCGACGGACAATGCCAAAGGCGCTCTGGCGATCATCCCCGGATTTCTATTTATTAGCATAAATGAATATGCTCTTGTCAGGAATGTCAAGCAATCTTTTTGAAAGAGCCGGAATTTGCAACATCCTGCACCCAAGCCCGCGCCGCACAAGAGGCGGCCAGCCTTCGTCCATGCCGAGGTTTACCGTCGCGCCGCCTATGGCCAGAACCATCCTTTGGCGATTGCGCGGGTTGAGACCGCGGTTGACCTTTGTCTCGGGCTAGGGTGGCTCGAAGGCGGCTATCATGCCAGCCCGGTCGCCAGCCGCGAGCAGCTCGAAGCCTTCCATGCGCAAGATTATATCGAGGCGCTTTATCAGGCTGAGGCCGCCGGGCTGACACCGGCGGCGCACCGGCAGGCCTATAATCTTGGCACGCGCGAAAATCCGGTGTTTGCGGGCATATTCGAGCGAGCCTCAACCTCGGTCGGTGGCTCGATCCTGGCCGCCGAACTGGCGCTTCTGGGCGGCATTGCCTATCATCCGGCCGGGGGCACCCATCATGGCCAAAAGGCGCGGGCCAGCGGCTTTTGCTATTTCAATGATCCGGTATTCGCGATCCTGACCTGTCTCGACAGGGGGCTGGAGCGCATCGTCTATGTCGATCTCGATGCCCACCATGGCGATGGCGTCGAAGATGCGTTTTTTGACAATGACAAGGTGTTCACGCTCTCGCTGCACGAGGCCGGGCGCTGGCCCGGCACCGGCCTGCTGCATGACCGGCGCATGGGGCGGGCACGCAACCTGCCGGTGCCGCGCCATCTCAATGACAGCGAGCTCGATTACCTGATTCAGACGGCGATCCTGCCGCTGGTGCAGCGCCAGCGACCGCAAGTGCTCGTCATCACCTGCGGGGCCGACAATCTTGCGGGCGACCCGCTGTCGACCATGGACTTGAGCAATGGCGCGCTATGGCGGGCGGTGACCGGGCTCGCCGCCTGCGCTCCGGCTGTAGTGGTTCTGGGTGGTGGCGGCTACAATCCCTGGACGCTGGGGCGCGCCTGGGCCGGGCTGTGGGCGGCGCTCAATGGTTTTGAGGTGCCCGAGCGGCTGCCATCTGCCCTCAACGGCTTGCTGAAAGGCCTGACATGCGATCTGGTAGAGGATGAGGACATAAGGCCGGAATGGCTGACGACGCTGCGCGATCCGCCGAACCATGGCCCGGTGCGCGACGAAATAAAGGCCATGGCCGACACGATCATGCGCGAGGCCTGAGACCTGACCAAAAAACCATTTGCGGTTTCGCCGGCATGATGTCATCTATATTAGAAAAACTGAATAGAGGAACGCTCATGGACTGGAATGGCGCTCTTGCCGGGATCGAAGCCCTTGAAGATGCAGAGCTCGACCATCGCCTGATTGGTGAGTTTCAGCATCAGGCCTCGCTGGCACCCTTGCGGGAAATGCGGTTTTCGACGCCGACCTTCAAGGAATATTCTTCGGGAGAAATTTCCGGCTGCTCGAAGAATTCGTTTCCGGCCTTTTCGGTGACGGCGGCGGCCTGTGCGCTGGACTGCGACCATTGCCAGGCAAAAATACTCGAACCGATGATCCCGGCGACGACGCCGGAGATGCTGGATGCCAAGGTGCGCGACCTCGTGTTGTTGCAGGACTTGCAGGGCTTTCTGCTGTCGGGCGGCTCAAACCGGCGCAATGAAATCAAATATGAGCGCTATTTGCCGGTGGTCGAGAAGCTGAAGCACGATTTTCCCTATCTCAAAATTGCGATCCATTCGGCGCTGACCGATGAAAGGCGGGCGCGGCAGATGGCCGATGCCGGCGTCGATACCGCGATGATGGATGTGATCGGCGCGCAGGAAACCATCCGCGACGTTTATCATCTCGATCGCAGTGTCGATGATTTCGAGGCGACACTGGCGGCGCTGTGCGCGACCGACATGGAAATCGTGCCGCATATTGTCATCGGGCTGCATTACGGGCGGATCCTAGGTGAGGCGCGGGCGCTGGATATTGTGGCGCGCCACGCGATACATTCGCTGGTACTGGTGGTGGTGATGCCGTTTTATGGCCGCGACGGCATGTTTGTGACGCCGGCGACCAGAGATGTCGGGCGGATATTCCTGGAAGCGCGACGCAAGATCCCGGATCGCCAGGTGCTGCTCGGCTGCGCCCGTCCGCCCGGCATGCACAAGCGCGTCACCGATGCCTATGCGGTGATGGCCGGGCTCGATGGCATTGCCTTTCCGGCCGAGGGCGCGGTGGCGGTAGCGCGGGCGCTGGGGCGGCCGTTCAGCCAGCAACATGCCTGCTGCTCGATCAAGGTTGGCGGGCAGATGCCGCGCGCCGGGGCCCGCAGCCAGGAGCGGCAACTCGTGCATGGATGCGCAAGATGAGGGCGGGGCTGGCCGCTGATCTGGTGGTGGTCGGGCTCGGCCCGGCCGGCGCCAGTGCGGCGCTGGCGGCGGCAAGCGGCGGCCTGCGGGTGATCGGCCTCGACCGTCGCCGCGAGGCCGGACTCCCGGTGCAATGCGCGGAATTTGTGCCCGGCCCGCTGCTGGGTCAGGCGAGCGGCCTGCCGGAGGCGATCCGCCAGCCGATCAGCGCGATGCACACCTATCTGGCCGGCGAGGCACCGTGTCTGACGGCGGATTTTCGCGGCCAGATGATTGACCGTGCCGCCTTTGACCAGGCGCTGGTCAGCGCGGCTGTCGATGCCGGGGCGCAGGTGCGGTTTGGTGCCAGCGTCAAGGCGATCACGCCGGAAGGTGTGGTGCTGCAAAATGGCGAGATCCTCGATGCGCCGGTGCTGATCGGCGCGGATGGCCCGCGCTCGCTGCTGGGGCTAGCGATCGGTGCCGGGGCGCAGGCGCTGGTGGAAACCCGGCAGATCACGGTCCCCCTGCATGAGCCGCATGCCGCAACCGACATATTTTTGTCGCCCGACTATCGCGGCGGCTATGCCTGGCTGTTCCCCAAGGGAGCGGTGGCGCATATCGGGCTCGGGGTTGAGCCGGCGCTGCGCCATCAGCTCAAGGGGCTGCTGGAAGCCTTGCATGCCGCGTTGGTGGCCACAGGGCGGGTCGGGCGCGAGATCATGAACCTCACCGGCGGGGCGATTCCGGTCGGCGGGTTGCGGCGCTGCACGGGCATGGCGCAGGGGCGCAGCATCCTGCTGGCCGGCGATGCCGCGGGCCTCACCAATCCGGTGACCGGTGCGGGCATTGCCTCGGCGGTGCAATCCGGGCGCATGGCCGGCGAGGCGACGGTGCGGCTGGCGCAGGGCCACACGCAGGCGGTCAGCGATTATGCGCTTGATCTTGATGATATTTTCGGCGTTTCACTGGCGCGGGCGGTGGCGCGGCGCACGCATCTCATGGCGAAGCCGACCGCAGATGTGAGGGCGCAGCCGCAGCACCTGCGGCAAGGGTGGATCGCATATCCGGAATATTGGGCGCCGCTGACAATAGATGGCACCCGGCAGAATTTCAGCCACAATGAAAGAGCTCTTCCATGACCTGTCTCAAGCCAGAAACCCGCCTGCCCGCGCCTACCGGCGCGCATGGTGCCGATTTCAATGCCGCCGCGCTGATGAAGCCGCGCGCGCCGCTGCCGACCCCGGGTGACCGCCGCAATGGCGGCGCGGTCAAGGCGCAGGGCATCGTGCCGCAGGGCTTTTATATGCCCAACAACAATATCCAGACGCCGGAAATGCGTTCGCCAGATTATGTGCAGCTTTCGACGGCGGCGGCGATCACGCTGGGGCTGATGCAGGGCAAGATGCACCGCTGCGGCTGCACGCGCTGCCTCAACCTGCTGCTGACCTATCCCGAAGGCTGCCGCGCCAATTGCGCCTATTGCGGCCTCGCCCGCCACCGCGAAGCCGACCGTGATTATGCCGACCGCAATTTCATCAGGGTGGACTGGCCGGCGGTGCCGATGGCGCAGATCATCGACATTGTGGCGCGCGATGGCGCCAACAGCCCGTTTCATCGCATGTGCATCTCAATGATCACGCATCCGCGCTCGGATGCTGACACATTCAGCGTGCTCAAGGCCTGGACCGACAGGATCGATCCCAAGACCATACCGGTGTCGATCCTCTCCAACCCCACCACCATGCAGCGCGCCGATGTCGCGCGGCTCAAGGACATGGGCGCCGATATTTTCACGGTGGCGCTGGATGCGGCGACGCCGGAGATTTTTGATGCGACGCGCGGCAAGGGTGTCGACTCGCCGCATTCTTGGCGCAAATACTGGGAAATCCTCCAGGATGCGCGCGATATCTTTGGCCCGCAGAAATTCGGCGCCCATATCATCGTCGGCATGGGCGAGACCGAATTTGATTCGCTGAGCCTGATCCAAAAGATCGTCGACATGGGCGGGCACAGCCACATGTTCTGCTTCTTCCCGGAAAAAGGCTCGCTGATGGACCATCTGCCGGCGACGCCGCGTGACCAGTGGAGGCGCGTGCAGCTCGGGCGCTATCTGATCGACTACGCCGGCGGGCGGGTCGAGAACATGAGCTTTGACGACAAGGGCCGGGTGGTGGATTTCGGCTTCAGCCAGGATGTGCTCAACCCGATCATCGATAAGGCGGTGGCGTTCCGCACCTCGGGCTGCCCGGGCAAGGTGGCCGAGGATATTTCTGCCTGCGACCGGCCCTATGGTGATTCCCCGCCGAGCAATATTGCCAGCTATCCGTTCCAGCCGAACAAGGCGGATGTGACGAAAATCCGTCGCCAGCTCGCCATTCCGCGCCCCCGCAACCAGCCATAGCGAAAGGGCTGCCCCATGCAGAAAGTTTTTCGCGTCATTGACACCGGCGTGCGCGAGGGGCGGGCCAATATCGCCTTTGACCAGGCGCTGATCGACCTGCACCAGCGCCGTGTCATTCCCGACACGATCCGGTTCCTGCAGTTCCGGCCCTCGGCGCTGGTCGGGCGGCACCAGGCGCTGGCGCGCGAGGTGCATGTCGATTTTTGCCGCGATCACAATATCGGGCTGGTGCGGCGCATCACTGGCGGCGGCGCGCTTTATATGGACGAGGGCCAGTTCGGCTTCGAGCTGGTGTTTCACCGCGCCACGCTGGGGATCAGCTCACTCAATGAGCTGGCGCGCATCCTGTGCGAGGCGGCGGCCAGGGGATTGCAGAATCTCGGCGTGGCGGCGCGCTACCGGCCGCGCAATGACATCGAGGTCGATGGCCGCAAGGTCAGCGGCACCGGCGGGTTTTTCGATGGCGACACGCTGTTCTACCAGGGGACGATCCTGGTCGACATGGACCCGGCGCGGATGCTGGCGGCGCTGAATGTGCCGCAGGACAAGCTTGCCAAACGCGCGCTCGATTCGGCCGGGCAACGGGTGGTGACCTTGCGCGAATTGCTGGGCGCGCGGCTGCCGGACGTTGCCGCCATCAAGGCGGCGATGCTGAAGGGATTTGCCGAGGCCCTGGGGATCGAGCCGGTGCAAGGTAATATTTCCGATGCCGAGGAGGCTTTGGCGGCGCAGATATGGCGCGATGAAATTGGCACGGATGAGTTCGTGCACGAGCTTGAGGACCCTGCCGGGCAGGAAAATGTGCTGAGCGCCAGCCTGCAGGGGCCGGGCGGCACGATCAGCGCGCATTTGCGCCTCGAAGACAGCCGGATTCGCGAAGTGCTGTTCACCGGTGATTTTTTTGTCACGCCGCCGCGTGTCATTTTTGATCTTGAAGCGCATTTGCGCGGCACGGCGGTGGCTGATGTCGAAGCGCAGGTGGCGCAGTTTTTCAATGCGGCCAAGGTCGGCCTGCTCTCGGCGCGTTCGAGCGATTTTGCCGCTGCGGTCGGCGAGGCGGCGGCAAAGGCAGTGGCGGCGTGAAGCACCTCACCATCATCCAGCACACATCGGCAGATTATCTCGGGCTGATGGAAGATCACTTCGAGGGCCGGCGCATACGCTTCAGCTATTTCCGGCCGTTCACCGCCGGGGGCAAGGTGCCGGAAGCGACTGCGATCAGCGACGGGCTGATCCTGCTCGGCGGTGGGCCGTGGGGCAGCGCCGGTGAGCGCATCGTCCCCAATCTCGATGCCGAAATCAGGCTGGCGCGTATGTGCCTGATGCTGGACAAGCCCGTGATCGGCATTGGCCTTGGCGCGCAGATCCTGAGCCTTGCGGCCGATGGCGGTGCCGTGGCGACCCCGCTGAATTTTGAGGTCGGCATGGCGCAACGACAGGCGGACGATGCGCTGAACGGCTTCCTGCCGGCGCAATTCCCGCATGTGGTCTATATGCGCGACCGGCCCGAGCCGCCCGCCTATGCCAAAATTCTGGCGCACGATGCCGCCGGACTTCCGGCGCTGTTCCAGATCGGCCGGAAGGCCTTCGGTTTTACCGGCCACCCCGGCTTCAAACTGGCCATGGCCGAAGACCTGGTGATGGAATTTGAAGAGTCGCCCGACAACCCGCTGCCAAAATTTGCCGCGCTGGGGCGCATGAAACAGCAGATCGAGGATGCGCTGGTGCCGATCATGACCGGGCTTATCCAGCTGACGGGATTGATGGAAAATAATTAACAGGCCCGCTTTCGGAGGGACTTGCATATCGTCATATCTTGTATTAGAGAATGCTAATAGGCGACGACAAGGGCTGCGGCCCTCCCACAAGTCACAGCAAGTGACGGGCTGTCGATCCCCGTGCCGACTGGAGGAAATAAATGGCAAAGAAGCTCATAATTGTCATGGCCAATACCGATCCGCGCAACGGCGAGGAACTCGGCGCGCCGTTTTTTCAGGCCTCGGTCGCTGCCGCGATGGATTATGAGGTTGAGGTCATCTGCACCGCCACCTCTGGCGCGCTGATGAAAAAGGGCTTTGCCGAAAAGCTGCATGTGAAGGCCGGTTCGCCGAAAACGGTCTATCAATTCATTCAGGAAGCCCATGAAGCCGGCGTGAAATTCATGTGCTGCTCGCCCAACCTTGATCTCTTCGACATGACCAAGGACGATCTGATCCCGGAATGCTCGGGGATTGTCGGCGGCGCCTATCTGATCGAAGAGGTCATGGAAGCCGACTGCAAGGTGATGACTTATTGATTGCAGGAGGCAAGCGACATGGAACATGCCCACTCTTCCCGCGTCCAGACGTTCATTGGTGATCCGCTCAGCGACACGCCCGAGGTGCCGCGCCCGCAGCTCGAAGAGATTTTTGCGGATATCCAGGGCGACATGCGCTTCAACCATGAACTCAATGGTTGCCTGAACTGCGGCATCTGCACTGCCACCTGCCCGGCAGCGCATTATTATGATTTCAGCCCGCGCGAAATCGTCCAGTTGCTGTGGACCGAGAATCTCGAAGGCATTTATGATGCCATGCAGGAAAAAATCTGGTCCTGCGCGCAATGCTATACATGTGCTGCCCGCTGCCCGTTCGAAAATTCGCCGGGCGGGCTGATCATGATCATGCGCGAGACGGCGATCAAGCATGGCATGGAATCGGCCAAGAACGTGCTGCGCCCGTTCAGCCGCGTCATGCTCAAGCTGGTTTCGACCGGCAACCAGCTCGCGCCCGACATGATCACGGCCGATGGTTTCGCCGACTGGGGGCCGAATATCTCCAAGGTGAAGGCGCCGCTGAAGATCCTGCGCAAGGCCATTCCCATGCCGACGCTGAACACGACCGAGACGGCGTGGGAAGTGAATCTGAAGACCTCGGTCGAGCTCTACACGATCTGGGAAATGACCGGGGTTCTCAACCAGCTTGAGACGATCGATGAGAACCTGTTCGATGTCATCTCCGACATCATGGATGAAAAAAAGCAAGATTATCAGGACTTTGTTGACGAACAGGCCGAGGACGACGCCTGACCTCCCCTGCCTTGGATGAAATGAGGAGCGGACCCATGAGTGCACCTAATTGCGGTGAAAGACTGACCGGCCACGGCTCGGAATGGCGTGATGCCAACCTCAGCCCGGAAGATGCGCGCACGGCGACCAACTGGGTTGAGCAAAGGATCGACAAGCGCTCGATGCTCACCAGCAAGGATCGCGTCCATGATGTGCGTGACATCATGTGGCAGCTCGAAAAGGATGGCGAGATCGTCGTCCACCGCATCCGCGACGAGCATGAGCCGATCGAGGCCAAGACGCTTTATGGCTGGACCAAGCGCATCCCGACCAACCAGCTCTGGCACCACAAGTCCTGCGGCCAATGTGGCAATATTCCCGGCTATCCGGCCTCCCTGCTGTGGCTGATGAACAAGCTCGACAAGCGCTATGTTGACGAAACCGACCAGACATCATGCACCGCGTGGAATTACCACGGCTCAGGCATCGGCAATCTCGAAAGCCTCGCCGCCGTGTTTCTGCGCAACTTCCACCAGGCCTATGTCTCGGCCAAGGCCGAAGGCCTGCCGGAAGGCTATTATTACCCGCTGGTGCATTGCGGTACCTCGTTCGGCAATTACAAGGAAGTGCGCGGCTATCTGCTGCAATCGGCCGAATTGCGCGACCGGGTGAAGAAAATCCTCGGCAAGCTCGGCCGCCTCGTCGACGGCAAGCTGCTGATCCCGGAAGAAATCGTGCATTACTCGGAATGGGTGCACGTGATGCGGCACGAAATCGCCAAGCACCGGGTGATCGATTGCAGCAACATTCGCTCGACCATCCACCCTGCCTGCCATGTCTACAAGATGGTGCCGCAGGATGCGATCTATGATGACAGCATTCTTGAGGGCAACCGCGTCGCCGTTTCCACCGGCATCATGCAGGCGCTCGGCACCAATGTGATCGATTATTCGACCTGGTATGATTGCTGCGGCTTCGGCTTCCGCCATATCATTTCGGAGCGCGAATTCACGCGCTCGTTCTCGATCGACCGCAAGATCATGATCGCCCAGAACGAGGCCCATTCCGATGTGATGATCGGCCATGATACCGGCTGCATCACCACGCTCGACAAGAGCCAGTGGATCGGCAAGTCGGCGGGCAAGGAGGTCGATCTGCCGGTGCTGGCGGATGTGCAGTTTGCGGCGCTGGCCTGCGGTGCGCATCCCTACAAGATCGTGCAATCGCACTGGCATGCCTCGTCGACCGAAAAGCTGATGGAAAAGCTCGGCATCGACTGGCGCGCCAAAAAGGCGGAATTCGAGGCCTATCTCGAAGATGTGAAGCTCGGCAAGCAGGACAATCTCTATGACCCGCGCCGCATGATCACCTCAGGCCCCGGGTTCAACCCCCTCACCAAGACCACGACCCTAGCGATCGGGAGACCCTGATGCGTGACCCTGTTTTAATTGTTGGCGGCGGACCGGCCGGACTGGCTGCGGCCCATGCGCTCTCCAGCGTCGGCCAGCCGAATATCCTGGTCGAGAAAATGGACCGGCTCGGCGGCGCGCCAATTCTTTCCGGCTATGCCAAGCTGGTGCCGTCGGGCGAATGGGCGAAAGACGCCATTGGCGGCATGGTCTCGCGGGTCGTGGACAACAAGCTGACCGACGTGCGGCTCAATGCCAGCGTCAAAAGCTTTGATGGCCAGCCAGGCGATTTCCATGCGGTGCTGAGCGATGGATCGTCGCTCAAGGCGAGCGCGGCGATGCTTGCCACCGGCTTCACGCATTTCGACTCGGTCAACAAGCCGGAATGGGGTTTTGGCCTGTTCCCCGATGTGGTGACGACGACGCAGGTCGAGCAGATGCTGTCCTCGGGCCAGGGCGTGCATTGTCCCTCCGACGGGCGCAAGCCGAAGCGCGTGGCGATCCTGCTGTGCGTCGGCTCGCGTGACCGGCAGATCGGCCGGGAATGGTGCTCGAAGATCTGCTGCACGGTGTCTGCCAATATCGCGATGGAAATCCGCGAGGAATTACCCGATTGCCATGTCTACATCTATTACATGGATATCCGCACCTTCGGGCTGCTGGAGCAGAAATATTACTGGCGCAGCCAGGAAGAATTCAAGGTCAAGTATATCAAGGCGCGTATCGCCGAGGTCACCTCCAACGGCAACCAGCTGATCGTCAAGGGTGAGGATACGCTGGTCAAGCGGCCGATCACCATTCCCTTTGACATGGTGGTTCATGCCGTCGGCATGGATCCCAACGTCGATAATATGACGCTGGCGGCCATTTTCGGCGTCAAGCTGGAGACCAACGGCTTCATCGACCGCAAGAACACCTATGGCGTGATGGGCGCGACCAGCCGCGCCGGCGTGTTTGTGGCGGGTTCCGCAACCGGACCGGAAACGATCGACGATTCCATCGCGCAAGGCCATGCCGCAGCCATATCGGCCCTGGGGCTGATGCCGGTTGGCGTGGCGGCGGAATAGGAGCGCGACGTGGCGACTCTGGCCTGGCTCACAGTCGACAAACCAGGGGTGCCGGACATTGCGCGCCCGCATCTGGACCTGAGCGGGCCGCTGCTGGCTTCCGCCTTCGAGGCGCTGGCGCGCGGCAGCGAGCAACTTGGCGGCGTCGAGCGCTATGTCGAGGCGTTAAAACTGAAATCGGCGCTGTTCAAGGACACGCTGGGTGAGGGCAAGGTCGCATCGCTCAACCTTGAAGGCTTCATGGGGCTTTGCACCTTCATGGCGACGGTGCGGCGGCGGGTGGCACCCTATCTGTCACAGGACGGGCTGGTCAGGATCCGCGCCGGCCTGGTGGAATTGCTGGAGGGGGCGGGCAATACCGCCACCACCGATCAGCGGATGGCGGCGTTCTGCGCGCGCTTTCCCACCGACAAGGCGCACCGCTTCGTGCATGATCTTGCCGCCGAAGTGCTGCATAATGTCGACCCCGAGCGCTATCCGCTGATGAACCGCTGGGTGTGGGATGCCAAGCCCAATACCGGCGCCGTGCGGGAAATCTGGTTCGGCGACAATGTCGACCATATCACCATCCCCCTGCCCGACGGCTACCCGACCTTCCTGATGCTGCGCGAGGAACTGGCGCAATTCCTCACCGGCCAGGGCGTGTTTCGCGATGTCATGTTTTTCGTCGATATGCTGACAGCGCAGATTTACGCCAATTATATTTCGGCGCAGGGAGGCACTTATCTGCGGGCGGATTTCTCCACCGCAGAGGACCCCATGCACCATACGCGGCGGATACTGGGGCTGGACGGCATCCGCCCCGGTTCCTCGCGCATGCGCCTCAAGGCCATCGACGGCGAGGCCTTTGTCCTCGACGATTCCAAACTCCTTGGATGAGAGACCCATAAAATGGCTATTCACGAGAAGCACCTCATTCGCCCGGAAAACATCAAGTCGCATGAAAAGCTCGTGCTGGATGGCATTGATATTTCCGGCCACTGGAGCACCTTCATCGAGACCCGCGTGGTCAAGGATTATAACGAGGACCTGCAGGAAGAGATCAGCGCGCTGCCCGGCGGCGAGAATGTGCATCGTTGCTGGCAATGCGGCTCATGCACCAATGCCTGCACAGTCAATGCCATCAACCCGGATTTCAACCCGCGCTACTGGATCTATCTGATCCGCATGGGCATGGAATCAGAATTGCTGCGTGACAAGGAGATCATCTGGCAATGCGTCTCGTGCAACAAATGCACCTATGTGTGCCCGCGCGAGGTTGCGCCCGAGGGGGTGATGAAAGCCACCGCCCACTGGCTGGAGCTGAAGGGGCACACCAAGCCCTCGCCCTCGACGATTTTCGATGATGTGTTTTCGAGCCAGGTGATCAACACCGGCAAGATCGAGGATGGGCTCGTGGTGCGCAATTTCTTCAAGCGCACCGGCCAGTCGCTCAACCAGCCGTGGCTGGTGGAAATGGTCAAGCGCATGATGGCGCACCTGCCGGTGACCATGCTGATGAAGCTCGGCCTTTCGACCGTGGTGCACCCGCGCACGCAGAACTGGGGCGCCGCGCGCGATGCCATCAATGAATATGTCGCCGAGCAGGATGCGCATCACCGCAAGGCACTGGGGCTGGAAGGCCTTGTCGAGATGGCCAAGCAGGAAGCCGCCGCCCCCTTCAAACACGCCGCAGAATAGGAAGTGCAGCGCCATGACCGATAACCGCACCGACAAATACAAGAAAGTCGCCTATTACCCCGGCTGCGCGCTTGAGGGGACGGGCCATGCCTATAACCGCTCGACCAAGGAAGTCGGCAAGGCGCTCGGTCTTGAGCTCGAAGACGTCAAGAACTGGAATTGCTGCGGCGCGATGGAAGTGAAGAACATCGATCCGAAAGTGCAGACCTATCTATCGTCGCGCGTCATGTCGCAGGCGGTCAACGAGATGGGCCATTCGGTGGTGATGGCGCCGTGCAACGGCTGCTATCACAACTTGAAAAAGGCCGAATATGACCTGAAGAACGACGAGACCTCGCGCCAGGTGGTGGACCGCATTTCCAGCAAGGCCGGGCACAAGACCTATCATGCCGGCGAGATCGAGACCATTCACGCGCTCGACTGGATCAAGCACGGCATCGGCGAGGAAGGCCTGAAGTCGCGGGTGAAAAAATCGCTGAAGGGCATGAAAGTCGCCAATTATTACGGCTGCATGTACACGCGTCCGCGTCATATTTTCCCGGAAAAGGACCAGGGCGCCGGCTCGGAATCGACATCGCGGCCGCATTTCATGGATGACCTGCTGGCAGCAGCGGGTGCGGCCAATGTCGATTTCCCGCTCAAGACCGCCTGCTGCGGCGGTGCGCATACCTTGTCGGATTCCGACATGTCGACCAAGCTGGTGCTCAACATTCTCAAGGCGGCGGAAGCCTCGGGCGCGAATGTGATCGCAACCGAATGCCCGACCTGCCATTCCGGGCTGGAAATGCACCAGATCCGGGCCGAGAAGAAGTTTGGCGTCAAGACCAATGTGAAAATCCTCTATTTCACGCAATTGCTCGGCCTGGCGCTGGGTTTGACGCCAAAAAAGGTCGGCGTACATGAAAACATGTCGGATTCCTTTGGCCTGCTCGAACAACAGGGGCTGGCATGAGGTCGCTCGCCACCATCGGGGAGCTGCTTGAGGGCGGCATCGATACAGCAACGCCGGCGGCGACCGCGCGCGACCTGCTGACGATTGGCGAAGAGGTGCTGGAGCACTGGCTGCAGGCTCGCGGCCTGAAGCCGACGGCCAGCAAGGCGGAAGGGTTCAGGCTGCTCGGCCTGCACCGGCAGGGCGCCAGGGGCGATCCCAGCTTCAATGCCTGCCGCGAGACCTGCCGGGAACTCGTTTATCATTATAATCTCGTCACCATGGAACCCGGTGATTCGGCGACGGCGCAGCGCCTTGCCATGATGCAACTGGTGGCGTCGCATATTTATTATTTCGTCAGCGGCAAGATGCAGAGCGCGCAATTGGGTGAGTTCTGTTGCTCGTCGCGTGATTTGCGCTTAAAGCAGGCTTCGTAAGACGGGGAGGCGGGAATGCCAGTTGTTCGTGGATGCAATTTGCCGGACGATCTTTTGTATGACGTCGAAAACCATACATGGTTCAAGGAAGTAGGTGACGGGACGGTCCGTCTCGGCATGACCACCATTGCGCTGGCGCTAGCCGGCAACCTGGTGGCCGTGACCCCGAAGAAGGCAGGCCGTGCGGTCGAGGCCGGCAAATCCTGCGCCACCGTCGAATCAGGCAAGTGGGTCGGCCCGGCCAAATCCGCCGCCGCTGGCACGATTGTCGGCATCAACAATGATCTCGTCAACAAGCCGAGCCTTGCCAATGCCGATCCTTATGGCGAAGGCTGGCTGGTAGTGCTCAATCCCAGCAACTGGGACGAGGTCAAGCCGACCCTGACCCCCGGCGCGCAGGTGGCGCCCAAATATGAAGCCAAGATGGCGGCTGACGGATTTGCAGGCTGCGCCCCCTGAATCGAGCCCGGCCATGCATGACCCTATGGAGCAACTGGCAGACAAGGCTGACCATGCTGCGCTTGTGCTCAGATCCATCAGCAACAAGTGGCGGCTGCAGATACTTTGCCAGCTGGTCAAGGGTGAAAAATCGGTTGGCGAGCTGGAAGATGTGATTCCGCTCAGCCAATCGGCGCTGTCACAACATCTTGCCGTGCTGCGCCACAATAATCTCGTGGCCACCCGCCGCGACGCACAGATGATCATCTACTCAGTTGAAGGCACGGAAGTGCATTTCATCCTCGGCGCCCTCTATGAGCTTTATTGCAGCTCGGCCGAACTTTCATGACAATTTGAATGTATTGCGGGCTGATGGGCGGTGCTGTTGCCCACGCACCCCACCCTATACGCAATCACTATAGTGAAACGCCACGGACCATTGCCGAGATGATGCGGTTTATTTATCGGCTTTACCTGAATTTCTGAAAATACCTCAATCCGGTAACGCCTTCAACACAATAACATCACAAAGCTGTGTTTTGACGAGGATGGCCCGGACATGGATTGTGTCCTGGCAACAATGTCCATGAAGGGTCACGTCCATGTTCAGAACCGCCTTGATCGCCATCGCCGCCACTGCCTGCGCTGCTTTCGCAGTGACCAGCGCCAATGCCGACGACATGAAAATGATGCATCATGACAAGATGCACCACAAAATGATGGAACATCACAAGATGATGGAACATCGCCGGATGATGCATCACCGCATGATGATGCATCACAAGATGATGATGCGCCACAAGATGATGCACCACAAGATGATGGAGCATCACAAGATGATGGAAAAGCACAAGGCCATGTGATTTCCGCATTGCCGGATCCATGCTGTTTCGGGGGCCGCGCCATGCTATGCGGCCCCCTTGGCATGCCCCGGGCGCAATGCGCGGCTGCGCGCAGCAGGGTCGAGAATCCGCCCTTCACGCCTTCCCCCGCCGCCCGCCCTCTGATAGGTTTGTTTGACATAGCCTTGCAGCCCCAGCGGCGCTGACCTAGGTTGATGTTATCAAATTACGAGGGCACCGTATGAAACCGATGAAATTTGGCATAGGCCAGGCCGTCCGCCGCGTCGAAGACGTGCGTCTGGTGACCGGCCACGGCCGCTATACCGCCGATGAAATTCCGGAAGGTGCCTTGCGCGCCGTGTTCCTGCGCTCACCCCATGCCCATGCCGCCTTCAGAATCACCGATACCAGCGCCGCGAAGGCGGTGCCGGGCGTCCGCGCGGTCTATGTCGCTGCTGATTTTGCCGATGTCGGCGATCTGCCCTGCAATGCGCCGATGCCCGATGCCAAGGGCAAGGTGATGCCGCTGCCGCCCTATCCGGTGCTGGCGAAGGATGTCGTGCGCCATGTCGGTGATGCTGTCGCCATGGTCATTGCCGACACCGCCGAAAACGCCATGGCCGGTGCCGAAGCCATTGCGATTGATTATCAGGAAAAGCCGGCCGTGTCGGATATGCACCGCGCGATTGCCGCCGGTGCCCCGCTGGTCTGGCCGCAATTTGGCAGCAATGTCGCGGTTGCCGCCGTCATGGGTGACAAGGCGAAATGCGATGCGGTTTTTGCCAGTGCCACCCATGTGGTCGAGGTGGAAATCGTCAACAACCGGCTGGTCTCGAACTATATGGAGCCGCGCGCGGCCATCGCCAGTTTTGATGCCGCCACCGGCGGCTATCAATTGATCTCCGGCACGCAGGGCGTGCACAATACCCGCGGCCTTGTCGCCAAAATCATGGGTATCGAGCCGGAAAAGCTGCATGTCGTCAATCATGATGTCGGCGGCGGCTTTGGCACCAAGGGCTTCGTTTATCGCGAATATCCGCTGCTGCTGAAGGCCGCGCAGAAGCTCGGCGCCACAATCGCCTGGGTATCGGACCGCTCGGAACATTTCGTGGCCGATGCGCATGGCCGCGACAATCTCACCAAAGCGACGATGGCGCTGGATGGCGAGGGCCGGTTTCTGGCCTTGAAGGTCGATATTCTCGGCAATATGGGTGCCTATCTGTCGCAATTTGCGCCCTATATCCCGTGGCTGGGCGTCACCATGGCGACCGGGCCCTATGATATCAGCGTGTTTTATGGCGAGATGCGGCCGGTCTATACCAATACGGTGCCGGTCGATGCCTATCGCGGTGCAGGCCGGCCGGAAGCGGCCTATGTGCTCGAGCGGCTGGTTGATGCCTGCGCCATGAAGCTCGGGCTGGCGCGTGATGCCATCCGCGCCCGCAATTTCGTCAAGCCCTCGCAGATGCCCTACAAAACCGCGACCGGGCGCACCTATGATGTCGGCGAGTTTGAAGGGGCGATGCGGCAGGCGCTGAGCAAGGCAGATTATGCCGGTTTTGCGGCCCGCCAGGCCGCGAGCGCCGCCAAGGGGCAGCTGCGCGGCATCGGCTTTGCCAGCTATATCGAATGCACCGCCTGGGGTTCGGGCGAGGAAGGCTCGGTGCAGCTCGATGAGGATGGCAATTTCACCGTGCTGATCGGCACGCAATCCAACGGCCAGGGCCACGAGACCGCCTATGCGCAGGTGGTGGCGCAATCGCTGGATGTGCCGCTTGAGCGGGTGCGGGTCATCCAGGGCGATTCGCAAAAGGTTAAAAGTGGCAATGGCACCGGCGGCTCGCGGTCGATCCCGGTTGGCGCTGCCATGTTGAACCAGGCCTCGGAAAAGCTCGCGGTGCAATTGAAGGAACTGGCGTCCGACGTTCTCGAAGCTGCCGTCAGCGATCTTGAGATCATCGAGGGGCGCGTGATTATTGGTGGCACCGACCGGGCGATCTCCTTTGCCGAGATTGCGAAATTGCCCAAGGCGACGCCGGAGCGGCGGCTTGCGGTGGCGAGCTTTTCGCCGCCGGAAGCGACCTACCCCAATGGCACGCATGTGTGCGAGCTGGAAGTTGATCCCGAAACCGGGGCAGTGAAGCTGCTGCGCTATACGATCTGCGATGATTTCGGCATGTCGCTGAACCCGCTGCTGCTGGCCGGGCAGGTGCATGGTGGCATTGCCCAGGGCATCGGCCAGGCGCTGCTTGAAGGCGTGACCTATGATGACAATGGCCAGCTTCTGAGCGCCACCTTCATGGATTATTGCATGCCGCGCGCCGAGGACCTGCCGTCGTATCATTTTGAAACGCGCAATGTGCCGTCGATCACCAATCCGCTCGGCCTCAAGGGCGCGGGCGAAGCCGGGTCGATCGGCTCGACACCGGCGGTGATGAATGCACTGATCCATGCCCTGTCGGCACGCGGGGTGACGCATATCGACATGCCGGCGACGCCTGCGAAAATTTTCGCCGCCCTGCGCTGACGCCGGCAGCGAGGCCCCTTCAGCGGGTCCTTTCGGCTCAGGCCCGCGTCAGCGGGCCTCGGCACCCTGGATGCGGGCGTCGAGCAGCTTGGCGAGGGCATAGACCGCATCGAGATGCGGCGTGGCTGTAGCGGTCAGGCGGCCAAGCTCGATCACCGAGCCGAGCAAGGCGTCGATTTCGAGAACCCGGCCGGCCTCGACATCCTGCAACATCGAGGTCTTGTGCTCGCCGACGGCCTCGCCGCCAGCCAGCCGCTTGTCGATGCTGATGCGAAACCTGATGCCGAGCGCCTCGCCGACGCTCTGGGCCTCGGCCATCATGGCCGCAGCCAGCGCGCGGGTGAGCGGGAAGCGGCACAAGCCGGCAAGAGTGGTGCCGGTCAGGGCACTGATCGGGTTGAAGCTGAGATTGCCCCAGAGCTTGGTCCAGATTTCGGTGCGAATGTCGCTGACCATGGGCGCCTTGAAGCCGGCATCGCGCAAGGTTTCCGACAGGGCGACGAGGCGCGGCGTCTCGCTGTTGTCGATCTCGGCAATCGACAGGCGGTTGCCCTCGATATGCCGGATGACGCCCGGCGCCACCACCTCGGCCGCCGGATAAACCACGCTGCCGATCACCCGCTCGACCGGCAGAAAGGCGGCAATGCGTCCGCCCGGATCGACGCTCTCCAGGTGGCGGCCCTGCAGCGGCCCGCCAAATTTGCAGAAATACCACCAGGGAATGCCGTTCTGCGCCGTCAGCACCATGGTATCGGCGCCAAAAAGCTGCGGCAGATCCGCCACCAGCGCAGTGAGCTGATGCGCCTTGACGCCAAGCACGACCAGATCCTGCGCGCCGATGGCTGCCATATCGGCACTGGCGTGCACTTTCGCCCTGGTCTCGGTGCCGGCTTCCTGCAGCGTCAGGCCGGAGGCGCGAATGGCGGCGAGCTGGGCCCCGCGGGCGACGACGCTGACATCATGGCCGCGTGCAGCGAGTTTGACGGCGAGAAGGCCACCAATGGCCCCGGCGCCGACGATGCAGATTTTCATGAAGCCCACCGCTGGTTGATTGCATTGCGTGGCGCATCCTAGATGGGACGACCCTCAACCTTCAAGGTCAGATCATCAACGGTCTTTTTCAGGCCGCTCATGGTGGGATAAATCTGCAACAGCCGACGGTCAATGACCAGCGCGTCCTTGTCGAGGCCATGACGCAGCAGAATTTCCGCCATGCCGCTGAGGGCGCCAAAATGGCGCGGCTCAAGTTTCAGCACCCGGGCAATGTCACGCATCGAGCCGGCATCATCATTGGCCTGAAACCGCAGGGTGGCGCGCTGGTTCCAGCCCTCCGGCCAGGAGGGATCGAGCACGACCACCTGATCGAGCAGTTTCAGAGCAAGGGTGGTGTTGTGTTTTGCCGCGACATCCATGGCGCGGCTGAGCAGCAGGTCGGAGGTCGCGGAACCCGAGCGCATCTGCAGCGTCTGGATGCGCGCGGCGATCATCACGCCTTCCTGCGCATTCGTGGTGGCAGCGAGCCGGGCATAGAGCTTCGCCAGCATCTGGCGGCGCGATTCGGAAAGAGAAGGCACCGGCTGCGGCTGCTTTGCCAGAGGCGCAGCGACCGGGGCGGCCGCCATGCTGCGCGACGCCGGACCCGCGACCAGCCAAGCCGCACCAAGCGCCAGCGCCACACGCGCTACAAGGGGTGAACCAACACGCATGAACCCAGAATAGGGTTCAGCGGGCGGGAGTCAACCTCGCTTCAGCCCTGGCGGGCCTTGTAACGCTTTTGTGTCTTGTTGATGATGTAGACGCGGCCACGGCGACGCACCAGCTGGTTGTCGCGGTGACGCAGGCGCAGGGACTTCAGCGAATTACGGACTTTCATGGCAACTTCCCGGAAATACCGGGCATGCCCCGGACAGATTTGAGCGCTCTCATGCCGCAATTTGCCGCGATGATCAACCAAAAAATGATGCGCGGCCCGGCTTTTGTGTGCGCTCATCTGGCGCGCGGTGCCACCCTCGCGAGTTCGCGGCCCTGTTCGACCTGATCGCCGACCGCGCCCGCCAGCGCCGTGAGCGTGCCGGCATGCGGGCTGCGCAGATGGTGTTCCATCTTCATGGCCTCCATGATCACCAGCACGGTGCCAGCCTCGACTTCGGCACCGATCTCGACCGGCTGCGCCATGATACGGCCGGGCATGGGCGCCAGCAGGGAGCCATGGGCGCTGGCCTCGTCATCCTGCCAGCGCAGGCGCGCCAAAGACTCGAAGCGCAGGTCATGGCCGTCGAAAAACAGCCGCAGCGTCGCAGCCTCGCGCGTGAAGGCCACGTGAAACTGCGTGCCATTGATCTCGATGGCGGCGTGATGCGCGTCGCGCCTATGTCCGGTGGCGCGCCAGCTGCCGCCAGCACCGGCAAGCTGCCAAACCCCGTCACCGCAAGGTGTTGCTGCCATCGTCACGGTGCGGCCCTGCCCGGCAAAGCTCAGGGTTCGCGCGACCGGGGGCCCGAGCCGCCAGCCATCCCGCAGCGCCCAGGGGGAGCCTTGGGCGCCACTTTCTGCGGCCTCGGCGAGCAGCACGACCATGGCAGCAAGGGCGGGTGCCTGATCCGGCAGCGCCGCGCCAGTGAGGCTGTCGCCGAGGCGCGCGAACAGGCCGGTATCATAGCCGCCCTGGCGAAATTCCGGCACATCGGCGAGAGCGTAAAGGAAGCTTATATTGGTGGCCGGGCCAGAGATATGGCAGGCAGAAAGCGCGGTGCGGGCGCGCGCCAAGGCCTCATCGCGGGTGGCGCCGTGGACGATCAGCTTGGCGAACATCGAATCATAATCGGGCGGCAGCTGGTCACCTGCGGCAAAGCCGCTGTCGAGCCGCAGGCCGGCGTCCGGCGCTGGCGCGTCAAAAAGGCTGAAACGGCCGCTGGACGGCAGGAAGCCGCGCGCCGGATCTTCCGCGCACAGGCGGAACTCGAAAGCATGGCCGGTGCAGGCAATATCCGCCTGGCGCCGCGGCAGGGCCTCGCCGGAGGCGATGCGAATCTGCCATTCGACCAGATCGAGCCCGGTGATCATTTCGGTGACCGGGTGCTCGACCTGCAGGCGGGTATTCATTTCCATGAAATAGAACCGGCCATCGCTCTCGCGGATGAATTCCACCGTGCCGGCGCCGACATAATTGACTGCCCTGGCCGCGGCGCAGGCTGCCAACGCCATGGCCTCGCGCTCGCTGCCCGACAGTCCCGGAGCTGGGGCTTCCTCGACCAGCTTCTGGTGGCGGCGCTGCAGCGAGCAATCGCGCTCGAAAAGATGCACGACCTCGCCGTGGCTGTCGCCGAACACTTGCACTTCAATGTGGCGTGGCCTGGTGATCAGCCGTTCCAGCAGCACCTTGTCATCGCCAAAGGCCGAGGCGGCCTCGCGGCGGCAGGCGTTGAGCGCTGCCAGAAACCCGGAAGCATCGGCGACCTCGCGCATGCCGCGCCCGCCGCCGCCGGCAAGGGCCTTGATCATCAGGGGAAAGCCGAGGGCATGGGCGGCAGCTTCGAGACTGGCATCATCCTGGGCCGCGCCCTGCCAGCCCGGCACCACCGGCACATTGGCATCTGCCATCAGGGCCTTGGCGGCGGCTTTCGAGCCCATCAGCCTGATAGCCTGCGGCGAAGGGCCGATGAAGATCAGCCCAGCCGCCGCGCAAGCCTCAGCAAAATCGGCATTTTCGGAGAGAAAGCCATAGCCCGGATGCACCGCCTCGACCCCGGCGGCCCTGGCGGCAGCGATCAAGGCGGGGATGGACAGATAGCTGGCGCCCGGCGACGCCGCGCCGATGCAAAAGGCGGCATCGGCCTCGCGCACATGAAGCGCGTCGCGATCAACCGTGGAATGGACGGCGACGGCACGCACGCCCAGCCGGCGGCAGGTGCGGATGATTCGGCAGGCGATTTCGCCGCGATTGGCGATGAGGAGCGAAGTGATCAAGGTGAAATGTCCTACATGCGAAACACGCCGAATCTGGTGGCTTCAGCCGGGGCATTGCGGGCTGCCGCAAGGCCCAGCGCCAGGGCGCGCCGGGTTTGTCCGGGCAGGATGATACCATCATCCCACAGCCGCGCGGTGGCATAGAGCGGATGGCCCTGCGTTTCATATTGCTGGCGCAGCGGGGCGCGGAACGCTTCCTCGTCCTCGGCGCTCCAGGCCTCGCCGCGCGCTTCCAGCCCGTCGCGGCGCACGGTGGCCAGAACGCTCGAAGCCTGCTCGCCGCCCATGATGGAAATGCGGCTGTTGGGCCAAGAGAACAGCAGGCGCGGACTATAGGCGCGCCCGCACATGCCATAATTGCCGGCCCCGAACGAGCCGCCGATCAGCACCGTGAATTTCGGCACGGCCGCGGTGGCGACCGCCGTCACCATTTTGGCGCCATCGCGGGCAATGCCGGCATTTTCCGCCCGGCGCCCGACCATGAAGCCGGTGATATTCTGCAAAAACACCAGCGGTATCTGCTGCTGCGCGCAAATCTGGATGAAATGCGCCGCCTTTTGCGCCGATTCGGAGAATAAAATCCCGTTATTGGCGATGATGCCGACGCCCATGCCATGAATGTGGGCAAAGCCGGTCACCAGCGTCGTGCCATAGCGGGCCTTGAATTCATCAAATTCGCTGCCATCGACCAGCCGGGCGATGATCTCGCGCACATCGTAAGGCTTGCGGGTGTCGGCGGGGATGATGCCGGCAATTTCGGCGGCATCATAAAGCGGTGGCCGGAAGGCGGGGAAGGACGGCGCCGGGCCTGCACCTGCCGCGACGATACGCACGGCATCACGCGCCAGTGCCAGCGCATGGGCATCGGACTGGGCGAGGTGATCGGCGACGCCGGAAAGCCGGGTATGGACATCGCCGCCGCCCAGATCCTCGGCGCTGACGATTTCGCCGGTGGCGGCTTTCACCAGCGGCGGCCCGCCGAGAAAGATCGTGCCCTGATCCTTGACGATGATGGTCTGGTCGGCCATGGCGGGAATATAGGCGCCGCCGGCCGTGCATGAGCCCATGACCACGGCGATCTGGGCAATGCCCTGCGACGACATTTGCGCCTGATTGAAGAAAATCCGGCCAAAATGCTCGCGGTCGGGAAAGACCTCGTCCTGCAACGGCAGAAAGCCGCCGCCCGAATCGACCAGATAGACGCAGGGCAGATGGTTTTTCGCGGCGATTTCCTGGGCACGCAGGTGCTTTTTGACGGTGAGCGGGTAATAGGTGCCGCCCTTGACGGTAGCATCGTTGCAGACGATGACGCAGGTGCGCCCGCTGATCTGGCCAAGGCCGGTGATCAGCCCGGCGCCCGGCACTTCGCCGCCATAGCAACCATGTGCGGCCAGCGGCGACAATTCCAGAAATGGCGCGCCATCATCGACCAGCGCCTCGATACGCTCACGCGCCAGCATCTTGCCGCGTGCCTGATGGCGCTGGCGTGCGGCCGGGGTGCCGCCGAGCGCGGCCTTGGCGAGATGACTGGAAACAATATCTGCCTGGGCATTGAAGGCCGCGGCATTGGCCATGAAACCGGCATCTTGCGGGTTGATGGCGCTGGTCAGGACCGGCATGAATCAAGCCTTCCCGTCGAATAATTCGCGCCCGATCAGCATGCGCCGGATCTCGCTGGTGCCGGCGCCGATCTCATAAAGCTTGGCATCGCGCCACAGGCGCCCGGTGGCGGTATCGTTGATGTAGCCATTGCCGCCCAGCGCCTGAATGGCCTCGCCCGCCATCCAGGTGGCCTTTTCGGCGGCATAGAGGATGGCGCCAGCAGCGTCCTTGCGGCTGGTTTCGTTGCGATCACAGGCCCGGGCGACCGTATAGACATAGGCGCGGGCGGCATTCATGGTGACATACATGTCGGCGACCTTGCCCTGCATGAGCTGGAATTCGCCGATGGCCTTGCCGAACTGGCGGCGCTCGCGCACATAGGGCAGCACAAGCTCGAGGCAGGCGGCCATGATGCCCAGCGGCCCGCCGGACAGCACCAGGCGCTCATAATCGAGGCCCGACATCAGCACCTTGACACCGCCGTTGAGCGTGCCCAGCACATTTTCGCGCGGGACCCGGCAGGCGTTGAACACCAGTTCGCAGGTGTTGGAGCCGCGCATGCCGAGCTTGTCGAGCTTGGGCGAGGTCGAGAAACCCGGCATGGATTTCTCGATCAGAAAGGCGGTGATGCCGCGCGGCCCGGCGTCAGGCGCGGTCTTGGCATAGACCACCAGCACATCGGCATCCGGGCCATTGGTGATCCACATTTTTGAGCCGGTGAGGCGGAAATGGTCGCCGTCCTCGCGCGCTTGCAGGCGCATCGACACCACATCGGACCCGGCCTCCGGCTCGCTCATGGCCAGTGCGCCGACATGCGCGCCGCTGATCAGTTTTGGCAGATAGCGGGCCTTTTGCGCCGGCGTGCCATTGCGGGCGATCTGGTTGATGCAGAGGTTGGAATGGGCGCCATAGGAAAGGCCGACGGCAGCGCTGGCGCGGCTGATTTCCTCCATGGCAATGACATGGGCGAGATAGCCCATACCAACCCCGCCATCGGCTTCGCTGACGGTGATGCCGTTGAGGCCGAGATCGCCGAATTTCCGCCAGAGATCATGCGGGAAGGCATTGCCGCTGTCGATCTGCTGGGCGCGCGGGGCGATTTCGGCGGCTGCGAATCCGGCGACGCTGCTGCGCAGCATGTCGAGGGTTTCTCCGAGTGCAAAATTCAAGCCCTGCATCAAATTGACCTCATGAAAACCCTTGGGCTGCTGCCCATGGCAGCATTGCGCATTGTCGCCGCCGGTTCAACTGGCAGTTTGCGGGCTGGCTCGGCAGGTGCACGCAAATTTGCGCGTGAGGCATTTGCCTTGCGGCGCAAATGATGAGACCAAGGAGCCGGAATGGGCAGTTCGAGGGGCGTCTACCTTGTCGGGAACTCTGGTGATTGGTGGCGGACAGGCTGCGGCCCAGTTGGCCATAAGCCTGCGCGCTGATGGTTATGTTGCGCCGGTGCGTATCCTTGGCCAGGAGGTGGAGCTACCCTACCAGCGCCCGCCGCTGTCGAAAGGCTTCCTCAAGCAGGAAACCACCGAGGCGCAACTGGAATTGCGCCCTGCCGATTTCTGGTCGGCACAGCGAATCGAGATCATGCGCGACATGCAGGCGATCAGTATCGACCGCGACCTGAAGCGCGTCACCTGCGCCGATGGCAGCCAGTGGTTTTATGACCATCTGGTACTGGCGACCGGCAGCCGCAACCGCCCGCTCAGCCTTGAGGGGCATAATGCCGACGGGGTCTATGCGCTGCGCTCGCTGGAAGATGCCCGGCGGCTGCGCGAAGCCTTTGCCAGCGCCCGGCACATCGTGGTGATCGGCGGCGGCTTCATCGGGCTGGAATTTGCCGCCGTGGCGCGCAAGCTCGGCCGCGCGGTGACCATCATCGAAATGGCCGACCGGCTGATGGCGCGGGCGGTGGGGGCGCAGATATCGGACTGGTATCTGCGGCTGCACGCCGGGCATGGCACCGACGTGCGCCTTGGCAGCGGCGTCAAGGCGCTTGAGGTCAAGGCCGGGCGGATCGTTGGCGTGACGCTGGCCGATGGCACCGCCCTGCCCTGCGATCTCCTGGTCTATGGCATCGGCGCCATGGCCAATCTCGAAATCGCCCGGGCCTGCGGGCTGGAGACCGGCGCCGGCATCAGGGTCGATGCCTTCATGCAAAGCGCCGATCCGCAGGTGCTGGCGATTGGTGACTGCGCCGAAGCGCCCAGCAAATATTTTCATGCTGGTGCGTTCGTGCGGCTGGAATCGGTGCAAAATGCCGTCGACCAGGCCAAATGCGCCGCAAGGACCATCAGCGGTGCGCGCCAGGCCTTCGATGTCGTGCCGTGGTTCTGGACCGATCAGTTCGAGGCCAAATTGCAGATTGCCGGGCTCAGCGCCGGGGCGAGCCAGCAGGTGATTCGCGGCACGCCGGAAAGCGGGCGCTTCTCGGTGTTCTACTTCATGGGCGACAAGCTCATCGCCGTTGACAGCGTCAATATGGCGGCCGACCATTTGCTGGCGCGGCGGCTGCTCGCGGGCGGGCGGGCGATCACGCCGCAGCAGGCGGGCGATCTTGCCACCGACCTCAAGACCTTGCTGTAAGCATGTGAATTGACGATGCAATTCAGTTTCTGGCGATGATCTCGCGCTGATCCGCGTGGCGAGTCTGCATATAGTGTTGCTGCCCGGCCTTGCGACGGCGGTTGAAGTTGCCGCGCCGGTCGAGCGTGAGCACATGGGTGCGCTGCACTTGCGTTGCCGCCTTGGGTTTCTGATGCACCAGTTCAAGGCAGCCGGGGTCGCGCTCGACCAGCAGCGGCACGCCGAGCATATGGGCCCAGCGCCGCCAGTGCGTCTCGATAATGGCGCGCTCGGGATGATCGAACAGGGAGACGCAAAGGTCGGGATCGCCGTGCAGCAGGGTGGTGCGGTAGAGATATTGGCCGGTGCCGGTCATCACCAGGCTGAGGACAACGCCGCGATAGGCACTGGTCGGCACTATGATCGTGACCATACCCGCCTCGCTGGGCCGCTCGATCTTCACCTGACGGCGGCCGATCTCGATGTGAGGGGCGAGCGCCAGCTGGCGGGCGCTGCCCGGATCCGGCGACAGCGACGTGCCGGATGGCGGTGATGGCGGCGACATGATGGTCTGCAAGTTTGACACCCCGGGCGCGGAATTTCCGCAAGTCCGGCAGGTGTAGCGGCCGGGCCATGGCGGCCGGGCTAAATGAATCGCTCAAATTTGAGACATTGCCGGGGATGGCGTGTGGTTTTCACCCGCAAGGTCAAGGGCTTCTTGCCAATATCGCAGCAATTTTAACGAAATGCCGGGCGTGGCCGCCATGGGCGGGACGCTTGACGCGTCATCGGGCTTGAGGCATCGGGGGGCATGCCCGACACAGGACAAACCGACCTCGCCAAGGCCATGACCGCCGCCGCCGCCATGGTCGAGCAACGGCTCGACGAATTGTTGTCACCCGCGCTGCGGGCGCAAGAGCAGGCCCGTCCGGCGCGGCTGCTGGCAGCTATGCGGCATGCGGCACTGGCAGGCGGCAAGCGCATCCGTCCCTTTCTCCTGATCGAGACCGCCGGGCTGTTCGGCGTTGCGCCGCAGCGCGCGCTCCAGGCGGGTGTCGCGCTGGAAATGGTGCATTGCTATTCGCTGGTGCATGATGACCTGCCGGCGATGGATGATGATGACATGCGGCGCGGCCGCCCCACCGTGCATCGCGCCTTTGATGAGGCGACCGCGATTCTGGCGGGCGATGCGCTGCTGACACTGGCCTTTGACGTGATGGCCGATGCGGCCACCGATGCCGATGCCGATATACGCATCAAGCTGGTGGCGGCGCTGGCGCAGGCTGCTGGGCCGGGCGGCATGGCGGGCGGACAGGCACTTGATCTTGCTGCGGAAACGGCGGCCGAACCTCTCGACAGCGCCGCGATCCGGCAGTTGCAGGCGATGAAGACCGGCGCGCTGCTGGCCTTTGCCGTCACTGGCGGGGCGATTCTCGGCCGGGCCAGCCCGGCGCAGCATGCCGCGCTCGCCCGCTATGGCGCGGCCCTGGGTGCGGCCTTCCAGATCGCCGATGATATTCTCGATGCCACCGGCAATGCCGAAAATCTCGGCAAGAAGGCCGGCAAGGATGCCGCCCGCAACAAGGCGACGCTGGTCGCCCGCTACGGCCTTGCCAGCGCGCGGGCCATGTGCCAGCAACAGGTGGAGGCGGCGCTGGCGGCCTTGCAACAGGGCGGATTCGGGCGAGACGCGGCGCGCCTTGCCAGTCTCGCCAGTTATGTGGCCAGCCGCGAGACCTGAAACCGGAACGGGGGGAGCCAGCCATGACCGAAGAAATTCCCCTTGCCAGGGAGAGCCTGTGGCTGACGCCTTGGCGGGCGATTGCGGCGCGCCCGCGCCTGTTTATCTGCGTTGGTGTGGCTTTTGTCTGCTGGCTGATCGAGCCGCACAGCTGGGCGCCTTCGACTCGCGCCCTCATAGCCTGGAATGTCCTGACCCTGCTCTATGCTGCGCTGGTCAGCCACATGATGCATGATGCCACCCACGAGGACATCCGCGAGCACGCCAAGATGCAGGATGAGGGCCAGAACACCATTCTGGTGCTGGCCATGGTGGCGGCGACGGCCTCGGTGGTGGCGATTGTGCTGCAACTGGCGGGTGTCAAGGACATGCACGGCACGCTGAAGGCATTTCATATCGGCCTTTCCAGCCTGACGATCATTACCTCGTTCATGTTCATCCATCTGATGTTCGCCTTGCAATATGCCCATGAATATTATGCCGAATGGGTGGAAAATGCCGGTGCCGAGGCCAGTGTGCGCGGCGGCCTGAGCTTTCCGGGCACCATCCATCCGCAATATGTCGACTTTCTCTATGTCGCCTTCGTCATCGGCGTCGCCTCGCAAACCGCCGATGTCGCAACCTCCTCGCGGGCCATGCGGGTGCTGGTGATGATACAGGGGATCGTCGCCTTTGTTTTCAACACCACAGTGCTGGCCCTGACGATCAACATTGCAGCGGGCCTGCTCTCATAACCGGGCCGGAGATGGAACATGGCTTATTGGTTGCTGAAATCCGAACCGGCGACATGGTCGTGGGCGCAGCAGGTCGCGGCCGGGGCGCAAGGCACATTCTGGAACGGCGTGCGCAACCATGCCGCCAAGCTGCATCTGATGGCGATGAAGCCCGGCGAGGAGGCGCTGTTTTACCATTCCAACGAGGGCAAGGCGGTGGTCGGCGTGGTGCGGATCATCCGCAGCTTTTATCCTGACCCGTCCGACGCCAGCGGCAAGTTCGGCATGGTCGATGTGGCGGCGGATCGTGCCTTGGCGCAGCCGGTGACGCTGGAGGCGATCAAGAGCGATCCGCGCCTTGCCAAAATGGTGCTGGTGACCAATTCTCGCCTCTCGGTACAACCGGTCACGCCTGAGGAATGGGCGATGATCATGGCCATGGGTGCGGGGGCATGCACGACGCAGAGCTGCTGACAACAACGCAGATGCGGGCCGCCGACCATCTGGCGATGGCGGCCGGCGTGCCGGGGCTGACGCTGATGCGCCGGGCGGGACAGGCGGTGGCCGAGGTGGCGCAACGCGGGCTTGGCGCCGGCAGCGCCATAGGCGTGCTGTGCGGGCCGGGCAATAATGGCGGTGATGGCTATGTGGCTGCCGCGCGGCTGCGCGGGTCGGGCTTCAAGGTGCGGCTGTTCACTTTGGCGCCGCCGCGCCCGGGCAGCGATGCCGCCGAGGCTGCCAAACTGTGGGACGGCGCGGTTGAAAATGCCGAGACCTTCCAGCCCGAAGCCTTTGATCTGGTGATAGATGCGCTGCTGGGGGCCGGTCTCACGCGCGACGTCGACGGCGCTGCTGCGGGCCTGATTGCGCGGCTCAATGATGCGGCCACGCCGGTGCTGGCGGTGGACTTGCCCTCGGGGGTTGATGGCGACACCGGCGCCGTGCGCGGCGTGGCGGTGAAGGCGCGAGGGTGCGTGACGTTTTTCCGCGCCAAGCCGGGGCATTATCTTTATCCCGGCCGGGAGCGCGCCGGCCTTGTCGAAGTGGCAGATATCGGCATTGCTGTTGACGTGCTGAACAAGATCAGGCCCATGACCTTCGCCAACCAGCCGGGGCTGTGGCGCGGCTTTGCCGGGAGCCGCGCGGCGACGGCGCATAAATATGACCATGGCCATGCGCTGGTGATCGCTGGCGGGCGCGAGGGCGCCGGGGCGGCGCGACTGGCGGCGCGGGCGGCCTTGCGCATCGGCGCGGGGCTGGTGACCCTGGCGATGCCGCCGGAGGCTTTTGCCGTCTATGCCGCTCGCGGGCCGGATGCGCTGATGCTGCGCGCCATGACATCGCTGGCAGATATGCTGCACGATCGGCGCCGCAACAGCGTGCTGATCGGCCCGGCCTATGGGGTTGGGCCAGACACCCGCGCGGCGGTGCTGCAGCTCATGGCCACATCGAGGGCGCTGGTGCTGGATGCCGATGCGCTCGGCAGCTTTGCCGGCGAGGCGGCCTTGCTGGGCGATGCCGCAAGATCACGGGCCTCGCCCTGCATCCTGACCCCGCATGAGGGTGAATTCGCGCGGCTGATGGCCGGCCGCCTCGATGCGACGCTAGACAAGCTCAGCCGGGCGCGGCAGGCAGCGCAGCTGCTGCATGCCATTGTCGTGCTGAAGGGGGCAGATACGGTGATTGCGGCACCGGACGGGCGCGCCGCCATCAATCATAATGCCCCGCCCTGGCTTGCTACCGCGGGATCGGGAGATGTGCTGGCCGGCATGATCACCGGCCTGCTGGCGCAGGGGCTGCCGGCCTTCGAGGCGGCCTGCGCGGCGGTCTATCTGCATGGCGCGGCGGGTGTGGCAGCCGGGCGCGGGCTGATCGCCGATGATCTGCCAGAAGCGCTGGCGCGCGTGCTGGCTGCGACCGGTGGCATGTGAAACTGAAAGGCCGCCCGTCATCAGCATGATGGCACGCACGACAGCGCGGTGATTTTTGCCAATCTTTCACCACGAATCCATCGCGCTGGCCGCCTTTACCCCTCGGCAAGGGCTTGTGCGCATGACTGATGTGACGGGGCATCCTGGCCCTGCTGGAGATTGCGCCTTGCTGGATGCTGACCTGCCCCCCACCCTGCCCGCACCGCATTTGCCGGTGACCAGAGCCGATTTACGCAAGCTGGCGGAGGCCGCCGATACTTTGCCGGGCGGCGACGATTTTTATGATCACCTGTTTCAGCTCGAAGCCAGCGAGGCCCCGAAATGCGCAGGCTGGGAACGGTTTTTTGTCGAGACGCTGGCGGCGCATGTGGTCTGGAACCTGCGCCCGACCGGGGTCGTCAATGAGGCGCAGGGCGAATGGCTGATCCGCCAATGCGGCACCCGTCCCTCGCCAACCTGCTGCCAGCTGCTGACGCATGTTCAAAACCAGGCGCACCGCGTGCCGATCTGGTTTGGCGCCGCGGTGAAGGCGCGGATCGAACCGCGCCACCACGATTGATTACTCGACGATGACCTTGGTGCCGATCTTGACGCGATTGTAGAGATCGACGGCATCGATATTCGACATACGGATGCAGCCCGAGGACACGCTGCGGCCAATGTCGCCCGGCTCATTGGTGCCGTGGATGCGATAGCCGGTATCCTTGCCATTCATGTAAAGATACATGGCGCGCGCGCCGAGCGGGTTGTCACCACCACCGGGCATGGTGCCGCCGGGAATCGCCGCCTTGAGATAGGACCAGCGCTTATATTCCGACGCCGTCGGCGTCCAGGTCGGCCATTCCTTCTTGTCCTCGACGGTGGCGGTGCCGGTCCAGGCATATTTCTTGCCGCCGGTAGCGACCCCGTAGCGCATCGCCTTGTGGTTGGGCAGCACGTAATACAAAAAGTGCTCATGGGTATCGACGACGATGGTGCCCGGCGGCTTGCCGGTCGGATCGTCGACCAGATAACGATGGAAGGGCAGGTAAATCGGCTCTTTGGGAACCTTGGCGAATTGCGCCTTGTCATAAACCGACAGGGCCGGATCCGGGGTCGTCGCATATTGACAACCTGCCAGCAGCACACCTGCGCCCAACAAAACGCCGAAAGACATCAACCGCATGAGCCAACAACCCCTTAAAGTCAGCCGCACAATATTCAAAACGTAGTTAACACAACATTGCCAAAATTGGCTAGGCCCGCTGCAAAATTGCCCTATTGTTGCATTTCCGCATCACCTCGGGCAATCTGGCCGAATATCACCGCTCCTCGCAACCGACTGGACCGAGCGCCTTGAGCACTCTGCTTCTCACCCATCCTTCGTCCTTGCTGCATGAAATGGGAGAGGGGCATCCTGAATGTCCCGAGCGCATCCAGGCGGTGATGGATCACCTGCAGGCCGAGGATTTCGCCAGCTTGTTGCGCGAGGTGGCTTCCGGGGTGACGCTGGAAGCGATGCTGCGGGCGCATTCGGTGCGCTATGTCAAGGCGCTCGATGCTTGCGCGCCGCAGGAAGGCTATTTTGAAATCGATGCAGATACGTGCATGAATTCAAGCACGTGGCCGGCAGCGCAGCACGCCGCCGGTGCTGCCGTGCATGCCGTTGATGCCGTGTTTCAGCGCCGCGCCGGCAATGCTTTCGTGGCAATGCGCCCGCCCGGCCACCATTCCGGGCAGGAAAGCGCCATGGGCTTCTGCTTCCTCAATAATGTCGCCATTGCCGCCCGCCATGCCATGGCCAGCCATGGCGCCGAGCGGGTGGCCATCGTCGATTTCGATGTGCACCACGGCAATGGCACGCAGGAGATTTTCTATTCCGACCGGCAGGTGCTCTATTGTTCCAGCCATGAAATGCCGCTGTTCCCCGGCACCGGCCGGCCCGAGGAAACCGGCCACTTCGACCAGATTTGCAATGTAGCCATGCAGGCCGGCGATGACGGCGCTGCCCTGCGCGAGGCCTACCGCGAGATCATCCTACCGCGGGTGCATAATTTTGCGCCCGACCTGATTCTGATATCGGCCGGATTCGACGCCCACAAGCATGACCCGCTCGGCAACCTGATGCTTGAGGCCGATGACTTTTACTGGGTCACCGGCAAGCTCTGCGACCTCGCGAACCGCCATTGCGGCGACCGCGTGGTGTCGCTGCTCGAAGGCGGCTATAGCCTTGAAGGGCTTGCGCAATCAGCGGGCGCACATGTGCGGGCGCTGATGGGGCGCTGAGCCTACCAGACGCCAGTATTGGCCATGGAAATCCAGGGCTCGGCCGGGGCTTTGGGCTCGCCTTTCTGCAAAAGCTCGATCGAAATATTTTCAGGCGAGCGGATGAAGGCCATGTGGCCATCGCGCGGCGGGCGGTTGATGGTGACACCGGCCTTCATCAGGCGGTCACACAGGGCATAAATATCATCGACAGCATAGGCGAGGTGGCCGAAATTGCGTCCGCCGGTGTAGATTTCGGGGTCCCAGTTCCAGGTCAGCTCAACCAGCGGGGCGCGGGTGGTTCTGGCGGTCTCGACATCATCGGCGGCCGCGAGGAACACCAGGGTAAAGCGGCCCTTCTCGCTTTGCGTGCGACGAACTTCTATAAGGCCGAGCTTGTTGCAATAAAAATCGAGTGCCTCATCGAGATTCCTCACCCGAACCATGGTGTGCAGATATTGCATTAAATTGGTCTCCCTGTTGCCTTTGTCATCGACATTATTGCAGGGTCGGGGCGAGGCGGCAAATGCTACCTCGAAAGACAGAAAAGGGCGCAGCACGTGCAGACTCAATCAGGGCAAGTGCCAATGGCGCAAGATGTCGCCGAGGCGGCAAGTCTGCAACGCAAACAGCGGGCAGCGCGTGCTTCCATCGTGGCCAGCACCTTGCTGGCGCTGGCCAAACTGGTAGCCGGGCTCGCGTCCGGATCGCTGGCGCTGTTGTCGGAAGCCGGCCACGCCCTGCTCGATACGGCGGCGACCGTACTGACCTTTTTTGCGATTCGCGAGGCCGCGCGCCCGGCCGATGCCGAACATCCGTTTGGCCATGCCAAGCTCGAACCGCTGGCAGCTTTGGCCGAAACCTCGATGCTGCTGGCACTGGCGACCTTTGTCATCATCGAGGCGGTGCAAAGGCTGGCGCATCCCAATGCGGTCAATGCCGGGCCGCTGACATTTGCCGTGCTTTTGGTGTCGATCGTAGTCGATGGCTGGCGCTGGCACGGGCTCGCCAAGGTCGCCAGGGAAGAATCGAGCGAGGCGCTGGCGGCTGATGCGCTGCATTTTTCCAGCGATATGGTGTCATCGGTGCTGGTTCTTGCCGGGCTCGCGGCGCAGCGTTTCGGCTTCACGCGCGGCGACAGTCTGGCGGCTCTTGGCGTCGCCCTGTTCATCGGCCTTGCCGGCTGGCGCCTGGCGCGCCGCACCGTGGACAGCCTGATCGATGCCGCCCCGTCAGAACTGACCGAAGATGTGCGGCGGCTGATCGAGGCGACGCCGGGGGTGATGGCGCTGGAAGCGCTGCGGCTGCGCGCGGTCGGGCCGCGCATTCTCGGCGATGTGGTGGTGAGTGTCGGGCGGTCGATGCCGCTGGTGCGGGTCGGCGAGCTCAAGACCAGCCTGGCGCAGGCGCTGACGAAACTCGCGCCGCAGCTTGATGTGACGATCACCGCCAACCCGGTGGTGCTCGATGACGAAAGCATCCTCGAACAGGTGCTGCTGGTGGCCGCCCGCCGCCGCGTGCCGGTGCATCACGTCACCGTGCAGAATGTTGCGGGAACCATAGCCATCAGCCTCGACATGGAAGTGAATGGTGCCACGCCGCATGGCGAGGCGCACCAGCTGGCCAGCCGACTGGAAGCGGCGATCAAGAGCGAAATCGGCGGCGATATCGAGGTTGAAACCCATATCGAGCCGATGCAGCCCGAGCCGGTCGCCGGCCATGATGCCGCCCCCGCCGAGATCGAGGCGATGACGGCGCGGTTGCGCCTCCAAGCTGCGGCGACTTCGGGGGTGAGCGATGTGCACCACGTCAGGGTACGCGAGACCCCGCTTGGCAAAGTGATCAATTATCATGCACGGGTCAGTCCGACGCTCAGCGTCGATGATGTGCATGTGCTGATCGACCAGATCGACCATGCGATGCGGCAGGATGTCACGGGCATAACCCGCATCGTCGGCCATGCCGAACCGCTGCTGGCGCCAGCCGGCCAGCAGGGTTCAGAAGGCAATGCGTGAGGTGAGGATCAGGCGCGGCGCCAGTTGATCAGGCGCAGCACCAGCCAGACGGGGATGACGACAATCGCGCCCATTTCGAGGTCGCGGCCAAAATGGCCGAAGAGCTGGAAGCCCAGATCCCAGATATGGCGCAGCAGGCGGTCGAAGGCAAAAATCAGGTCGGCGGGATCAATGCCCTGCCATACCATGAAAGCGCCGACGATGAGCGAGACGAAGAACAGTCGCACGCCCACGGCGACCGGTGTGCCACCGATAAAGCGATTAAGTGCGGTACCATTCATGACAAAACTCCAATAGACCGGAACGGGAGTGCGAAAATCGCGCCCCAATGTTCCGCCCCACCGGATATGGGGATCACTCCACCGTTGTGCCAGTGGCCTCGATCCGGCTGGCGGCGATCACCGCCTGGGTGCGGCTCTCGACATTGAGCTTCATGAGAATTGCCGAGACATGGGCCTTGACGGTAGCTTCCGACACCGTCAGCTCAAAGGCGATCTGCTTGTTGAGCAGGCCTTCGGACAGCATCATCAGCACGCGCATCTGCTGCGGGGTCAGGGTCGACAGGCGGCGGACGATATCGGCGGTCTGCGAATCAGCCGGGGCGCGCAGGTCGACGTCCGGCGGCGTCCAGGTGTCCCCGGCCAGCACCGTGCGGATGGCATGGCGCATGGTGTCCATGTCGGTGGTTTTGGGAATGAAGCCGGAAGCGCCGAAATCAACGCAGCGGCGCATGATGTCGCGGTCGGTATTGGCGGAAACCACTACCACCGGCACGCCGGGAAATTCCGCCCGCAGGTAAAGCAGGCCAGAAAAGCCGCGCACGCCGGGCATGGCGAGATCGAGCATGACCAGATCGACGTTGGGATTGGCGTTCAGGGAATTGCGCACATCCTCAAGATTGGCGCATTCGATAATTTCGCTACCGGAAACTGCACCGCGCACAGCCTGATGCAAGGCGCCGCGTACGAGAGGATGATCATCAGCAATGATGATACGGGACGAAGCAGGTTCCAATGGTTATCTCATAGCTGGCGACATGCGTTAGATGCACGCCCATGCTTATGCCGTCAAATTGGCAAATGATCAAGGATTCTCGAATCATTCCCCAGGTTTCGCCGCAAAAACCCGCGCGGGGGCAGCACCATTACGGGCACCGGTCCCACGGCAGACCTTGCGTAACGGGGTCTGCGACACCAGGACAGGGGCACGGCGTCGCAGATCAGGCGTTGACTGCGCCAGCGTTCCGGCTATGGTGCGAGCCGAAACGCGGGCGTAGTTCAGTGGTAGAACGATAGCTTCCCAAGCTATATGTCGTCGGTTCGATCCCGATCGCCCGCTCCAGCCCTCCGATATTTCAGCTTATTTGCCGGCGGGAACCGCTGCCGACGGCGCCGGGACGGCACCGAGGTTGGCAGGTTGCATGCCCTGCTGCTGGGCCTTCATTTCTTCTGCCTTCTTGCGCTTTGCAGCCATTTTCGCTGCCTCGTGCCCGGCGATGCAACCACCGAGGGCACCCAGAATCGTGTGATGCGCAAAATGCCCCGCAACCGCACCAGCAGCCGCCCCCTTCAGACAGCCCTTGGCTTGCACGCCCGTAGCCATGCCAAAGCTGGCGAGGACAAGCGCGGCAATCGCAATTTTCTTCATGTGAAAAACTCCCAAAGATCAATGTTTCACAGACGTCCGGGCGCCCCGGCTCTGTCGCCCTGACGGTTGACGTACCAGGCTGGCGCCTATTTAAGTGGTTTGGCGCAATTTTACCAGTGCGCACGCCGGACCTCGCACGGCGATGTCAACGGTGCGACAATCCGGGCGTTGCGCAGACAGGCCAACGAGTTCATATTCGAACAATTGAATATGTAAAGGACGCAGATCCATGCCCCATCTCGATGCGGAGACCCTCGCGCGCAGCCAGTTTGCCTTCACGATGGCGAGCCACATCATTTTTCCGTCGTTTTCCATCGGGCTGGCGAGCTACCTTGCTGTGCTCGAAGCGCTGTGGCTGCTGCGTGGTGCGGCCGTCTACAAATCTGCCTTCGATTACTGGAAAAAGATTTTTGCCGTGGTGTTCGGCATGGGCGTCGTCTCCGGACTGGTGATGAGCTACCAGTTCGGCACCAACTGGAGCGTGTTTTCCGACAAGGTCGGCCCGGTCATTGGCCCGATGATGGGCTATGAGGTGATGTCGGCGTTTTTTCTCGAAGCCGGTTTTCTGGGCGTCATGCTGTTTGGTGAGGCCAAGGTTGGCAGGGCGCTGCATTTCTTTGCGACGCTGATGGTCGCGGTCGGCACCCTGTTTTCGGCCTTCTGGATCCTGTCGGTCAATAGCTGGATGCAGACGCCGGCCGGCTATGGCATCAATGCCCAGGGGCAATATATTGCGCTCGACTGGATGGCGGTGATTTTCAACCCGTCCTTTGCCTATCGCCTCGTTCATATGGTGCTGGCCTCCTATCTCACCACGGCCTTTGTCGTCGGCGGGGTTGGCGCGTTTCACCTGTTGCGCAACAGCGCCAATGATGCGGCGCGCCTGATGTTTTCCATGGCCTTGTGGATGGCGGTGATTGTCGCGCCGGTGCAGATCGCCGCTGGTGACGCCCATGGCCTCAACACGCTGCAATATCAGCCCGCCAAGATTGCTGCGATGGAAGGTGATTTCTCCACAAAGCCGCATACGCCGCTGATTTTGTTCGGTATTCCTGACATGGAAGCGCAAACTACCCATGACAAGATCGAGATTCCCTATCTCGGCGCGCTGATCCTGACGCATAGTCTTGAGGGTTCGATCCAGGGGCTGAAGCACTGGCCGCGCGCCGACCAGCCCGATGCTACCATCCTGTTCTTCACCTTCCGGCTCATGGTCGCGCTCGGATTTGCCATGCTGGGCTTTGGCCTGTGGGGGGCGTGGCTGCGCTGGCGCGGCGAACTCCATGAGTCGCGCGCCTTGCAGGTGGCGGCGATCATCATGGCGCCGAGCGGTTTTATTGCCTTGCTTGCCGGCTGGGTGACCACCGAGGTCGGGCGCCAGCCCTATACGGTCTATGGCCTGCTGCGCACCGATCAATCGTTGTCGCCGCTGGCGGCGCCCGCCATTGCCACATCACTGTTGGCCTTTGTGATTGTCTATTTTCTGGTGTTCGGCATCGGCATTTTCTACCTGCTGCGGCTGATGCGGCGCACACCCGGCACCAGCGAGACGGATTTTGACGATTCCGGGCCGATGCGTTCAGCGGGCCGCGCGGCGGTCGCGCGGCTGCTGCAGCCGCCGCATATTTCCGCCGCTGAATGAACCCCCGCAGGAAAGCCCTATCATGACCCTTGATCTCCCTTTCATCTGGGCCGGACTCATTGCCTTTGCGGTTCTGGCCTATGTCACGCTCGACGGCTTTGATCTCGGCATCGGCATTTTATTCCCCTTTGGCGGCAATGAGGCGAGCCGCAACCTGATGATGAACTCGGTTGCGCCGGTGTGGGATGGCAACGAGACCTGGCTGGTTTTTGGCGGCGGCGGCCTGCTGGCGGTGTTCCCGCTGGCCTATGCCATCATCATGCCGGCGCTTTATGCGCCGCTGATCGCCATGCTCATCGGCCTGGTGTTGCGCGGTGTCGCCTTTGAGTTTCGCTGGCGCACGCGGCGCGGCAGGTTTTTGTGGGACGCGGCCTTCTTTGCCGGATCCCTGGTGGCGGCGCTGGCCCAGGGCCTGGCGCTGGGCGCGCTGGTGCAGGGCATCAAGGTGAGCGGGAGGGCCTATGCTGGCGGCTGGTGGGACTGGCTGACGCCGTTCAGCCTGATGACGGCGGTGGCTCTCGTCGTCGGCTATGTGCTCCTGGGCGCAACCTGGCTGAACATGAAAACCACCGGCGAGGTGCAGGACCGGGCGCGCCGGGTGGCGATGCCGGCCGGGATCGCCCTGCTGGTGCTGATCGGCATCATCAGCCTGTGGACGCCGTTCCTTCACGGCTATTACTATCACAAATGGCTGGCGTTTCCGGCCATCCTCTATACGGCACCGGTGCCGCTGCTGGTGGCGCTGGCCGCCTATGTGCTGGTGGAAAGCCTGGCCGAACAGCGTGACCATCTGCCGTTCTTGGCCGCGCTGGCCCTGTTTGTGCTGAGCTATATCGGCCTCAGCATTAGCTTTTATCCCTATATCGTGCCGGGCGCCGTCACCATAGCGGCGGCGGCGGCACCGGCCAAGAGCCTCGCCTTCCTGCTTTATGGCGCGGTGGTGCTGTTGCCGGTGATCCTCGGCTATACGATCTGGTCCTACTGGATTTTCGGCGGCAAGCTCGATCCTGAAGCGGGGTATCATTGATGCAGCCGCAGTTGCGCTCGCGCCTGCTGTGGTTCGTCGGCCTGTGGGCGCTGTCGGTGGCGGCGCTGGGGCTAGTGGCGCTGGCGCTGCAATTCGTGCTGACATGACGTGCCGGCGATGACCACGGCCGGGCTGATCCTTGCCGGGGGACAGGGGCGCCGGCTTGGCGGGCGCGACAAGGCGCTGGTCGAACTCGGCGGCAAGCCGTTGATCGCCTATGTCCATGCCTGCCTTGCAAGGCAAACCGCGCCGGTGCTGATCAGCGCGGCGGGTGACCCGCGGCGCTTTGCCGGTTTCGCCGCGCAAGCCGTGCTGGCCGATGACCTGCCGGGCTTTCAGGGGCCGCTGGCCGGCATTGTCACCGGCCTCGACTGGCTGGCGCGCAGCGCACCCACCGTCACCCATATGCTGAGCCTGCCGGTCGATACGCCCTTTGCGCCGGATGATCTGGCGTCAGGCCTGCGCGGCGCCATGCCTGCGGGGATCGATGTCCCGGTGACGGCGTTTTGTGGCGGGCGGCTGCACCCGGCGGTGACGCTCTGGCCGCTGGGGGCACGGGGGGCGCTGCGCCACATGGTCGAGGAGGAGCAAATCCGGGCCGTAACCCAGGCCTTGACGCGCCTTGGCGGCGTTGCCCGGGCGTGGGATCAAAGCAAGGATGATCCGTTCTTCAACATCAACAGCGCCGACGATCTTGCCCGCGCGCACATGCTGCTGGCCGGGCGCTCAGGGCTTGACGACTGAGGCGGCAACGGCGCCGATGCCATCAATCTCGGCCCTGATCTCGCAAGGCGCGTTGACCGGCAGCGGCACGGTCAGCGAGCCGGTGGTGATGACCATGCCGGCCTTGAGGCCGCCGAGATCGTCATTCTGGGCATTGGCATAGGCGAGAAGCGGCATGAGCGGATCATTTTGCGGATGGCCGCCATGCTTGTCATGGGTCCGGGCGCCATCAACCCACAATTGCGTGCGCAAATTTGTGATGTCCGCCAGTTTGCCGACGGCGACGTTGGCACCGGTGACATATCCGTAATTACCGAGCCGGTCTGCCAGCCACGAGGGAAAATGCGCCGCGGCGCGGGCGTCGAGTCTCGGGCACAGCCATTCGATGCCGACCAGCACTTCGCCGACATGGGCGAGGATGTCGTCGCGCAGCCAAGGGCGCGGGCGCACCGGCAGATCACGGCCAAGGCGAAAGGCGATCTCGATTTCAGCGAGAAGGCCGCCACGCGGCGGCAAGGCAAGGCGTGCCGGCGATGGCGTGATCATGGCCTGCAGCATCGGCCCGGCAATGGCGATGCCATCAGCGTTGAAGCCGAGCTTCCAGCCACCAATAGCGGCGCCCGTCTGGCGCAGGCTCATCGCCTGGGCCTGCATCGCCGCAGCCATGTCGCGCGGGGCTGCCGCCTCATTCCAGGCGACATGGCGGTGGCTCGACTGCGCATCGGCAAGGCCGCGGGCAAAGTCTTCAAGTCTTGATGTCACGTTTGTTGTCTCCCCGCTTCACAAAACCAGCGACACGAGATTGACACCATGGCGCAGCAGACGCCCTTCAATCTCCAGTTCTATCAGCACCGGCCGCAAGGCCGCCATGGGTACGCCCGACAGGCGGCTCAAATCATCGAGGCTGACCGGTGACGGGCCGAGCAATTCGGTGATGCGGGAGGCGGCGTCAGCTGACACCATGGCGAGGCCGCCCGGCTCATCCATCTCCTGACGCGGATCGGTCTGCGGCGCATGGGCCTGATCGAACAGATTGGCCTCATCCCACAAGGGTTCGGTGGCGCTGTCGTAATCATCACGGCTTTCGCGAAACAGGTCGGGCTGCGGTGGCCCGGCCAGCGGCGCAAGGGCGCTGGTGACATCTTCGGCCCTCGTGCACAGGGTGGCGCCCTGGCGCAGCAGGTTGTTGGAGCCCTCGCAGCGCGGATCGAGCGGCGAGCCCGGCACGACAAACACCTCGCGCCCCTGCTCATTGGCAAAGCGGGCGGTGATCAGCGATCCGGAATTGAGCGCCGCCTCGATCACCACCACCGCCAGCGAAAGGCCCGAGACGATACGGTTGCGGCGCGGGAAATCGCGGCCGCGCGGCTCCCATTCCAGCGGCATTTCCGAGATGACGGCGCCCTCCTCAAGGATTTGCTCGACGAGGCCGGCATGGTCTTCAGGATAGATGCGGTTGTGGCCGCCCGCCAGCACCGCGATGGTGCCGGTCTTCAGGGTGCATTGATGGGCGCGCAGGTCAATGCCGCGCGCAAGGCCGGAGACGATCACAGAACCGGTTTCGGCAATGCCGCGCGACAGGCGCTCGGCCAGGACGAGACCGGCTGCTGAAGCGTTGCGGGCGCCGACCATCGCCACCATGGTGCGGCTCAGCGTCTTGATGTTGCCGCGCACGGCCAGAACGGGCGGCGGCGCGTCGATGGCCCTGAGGGCGGCGGGATATTCCGGCTCGCCAAGGCAGATGAAGCTGATGGCGCGCCGGGCAGCGGCCTCCATCTCGCGCAGCACGTCATCGCGGGTGGCTATCCTGACGCTGCGGCCGACGCTGCCGGCAAGGCCGGGCAAGGCTTCCAGCGCCGCCGCGGCCGAGCCATAACGGTTGAGCAGCCCGCGAAAGGTGCGCGGGCCAACATTGTCGGAGCGGATGAGTTGCACCCAGTCGGCACGCTGGCTGTCGCTCAGGTGCAGCCGTGGCGCAGGGCTTGCCATCATGGCTTGGCGCCGATCTTCGGCTCGCTTCCTGCGAGCAGGCGCATGATATTGGCGCGGTGCATGAACCAGAGAACGACCATGAGCCCGGCATAGACCAGCGGCACCGGCTCTTCGCGCAGGGCCAGCAGCACGAAGGGGATCAAGCCGCTCGCGGCCAGGGCTGCCGCCGAGGACCAGCGGCTGGCATAGGCCACCAGCAGCCAGACGACAGCAAAGACCAGTGCCGCCAGAGGGGCTATGGCGAGCAAGGTGCCGAGAAATGTCGCAACCCCCTTGCCGCCCCTGAATTTGAGCCATACCGGCAGAATATGCCCGGCAAAGGCCGCCGCGGCTGCGGTGAGCGCGGCCGCATCGCCCCACATGTGCTGCGCCAGCCAGACCGGGACGGTGCCCTTGAGCGCATCGAGCAGCAAGGTTGCGGCGGCAAGGTCCTTTCGCCCGGTGCGCAGCACATTTGTGGAGCCGATATTGCCCGAGCCGATGGCGCGAATGTCACCAAGCCCGGCGGCTTTGGTCAAAAGCAGGCCGAAGGGCACCGAACCGCAAAGATAGCCAAGCAGGGCAGCCAGGATGATTGACATGGAAACTCCTTGAGAGCAGCTCAACCTATCCGTGAACGAGAGTGCCGGCAACCCAGGTCTGCTTGACCCTGCCGGTCAGGCGCGCATCGTCAAATGGCGTGTTGCGGCTGCGCGAATGCAGATCGGCGGCCTGCAACACCCACGGCTCATCAGGATCGAAGCGCACCAGATCAGCCGGGGCCCCCTTGGCGAGGCGACCCTGCGGCAGGCGCAGGATCTCGGCAGGCCGTAAGCTGAGGGCACGCAACAGGTGAACCAGGGGAAGGTCATCGGCATGGACGAGGCGCAGGGCGACCGCCAGCAAGGTCTCGACGCCAATCGCGCCGAAGGCCGCCTCGCCGAAAGGCAGACGCTTGGTCTCGACATCCTGCGGGCAATGATCCGAGACGATAATGTCGATGATGCCGTCGCGCAGGCCCTGCACCAGGGCGCGGCGCTCCTCCTCGCTGCGCAAGGGCGGTGCGATCTTGAAAAAGGTGCGGTAATCGCCGATGTCGGTTTCGTTCAGGGCGAGATGGTTGATCGACACCCCGCAGGTGACGGGCAGGCCCCGGGCCTTGGCGTGGGAGATCAGTTCCAGCGAGGCCTTGCACGAGATCAGGCTGGCATGATAGCGGGCTCCGGTCAGCGCCACGAGGCGCAGGTCACGTTCCAGCATGATGGTCTCGGCGGCGGTGCTGATGCCGGCGAGGCCGAGGCGGCTGGCGAGTTCGCCCTCGTTCATGACGCCGTCGGCGGCAAGATCAGCGTCCTGCGGCAGATGCATCACCAGCGCGTCAAAATCGCGGGCATAGGTCATGGCGCGGCGCATGACCTGGGCATTGCGCAGGGCATGGGCGCCTTGCGAGAAGGCGAGCGCCCCGGCCTCAAGCAACAGGCCGATTTCGGCGATTTCCTCGCCACGCAAGCCACGTGTCAGGGCGGCGGTTGTCAAGACCCGCACCCTGCCCTTGTCGCGCCCGAGCCGCAGCAGGAAATCCACCATGGCGGCATTATCCACCGGCGGATCCGTGTCCGGGGTCGCCACCAGCGTGGTGACGCCGCCGGCCGCCGCAGCCCTGGTGATGCTGGCAATGGTCTCGCGATGTTCAGCACCGGGTTCACCGACAAAGACGCGGGCGTCGATAAGGCCGGGGGCGAGGCTGTCGCCGGCACAATCAATGATGAGCGCCTCGGCCGGCACCGTGCCAGCCCGCAGGTGCGGGCCGACATCGACGATCACATCATTGTGAGCCAGCAGGCCGCCGGGCTGGTCAGTGCCCGCCGCGGGGTCAAGCAGGCGGGCATTCAGGAAGGCTAAAGGGCGATGATCCATGGATCAAGGATGTGCCGGATGATGCTGCCGGATGCAAGAGCCGCGATGCCCTGCCGGCCGCAAAAGCCACAATATCACCTTGATCTGTTCAGGTGCCATTCAGTCGCCGGGTCCTAGATTGGCGTCATGGTTAAGGGGAGCGATGGGACTTTCATCTTTCCCGAACCAACGAAGTGCAAGGAGCACATCATGACCCGTTTTTTGACGACAGATGCACGTAGCGCGCAGCCCGGGGCGAGCAGCGCAAGGTTTGGCAAGAAATTGCTGGCGGGCCTGCTGGTCGCAGGTCTGATGGTCCCCGCCTTTGCGGGAGCTGCCAGCGCCGCGCCTTTCGGCATAGCCCAGGTGCCGGCCAGCAATGCTGGCATGGTTACCAAAGTCGACTGGCACCGCGATCATGACGGTGCCGTGGCAGGTGCCCTGATCGGCCTTGGCATTCTGGGCATTGGTGCTGCGGCGATTGCCGCGCAGCAACAGCAGGACCAGCCCTATTATTATGCGCCGGCCTATCCGCAGCCCTATTATGCGGCGCCCGCCTATTATGGCGCCCCGGCCTATTACGGGGCACCGCGCTATGAGTATCACGATGGCGACCATTGGCGCCATGTCCACTATTACAACCGTGGTCGCGACCCCTATCCCAACCCGCGCGACGAACGCTTCGGCCATTGATGACCCAAGACTGAGAAGCACGAAGAGCCCCTCCCCCGGAGGGGCTCTTTCAGTTTTGCGGCAGGCAGGCCAGACGATCGAGCGCGCCTTGCAGGATATAGGCGGCGGCGAGCTTGTCGACGAGTTCGGCACGGCGGGCGCGCGACACATCCTGCTCGATCAGGTCCCGGGTGACGGCGGCGGTCGACAGGCGCTCGTCCCAGGTGGTGACCGGCAGGTCGATCAATGGCGCGAGATTATGGATGAACCCACGCGTCGCCTGCGCGCGCGGGCCGGAGCTGCCATCCATGTTGAGCGGCATGCCGAACACCAGCGCCCTGATGTCGTGTCGGCTGATATGCGCCTTCAGATCCTCGACATCGAGGGTGAATTTGCGGCGGCGGATGGTCAGCAAGGGGCTGGCAAGGCGACGCTCGACATCGGAAATCGCCAGTCCGATGGTCTTTGTGCCAAGATCAAGCCCCATCAGCCGGCCTTTGGCTGGCAGCGTCGCCGCCAGCGTCTCCAGACTTGTCAGGTGCAGCGCCATGGCCCCCTGCCCGGCGCGGCGTGATCGGGGCGCTGCCTCAGTTGAAGCGCCCCGAGGCATGCGCCAGCATGAAATAGATCTTGGCCGCATCGGAAGCGAGCAAGGTCTGCGCATTCTGGCCCGTGGCATCGCTGCGGTTGGCATGGGCAAGGCGCGTCTCGAAATCCGCAACATACTGGCGCACGGCCGTGGCAAAGGCCGGGTCATTGCCATAGCGCCTGGCAATATCATTGAAGCGCTCACGCCCTTCGGCGGTGTAAATCGCCAGGGACAGGGCATTGCGCTCGCCACGGCTGTGGGCGGCGATGGCCTGATACATGGCCTGCTGGTTGACCAGCCGGGCAATGTTCACGGACAGCGCTTCGAGGCTCTGGCCCGGGGCCTCGGCGTCATCACGGGCGGCGCGGGCAAGAATGTCTGCCCAGGGCTCGGAAGCGCGGGTGCCGCGCAGGGGCGGCAGCGATGCGGCGCCAGTGGCCGCCGGAGCCGGCCTGGTGGCAAGGTCAGTCGCTTCCATGGCCTGGCGCACGGCCTCAAGACCGGCAAAATCCACCGGCCTTTTGGTCGCGACCGGATGGGGCGCAGGTGCCGGGGCTGGGGCGATCTGCGGCGGGGCCACCACGGCCGGGGCCGGTGCAGCAACCTGCGGCGCCATGGTCGCGGGGGCGATGACATTCATGCCGCGCCCGGATTTGACGACCATATCGCTGAGCTCGTTAAGGGCCTTGATGTGATCGCTGACCACCTGGCGCATGGCGTTGGCCTGCGCGCTGGCTTCCTGCGGGATGAGCTTGATGCCACCCGCCAGTTCGCTGCGGGTCTCCTCCAGCTCACGGGCGATCTGGCCGGACATGTCGCGCAATTGCGCCACGGTCTCGTTGAAACGGGTCACGACATTGTTCAGGACCTCGCCGACCTCGCGGCGGGCCTTGTCACCGGCCTCGCGCAGGGCGTCGGCCTGGCGCTCCTGCTCGCCCGACGACAATTTGCGCAATTCGCTGAACTGCTGGTGCAGGTTGGCCTGGCCAGCCTCTGCCGATTGCACCAGATAATCGCCGATCTCGCGGGCGCGGTCCTCGGCTTGCGCGAAGGAGGCGTCGATGCGCTGGGCAAAGCTCTGGGTCATCGAGTCGAAATCTGCCGCGCGGGCGTTGATGTCGGTGAGCAAGGCTTCCAGACTTGCGCGCCGTTGCGACAGGGTGGCATCCGAGCTCGATTGCACCTGCAGCAAGGCTGCAGCGCTGGTGGCCAGCGCCCGCGCATGGCCATCGAGCCGTGACGCCAGGGCATGGCCATCGTTGAGCGTGGTCGTCGCGGTTTCATTGAGGGCATTGACCTGCTCGGAGACGCCGCCCATGGCCTGGGCAAAGTCCTTCATGCGTCCCGAAAGCGCGCCTTCGAGCGACGAGAGGTTGTAATTGGCATTATTGACCAGCGTCGACAGCGCCTGATGCGCCGCATCTAGGCGGGCCAGCACGCCGCCAAGCTCGCCACTCAGCCGGTCGCCAAGCGTGGCGAGCGAGGTGATGGAACTGTTGGTGCCGCCGTCGATCACCTCGCCCAGGGCATGGGTCGATTGATCAATGGCTGCGGTCATTTCGACCTGCTTGCGGTTGAGATGCTGGATGATGGTGGCGCCGCGATTGTCAATGGCGTGGCCGACCATTTCGCTGACCTCGGCGAGGTTGCGATTGATGTCATAACCGCGCGCCGACAGCGTATCGATGACCAGTTTGCCTTTGACGTCAAAAAGATCCTGCAATTCGCCGAGGCGCCCTTCGAGCAGTTCGCCAAGCGCCCGGCCGCTGTCCCCAAGCGAGGCATGCACGCTGCCGAGGCGGGTGATAAGCGTCGAATCAATGTCATTGAGGCGCGCCACCAGCGTGGCGCCCAGCTCCTGGGCCCGCTGGCTCAGGGTGGAATCGAGGGCCTGATTGGCTTCATCCAGCACCCGCTGGTTGACTTCAGTGCCTGCCGCCAGCGTGCGCGCCAGGGTCTGGGTGCGCTGTTCCAGCACATTGTCGAGATCAGCACCGCGCGCCGCGAAGGACTGATCGATCAAGGCGCGGTGATTGCTGAACATTTGCGCAGCCTGGTCAAGGGCGGCGGCATGCGAGGCCTCAGTCCCGGCCAGCGCATGGGACAGGCGCTGGTGGAAATCATCGGCATGGGCGCTGAAAGTCTGGTCGATCAGGCTGCGGTGCTCACTCATCGCCCTAGTGGCTGAATCGAGCGCGGCAATTGTCGAGGTGCCGGTCGAATCCAGCACATTGGCCAGTTGCGTGCGCTGGTTTTCAACCTCGGCATTGAGACGCACCGAATGCTCGCTGAGCAGCGCGCTGATTTCGGCGGTGCGGGTTGACAGCATGTCGGTGAGCGCACCCGTCTGCGTTGCCAGATTCTGGTTGACCTGAACCAGCGGGGTCACGACGTTGCTTTCGAGGCGATCGACATGGCCGGAAAGGGCGGCGCCGAGCGCCTCGGCACGGTTGGCCATGCCGATGTTGATCTCATTGGTGCGATCATCGAGCAAGGCAGAGACCGCTTGCATGCGATCATTCAGTTGATCGCCGATGGCCACCAGCTTGTCATCGAGCACGCGGGCAATCTCGCCGCTGCCGTCGCTGAGATTGCGGGCAACATCGATAGCGCGCTGGCGCAAGGCATCATTGAGCTCACTGGTGCGGGCCTGCAACCCGGTATCGATGCGGGTGGCGATCTGGTCGAAGGCGGCGCGCAGTGCTTCGCCGCGGGCATCGCTGTCGGAGGTGAGGGCCGACAATCTCGCCTGCATTGACTGGGCGGAGGCCTCGGTGCGCTGCAGCAGGTGCGAATCGAGTTCCTCGGCCTTGGTGCCAATGATCGATTCGAGGTCACCAAGCCTTGCATCGATGGTTGCGGTCAGGCGGTCGACCTGGGCGTCGATCCGCTGGGCGACACCGGTATCAGAGTGGCTGATCGTGTCCTCAAACACCGAGAGACGGGTGGCGATGGTGTCGTTGACGCGATCGCCATGCATGCCGATGGCGGCCACGGCATCGGCGGCGGTGGCGGCAAACTCGTCGGTGACGCCGCGCAGCGCCGTGGAAATACGGCTGGTAGCGTCCTGCGCCGTGGCAAGGGCATCATCATGCGAGGTCGTGAGACCGGCCAGCAAATTGGCGCGGGCGGTTTCGGCGGCATCGGCAAAATCGCGATGGAAGGCGTCATGGCTGGCAGCGACGCCAAGCGTCAGTGCCTCGGCCTGCGCCGTAAATCTCTGATCATGATCACGAATCAGGTCGTCGAGCGCGGTTACGCGGTCGGCGGCATTGCGGTTGAACTCATCGTGCAGCGCGGCGATGCCGCTCTGCAGTGCGGCGTGGTTATTGGCGATCTCATGACGATGCTCGGCGCTCTGGCTGGCAAAGCTGTCACTGAAAGCCTCGGCCTGGGCGTTCTGACTTTCGAGTGCGCGGGCAAAATGATCGTGCAGGGTCGAGGCATGTTGCTCGGCCAGCGCTGTCAAGTGCTGGTGATGGGCCACAAAACCCTCTTCGATAGCGGCATTGCTGGCAGCAAGACCGGCCAGATGCGCATCGACATTGGTGGCAAAGCGCGCCTCGAAGGCGTCGGTCTCGCCCTTCTGGGCGTCGAGCGCGCGGGCAAACTGCTCGTTGAGGCTGGCGCCATGCTGCTCGGCAAGGGTTGCCAGTTGCTGGCGATGGGCCGCGAGGCCCTCTTCCAGCGCCGCACTTCCGGCGGCAAGTTCACCCAGATGCGCTTCGGCCTGGCGGGCGAAATTCTGGTTGAACATGTCGGCCTGCACGGCAAAACCGGTCAGGGACTGCGCGGAAATATCGTTGAGATGGCCGCTGATGGTCGCGGCATGGTCAGCAAAATTGGCGGCGTGCTGGTCGGTCAGCTCGCGCAGGGCCTGCGTCGTCGTCGTTGCCGTGGTGGTGAATTGCTCGTGATAGCGGGCGAGGTGCTCCTGAAGCTCCTGGTTGCGCGCGGCGATCTCGGCGCGATGGGCCCCGGCCTCCTCGCTGAACTGGCCATTGAAGGCATTGAAGCTGCGGTTGATATCGTCGATGGCGCCATTCGCAAAGGAGCCGAAATGCGTCTGCAGGGCGTCGGACTGCTCCTGCATGGCCTGGATGGTCTGGGTCGAGGATTCAACGAGCGCGCCGGTGACGCGCGCGGCGTGATCGTCAAGCTTCCGCGTGACATATTCGGAATGAGCATCGAGCGCCTGATCGAGCACCTGGCTGGCGGAGTCGAAAATCCTACCGGCTGCGGCGGTGTGGCCGTCGAGGGAGGCGGCCATTTCGGTGCCGGAAGCCACGAGCTGGTTCTGCATCTGGCTGTGGAAATTCTGGAGATTGCTGTCCAACAGGCGGGTGTGCTGGTCGAGCATGGCACCCAGCGCCTGCTGCGATTGATCGAGATTCTGGCGCGCTGCCTCGCTGTGGCGGGCAATATCTGCAGAAATGCGGGTGCCGGCTTCGGCCAGCTCCGCCCCCAATGCCGAACCGCGGACATTGACGGTCTCGTGCATCCTGTCGCCGATTTCGGCAACGCGGGCGACGAGATTGTCACCACTGCTGGAAATGTTGTTGGCGATCTGCTCACCGGTATGATCGAGCCGGTCGATCACCTCATTGCCGCGCATGCCGAGATCGACGATCAGCGCCTTGCCGGTGCTATTGAGGCGGGCATCGATTTCGTCGATTTCGGTGGCGAGCGCCTGGGAGACCTGCGACGAGGCATTGGCGAGGTGGGTGCTGACGTCAGCGCCGGTGCGCGAAAGATTGGCGACAATATTATCGCTGTGGTCGGAGAGTTGCCTGACCAGCAGTTCACCGGCCGAACCCAGCGTGATGGCGATTTCCTCACCCTTGGCGCCAAGGGCACGGGCGACGCGCGAACCGGCGGCATCGACGCTTTCAACGATACGCGTCGACACATCGGCGAGATCGCCGGTGAGCGAATCATGGGCAGTGCTGATGGCGCCGCGCATCTGCTCGGCGCTGGCGACAAGCGCCTCGCGCTCGCTGACCATGGCTTCCACCAGCGCACGCACCCGGCGCTCGTTGTCGCCGAAGGAACGTTCGAGATTGCTGATTTCCGAATGCACCAGGGTTTCAAGCTCGCTGGCGCGGGCGAGCGCCCGCTCGATGCCGTCACCCATGGAAGCGACTTCGCGGCGGATGGCCTGGCTCAGGCTGATGACCTGCTCGCTGGCGAGACTTTCCGGCTCGGCAAGGCGCAGAGCGACCTGCGTCATCGAGCGGGTGGTCAGCCGCAATTCGCGCACGCGCACCATGAGGGCGGCGACCACGAAAGCCACCAGCACCGGCCCGACCAGAGCCGCGACCAGAAAGCCGCTGCGAGCGGCATCGAAGGGCACCAGCAGATCATTGTGGCTCGTGGCATAAAAGCCGCAGAGACCTGCCCAGGCGAGCGAGGCCGCCAGGGCGAGGCCATAGGGCCAGCGGCTGGCGCGCACTTCCATGGTCTTGAGGATTTGCCCGGCGGTGCGGCGATCATCATTGACCGGCGAACTGCGCGGCGTTGCCGTCTTGGCAGTGTCGGCCTCGGCCGGCTGCGGTTGCACGGGTTGAAAACTCAGGGACGAGCGCCCCGCGCCGGGGCGCCCCAGGACGGCGTCGGCGACGTCCGGCAATTTCGGCACGGATGGGGCGGTGGCGTCGCCCGTGCTGCCATCGGTGAGGTTCAATGCCGTCTCCAGGGCAGACAGGGCTGCCGGATCCGCTGCGGATGATTTCAACTGCGCCATAATCGGGCCTCACAAGGAGCTCAAAAACATGAGTTCCAAACACGTTTCACAAGAGACTATGCCATGGTCCATCTGCGCGTGCAGCATGACCCTGGCCGAAATCCCAACTCATTAACCGATATTTACCATACATGGGCAGCGATATTTAGGGAACGGGACATTTCAGAAGAAATCAAACGTCGTTAACGAGCGCGGCCCCTGCCCGGGATCCGTCAAGCAAACGCTTTCTAAAGAAGCCTGTGCCATTGCTGGGCAGGTTGATGTTACGGGATCCTTTCATGAACGCCTCAATGCTGCAACCGGCTGCACAAGTGCAACCGCCCTTCGATCTGGTTTTGCTGTCGCGCCAAACCGCCGGTGATGACGCGCTTGAGCGTGAATTGCTGGCCATGTTTGGGACGCAGGCGGCAGAAATTCTGGCGCGTCTCGACGCCGCGCGCCAGCTTGCCGCACCCCGGATTCAGGCCGAACTGGCGCATCGCCTGCGCGGTTCGGCGCTGGCCGTCTGCGCGCTCGAAGTTGCCAGCCAGGCCGGCCAGCTGGAATCAGCCCTGCTGAAAGGCTGCGGCGCTGCGCAAGCTTCCAAGCATTTTGAGGCGCTTGCGGCGGCTGTGGCGCGGGCGGAAACAAGTCTGGCGAGCCTGCTGGCCGCCTGATCGCCGCTTCAGGGGCAGCCACAGCACCTTTTGTTCTATGACCGGCGCGGTCTGCGCCCGGGTGCGGCACCATCTCGCCAAGCTGCGGGAAATTAGCTAAAGCCGGGCTATCGAAATTCCCGCCCCATCCTGAGAGGCAGCTCTGCTATGGTTGATATTACCTTCACCGACGCCAAAGGCACCAGCCGCACCGTTAAGGCCGAAGTCGGCGCCACCGTGATGGAAACCGCCATCCGCAATTCCGTGCCCGGCATCGATGCTGAATGCGGCGGGGCATGCTCATGCGCCACCTGCCATGTCTATGTCGATGAAGCCTGGCTGGCGGCCGTCGGCCCGGCCGAGCAGATGGAAGAGGACATGCTGGATTTCGCCTTTGAAGTGCGCCCGAATTCGCGGCTTTCCTGCCAGATCAAGGTGACCGAGGCGCTCGACGGGCTGAAAGTCACCACGCCTTCCAAACAGGGGTGAGCCTCATTTAACAGTTGATTTATGTGATATAATTTATATCCATAAATAAATATGTTGAATATAGTTGCGCGAGACCCTATGGGAAAATGCGACAGGAGCGGCCGCGCGGCCTCATAGTGCAAAGGATTTCCCCACCATGATCACAACAGATGTGCTGATAATCGGAGCCGGGCCGGTCGGCCTGTTTGCCGTGTTCGAACTGGGCTTGCTCGATATCAAGGCGCATCTGGTTGATATCCTGCCCAAGCGTGGTGGCCAGTGCGCCGAGCTTTACCCGGAAAAGCCGATCTATGACATTCCCGGATTCCCGATCATCACCGGCCAGGGCCTGATCGATAATCTCGAAACGCAGATTGCGCCGTTCAACCCGCAATATCATCTGGGTGAAATGGTGACGTCGCTGGTCTCACGGGGCACGCCGGAAGCGCCGCGCTTCGAGGTTACCACGGATGCCGGCACACAATTTGATGCCAAGGTGGTGATCATTGCTGCGGGCGGTGGTTCGTTCCAGCCGAAAAAACCGCCGATCGCCGGGATCGAGGCCTATGAGGGCCACTCGGTGCATTATGCGGTGCGCAAGATGGAATCGATGCGCGGCAAGAACATCATGATCGTTGGCGGCGGCGATTCGGCGCTCGACTGGACGCTCAATCTCAAACCGATCGCCAAGCGCATCACGCTGGTGCACCGGCGCGATGTTTTCCGCGCTGCGCCGCATTCGGTCAATGCCATGCGCTCATGGGTGGCGGAGGGTGCGATGGACCTGATCATCGGCCAGGTCACCGGCCTTGACGGCGCCGATGGTGTGCTCAGCAGCGCTGTGGTGCGCAGCGACGATGGCACCGAGCAAAAGATTGCCTGCGACGCGCTTATGCCGTTTTTCGGCCTGACGATGAAGCTGGGGCCGATTGCCGAATGGGGCCTGAACCTGCATGAAAATCTGGTGCCGGCCGATACCGGCACGTTCGAAACCAGCGTGCCGGGCATTTTCGCCATTGGCGACATCAACAGCTATCCGGGCAAGCTGAAGCTGATTCTCTCGGGCTTTCATGAAGGCGCGCTGGCGGCGCAAAAGGTGCACCGCTACGTCTATCCCGACAAGAAGCTGGCCTTTCAGTACACCACGAGCTCGACCAGCCTGCAGCGCAAGCTCGGCGTCGCCTGAGGCGGCAAGGGCCGGACACGCGCCACCCTGCCGGAGCGCACCGGCAGGCGCCGGGGCGTCGTGCCACGAGGCCCATAGCAAGGTGGCCTGCTTCACAAAAAACTATTGATTTTCGAGGATTTGGCGAGAGAGACGGGACTTGAACCCGCGACCTCCGGCGTGACAGGCCGGCGCTCTAACCAACTGAGCTACTCCCCCGGATATTGGGGCCGCAACCCGCTTATCTGGTTGCGCTGGGTAGCGCGTTTGCACCGGCAAAGTCAAGCGTCAAATGGCTGCAAACGCGCGATGCGGGACGCGGCCTTCAAAATTTGCTGACAGCCAGATGCCAGGCCAGCGCCTCGCGCGGCGTAACTATATGGATCGAGGCCGGTGACACCCGTTCTGCCGTGCGCAACAGGTCAAGGCTGATGCCCATGCGCTGTGAATAGCGGGCGATGGCCAGCGCCGCGACATCAGGATTGATGCTGGTGCGCGGGCCGCGACGGGCGCGGGGAATGGCATGGCCAACCGGATCGGGCCCGACGCCGGGGATATAGGCACGGTGGATGCCCGCCACCGAGCCCGGCGGCAGCACCCGCTTCGAGCCACCCATGAATGTATAGACGCAGGCCGAATAGCAGCGGCCCGAGACCAGCTGATAGGTGCCCTGCCCGGCCACAGGCACGGCCCGCGCGACAATGGTGGCCATATGCAGGCGGCGGATCACCAGACCAAGCTTGATCGAGCCTTCGACCGAGCCGCCCGGCGAATTCAGCAAGACCACGGCCCGCAACGTCGAATCATGGCGGTGCCTGGAGAGAAAATGAACGAAACGGGTGGCGCTGTCGCCTTCGATCTCACCCTCGGCGGTGATGATTTTCGGGCACTTTTGGCCGCAACTCTTGCCCAGCGCCAGCGGCACCAGGCGAAAATTCATGGCAAGGGCATGTCCGGCCCCCGAGCACGCCAAGACCAGCGTGACGATGACGCCTGACAGCTTGCGCGAGAGACTGGCCACGAGCGCTCCTCATAATGGTGGGCGGTGACGGTCTCGAACCGCCGACATTCTCGGTGTAAGCGAGATGCTCTACCAACTGAGCTAACCGCCCGTTTTCTTCATTATGGTGTAGCGCAAAAAGGCGGAGGCTTCAAATGCCACCGCCAGATTTGAGATGAAAATCACGCGCGCTAGGCGTGATCACGGCATTTGCCGCCTCAGGCCTTGTTCAGCGCTTCCTTCAGCGCCGCGCCGGCCTTGAAGCCGGCTGCCCGCGAAGCCGCGATGTTCAGCGGCTTGCCGGTCTTGGGATCGCGGCCAACGCGGGCTTCGCGATCTTTCACCACGAAGGTGCCAAAACCCACGAGCCGCACGTCCTCACCGCGCGACAGCGCCTTGGTGATGCCCAACGTCACGGCATCGAGGGCAGCCGTCGCATCGGCGCGCGTCAGCCCTGCCGCAGTCGCCACATGATCAATGAGGTCCATTTTGTTCATAGAAGGCTTTCCATTTATCGAGGTCGAAGGCCTCACCCAGGCACCCGCCAGATTGGCATCATGCCTGTAGGCCATCACACGGACACCGCAGCCAGGCCAGCATTTCAACCAGAGCGGCGGGCGAGGCCCGTTGTTGGAGCTATCCCGGAATGGCGGCGCAAATCAAGCCTGAAAGCGCAATTCACCCTGTTTAAGTGATAGTTTTTGGGGACGGCGGCACGAGCCGCCATCCCCGAAGGCATCAATGTGCCAGATTGGCCGTCGCAGCGGCCGGTGCCGGGGCCAGAGCCACAGGCTCGATCTCGGCCTTCGGCACGGGCTGGCGCAGCAGCGCATGTTTCAGCACATCTTCCATGCGCGCCACCGGCACGATTTCCATACTGTCCCTGACGCTGGCGGGAAGATCGACCAGATCCTTGGCGTTTTCCTCAGGGATCAGCACCTTCTTCAGGCCGCCGCGCAAGGCTGCCAGAAGCTTTTCCTTGAGGCCGCCAATCGGCAGCACCCGGCCGCGCAGCGTCACCTCGCCGGTCATGGCAATGTCACGGCGCACGGGAATTCCGGTCATGACCGAGGTGATCACGGTTGCCATGGCAATGCCGGCCGAGGGCCCGTCCTTGGGGGTCGCGCCTTCGGGGACGTGGACGTGGATGTCGCGCTTCTCGAACATATCGACGTCAATGCCGAAATCCGGCGCGCGCGAACGCACGTAGGAGGCTGCCGCCGAAATCGATTCGCGCATCACATCCTTCAGATTGCCGGTGACGGTCATCTTGCCCTTGCCCGGCATCATCACGCCTTCGATGGTCAGGAGCTCGCCGCCGACTTCCGTCCAGGCGAGGCCGGTGACGACACCGACCTGATCATCGCTTTCGGCCTCGCCATAGCGATAGCGCGGCACGCCAAGGAAGTCGGCGAGGTTGGCAGCCGTCACCTGCACGGTCTTTTCACCGTTGGTGAGGATGCGCTTGACCGCCTTGCGAGTGAGGTTGGAGAGCTCACGCTCAAGGTTGCGCACGCCCGCTTCACGGGTGTAGCGACGCACCAGCAGCAGCAGCGCCTCGTCATCGATCGACCATTCATCCGGGCGCAGCCCGTGCTTGGCGATCGAGGCCGGGATCAGGTGGCGCCGGGCAATCTCGGTCTTTTCCTGCTCGGTATAACCGGCGATGCGGATGATCTCCATACGATCCATCAGCGGCGCCGGAATGTTGAGCGTGTTGGCCGTGGTCACGAACATGACATTCGAGAGATCATAATCCACTTCAAGATAATGATCGTTGAAGGTCGCGTTCTGCTCGGGGTCCAGCACCTCCAGCAGGGCGGATGAGGGATCGCCGCGGAAATCCTGACCCATCTTGTCGATTTCATCGAGCAAGAACAACGGGTTGGAAGACTTGGCTTTCTTCATCGACTGGATGATCTTGCCGGGCATGGAGCCGATATAGGTGCGCCGGTGGCCACGAATCTCGGCTTCATCACGCACGCCGCCGAGCGACATGCGCACGAATTCACGCCCCGTCGCCTTGGCGATGGACTTGCCCAGCGAGGTCTTGCCGACACCGGGCGGGCCCACGAGGCACAGGATCGGCCCGGTGAGCTTGTTGGCACGGCTCTGGACGGCCAGATATTCGATGATGCGCTCCTTGACCTTGTCGAGGCCGTAATGCTCGGTGTTGAGCAGGGCTTCGGCAGCGGGCAAATCCTTCTTGACCTTGGAGCGCTTGCCCCAGGGGATCGACACCAGCCAGTCGAGATAATTGCGCACGACGGTCGATTCAGCCGACATCGGCGACATTTGCCGCAGTTTCTTCAACTCGGCCGTGGCCCGCTCGCGTGCTTCCTTCGAGAGCTTGGTCTCCTTGATCTTGGCTTCGAGCTCGGCAAGTTCATCCTTGCCATCCTCGTTGTCGCCAAGCTCCTTCTGGATCGCCTTCATCTGCTCGTTGAGGTAATATTCGCGCTGGGTCTTTTCCATCTGGCGCTTGACGCGCGTGCGGATGCGCTTCTCGACCTGCAGCACCGAGACTTCGCTCTCCATCAGGCTGAGGCATTTTTCCAGACGCCGGGCGACCGAGGGCATTTCCAGAATCGCCTGCTTGTCGGCGATTTTCACGGCAAGATGCGAGGCCACCGTATCGGCGAGCTTGGAATAGTCATCGATTTGGCCGACCGCGGTCACCACCTCAGGCGAAATCTTCTTGTTGAGCTTGACGTAATTTTCAAATTCGGCCGCCACCGAGCGCGCCAGCGCCTCGGCCTCGACCTTGTCGATGGCCTCATCGGCCAAAGCCTCGGCATCGGCCTCATAAAAATCGTCGAGCTTGGTGTAATGACCAATTCTGGCGCGCAGCTTGCCTTCCACCAGAACCTTGACGGTGCCGTCGGGCAGCTTCAGCAGCTGCAGCACCGAGGCGAGCGTGCCGGTGGTGTAGATGGCATCAGCCTTGGGATCATCGTCGCTGGCGTTCAGCTGCGAGGCCAGCAGCACCATGCGATCGGAACGCATGACTTCCTCAAGCGCGCGAATGGATTTCTCGCGACCGACGAACAGCGGCACGATCATATGGGGGAAAACAACGATATCGCGCAGCGGCAGAACGGGATAGCTTTCCACCGAGCCGGGGGCAGGAATGTTGCGTTTGCTGGCAGCCATGATTGGACCTACGTGGTTGAGGGCTTGCCATGTGCCGGAACGGCCACACGGGAAAGCGAAGAAACGCAACGACAAATTGCCCGATTCTTTGCGACATGGCGAGGGGCCCCGTCGCAAAATAACGCACGAACCACTTGAACTACGCTCTTCTGTCAGCAGGCCTTGATAGCACCTGTGACACTTGGACAGGAGCTAGGTGGCGATGAAAGCACAGGGTTTCAAGTGGGTGCTTTCATAGCGCGAGGGAACGCAGCCAGTTGCGGCTGCGCAGCCCATGTTCAGGCGCTCTGCGCGCCTGCCTTTTCGGAATAAATGTAGAGCGGACGGGCCTTGCCCTCCACTACTTCCGGGCCGATCACCACTTGCTCGACGCCGTCGAGACCGGGCAGGTCGAACATGGTATCGAGCAGGATGCCCTCCATGATCGAGCGCAGGCCGCGCGCGCCGGTGCGCCGCTCGATGGCGCGGCGGGCAATAACGTTCAGCGCCTCGTCCTGGAAGGTGAGATCGGTGTTTTCCATCTCGAACAGGCGTTGATATTGCTTGACCAGCGCGTTTTTCGGCTCGACCAGAATGCGCTTCAGCGCTTCCTCATCGAGGTCCTCAAGCGTCGCCAGCACCGGCAGACGACCAACGAATTCCGGGATCAGGCCGAAACGCAGCAAATCTTCCGGCTCGACCTTGCGCAGCAATTCGCCGGTGCGGCGCTCGTCGGGCGCCTTGACCACGGCGCCAAAGCCGATCGAGGTGCCCTGCCCGCGGGCCGAGATGATCTTGTCCAGCCCGGCGAAAGCGCCGCCGCAGATGAACAGGATGTTGGTGGTGTCGACCTGCAGGAATTCCTGCTGGGGATGCTTGCGCCCGCCCTGCGGCGGCACCGAGGCGACCGTGCCTTCCATGATTTTCAGGAGCGCCTGCTGCACACCCTCGCCGGAAACGTCGCGTGTGATCGACGGATTGTCGGACTTGCGGGAAATCTTGTCGATTTCGTCGATATAGACGATGCCGCGCTGGGCGCGCTCGACATTGTAATCGGACGCCTGCAACAGTTTCAGGATGATGTTCTCGACATCCTCGCCGACATAGCCGGCCTCGGTCAACGTCGTGGCGTCAGCCATGGTGAAGGGCACATCGAGGATGCGCGCCAAAGTCTGGGCCAGCAACGTCTTGCCGGAGCCGGTCGGCCCGATCAGCAGGATGTTGGACTTGGCCAATTCGACATCCTGGCTCTTCTGGGCATGGCTCAGGCGCTTGTAATGATTATGCACGGCAACGGACAGCACGCGCTTGGCCTGCGGTTGGCCAATCACATAATCATCCAGAACCTTGCAGATTTCGCGCGGTGTGGGAATGCCGTCCTTGCTGGCTTTCAGCGAAGTCTTGCTTTCCTCGCGGATGATATCCATGCACAACTCGACGCATTCATCGCAGATGAACACGGTCGGTCCTGCGATAAGCTTGCGCACTTCGTGCTGGCTCTTGCCGCAGAACGAGCAATACAGGACATTTTTGGAGTCAGTGCCAGCGGCCTTGCTCATCCTTGTCTCCATCATAAGGGCAGCGCAGCACGGCGACTCACACCCGAGATCCAATCTAAAGACGATCACCTAACAAAAAGTAGTCAAAAGACCGTCATATTTCCTCCGAAACAACCGAGAGGCGCGAATTTATGCGCAGCAACCCACAATTTTCTGGCCGCCCGGCGAAACAAACGCGCCCCAAGACCGCATAACGGCCATGAATAGCGCGTGAATGCCCGCATTTGCGGCGAATCACGCCGCCGCAGCTTCATCGCCCGGGCGCTTTTCGACAACCTTGTCGATCAGCCCGAAACTGGCCGCTTCGTCCGCTGTCATGAAATGGTCACGATCCAGCGTTTTTTCAATCATATCATAGTCGCGCCCGGTATGCTTCACATAAATTTCATTGAGGCGACGTTTGATTTTCATAATGTCTTCGGCGTGGCGCAGAATGTCGGAGGCCTGGCCCTGGAAGCCGCCCGAGGGCTGGTGCACCATGACACGGGCATTGGGCACGGCATAGCGCATGCCGGCTTCACCGGCGGCCAGCAACAGCGAGCCCATCGACGCCGCCTGGCCGACGCAGAGCGTCGAGACTTTCGGGCGGATGAACTGCATGGTGTCGTAAATGGCGAGGCCGGCGGTCACCACGCCGCCCGGCGAATTGATATACATCGAGATTTCCTTTTTCGGATTCTCGGCTTCCAGAAAGAGCAATTGGGCGATGATTACTGAGGCCATGTGGTCTTCAACCGGGCCGGTGAGGAAAATAATCCGTTCGCGCAGCAGGCGGGAATAAATATCAAAGCCACGCTCGCCGCGGCTGGTATTCTCGATCACCTGGGGGATCAGATAATTGGCGCTGGCGGGCAGATTGTCACTGATCATCATGAATGCGCTCCGGGGGGCCTCTTTCGGCCAGTGGGTTGGTGAATCACAGGGTCTTGAGCACAAGATAGTGACTGATCGCCAATTAGCAAAGGGTGAAGCGCATGCAAGAGTAAAGCGGGGCCGCCTGATACCGCCCTGACCGGCCGGGTCGCTGTCGTTCAGGCTGCGGGCGAGGCGACCTTCACGCTTTTGCCGGTTGCTGCGGCCTCCTTGACCGCGAGGATCACCCGCAGGGTTTCGAGGCCATCGCGCCCGGAGACCAGCGGCGCCTCACCAAGGGAGACAACGCGGCAGAGCTGCTCGATCTGGCGGCGCAGCGGGTCGGCCGGCTCGGCCTTGGCAAATTCGGCCTGCATCGGGCGCATCCAGCCCGGCGCGCCGACATGCGAGATCAGCCGCAGGTCGGGCACGCTGAGCGAGCCCCTTGTGCCGCCCAGCATGTAGCAAGGCTCGTGCATATGCGGATAGGCGGGATTTTCGCCGGCCGTCAGTTCCCAGCTCCACGGCGCCGCCACAGCGTCAGAGACGGTGATGGTGCCAAGCGCGCCATTGCGGAATTTCAGCAGGAGCGCGCAGGTTTCCTCGACTTCGTTGCCGCGCACCGCGTTGGATTCCAGCGCCTGCACGCTTTCCACCTCGCCGCACAGCATGCGCAGGCAATCGACATCATGGATGAGGTTGAGCATGACCGGCCCGGCGCCCTTCAGGCGACGCCAGCCGACATTGAAATAATCATCGGGTTTGAAAAACCAGCAAAAACCATGGACGGCGAGCAGCTGGCCGAGGCGGCCCTCGTCGATCCAGGCCCGGGCCTGACGCATCAGCGGGTTGTGGCGGCGATGATGGCCGGTGAGCAGCGGCACGCCGCGGGCGGCGGCGGCATCGACCAGCCTCGTCGCGCCGGCAAGGTCATCGGCCAGCGGCTTTTCGACCAGCACCGGCAGGCCGGCCTCGATACAGGCGAGGCCATGCTCAACATGAAGCTGGTTGGGGGTCGCGACAATGATAGCATCGGGACGGCCCTTGGCCAGCATGTCGGCGAAGCTTTTGAACCAGGGCGCGCCCAGCGCTGCGGCGACGCTCCCGCCGGCCGGCATCGGATCGATGATACAGAATAATTCGGCCCCGGGCGTTGCCACCACATGTTCAGCATGGCGCTTGCCGATGAGGCCAGCCCCCATCACCGCAATCCTGACAGGGGCGGCGATGATCACGATTTGGCTCCGGCGGCGGCCTGCGCCTCATCGATCAGCCGGGCGGCGCGCTGGATCGCCAGCTGGTAGCCATGGGTGCCAAAACCGGCAATGACGCCCGAGGCGACCAGCGACACATAGGAATGGTGACGGAAGGCCTCGCGCTTGTGGACATTGGAAATATGCACTTCCAGCACCGGCACTTCCAGCGTGTTGAGGGCATCGAGGATAGCCACCGAGGTATGGGTGAAGGCGGCCGGGTTGATGATCAGCGCCCCGGCGCTCTCACGCGCCTCATGGATCCAGTCGATGATCTGGTATTCGGCATTGCTCTGGTGGAAGCGCATTTCAAGCCTGAGCTCGCCCGCCACCCTGCGGCAATCGCGCTCGACATCGGCGAGCGTTTCATGGCCATAAATATGCGGCTGGCGCTTGCCGAGCAGGTTGAGGTTGGGGCCGTTAAGGACGAAAATCAGGCGGCTCATCGCAGGGGTGCTCCATCGGCAAAAGCGCAATGAAGGTTTATAGCGCGGTTCAGGCCGGTGATGCCAGCTTGTCGGCACGAGGGCGGATGCTATGTTCGCATTTGACGATGCGACCCAGCATCAGAGGATTTTGCACCATGATGACCAGCACCATCCGCCGCCACTTTCCGCGGGGGCGATTTTTCGCGCACATGCTCGGCGTGGCTGCTTTGGGGCTGGTGCCCCACGCCGCAAGCGCCGCGGCGAGCGAGATCCGACTCTCGCGCCTGACCTCGCCGGAAGTCGCGGCGCTGGTGAAGGCCGGCACGGATTCGATCATCATACCGGTGGGCGGGACCGAACAGAGCGGGCCCTATGTGGTGCTGGGCAAGCATAATATCCGGGTGCGGGCGCTCACCGGCATGATCGCCCGCAAGCTTGGCCATGTGCTGGTGGCGCCGGTCATTGCCTATGTGCCGGAAGGCGCGATCCGCCAGCCCACGGCGCATATGCGCTTTACCGGCACCATTTCCGTGCCGGCGGCGGCGTTTCGCGCGGTGCTGATCGGCGCGGCCCGCAGCTTTGCGCGCCACGGCTTCAGGAATATCATCATTCTCGGCGATCATGGCGGCTATCAGAATGACCTGCGCATGGTGGTGGCGGCGCTCAACCGCCGCTGGGCGCAGCGCAAGGATCATCCAAGGGCACTGATGGTGCCGCAATATTATGGCACCACACAGACAACCTTTGTGAAAACCCTTCGGGAACATGGCCTCAGCCCTGCCGAAATCGGCACCCATGCCGGCGTCGATGACACGTCGCTGCTGATGGCGGTGGCGCCTTCGGCGGTGCGCAGCGCTCATCTTGCCGATTCACCGCCGCCAGGGCCGGCGCAGGGCGTCTATGGCGATCCGCGCAAATCCAGCGCGGCGCTTGGCGAGATCGGGGTCGAGGAGATTGTCAGTGCGACCGTCGCCGCGCTGCGAAAGGATCTTGCCACGCCCCTGGCTGCTCGCTAGTCAGGGCGTTTCACCCGGTTGCTCCAGGGCTCACCATTGCGCAGTTTCAAAAGCCTCCTCGCGATCATCTGCCTCGCCGTGATCGCGGCCTCACCCTCGGCGCGGGCCGACGACACGCCAGCAGCCAAGGCGCCGGCCACGGGCCTTGCCGCGCCGCAAGCAACGCCGGCCGCGCCCGCAGCGCCTGCACCGGCCGCCCCGGTTCCGGCTGTCGCAGCGCCCAAAGCGCCCGATAGCGGTGCCGCAGCGCCTGCACCGGCCCCGGCTGCCGTTACCGCCGCGCCCGACAAGGCGCCGCAGGCCGCAGCGCCGGTGGCCAACCCGCAACCGGCCGCCATTGTCACGGTGCCGGGCATGCCGCCGGTGACCAACCCTGCCAATATTTATGCGCAGGCTGGCAAGAACATGATTTCGCCGGTGCTCGCCGGGGTGCCGACGCGGGTCTATGTGCCGCATATCCGCAGTGGTGATCTCTGGGAGATTGACCCTGCCAGCCATGCTGTGACGGCGATCTACAAGTTCGGGCGCGACCTGCAGCACGTCGTGCCGTCCTATGACCTGAAAACGCTATGGGTGACCGCCAGCCGCCGCAACAGCCGGGTGCGCGGAGAATTGATCGCCATCGATCCTATGACCGGCAAGCCAACCCGCAAGATCGAGGTCTATGACGCCTACAATCTCTATTTCACGCCGAATGGCGCCTCGGCGATCGTGGTGGCCGAAGACCGGCGGACGCTGGAATTTCGTGATCCGCAGACCATGGCGCTGCAAAAATCGCTCTATATCCGCAAATGTATCGGCATCAATCACGCCGATTTTTCCGCCGATGGCCGCTATGCGATCTTCACCTGCGAGTTTTCCGGGCGGCTGGTCAAGATCGACATGACCGATGACAAGGTGGTCGGCTTTCTAGACATGTCCAAGGGCGGCATGCCGCAGGATATTCGCCTCGGGCCCGACGGCAAGACGTTTTATGTCGCCAATATGAAACTCGATGGCGTGACGCTGGTGGATGGCGACACCCTGCAGGAAACCGGCTTCATCGCCACCGGCATCGCCACCCATGGCCTCTACCCCAGCCGTGATGGCAAGGAGCTTTATGTCACCAACCGCGGCACCCATTGCATTGATGGCCCGCCGCACGGGCCGGGCTCGGTCTCGGTGATCGATTTTGCTACCGGCAAGGTTGTGGCGACCTGGCATATTCCCGGTGGCGGCAGCCCTGACATGGGCAATGTCAGCGCCGATGGAAAGGACCTGTGGATTTCCGGCCGCTTCGACAATGAAGTCTATGATTTCAACACCAAAACCGGACATGTCACCATCATGCCGGTCGATCATATGCCGCATGGCCTGACGATTTATCCGCAGCCGGGACGCTATTCGCTCGGCCATACCGGGATCATGCGTTAAGCTAAATGCAAGGTCCTGCGCCATTTGCGCGGCATTTGATCTATTTTGCCTGCCTGAGACAAATGTCAGGCCTGCCATGACCCAGCAACGATTCCACGTGCTTGATACCTACCGCTACCTCGCGGCCCTGGGGGTGGTTGCCTATCATCTGGAAACAAGCCTGCAACCGTTTCTGGGGCATCCGACCGCCATTTTTGAAAAAATGCACCTGTTCGTCGATTTCTTTTTCGTTTTGTCCGGCTTCGTGCTGATGCACAACTACGGCGCGCGCATGCATGGTTTTGCCGACATGCGCCGCTTCATGCGCAAGCGGCTGGCGCGGGTCTATCCGCTGCATGCGCTGCTGACCCTCGTCTTCATGGCGATGTCCGTCCTGATCCTCGTGCTCAGACTGAAGATTGATCGCTCGACCACCTTCGATCTCGCCTCGGCACCGGCCAACCTGCTGCTGGTGCATGCCTGGGGCCTGACCGGGCAGAACGGGCTCAATTATCCGTCATGGTCGATCTCGGCCGAAGTCTTCGTCTATCTGATGTTTCCGCTGTTCCTGCTGGCGCTGGTGCGCCTCGGGCCGTGGGCAACGCTGGCGCTGGCCGTTGGCTTTGCTTTGCTGATGGGGGCATGGCGCGATTTTGAGGGCATGCGCAGCTGGACGCAAGCTACCCATGATTTCGGGAATTTGCGCGCGGTGCCGAGTTTTATGGCCGGGATGGCGCTGCATGTGCTGCTCGGCGGCCGCGACAGGTTCAAGGTGTCCTGGTGGCTGGCGCATGGTGCCGCCGCCGGGCTGGTGCTGCTGATGCTGGCGAAGGCACCGTCGCTGCTGATCGTCGCCCTGATCCCCGGGGTGATCTTTCTCATCGCCGCGGCCGAACTGCATCAGCCGGCCAGCCTTCTTGCCGGGCCGATCGCCCGCAAGCTCGGCGAGGCCTCCTATGGCACCTATCTTCTGCATGCGCTGGCGCTGGTGTTCATGGTGGCCGCCTTCAAGCGCATGACGACGGTCAGCGTGCCTGATATCGCGCTCGGGTCAGCCATCGTCATCGCGCTGGCGACCGGCCTCGCCATGCTGAGCTTCCGCTATTTTGAAAATCCGCTGCGGATCATGCTTGGACGCGATCCTGCAAAGCAGGAGCGCAAGGTGCCCAGCCTGCAGGCGGCCAAATTCCCCTAGGCAAGATGCGGGGCACAAAGGCCCGCGCAAACAAAATCTTGCGCCAATCGTGCGCTGGTGTAACTTTGTCACATGTCTGGGGGCGAGACATCGTGAGTTGAGGGGAGTTTCGAATGACAGCGCAAAGCAGGTTTGGCTCGAGGCGAATCGAGGGCACAAGGCTGATTGGCATTGCCGGGACTTTCCAGAGTGGCAAGACAACCTTGCTCGAAGCGCTGTTGTCGCGGGCCGGGGCGCTGGCGCGGCAGGGCCAGGTCGGCGAAGGCTCAAGCCTCGGCGATTCCTCGGCCGAGGCGCGCGCCCATGCCATGAGCGTCGAGCCGAATTTCGCCGCCGCTGATTATCTTGGCGACCGCTATTGTTTTGTCGATTGCCCCGGCTCGATTGAATTTGCTGAAAGCCTGCGCGTCACGGCGCCGCTGTGCGATGCGGTGATCGTCGTATGCGAGGCCGATCCGCGCAAAGTTCCGGCGCTGCAGGTGATCCTGCGCGGGCTGGAAGATGCCGGCGTGCCGCGCATCCTGTTCCTCAACAAGATCGACCAGGCGACGGCGCGGGTGCGCGAATCCCTGGCGATGCTGCAATCGGCATCGCGCACACCGCTGCTGCTGCGCCAGATTCCCATCTGGCAGAATGGCATTGCCACCGGTTTCATCGATCTGGCGCTGGAGCGCGCCTTCATTTACCGCGAACATGCGCCCTCAACGATCATCGATGTGCCGGCCGGCGAATTGCCGCGCGAGAAAGAAGCGCGCTATTCCATGCTGGAAAAGCTCGCCGATTATGACGATGCGCTGATGGAAGAATTGATCAGCGACATCGAGCCGCCGCATGACCAGGTGTTCGATGACCTGTCGCGCGACTTGCGCGAGGGCCATGCCGTGCCGCTGCTTGTGGGTTCGGCCGAGCGCGGCAATGGCGTGACAAGGCTCTGGAAGGCGTTGCGCCATGAGACCGGCGGCATTGCTGAAACCCGCTCCCGGCTGAAAGTGGCCGCAGAGGGGCCGCCGCTGGCGCAGGTGCTGCGCACCATCCACACCGCCCATGGCGGCAAGGTCAGCGTGGCGCGGGTGCTGCGCGGCGAATTCAATGACGGCGTCACAGTGAGCACTGCCAACGGCAACGAAGACCGCATCGGCGGAATTGGCCGGCTGATGGGGGCGGCATCGAGCCGGGTGAATGTGGCAAAGGTCGGCGATACGCTGGCCTTCGGGCGGCTCGATCATGTCGCCACGACGGAAGCCTTTGGCATGGGCACGCCCGAGCCGCTGGCGCTGGTGACTGCCAGCCCGGCCGAGCCGGTGCAGGCGCTGTGCGTCGCGGTGAAGGACCGCAAGGACGAGGTGCGGCTGTCCGGTGCCATGACAAAGCTTTGCGAAGAAGATGCGTCACTGAGCTTCATCCATGATGCCAATATGGGCGAGATGCGGCTTTCCGGCCAGGGCGACATGCATCTGCGCGTGACCCTTGAGCGGCTGGCGGCGCGCTATGGTGTCGTCGTCGAAACCAGCAAGACGGCGATCCCCTATCGCGAGACCATCCGGCGCAGCGTGGCGGTGCGCGGTCGCCACAAGAAGCAATCGGGGGGGCATGGCCAGTTCGGCGATGTGGCGCTGAGCATCGCGCCGCTGACGCGCGGCGAAGGGTTCAAATTCAGCGAAACCGTGCATGGCGGCACGGTGCCGAAGCAATATTTTCAAAGCGTCGAACATGGGGCGCAGGACGCGCTCAAGGCCGGGCCTCTGGGTTTTCCGGTGGTCGATGTCGCGGTGACGCTGACCGATGGTTCGTATCATGCGGTCGACAGCTCCGACATGGCGTTTCGCACGGCGGCGCGTATCGGTGTGCAGGACGGCCTCGCCCAGGCTGACCCGGTGCTGCTGGAACCCGTGCTGGCGGTGAGCGTGAGTGTACCGCGCGAGGCCATGGCACGGGCGACCGCGCTGATCTCGGCCAGACGCGGGCAGATTCTCGGCTTTGATGCCCGGCCGGGCTGGGAGGGCTGGGACGTGCTCGAAGCCCTGGTGCCGCAGGCGGAAATGGGCGGCTTGATCGTGGAGCTGCGCTCCGCCACCTCCGGGGTGGGGACGTTCAGCACGCGCTTCAATCACATGGCAGAAAGCACCGGCAAGGCCGCCGAAGCGGCCCGCCAGGGCTGAAGCGCCTTACTTGGCGGCAGGGGCCGCGGGTTTTGCCGGGGTTGCTGCTGCGGGCGCAGCGGGCGTGGCCGGTGCCGACGTCTTGGCAGCGGGTGCGGGTGCTGACGCCGGGGCCGGTGCCGGGAGGCTGTCAACGATCTTGGCGTTCTTGTGCAGATCGCGAATCAGCTTTGCCTGGGCCTGCTGCAACACGAAATTGCTGACCTGCGCCTTCACCTGATCGAGCGGCGGGAACGGCTTGTCGCGCGTTCCCTCAACCTTGATGACGTGCCAGCCGAATTGCGTCTTGACCGGCGCTGAAATCTGGCCCGGCTTGAGCTTGAAGGCTGCTGCCGAAAATGCCGGCACCATCTTGTCCTTGGTGAACCAGCCGAGATCGCCGCCAGGAGCGCTCTTGTCGATCGACACTTCGGTGGCGACCTTGGTAAAATCCTCGCCCGCCTTGAGGCGCTTTTCCACCGCCTCGGCCTCGGCCTCGGTCTTGACCAGGATATGGCGCGCGTGGATTTCTTCCTGCGGCGGCTGCTTGGCCTTCACCGCATCATAGGCGGCCTGGATGGTGGCCGGTGTCACGGCCGTCTTGGCGAGATTCGACATGACCGACTGCATCAGCAACTTGTTTTTCAGCAAGTGCAGCTCGGTCTGGAATTGCGGCGTTGCCGGCACCTTGTCGGCTTCGGCCTTGTTGGCAACCAGCTGCAGGTCGATGAGGTAATCCAGCACATAGGCATCGCGCGCCGGGCCCTGCAACTGGGCCGGAAGCTGGGCGGCAAGCTGGCTTTCAGCCAGATTGAGCTCATCCCGGGTGATGATCTTGCCGTCCACGGTCGCCACAGTCTGCGCCAGCACGGGCCCCGCGATCACGCCGGCCAGCACTATCGCCAGTGCCATCATGCGCGCATGCCGAATTCTTGTCATAGGTTCGTTCTCCACAAAACCAGGGGAACTCCTCCGGTTTTCGGGGAGCCTGAAATCGGGCGCAACATTGCGCAATCGGGCGCATGTCGCAAGGGCGCAGCCCTATCGCCTTGCAAAAAAAATAAAATCTGCCTGTTCTCTGAGGGATCATTTTTGTTGATGCTGGCCATTCGCAGCTTGCATCTGTGCGGCTGATGGCACAGCATTGCGCGGCTGTAATCTGTGGCGTCCGCGCCAGCTTGGCAGCGTAATTTGTGAGTGATTCAAGATGCCTGCGCAATTGCCCCCTGCCCGATGGCCAGTCATGGCGAGCCTGGTTCTGTTGATGGCGGGTCTCGGCGGATGTGCCGAGGGCAAGCTTGGCACAGTAACCCAGAACCCGGCGCCGGCCGCGCCAGCCGTGGCGGCCAATGCCCATGGCGCGGGCCTTGAACTGGCAAGCTTCCAGACCGGCTCATCGCCGGAGGGCAGCGCATTCCCGGCGTTGTTTGCCAAGGCAGCCAGCGCCCATGGCATTGCCCTGACGGATGCGACTTCCGGCGTGACCCCGGCAGCCGACGTTATCCCGGCGCCGCTGCTGGCCAAGGCCTATGTCTCGGTTGGGGCCGGGGCGACGATGACCAGCGTCGTCGATATTTACAATGCCCGGCACCAGATGATCATTCATATCGAGGATGACCAGGACGACAAGGCCACGACCGGCACGGCGGCCCTCGCTGCGCTCGCCGACAAGACGGCCAATGATGTTGCCGCCTTTCTTGCCGAACATCAGAGCGCGCAGCCGCAGGAAGGCGCGGCACCCGCGACCCCGGCGCCCTTGCCGGCGCTGACCACGGCCAGCGCGGCAAATCCGGCTTCAACCGCAGAGCTGGCACTGGCGCAAACGGAATAAATGTTGAAATGCGACATTTGATGCGCAGCCGTCACGACTTTGTCATATTGTGCAACGCAACAGAGCCTGCTAAGCACCGCTCACATGTGAACTATCTGGTTCGCCCTTTAGCAAGGCGGACGTGAGGCGTGGCAATGAATGGCGATATGAAGCTGCTTGCAGGCAATTCCAACCGTCCCCTGGCTGAAGCCATTGCCACCCACCTCGGCCAGCCGCTGACACGCTGCCATGTGCGGCGCTTCGCCGACATGGAGGTTTTCGTCGAAATCCTCGAAAATGTCCGTGGCCGCGACACATTCATCATTCAATCGACGTCGTTCCCGACCAACGATCACATCATGGAATTGCTGATCATGACCGATGCGCTGCGCCGCGCCTCGGCGCGACGCATCACTGCTGTGATCCCCTACTTCGGCTATGCGCGGCAGGACCGCAAACCGGGGCCGCGCACGCCGATTTCGGCCAAGCTGGTGGCGAATCTGCTAACCCGCGCCGGGGTTGACCGCATCCTCACCGTCGATTTGCACGCCCTGCAGATTCAGGGCTTTTTTGATATTCCCACCGACAACCTGTTCTCGGCGCCGGCCATGGTGCGCGATATCCGCGAACATAATGACCTGCGCCAGGTCATGGTGGTGTCGCCCGATGTCGGCGGTGTGGTGCGGGCCCGGGCGCTGGCCAAACGCATCGATGCGCCGCTGGCGATCGTTGACAAGCGCCGCGAGCGTGCGGGCGAGTCCGAGGTCATGAACATCATCGGCGATGTGCGCGGCAAGAACTGCATTCTGGTCGATGATATCGTTGATTCGGGCGGCACGCTCTGCAATGCCGCCGATGCGTTGCTGGCGGCCGGGGCGCTAGATGTCTCGGCCTATATCACGCATGGCGTGCTGTCGGGCGGTGCGGTGGCGCGTATCAGCGCCTCGCGCCTGAAGAACCTCGTCGTTACCGATACGATTTGCGCCACCGAGGCGGTGCGGATCGCCCATAATATCCGCGTGCTGTCGATTTCCAGCCTGATTGGCGAGGCCATCAGCCGCATCGCCAGCGAAGAGAGCGTCTCCAGCCTGTGGGATTAGGCCCGGGCGCGCCGGCCCCTGCCTGCCGCACTTGCACATCATTCTAAACTCTGTTCAACTGTGAGCTTGGCTTTCGGGCCTGGAGAAGTTTGAAACGAGGATGTGGCTATGCCGGTAATCAATCGTGTTGCGGAATTTGCCGATGATGTCAAAGCCTGGCGCAGGGATTTGCACGAGCACCCGGAATTGCTGTTCGACGTCAACCGCACCGCCGGCATCGTCGCCGAAAAGCTGCGGGCCTTTGGCTGCGACGAAGTGGTCGAAGGCATTGGCCGCACCGGCGTCGTCGGCGTGATCAAGGGCCGGCAGACGCACTCTGGCAAGGTCATCGGCCTTCGGGCCGATATGGATGCGCTGCCGATTCTGGAGACCACCGGCCTCGGTCACGCCTCCAAGACCCCGGGCAAGATGCATGCCTGTGGCCATGACGGCCATACCGCCATGCTGCTGGGTGCGGCGCGCTATCTCAGCGAAACCCGCAATTTCGATGGCACCGCGGTGGTGATCTTCCAGCCGGCGGAAGAAGGTGGCGGCGGCGGTCGCGAAATGGTCAATGACGGCATGATGGAGCGCTTCGGCATTGCCGAAGTGTTTGGCATGCACAATGCCCCGGGCCTGCCGGCCGGGGCTTTCGCCATTCGCAAGGGGCCGATCATGGCGGCGGCGGATACGTTCGACATTCATATCAGCGGGCGCGGCTCGCATGCCGCCATGCCGCATCAGTCGATTGATCCGATCGTGATCGGCGCACAAATGGTGCAGGCGCTGCAAACCATCGTGGCGCGCAATATTGATCCGCTCGATTCCTGCGTGGTGTCCACGACCATGTTCCGGGCCGGCGACACCCACAATGTCATTCCGCAGACGGCGCAAATCTGCGGCACCATCCGCACACTCAAGGCGGAAACGCGGGTCTATGCCGCCAAGCGCATCAAGGAAATTGCCGAAGGCGTTGCCGCCATGCACGGCGGCGAGGCGCGGGTGGAGATCAGCGACGGCTATCCGGTGACGGTCAATCACGACGGGCAGACCGATTTTGCCGCCAGCGTGGCAAGGCAGGTGGCCGGCAAGGAACGGGTGATGGACGACATCATGCCGCTGATGGGCGCCGAGGATTTTTCCTTCATGCTCGAAGCGCGGCCGGGGGCGTTTATTTTCATCGGCGCCGGCGATACTGCCGGGCTGCACCACCCGGCCTATGACTTCAACGATGATATTTCGCCAGTCGGCATGAGCTACTGGGCCAAGCTGGTCGAGACCGCCATGCCCGCCCGGGCCTGAGGCGCAAGGCCTCAGGTTTCAGGGGTCAGGTTTCAGGGGATTGCCAAGCTCAGCGCAGCTTGGCGGCCTTGGCGCGCTCAATACCCTTGATCACCAGTTGCTGGGCTTCGGCAGCGTCGCCCCAGCGGCTAATCTTGACCCATTTGCCGGGTTCGAGATCCTTGTAATGCTCGAAAAAATGCTCGATCTGCTTCAAGGTTATCGACGGCAGGTCGGTGAAGTTTTGCACATTCTCATAACGCTTCGTCAGCTTGGCCGAGGGCACGGCAATGAGCTTTTCATCGCCGCCCGCCTCATCTTCCATCAGCATGACGCCGACAATCCGGCAGCTCATGATGGCGCCCGGCACGATGGCGCGGGTATTGGCGATGATGACGTCGCAAGGGTCGCCGTCTTCTGACAGGGTGTGCGGGATGAAGCCGTAATTGCCGGGATAACGCATGGCCGTATAGAGGAAACGGTCGACCATCAGCGCCCCGGAATCCTTGTCCATCTCATATTTGATCGGCTCGCCGCCAATCGGCACTTCGATGATGACATTGACATCGTGCGGCGGGTTTTTGCCGATGGAAACGGCTTCAAGATTCATGACACGGGCTCCAGAATGGGTTCGGCCCTGGTTGATCATCAACCTCAGGCACGTGACAAGCACCTTTAAGCATAGCGCTTAACGAGTGGTGAAATTCAATTAAATCCGAAGGCAACACGCTCGCGGGTCTCGCTGCCAAACCGCTCCTCGGCCTGGTGCAGCACGCTGCCGCCAAGGTGGCGGTAGAAGCCCAGCGCCCGCTCATTGTCGGCCAGCGCCCAGACCAGCGTCGAATGCAGGCCATGTTCGGCAAGATCGCGCCGCACCGCGCGAAAAAGGCGGCGGCCAAAGCCGATGCCCTGAAACTCCGGGGCGAGGTAGAGTTCAAAGATTTCGCCGGTATAGGGCAGCCTCGGCACGCGGTTGCGGCCATAACTTGCGTAACCACCGATGGAATCATCGAAATCGAGCACCAGCAGCCGCGAGCTGCGCTGGATCGCCTGGCGCCACCATTGCGGGCCGCGCCGCGAAATCATCCGCTCAAGTTCCTTGCCGGGGATGATACCGCGATAGGCATCACGCCAGGCCGCATCATGCACCTCGGCGATGTCGTCGCAATCGCTTAGTCTTGCAGGACGGATGGTGATGAGGGCTTCGACCATAAGGCAATGTTAGGCCCGGATTGGCCTTGGCTGCAAGTGGGCAAATGCAAGGTCACATCTGCGTCAAAACAGCCTGCCGCCATCGGGCACCGGCTGGGAGGGATGGATCAGCACCACCTCGCCCGCCGCATCGGGAAAGCCCAGCGTCAGCACTTCGGACATGAACGGCCCGATCTGCCGTGGCGGGAAATTGACCACGGCCGCGACCTGGCGCCCGAGCAGGGTTTCGGGCGCATAATGCCCGGTGATCTGCGCCGAGGAGCGGCGGGTGCCGAGGGCAGCGCCGAAATCAATGGTGAGTTTGTAGGCGGGCTTGCGCGCCTGCGGGAAAGGTTCAACGGCGACGATGGTGCCGACGCGGATATCGACCTGCTGAAAGGTGGCATAATCGGTGCGCGCCGTCGGTGTGCTGGCGGTGTCGCTGGACATCGGCTCAAACCCCGGCCTGCTCGTCAGATTTGGGCGGGTTCCAGCGCTCGCGCATGCGCGAGGTGGAATCACGGCGCAGATTGTGCAGGGTGCGGCCCATTAGTTCCAGCGGCCCGAACAGCCGGCTCATGGATTCGGCCTGGCCGACCAGCCTGCCACCGCGCTCCAGCGCCTTGTCCAGCGCCGCCATGGTGGCATCCAGGCCGGGGCGGTCATCCTTGAACCAGACCTCCAGCACCTGCGTCCAGGCCAGCACCAGCCCTTGCAGTTTCAGGGCGCCGAGCGGCCCCTCGCTGTCAATGCCGGCGGTCTCCAGCATGAAGCGCATGGAATTGAGCGCGACCTGGTTGAGCGCCAGCGCCGACAGCGGCTCACGGCGGGCCCAGCGCGCAATCGCCTCCAGCGCCGCCTTGTCGGCGGCCATGGCGTCGAGACGGCGCATCAGCACATCGAACAGCCGGTCCTTGGCCGGTTCGTCATCGAGATCATGGGCGTTGAGCTTGAGCACCTGCAGGTCAATGCCGCGGGCATAGGCGCCGAGAATGGCGCCCTTGGACGGAAACAACTCGCGAAACGCCGCGAGACTGACGCCAGCCTCGGTGCAAATTCCGGTGATGGTGATGCGCTCGAACGGCATTTCGGCAGCGAGGTGCATCAGCGCACGCACGATGCGCTCACGCGGCGGGATTTCGGCGTCTTTGGCGGCTTTGACCATGACATTGCCTTTCGGGCTGGAACACCCCTTACATAGCGGTGCAAGGGCACCACGCCAAGGCTTTGCCTAGATTTGATGGCGGCGGGCGCTGTGCAGCAAATCCAGCATGTCGGCATAATGCAATTCGCCGGGAATGCGAATGGTGCCAAGGATCATGAACGGCAGGCGCCTGACGCCGAGCGCCTGCCCGCGTGCGAGATTGGCCTCGACACGCGCGGCAATGGCCGGGCTGGTCATGAGCCGGTGCAGGTGATCCCAATCGAGACCGAGACCAATTGCCGCAGTCTTGATGCCAGAGAGCGTGAGCAGCCCGTAGGCGTCCAGCAGTTTCGCCCGCAAGGCTTCATAGGCGCCAAAGCTCTGGGCGGCCAGCAGGGCGCGGGCACCCATGCGGCTGCGCGGCCCGAAAATCGGATAGTCGATCGGCACGATGCGCAGGCCGTGATCGGCTGCCAGCAGGCGATTGAGGCGCGGCTCCATGGCGCGGCAGGCGGGGCATTGCAGATCGAAGAAATCGACCAGCGTCACATCGCCCGCAGGATTGCCGATCACCGGGTCGCTGGCCTCGGCAATGTCCCTGGCATTCTGGAGGCGGTCAGCCGGCGCGCCGAAGGCGAGGCGCGGGGCGAGACCCGCGCCGGCGATGCCGGCAAGCAGCGCGCGGCGGGTTGTCATCGCGCGGGGCGCTGCGCTTCGATCCATGGGACGGCTCATGTTCAAACCTTGCGGCACCAGCGTGAAATTGTCTTGTTCAGCCAACCTTGCAGGCGACTATATTAGAATTTGTCAATATTGCAATTGACTCGGGCTGGCTCAGGTGCCATCAATGAGAAAAATCGTGTGGCATGACCGCGCAAAAATAAGACACTGGGAGCCAATCGCCATGTTCTACAAGGCGTTAGTCGCTTTGATATTCGGGCTTAGCAGCATCACCGTTGCCGCAGCGGCGCAGACCGCACCGGCGCCTGATACCTTGAAAATCGTCAATGGCGAAGTTCCGAAACCGCTGACCGATGTCCCGGGCAATGCTGTGGCCGGGCGGGCGGTCTTTCTCGATCGCAAGGAAGGCAATTGCTATGCCTGCCACACTGTCACCTTATTGAAAGATCAGCCGTTTCCGGGCGAGATCGGCCCGAAGCTCGATGGCGTCGGCAATAAATATACCGTTGGCCAGATGCGGTTGATCCTGACCAATTCGAAATTGATGTTTCCCGGCACGATCATGCCGGCCTTCTATCATCTGGCGGGGCTCAAGCGCGTGCCTGCCAAACTGAAGGGCAAGACCATTCTGACACCCCAGCAGGTCGAAGATGTCATTGCCTTCCTGCAAACCCTGAAATGAACCCGCTCAATGGCATGGGCCCCGGGCCTCAACAGACAGGAATGTTCCCATGAATGCAAAGATTTCCCGACGCGAGGCCCTGGCAGGCGGCGCTGCCGCCTGCGCTTCGGGCGCCGTAACGCTGCGCTCCGCAGAGGCGGCGGATCCCATGGCGGCGAGGATGGCCGCCGCGCAGGCCGCCATAAAAAAATTTACCGGTGGCAAAGCCACGACCAAGGGGGCGCTGAAGCTGACGCTGCCGCAGATTGCCGAAAACGGCAATACGGTGCCGATGGGCGTCAGCGTCGACAGCCCGATGACGGCGGCGAGCTATGTCAAGGAAGTCAGGGTTTTCGTCCCCAAGAACCCGCTGCCGGTCGCGGTGTCGTTCCTGTTCACGCCTGAATCAGGCAAAGCCGCGGCGTCGACCCACATAAGGCTCGCTGGCACGCAGGACGTGCAGGCTATTGCCCTGATGAGCGACGGCACTTTCCTGATCGACACGCGCAATTGCAAAGTCACCATCGGCGGCTGCGGCGGCTGACTTCAACCTTCTGGAGAGATTGACCATGGCTATCCCGCGTTTTCGCGTTCCGGCGACCGCCAAAAAGGGCGACGTCATCGCCATCAAGACCCTGATCCAGCATCCGATGGATCCGGGCTTCATCAAAGACAAGAATGGCAAGATCATCCCGCGCATGATCATCAATCACTTTGATTGCAAATATCTCGGCAAGGTGATTTTCACCGCCAAGCTCGAACCGAGCATTTCCGCCAATCCATTCATCGAGTTCTACGCCCGTGCCGAGGCCGATGGCGACTTTGAATTTACCTGGATCGACGACAAGGGCACGATCACCAAAGCCAAAGCCCCGATCAAGGTGACGGCCTGAGCCCGTTGTGAGGAGTTGACGATGAAGCGCGGAATTGTGGAAGTCGGGCTGGGCGTGTCATTGGCAGCGGTGGTGGTGCTGGCGACGCTGAAAATCTTCGGCCTGGCGCTGGCCGCCGGGGCCCCGGACCTACATCTCAAGGGCATTCCCGCGCCTCCCGGCAGTCCGTTCAAGATGCTCTATTCGGGCTATCAATTCCGCAATGCCACAACCCGGGCGATGCAGGACGATGATTTTTCCAATCCGGGCATGCTGGCGATTGATCCTGCCACGGCTGAATGGAACCATGTCGAGGGCACGGCGGGAAAATCATGCGCCTCGTGCCATCATGATGTGAACAAAACCATGCACGGGGTCGGGGCGACCTTTCCGAAATGGAACGCCCGGCTGAAGCGGCCAGTGACGCTGGAACAGCAGATCAATATCTGCCGGACGCATTATATGGGCGCCAAGCCCTGGGCCTTCAAATCCGACAATCTCACCAATATGACGACGCTGATCCGCTATGAGTCACGCGGGATGCCGGTGAAAGTGGCGACGGACGGGCCGGTGACGCCCTGGTATAACAAGGGCAAAAAGCTTTATTACACGCGCATCGGCCAGCTCGACATGAGCTGCGCCAATTGCCACGAGAAATATTATGGCCATCACATGCGCGCCGATTTGCTGAGCCAAGGGCAGATCAACGACTTCCCGACCTATCGCGAGAAGGCGCAGCATCTGGTCCCGGTCGAGCAACGTTTCATAGGCTGCATGAAAAACGTCCGCGCCAGACCCTACAAGCCGTTTTCGGACGAATTCATGGAGCTCGAACTTTATCTGGCTTCGCGTGGCAATGGCCTGAATGTCGAGACGCCGGGCGTTCGCAACTAGGAGCCATTGTCATGATCTCGCGCCGCGAATTTGCCCAGGTTGCCGCTGCGACGGCAATGTTGGGGACCCTGCCCTCGCCCAGGGCGCTGGCGCAGCAGGCGCTGACCCAGAACCAGCTGCTCGATTTCAAACCCGTCGGCAATGTCACGCTGGTGCATGTCACCGACATTCACGGCCAGCTCATGCCGCTTTATTTCCGCGAGCCCTCTCAAAATATCGGGGTCGGCAAGGACAAGGGCATTCCGCCACATCTGACCGGTGTCGATTTCCTCAAATATTTCCACATGAAGGCCGATACGCGCGACGCCTATGCCTTCACCAGCGACCATTACAGTGCGCTGGCCCGCAGCTATGGCAAGGTCGGCGGGCTCGACCGGACTGCAACGGTGATCAAGGCCATTCGTGCCGAGCGCGGCGACAAGGTGCTGCTGCTGGATGGCGGCGACAGCATGCAGGGTTCGTGGGGGTCGCTGCAGAGCCAGGGCGCCGACATGCTAGCCTGCATGGCCTTGCTCAAACCCGATGCCATGACCGCCCATTGGGAATTCACCTATGGCGAGGCGCGCGTCAAGCAGATCATCAAGGAGCTGAAATATCCGTTCCTGGCGCTGAATGTGAATGATGCGCAATGGGGCGACCCGGTGTTCAAGCCCTTCACCATGATCGAGCGCGGCGGCGTGAAAATCGCCGTGCTGGGCCAGGCCTTTCCATTTACGCCGATTGCCAATCCGCGCTGGATGATCCCGGACTGGACCTTCGGCATCAAGCAGGCGGAAGTGCAAAAGCAGGTCGATGCGGCGCGCAAGGCCGGGGCCGGGCTGGTGGTGCTGCTCTCGCACAACGGCTTTGATGTCGACCGCAAGATGGCGGCGCATGTCAAGGGTATCGACGTGATCCTTACCGGCCACACCCATGACGCCGTGCCGGTGGCGCTGAAGATCGGCGAGACGCTGATGATCTCGTCAGGATCGGCGGGGAAATTCGTCGGACGGCTCGATCTTGACGTGCAGGGCGGCAAGGTGCGCGATTTTGCGTTCCGGCTGATCCCGATTTTTTCGGATGTGATCCAGCCCGATGCTGAAATGGCGGCCAAGATCGCCGAGGTGCGCAAGCCCTATAGCGCCAGGCTCGGCGAGGTTTTGGGCACGACCCACAGCGTCCTTTACCGGCGCGGCAATTTCAACGGCACTTTCGATGACCTGATCCTGCAGGCCATGCTGGAGCAGCGCGATGCCGAAATCGCGCTGTCGCCGGGGTTCCGCTGGGGCAACAGCCTCGTTCCGGGTAACCCGATCACCTTTGAGGATGTGGCGAGCGAAACCGCGATCACCTATCCGGAATGCTATCGCATCGACATGACCGGCAAGACGCTGAAATCGACGCTGGAGGATGTCGCGGACAATCTTTTCAATCCCGATCCCTATTTCCAGCAGGGCGGCGACATGGTGCGGGTTGGTGGCATCGGCTATACGATCGAGCCCGACAAGCCCATCGGCCAGCGCATTTCCAATATGGTGCTGCTGAAGACCGGCAAGCCGGTCGAGGAGGCCAAGAGCTACAAGGTTGCCGGCTGGGCCAGCATCCACAAGGGCACCAAGGGCCCTCCGATCTGGGATGTGGTGGCGGGTCACCTCAAGGCGCATGGCGATGTGACGCTGGCGCCCAACCGTTCGGTGATCGTCAAGGGCGCCTAGCAACCGCCGCCCGGGCGGCCTCAGGCGTCCTTGTGCTTGAATACCAGCGCGGCATTGGTGCCGCCAAAGCCGAAGCTGTTGGAGAGCACGCCGCGCAGGTGGACATTGTCCCGGCGCGCCCGCAGAATGTTCATATCGGCGAATTCCGGATCGATTTCGTCGATATGGGCGCTTTCGCAGATGAAATTCTGGTTCATCATGATCAGCGAATAGATCGCTTCCTGAACGCCGGTCGCACCCAAGGAATGGCCGGTCAGCGATTTCGTCGCCGAAATCGGCGGACTTTTTTCGCCCGTGCCAAAAATCGTGCGGATCGCCTCGATTTCCTTGGCATCACCCACCGGGGTCGAGGTGGCGTGCGGGTTGATATAGTCAATCGGGATATTGGTGGTGGCCATCGCCATTTTCATGCAGCGCAACGCGCCTTCGCCCGAGGGGGCAACCATGTCATAGCCATCCGAGGTCGCGCCATAGCCGACGATTTCGCCATAAATCCTGGCGCCGCGCGCCTTGGCCCGCTCCATTTCCTCAAGCACCAGCACACCGGCACCGCCGGCTATGACGAAGCCGTCGCGGTTCTTGTCAAAGGCGCGCGAGGCGACCGATGGCGTGTCGTTGAAGTGCGAGGACATGGCGGTCATGGCATCAAACAATTGCGACAGCGTCCATTCCAGTTCTTCGCAGCCGCCCGCGAACATGACGTCCTGCTTGCCGAATTGAATCATTTCATAGGCATTGCCGATACAATGGTTCGATGTCGCGCAGGCCGATGAAATCGAATAATTGATGCCCTTGATCTTGAACCATGTCGCCAGCGTCGCCGAGGCGGTCGAGGACATGGATTTGGGCACGGCGAAGGGGCCGATCCTTTTCGGGCCGGTGGCGCGGGTGATGTCGGCGGCCTCGACCAGCGTCCTCGTCGACGGGCCGCCCGAACCCATGATGATACCGGTGCGCTCGTTGGAAATATCTTCGGGCGCGAGGCCCGAATCGGCGATGGCCTGATCCATCGCCACATGGTTCCAGGCCGAGCCCATGGCATGAAAGCGCATGGCGCGGCGATCAAGCATTTTGGAGGGATCGAGCGTCGGCGCACCATGCACCTGCGAGCGGAACCCGAGTTCGGCATATTTTTCGGCGCGCACGATGCCGGAGCGGGCAAGGCGCAGGGATTCCGTCACCTCCGCGACATCATTGCCGATCGAAGATACAATCCCCATGCCGGTGACAACGACGCGCCTCATTTTCTCACTCCAAAACCCGTTGTGACGGGAAGCCTTCAGGCGGCTTCCGGCTTGAACAGCCCGACGCGCAGTTCCTTGGCCTCATAGATACGCTTGCCATCGGCCTCAAGCCAGCCGTCGGCAATGCCCAGCACCAGGCGGCCTTTGAACACGCGTTTTATGTCGACACCATAGACGACTTCTTTGACATTTGGCAAAACCTGATCGGTGAATTTGACCTCGCCGACGCCGAGCGCCCGGCCCCGGCCGGGCAATCCCAGCCAGCCAAGGTAAAAGCCGCAGAGCTGCCAGAGCGCATCGAGGCCAAGGCAGCCGGGCATCACCGGATCATTCTTGAAATGGCAGCCGAAAAACCACAGGTCGGGGCGCACGTCGAGCGCGGCGCGAATATGGCCCTTGCCATGCGCGCCGCCGTCTTCGGTGACGCTGGTGATGCGGTCGAACATCAGCATCGGCGGCATCGGCAACTGGGCGTTGCCGGGGCCGAAAATATCGCCACGGCCACAGGCGATCAACTCCTCGTAATCATAGGATGGCTGCCGGGGGATCATCGAAATTCCAAACAAGAGTGCAAGATGCGCGCACCTTCACGTATTGCGGCACGAAGTCAACAATCAGCGGGGCTGTTCAACGGTTTTTTCGCTGTTGCGTCATTTTGGCTCGCGCGTGTCCTGCCCCGGCTCGCACCAAAGCCGCATCCAGCGCCATGATGCGGGCCTCGGTCAGCCGCAGCGCGCAGAAATCCTCGACCGCGTCGCGGGCATAATTGCGGCAGACCATCACCCGATGGGTGGTGAATTGCGCCTGGTCGCTGGCAAGCTGGTCGCGCGCCCGGTTGCCATGGGTGCGATGCATCAGCATGACAAACAAGGTGCGCATGCGCCGCTCGGCATAGCCGCGGGCAGAATCGTCGGCCGCCGCCTGCGCCGGGCCGAAACTCCGGGCGTCCGGGCCCCACAGGCCGCGGGGATGCGCCACGCAGTCAAATTTTTGAAAGGTGCAGGCCTTAGGCTTGCCACGCACCAGCACGGAGCGCTGCAGCACGTCGAATTGCAACGGGCAGGCCGGGTAATCGACGCCATAGCGCTCAAGGCCAACGTCATTGGCTATGGCGTGCAGGGCCAGCGGCTGGCCCAGCGGCAATGTCACGACGCAGGTCTTGTCAGGATCGGAGATGTGAATGCCCGGCAGCGACAGCGCCGCTATGGCAAAGTTGCCCGCGGCCTTTGCCTTGCCGATCCTGATGATGCGCATCATGCCCTCGTCGCCGTTGCGCATCAGCTCCTCGCCGGCCAGCCCGGCGATGCTGGTGCCAGCGAAGCGCGATGTGGCGGCGTGCTGCGCGCGATGGGCACCAAGGCCGGGGCGGCGCGCGCGCGCTGCGGGATGCGACGGGCCGGTATCGGGATGGAGTTGCATCTGGGCGTGCGCCGCCAGGCCCGTCATGACGAGCAACATGCCCGCAATTCTGCCCCTGCCCCGCAGATATGCCTTGCCCACGACCAGCGCCCCCCGAAGCGTTGATTATATCACCATAGGTGGAATTGATGCAATTTTAACCTGAATTTTTCGTGATGAATTGCGATCCCTGGCCGGGGGCGGCAAAAAATCTCGTCGAAAATGGCGATGTTCAGCCGTGGCCAATCTTGCACATTCGAGGGGCGTCACCATGTTAGCCCGCAGTTGGGAACGGGGCGACAAAACTTCAGCTTCGCCGTGATGCTGCGCCGCTTCGGGGCGCGGGTGACGTTCTGCAACCAGAAAAGGATTTGAACTATGGCAAAAGTAATCGGAATTGACCTTGGCACGACCAACTCCTGCGTCTGCGTCATGGAAGGCACCACCCCCAAAGTTATCGAGAATGCGGAAGGTGCACGCACCACGCCCTCGATCGTGGCTTTTACGGATGATGGCGAGCGCCTCGTCGGCCAGCCCGCCAAGCGCCAGGGGGTCACCAACCCCGAGCGCACGTTTTTCGCGATCAAGCGGCTGATCGGCCGCACGTTCGATGATCCGATGACCAAGAAGGACATTGGCCTCGTCCCCTACAAGATCGTTAAGGCGGGCAATGGCGATGCCTGGGTTTCCGCTGACGGCAAGACCTATTCGCCCTCGCAGATTTCGGCCTTCACTCTGCAAAAGATGAAGGAGACGGCGGAAGCCTATCTCGGGCAGAAGGTTGACCAGGCGGTGATCACCGTGCCGGCCTATTTCAACGACGCCCAGCGCCAGGCCACCAAGGATGCGGGCAAGATTGCCGGCCTCGATGTGCTGCGCATCATCAACGAGCCGACGGCGGCGGCGCTCGCCTATGGTCTCGACAAGAAGGGTTCCGGCACCATTGCGGTCTATGACCTCGGCGGCGGCACGTTCGACGTGTCGGTGCTGGAGATCGGCGACGGCGTGTTCGAGGTGAAGTCCACCAATGGCGACACCTTCCTCGGTGGTGAAGACTTCGACATGCGGCTGGTTGAATATCTGGCGGCGGAATTCAAGAAGGAACAGGGCATTGACCTGACCAAGGACAAGCTCGCCCTGCAGCGGTTGAAGGAAGCGGCAGAGAAAGCCAAGATCGAGCTTTCGGCAACGACCCAGACCGAAATCAACCTGCCCTATATCACGGCGGATGCCAGCGGTCCGAAACATCTGACCCTGAAACTGACCCGGGCCAAGTTCGAGGCGCTGGTCGATGACCTAATCCAGAAGACCATCGAGCCCTGCCGCAAGGCCTTGAAGGACGCAGGCCTGTCGGCCGGCGAAATCAACGAGGTCGTGCTGGTCGGCGGTATGACCCGCGTGCCCAAGGTGCAGGAAGTGGTCAAGCAGTTCTTCGGCAAGGAGCCGCACAAGGGTGTCAACCCTGACGAGGTCGTGGCGATTGGTGCTGCCGTGCAGGCGGGCGTGCTGCAGGGCGACGTCAAGGACGTGCTGCTGCTCGACGTGACGCCGCTGTCGCTGGGTATCGAGACGCTGGGTGGCGTGTTCACCCGCCTGATCGATCGCAACACCACGATCCCGACCAAGAAGAGCCAGGTGTTCTCGACCGCCGAAGACAACCAGACCGCTGTGACGATCCGGGTGTTCCAGGGCGAGCGTGAAATGGCGGCGGACAACAAGATGCTCGGCCAGTTCGATCTCGTCGGCATTCCGTCGGCGCCGCGCGGCGTGCCGCAGGTGGAAGTGACCTTCGACATCGACGCCAACGGCATTGTCAATGTCACGGCCAAGGACAAGGCCACCAACAAGGAGCAACAGATCCGCATCCAGGCCTCTGGTGGCTTGTCGGACGCCGACATCAACAAGATGGTCAAGGATGCCGAACTGCACGCGGCCGACGACAAGAAACGGCGTGAGCTGGTCGATGCCCGCAACCAGGGCGAAGCCCAGGCGCATGGTGCCGAAAAATCGCTCGCCGAATATGGCGACAAGGTTTCGGCAGCGGACAAGAGCGCCGTCGAGGCGGCGATTGCCGATGTCCGGGCAGCGCTGGCCGGCGAGGACGTTGAAGTGATCAAGGCCAAGACCAATGATCTGGTGCAGGCTTCGATGAAACTTGGCGAGGCCATGTACAAGTCGCAGCAGGCGGAAAGCGGTGCCGCTCCCGGCGCCGAGACCGCCGCCAAGGATGATGTGATCGACGCCGACTTCAACGAAGTCCACGACGACAAGAAGTAAGCTCGGGCAAGGCGGCTGACAAGCCGCCAGCGAAAAACAGCAAAGCGCCCCGACTCGATCGGGGCGCTTTTTTCAGGGCGACTATGCAGCCGTGAAAACTGTGATCATGAGTCTGGTTACTCTGGTTGTTTATAAATATACTGAAGGATTGGCGAGTCCGCAGCCATGACATTTGCTGGAGACAGGTTAAGCAAGATCGTCAGGAATTTTATTCGTTCGGACGCAAGCGGCGCAACCTTGAGCGCTCGGTGAGCGTTTGCAGCGGGCGGCCGTCTATGGCCACCAGCCCGGCCCCGATCAGCACCATGCCGACCATGGTACGGTAACTGACACTCTCGCCCAGAAACAGCACCCCCAGGGTCATGGCTGAAATCGGCAGCAGGAAAGTTACCAGCAGGAGATTTGTAGGGCCCGCGACCGCGAGAATTTTGAAATAGAGCACATAGGCCAGCGCTGTGGAAATGAAAGCGATACCTGCAAAGGCCAGCCAGACCGATGCGCCGGGCACCGGAAGCGTCCAGGGGTGATCAATGGCAAGCGAAAGCGGGGCCAGAATGATGGTGCTGGCGGTAATCTGCCCAGTTGCGACCTTCAGCGGTGCTATGCCCTTGAACCTTCGGCCATAAATTCCTGCCAGGGCATAGGTAAGGGACGCGGCAAGCAAGGCTGCCAGAGCAAGGAGGTCTGACCTTGCGATGCCTGCGCCTGGTCCTGCCAGCACGATCACTCCGGCAAAGCCGAACAGCACCCCGGCCACCCTCGCCCGGGTCAATTTTTCGTTGGTCGTAAAGACATGTGCTGCCAGCACGCCGAAAATCGGCGTGGTGGCGTTGAGGATGGAAGCAAGCCCACTCGAAATGCGCATCTCGCCGAACACAATCAGGCTGAAGGGGATGACATTGTTGAGCAGGCCCATGACGGCGAAAGCCGCCCATAGCCGGGAATTTCGGGGCATGTAATCGCGGCGCGCCAACAGCCAGAGATTGAGGGCGACAGCCGCGAACCCGACCCTGCCGAGAACGACAGTGAAGGGCGGCAGGCTCGCGACCAGAATTTTGAAGAAGAAGAACGAACCGCCCCACAACACGGACAGCGCCAGCAGCATCGCCCATGCCCTGCCATCCATGACCGGCGCTCTGGTTGTCTGCATTGTTCTCGGGCCCTTCGGTGGAGGTCATGCGACGACCCTAGAGCCATCTGGCGCAAGATCACCACCCGTTTTCTTCCGGCTTTGGACAAAAGCGGCGATCAAATCCACCAGGCGGTGTGCGCCCGCATCATTTCGTCGGTATGCAGCGCTTGCGCTTGGGGACATTCCAACCTATCTGCAAAGGGCTATCCCTATAGACGGACGTGCTTGGCGCGGTGCGCTGGTGACTGGCGTGCGGAGATTTCGGCTGATATGGCAAAAGTTGACTTTTATGAGACGCTTGGCGTCAGCAAGACCGCTTCCGAAGCCGAGATGAAGGCCGCCTTCCGCAAGGCGGCGATGAAGTGCCATCCTGACCGCAATCCGGGCGACGAGGCGGCCGAGGCACGTTTCAAGGAGCTGAATGAGGCCTATCAGACCCTGTCCGATCCGCAAAAACGGGCGGCCTATGATCGTTTTGGCCATGCGGCTTTTGAGAATGGCGGCATGGGCGGGGCGGGCGGCATGGGCGATGGCTTTGCCTCGTCGATGTCGGATATATTTGAAGACCTGTTCGGCGAGATGATGGGCGGCGGGCGGCGTGGCCAGCGCTCGGGCGGGCGCGAGCGCGGCTCGGACCTGCGCTACAATCTCGAAATCACGCTGGAAGAAGCGTTCAACGGCAAGACCGCCACGGTGCGCCTGCCGACGTCGGTTTCCTGCGAGGCTTGCGGTGGCTCAGGCGCCAAGGCCGGCTCCAAGCCGCGCCAGTGCGCCACTTGCGGCGGCCATGGGCGGGTGCGTGCCCAGCAGGGATTTTTTGCCATCGAGCGCACCTGCCCGGCTTGCGGCGGGCGCGGCGAGACCATCGAAAATCCGTGCACGTCCTGCGCCGGGGCCGGACGCGTGCAGCGCGAGCGCTCGCTCTCGGTCAGCATTCCGGCCGGCGTCGAGGATGGCACCCGCATTCGCGTTGCCGGCGAGGGTGAGGCCGGCGTGCGCGGCGGCCCGGCCGGTGATTTGTATATTTTCCTGGCGCTGAAGCCGCATCCTTTCTTCCAGCGCGATGGCGCTGACCTGTTTTGCCGCGTGCCAATCTCGATGGTGCAGGCGGCGCTGGGCGGTGAATTTACGGTGCATACTGTCGATGGCACCGAGGTCAAGGTGAAGGTTCCCGAAGGCACGCAATCGGGCAAGCAGTTCAAGATCAAGGCCAAGGGCATGCCGGTGCTGCGCTCGCGCGACCGCGGTGACCTGCATATTCAGGCCAATGTCGAAACCCCGCAGAACCTGACGCGCCGCCAGCGTGAATTGCTGGCCGAGTTCGATGCCGAAAGCTCGAACAAGACCCACCCGGAATCATCCGGGTTCTTCGCCAGAATGAAGGATTTCTTCTGAGCCTGCCGCTGGCGGCGCAGGCTTGCAGGATCATTGGTTGTTTTGCGCGGCGCCGAGAATGGCGCCATGGCCCTTTTGCACCAGCACCACATAATCGCCGTTCGCCGCATCGACATTGATGGTCTGTGCGCCGCCGTTCCATTGGCCGATGTTGCGCATGGAGAGCACGATATTGCTGTAGGTGAGGGTGCGCCCGGCATTCTCGCCGCGCCCGATTTTTACGGTGGCGCGCTCGCGCAGCTTCAGGAGCCAGACATCGGCAGCGCCGGGTGCGGCGCAGGTCGCCGCCGCCAGCGTCACCTTCAGCCCGTCACTTTGGCGCGCGAGCGTGGTCGGCACGCAAAGGGCACCGTCCTTGCCGCGCTCGCCGGTCAGCAAATTATGGACCGCGCCGGCATTGGAGCCGACGGTCTGGCCGACGCCATCGACCACGGCCTGGGGCGTGAAGACATTGTCATCATGGCGCGCCCTGGCATAGGCCTTCTGGCGGGCGGTGAATTCCGGCTGGGAGAAGGTGTCCTTCCAGCCGATATAATTCCAGTAATCGACCGGAAACGACAGGGCGATCACATCCCTGGAGGCGCTCAGACCTGTCAGGAAACGGTCGGCTGGCGGGCAGGACGAGCAACCCTGGCTGGTGAACATTTCCACGACGCCGCGCACCTGCGCCATCGCCGGGGTCACCCCCAGAATTGGCGCGGCGATGAGCAGCAAGGAGATATAACGCTTCATGACATTGATCCAGCAACCAGACTGACATCCACATTAAACCCGGCGCCCGCCCAGGCAATTCACGTTGCAGTGAGAGGCCTGTGTATCACGCGCCCTGCTCACGGGCGATCTCCAGTTCCAGCCAGCGCTCCTCGGCTTCAGAGAGGGCGGCGTCGGCCGCCGCGAGCGCGGCATTGACAGCATCAAAACGCTTCTTGTCGCGATGATAAAGGTCAGGATCGGCGAGAAGCTGGCCGAGACGGGCCTTTTCAGCCTCGAGCTCGGCCATGCGGGCCGGCAGGGTCTGCAGGGCATGGCGCTCATGAAAGCTCAATTTGCGCCTGGCGGCGGGCGGGCTGGCGCGCGGTGCCGGGGCGGCCCTGGCTGGCGCCGGTCGCGGCGATGGCGGCGTCGCTGCCGCCTCAATGCCGGAACCACGCTGCGCCAGCATGTCGCTATAGCCGCCGGCATATTCGACGAAGCGGCCATTGCCCTCAGCAAAAATCACCGAGGTGGCGACCCGGTCGAGGAAATCGCGGTCATGGCTGACCAGAAGGATGGTGCCGGGATAGGAAGCCAGCCATTCCTGCAGCAGGTCGAGGGTTTCGAGATCGAGGTCGTTGGTCGGCTCGTCCAGCACCAGCAGGTTTGAGGGCAAGGCGAGGGCGCGTGCGAGGGTCAGGCGGTTGCGCTCGCCGCCCGAGAGCCGCGCCACCGGGGTTCCGGCCTGCTCCGGCAAAAACAGGAAATCGCGCATATAGCCAGCAAAATGCCGCTTTTCGCCGTTGATTTCGATGAAATCGCTGCCGCCGCCGGTGAGGTAGTCCTTCAGGCTGGTCTGCGGGTCCAGCGAGGTGCGCTTTTGATCAAGGGTCGCCATTTGCAGCCCGGCGCCGAGCCTGACGGTGCCGCTGTCGGGCGGCAGCTTGCCGGTCAGCAGGTTGACGAGCGTGGTCTTCCCGGCACCATTGGCACCGACCAGGCCGACGCGGTCGCCACGCTCGATGCGCAGCGAGAGGTCGCGCACGATGACATTTTCTCGCCAGGATTTGCTGATCTTTTCGGCCTCGATCACCAGCTTGCCGGAAACGCGGCCCTGATTGGCATCGAGCTTGACGCCGCCCAAAGCCCGCAGGGCGGTGCGCCTTGCCTCACGCAGCCCCTGCAGGCGCTCCAGCCGTCCCTGATTGCGCTTGCGCCGCCCGGTGACGCCATAGCGCAGCCAGTCTTCTTCCATGACGATGCGGCGGTCGAGCTTGTGGCGGTCGCGCTCTTCTTCTTCGAGCACGGCGTCGCGCCAGGCCTCGAAGGCGGCAAAGCCCTGGTCGAGCTGGCGGGTGCGGCCCTGATCGAGCCACAGGGTTGCCGAAGACAGCCGCTCCAGAAAGCGCCGGTCATGGCTGATCACCACCAGCGCCGAGCGCAGGCCCATGAGTTCGCTTTCCAGCCATTCGATGGCCGGCAGATCGAGATGGTTGGTCGGTTCGTCAAGCAGCAGCACGTCCGGCCGCGGGCCGAGCACGCGCGCCAGCGCGACCCGGCGCGCCTCGCCGCCTGAAAGCCGGGCGGGATCCTCCTTGCCATCGAGGCCGAGATCATTGAGCAGGGATTGCGCCCGCCACGGATCATCCGTGGGCCCGAGGCCGGCCTCGACATAGGCGAGCGCGCTGTCGAAGCCGGAAAAATCCGGCTCCTGGGCGAGATAGCGGACGCTGGCGCCCGGATGTACAAAGACGGTGCCATCATCGGGCGCCAGCAGGCCGGCGGCGATTTTCAGCAGGGTCGATTTGCCCGAGCCGTTGCGCCCGACCAGCCCGAGGCGGCCGCGCGGGCCGATTGACAGGCCCGCCCCGTTCAGCAGGGGCTTGCCGCCCAGCGTGAGGCGAATATCCTGCAGGGTCAGCAGCGGAGGAATGGCGGGTGATCTCGACATGATGCTGCGCGTTCGACACCAGCGCTTCGTTTCCGTCAAGTCCATGCTAGAAGAGCGATGTATCGACCCCGGCCAGCGCGAGTGACCGCCCATGAACCAGCAATCCGATTCATCCGCCTTGAGCGTTACCGAACAGCTTGCACGGCTGAAAAGCGCGGTGGCGAGCCAGACGCAGCCGACGATTCTGCAGCTCTTTGCCGAAGATCCGCGCCGCTTTGAGGATTTTCACGTGCGCTTCGGCGCCTTGCTGTTTGATTATTCGAAACAGCGGCTGAGCCGGGCCATGCTGGCGGAGCTGACCGCACTGGCGCAGGCGGCGCATGTACCGGCGCGGCGCGCTGCGCTGTTTGCGGGCAATGCCATCAACAATACCGAAGGCCGCCCGGCCTTGCATATGGCGCTGCGTGATTTCGTGTCGCCGCGTATCGTCGTCAATGGCGAGGACGTGCTGCCGGACGTGGCGGAAACGCGGGCGCGGGTAGCGGCATTTGCCGAATCGATCCGCGACGGCAGCCTCAAGGGCGCCACCGGCAAGCGCTTCCGGCATGTCGTCAATATAGGCATCGGCGGTTCCGATCTTGGCCCGGCCATGGCGGTGCGGGCGCTCAAGCCGTTCTGCACCCGCGAACTCGCGCTGCATTTCGTGTCGAATGTCGATGGCGCCGATATTGCCGATACGCTCGAAGCGCTTGATCCGGCGGAGACCATGTTCATCGTCGCCTCCAAGACCTTCACTACCCAGGAAACCATGACCAATGCCGCAACCGCGCGGGCATGGCTGGTCGCCAGCCTTGGCGAGGCGGCGGTATCGCGGCATTTTTCGGCGGTTTCGACGCGACTGGACCGTGTGGCCGCCTTTGGCATTCCGCCCTCGAAAGTGTTTGGTTTTCACGATTGGGTCGGCGGGCGCTATTCGCTGTGGTCGAGCATCGGCCTTGCCATTGTCATCGCCATTGGCGCGAAGAATTTTGAGGCGATGCTGCGCGGTGCCGGCGAGATCGACCGGCATTTCCAGGAGGCGCCGCTGGAGCGCAACATTCCGGTGCTGATGGCGCTGGTGGGGATTTACAATCACAATATTCTCGGCTGCGCGACGCAGGCGATCATCCCCTACGATCAGCGGCTCGGGCGTTTTCCGGCCTATTTGCAGCAGCTCGACATGGAGAGCAACGGCAAGGGCGTCACCCGTGACGGGCAGAAGGTGCATGGCGCGACCGGGCCGGTGATCTGGGGCGAGCCCGGCACCAATGGCCAGCACGCCTTCTTCCAGCTGATCCATCAGGGCACAGAAATCGTGCCGGTGGATTTTCTGGTGGCGGCAAAGCCGCTTGAGGCCGATGCGCACCACCATAATTTGCTGGTCGCCAATTGTCTGGCGCAGGGCGAGGCGCTGATGAAGGGCCGCACGCTCGCCGAGGTCGAGGCGCTGCTGCGGGCCGAGGGGCTCGATGGGGCCGCCATCGCCGCACTGGCGCCGCACAAAGTGTTTTCCGGCAACCGGCCTTCCAGCACCCTGCTCTACGGCGAGCTCGATCCGGCAACGCTGGGGATGCTGATCGCGCTTTATGAGCACAAGGTGTTCGTGCAGGCGATGATCTGGGATATCAACCCGTTCGACCAATGGGGCGTCGAGCTCGGCAAGGAACTCGCCAACCGCCTCGCGCCGGTCGTGGCCGATGGCAAGGCATCGCTCGCAGCCCTCGACGCCTCAACCGCCGGCCTCATCGCCTGGCGACGGCAGCTGCAAGGCTGAAGGGGTAACCATCGCCGTCATGGCGAGAAGCAGCGGCAAGATGCAGCGAGCCACCTGGGTTGCTTCGCTTACGCTCGCAATGACGGCGGAAGCGCTCGCAATTTCGGGGTAGAGATGCTTGTTGTTGCGCTCAGGGCTGCGCGGGGGTGTCTTGCAGGGCGGCGGCGATTTCCGCCGGGGATTGCATGATCTGGGCAAATTCCAGTCGGGCGCGCTTTTCACCTGCTGCCAGCGTCAGGCCGCCGGCGTCGAGGGCGATGGCGCGCCAGCCGATGCCGGTTGCCCCGGCGCGCCCGGCGAGCGTTTCGGCACGGGGCCGGTCGATGGCGGCAAGCAGGGCGGCTTCGGCATCGGCGAGGCCCGGCACTTCGGGGGCGAGCAAGGCGCGGCCGAGATAATCGCCGGCGCGGGCGAAGCCTCCGTTGAAATGCCCGGAGACGAGATCGACCTGCCAGAAGGCAAAATCGCCGAAATCGGCATAGCGCGCCGCTTTGGGATTATGCGCCAGAAACCTCGCGCGCAGGCGCCCGCGCGCCGCAGGATCGGTGCAAAGGCGCGCCGTACCCACCAGCGTGAGGCGCGGATGGGCGAGCGGATCGCCCTTGCCGGCTGTGGCCAGCAGCAGCGAGCAGCGGCCATCGGCGGCCAGCGACCGGCTGTGGATCGACAGGCCCGACAGCAGCAGGATCGGCGTGCCGTCGAAATCGGTCGCCATGGTCGCCAGCGTCGCCAGCGGAAATCCCGTTGTCGGTGCCACGGTCGCAAGCGCCACGCCTGTCGCCAGACGCAACATTTTGCGGGCTGCCTGAAGATTGCTTTCAGTTTCTGTCATGCGGGCTCGAATGTTGGTTGCGTTTATTGAGAGCGAAACCGCCTGGGCCGGAGGTTTCAACCTTACGCCCGAATCTATTTATCACTCATGATTTCAATGCGCTTGTGCAGGTTAATTCCTGTTAATAACTATCGGCCCGGCCCCTTGAAAAGCGCGTTTGCAATTATGCGTCTTTTTAGATAGGACAGCGGGGTTGACCCTTTCGAAGGGTGGCGCAGAGCGCGTGGGAGCGTGACATGAAAGCGGAGACCGGCAAGGCCCTGGAAATGCATGATGCGATGGCGAAAGCCGCGGCGTCAAAACGCATGGCCGCGCCGCTGACTGCCTGCAACACCACGCTCAAGGACCACGCCATGCCCCATTCTGTCACCGGACTGCCCCTCGCCCAGGGTCTCTATCATCCCGCCAACGAGCATGATGCTTGCGGCGTCGGTTTCATCGCGCGCCTCAGCAATGAGAAGTCGCATGATATCGTCGAGCGCGGGCTGGAAATCCTGCTCAACCTCGACCATCGCGGCGCGGTCGGGGCCGACCCGAAGGCCGGCGACGGCTGCGGCATGCTGGTGCAGATCCCGCATGATTTCTTTGCGGCGGAAGCGGCACGGCTGGGCTTTGCCCTGCCCGCGCCCGGCACTTATGGCGTCGGCTTTTTCTTCGTGCCGAAGATCGAGGGCGCCCGGGCCAGGGTTGAAGAGGTGATCCGCCACGCGGTCGCGGCCGAGGGCCAGACCCTGATCGGCTGGCGCGAAGTGCCGGTCGATGCCAGCGTGCTGGGGGAGAGCGTCAAGCCAACCGAGCCGCTGTGCCTGCAGGCTTTCATCGGCCGCAGCGCCGATATTGCCGATGTCGATGCTTTCGAGCGCAAGCTGTTCATCCTGCGCAAGGCGATTTCCAACCGGGTGCGCGAGGTCTCCGACCTGCATAACCGCGGCTCTTATCCGGTGTCGCTGTCAGCGCGCACAGTCGTCTACAAGGGCATGCTGCTGGCCACGCAACTTGGCGATTATTTCGCCGACCTGCGCGATCCGCGCTTCACCTCGGCGATGGCGCTGGTGCATCAGCGGTTTTCCACCAACACCTTCCCGTCGTGGCAATTGGCGCATCCCTATCGCATGGTCGCGCATAATGGCGAGATCAATACGCTGCGCGGCAATGTCAACTGGATGGCAGCGCGCCAGGCCTCGGTGGCGAGCGCGCTCTATGGCGCCGACATCACCAAGCTGTGGCCGATTTCCTATGAAGGCCAGTCGGACACGGCCTGTTTCGACAATGCCCTCGAATTTCTGGTGCAGGGCGGCTATTCGCTGGCCCATGCGATGATGATGCTGATCCCCGAGGCCTGGGCCGGCAATCCGCTGATGAGCGAGGAACGCCGCGCCTTCTATGAATACCACGCCTCGCTGATGGAGCCGTGGGACGGCCCGGCGGCGGTGGCCTTCACCGACGGGCGGCAGATCGGCGCGACGCTGGACCGCAACGGCCTGCGCCCGGCGCGCTACCTCGTGACCGATGACGGCCTGGTGGTGATGGCCTCGGAAATGGGAGTTCTGCCGATCGCGCAGGAGCGCATCGTCACAAAGTGGCGCCTGCAGCCCGGCAAGATGCTGCTGGTCGATCTCGAACAGGGCCGCATCATCGCCGATGACGAGATCAAGGCCTCGCTGGCGCAGGCGGCACCCTATCGCGACTGGGTCAAGCGCACGCAAATCGTGCTCGAAGACCTGAAGCCGATGGAGGCGCGGGCGTCGCGCACCGATGTGCCCTTGCTCGACCGCCAGCAGGCCTTCGGCTATACGCAGGAAGACCTCAGCCTGCTGATGTCACCGATGGCGGTGACCGGGCAGGAAGCGGTCGGCTCCATGGGCACGGATACGCCGGTATCAGTGCTTTCCGACCTCTCCAAGCTGCTCTACACCTATTTCAAGCAGAATTTCGCGCAGGTCACCAACCCGCCGATCGACCCGATCCGCGAGGAGCTGGTGATGAGCCTCGTCTCGTTCATCGGACCGCGGCCGAATATTTTCGATTTTGAAGGCAATGCCAAGCGGAAGCGGCTGGAGGTGCGCCAGCCGATCCTGACCAATGCCGATCTCGAAAAGATCCGCAACATTGGCCAGATCGAAGAAACCTTCGATACCCGCACGCTCGACATCACCTTTGCGACCGAGCGCGGTGCCGAGGGTCTGCCGACCATGCTGACCCGGCTTTGCGAGCGCGCCGAGGCGGCCTGCACCAGCGGCTATAATATCATCATCCTGTCGGACCGCATGGTCGGGCCGGACCGCGTGCCGATCCCTGCCCTGCTGGCGACCGCGGCCGTGCATCATCACCTGATCCGCAAGGGTCTGCGCACCTCGGTCGGCCTCGTGGTCGAGACCGGAGAAGCGCGCGAGGTGCATCACTTTGCCTGCCTTGCCGGCTATGGCGCCGAAGCGATCAACCCGTGGCTGGCCTTTGAGACGCTTGAGGACATGGCCGACGAGTTCCCGCGCGAAGTCGATGGCTATGAGGCGGTTAAGCGCTATATCAAGTCGATCGACAAGGGCCTGCTCAAGGTCATGTCGAAGATGGGTATCTCGACCTATCAATCCTATTGCGGCGCGCAGATCTTCGATGCGGTCGGCCTCGCTCAGGATTTCATCGACGCCTATTTCTTCGGCACGCATTCGGTGATCGGCGGCATTGGCCTTGCCGAGGTGGCCGAGGAGACGGTGCGGCGCCACAGGGATGCGTTTGGCGACAAGCCGATTTATCGCGGCGCGCTGGATGTCGGCGGCGATTACGCCTTCCGCCTGCGCGGCGAGGCGCATTCCTGGTCGCCGCTGTCGGTATCCTTGCTGCAACATGCGGTGCGCGGCAATGCCCGCGACAAGTATCGCGAATTCGCGCAGGTGCTCAATGCCCAGGACGAGCGGCTGCTGACCTTGCGCGGACTGTTTCGCATCAAGCAGGCCGAGGAGGACGCGCGCCAGCCGGTGCCGCTCGACGAAGTGGAGCCGGCAGCCAACATCGTGCGGCGATTCTCGACCGGGGCCATGTCCTTTGGCTCGATCTCGCGCGAGGCGCATACCAATCTCGCCATTGCCATGAACCGCATCGGCGGCAAGTCGAATACCGGCGAGGGCGGCGAGGAGAGCGACCGCTACAAGCCGCTGGCCAACGGCGATTCACTGCGCTCGGCGATCAAGCAGGTCGCCTCGGGACGGTTCGGCGTGACGGCGGAATATCTCGTCAATGCCGACATGATGCAGATCAAGATGGCTCAGGGTGCCAAGCCCGGCGAAGGCGGGCAGTTGCCGGGCCACAAGGTCGATGCGGTGATCGCCAAGGTGCGCCATTCGATGCAGGGCGTCGGGCTGATCTCGCCACCGCCGCATCATGACATCTATTCCATCGAGGATCTGGCGCAGCTGATTTTCGATCTGAAGAACGTCAATCCGCAGGCTGATGTCTCGGTCAAGCTGGTGTCGGAAGTCGGTGTCGGCACGGTCGCCGCCGGTGTTTCCAAGGCGCGGGCTGATCATGTCACCATTTCCGGCTTCGAGGGCGGCACCGGTGCCTCGCCGCTGACCTCGATCAAGCATACCGGGTCGCCCTGGGAAATCGGCCTGGCCGAAACCCATCAGACGCTGGTGCTCAATGGCCTGCGCTCGCGCATTGCCGTGCAGGTCGATGGCGGCCTGCGCACCGGGCGCGATGTGGTGGTCGGGGCGCTGCTCGGTGCCGATGAATTCGGCTTTGCCACAGCGCCGCTGATTGCCTCGGGCTGCGTGATGATGCGCAAGTGCCATCTCAACACCTGCCCTGTCGGCGTAGCGACGCAGGATCCGGTGCTGCGCAAGCGCTTTACCGGCCAGCCCGAGCACATCATCAATTATTTCTTCTTCGTGGCCGAGGAAGTGCGCGAACTCATGGCATCGCTGGGCTTCCGGCGCTTTGATGACATGGTCGGGCAGATGCAGATGCTCGACCGCAGCCGCGCCGTGAACCACTGGAAGGCCAAGGGGCTGGATTTCTCCCGGCTGTTCCACAAGCCGGTCAATGCCTCGGGCGACACGCTTTATCGTAGCCAGCGGCAGGATCACAAGCTTGGCAAGATCCTTGATCACAAGCTGATTGCCGGTGCGCGCACGGCCATCGAGGGCGGCGCGCCGGTGAAGCTCGACATGGCCATCACCAATGTCGACCGCACCACCGGAGCCATGCTCTCGGGCGAAATCGCCCGGCGGCACGGCGAGGCCGGCCTCACGGACGAAAGCATCCATGTGAAGTTCACCGGCACGGCGGGCCAGAGCTTCGGCGCCTGGGTCGCGCATGGCGTGACGCTGGAGCTTGAGGGCGATGCCAATGATTATGTCGGCAAGGGCCTGTCGGGCGGGCGCATCATCATCTACCCGCCGCGCAATGCCAGCCAGATCGTGGCGGAAAACTCGATTCTGGTGGGCAATACCGTGCTCTATGGCGCCATTTCCGGGGAATGCTATTTCCGCGGTGTGGCCGGCGAGCGCTTTGCAGTGCGCAATTCCGGCGCCATTGCCGTGGTTGAGGGCACGGGTGACCATGGCTGCGAATATATGACCGGCGGCATTGTCGTGGTCATAGGCCAGACCGGGCGCAATTTTGCTGCCGGCATGTCGGGCGGCATTGCCTATGTGCTCGACGAGGACGGCACTTTCGCGCAGCGCTGCAACATGTCGATGGTCGATCTTGAGCCGATCGAGGCGGAAGAGGAGCTCAACCGGCGCATCCACCATCAGGGCGGCGATCTCGAAGGCCATGGCAAGGTCGATGTTATGGCCGATATGAGCCGCTATGACGACGAGCGGCTGCGCCAGCTCATCGCCAATCACGCTGCGCACACCGGCTCGACTCGCGCCGCGACGATCCTCGCCCATTGGGAGACCTATCTGCCGAAATTCCGCAAGGTCATGCCGGTGGAATACCGCAAGGCACTGGCAGAAATGGCCGCCGGCACAAGAATGGCCGCCGCCGAGTAAGACAAGGGGGGCCACCCAAACTGCCGGGTTGCTGCGCTGACGCTGGCAATGACGCTTGATCCATCGTCATTGCGAGGAGCGCGAGCGACGAAGCAACCCAGGGGGTTTGATGGTTGCTGCGGCGAGATGCAGCGAAACCCCTGGGTTGCTTCGCTTACGCTCGCAATGACGGGGAAGGGCCTTGCGCTTGCGACTTCGATTGCGCATAGGAAATTGTAACAATCTGATGCGGAATGCGGCTTGGCCGCCGAGGGTTAATCATGGGCAAGGTTACGGGATTTCTGGAAATCGACCGGCGTGATCGGCGCTATGCGCCGGCATCGGACCGCATCCGCCACTACAAGGAATTTGTAATTCCGCTGTCGGAGGAAGCCGTCAAGGACCAGGCGGCGCGCTGCATGGATTGCGGCATTCCGTTTTGCCATAACGGCTGCCCGGTGAATAACCAGATCCCCGATTTCAACAATCTGGTCTACAAGACCGACTGGCGCGAAGCGCTGGCCAACCTGCAATCGACCAATAATTTCCCCGAATTTACCGGCCGCATCTGCCCGGCGCCGTGCGAGGCCTCGTGCACGCTGAACATCATCGACAGCCCAGTCACCATCAAGTCGATCGAATGCGCGATCATCGACCGCGGCTGGGAAGAGGGCTGGATCGTGCCGGAAATCAACCCGCACAAGACCGGCAAGAAGATCGCGATCGTCGGCTCCGGCCCGGCGGGGCTGGCCTGCGCCCAGCAACTGGCGCGCGCCGGCCATGAAGTGCATGTCTATGAGAAGAACGCCCGGCCAGGTGGCCTGCTGCGCTATGGCATCCCTGATTTCAAGATGGAAAAGCACCTGATCGACCGGCGGGTGGCACAGATGGAGGCCGAAGGCGTCACGTTCCATTGCCGTGTCACGATTGGTGTCGATATCAGCGCTGCTGAACTCGGGGCGCGCCATGATGCCGTGGTGCTGGCCGGCGGCGCGGAAAAGCCACGTGATCTCAACGTGCCGGGGCGCGATCTTGCCGGCGTGCATCTGGCCATGGATTTCCTGCCGCAGCAGAACCGCCGCGTCAGCGGTGAACAGATTGAGACCAATGCGCCGATTCTGGCGGCGGGCAAGCATGTGGTGGTGATCGGCGGCGGCGATACCGGCTCGGATTGCATCGGCACGTCGATCCGTCAGGGCGCGGTTAGCGTCACCCAGCTCGAAATCATGCCAAAGCCGCCGGAAAAGGAAGACAAGGCCATGACCTGGCCGAACTGGCCGCTGAAGCTTCGCACCTCATCCAGCCAGGAAGAGGGTGCGCTGCGGGATTTCGCGGTCAATACCACGCATCTTTCCGGCGAGAACGGGGCGGTGAAGAAGCTGCATGTCGTGCGCGTCGATGGCAAAATGCAGCCGGTGCCGGGCAGCGATTTCGAGATCAGGGCCGATCTGGTGCTGCTCGCCATGGGTTTCGTGTCGCCGGTGCATGAGGGCATGATCGAGGCGCTCGGCGTCAAGCTTGACGGGCGCGGCAATGTTGCGGCCGACACAAAGACCTACAAGGCCTCGGTCGGCAATTTCTTTACCTGCGGTGACATGCGGCGCGGGCAATCGCTGGTGGTCTGGGCGATCCGCGAGGGTCGCCAGGCGGCACAGGCGGTCGATATGCATCTGATGGGTGCCAGCGACCTGCCGCGCTGAGGTGATACTGTTGAGTTCCACTGAGAACTGACCCGTTTAGGCCGGGAATTTCCGTTGAGATTTGACCCATGTTTTGACCCCACCCTTGCTGTTTTCAGCGGGGGGCAACGGAGTGATAGACATGGCTTTGTTGAGCGTTATCCGTCGCTGGCATTTCCGCGACCAATTTTCGATCCGTGAGATTGCGCGACGAACCGGATTGTCGCGGAACACGATCCGCAAATATCTGCGATCGGACGTCGTCGACCCGAAGTTCAAGGTTCCGGACCGGCCGAGCAAGCTGGACGCCTTCGCAGACAAATTGTCAGCCTGGCTGAAGACCGAGGCAAGCAGGCCGCGCAAGCAGAAGCGCACGTTGAAGCAGTTGCACGCCGATCTCGTCGCACTGGGCTTTGACGGCTCTTATGGCCGCGTCGCCGCCTTCGCCCGAGAATGGAGAGAAGACCGCCATCGCGAACAGCAGACAGTCGGACGGGGGGCCTTCGTGCCTCTCGCCTTTCAGCCGGGCGAGGCGTTCCAGTTCGATTGGAGCGAGGATTTTGCGATCATCGGCGGCGAACGAGTCAAGCTGCAAGCCGCCCATATCAAGTTGTCCTACAGCCGCGCCTTTCTCGTTCGCGCCTATCTCCTGCAAACCCACGAGATGCTGTTTGACGCCCATGCGCAGGCGTTCCGGGTGTTTGGCGGCGTGCCGCGTCGCGGGATCTACGACAATATGAAAACGGCGGTCGATCGCGTCCTGATCGGCAAGGCGCGTCAGGTCAACGCCCGCTTCCTCGCCATGGCCAGCCACTATCTGTTCGACGCCGAGTTCTGCAATCCGGCCTCTGGCTAGGAAAAGGGCCAGGTCGAAAAGAACGTCCAGGACGCGCGCCACAGGCTTTGGCAACCCACGCCGAGCTTCCCGACGCTGGAGGCGCTGAACGATTGGCTGGAGCAGCGCTGCCAGGCGTTGTGGCATGAGATTCCGCATGGAAGCCAGCCCGGAACGATTGCCGAAGCCTGGGCAAGCGAGACGTCGGCCCTGATGCCTGTTTCCCGGCCCTTCGACGGCTTCGTCGAATACAGCAAGCGGGTGTCGCCGACTTGCCTCGTCCATCTGGAGCGCACCCGCTACAGCGTGCCCGCCTCCTTCGCCAATCGCCCGGTGAGCCTGCGCGTTTATCCCGATCGCATCGTCATTGTCGCGGAGGGTCAGGTTCTTTGCGAGCATCGGCGGATTATTGAACGTTCGCACCGAGGCCATGGCCAGACAGTCTATGATTGGCGGCATTATCTGGCGGTCGTGCAGCGCAAGCCTGGAGCCCTGCGCAATGGCGCGCCGTTCCTCGAACTGCCGGACGCCTTCAAACGCCTGCAACAGCATCTCCTCAAACATCCCGGCGGCGACCGGGAAATGGTGGAGATCCTCGCCCTGGTCCTGCACCACGACGAGCAGGCCGTGCTCTGCGCCGTCGAACTGGCCCTGGCCGCCGGCGCGCCGACCAAGACGCATATCCTCAACCTGCTGCACAGGTTAGTCGATGGAAAACCTCCAGCACCGGCTCCTGTCGAGGCGCCGCAGGCTCTATCCTTGAACCGTGAGCCACGCGCCGATGTTGAGCGCTATGACGCCTTGCGGGACGCTGTGCAGGAGAGCCGTCATGCGTCATGATCCCGCCAGCGCCGCCATTGTCATCATGTTGCGCAGCCTGAAAATGTTCGGCATGGCGCAGGCTGTCAGCGATCTCCTGGAACAGGGCTCGCCGGCTTTTGACGCGGCCATTCCCATGCTCTCGCAATTGCTCAAGGCGGAAACCGCCGAACGCGAGGTCCGCTCCATCGCCTATCAGATCAAGGCGGCGCGCTTTCCCGCCTACAAGGACCTGACCGGCTTCGACTTCGCCGCCAGCGAGGTCAACGAAGCCCTTGTTCGGCAACTGCACCGCTGCGAGTTCATCGACCAGGCCGACAATGTCGTTCTGGTCGGCGGGCCTGGAACCGGCAAAACCCATATCGCCACCGCGCTCGGCGTCCATGCCGTCGAGCATCATCGCAAGAAAGTCCGGTTCTTCTCGACCGTCGAACTGGTCAACGCGTTGGAACAGGAAAAGGCCCAGGGCAAATCAGGCCAGATCGCAGACCGTCTAGCGCGGTTCGATCTCGTGATCCTCGATGAACTCGGCTATCTGCCGTTCAGCCCGTCCGGCGGCGCCTTGCTCTTCCACCTGCTGAGCAAACTGTATGAGCGGGCCAGCGTCGCCATCACTACGAACCTCTCCTTCAGCGAATGGGCAGGCGTATTCGGCGACGCCAAGATGACGACCGCACTGCTCGATCGCCTGACTCATCACTGCCACATCATCGAAACCGGCAATGATAGCTTCCGCTTCAAGGCCAGCGCCGAAGCCTCAAAAGGACGAAAGGAGAAAGCCAGAACTTGACCCAGGCACGAGCCTGAATCCATAAATCCCAGGTGGGTCACTTCTCACTGAAAATCCCGGGTCAGTTCCTCGCGGAAATCAACAGTGATACGGCGGCGTGGCACTGCCCGCCGCTCTTTCCTTCAGCCGCTGTTGCGCAGCCCCGCGGAAATGCCGTTGATGGTGATTTGAATCGAGCGCAGGGCGCGGTCGTCGGCGCGGGCATCGCGCATCTTGCGCATCAGCTCGATCTGCACATGGTTCAGCGGATCAAGATAAGGAAAGCGATTGCGGATCGAGCGGGCGAGCAGCGGGTTTTGAGCCAGCAACTGCTCCTGGCCGAGAATGGCGTTGAGGGCCTCGATGCTGTCCGACCATTCTTGCTGCAGACGGCTGAAAATGCGGGTGCGCAGCGCTTCGTCAGCGACCAGATCAGCATAGCGCGAGGCGATGGCAATCGAGCTTTTCGCCAGCACCATGTCCATGTTGGAGAGGGTCGTCTGGAAGAATGGCCAGTCGCGCGCCATAGCCCGCAAGGTGGCATCTGCGCTGCCGGGATGGGCGGCGCGATAGGCCTTGATGGCCGAGCCGAAGCCATACCAGCCCGGCAGCATCAGGCGGCATTGTGCCCAGGAAAACACCCAGGGAATGGCGCGCAAATCCTCGATGGCGCGGTTTTTCTTGCGCGAGGCCGGGCGTGAACCGATGTTGAGGGTGGCGATTTCGGCAATGACGGTCGCCGACCAGAAATAGTTTTCAAAACCCGGCGTCTCGTAGACGAGGCCGCGATAGGCCTTGAAGGCCAGTTGCGAAATCTCCTCCATGGCGGCGAGATAGGCCGGATCGGGCGCCGCCTCGTCGGGATTGAGCAGGCTCGCCTCCAGCGTCGCGGCAGCAAGCACCTCAAGGTTGCGGCGGCCGACCTCGGCATTGAGATATTTCGAGGCGATGATTTCGCCTTGCTCGGTCACGCGGATCTGGCCCCTCACGGCACCGCCCGGCTGCGCAAGAATGGCCTCATAGCTGGGGCCACCGCCGCGCCCGACCGAACCGCCGCGCCCGTGGAACAGCCTAATGCCGACACCATGGCGGTGAAATACTTTCACCAGCTCGATCTCGGCCTTGTAGAGCTCCCAGCCCGAGGTGACGAAGCCGCCATCCTTATTGCTGTCGGAATAGCCAAGCATGATTTCCTGGACATTGCCCATGGCGCGCACCAGCCGCATGAAAACCGGCAGGCTGAAAGCAGCCTCCATAATGGCCGGGGCATTGCGCAAATCGGCGATGGTCTCGAACAAGGGCACGACGCGAATGCGGGCTGAGCCATCGGGGGCGATGAGCCCGGCCTCTTTCAGCAGCAAGGCACATTCGAGCAGATCGGAAACGCTGTCGGCCTTGGAGATGATGCAATTTTCAATCGAAGCCTCGCCATAAAGCGCCTTGCCACGCGCAGCTTCGCGAAAAATCGCCATTTCGTCGCTGGTTTCCGGATCATAGCTGGCGAAGGGGGACACCAGCGGCCGGCGCATCTGCAATTCGTCGATGAGCACGGCGGTGCGCTGCGGCTCGGCGAGGGTCAGATAGGCGGTGCCGGGGGCAGCGACTTCGAGCAGGTTGGCGACCACGCGCTCGTGCACATCGGAATTCTGGCGCAGGTCGAGCCGTGCCAGATGAAAGCCGAAAACTTCCACGGCGCGGCGCAGGGCGCGCAGGCGGCCGCGTGCGAGAATGGCGCTGCCATGGCCGCACAGCGACTGGTCGATGATGTCGAGATCATGCCGCAACTGTCCGGGATTGTCATAGGGCGTCGCCGGGCCTACCGGCGGGTGCGACAGGGCCACGGCAAGTTTCAGCGCCTGCGTGGTGGCGGCAAGCCGCGCATAAATGCCGGCCAGAGCGCGGCGATAGGGCTCGTCCGCGCGGTGCGGCGAGGTATCGGGCGAGGCCTGCGCCAGCGCATCCAGCTCGGCCGAGACGACGACGACGCGCGTGCCGAGCGATAATTCGCTGCCGAGCAGATGCACCTCTTCGAGATAGAAACCTATGGCGCGCGCCGACTGCATGCGCATGGTGCGGGACACGACATCGGCGGTGACGAAGGGGTTGCCGTCGCGGTCGCCGCCGATCCAGCTGCCGGTGACGAGGAAACTCGGCAACGGCGCATTGGTGCCGGGGGTGGCCCTGGCCACCTGATCCTCAAGCGCACCGTAAAGCCGGGGCAATTCGCGCAAAAACGTATAATCGTAATAGGAAAGGCCGTTGGCGACCTCATCGAGCACGCTGAGGCGGTTCTGGCGCAGCAGGCTGGTCTGCCAAAGGGTGAGGATTTCGCGGCGCAGGGCGATTTCCGTATCATCGTGCTCCTCGGGCGTGAGCAGCCCGGAATCGCGACGCGTCAGCAGCGCGGCAATGGCATTTTCACGGTCGATGGTGCTTTTGCGCCGCACTTCAGTGGGATGGGCGGTCAAGACCGGGCTGATCAGCGCCGTTGCAAAAAAATCGGTTATGGCGGCGGGCTTGATGCCGGCCTCGCTGGCGCGGGCCAGCGAGCTTGCCATGGTGCCGCGTCGCGGCTGCGAGCCGACCATGGCATGGGCGCGGGTGCGGCGGATGTGGTGGAGATCTTCGGCAATATTGGCGAGATGCGAGAAATAGCTAAAAGCGCGGACGATTTGTGTGGTCTCGACCGGTGACAGGCTGTTCATCAGCCCTTCCAGCGCGCGCCGCGCCACATCGGTCTCGCCATGGCGATGGAAGGTGATCGACTGCTGGCGGATGCGCTCGACGAGATCATAGACATGCTCGCCCTCCTGCTCGCGGATCGTGTCCCCCAGCAGGCGCCCGAGCAGGCGAATATCCTCGCGTAGGGGCAGGTCCTTGTCTACGGCATCAGCAAGATTCATCTGAGTCATTTCCACACTTCCATCGCGTCGCCCGTCCTTGCGGGTTAGCGCGACTAAAGTCTAGCAGAAATTCCGCTGGCCGCACCTGCCGGCCCAGCAATTCTGGCGCCTTGTCAGTTGCGGGTGCCATTCATGCGGTGCGTGATCGCCTCGATCCGCCCGGCGACACCCGACAATTCCTCGCCAATGTCGCGGGCGAGGGCATCGCCCAGCACATGCGCACCGGCCGACAGATGCCGCTGGTTGACGAGATCGACTTCCAGTTCGGCGATGCGCCGCCGCGCGTCGGCTAGTTCATCAGCAAACATCAACGATGCCATGACAATAATGCGCTGATCGCCGATTTCGCCAAATGAGCTGTGGATATCAGTGATTTTCGCATCAACCAGCTTCGCCAGGCTTTCGAGGTGGCGTTCCTCACCGTCGCCGCAGGCCATGCGATAGACCTTGCCGGCAATCGTCACTGTCACTTGTGGCACGTTACTCTCCTCCACCAACGGGACTTGAAGACGCGATACTCTCAATAACGCCACGCACAGATGACCCGAGGAGCCGCAGCCTGGCGGCAACTTCCTCATTTGTTTCAGATAATTGTCGGCTACGTGCCAGCGCGCTGTCAAGGTCGACCGCCAGCCTGGCGCGATCATCCTGCAGGATGGCCAGTTCCTCATCGAGATTGGCATGTGCCGCATCACTGCTGACCCGGCGTTCAACCGCAGCTTCGAGCTGGTCGAGGGCCGCATTGACCCGCGCGAACAGGCTTTGGAGGGCAGTAGGCAGAGCCATGAGCTTCAAACACAATTCCATGTCACAATGGCAAATAGAGCTTGGTGCGGGAGATTTTGTCAATCAGGCAGGACGAAATGATTCTGCCGTATTAGACTTTGGCTGCGTCAGTGCGCCGCCCTTCCCAGTCTGGAGTAATTCCTATAATCCGGAGGTGAGGGACGCTAAAAATCTCAACAAGGGGGATTTCATGGATCAGCACGAGACTGCCGCCGCAACCCGGCGTGCCAGCCACAATGACATGGCCAATGCCATCCGCGCCCTGGCAATGGACAGTGTCGAGAAAGCCAAATCCGGGCATCCGGGCCTGCCGATGGGCGCGGCCGATGTCGCGACCGTGCTGTTTGGAAAGGTGCTGAAATTCAACCCGGCAGACCCGCACTGGCCGGATCGCGACCGTTTCGTGCTGTCGGCCGGGCATGGCTCGATGCTCATGTATGCGCTGCTGCATCTCACCGGCTACAAGTCGATGACCATGGCGCAATTGCAGAATTTCCGGCAGCTCGGCTCGCTGACGCCGGGGCATCCGGAAGTGCACCATACGCCCGGCGTGGAAATGACCACCGGGCCGCTCGGGCAAGGCATTGCCACCTCGGTCGGCATGGCGCTGGCCGAGCGGATGCTCAATGCCGAATTCGGCGATATCGTCGATCACCATACCTATGTGCTGGCCTCCGACGGCGACCTGATGGAAGGCGTCTCGCAGGAGGCTATCGCCATTGCCGGGCACCTCAGGCTCAACAAGTTGATCGTGCTGTGGGACAATAATAATATTTCCATCGACGGGCCGCTGTCGGTGGCCGATTCAGTCGATCAGGTGATGCGCTTCAAGGCCTGCGGCTGGAACGCCTTCCACATCGACGGCCATAATGAAAAAGCGATCTTGCGCGCCCTCAAAAAGGCGCAGGCCTCGGATCGCCCGACACTGATCGCCTGCAAGACCATCATTGGTTATGGCGCGCCCAAGCGGGCCGGCACCAGCAAGGCGCATGGCGAGGCGCTCGGGGCGGAGGAAATTGCCGGGGCGCGGGCGGCGCTCGGCTGGCCCTACCCGCCGTTTGAAGTCCCTGAATTCATCGCTGCCGCCTGGCGGCGCACCGGGGCGCGCGGCAAGCGCCTCGAAAAGGACTGGAAGCTCAGGCTCGCCGCCATGGACCCGGCAAAGCGGCTCGAATTCGAGCGGCGGCTGAAGGGCGAGATGCCAGCGACCTTTGCCGCCAGCATCGCGGCAGAAAAGCGCCGCCTTGCCGGTGAGCGCGGCGATATTGCCACGCGCAAGGCCTCCGAGGCGGCGCTCAAGGTGCTGGCCCCGGCCGTGCCGGAATTGATTGTCGGCTCGGCGGATCTGACCGGCTCGACCAATAATCTGGTGGCGGCGACACCGGCGATTTCGCCGGGGAATTACAAGGGCCGGTTCGTGCATTGGGGCATTCGCGAGCATGGCATGGCGGCGGCGGTCAATGGCATGAACCTGCACGGCGGCCTCATTGCCTCGGGCGCGACATTCATGGCCTTTGCCGATTATTGCCGCCCGTCGCTGCGGTTGTCGGCGCTGATGGATCTCGGGTCGATCCAGCTCTTTACCCATGATTCCATCGGCCTTGGCGAGGATGGCCCGACCCACCAGCCAGTTGAACATCTGGCGTCGTTGCGGGCGATCCCCAATATGGTGGTGATGCGCCCGGCCGATGCCACCGAGACGCTGGAATGCTGGCAATTGGCGCTGGAACACCGCAAAAACCCCAGCATTCTGGCACTGACCCGGCAGAACCTGCCTGCCCTGCGGCATGAATATGCCGAGGCCAACCTTTGTGCGAAGGGCGCCTATGAACTGCGCCCGGCCGAAGGCAAGGCGCAGGTGTCGCTGTTTGCCTCCGGCTCGGAAGTGGCGATTGCCGTCGAGGCGCAAAAGCTGCTGGCTGCCAAGGGCATCCAGGCGCGTGTCGTATCGGTGCCGAGTCTTGACCTCTTCGAGAAGCAATCCAAGGCCTATCGGCTTGGGGTCATCGGCTCAGCGCCGGTCAAGATCGCCGTGGAAGCGGCGATCCGCCAGGGCTGGGACGAGATTATCGGCGCGCAGGGCGGGTTTGTCGGCATGCATGGTTTTGGTGCCAGCGGCCCCTACAAGGCGCTTTATGCGCATTTCGGCATCACGCCCGATGCCGTTGTGGCGCTGGCGGAATTGCAGCTCGCCAACAAGTAACGCTGGCTTTTGATCCGGATTTTTGCGATGCGCAGAATCCTGCGCTAGTACTTTCGTCACAACGTGGAGACCAACATGACTGTTCGGGTTGCTATCAACGGGTTTGGCCGCATCGGCCGCAACGTCCTGCGCGCCATCATCGAATCAGGGCGCACCGATATCGAGGTGGTGGCGATCAATGATCTCGGCCCGGTGGAAACCAACGCGCATCTGCTGCGCTTTGATTCCGTGCATGGCCGCTTTCCCCACAAGGTGACGGTGGCGGGCGACACCATCGACGCCGGCCGCGGGCCGATCAAGGTGACGGCGATCAAGGATCCTTCGACGCTGCCGCACAAGGCGCTGGGCGTCGATATTGCCTTCGAGTGCACCGGCATTTTCACGGCACGCGACAAGGCGGCCGCGCATCTGGCGGCAGGGGCGAAGAAGGTGCTGATTTCGGCTCCCGGCGATGGCGCAGATCTCACCGTGGTCTATGGCGTCAATCACGACAAGCTGACCAAGGATCATGTGGTGGTGTCGAATGCTTCCTGCACCACCAATTGCCTGTCGCCGGTGGTGCATGTGCTGCACAATGCCATTGGGGTCGATCATGGTTTCATGACCACGATCCATTCTTATACCGGCGACCAGCCGACGCTCGACACCATGCACAAGGATCTTTACCGGGCCCGCGCTGCGGCGCTGTCGATGATCCCCACGACCACGGGCGCTGCCAAGGCGGTGGGGCTGGTGCTACCCGAACTGAAGGGCAAGCTCTCGGGCTCGTCGATCCGCGTGCCGACCCCCAATGTCTCAGTGGTGGATTTCAAGTTCGTGGCCAAGCGCGCCACCACGGTTGAGGAAATCAACAATGCCATCAAGGCGGCGGCTGTCGGCCCGCTGAAGAACATTCTCAGCTTCACCGACCAGCCGAATGTCTCGACGGATTTCAACCATGACCCGCATTCCTCGATCTTCCATCTCGACCAGACCACGGTGATCGATGGCACTTTCGTGCGCATCCTCTCATGGTATGACAACGAATGGGGCTTCTCGAACCGCATGAATGACACCGCCGTAGCGATGCACAAGGCAGGCTGAGACGAAGCTTCTGATGATGGGGTGACCATATGACGTCTTTCAAGACCCTCGATGAGGCCGATGTTGCCGGCAAGCGCGTGCTGGTGCGGGTTGATCTCAACGTGCCCATGGAAGGCGGAAAGGTCACGGATATGACGCGCATCGAGCGCATCCTGCCGACGTTGCGCATGCTGGCGCAGCGCGGCGGCAAGGTGATCATGCTGGCGCATTTCGGGCGCCCCAAGGGCGGGCCGGACGCAGCCAATTCGCTGCGCCCGGTGGCCGCTGCCGTGGCGGCGCAACTGGGGGCGCTGGTCGGCTTTGCCGAAGATTGCATCGGCGATGTGGCGGCCCGGGCGATCGCGGCCATGAAGGGCGGCGATTACCTGCTGCTGGAAAATACCCGCTTTCACAAGGGCGAGGAAAAGAACGATCCCGCCCTTGTTGCCGAAATGGCGAAGCTCGGCGACGTTTACGTCAATGATGCCTTCTCGGCGGCGCACCGCGCCCATGCCTCGACGGAAGGGCTGGCGCGGGCCCTGCCCGCCTATGCCGGCTTGACGATGCAGGCGGAGCTGGTGGCGCTGGGACGGGCGCTGGAGCACCCGCAAAAGCCGGTGGCGGCGGTGGTGGGCGGTGCCAAGGTCTCCTCAAAGCTCGATCTTCTCGGCAATCTGGTAACCAAGGTCGATATGCTGATCATCGGCGGCGGCATGGCCAATACGTTTCTGGCGGCGCAGGGCAAGGACACCGGCAAAAGCCTGTGCGAGCATGAGCTTGCCGGAACCGCACGCGATATTCTCGCCAAGGCCAAGGCGGCCGGCTGCGAGATCGTGCTGCCGGTTGATGGCGTGCTCGCCCGGGAGTTCAAGGCGCAGGCGCCGCATCGCACCGCCTCGGTGGAGTCCATCGGCGCCGACGAAATGATGCTCGACATTGGTGCGGCCAGCGTCGCGCATGTGGTGGAAAAGCTGCGCAAGGCGCATACGCTGGTGTGGAACGGGCCGTTCGGCGCCTTTGAAATGGCGCCCTTCGACCACGGCACGGTTGCCGTGGCGCGCGAGGCGGCGGCCTTGACCAGGGCAGGACAGCTCACCAGCGTTGCCGGTGGCGGCGATACGGTGGCGGCGCTGAACCATGCCGGGGTAGCAGGTGATTTTTCCTATGTCTCGACGGCGGGCGGCGCTTTCCTCGAATGGCTCGAAGGCAAGGCCCTGCCGGGGGTGGAAGCGTTGAAACGCTGAGGCCTGCGGCGCCGGGCCCTCAAGAATCGGTGCCCGGATCGGCACTGAGCCCGGCAGCCTCTATGCCCTTGATGGCGCAAAATTCGTCTCTGTCGGAAAGGTCGCCGGAAATGCCGACCGCGCCGATGATGTCGCCCTTGCCATCGCGCACCAGCACGCCGCCGGGGGCTGGCATCATGCGACCTGCGAAGGCGACCGCGAGGCTGTTGATGAACTGCGGGGTTTTCGTGGCGCGGGCAGCAAGGCTGCGGCTGCCAACGCCCATGCCAAGCGCGCCCCAGGCCTTGCCGGTGGCAATATCGACCCGGCCTATGCCGGATTTGTCCTCGCGCTTGATCACCACGACATGACCGCCAGCATCGAGCACGACCACGGTCAGGGGTGCCATTTTCCCGGCCCTGCCAGCGGCAAGGGCGGCATTGACGATGGTTTCGGCAGCATCGAGACCCAGATGTGACATGGCGCTGGCTTTCGTCGGGACAGAAAATGAGGAGGCACATGCACCCATGCTGCTCCCGCTCCATCAGCATGTCGGCCATTGTGCCCCAGCCTATGCCGGCTAGTGCCGCGCTGGCAATGGTGCCGCAGGCTGAAAGGGAGAGAATTTTTCTATCTCGTCAGGCATGACGGCCATCCGCCAGAACGGCAAACGGCGAACTCATCCCTGGTGGCAATTGCGGCGCCGTTGCGGCTGTGTCATGAACATGGATAAAAAGCATCTGCGCCACCTGGAGGGATAACATGGCCCGCATCACGCTTCGCCAATTGCTCGATCACGCTGCCGAACATTCTTATGGCGTGCCGGCTTTCAACATCAACAATATGGAGCAGGCGCTGGCGATCATGGAGGCAGCCAACAAGGTCAATGCGCCGGTGATCATGCAGGCGAGCCGCGGTGCGCGCTCCTATGCCAATGACATCATGCTGACGCGGATGATGGATGCAGTGGTCGAAATCTACCCCCATATCCCGATCTGCGTGCATCTCGACCATGGCAATAATGAAGCGACCTGCATGACGGCGATCCAGTCGAACTTCACCTCAGTGATGATGGATGGCTCGCTCAAGGCCGATGGCAAAACCCCGGCCGATTATGACTATAATACCCGCGTCACCCGCTCGGTGGTGGATATGGCGCATTGGGCCGGCGTCTCGGTCGAGGGCGAGCTCGGAGTGCTGGGTTCGCTCGAAACCGGCATGGGCGACAAGGAAGACGGGCATGGTGCCGAGGGCAAGCTCAGCCATGACCAGTTGCTCACCAACCCCGACGAGGCGGTAAAATTCGTCAAGGCCACCAAGGTCGATGCGCTGGCCATTGCCATGGGCACCTCGCATGGCGCCTATAAATTCACCCGCAAGCCGGATGGTGCGATCCTGGCGATGAATGTGATTGAGGATATTCACCGCAAATTGCCGAATATGCATCTGGTGATGCACGGCTCGTCCTCGGTGCCTCAGGATTTGCAGGATATCATCAATGAATTCGGCGGGAAAATGCCGCAGACATGGGGCGTGCCGGTGGCGGAAATCCAGCGCGGCATCAAGCATGGCGTACGCAAGATCAACATTGACACAGACAATCGCATGGCAATGACCGGGCAGATCCGCCGGATCTTGTCGCAGAACCCCGGCGAGTTTGATCCGCGCAAATATCTCAAGCCGGCGATGGAGGCGATGACGAAGCTGTGCCAGCAGCGCCTTGAGGAATTCGGCACCGCCGGCCAGGCTGACAAGATTGGCCGCATTGCCTCGACCGCGGAAATGGCCAAGCGCTATGCGGCCGGCAAGCTCGATCCAGTTTTTGCCTGAGGGGCTGGTTGCGGTTAAACTGGAAGCTGATGACGCGGGCAGAAACGCGCCTCATGCCCTACACGAACTTTCAGGGCATGCGGGTGTCACGGCATGCCGGAGTGAGGCTCAGCGCTCGCCTTGGGCCTCGCGGCGGATGCGGTCGAGCTCCTCGGAATAGCGGCGCAGGGTATGGGCTTCGGTGAGCACACCGACGACCCGGCGCGAGGCGCCGGTGTCGAGCACGGCCAGCTCTTCCGCCTCGAACTTGTCGAAGGATTGCACCGCCTGTTTGGCGTTCATTTCCGGCAGCAGGAATTCGTTGCGATAGCGCATGACATCGCCGACCAGAATGCCCGGGTGCTGCTCAAGCGCCACCGCATGGGCCTCGCTGACCAGGATCAGCCCGACATAGCGATCATCATTGTCGATCACCACAAAGCGCTGGGCGGACCCTGGAGGATGCTCGGCACGAAATTCAGCCAGCGGCAAATCGTGATGCACGGATTTCACCCCGGCGCGCATCAGCTTTTTGACGGTGAGATCGCGGATCAGGCCGACATCATGGGCGCTGCGGATATTCTCGCCGCGCAGGTGAAAACGCCAGGTGGCGAAAGAATAGCCGAACACCTGCCGCGAGAGCATGGCCGAGGCCATGACGCCAGTGACCACCAGGCCGGTGATCTGGAAATTGCCGGTCATTTCCAGGGCGAGGAAGGTCATGGTCATCGGTCCGCCAATGACCGAGACCGCGACCGAACTCATGCCGACAATGGCATAGAGCGCCAGCGACACATGCAGGTTGGGAAACAGCGCCAGCATGGCCATGGCGAAGACCTTGCCGAGCAGCGTGCCCATGAACAGCGAGGCAAAGAACAGACCGCCGCGAAAGCCAGTGCCAATGGACACGGCCGCCGCCAATATTTTCAGCAGCAGCACGCCCGAAAGATGCAGGCCGCCGGTTTGATCGCCAATGACGAGGTGCATGGCGCCATGGCCTGCCGACAGGACCTGCGGCGACAACACCGCGGCGACGCCCACGAACAGGCCGCCGATCACCGGACGCACCGGCCCGGGGATTTTGCTGCGGGCGGTCATTTGCTCGATGGTGGTGACGGTCTGCATCACCAGAATGCCGAGGCCGCCGGCCAACAGGCCGAGCAACAGGGCCATCGGATAGGTGCCGTCAATATGCAATCCCGGCTGGCCGACCGCGATCAGCGGCAGGCTCCCAAGCAGCTTGCCGGCAATGGCGGTGGCGACATAGGAGGAAGCGATGACCGGCAGCAGCGAGCTCAGCGAATAGGAGCCGATGATCAGCTCGATGCCATAGAAGGCTCCGGCGAGCGGTGCGTTGAAGGCGGCACCGATGGCCGCGCCAGCACCACAGCCGACCAGCGTGCGCAAATCCGAGCGGCGCAGCATCAGCATCCTGCCGAGCCAGGAGGCAATGCCGGCACCGGCCTGCGAATAGCCGGCCTCGACTCCGATGGAGGCGCCAAAGCCATTGGAAATGATATTCTGGCCGACGACGGTCAGGGTATCCCTGACCGACAGGCGCCCGCCGTGCAGGGCATTGGCCTCGATCGGATCGGAGGGCGAGCGGCTCGCCCAGGGCTTGATCGCCCGGTTGAACAGGCCGAGCAGCACGGCACCCAGCGCCGGGGCCACCAGCATGATCAAGGTCGGAGCGCCAATATAGGCGCTAAGCTTCTGGCCCGGGGCCAGATCAAACAGGTGCTGGTGCAGCCATTGTGTCGCCCCGGAAATCCCGGCGACGGCAAGGCCCACAACCACGCCGCTGGCCAGGGCGAGACTGAAAAAACCCAGTTCGCGCCCGCGTATGAAGGCGCGGAGGCGCTCGGGGGCGCGAAGCCGCGATCCCAGCGTCAGGGCCGGAAATGGCAGAACGCGCGGTAGACTCATCCGCATGGCATCAACCCAACAATGCGTTACGCCATGGCACCCACATGCCACAGCGGGATTTTGACCGATCCATGCGCTTTACGCAGAAAGTCACATCAGATTGGTTAAAACAATGTCCCGGCACGGTTGCAGCCTGCAACCGCTGTTTCCCCCTCGCAGACTTTTCTCGCAGCGGGCTGGTTCAAGCCTCGGATCGCGCGAAAAATGCTTTTACTTTCTTCACTTTTGTCGCCATCTGGTGACGGCGCATTTCGTAATCGGCAACGGCCTGGCTGGTGACCCAGTTGAGCTGCAGGGCGCGGCGCGGGCCGGAAAACGGCTTGTGGCCGTGCCAGGAATGATCCGACCGCTTGAATGCCAGCAGCGTGCCGCCGAAGGGCGGGACTTCTACCGCATAATTTTCGAGGTCATGACCATCGCGCAGCAGGCGCAGGCGACCAACATCGCGCTCCCAGCTCTCGTTGAGGTAAAGCAGCAGGGTGATCAGCTTGGTGTCGCTGTCGGTGTGGATGCCGCCATCCTTGTCGCGGGTGAAGCCACGCACGGTATACATGGTCGGGCGGCCGGAAAGGTCGATTTCGAATTTCTGCTCGATCAGTTTTTCAAATTGCGGGCTCAGGAGATCGTCGATCATCGCCTTGAAGCGGCCACGGATCGCAAGCTCGCTCGGCGGGTGCGATCCCGGACCGGGCAGCGTCGGAAAATCGGCGGCAATGCCGGGCAATTCCGCTTCCGGCACGAAACCCGGCACTACGACGTGCTCATAGGGATCGCGCGCGAGCGGCGTGGCAGAAAGGGCGGCAAAATCCAGCATGGCGACAACCTGCAACAAGAGGCGCGGCGCTCCGTGACGCAGCGTCCTTTCTCTAGCACTTTCGTTTGGTATTGGAAGCCGGAAGTGCTGAAACTCCTGAGTTAGGCGCGCGCCCGGGCGCCGTCAACAGGAAAAGCTAATATAAGGGCGCGGCATTGTGGCTTGCGCGGTTCTGCCGCGCAAATCGTCCCTGCTCAACCCGGGGGTGCAGCAGGCCCGGTCGCGAGGCCGGTGCGCGCCGATGGTCGCGGGGGGTCAGCGGGCCCGGGCCGGAGCAATGCGGCGCAGGCCGGTGACATTGCCGCCGCCGGTGGCCTCGATGCGGGCCGTGGCCTGCGCCAAAGGCTCGCTGGTCACCTGCATAAAATATCCATTGGCATGCAGCAGCGTCTCGGCATCACGCATGATGCCGACATGGCCGCGCCAGAACACCAGATCGCCGCGAGTTCGGGCAAGAGCGCTGACATCCTCGCCGGCAAAGGCCTGCAGCATGTCGCTGTCACGCGGGGCAGAAATGCCGCCCGCCTGCAGGGCCACCTGCACGAGGCCGGAACAGTCAATGCCGCACCAGGTCTTGCCGCCCCACAGATAGGGCGCGTTGAGGAAGGCTTCCGCGACCGCTACCCAGTCCGCCGCCACGGCTTCCAGCGCCACAAGGTGGCGCGCATAGACAAAGCCGCCCTCCTGGAGACGCGCAAATTCACCGGTAAAACTGTGCACGGCCACGGTTGCGCCGAGGGGCAAGGCCTGCATCACCGGATGCTTGATGCTGGCGCCGGGATAAACAAAGCTGCGCGGCACGCATAATTTATGGGTGGGTGCGGCGCGCTGCGGCAGCAGCCCGGCCGCGGGCAGATAGCCGACATAACCATCGCCGTCGAGCTGGACATAGGCCCAGCCCTCCTCGTCCTCATAGACCACGAGGCGCTCGCCATAAAGCGCCTGGGTGAGCAAGCCCTTGTCGGGGCCGGGGCCCTGGCGCAAGTCCAGCGCTTCCGCGATCACGCATGCCGCGTCACCGACGACATAGCGCGCCGCCTCGACCCTGCCCCGCAGATGCGCGGCAGCAAGATCAGCGCGGGCCGGGGTCAGGCGTGGATCAGGTCTGGTCATCGAGTTCTGCTGCCAATCTGGTCATTTCATCACCCAGCCGCTCGACAAACAAGGCACCCTTGACGGTTCGCTGGATGATGACATTGCGCTTGTCGGCGAGATCGCGGCGGCGCGCCACCAGTTCGACCCTGCCCATGGCATCGAGGGCGCGAGTGATGACCGGCTTGGTGACATTGAGCTTCGCAGCAAGGCCACGCACCGTGTGCGGCGGGGTCTCGCGATAAATGGTGAGCAACAGGGCCAGCTGGCGGAGCGTGAAATCATCGGTTTTGCCAAGGTGCATGTCGGCGACGAGGCGCATGGTCAGCCCATGCACCAGCCGCAAGCTTTGCGCATGCGAAAAAACCGCCAAGCCTCGGATCCTTGCGCCAGAGATGCAAATCGTTTCGTATCCGAATTAACTTAACGATTTTGCACCAGTCGCCCCAAAGCGTCGGGCGACCACATGGGCGACGAGGCGTGCGGCCTGGCATTCGCCGCCCTCAGGGCGTCCGGGCCGGGCGGCCGGAGTCCAGCCATAAATATCGAAATGCGCATAGGCACGGCATTTTTCGACAAAGCGGTTGAGAAACAGGGCTGCGGTGATCGAACCTGCAAAGCCGCCGGAAGTGACATTGTTGAGATCGGAAATCTTGCCCTCCAGCAGGCGATCATAGGGGTGCCAGAGCGGCAGTCGCCAGACCGGATCCTGGATTGCTGCCCCGGTTTCGGCAATCTCGGCGGCCAAAGCCTCATCATGGGTGTAAAAGGGGGGCAGATCCGGGCCGAGGGCGACGCGCGCCGCGCCGGTCAGGGTGGCAAAATCGATCAGAAGGTCGGGGGCCTCCTCGTCAGCAAGGGCCAGGGCATCGGCAAGGATGAGACGGCCCTCGGCGTCGGTATTGCCGATTTCGACGCTGAGGCCCTTGCGGCTGGGGTAAATATCGCCGGGCCGAAAGGAAGGGCCGGAAATGGCGTTTTCGACGATGGGCAGCAGCAGGCGCAGGCGCACATCGTTGCCCTGCCCCATGATCAGGCTGGCGGCGGCCAGCGCCGCAGCGGCTCCGCCCATGTCTTTTTTCATCAGCAGCATGCCGGCATCCGGCTTGATATTCAGCCCGCCGGTGTCAAAACACACGCCCTTGCCGACAAGTGTCACTTTCGGGGCATCGACGCGGCCCCAGGTCACATCGACGAGGCGCGGCGGCTGGTGCGCGGCGCGACCGACGGCGTGAATCAGCGGCAGGTTTTGCGCCAGCAATTCATCGCCCGTGATGACCTTGATATCGGCACCATGGGTTGACGCCAGATTTCGTGCAGCCTGGGCCAGCGCGGCGGGCGTCATGTCATTGGCGGGCGTGTTGATGAGGTCGCGCGTCCGGCAGGTGGCTGCGGCCTCACGCTCGAGCGCAGCGGCATCGACGCCCCCGGGAGCGCAAAGCAGGACCTGTTCGCTCGTATCCGGTCTATACCGGGTGAAGCGGTAGGAACCGAGCAACCACGCCAGAGCCGCAAGCCCGGTATCGTGGGGAGCGTTGGCAAAAGCGTAGGTGCCGGGCGGCAGAAGCGTGGCAAGACGGCCTGGCAAAAAGGCATCGGCGTTGCGGCCCGCCTGATCGAGCCCGAACATGACGGCCAGTGGCACGCCCTCACCGTCATGGGCGAGCAGATGCTGGCCGGGCTTGGCCTTGAAGCCGGCAAAGCCCGCCTGCCGGGCAATGGCCCCGGGCAGCTTTGCCAGCACTTCGGCGAGGCTGGAAGTTGTGACGAACCAGACGGGGATGGCTTTGGGCGAGGGGGGAGCGAAGATCGGGAGCATGATATCCTGTGCCAGAATGGCGCGTTAAGTTTCTTTTAAGATTAAGTCTTTACCAAAACAAAGGTTAATTTTTCGCATCTCCGGATGGCCACCCGCCATGATAAACGCCCGCAGCACCTGGCCCCGCTCCCTCACTCATCTTGCCGCCATGCTGGGCTTGCCCCTGCTGCTGGCGGGCTGTGCCGCGATGGGTGACGTCACCGGCAGTGTCAACCAGCCGCTGGCACCCTTGCCACATGGCGCGGATGCCGTGCGTGCCTATACCACGCAATGGGGCAACCGCTACGAGGCCCAGAACGACAATATCAATGCGGCCATGAACTACGCGCGCGGCCTGCGCCGCGAGCATCGCAACAACCAGGCGGCGGCGGTGCTGCAGGTGGCCGTGCTGCATCACCCCAAGGACCGGGCGCTGCGTGCCGAATATGGCAAGGCGCTGGTCGATGCCGGGCATTATGATCAGGCCCTGCCGGTGCTGCAGGCTGCCTCGACCCCCGACCATCCCGACTGGTCGGTGCTTTCGGCCGAGGGCACCATAGCCGATCAGGTCGGCGATCATGTAAAGGCCCAGTCGCTTTATGCCAGCGCCCTGAAAATACGGCCCGGCGAACCGGCGGTCCTCTCCAATCTCGGCCTGTCCTATGCGCTGTCGCGCAATTTGCCGGCGGCCGAGCAGGTGCTGGCAGAGGCGGCGGCCAGCCCGCTGGCGGGGGCACGCGTGCAACAGAATTACGCTCTGGTGCTGGCGCTCGAAGGCAAATTCCGGGAATCCGAACAGGTTTCGGCGCGCAACCTGTCACCGGCGCAGGCGGCCGCCAATGTCGCGGCCATCCGGCAGATGATCGCCCAGTCCGATACCTGGAAAAACATCCAGCAAAGCGCGCCGCACCATGCGCGCAAGCACCGGCACGCCAAGAGCTGAAAAGCGCTGGCATCGGCGCAGGGATCATTTATGCTGCGGCGGACCCTGAACTGGATGTGCCCATGCTCGAAATCACCCCCGCGACCAAGCCTGCCATCACCTTTCCGCTGCAACTGGGTGAGGGCCCGACCTGGGATGATGTCCGCCATTGCCTGTGGTTTGTCGATATCACCGCCCCTGCCCTGCACCAGCTCGATCCGGCCAGCGGGACGATCACCAGCCATGCCATGCCGTCCGACATCGGCAGCTTTGGCTTGACGCAAGGCGAGCGGCTGATCGTGGCGCTGCGCCATGGCGTGCATTTCTATGATCCGGCGCGCCGGACCCTAGAAATTCTGGTGCATCCCGAACCCGACCAGCCGCATGGCCGCCTCAATGATGGCAAGGTCGGCCCGGACGGGGCGTTTTATGTCGGCTCGATGGATGAGCGCTCGCCGCGCCAGCCGGTCGCCGCGCTTTACCGCATCACCCCGGATGGCACCGTCACAAAGCTGCGCGACGGGCTGCTGATTTCCAATGGCCTTGCCTGGAGCCCGGACGGGCGCACGATGTATCATGCCGATACGCGGGCCAATCTTGTCAGCCAATGCGCCTTTGACCCGGCCAGCGGCCCGGTCGGGGCCTTCAAGCCCTTCCGCCCGCTTGCCAACGAGGACGGCGTGCCTGATGGCGCAACCATCGATGCGCAGGGCTATTACTGGAGCGCGGGCGTGTCTGCGGGCTGTCTCAACCGGATCGCCCCCGACGGGGTCATCGAGAGGCGGCTGCACCTGCCGATGAAACACCCGACCATGCCTTGTTTTGGCGGGGCTGATCTGGCGACGCTTTATGTGACCTCGCTGACGCGCGACGGCGACCAGGGCACGTTGATCGCGCTCGACGCCGGGGTGCGCGGCCTGCCCGGATATCGCTTCAAGCGCGTCTGAAACGAGAGGAATCTTGCATGAAAGTCTTGATCATCGGTGCCGCCGGCATGGTGGGCAACAAGCTCGCCCGGAATCTGGCCGCAAGTGGCACGCTTGCCGGCACGAAACTGGCGGCGCTGACGCTGGCTGATGCGGTGATGCCGCAGGCCCCGGCAGATGCCACAGTGCCGGTGAGCGTGGTGCGCATCGATATTTCGCAGCGCCCCGAGGTCGACAAGCTGATCGCGACCGAGCCGGACGTGATTTTTCACCTCGCGGCGATTGTCTCGGGCGAGGCCGAGCAGAATTTCGACAAAGGTTATGCCATCAATCTCGATGGCACGCGGTATTTGCTGGAGGCGATCAGGGCGCGAGGTGCTCATTATGTGCCGAAATTCATCTTCACCTCGTCGATTGCGGTGTTTGGTCCGCCCTTCCCGGACGCCATTGACGATGATTTCCGCCTGACGCCGACCACCAGCTATGGCACGCAAAAAGCCATCGACGAATTGCTGCTGGCGGATTTTACGCGAAAGGGTTTCGTCGATGGTATCGGCTTGCGGCTGCCGACCATCTGCGTGCGGCCGGGCAAGCCGAATCTGGCCGCCTCGGGGTTTTTCTCCGGCATCATCCGCGAGCCGCTGGCCGGCCTGCCCGCAGTGCTCCCCGTGAGTGTCGATGTGCGCCATTGGCACGCCTCGCCGCGTGCGGCGCTGGGTTTCCTGCTGCATGCGGCAGGCCTGCCCAAGGGCGCGCTCGGCACGAGGGTGAACCTGACTCTGCCCGGCTTGTCGGTGACCGTCGCCGAGCAACTTGAGGCGCTGCGCGAGGTGGCCGGTGCCTCGGCGCTCAGTCTGGTGCGGATGGAGCCGGATGCGACCATCGCCAAAATCGTGGCCGGCTGGCCGCAGAATTTCATCCCGGCACGGGCGCTCGCCCTGGGATTCAAGGCCGAGAGTTCGTTTGCCGAGATCATTCAGGCGCATATCGAGGATGAAATGCGCGGGGCAGCGCGGTGAGGAAAAGTTCTCTGCGAAAATTGGGCGATTTTTGCCTGAACAGTCAATATCCAGCTTCGTTCTGATGCCGGAAGGGGCGGTAGCCCAGATGAGTTACACCACGTTGCTGGACATGATATCCTATCTGGAACGCTTATAGAGATCAATTGCAGGCAAAATGCCGATGGATTGCATTTTTTCTGCTAACCCTTGCCCTTTGGCAAGTGAGGCTTTATTCATTTTGTTCTCAATTTTATGCATGTGGGATTTCGCGTCAGCATTTCCCTGGGCGGCGGCAATATTAAAAAGTGCATAGGCAACAATATCATCCTGCGGGACGCCCAGGCCTTCAACATACATGACACCCAAGTTGAATTGCGCGGCTGCATATCCCTGCACGGCGGCTTTCTGGTACCATGCGAAAGCCTGCGCGTAATCCCGAGGCAGGCATAGGCCGCCAGCGTAGATGAACCCTAGCTCGTTTTGCGCGGCGGCATATCCCTGAGCGGCGGCTTTCCGGTACCAGGTCAATGCCTGCGCGTAATCCTGAGGGACGCCATGGCCGTAGGCATACATGAAGCCTAAGATGTCTTGCCCATAAGCATATCCCTGCGCGGCGGCTTTCTGGTACCACGCGAAAGCCTGCGCGTAGTCCTGCGGGACGCCTTGGCCGCGATAGTACATGGTGCCTAGCTTGACTTGCGCGTAGTAATCTCCTTGCATTGCAGCTTTTTGGTACCAGGCGAAAGCCTGCGCGTAATCCTGCGGGACGCCATGGCCATGGGCGTACATGAAGCCCAGGTTGACTTGCCCACTAGCATATCCCTGCGCGGCGGCTTTCCGGTACCAGGCCAAAGCCTGCGCGAAATCCTGCGGGACGCCATGGCCGTAGGCGTACATGAAACCCAGGCTGACTTGCCCATTAGCATATCCCTGCGCGGCGGCTTTCTGGAACAAGGCCAAGGCCTGCGCGTAGTCCTGTGGGACGCCATGGCCGTAGGCGTACATGAAACCCAGGCTGACTTGCCCATTAGCATTTCCCTGCGCGGCGGCTTTCTGGAACAAGGCCAAGGCCTGCGCGTAGTCCTGTGGGACGCCATGGCCGTAGGCGTACATGAAACCCAGGCTGACTTGCCCATTAGCATCTCCCTGCGCGGCGGCTTTCTGGAACAAGGCCAAAGCCTGCGCGTAATCCTGCGGGACGCCATGGCCGTGGGCGTACATGAAGCCGAGGCTGACTTGCGCATATGCAAATCCCTGCGCGACGGCTTTCTGGTCCCAGGTGATGGCTTGTGTGTAGTCCTGCGGGACGCCTTCGCCACGTTCATAAGCAATACCAAGAACATACTGGGCACGTTTATCACCCTTGCTCGCCAGCACCCGAAGCTCTGCTATCGTATTCTGGTTTTTGAGACTTTCAGCAATTTTAGCCGGATTTGGGTTCGGCTGAATGATCTGCTGATAAAGCTTCTCAACAAGCGGGGATGCCGAATCGGCATGAGCTGATGTAGCGACCGAGCCAATCATAAAAGCAAAAGCTGTTGCAATAATTGGTAGATTTATTTTCAACGTCAGTTCCCGCAATTTATAGCCTGCACTAACGACCCTCAGCACATAATCACATCGATACATAAGTCTGCAAGGGAATTGACAACAAGGCGGTCATGCTTTTAACAACGAGGTTAAAATTTTTCAGATGATAGAATATGAGGATAATGTTGAGGTTGGAATAGCGGATGGGCGAAAAGCTGGCCTTTCAATTCACGGGCTGGTCTTCGGCATTATGTCAGGCATCACACCGCAGTCTTCGATTGAGCAGCGGATCACTTCGACGTCATGATCTTTGTCTGCGCGCAGGAATTGCGCCCTCGTCAGCAAGACCTGATCCCGAGAGCCCCTTAATCCTCGCTGCGTCCGTTCGCAAGCATCGCCTCACAAATCGCCAATAACGCCCACAGGGTTGGGGTTTTGACACCAAGGACCAACCCCACGGGCGCGGCGCAAAAGGGACGACGATACCATCATGCCTGACGGTTGAAATCTTCAAGACCTCAAATCAAAATATACCTTCACCCCTTCACATGCGCGGCGGTCTGGCCGAACAGCACTTTCTTGGCATCATCGGTCATTTCGCGCGGGGCGCTGATGGAGGCGCCGATTTCATAGGCGCGCACGGTCGCCGGGCGCTGCCGGATGGCCTCAAACCAGCGCCTTACATGCGGGAAGTCGTCGATATTCTGTTCCTGACGCTTCCACGGCACGATCCACGGATAGGCGGCCATGTCGGCGATGGAATAGGTTCCGGCGACAAATTCACGGCTGGCGAGTTGCCGGTTCAGCACGCCATAAAGCCGGTTGGTCTCGTTGACATAGCGCTTGATGGCATAGTCGAGCTTTTCGGGCGCATAAATGTTGAAATGATGGTTCTGCCCGGCCATCGGCCCGAGGCCGCCCATCTGCCAGAACAGCCATTCCAGAGCCTGAAAGCGTCCGCGCAAGTCAGCCGGCAGGAATTTACCGGTCTTTTCAGCCAGATAAACCAGGATGGCGCCGGATTCGAACACGGAGACCGGCGCGCCGCCGCCCGGTGGGTCATGATCAACGATGGCCGGCATGCGGTTGTTGGGGGCGATCTTGAGAAAATCCGGCTGGAACTGCTCGCCCTTGCCGATATTGACCGGGAATATCTTGTAGGGAAGGCCGGTTTCTTCGAGAAACATCGTGATTTTATGGCCGTTGGGTGTGGGCCAGTAATGAAGATCGATCATGGCTGCTCCTTGGGGTGAAACGGCTTGAACTTTCAGGCCGGAATTTTGGCGCGGGTGGCTTCAAAGGCCGGAACTTCGGCGGCAAAGCGATCGAGCCAGGCGACCAAGCCTGGATATTGCGCGCGCCAGCGGCCCTCAAAGCGCAGGTCAAGATAGCCAAGGGCGCATGCCAGCGCCACCGCGCCAATGTCATGGCGTCCTACGGGAACCTGCTTGGCCATGACGGCGAGAGCGCGCTCGATCTTGCCGGCCTGATGAGCCAGCCATCTGGCGCTGCGGATCGATTCCTCGCGCATCACGAATTCATAGCGGGTGACGACGGCAGCATCCATCAGGCCGTCGCAAAGCGCCTGGAAGGTCAGCACGCGCAGGCGCTCGGCAGGAGCGTGCGGGATCAGCACATTGCCGCCCGCCTGCATATCGAGCCATTCAACGATGACGCGGCTGTCATAGAGCGCCGTGCCATCATCGAGGATGAGACAGGGAATTTTGCCCAGCGGATTTTGCTGGCGCAGGCTGTCATGCTCGTCGTTGGTGTCGGCGACGACAAGGGTGAAGGCATCGGAGAGGCCAGCGACGGCGGCGGCCAGAATCACTTTGCGGGCGAAGGGTGATGGCGGTGAGGAACGCAAGACGGGCATGGGGATTCCTGACAGAGGCGCAGCAGGGCGCAGGCTCGCGCGTGTAGCGCAAGGGGCCCCGAGACATAGACCGGGCCCGGCGATTTCTCAATCACGCAAAGCGACAGCCATTGCTTGCAATTATGCAGTGACGGCGCGCCACCATAAGGAAAGCCTGATCAGGGACGAAAGCCCGATCAGACCATGGCGCCGTGGCAATGTTTGAACTTCTTGCCGGAACCGCAGGGGCAAGGCTCGTTGCGGCCGACACGGCCCCAGCTTTCAGGGTCATTGGCATTGCGCTGCTGCGGCGCGCGCTCTGGCGTGGCGGCAAAGGCGCCGGAGGCGATGCGGGCATTGATGGCGGCGATCGAGGCCTCATCCTCGCCCGTCAGCGGATCAAAATGCGAGGCCTGCATCGGCGGCATGGTCAGGCGCTGCTGGGCCTCCATCTCCTCCTGCGACATCAGTTCGACATGCATCAGCTGCTGGGTCGAGGTCTCGCCGAGCTTGATGATCAGGTCGTTGAACAGGTTGAAGGCTTCCGACTTGTATTCGTTGAGCGGGTCGCGCTGGGCCTGGGCACGCCAGCCGATGACCTGACGCAGGTGTTCGAGCGTCACCAGATGCTCGCGCCACAGATTGTCGAGCGCCTGCAGCACCACCTGCTTTTCGACATAGCGCATGATCTCGGGGGAATTCTTCTCGACCCGCGCCGCATAGGCCGCATCCACAGCCTTGTTGAGGTGCTCGCGCATGCCCTCATCGTCAATGCCTTCTTCCTTGGCCCATTGTGCGGCCTGCGCAGCATCGGCATCGCTGAAATTGAACAGGTCACGCAGGTCGCCCTGCAAGCCGGCAATGTCCCAGGTTTCGGGGTAGGCATCGTGCGGGATGTGCTTGGCGACCAGATCATCGACGAGGCCGGAGCGCATATGGCCGACGATCTCTTCGAGGCTGTCATTGGCCATCATGTCGCGGCGCTGTTCAAACACCACCTTGCGCTGCACATTCATGACGTCATCATATTTGATGACGTTCTTGCGCATGTCGAAGTTGCGGGCCTCGACCTTTTGCTGGGACTTCTCGACCGCCTTGTTGACCATGTTGGAGACGAGGGCCTCGTCCTCCTTCATACCGACGCGCTGCATGAGTGTTGCCATGCCCTCGCCGCCGAAAATGCGCATGAGATCATCTTCCATGGACAGGAAGAATTTCGAGCGGCCGGCATCGCCCTGGCGTCCGGAGCGGCCGCGCAACTGGTTGTCGATGCGGCGGCTCTCGTGGCGCTCGGTGCCGATGATGTAAAGACCGCCGGCTTCGCGTGCCTGCACCTTGAAGCGCTCGACCTCGGCCCGGATTTCAGCCTCACGCGCCGCGCGCGCCTCGCCTTCCAGCCCGGCGCATTCATGGGCGATCCGCATTTCCACATTGCCGCCGAGCTGAATGTCGGTGCCGCGTCCTGCCATATTGGTGGCGACGGTCACCGCGCCGGGAACCCCGGCCTCGGCCACGATGAAAGCTTCCTGCTCGTGGAAGCGGGCATTGAGCACGGCAAACATTTTCGAGGTGCGGCCATTACGGGCGGCCTCGTAAAGCTTGGGCAGGGCGTCGGTGCCGGAAAAATCAATCTGGGTATAGCCCTGTTCAATCAGCACCGCAGCGAGTTCCTCGGATTTCTCGATCGAGGTCGTGCCGACCAGAATTGGTTGCAGCCGGGCATTGGCATCGGCGATTTCGCGAACGATGGCGCGCAGCTTTTCCTTGTAGGTGCGATAGACCTCGTCGGTCTCGTCTACACGCTTGACCGGCGCGTTGGTGGGGATCTCGACGACATCGAGCTCGTAGATTTCGGCGAATTCATTGGCTTCGGTCGCGGCCGTTCCGGTCATGCCGGCGAGCTTGTCATAGAGACGAAAGAAATTCTGGAACGTGATCGACGCCAGGGTGACATTTTCGGGCTGCACGGTAACGCGCTCTTTGGCTTCGAGCGCCTGGTGCAGGCCTTCCGAATAGCGCCGGCCCGGCATCATGCGGCCGGAGAACTCGTCGATGATCACCACTTCATCGTTGCGGACAATGTAATCCTTGTCGCGCTGGAACAGGGCATGGGCGCGCAGCGCCTGATTGACGTGATGCACCAGCGAGACATTGTGGGCCTCATAGAGCGAGCCCTCGGTGAGGAGGCCCTTCTCGCGCAGCAGCGCTTCGATATGCTCGTTGCCGGCCTCGGTCAGGTTGACGGTGCGCTGCTTTTCATCAACCTCATAATCGCCATGGGAGGCGACCGTGATCTTGCCGGCGCGCGCGTCGGTGCCGGAGACTTCCGCGCCCTTGGTCAAGAACGGGATCAGCCGGTCAACGGAGTTATAAAGCTCGGAATGGTCTTCCGACGGGCCGGAAATGATCAGCGGCGTGCGGGCTTCATCGACGAGAATGGAATCGACCTCGTCGACAATGGCGAAGGCGTGGCCGCGCTGCACCATTTCGCCGAGTTCGTATTTCATGTTGTCGCGCAGATAATCGAAGCCGTATTCGTTATTTGTGCCATAGGTGATGTCGCAGGCATAGGCGGCGCGGCGCTCGTCATCCTCAAGGCCATGGACGATAATGCCGACGGTGAGGCCGAGAAAGCCATAGACCTTGCCCATCCATTCGGCATCGCGGCGGGCGAGGTAATCATTGACGGTGACGACATGCACGCCCTTGCCGGCGAGCGCGTTGAGATAACATGCGAGGGTTGCGACCAGCGTCTTGCCTTCACCGGTCCGCATTTCGGCAATGGCGCCCTCATGCAGCACCATGCCGCCAATGAGCTGCACATCGAAATGGCGCTGTCCAAGCGCGCGCTTGGCGGCCTCGCGCACGGTTGCAAAGGCCGGCACGAGCAGGTCATCGAGGCTCTTGCCATCGGCGAGCTCGGCGCGGAACTGCGCGGTCCGGGCCTTGAGATCTTCGTCGCTGAGCGCGGCAACTTCCCCCTCAAGGGCATTGATCGCCTTGACTTTGGGGGCATAGCGCTTGAGGCGACGGTCGTTGGCCGAGCCGAAGACCTTTTTGGCAATGGTGCCGAGCATCACGAACCCTTTCCGGGGTCAAAAGCACTCCCGCGCGCCCATGGGCCCGGAAGCTGGAGGTGGATCAAGGCCTCGCAAAGGCGTGCTGATCCTGCAAGGTTGACTATGAATTCTGCGGCTTGGAGATAAGTGCGCAGGCGGTGGTTGTCAATGTAAGGCCACGTGAGCCGATGCGCGGGATTTGCAGCAAAATTGCGTCAGGGCGCTTCACTTTGACGTGTCATCGCCCGCAAGGCCCAGCCCGGCGACAAAATCCTTCACCAGGGCCAGGGTGGTTTCGGGCTGATCAAGGAACGGCGTGTGGCGGCAGTCTTCGAGCAACGCGACTTGCACCCGCGCCGGGCATCTAGGGGCGATGCCTTCGATCTGGGCCGGCGTGCCATATTGGTCGCCGGTGCCCTGGATGGCGAGAACCGGCACGTTGATGGTGGCGATACAGGCCTCGATATTCCAGCCGGCAAAGCCCGGATCGAGCCAGGCGTCATTCCAGCCGCGGAAGGCGGCATCGACATGGCGGTGATATTTCGCCAGCCGGGCGCGCAGGTCGCCGGTTTCATAGGCGCGGCGCGCCTTGGCAATGGCGGCGAGGCCCACGGGCTCGGTGAAAAAATGCGGTGCCATCAGCACCAGCCCGCGCAGGCGCGGATCATTGCCAGCCCCGGCATGGAGCGCAGCGATGGAAGCGCCATCGCTATGGCCGATGAGCACGTGGTTCGCGACGCCGATATGCTCAAGCAGGCGCGGCACCATGGTCGCCGCCTCGATGCTCATGTAATTTAGAGGTCGCGGCAGGGGGCAGGCGTCCGAGCCGCCATAGCCGGCCCGCGACCAGGCGAAGACGCCGCATTGCGTGGCATCGGCGAGCTTTTGCGGAAAATCCCGCCACAAGGCAACGCAGCCCAGACCCTCATGCAGCAGCACCAGCGTCGGAGCCTGCGCGGGCGGCGGGCCCCAGCAGCAGGCTTCGAGCGTGACGCCCGCCAAGGCAAGGTTCTGGATGTGCCCGGCGCGCCATATGAAATCAGTCATGGACGATGACTTCAATCCTGGGGTGGCACCATCCGGGCGGGTCCGGGTTCAGGCAGCGTGCGAGGCTGGTTCCTGCACCATCATGGCGTAGAGCGCGGTGGCGTCACGGGCATTGCGCAGGCGCGCCGCCGTAGCCGGATCGCGCAAAAACCGGGCGACGCGCGACAGCGCCTTCAGGTGGTCGGCACCCGCCGCTTCCGGAGCGATGATCATGAACACCAGATCGACCGGATTGCCATCCATGGATTCGAAGTCGATCGGCCGCGCCAGCCGGGCAAAATATCCGAAAATATGATCAACCAGCGGCGATTTGCCATGGGGAATAGCAATGCCGCTGCCAACGCCGGTGGAACCCAGGCGCTCGCGCTGCAAAAGAATATTGAAAATGTCGCGGGCCGGCAGCGCGCAAAATTGCGCCGCCTTCTCGCTCAAGTCTTGCAATACCTGCTTCTTGGAGGTCGCGGGTAAGTCGGCCACGACCGCGCTGGGCACAATCAGGTCATCGAGGGACATGCGATACGTTTCCATTGTGGGTCCGGGAAACCCAGGCGTTTCACGAGGAAGCAAATTATATGCCACCGCTTTTGACCCTTTCATAACACATCCTGCGACAAAAGTCAGGGCTTCTTTGGCTGGGCCGCTCCTGGTCTGTGGATGGTGCCGGAATCGTGAGCGCCCAGAGGGTCAATCCAGCCGATATGGCCATCGCGGCGGCGGTAGACGAGATTGACGCGGTTGCTGCCGGCATGACGGAACACCAGCGCATTCGACCCTGACATATCGAGCTCCAGCACGGCATTTGCCACGGTCAGGCGCTGCACCTGCGCATGGGTCTCGGCGACGACAATCGGCACGAAAGCCTCGATTTCAATGTCATCCTGCGGGGCTTGCAGCACCTGTTCTGCCATCAGGTCCGGTGCGCCGTCCTCGGTGCCAGCCGGGGCATGATGATTTTTCAGGCGACTCTTGTGGCGGCGCAGGCGCCGCTCGATGCGTTCGGCCGCGCTGTCAAAGGCAGCATAGGCATCCTGACCGCGCCCGTCGGCGGCAATGGTGGTACCCGAGCGCAAATGCAGGGTGCAATCGGAGCGAAAGCCGCTGCCTTCCGGCTCGACCACGACATGTCCCTGCAGCGCGCCTTCAAAATAGCGCGCCATGGTAGCCGTGATCTTCTCCTGGACATGAACCCGCATCGCATCGCCAATGTCCATGTTCTTGCCAGAAACCCGCAGGCCCATAGGTGTCCCTCCTGTGCAGTTTCTAAGGGGTAGGTTTGCCAGCGCAACAAGTCAATATGACAGCAGCAGCTTGCGACTCGATGCCCGGCCGGTACGGCGAAAGCAAAAACCCTTCTACGCCCTATGGCCAATAGCGCCAGCGCCTGCCATAAGCAGTGCCGACGCTGCGCTCTTTGCTGCGAGTCGGATGTTGAGATGAAACAAATTCTTGCGACGCTTGTCCTGATGATGGGCATAAGCCTGCCTGCCATGGCAAATTTCCGGATTTGCAACCATGCGGCGGCGCGGATTTCCACAGCCATTGCCTATAATAACGGCAAGGCCTGGGTAAGTTCGGGCTGGTGGAACATCAAGCCTTCGGCCTGCGAGGAAATCCTGCGCGGGCCGCTCACCTCCGAATTTTATTATATCTACGCCATGGACGAGCATGGCGGCGAGTGGAAGGGCAAGACCATGATGTGCACCCTCGCCCGCTCGTTCAAGATCACCGGCGGCGAGAATTGCTATACGCGCGGCTATGAACGCACCGGCTTCATTGCCATCGATACCGGCAAGGAAGCTAAAAACTGGACTGTCGACCTGACCGACCCGAACGCGCCCTCGCAGCCGGCGACGCCTGTCAATCCGGCCCTGCCCAAGCTGGTGGTGCCAGCTCCCACCCCAAAGAAGTAAATCAGGAAGGTTCGCTCATGCGTCGACTACGGCGGGTAAAGATCCTTGCGACGCTCGGCCCGGCTTCGGCCACGCGGCCGATGCTGGCGCGGTTGTTCGCGGCGGGTGCCGATGTGTTTCGCATCAATATGAGCCACGCCAGCCATGATGCGATGCGCGAGCGCATCCGCATGATTCGCTCGCTGGAGGCGGAATTCGGGCGTCCCGTGGGCATTCTGGCCGATTTGCAGGGCCCCAAGCTGCGTGTCGGCACTTTTGCCGGCGATAGCGTGGAACTTGCGGCGGGCGCGAGCTTTGCCCTCGACAATGATCCGACGCCCGGTGATATCAACCGGGTGCATCTGCCGCATCCGGAAATCCTACGGGCGCTGGAGCCCGGCCATCATTTGCTGATTGATGACGGCAAGGTGAAATTGCAGGTGGTGAGCGCAACCCCCGAGCAGGCGGTGACGCGTGTGGTGGTGGCGGGGCGCATTTCCAACCGCAAGGGCGTCAGCTTGCCCGATACCGAAATCGCCACCTCGGCCATGACGCCGAAGGATCGTGCCGATCTCGATGCCGCGCTCAATGAGGGGGTTGACTGGATCGCCGTCTCGTTTGTGCAGAGGCCCGAAGATGTCGCCGAGGTCAAGAAAATCGCCCGCGGCCGGGCTTTGGTGATGGCCAAGATCGAAAAGCCGCAGGCGATCACAAGGCTTGAGGAAATCATGGAGATTGCCGATGCAGTGATGGTGGCGCGCGGCGATCTTGGTGTGGAAATGCCGCTGGAACAGGTGCCGGGCCTGCAAAAGCGCATCGTCCGGCAGGCGCGCCGGCTCGGCAAGCCGGTGGTGGTGGCGACGCAGATGCTGGAATCAATGATTTCATCACCAGTGCCGACGCGCGCCGAAGTGTCGGACGTCGCCAATGCGGTGTTCGAGGGCGCCGACGCGGTCATGCTGTCCGCCGAAAGCGCTGCCGGGCAATATCCGGTGGATGCGGTGGCAACGATGGACAAGATCGCCCTGCAGGTTGAAAGCGATCCCAATTACCGGGCGCTGGTAGGGTCCTTGCGCGGCGAGCCAGAGGCCACCGGCGCGGATGCCATTGCGGTGGCGGCGCGTGATGTTGCCGAAACGCTTGACGTGAAAGCCATCGTCGGCTGGACGGCCTCGGGCTCGACGGCGCTGCGCATTGCCCGCGAGCGGCCACGCACAGCGGTGCTGGCCTTGACACCCAGCGTCGACACCGCCCGGCGGCTGACACTGGTGTGGGGCACGCATGCTGTCGTCACCCATGACGCGCAGGATGTTGCCGACATGTCCGACCGCGCCTGTGAACTGGCATTCCGTGATGATTTCGCGCGGGACGGCGAGCGCATCCTGATTGTCGCCGGTGTGCCCTTCGGCACGCCGGGTGCCACCAACATGGTGCGGATCTCCTATGTCGAGGCGCCTAAGGCTGGTTGATGGCCGTTCAAGCATGGCTAAACGCGCGGCTGCTATTCGCTGCGCTATCTTGCTGAAACCGGCTGCGCGGTTCAGATGGAGCCTTTGATGCCTGCTACACCCGAGAAGTCTCCGATGACCATGTCCCTGAGCGAGCCGTCCGTCGGCCCTGCGGTGCGTGCTGCGCCGCCCGAAACCGGACAGCTCAGCCACGCCGATATCAAATCAATCATTTTTGGCCTGATGCTGGCGATGCTGCTGGCAGCACTCGATCAAACCATTGTCGCCACCGCCATGCCGACCATCGGGCGCCAGCTCGGTGACATTCACAATCTGCCCTGGGTGGTGACCGCCTATCTTTTGACCTCGACAGCGGTGACGCCGCTTTATGGCAAGCTCAGCGATATTCACGGCCGCAGGGTCGTGCTGCTGATCGCCATTGCGATCTTCACGCTGTCGTCGGCGATTTCGGCGCTGGCACCATCGATGCTGGTGCTCATTATTGCGCGTGGCCTGCAGGGGCTGGGCGGCGGCGGCCTTATCGCGCTGGCGCAGACTATCATTGCCGACATGATGGCCCCGCGCGAACGGGCCCGCTACCAGGTTTATATTGCCAGCGTGTTCGTGACATCGAGCATCGCCGGGCCCCTGCTCGGCGGGTTTTTCGCGCAGCACCTGCACTGGAGCCTGATTTTCTGGATCAATCTGCCGCTGGGCCTTGCGGCTTTCATGATGACCAACAGCCGCCTGAAGCTGCTGCCGGTGCATGCCCGCCCGCACAAGGTTGACCTCATTGGTGCGGCGCTGCTGATTGCCGCCACGATCCTGCTGCTGCTGGCGCTGAGCTGGGGCGGGGTGCAATACGCCTGGGCGTCGCGGCAGATTCTGGCGCTGGTGGCGGGCTCGCTGGCGCTGTGGACCGGTTTTGTCGTACGGTTGCTGACGGCCGACGAGCCGCTGATCCCGATTGCCGTGCTGCGCAACCAGGTGATGGCCACCGGCATGCTGGCGGCTTGCTTTGGCATGGGCACTCTGATCGGCATGACGATCTACATGCCGATTTATCTGGTTGGTGTGCTGCATCTGTCGCCGACCAATTCCGGTGTAGCGCTGATCCCGCTGATGGTGGGAACCGTCATCGGGGCAACGCTGTCGGGCCGGGTGATGGCGCGCATGGCGCATTACAAGCGGCTGCCGATGGTCGGGCTGAGCATCTCCGTCGGCGCGACCATACTGCTGGCCTGGCAACCGCACTGGCTGGGCTTTGGCACATTCGAGGCGCTGCTCGGCGTCATCAGCCTCGGCCTTGGCACGCTGTTGCCGGTGACCACCGTGTCGATCCAGAATGCGGTTTCGGCGCATGACCTTGGCACCGCCACCGCGACCATGAATTTCTTCCGCTCGCTCGGCGGCGCGCTGATCGTGGCGATTTTCGGCGCGATCGTGCTCGCCACCATGCATGGCGCCAGCAATGATATTGCCGCGCTGAGCACGGCGATGAAGGCCGATCTCGCCATTACATTCCGCTATGTCTATGGCGCGGCCGGAATTGGCCTCGGGCTCGCCACCCTGTTCCTGGCGCTGATGCACGAATTGCCGCTGCGCAGCAAAAGCGCTTCGGCGATGCTCGATGCGCTGGAGGGGTGAAATCCGTGAGCGGCGGCGGCGTTTGAGGGGCGGAGGGCCTGCTGGCGATCCCGCCCCTGTCCGCTGCCGGCCTTTACCTCGAAGCAGCATGGCACTGGCATTTTTGGCCGATCAGGCGTAAAGCCAGCCCAGCCGCGGCAATTGAGGGTGAAGGCTGGAATGGCACGAAAATACTTTGGAACCGATGGTATCCGTGGCCTCGCCAACGGCTTCATCACGCCCGAACTCGCTCTGAAAGTCGGCCAGGCGGCGGGGCTCGCCTTCATGCGCGGCGATCACCAGCACAGGGTGGTGATCGGCAAGGATACAAGGCTTTCCGGCTATATGATTGAATATGCCATGGTCTCCGGCTTTACCTCGGTCGGCATCGACGTGATGTTGCTTGGCCCGATTCCGACCCCGGCGGTGGCGATGCTGACGCGCTCGATGCGCGCCGATCTCGGCGTGATGATCTCCGCCTCGCATAACACCTTCGAGGACAATGGCATCAAGCTGTTCGGGCCGGATGGCTTCAAGCTCAACGACGAGATCGAGGCCGATATCGAGGCGCTGCTGGCGGAAGATCTGGCGCCGCGCCTCGCCAAGAGCCGCAAGATGGGCCGCGCCAAGCGCATCGAAAGCGTGCATGCCCGCTATATTGAATTCGCCAAACGCACCCTGCCCAAGCAATTGTCGCTCGACGGCATGAGAATCGTGGTCGATTGCGCGCATGGTGCTGCCTACAAGGTGGCCCCGGAAGCCTTGTGGGAACTGGGTGCCGAGGTTTTTGCCATAGGTGTCGAGCCCGACGGCTTCAACATCAACCGCGATTGCGGCTCGACCGCGCCGCAGGCGCTGAGCAACAAGGTGCGCGAGATGCGCGCCGATATCGGCATCGCGCTCGATGGCGATGCCGACCGGTTGCTGATCGTCGATGAAAAGGGCGGTCTGGTGAATGGCGACCAGATGATGGCCGTGGTTGCCAGCGGCTGGCAGCTTGAGGGCCGGCTGTCGCAGCCAGGCGTGGTGGCGACGATCATGTCCAACCTCGGGCTGGAGCGCTATCTCGACACGCTCGGCCTGTCGTTGGCGCGCACGGCGGTAGGAGATCGCTATGTGCTTGAATATATGCGAAATCACGGCTTCAACCTGGGCGGTGAGCAATCCGGGCATCTGATTTTTGCCGACCATGCCACGACCGGCGACGGCCTGGTGGCGGCGCTGCAGATTCTCGCCGAGATCAAGCGTCATAACCGGCCGGTGAGCGAGGTGTGCAACCAGTTCGAGCCGGTGCCGCAAATTCTCAAGAATGTGCGCGGCAATGCCAAGGTGCTGCTGAAAAAGGATTCCGTCGTCAAGGCCATTGTCGATGGCGAGAGCAAGCTCGGCAAGACCGGGCGGCTGGTCATTCGCCCGTCCGGCACCGAGCCCCTGATCAGGGTCATGGCGGAGGGCGATGATCCGGTGCTGGTCGAGCATGTGGTAGATGATGTTTGCGCAGCGCTGAATGCCCAGGGCATGGCAGCGTGACATTACCGGCCGATATCAGCGCGGCTCCGGCGCCTCGCGGCTGGACACGGCTGGTTCCGTTTATCTGGCCGGTGGTCGGCCTCTGCATCATGATGGCAGCATTCTATGTGCTGTCGCGCCAGGCGCAGACGCTGTCTCCGGCGGCGATCATGGCCAGCCTGCGGGCCATACCCACGCACCGGCTGGTGCTGGCGGCAGGTGCAGCGGTGGTCGCCTATGGGGCGCTGGCGGGTTATGACCGCATCGCGCTGATGCAACTCAAGCGCAAGATGCCGCTGTGGTTCGTGACGCTGGTGTCCTTCACCACCTATGCGCTGTCGCATAATATCGGCGGGACGATCATTGCCGGCGGCGCGATGCGCTACCGCGCCTATTCGACGCGCGGCATGTCGCTCGGCGAGGTGACGTTCCTGGTGCTGTTCTGCTCGTTTACCTTCGCGCTGGGAACGGTCATGCTCGGGGGCCTGCTGCTGGTGATCGATCCGGCGCTGGTGGAGCGTTTTGCCGTGCTGCTCGATGGTATCGTGCACGGGCTGGGCTTTGACCGCGGCTCCACGGTGCTGGCGGCCCCGGCAACACTGATGGCGGTGGCCCGCGCCAGCGGCGTGGTGATGCTGGCGCTGGTCTGCCTTTATGTGCTGGGATCGCTGCTTGGCTTCAAGCCGATCGAAATGCGCTGGCTGCATGTGCATTATCCCTCGCCTGCCGTGGTGTGGCGCCAATTGATCATAGCGCCGCTCGAACTGGTGGGCGCGGCCAGCATTATTTATTTTGCCCTGCCGCCTTCAGCCCATGCCGACTTCATCACCGTGCTCGGCGTCTTCATGGCTTCCTTCACCGCCGGGCTCATCAGCCATTCGCCGGGCGGACTTGGCGTGCTGGAAACCTTGTGCGTTGCCGCTTTGCCGGAAATCGCCAAGCCGACCATGCTGGCCGCGCTGATCGTGTTCCGGCTGTTTTATCTGGTGGTGCCGCTTTGCGTGTCGCTGGTGATCGCCGTGGTCTTCGAGCGCCATCGCTGGCGACAGGCCGGGCTGGTGCCGCCGCTGCCCTGATCTCGTCTGCGCAAGGCTTGCCAAGGACAGCGCCGGGGGCCATGATGCCGTCATGAAACGCTCGCGCCTCATGAAACCAGGTCTGCTGCCCGGAGGCAAACTCGTAGTTTTGGCGGCGCTCGCATCAGGTTTTGCCGGTCTCGCGACAGCGGTGCCGGCAAGCGGCCCGCCAGCGGCCGCGCTGACGACATGGCCCTGCCCTGCCTTGCGGGTGCCGCATCTCTCGGTCGCGGCCATCTGGGCCGGCCCGCCGATCAACGGCATCAAGCCGGAGGACTGGCAGAATGATCCGAAGGTGGATCGTCTGGTCGCGCGCCTCGCCTTGCGGCGCACCCCGCTCAGCGAAGCCAAGAGTGCCATTGACAAGCTGGCAAATGAGGGCGGCCCGAAAGCGCAAAGGCGTTTGCTGGTGCTGTTTGCCGGCCTGTTTGATGCGCTCAACAGCGAGCGCGACCAGGTCATTGCCGGGCTGGACCGTCTCGGTCGCCACCAATTGACCAATGCCGCGGCGATCCGTGCGGCCATCACCAGGATGCACGCGCTTCAGGATGTGGCCAAGCCTGATCCGGTGGCGGTGAAAAAGGCTTCCGACCAGCTCGACTGGGCGCTGCGTCTCTACAAGGAAAAGAAACGGGCGGCGCGTTATGTCTGCGAGTCGCCGGCCTTGATCGAGCACCGGCTTTACCAACTGGGGCAGATGATTTCGGGCCATTTATCCTGACGATTTCAAATTCAGCCTTGAGCCTCAACCAGGCGATTTTTGTGCATGTGAGCGCGGGCGCGCATCCTGCACCGGTCGCTCTGGCCGTGGCGGTCGCTATCGCCAACTGGGCCCTTTATATCGCGCCGCTGACCTTGATCGTGCTGTGGCTGCGCGGCACGCGTGATGACCGGTGCGCGGCCGTATCGGCGACGCTGGCGGCATTTGCGGCGCTGGGGGCGGCGGCAGTCATTTCATCACATATCATGCACCCTCGCCCGTTCATGGATGGCCTGTCACCCAACTGGCTTGACCATGCACCCGATTCGTCCATGCCCAGCGACCACGCAACCTTGCTGTTCGCGCTGGGTTTTGCGTTATGGCTGAACAGGCCGCCGAAATTCCCGAAAGTGCATTTGCTGCTGCTGACGGTCGCCTGCGCCGTGAGCTTCGCGCGGGTATGGCTCGGCGCGCATTATCCAGGCGATATCGGTATCGGCACCGGGCTGGGACTGGCTGCTGCCCTGCTGGCACAGACGGCGCCGTTCCGGGCGGGGGTGGGCAAATTGACCGATTTTGGCATTTGGCTTTATGGGTGGACGCAAAGGATGCTGTCCCGATGACCCGGCAGAAGATGAAGACGCTCACCGATGCCGCACTGACAGGCTGGCAGAAGCTCGAACCGCAAGTGCGCCAGGTGTTTGGCAGCATTGTCGGCGTGTTCTGGCACAGCCATGACGATCATGCGCATGGGCACGGCCATGATCATGGCCATGACCACAGCCACGGCGGCGCCGATGCGCTGCTGACAACGAGCGAGCGCGGCATTTTTGCGCTGAAATGGTCGTTCATCATCATGGCCGGCGTCGGCGTGATCGAATCGGTGATCGTGCTGCTGTCCGGGTCGGTGGCGCTGTTTGCCGACATGATCCATAATTTCGCCGATGCCACCACTGCCATTCCCTTGTGGATTGCCTTTCGTCTGGCGCGGCGGCCAGCGACGAAAACCTTCACCTATGGGCTTGGGCGCGCCGAGGATCTTGCCGGACTGATGATCGTCCTGCTGATCTGCTTCAGCACGGTCATCGCCGGCTGGCAGGCGGTGGAGCGGCTGCTGCATCCGCAAAACCTTGGCCATATGTGGCTGGTGGCGCTGACGGGTCTGGTCAGCTGGGGCGGCAATGAGGCGGTCGCGCGACTGCGCATTGCCATAGGCCGCGAGATCAATTCGGCGGCGCTGGTGGCCGATGGCCAGCATGCGCGGATTGACGCGCTGACCGCTCTGGCCGTGGTGGCCGGCGCGGTGCTGGTGCTGATCGGCCTGCCCTGGGCCGATCCGCTGGTCGGCATCCTCATCACCGTGTCGCTGGCCAGCATTGTCTGGCAATCCTCCAGAACGGTTCTGACCCGGATGCTGGATGGCACCGAGCCGCATATTGTCGGCGAGATCGGCCATGCGGCGCAGCATGTGCCGGGCTTGCGGGCGCTGCGGGCGGCGCGCGCGCGCTGGATCGGCCACGCCCTGCATGTCGAAACCGAGATCGAGGTGGCAGCGGGGGCATCCCTCGCCGAGGCGCAGGCGATTGCTTCGGCTTTCCGCCATGAGCTTCACGAGCATTTGCCGGGTCTGGCGGCGGCCATCGTTGCCTTTGACGGGTCGTCGACCGGCACCGCGCCGGAAGCCGAGCCGTTGCATTTTGCCAATGGGCTGGCAGCCGGCGAGATCGCCGTGGCCGGAGACGGTGCTGCGCGGCATATCGAGGTGAGATTGCGCCGTCGCCGCCCCGGGCTCACCGTGGCGCTGGAGCTTGACGGGGCGCCGTCACAGCCGCTGGCATGGCAGGGCGACAGCGGTGTCAGCGCCGCGACGCAGGCCCATTCCGGCCTGCTGCATCTTGCCAGCGACGGCGAGAGCCTCGCCATCGCCTTTCATCTTTAGAGTTTGCTCAATGGCCACCGCCGCCGGGGGCACCGCCGGGTTTGGGGCGCTTCATCAGCGGCACCAGCACAATCAGCGACAGGAACAACCAGGTCAGCGCATAAAAGACATCGGCCAGCGACATGACCGTGGCTTGCTGGCGCACCAGCAGCATCATCTGCTTGATCGCCGCCAGATGGGCATTGCTGCCCTTTGAGGCAAAGGCATGAGTCATGGCCGCGAGGCGCTGGACCGCGATCGGCCGCGACCAGTTGAAATCGTCACGCAGCCTTTGCAGGTGCAGGTCGAGCCGGTTGTTGATCATGGTGTTGATCATGGCGAGACCGACCGCGCCGCCAAGGTTGCGGGTCAGATTGTAAATGCCCGAGGCATTCTTCATCTTGCTGGGCGGCATGGTGCCGAGCGACAGGTTGTTGATGGGCACCATGCACAGCATCAGCGAGCCGCCGCGCAGCAATTGCGGCATCAGCAACTCCCAGAAATCCCAGTCCTTGGTCATGAATGAGGCCTGGTAAGTGCCCAGCGAAAAGCCAGCAAAGCCGAGCGCGATCATCAGGCGCGGATCCATGCGGGTGATCAGGCGCCCGACAATGGGGGCACTGACGAACATGGTCAGACCGCTGACAAACATGGTCTCGCCGATCTGCAGCGAATCATAGCCGCGCACGCGGGCAAGATAGACCGGATAGAGGAAGGTCAGGCCATAGAGGCCGATACCCATGACAAAGGACAGCATCGAGCCTGTCCAGAAATTGCGGTTGAGGAAGGCGGACAGATCGACAATCGGGTGTTTCGAGCGGAAGGCCTGCCAGAAAAATACGAGGGCACCGACCGCCGATACGGTGGCCGTCAGGGTGATGGTCGAGTCGCTGAACCAGTTGTTCTGCGGACCTTCTTCCAGCGTATATTCGAGCGCGCCGAGGAAGGCGGCCATGCCTATGAGGCCGGTCCAGTCGAAGGTTTCGAGAATGCTGAGGTCGGGCTCATCGAAATCCACCAGGTTCCAGGTCGCGACCGTCACCAGAATGCCGGGGATGATGTTGATCAGGAACAGCCAGTGCCACGAGAACATTTCGGTGAGATAGCCGCCGACCGTGGGCCCGATGGTGGGCCCGAGCGTGGCGACAAGACCGATGACCGGGGTGATCACCGGCATTTTCGAGCGCGGGAAGATGGTGTAGGCGGAGGCAAAAACCGTCGGAATCATCGCGCCACCGATAAAGCCCTGCAGGGCCCGGAACACGATCATCTGATCAAGCGTTGTCGACTGCGAGCAAAGGAAGCTGGCAGTGGTGAAACCGGCGCAGGACGCGGCGAAAAGGTAACGAGTCGAGAAGGCCCGCGACAGGATCCCCGACAGCGGAATCATGATGACTTCGGCGATGAGATAGGAGGTCTGCACCCAGGCGACCTGATCGGGCGTTGCCGACAGGCCGGCCTGAATCTCCGACAGCGAGGCCGACACCACCTGGATGTCGAGGATCGCCATGAACATTCCGAACACCATGCAGAAAAACGCCACCAGCTTGCGCCGGTCGATGGTGTCTTCGGGAGCAGCGACCACCGCGGGGCGCGACGTCACGGCTCCAGCCGGCGCATTCTGGACAATGGCTTGGGCCATGGCCGGTGCCTCACTTTTCGTGGCTGGTGAAACCAAAGGCACTCATCAGCGAGGGCCGGGGGGTATTGGGATCACGGGTATGGACCGCCGCTACCACCGACAGGCCGGGCATCAGCTTGCCGCTGGTGGCAATGTCGCCGTCAAAGGCGATACGCACCGGCACGCGCTGGACGATCTTGGTGAAGTTGCCGGTGGCATTGTCGGGCGGCAGCAAGGAAAAATCTGCTCCGGTGCCGGGTGCGAAAGATTGCACGGTGCCATGCACCACCTTGCCGCCGAGCGCATCGATGGTGAGATCGACCTTCTGGCCGACCTTCATCGCACGCAGATCGGTTTCCTTGAAATTGGCTTCAACATAGAGGGTCTTGAGCGGCACGATGGCCATCAATTGCTGGCCCGGCTGCACATATTGGCCCTTGAACACCGACGTGTTGGCGACGATGCCATCAAGGGGCGCACGCACCTGCGTGAAGCTGAGATCACGGCGTGCCTTGTCGAGGGCAATCTGCAATTCGGCCCGCGCCTGGATGGCTTCGGTGACCTGCGCCTTCATCACCTGCTGGTTGGCCTTGGCGGCTGTCAAAGCTGAACCGGCGGCCTTGTAGCTTGCCTGGGCGCCGGCAAGCGCGGCACTGGCACTGTCACGCACCATGCGGGCCTGATCGAGCGTCTGCTGGCTGCCGAAATGCTTGGCGAGCAGGGTTGCGGCGCGCCCGAAACTGGCCTCGGCATTGACGAGCTGCGCCTTGGCGGCCACCACCTGCGTCTGCGCTGCCACGGCCTGGGATTGCGCCCCGGCAATGGCCGCCGTCTGGGCGAGCGCTTGCTGCTTCAGCCGGGCAATGGTGGCGTCCTGGGTGTCGATCTTTTGCTGAGCTGCATCGACTGCCAGCTGGTAATCGCCCTGATCTATGCGGGCCAGAACCTCGCCGGCATGGACCGGCGTGTTGTCGATGATTGGCACAGCCGTCAGATAGCCCGGCACCTTGGCGGAAATGGTGGTGATGTCGGCTTTGATATAGGCATCATTGGTGGAATAGATGAACCGCCCGCTGACGAAATAATCATAGCCCTTCACCGCCCCGAAGCCGAGCAGGCCCAGAATCACCACAGGCAGGATGATGTTGCGGCGCGAGCGCTTCGGCTTGACGACGACAGCTTCCTGAAGCGTGTCCGTGGGCAGCGTCGTCCCGCCCCCAGGCAGCGTTGCCACCTGCTGATTGGCGCTGGCTGGCGCGTGACCGGGGGCAATAGTGCCTTCGGCTTCGGTGGTGTCGGTTTCGGTTGGCATGGTGTTTAACTCGCGTTCGCGTAGGTCTGGTCGCGGCGACCAAACCGAACCGTTCGGTTCATTTGCGCTTGACATATCAGACCAAAGGCGATAAATCAAGCCCGAACTGAACGGTTCGGTTCGATTTTGCGCCCCGGTTGGTTAACCTTCGAGACGAGCACATGCCATGATCAGCGACCACACAGATGACAACGTGCTGTCGGCCGAAGATTGCGTCACGAAGCCCGATGCGCATCATGAAACGAACCATCATGATACGAACCAAAAGGAGCCGGGTTCTTGTGAGCCCGACAGTGCCAAGCTACGCCAGATTTTCGCTGGCGCGCGCGCCATATTCCTGCGCGATGGTTATGACGGCGCAAGCATGAATGACATAGCGCGGACGGCGGCGGTTTCCAAGGGCACGCTTTACGCCTATTTTGATGGCAAGGAACGGCTTTTCGAGGCGCTGGTGCGGTCTGACCGGCAGCGCCTGGCCGAGCAGCTCTGCCGTTTCGATGATGACCAGGCCGATGTCGCGGATGTTTTGCGGCGCTTCGGCACCGGGCTGCTGACGACCATGATGCAGCCGGAACAACTGGCTTTCATGCGCATGGTGATCGGCATTGTCGGGAAATTGCCGGCGACCGGACAGGCGGTCAATGATGCCGGGCCGCAATATGCTGCCGACCGCCTTGCCGCCTGGCTGGAAATCCAGAACCGCAACGGCACGCTGAATGTGCCCGACCCGGCGCTGGCCGCGCATCAGTTCGTCGAATTATGCAAGGCTGGCGTGTTCACGCGCTGCATTCTGGGCGCCGGGCCGGCTCTGGCACCGGGTGAAATCGCCACCGGCGTAGAAGCGGCGATTGATATGTTTTTGCACTATTATCGCCGACGTGCCATAATTTGAGCAAGGCTGGACGCTGCCCTGGACCCTGCGGGATTTCATGAAACCATTGCTTGCACCCGCGCAGAATGCGCCTTTCATGAGGCTGCTGCGCGAAGAGGCCCGCCCCAATCTGGCCGCCTATGCCCTTGCCTTTGTGTGTATGGCGGTGATTGCCGCGACGACCGGCCTGCTCGCCTGGCTGATGCGCGACATCGTCAACAAGGTGTTTCTTGAAAAATCTATGAGCGCGACCTGGTGGCTGGCCGGCGCGGTGATGGTGCTGTCGCTGCTCAAGGGCATCGGCTCGTTCGGCCAGCAGGTTATCCTGACGCGGATCGGCAACCGTATTGTCGCCTCAGTGCAATTGCGGATTTTCGAGCATTTGCTGAAACAGGGCCAGAGCTTTTTCAACGACGCCCATTCCACGCAATTTCTGGCGCAGCAGGCCTTTATCGCCACCTCGGCGCGCGGGGCGATCGACACCGTCATCACCGCCATCGGGCGCAACCTGTTGTCGGTGATTGCACTGGTCACCGTCATGGTGGTGCAGGATCCGACCATGGCTTTCGGCTCGATGCTGATCATGCCGGTCGCCATTTTCGGGCTGCGGCGCCTGATCCGGCGCATGCCCAAGGCAGTGATGCGGGGCTTCACCAGTTTCGCGGAAGTCATGCGCCTCACTTCAGAAGCGGCGCAGGGCATCAGGGTGCTGAAATCCTACGGGCTTGAGGCTGATTTTCGCGGGCGCATGAAAGCCGCGGTGGCCGCTGCCGCCTCGGCATCGAACCGCCAGGCGCTGATCACCGCGCAAACGGCACCGCTGATGGAGACGCTCGGCGGCTTCGCGGTCGCCTTTATCGTCGTCTATGGCGGTTCGCGGGTGATTTATCACGACCAGTCGCCGGGCGCGTTTTTCTCGTTCATCACCGCGTTGTTGATGGCCTATGAGCCGATCAAGAGGCTGGCGCGCTTCAATCTCGAACTCAACGGCCGCCTCGTCGGCGTGAAAATGTTTTATGATTTTCTCGAACAGCCGGCCGAGGAAACCGATGACAGTGCCCTGCCCGACCTGGTGGTGAGCGCCGGCGATATCACCTTCGCAAATGTCATTTTCAGCTATCGCGACCGCGAACCGGTGCTCGATGATATTTCATTCAAGGTCGCGGCCGGTAAAAGCACGGCGCTGGTGGGCCCGTCGGGCAGCGGCAAATCAACGATTTTCGGGCTGCTGCAGAAGTTCTACGCCCCGCAATCGGGGGCGGTGCTGATCGATGGCCAGGATATTGCCCGGTGCAACCGCGCCTCGGTGCGCCAGGCCTTTGGGTATGTCGGGCAGGATGCCTTCCTCTTTCAGGGCACGATCCGCTCCAACATCATGCTCGGGGATCCCGAAGCCAGCGCGGCGCAATTTGCCGCAGCCTGCCATGCCGCCCATGTCAGCGAATTTGTAGATGATTTGCGCGATGGCTATGACACGATGGTCGGCGAACATGGCCTGACGCTTTCGGGCGGCCAACGCCAGCGCGTGGCCATTGCCCGGGCGCTGTTGCGCAAGGCGCCGATCGTGCTGCTCGACGAGGCGACCTCGGCGCTCGATCCGCGCTCCGAGCAGGCGGTGCGCGAGGGCCTTGCCTCACTGGCGCAGGGACGCACCGTACTGATGATCGCGCATCGGCGCGAAACCTATGCCCATGCTGACCGGGTGATCCGGCTTGATGCCGGCCGTATCAGCGAGGCGGCGTAACCCATGGCATTTTCGTCCCGCCTCGTTGCGCGATTCTGGCACAGCCCGCGCCTGATCCTCGGCCTTGCCACGCTGATGTGGGCCGGCAATGGCGTCGCTGGACGGGCGATAGCCGGGCAGATGTCGCCGATGCTGGTGGTGACCGGGCGCTGGCTGATGGTCTTTGCCATTCTCGCGGTGATGCTGCGCCATCGCTGGCGTGAGGTTGCTGCCGTCTGGCGCACCCACCCCTGGCGTGTGGCCTTGATGGGGTCGATCGGTTTTACCGGATTCAACGTGCTGTTTTATGCCGCCGCCTATTACACCTCGGCGGTCAATATGAACCTGCTGCAGACCGCCATCCCGATTTTCGTTGTGATCGGCTCGGTGGCGTTCATGGGCGGTTCGATCACGATCGTGCAGGCGCTGGGCGTACTGCTGACGGTATTTGCCACCATTCTGGTGACCACGGCCGGGCACCCTGAAAACATCGTGTCGATGCATTTCAACACCGGCGACCTGATGCTGCTGCTGGCCTGCACCTTCTATGCCGGCTATACGCTGGCGCTGCGCGGGCGCCCGAGGGTTGACGACCTGATCTTTTTCACGGCGCTGGCCATGGCAGCGATGGTGTCATCACTGCCGTTTCTCGCGCTTGAAGGCTGGCGCGGCGAGATCGTCTGGCCGCATGCCGAGGGCCTGGCGATTTTGGGCTATATCACCATTTTTCCGTCGCTGGTGTCGCAATTGCTCTACCTGCGCGGGGTCGATCTCATCGGTGCCAACCGGGCTGGCGTTTATTCCAATCTGGTGCCGATCTTCGGCGCCTTGCTGGCGCTTGTGCTTTTGCGTGAGCCTTTCCATATCTACCACATCGAAGCGGTGGTGTTGTGCCTTGTCGGCATAGGACTGACAGAGCGTGGCAAAATTCGTATGCCGGCCCCGCGCGAGGCGGTTTCACTCTAGCGCCGGACTTGGCCTCGGCAACAGTTTGTGGCAGGAGCGCTTGGCATGACCTCAAGCCCAATCAACAGCCTCGGATTTCCCAAGCCGCCTGCCGCGACCCGTGTGGTCGTCGCCATGTCGGGCGGGGTGGATTCATCGGTGGTGGCCGCGCTGCTGAAGGATGAGGGCTACGAGGTCATAGGCATCACCCTGCAGCTTTATGATCACGCCGCTGCCACCCACCGCAAGGGCGCCTGCTGCGCCGGGGCCGATATTCACGATGCCCGCGATGTTGCTACCAGAATTGGCATTCCCCATTATGTGCTCGATTACGAGAGCCGGTTTCGCGACAAGGTGATCGAGACATTTGCGGCGTCCTATCTCAATGGCGAGACGCCGGTGCCCTGCATCGCCTGCAACCAGCACATCAAATTTGCCGATCTGTTCGATACCGCGGTCGAGCTTGGTGCCGACGCGCTGGCAACGGGCCATTATGTTTCCTCGCGCGAGGCCGAACATGGCTCGCGGGCGCTGTTCCGGGCGCTGGATGCCAGCCGCGACCAGAGTTATTTCCTTTACGCCACGACCGGCGCGCAATTGCAGCTGCTGCGCTTTCCGCTGGGCGAGCGGCCCAAGAGCGAGGTGCGCGAGCTCGCTCGCCGCTTCGGGCTGAGCGTGGCCGACAAGCACGACAGCCAGGACATCTGCTTCGTGCCCTCAGGCAATTATGCGGCGATGATCGAGCGCCTGCGCCCCGGCGCCGTGCAGCCGGGCGAGATCGTCCATGTCGATGGCCGGGTGCTCGGGCGCCATCGCGGCATTATCCATTACACCATTGGCCAGCGCAAAGGCCTCGGCCTCACCGATGCGCAGGCCGGTGGCGGCGAAGCGCTTTATGTCGTGGCCATTGACGCCGCACAGGCGCGGGTGACCGTGGGGCCGCGTGCGGCGCTGGGTGCACGTGACTTCATGCTGCATGATATCAACTGGATCGGCCCCGGCAGTCTGGAAGATTTTGAGGCCAGCGGCGGCGAGATGTATGCGCGGGTGCGCTCCACAAGAGCCCCGGTCCCGGCTACACTTGTGGCCGGCAGCGACGGCCAGTGGCACGTGCGCCTTGCAGCCGCCGAAGAGGGTGTCGCGCCCGGACAGGCTTGCGTGTTCTACAGCAGCGATGCCGAGCAGGCGCGGGTGCTGGGCGGCGGGGTGATCGGCCGCGCGCCGCCCCGTCCGGCGGCAAGCCCCGCGCCAGCGCATGTCCTATCCACGACGGTTGAGACCCGATCCGCCTGAACGATCAGCCTTCAGCCGCCATCCTGCAGGAGAGCCCGATGTCCTTTCATTACGCGCCCTTGTTTCCGCTGGGCAAAGACCAAACCCCCTGGCGACATCTTGGCAGCGAGGGGGTGCGGGTCGAAACGATCGGCTCCCGCCGCTTTCTGGTGGTGGAGCGTGCGGCGATCCGCCGTCTCGCCGAGGCGGCGATGATCGACATCAATCACCTGCTGCGCCCGGGCCATCTCAAGCAACTGGCGATGATCCTCGATGATCCCGAGGCGACCTCGAATGACAAGTTCGTCGCCTTTGACCTGCTCAAGAACGCCAATATTGCCGCAGGCGGCGTGTTGCCGATGTGCCAGGACACCGGCACGGCGATTGTCATGGGCAAGCGCGGGCAATATGTGCTGACCGATGGCGATGATGAATCGGCGCTCGCCGAAGGCATTCGCGATGCCTATCTCAAGAAGAACCTGCGCTATTCGCAACTCGCGCCGCTGAGCATGTTCGAGGAAAAGAACACCTCGTCCAATCTGCCGGCCCAGCTCGAAATTTATGCCGAGCCGGGCGATGAGTATAAATTCCTGTTCATTGCCAAAGGCGGCGGCTCGGCCAATAAATCCTATTTTTATCAGGCTCCGCCGTCGATCCTGACCCATGACAGGCTGATCGCCTATCTCAAGGAGCGCATCCTGACGCTCGGTACTTCGGCCTGCCCGCCCTATCACATGGCGGTGGTGATCGGCGGCACCAGTGCGGAACTGGTGATGAAGACGGTGAAGCTCGCCTCGACGCGCTATTATGACAGTCTGCCGACCAGCGGCAATGCCGACGGCCAGGCATTCCGCGACGTGGCCATGGAGCAGGAACTGCACAAGCTGACGCAGAACCTCGGCATAGGCGCGCAGTTCGGCGGCAAATATTTCTGCCATGATGTGCGCGTCATTCGCCTGCCGCGCCACGGCGCCAGCCTGCCGATCGGGCTTGGCGTCTCGTGCTCGGCGGATCGCCAGGCGCTGGGAAAGATCACCGCCGAGGGCGTTTTCATCGAAGAGCTCGAACATAATCCGGCGCAATATCTGCCTGAAGTGATTGATCCCTCGCTGGGCGGGCCGGTCGTAACTGTCGATCTCAACCAGCCGATGCCGGACATATTGAAGACGCTGTCGAACTATCCGGTGAAGACGCGGCTGTCGCTGACCGGCACGCTGATCGTCGCGCGCGACCTTGCACATGCGAAAATCCGGGCGCTGCTCGATGCCGGCGAGCCGCTGCCGGCCTATATGAAAAATCACCCGGTCTATTATGCCGGCCCGGCCAAGACCCCGGCCGGCTATGCCTCGGGCTCGTTCGGCCCGACGACGGCCGGCCGCATGGATTCCTACGTGGCGCAGTTCCAGGCTGCCGGGGGCTCGATGATTATGCTGGCCAAGGGCAACCGCTCCAGAGAGGTGCGCGAGGCCTGCGCGAAATTTGGCGGCTTCTATCTTGGCTCGATCGGCGGGCCGGCGGCGCGCCTCGCGCAAGATTGCATCCGCAAGGTCGAGGTGCTCGCCTATCCCGAACTTGGCATGGAAGCGGTGTGGAAAATCGAGGTCGAGGATTTCCCTGCCTTCATCGTCATCGACGACAAGGGCAATGATTTCTTCAAGGACCTGAATATGGGCTAGCGGCGCGACGCCAGCGCCTTGGCGACTGCGGGGCCGGCGTCGAGCATGATTTCGAGGTGGGATGACGGGACCGCCGCCATAGAGCACGCCGGCGGCGCGTGCGCTGCCACGAATTTCTTCAGCTTTTCCGGGTCGATCAATTCATCGTTGCCCGCATAAAAAATCCTGACCGGCATGTTGATCGCCTTGAGTTGCGCGCCGGGATTCTGCGGCGTGACCGCATTGGCCATGTTCACCGTGTAAAAGGACAAGAGCCCCGCGCCCGGCCCGGCTGCCCGGCTCGGGAAAAACACTGCGGGCAACGCGCCCGCGACATGGCCGCCGCTCATGGCGTTGATGATGAAGGCCCAGACCCGCACGCGCGCAAAATCCGCGCCTGCGCGACGGGTGTCGGCGCGGAAGCCAAATTCCGGTGCCAGAAATATCAGCTCAGCAATCTCGCGCCTGTGGGCAAGACGGGCAAAGGCGTTGAGGACATAACCCACACCGCTGGAGTGGCCGCCCAGATAGATGCGCCCACGGGGAAATTTCCGTCGCATTTCGGCAATGACGGCGTCGATGTCAGACCAGGCGCAGGCTGGCGATGGGGTGTGGCCACGCGGCCCTTCGGAGCCCCCATGCCCCCTGATATCCGGGAGGCAAACAGAGATGTCCCCGGCCTGCGCCAGTCCAGCGGCAAAATGCTGGTAACCAGCGCGGCGGTGGGCACCGCCGCCATGATAGAAGATGAGAACGTCATCGCCATTGGTCTTGCCAGGAAAAATGTCGCAGGCCAACATTGTGTCGTCAGTGCCGGACACAGCGCTTGACGAAAATCCCGATAGCGCGGGCATGGCGTCGCGCCGCTTTTCAAAGGCTGCGAAGTTCAGGCCCGGCATCAATGCCCCTCCCATTCAGGCGACCCTAGCATAGGGCAGGTTGGCATAATAGCGCGATCCTGCAATCGCGACGGAGCCTGTGGGGCCGTGGATCTGCGTGGTTGCGAACGGCGCCGGAGCAGTCTATGAGCCTGACAACCATGATCGCCACCTCCTGATTCGCATGGCATGAGCGGCGCGCCTGCAGGTCCAGATCGGGAGCGATTTTTGGTTTCATGATGCCAGTCTCTTACCATATGATAAAAGCCCGGTGCGCTACGGCGCTTGTCGCGACGGCGCTGCTGTTGCTGCCCGCGATAGCAAGAGCCGATCCGGCCGCGCGCGCGGTTTCGGCACGGTTGCGCACGCATGCCGGCCGCACGGTGCTGACATTTGACCTGACCGCCAAGGTCAAGCTGCATGCCTATGTTCTGGCTGCGCCCGACCGCGTGGTGATCGACCTGCCAGAAGTTGATTTCGTGCTGCCGCCGCAAAAGAGCGCGCCGGCCGACGGGCTGATCAAGTCTTTCCGTTACGGGCTGATGGGGCAAGGGCGCTCGCGCATCGTCATTGACCTTTCCGGCCCGGCGCGGATCGAACAGGCGAAGGTGACCTCAATTGCCGGCGGCGCGCCCTCGCGGCTGGTGATCGCGCTGGCGCCCGGGAATGCTGCAGACTTCGCGCGTGCTGCTGCCAGCGCGCAGATCGCCAGCGCCCCGCCCGCCGAGTCCGCCCCGGCGCCGCAGGCCAATGGCAAGCCGCTGGTGGTGCTTGACCCGGGGCATGGCGGCATCGATTCAGGGGCGATCGGGCCGCATGGCATTGAGGAAAAAAACATCACCCTCGCCTTTGCGCGGCGCTTGCGCGATGCGCTTGAGGCGACAGGCAAGTTTCAGGTGGTGATGACGCGGCAGGATGACCATTATGTCTCGCTCAGCCAGCGGGTGCATATTGCCGAGGCCAACCACGCCAGACTGTTCTTGTCGATGCACGCCGATATTCTGCCCGCCGGTGATGGCGTGCATGGGGCGACCATCTACATGCTGTCGACCAAAGCCTCGGATGCGCAGGCCGCGCGCATGGCGCGTGATGAAAACAGCGTCGACAGCCAGGCCGGTCTGGTGGCGAAAACCGCCAGCGCGCCGGGGGTCAATGATTTCCTCGATGATCTGGCGACGCGCGAGACCCGCGTATTCTCGCATATTTTTGCGCGCGATCTGGCCGCGCAGCTGCTGACGGGCGGCGATCTCAACAAGAACCCGATGCGATCGGCCAATTTCGAGGTGCTGCGCGACCCTGGCGTGCCCGGTGCCCTGCTCGAGCTTGGCTATCTTTCCAGCAAGGGCGATGTCGCCAAATTGACCTCGCCGCCGTGGCGCAAGGCGACGGTGGCGCTGGTTGCCGACGCCATCATCAAGTTTTTTGAGCAGCGCGGCCTGATCAGTGCCGAGCCTGCGAGCACGGACACCACCGCCAGCGTGGCGCCGATGCAGCCCGCCAAGCCGCACTGAGCCACGGCCTCAGCCCTTGGGGCCGCCGCGCGAGGTGCCGACCTTGGCCGGGCGCAGGGTGCGCTCACCCAGCGTATAGCCTTCCTCCACCACCTCCGCGACCGAGCCATGCGGCAAGGCTTCGTCCGGCACTTCAAACAGCGCCTCATGCAGGTGCGGATCAAATTTCGCGCCACGGGCCTCGATCTTCTTGACGCCATGACGGGCGAGACGGGCGAGAAAATCGCGCTCGATCAGTTCCATGCCCTCAACGAAGCTTTTCAGCGTCGGGGCCGCGGCGTCGCGCACGTCCTGCGGCACGCTGGCGAGGGCGCGGGTGAGATTGTCGCTGAAGGTCAGCATGTCGCGGGCAAAATTGGTGACGCCGTAAAGCTTGGCATCGGCAACCTCGCGCTGGGTGCGGCGGCGCAGGTTTTCCATCTCCGCCAGAGTGCGCAGCACCCGGTCCTTCATTTCGGCATTTTCAGCCTGCAGGGCTTTCAGCACTTCGAAAGGATCGGGTGTTGCCGTATCGGCACCATCGGGCGCGGCGGCGCTGGCGACAGGATCATTTTCATTGACGGGTGCAGATTCGCGCTTGGGCTCTTTGGCGTGGCTCATGATGTTCCAGACTTGGGTGAAAGGTTTGCATGCGATATCAGGTTGCGCGCGGAAAAAATCAAGCCGCCGGGTCATGGTGCCGCATGAATTCAGGGGTGGAGGCGCCCGAAGGCATGGTTGGCGGCCGGCTCATGAGCCCAGCGCCGCCAGCAGCGCCTTGCGCATGGCAGCCTGCCGCGACGGGCTGGTGATTTTCTGGCCGGTCAGATCGGTGACATAGAAAGCATCGACCGCCTTTTCACCGAAGGTGACAATATGCGAGGAGGCGATGTTGAGGCTGAGTTTCGACAGGATGCTGGTGAGATCATAAAGCAGGCCGGGCCGGTCCAGTCCCTCGACCTCAATGACGCTGTATCTTGCTGACAATTCATTGTCGATCGTCACCTGCGGGACGATGCGGAACATGTCGGTGCGGGTTCTGGATTGCTTGCGCTGGCTCAAGACCAGATCGCTGATCTTGACCTCGCCGCGCAGCGCCTGGCCGATGAGACTGGTGACGCGCCGCGCCCGGCGCATTTCATCGGCATCATGCTCGAAGCCGCGCGAGATGAACAAGGTATCCAGCGCCAGCCCGTCGGTGGTGGTGAAAATATGCGCATCGACAATATTGGCACCGACCGCCGCGCAGGCGCCGGCGAGCAAGGACAGGAGGCGCGGATGATCGGGGGCGATGACGGTGATTTCTGTGACACCCCGGAAGGCGTCGGTGGCCGCCTCGAGGACCAGCCCTTCGCTGGCGCGGGCGAGCAGGCGTGCGTGCAGCACCTGGCGGGCGAGATCGACCTTGAGCCAGTAGGGCGCATAATGGCGGCCGGCATAGACTGCGGCTTCATCGGGCGTCCATTCCGGCATGGCGGCGCGCAGCTCGTTCTGGCGGGCCTCGACACGCCGCGCCCGGTCACCGCTGGAATGGCCGCCGGTGAGCACCACTTCGGTCTCCCAATAAAGCGTGCGCAGCAATTCGCCCTTCCAGCCGTTCCAGACGCCCGGCCCCACGGCGCGGGTATCGCATACCGTGAGAATCAGCAGCAGTTTCAGGCGCTCCATGGTCTGCACCTGGCGCGCGAACGTATCGATCGTGCGGGCATCGGAGAGATCGCGTCCCTGAGCCATATTCGACATCACCAGATGGTGGGCGATCAGCCAGACCACCAGCTCGGTTTCGGCCTCGTCGAGCCCGAGGCGCGGACACAGCCTTTGCGCCACCTCGGCACCGGCAACGGAATGATCTTCCGGGCGGCCCTTGGCGATATCATGCAGGAACAGGGCGACATAAAGCGCGCGGCGGCGCGGCAGGTGCTTGACCAGCTTGCTGACCAGCGGATGGTCATCGACGAAGCGGTCAGCCTCGATATCGGCGAGCACGCCGACTGTGCGAATCAGATGCTCGTCCACGGTGTAATGGTGGTACATGTTGAATTGCATCATCGCGACGATGCGGCCGAAATCCGGGATGAAGCGGCCAAGGACGCCGGCCTCGTTCATCTGGCGCAGGATGGTTTCGGGCGCGCCGCGCGAGGTGAGAATATCCAGAAAAACCGCATTGGCCGCAGCATTGGCGCGCAAATCGACGTCGATCAGCTTCAGCGACAGGGCAGCCAGATGGCGGGCATCGGGGTGGATGGCGGCGTGGGTGGTGTCCGCCATGAGGAACAGCCGCAGCAGGTTGATGGGATCGCGGTTGAAGGCTTCGCGGTCGCGCAGGTTGATGCGACCATTGTCGATGACAAAATCACCCTTGGCGCGCTTGCGGGCACCGGCACGAAAACGCTGGACGAAGCGGTTGAGGATGGGCTTGGGCTTGGCGTGCCGCTCCTCCATGGCGGCACAGACGATGGCGGTGAGATCGCCGACCTGCTTGGCGACAAGAAAATAATGCTTCATGAAGCGCTCGACGCCATCGCGGCCGCTGCGCCCCTGATAGCCGAGCTTTTCGGCAATCTGGCGCTGGATATCGAAGGACAGCCGGTCCTCGGCCCGCCCGGTGACAAAATGCAGCTGGCAGCGCACCCGCCATAAAAATTCCTCGCAGCGCTCGAACAGCGCAAATTCGCGCGGGCTGAACAGGCCGGCCTTGACCAATTGCCTTGGATCGTCGGTCTTGAACGTATATTGGCCAATCCAGCTCAGGGTGTTGAGATCGCGCAGGCCGCCCTTGCCTTCCTTGACATTGGGCTCAACGAGATAGCGAGATTCACCGGCCTTGGTGATGCGGGCATCGCGCTCGGCGAGCTTGGCCATCACGAACTCGCGCGGGTTGTTGCTGAGAATTTCTTTTGAAAAGCGCTGTTTCAGCCTGTCAAACATGGCCTTTGAGCCGCAGATCAGCCTGGCATCGATCAGGGTGGTGCGGATGGTGATATCATCATGGGCGCGCCGGATCGCCTCATCGAGATTGCGCGTGGCGTGGCCGATTTTCTGGCGCAGGTCCCACAGGATATAGAGCACGCCCTGCACCGCCTTTTCCGCTTCGCCAGCACCGGGGGGGCCAAGCAGGAACAAGAGGTCGATGTCGGAGCCGGGGGCCAGCGTGGCGCGGCCATAGCCCCCGACGGCGATGACGCAGAGGTCATCGGCATGGGGCAAGGGGTGCTGGTAGGAGGTGACATAGGCGAGAATGGCGCGGATCAGCTGATCCTCAAGATCGCTCAGGGCCGCCGCGCAATCCAGCCCGCGCCCGCCGGCATCGAGCCCCTTGCGGGCCACCTCGCGGCCCTGCTCCAGCGCCCGGGCAAAGACGCCGGTCACGGCTTTATGGAAGGCGGCTTCATCAGGATGGCTGGCGCGCAGGGCAGAGATTTCGGCGGCGAGCGCTTGCGGCAGGGCATGATGCGACGGCTGGCCGGCCGGCAGGGCGAGGTTCTTGGTCATGGCCTTGTTTATCATGATGTCTTCGGCGGCGCACGCGCGTTAACGGTCTTTGACAGGAAGATACCGCTCAAAGGCCAGTCCGCCCTGCTTAACGATTGCGCATCATCCCAAGGTCGCATAGAAAAGCATGAACAGGCGGCCAAACTAGCCAGGGATGCGGACACAAGGGAGTGCGAGATGGACGAGGCGCGCAAGACTGAAGCTGGTGATCCGCAGGAAACCCGGGAATGGGTAGATGCCATTTCCAGCGTCATTGCCTATGAGGGGCCAGACCGGGCGGATGAACTGCTTGGTGCGGTGGTGGCCACGGCGCGACGCCAGGGCGCCAAGCTGCCTTTTGCCGAAAATTCCGCCTATCTCAACACCATCCCGCCCGACCAGCAGCCGCCCCATCCCGGCGACCGCGACCTGGAGATGAAAATCCGGCGCACTATCCGCTGGAACGCAACAGCCATCGTTCTGAAGGCCAACAAGGAATCGTCCGAGCTTGGTGGCCATATCGCCAGTTTCCAGTCGGCGGCGACGCTTTACGACACCGGCTTCATGCATTTCTGGCACGCCGCTTCCGAGGCGCATGGCGGGGATCTGGTGTTTATCCAGGGCCATTCCTCGCCCGGTATCTATGCCAGGGCCTATGTCGAAGACCGGCTGAGCGATGACCAGATGAAGAACTTCCGCATGGAAGTGGAAGGTCACGGATTATCTTCCTATCCACACCCCTGGCTGATGCCGGATTTCTGGCAGTTCCCGACGGTGTCAATGGGGCTTGGGCCGCTGATGGCGATTTACCAGGCGCGGTTCCTGAAATATCTGCATAATCGCGGCCTTGCCGACACGGCGCCGCGCAAGGTCTGGGCCTTCATGGGCGATGGCGAAATGGACGAGCCGGAATCGCTCGGGGCGATTTCACTGGCCGGACGCGAAAAGCTCGACAACCTGATTTTCGTGATCAATTGCAACCTGCAGCGGCTTGATGGCCCGGTGCGCGGCAATGGCAAGATCATTCAGGAGCTCGAATCCGATTTCCGCGGCTCGGGTTGGAACGTTATCAAGGTGATCTGGGGCACGGGCTGGGATGAATTGCTGGCGCGTGATGATGCCGGCAAGCTGCGCCAGTTGATGGAAGAATGCGTCGATGGCGAATATCAGGATTTCAAATCCAAGAATGGCGCCTATATCCGCGAGCATTTCTTCGGGCGCTATCCGGAAACCGCAGCCATGGTCGCCGATTGGTCGGATGACCAGATCTGGCGCCTGACGCGCGGTGGCCATGATCCGCTGAAAATCTTTGCCGCCTATCAGGCCGCCACCCGGCACAAGGGCCAGCCGACCGTGATCCTCGCCAAGACCGTTAAGGGGTATGGCATGGGGGCGGCCGGTGAAGGCCAGATGATCAGCCATCAGCAGAAGAAAATGCCGGGCGATGCCCTGAAGCAGTTCCGTGACCGCTTCCAGATCCCGGTGAGCGATGAAGATCTGGCGAAGCTGCCGTTCCTGAAATTGCCGGAAGGCTCGCCCGAACATGCCTATCTGCACGCAAGGCGCAAGGCGCTCGGCGGCTATCTGCCATCGCGGCGTGCCAAATCGCAATCCCTGAAGGTGCCGGAGCTTTCAGCTTTCAGTGCGCAGACCGGGGCTGGCGGCGAGGGGCGCGAATTTTCGACCACCATGGCCTTCGTGCGGGTGCTCAACACCCTGCTGCGCGACAAGGTGCTGGGGCCGCGGGTCGTGCCGATCGTGCCCGATGAAAGCCGCACCTTCGGCATGGAGGGCATGTTCCGGCAATATGGCATTTTCAGCCAGGTCGGGCAGCTTTACCGGCCGCAGGATGCCGACCAGCTCTCCTATTACAAGGAAAGCAAGAACGGCCAGATGCTGCAGGAAGGCATCAACGAGCCTGGCGCGATGGCGAGCTGGATTGCCGCGGCGACCTCCTATTCGCACTCGAATGTGCCCATGATCCCGTTCTACATCTATTATTCGATGTTCGGGTTCCAGCGGGTCGGCGACCTGTGCTGGGCGGCGGGCGATATGCGCGCCAGGGGCTTTTTGCTCGGCGGCACTTCCGGGCGCACGACGCTGAATGGCGAGGGGCTGCAACATGAGGATGGCCACAGCCATATCATGTCCGGCCTGATCCCCAATTGCATATCCTACGACCCGACCTATGCCTATGAAGTGGCGGTGATCGTGCAAAACGGCCTTTACCGCATGGTCGAGCAGCAGGAGGACGTTTATTATTACATCACCCTGCTCAACGAGAATTATGAGCACCCGGCCATGCCGGAAGGGGCAGCCGAGGGCATCATCAAGGGCATGCATCTCATCCACAAGGCGCCTGACGATGCGCCCAAGGACAAGCGCGTGACCCTGATGGGATCGGGAGCGATCCTGCGCGAAATCATTGCCGGGGCTGACCTGCTGGCCAAGGATTTCGGCATCGAGGCCGATATCTGGAGCGTCACCAGTTTCACGGAATTGCGCCGCGATGGCATCGAGGCCGAGCGCTGGAACCTGTTGCATCCCGAAGAGCCGAGGCGGCTGTCCTATGTCGAGCAGTGCCTGCAGGCGCGCGGTGCCGGCCCGGTGGTGGCCTCGACCGATTATGTGCGGCTCTATGCCGACCAGATCCGGCCCTATGTTCCCGGCACCTACCGGGTGCTGGGCACGGACGGGTTCGGCCGATCGGATTACCGGCGCTCGTTGCGGCATTTCTTCGAGGTCGACCGGCAATTCGTGGCGGTCAGCGCGCTCAAGGCGCTGGCCGATGACCAGTTGATCCCCTCGTGCATGGTCAGTGACGCCATCCGCACCTATGGGCTCGACCCAGAGAAAAAGAACCCGGCGCGCGTTTGAGCGCACCGGGCAACCATTTGGAATTTGAGGGGCAAACAATGGCCAGCGTCGATGTAAAAGTTCCCGATATCGGTGATTTCAAGAATGTACCGGTGATTGAAGTCCTCGTGAAAGCGGGCGATGTGATCAAGGCGGATGATCCGCTGATTTCCCTTGAGTCCGACAAGGCGACCATGGAAGTGCCGGCGCCGCAGGGTGGCCGGGTGGCCGAAGTGCTGGTGAAAGTCGGCGACAAGGTGGCCGAGGGCACGCCGATTCTGCGTATGGAGGCAGAGAATGCCGCCGCCCCGGCGCCCGCCGCGGCGGCCCCGGCGGCGGCTGTTGCTGCCCCCGCCCCGGCCGCGCCCGCGGCTGCGCCAGCCGCACAAACCAGCGCGCCGGCCGCGCCACTGCACAAGGCGCCAGTGCCCGCGCCGGTCGATTTTGGCGGCGTCCACGCCAGCCCCTCGGTGCGCCGTCTGGCGCGCGAACTCGATGTCGATCTCACCAAGGTGAAGGGCAGCGGCGAGAATGGCCGCGTCACCAAGGAGGACGTCAAGGCGGCACTTAGTGGCGCGGGTGCCGGCATGGCCATGGCGGCAACGGGGGGCGGGGCTGGGATTCCGGAGATCCAGCTGCCTGATTTCAGCAAATTCGGCGCGACGACGCTGGTACCCATGTCGCGGATCAAGCGCATTTCCGGGCCGCACCTGCACCGCGCCTGGCTGAATGTGCCGCATGTCACGCAAAATGACGAGGCCGACGTCACCACGACGGAAGCTTTCCGCAAAGAACTCGACGAGGTTGCCAAGAGCGACAAGAAGGCGCCCTACCGGGTGTCGCTGCTGCCTTTCCTGATGAAGGCGGCCGTGTCGGCCCTCAAGGCCATGCCAGATTTCAATTCATCGCTGGCAGCAAGCAAGGATGCCCTGATCCACAAGCATTATTACCATATCGGCGTTGCCGTCGATACGCCCGACGGGCTGGTGGTGCCGGTGATCCGCGATTGCGACCGCAAGGGCATTGCCGAGATTTCCCAAGAGCTAGGCGAGATTTCCGCCCGGGCGCGGGCCGGCAAGCTCAAGGGTGAGGAGATGCAGGGCGGGACCTTCTCGATCTCCTCGCTCGGCGGCATTGGCGGCACGTCGTTCACGCCGATCATCAACGCGCCGGAAGTGGCCATCCTTGGTGTCGCCCGTGCGAAAATGGCGCCGGTCTGGGATGGCAAGGCCTTCCAGCCGCGTCTGATGCTGCCCTTGTGCCTGTCTTATGACCACCGCGTCATTGACGGCGCTTCGGGGGCGCGTTTCACCCGTCATATTGCCGGCATGATGGAAGATGTGCGCCGTCTGGCCTTGTGAGCGGGAGACTTTTGTCATGAGCCAAGAGATTAAAGTGCCGGACATCGGCGACTTCAAAAATGTGCCGGTGATCGAAATTCTGGTGAAGCCCGGCGATGTCATCAAGGCGGATGATACGCTGATTACCCTTGAATCCGACAAGGCGACGCTGGACGTGCCGGCACCGCGTGGGGGCAAGGTTGAGGCCATTGGCGTTCATGTCGGCGACAAGGTGAGCGCCGGTACGCTGATCCTCACCATGGCGGATGAGGCGGGGGCGGCCGCTGCGCCCGCGCCGGCGCCTGAAACCAGGGCCGCCCCTGCGCCAGCACCTGCGCTGGCAACCGGGACGGCCGACATGCATGCCGATCTGGTGGTGCTCGGTGCCGGACCGGGCGGCTATAGCGCCGCCTTCCGGGCTGCCGATCTTGGCATGAAGGTGACGCTGGTCGAGCGTTGGCCGATGCTGGGCGGCGTGTGCCTCAATGTCGGTTGCATTCCCTCCAAGGCGCTGCTGCATGCCGCCAAGCTGATGGATGATGCCCGCGGCATGGGCGCCCATGGCATCAGCTTTGGCGCGCCGCAGGTCGATATCGGCAAATTGCGCGACTGGAAACAAAGCGTCGTGAACCGGCTGGTGGGTGGGCTCTCAGGCCTTGCCAAGGCCCGCAAAGTGACGGTGGTGCAAGGTCTTGGCCGATTTACCTCGCCGACCAGTCTCGCCGTGAGCGGGCCGGATGGCGTCAAGACCCTGTCTTTCAGCCAGTGCATCATTGCCGCAGGCTCCGAACCGGTCACCGTGCCCTTCATTCCGCACGACGATCCGCGGGTGATTGATTCCACCGGGGCGCTCGAACTTGCAGATGTGCCCAAACGCCTGCTGGTGCTGGGCGGCGGCATTATCGGGCTGGAGATGGCGACGGTCTATCACGCGCTCGGCTCGCGCATCACCATTGTCGAATTCATGGATCAATTGATGCCCGGCGCCGACAAGGACATGGTGGCGCCGCTCGCCAAGCGTATCGGCAAGCTCTACGAGGCAATCCATCTGCAAACCAAGGTCACGAAAATCGAAAGCGAGCCGGAGGGTCTGCGCGTGCATTTCGAGAGTGCTGCGGGCACGTGCACGGACCTTTTCGACAAGGTGCTGGTGTCGGTCGGGCGCAGGCCGAATGGCGGGCTGATTGATGCCGACAAGGCCGGTGTTGCGGTCAATGAGCGCGGCTTTATCCCGGTGAGCGCGGATATGCGCACCAATGTCGGCCATATTTTCGCGATTGGCGACATAGTCGGCCAGCCGATGCTGGCGCACAAGGCGACCCATGAGGCGAAGGTGGCGGCCGAAAATGCCGCCGGCCACAAGGCTGCATTTGATGCGCGGGTGATACCCTCGGTGGCCTATACCGACCCGGAAGTGGCTTGGGTCGGGGTCACCGAAACCGAGGCCAAGACCAAGGGCATCGCTTATGGCAAGGGCGTGTTTCCGTGGGCGGCTTCGGGGCGCTCGCTGGCGCTGGGGCGCGATGAGGGCCTTACCAAGGTGCTGTTTGACGAGGCCACGCAGCGCATCATCGGTTGCGGGATTGTCGGCCCGGCGGCCGGCGACCTGATCGCCGAGGCTGCGCTGGCCATCGAGATGGGCGCGGATGCGGCCGACATTGGCAACACCATCCATCCGCATCCGACCTTGTCGGAAACCATTGGCCTTGCAGCCGAAATGTTTGAGGGCACCATTACCGACCTGATAGCGCCGAAAAAGAAATAGCGCGGCGCGGGCCTCGCGACGGGCCCGGCCGGGGGTCACGCCGGCGGGGCGGGCCTATCGCCAATTTGGCAGCAGCGCCGGCGTAGTGGCGCGATAATCGCGATAGGCGGCGCCATAGAGGCGCAGCAATCGGGTTTCCTCGAAGCGCAGGCCGATGATGAAATAGGCGCTGGCAAACAAAGCTGTCGCCAGAGCCAGCGGCGTGGTGGCGCTGGCCAGAAGCAGCAGGATGCTGGTGCTGTAAAGCGGGTGGCGCACGTAGCGGTGCAGGCCGCTGACCACCAGCGGTTCGGCAGCGGCATCAGGATCATCTGCCGTTCCGGCGCGCCATTGCTGCCAGCCGCTGAAGCGGCCGAGATCATATTCGCGCAATGCCATGACAAGGCCGACGAGGCCGGCCAGTTGCAGGATATGCAGCACCAGACGCAACGGTGCGGGCAGGTTGAAGCTGCCCTCGCCGGCAAAGGCAAAGGCGGAAATGCCAAGCACAAGCGCAAGATGCACGATGGCTATGCCATTATAGGCCAGCCGTCCGGCCGGCCCGGCAATGCCTTGCAGCCAGAAGCGCCCTGCCCTTGAAGCCAGCAGGCTATGCAAAAGCCCGAAACTGAGCCAGGCAAGCGCCGTGATGGCAAGGGCCGACACCGTGGTCATGGGCTCTCGTGGCCAGGGGCCCGGCGCCGTTGCGCCTTATTTGTAATCTGCGCGCGCCTGCGGCGACACCGACGGCCAGGCTTTGGGCCAATGCCCCAGCATCGCCTGTTTGTCGGCATGGTTCCTTGCAGCTTTGGTGCGCGCCGCGGTGCGACGTTGCGGCGGCAGCGGCACATCGGCGGGAATGGGGGTCGCCGGAATGTAGGTTGCGAGGCTTGGCTTGGGCTTCTTGTGCGCACCAAGGCCAAACCAATGGGCATAGAAGGGCTGGCCCTTGCCGGCATGGGCGGGCGTCGTGCCGGAAGCCAGCACCGTCACATTGGCCTGCCGCGGCCTGGGTGGTGCGGATGCGGCCATGGCGATGGCGAGGCGGCGAGCCTGAGCGGCCTTTTGTTCGGCGACATAGGCGGCATAAAGGACGCCGGGCTTGTCCTTAAGGGCGTTGGCCGGTGCCTTGGGGCCGACAACTGGCACTTCGATGCCACCGGTCACCAGCGCATCGGGGCGGCTGACATCATTGTAGCGGCCAGCGAAGACCTTGTTCTGGCTGCCATCAGCGTAAACATCGCGCACAGCCGGCGTGCCCTGGGCCACGAGCAGCGCCACGGCCTGGTCATCGGCCTTGCGGATCTGGGCGACGGCGCTCTTGATTGCGGGGTCTTCGGACAGTTTCGGGCAGGGGTCGCCGGCATCGAGGCGGCTGGAAGGATCGACCGGCTTCTTGTCAAATACATATTTGCGGCCGCAGACCGCGACATGCGGCGGGGTTTTCGTGGCGGCAAAATGTTCATCGCCGGCTTTCAGTTCCTTCCAGAACGGCATGTTGGGATCGAGGCGGTAGCGGGCGAGATTTTTGGCGGTCATGCGGAAGGGGAAGCTCTCCATCTGGATGCGCTTTTGCCCCCCGGCGAAAGCCTCGCGGGCAAGCGCGTAGATTTCGCCGATCTGCTTGTTGGTCATCGAGAAACAGCCGGCCGATGAACAAATGCCATGCACCATGATGGAACTGCCGGTGCGGCCCCACGCACGGTCGAAGGCATTGGGATAGCCGACATTGAACGACAGGTAATAATGCGAATGCGGGTTCATCTGGCCGGGGGCGATCGTGTAAAATCCCTCGGGAACCTGACGATCACCCTCGGCCTTTTTCGGGCCGAGCTGGCCGGACCAGCGGCACATCGGAAAGCTCTTGAGCAAGGCATAGCGGCCGTCGGTCTTCTGCTTCCAGACTTCGAACACTGATTCCTTCTTGTAGGTGCGGATCAGCATCGGCGCAGCCGGCGATGTGCCGATTGCCTTCATCTTCGCCAGCGTCGCCGGCGGGATCGCCATATAGGCGCGGCTGTCGCTCACGCTCTGGCTGTTGCAGGCGGCGAGGCTGGTCGCCATCACCAGCCCGGCAGCAATATGCATCCAGGACGAACGGATCTTCCCGATGAGGTTCATAACCCACTCCATCACATCAAATGTCCCGGAACAACCTACGCCACAAAATCTCACCCCGTTTAATATCGTCAACCTTGACGGAACCTTACTGACGCGGCGCCATCCTTCGCAACATGGTTTACGGATTGCTATAATGCTCCATAACGGTTTTTTGGCCAACGGTCAAAACCTTGCAGATTCAGGACAATGCCTGCCTCAGGGCCCTGTGGACAAGGCGTCGCCGAGCCTTTGCCACTCATCTTCGCCTTTGGGCAGCCCGAAGCGCAGCAGTGCCTGAGCCCCGGCAAAGGGGCGCGTGAGAATGCCGTGGCGTGCCAGATGCCTGAACCAGCGCCCTGCCGCCTCGTGCCGGGCCAGCCGGAAGAGCATGGTGCCGCCGGCATCGGCCCAGCCTGCCCGCCCCAGCAAGTGCGTCAGGCGCTGGCTTTCGCGCTCAAGGCGCTCCGCCATGGCCTGACGCCAGGCCATATCGGCAAGAGCGGTCTTGCCAATGAACTGCGCCGGGCCGCTGATCGCCCAATCGCCAAAGCTGCGCCGCAGCGCATTGATGATTGCGGGCGCGCCGATGCCGAAACCAAGTCGCACGCCGGCAAGGCCGTAAGTCTTGCCAAAGGATCGAAGCACCATGACATTTGAGCCCTCAAGGGCGGCCCTGGCCGCGAAACTCGCCGCGGCCGGCATCAAATCGATAAAGGCCTCATCGACGACAAGATATTGATTGCGCTGGCGCAGGATTTCGAGATCGGCGATTTCCACGAGCCGGCCGTCGGGGTTGTTGGGATTGACGACAATTGCCGCATCAAAGCCGTGAAGGTCTTGCAGGTGCCCAAGCTCTGAGACGCTGGCGCCGGCATGGTTCCAGGCGGCGCTGTGCCCGGAATAAGTGGGGCCAAGAATGCCGATGTTGCGGCTGCGCAGGAGGTCCGGCAGGCGCTGGATCAGGGCCTGTGTGCCGGGCACGGCCATGAGGCCCTGCGGCTGCGCGACGCCAAAGGCCTGTGCCGCGACAGCCTCAAGGCTTTCTGTATCCTGGCGTTGCGGCAGTTGCTCGAACAGGGCGCCCGGCAGGGCCGGCAGCGGGTAGGCATGCGGGTTGATGCCAGTCGAAAGATCGATGAAGGGGCGCGGTGCCTGCGGAAAAGCCTCCATGGCGGCGACGATTTCGCCACCATGGGCCAGAAATTTGGCCGCAACACGCGAAGGTGCTAGGCGCGCACCATGACTGTCCCGTTGCACTTTCACATCGCGCTCGCAGCTTTGCTGGTTGAAGCCATATTTTCCTATCCCCAGGCTCTTTACCGGAGACTGGGCCACCCCGTCACCTGGTCTGGCAGCGTGCTGGCATGGGCCGAACTGCGCTTCAACAAGCCGGCTTCGCCGCCGGCGTTGCGCCGTTGGGCCGGCATGGCAGTGTTGCTGGTGCTGGTCATCGCGGCTTTTGCCCTGACTATGGCGCTGGATGCGATTCTGACCACCAGCCTTGCTAGCAATGCCATCCTTGTCGTACTGGCGTCGAGCCTGCTGGCATCGCGCAGCCTCTATGTCCATGTCAGGGATGTCAGCCTCGCCCTGCGCCAGTCGGGGCTCGAAGGCGGGCGGGCGGCGGTGGCGCATATTGTCGGGCGCGATGTCGCTGCGCTCGATCAGGCCGGTGTCGCCAGGGCCGCTATCGAAAGTCTTGCGGAAAATTTCTCTGACGGCGTCGTGGCGCCGCTGTTCTGGCTGCTTATTTTCGGGCTGCCGGGCATGGTTGCCTATAAAATCGTCAACACGGCTGACAGTCTCATCGGCCACCGCACGCAGCGCTATGAGGATTTCGGCCGGGCTGCGGCGCGGCTCGATGATGCCCTTAATTTCGTGCCGGCGAGGATATCGGCGCTGATCTATCTGACTTTGGCGTGGTTGCGGTCTGGTCGCGGGCGCGCCGTTGCGACGTGGCGCATCACGTTTCGCGATGCGCCACGCCACAGGTCGCCCAATGGTGGCTGGCCCGAGGCGGCGATGGCCGGTGCCCTGGGGTTTCAGCTCAATGGTCCGCGTTGCTATCACGGCAGCAGGGTCGATGAGCCGCTCACCGGCGACGGGAATTACCGGCTCGAAGCGAGAGATATTGATGATGCGCTTGATTTTTATGTCGATGGCTGTGTGCTGCTCGCCGGGGCGCTTGCGGTTGCGGCTTTCTTGATGTCTTGATCGCTCTCGCCTAGTCTGGACTTGTCTGGTCTGGACTTTTCTGGACTGGACTCGGCGCGCGCCGTCGGCCATCACCGGGCGCGGCGGATTCAGGGGCCGCAAAATACCCTTGCTCACAAGGAACAGGGCGACGTGACTTCGACACTTCCCGAAACCAGCTCGGCACAGGCCGACGCAGAACTTGAAAAGCTGCGTGTAGAGATCGACCGGATCGATCTGGCGATGCACGGCTTGCTGATGGAACGCGGCGCGATCATCGAGACCCTCATCGGCATCAAGGCACGTCAGGGCGCGGGATCGGCCTTCCGTCCGGCCCGTGAGGCGGCGATCCTTCGTGCCTTGCTGTCGCGCCATCACGGCCTGCTGCCGCTCGATACCGTGGAGAGCATCTGGCGCATCATCATTTCCACATTCACCTATGTGCAATTGCCGTTCAACGTGCATTTCGACACCGAAAGCGGCGCCGCCTTCATGCAGGACAGCACAAGGTTCCATTTCGGATTTACAGTGCCGGCGATCCCGACCAAGGGTTCGGTGGCGGTCATTGCCGCGGTCGCGGCCTCGACCGGCGATCTTGGCTTGCTGGCGATCGAGCAGGCACCCCATGCCGGTGTGTGGTGGCGCGGGTTGCTGGAGCCGCAAGCCCCCAAGATCATCGCCCGCCTGCCCTTTGTCGACCGGCCTGGCCATCCGGTGGCGCGCCCGCAATTCGTCGTCGCCCGGCCGCTGGCGGCGGCGGCCTCGCGCGACGTCATCATCTGCGCGCTGGAGCTTGACCGCTGGCGACCCGATATTGATGAATTACTGCCGGCTTTGGGCGGCGCCTGCCTCGCCAAGGCCGCCGATGGCCTTGGCCTGCATCTACTGGTTGCCATGCCCGGCCATCTGGGGCAAAGCGGATTGCGTGATGCTCTCGGCGGCTCGCGCGGCGGTCGTGCCCGCGTGGTCGAAGTCGGGAGCCATGCCGCGCAATTCGTGATGACACCATCCTGAAATTTGCCGCTGCGCAATCTTGGTCGGGGGCCTGACAGGCCCGGCGTCGGATCGCCCTGGTCCGAGCGTAACTGGAGTTTGACATGCAACAGACTGACGTGGTGCCGGCGCTTCCGAAGCCGCGGGCGGGAATTGAACGCATCGAGGCCTATGTCCCCGGCTCGGCACAGGTTGCGGCAGGGGTGCGCGCCATCAAGCTTTCGTCCAATGAAAGCCCGCTCGGGGCCTCGCCGGCCGCCGTAGCCGCGCTTGCGGGTCTTGGCACCAGTCTGGCGCTTTATCCGGACGGCACCGCCAAAAAGCTCCGCGAGGCACTTGCCCATCGCTACGGGCTCGACAGCGCCCGCATCGTCTGCGGCGCGGGATCGGACGAGCTTTTGAACCTGCTGGCCCATGCCTATGCCGGGCCGGGCGACGAGGGCATCATCACGCAATATGGCTTTCTGGTCTATAAAATCGCGCTGCTGGCCGCCGGCGCGACGCCGGTCATTGCCAGGGAAGTTGATTGCGCGGTCAATGTCGATGCCATTCTGGCCTGCGTGACGCCGCGAACCAAAATCGTCTTCATCGCCAATCCCGGCAATCCGACCGGCAGCTTTCTGCCCTTTGCCGAAGTGTCGCGGCTGGCGCGCGCCTTGCCGGGTCATGTCGTGCTGGTGCTCGACGCTGCCTATAGCGAATATGTGACCCGCAATGATTACAGCGCCGGAATTGAGCTGGTTTCGCGGGCGCATAATGTAGTGATGACCCGGACTTTCTCGAAAATTCATGGCCTGGCGGCGTTGCGCATCGGCTGGTGCTATGCCTCGGCCGAAATTTGCGATGTGCTGAACCGCATTCGCGGGCCGTTCAACATGAATATGGCGGCGATTGAGGCGGGTGCGGCAGCGATAGCCGACAGCAAGCATGAAGCCGCGGCCCTCGCGCATAATGCCCGATGGCGGCCCTGGCTGGCGGAACGCCTGCAGCGGGCCGGCCTCACGGTCGTGCCCTCCGAAACCAATTTCCTGCTGGTCCGCTTTCCCGCTTCGCCGGGCCGAGATGCCGCTGCCGCCGACAGGTTTCTGCTGGCGCGCGGGCTGATCCTGCGGCGCATGGAGGCCTATGACCTGCCCGATTGCCTGCGTGTGACCATCGGCGACGAGGCCGCCAACCATATGGTGGCAGACGCCATGGACGCTTTCATGCGGGGCGATGCCGGGGCCGGGCATGACTGAAACGGCGAAATTCGAGCGGATTGCGCTGATCGGCCTCGGCTTGATCGGATCGTCGCTGGCGCGCGCCATCAAGGCGCGGCTTCCCGGCAGCAGGGTGGTGGTCAGCGACCATGCCGAGGCGGTGCGGCGCCGAGCCGGCGAGATTGGTCTTGGTGACGAGATCGCTGAGGATGCCGGCCAAGCTGTCGTGGATGCCGATCTGGTGATCCTGTGCGTGCCTGTCGGTGCTACCGCCAGCCTCGGCGCTGCCATTGCCCCTGCCCTCAAACCCGGCGCGGTGCTTTCGGATGTTGGCTCGGTGAAAGGCGCCGTGGTGGCCGCGCTGGCGCCGTTGGTGCCGGATGGCGTGCATCTCGTGCCGGCGCATCCGGTGGCGGGCACGGAATATTCCGGCCCTGATTCCGGCTTTGCGACGCTGTTTGAAAACCGCTGGTGCATTCTGACGCCACCAGAGGCTGCCGATCCGGTCGCCGTCGCCAAGATGGGGGCTTTCTGGCAGGCGCTGGGCGCCAATGTCGAATTGATGAGCCCCGCCCACCACGACCTTGTGCTGGCGATCACCAGCCATGTGCCGCATCTCATCGCGTATAATATCGTCGGCACAGCCGCTGATCTCGAAGAGGTTACCGCCTCGGAGGTGATCAAATTCTCTGCCGGCGGCTTTCGCGATTTCACCCGCATTGCCGCCTCCGACCCGACCATGTGGCGCGATGTGTTCCTGAACAACCGTGATGCGGTGCTGGAAATGCTCGGCCGGTTCAACGAGGATCTCTCGGCCTTGCAGCGCATGATCCGCTGGGGTGACGGCGATGGCCTGTTCGAGCTTTTCACCCGGACCCGGGCGATCAGGCGCAATATCATTGCCTCGGGCCAGGAGACCAGCGCTCCCGATTTTGGCCGCGGCACAAGCGCGCCGCCAGCCAGCGGGGCCAATGCCAAAGCGGCAGTACGCGAGAACAAAAACTGAAGCACAAGATTACGCATCGGCTCGCCACCCGCACGCTCAGGACAAATCAGGCCTCCCCGCGGCAGGCGAGGTCGCGGATCACGGCTTCAGCCTCGGTGCGGTCTGGTGGCAGGAACCTGATGTCCCAGCAGGCCGGTTCCTGCTGCGAGACGGCGCAGCCTAGGATCAGGCTTGTGCTGCCCTCGCTGCCGACATGGGTCAGGCTGCAGGGGCGCCCCTGCGCATCCAGCGCCAGGATCAATATATTGGTAAAATCAGCTATGTCGTCGCGGCACTCATAGCGGGTGAAATGATAGCGCCGCCCGGACGCGCCGCGGCGGCCATGAAAGCGCGCCATGCAGGCGGGCATCATCAGCGGCGCGACATCCCTGAAATGCCTTGCTGCCGGCCGCGCGAAACCGCCCGGCACATATCCTTGATCGAGGTGCAGCTGCACGATGTTCCCCTCCATTGGCCCAACCCCAGTTGTGGACAAGAAAAGAACATTTATGGGCGCTTGTCAAGAACAAAAGAGAACAAAAGACAAATTTTTACGCATTATGCAGCAGGTGCGCGCGATCCGGGTTCTGTGCCAGCGCTTCTTTCGCGAGCCGGTCGCTCGCGGTCTCGACAAGACCCTGGAGTTCCTTGCTGAAGGCGGCGCTGTCGAGGCCGGGCTCAATGACGGGCAGGAACTCGATCACGACATTGCCGGGATAGCGCAGGAATTTGCGCCTTGGCCAGAACAGGCCGGTGTTGATGGCCACCGGCAGGCAGCGCACGCCGGTGCGGGCATAAATCAGGCTGGCGCCGGGTTTGAAGGCCGGCGGCGCGCCGACCGGACGGCGGGTGCCTTCGGGAAAGATGAACATTTGCCGCCCTTCAGCAAAGGCCTGCGATGCCTTGGCGATCACCTGGCGCAGGGCGCTTTTGCCATCGCCGCGGTCAATGGCGATTTGCTCTGCCACCCTGAGATACCAGCCAAACACCGGGATATATTCAAGCTGTTTCTTGAGCACGAAGGTGAAATCGTCAAAAAACAGCGGCATTGTAAAAGTTTCCAAAAAAGACTGGTGCTTTGAGGCAATCAGCAGGGCACCCTTGGGGATGCGCTCGGCATGACGAAACTCCATGGTGATGTTGCAAATGTGCTTCAGGAGAAAAATGGTGCCGCGGGCCCACGCCCTGAGCAGCAGGAATATGCCCTGGCGGCCCTTCAGCATCATCGGCAGGCCAAGAATCATCAAGCCGATCAGCAGGATGTAAAAGGCGAGGTTGAACAGCACCGAGCGCAGGAAAAGCATGAGGCCTCGCAGAGGGGTTGGTTCAGCCGGTTCAGGGCGTATCAGCCTGATTTGCCATTATGGGCGAGATCGTTGCCGGGCCGCAACCGGCCGACTTCGTGCGAGGGTGCAAAGGGCACGAGCCAATTGCGCACCGTCGCATAGAGATATTTGACATATTCCAGCGCCACCAGCCGCAAGAGTTCGGGTTCGTTCCAGATTTCCTGACGCGTGTGGTGGTTGATCACCGGAAAGGGCACGAGTTTGATTCGCGGCATGGCGTGGCTGATTTCCAGCAGGGCGCGCGGCATGTGGTAGTTCGAAGTGACGATGATCAGGCTGTCGGAAATATGCTGGGCGCGGGCCCAAAGCTCGGTCTCGCGGGCGTTGCCGGCGGTGTTGAGCGCCGTGTAGCCCAGCGTGATGCAGCAAGAAAACAACGCATTGAATTGTGGAATGCGGCTGGCGATGGCGCGGCTGGAGGTGATTTTATTGACACCGGTGATCAGCAGCTTGTCGGCCTTGTGCTCGGCGATCAGGCGCACGCCGTCAACCACGCGGTCGGCGCCGCCGGTGAGCACCACAGCGCCCTGGGCATGGCCGGTGAGCTTCGGCTGAACGAAGGACAAGGAATTGACAAAGCCGAAAAACCCGGCGCCAAGGCCAAGGAGCAAAGCGAGGACCAGGCCGGCTACCCAAAGGTCCAGCCGGCGCTGCTGCGGCACGCCCTGCGGGTCTGGTGCTGGGTCAGTCATGGCCACCTTGTCGCTGCAGCGAATCGGCCATCTGACGTAGAATCAAAGACATAAGCTCGCATAGCCGCATTTCAGATCGCGCTTAGGCCGCCGTCAAGAGCAAGGGCGTGTCCGGTCATAAAACTGTTGGCCGGGCTCAGCATCCACAGCATGGCATCAACCACTTCCCTCGGCTCGGCCATGCGCCGCAGCGGCACAAAACCGGTCAGCCGCGCTTCAGCCTCTGCGCGCGGGCGCTTGCCATGGTCGAGCATTTCCGTGACCATGGGGGTTTCGGCGAAGGACGGGCAAATGGCGTTGATGCGCACGCCCTTGGCGGCATATTCCCCGGCGGCGGATTTGGTCAGGCCGATCACGCCATGTTTGGCGGCCGCATAGACCGACATCATCGGTGCACCGACGAGGCCAGCCACCGAGGCGACATTGAGGATGACGCCATGCCCCCTGGCCACCATCAGCGGCAATTGCGCGCGCATGGCGAGAAAGACGCCGAAAAGGTCAACGGCCAGCACCTTGGCGGCTTCATCAGCGGAAATATCCGCCAGCCGCCCGAGGCCATGGGCGAGGCCGGCATTGTTGAGCGCCAGATCGAGCTGGCCAAAACGCTGGCGCGCCAGGTCCACAAGGCCGTTATGCGTGGCTTCCAGCGCGACATCACCCGCCAGGGCCGCCACTTCGGCGCCTTCGGCCTCAAGCTGCTCGACCACAGAGGCCAAAGCCCCGGCGCGCAGATCGGTCAGCACAAGTCTCGCGCCCTCGCGCGCCAGTTGCTGCGCGGCAAGGCGCCCGAACCCGCCTGCCGCACCGCTCACCAGCGCCACCTGTCCTGCAAATCGCTGCGTCATCTTTGTGCCTCTGTCGATGCTTCAAGCCCCATGCGCGCCAGAAGCGGCACACTCGATCCCATTTGCAGCCCGCGTTCGGGGTTGGAAGCATTGCCCATCAGCGCCCGCTTTTTCACGCCCTGCAGGATCGCCGCCAGCCGGAAGAAGCTGAAGGCAAGGCAGAAGGGCCAGGCACTTATGCCCGAAAGCCCGCGGCGCCGACAATAAGCATCGACATAGGCTTCCTCGCTGGGAATGCCGAGAGCTTGGCGATCAACCCCGGCGAGGCCGCGAAAATTGCCCTCGTGCGGCAGGCGCCATTGCATGCATTGATAGGCGAGATCGGCAAAGGGATGGCCGAGGGTGGAGAGTTCCCAATCCAGCACGGCGCGAATCTTCGGCGCGGCCGCATCAAAGATCATGTTGTCAATACGCCAGTCGCCATGCACCAGCGCGACGCGGCCATCGTCATCGGGCTGGTGGGTGGCGAGCCAGGCCATGAGATCGTTCATCTCCGGCACGTCGCCGGTTTCCGACTGGCGGTACTGGTCGCTCCAGCGCGACGTCTGGCGGGCGAAATAGGAGCCGGGCTTGCCATAATCGCCGAGATCCAGCGCTTCGGGATCGAGATCATGCAGCGCCGCCAGCCCTTCGTTCATGGCGTCATAAATGGCGGCGCGCTGGGCGACATCGAGATCAGGCAGGGCCGGATCCCAGAAAATGCGGCCCTCGACATAGTTCATCACATAAAAGGCGGCGCCCAGCGGGCCTGGGTCCTCGCAGAGCCACAGCGCCTCCGGCACGGGAACGCGCGAGCCCTTGAGGGCGCGCAGCACGCGAAATTCGCGATCGACCGCATGGGCCGATTTCAAAAGCGCGCCCAGCGGCTTCATGCGCAGGACATAGCGCCCCGAGCGCGCCTTGACGAGAAAGGTCGGGTTGGACTGGCCGGTAGCGAATTTGACAACGCTTTCAAGGCCGCGAAAGCCGGCAACGGATTGTGTCAGCAGCTTGTCGAGGTCTTCTGGTGCGAAAGGCAGCGGGGTCGCAGGCGCCATGATGACCTCAAGATTGACTGCACGATCCGGGCGCGTGCACCATAGCGCTGTTTTTCCAGAGCCAGGCCGGCAAGTCAACGCTTCAATGAGGCCCGCACAGGATGACGGGCGCAGGTTGCGCCCGCCTGAGGCGGCGCTGCCATCAAAAAAGCCCGCCGCCACGAGGGCGACGGGCCATGATCAGGATTGGCCGGGCCGGCGTGTTGCCGACTTAGCGACGGTCACCCGTCAAACGCAGCAGGGCGATGAAGATGTTGATGAAATCGAGATAGAGCTGCAGCGCGCCAAACACCGATTTCTTGGTTGTCACCTCATAGCCATCGCCATCGGCATACATCGACTTGATCGCCTGCGTATCCCAGGCCGTCAGACCGGCGAAGATCACCACGGCGACCATGGAAATGCCGATCTGCAGGGCGGCACTATGCAGGAAGATGCCGACGAAGCTGGCGATAATCAGGCCAAACAGCGCCATCATCATGAAATGACCCATGGCCGACAGGCTGCGCGATGTCGTGTAGCCGTAAAGGCTCAAGGCACCGAAGGTCGCCGCCGAGATGAAGAAGGCATTGGCCACAGATGTTGCGGTATAGACCAGCAGGATGCTGGAGAGCGACAGGCCCATCACCGCAGAAAATGCGAAGAATACCATGCGTGTGGTTGCCGCCGACATGCGCGCCTGGCCAAACGACATGGCCATTACGAAGCCCAGCGGTGCCAGCATCACCACCCAGCGCAGCGGGCTGTTGAACAATGCCTGGCCAAAGCTGGTCAAAGCCAGTGTATTGCCGTTCTGCACAACGGCGGACATGAACACGCCATAGGCCACGAGCCCGGTGATGGCCAGACCAAGCGCCATGTAATTGTAGACGCCGATCAAATAGCTGCGTAGGCCCTGATCATATGCTGTATCGGTGCGCGTGATGCCGGATGCAAACCTGTTCGCGGCATTGCGGTCAAAATTCGACATAGTCGCCTCTCGTCCTTGATGAACGCAATACTTCGCGTTCCATGCGCCGTAATATGGGGTGATTGCGGCAAAACTGCAAGCGGGCGACATGGCGTGCCAGCTTTTGCAGCGAGGCGTCGCGGCGGCGCATGGCAAGGCGCGATGACCGGTCGGGGCCATCGTCGGGAGCAGGAAAATGAGCCGGCCACGAGCGCGCGGGCGCGCCGCTAACCTGAGACGCGACTCACAGACTGCTTCTCGTGTCGATGATTGATCTCGGGGCGGCCCGCTGAAACGGTGGCCGGGAGGGCGACCTCTCCTCCGCAGGCAAGCTGGTTAAATCAGCGCCGGTCTTTCAACCGGCCACTTCGGGGTTGTCCCCCGATGGCTCGGCCACCGCCTGAGCTTCATAGCCTATCTTGCAGCGCCGCGCCATAGGGGCGCTGGAAGGCATTCGTCTGCCGGGAGGTTGGGGTGCTGCAATCCGGTCTTGCCTGTGCTACCCCCTTACATGCCCTTAAATGAGGCCTCGCGCGCGGGGTGGCGTCTGCTCCTGGCCTCGCCACGAAACAAGACCTTAAGGCGGACGCCTGTCCGCCTGATTTATGTGCCCCCGGGGCGCGACAACAGCGCGATGTTGTCACCACACCTTCTCATGATTTCGCTCGCCGGCGAAAAGACCGCGACCAGGCACGTGTCGCTGCGAGGCCAGCCGCTGGCCCTCGCCAGCGATCAGGCCGCGCCTGGACGCTGCATGATGCCGCAGCCCTGTGCGCCACGTTCAACGCCGCCGGTCAGCCGGTGCCCATCGATTGGGAACACGCCCAGGACATCGTCGCCGTCAATGGCGGCGAAGCCCCCGCGTCGGGCTGGAACGAAAGGCACGAACACGACATGGCCGACGTCTGGGCTCGCGTGGCGTGGACCGAGCGCGGCGCCAAATCTGTCGCCTCGCGCGAGGGTCGCTTGATCTCGCCCGCATTCCTGCATACGCGCGATGGCGCGATCAGCCGTCTCGTCGGCGCCGCCCTGGTCAATCGGCCGGCGCTCGAACTCCCGTCCGTGACCCGAGAGGATCAAAAAACCATGGATAAGGAGCTTTTGAAGGTGCTCGGACTGCCCGAGACTGCCACGGTGGCGGAGGCCACTGCGGTGGTCGAGCCGGCCTCGAGCGCGCGGGCGCGCCCAGGCCAGCCCGCAAGCCGACTAGAACTTGTAATTCAGGCCGAAGCGGATGTTGGAGAGGCCGGCGCCGGTGCGCACCGCCGCTGCCGTGCCGCCGAACTCGGTCGAGGGGCTGAGGCTGGTGTATAGATATTCAGCCTTGGCGGAGATGTTTGGCGTGAAGGCATATTCAAGGCCAGCCCCCAAGGCCCAGCCGGCATGGAACCCGTCTGCCGAGCCGGTGACCGGGCCAGCGACATTATAATGCTCATAACCGAAGGCGAGGCCGCCGGTGCCATAGAGCAAGACCTGGTCGAGCGCGTAACCCAGGCGCAGCCGCGCCGTGCCGAGCTGGTTGACCCGGCCGCGGTAGGTCGTGGCGCCGATGGTGCGGGTGGCGGCAAAATTCTGGAAGTCGTAATCGCCTTCGGCGCCGACGACGAACTGGCCCATCTGGTAATTATAGCCGAGGGTGCCGCCGATCGCGCCGCCGGTGCCGGTGCCGATCAGGCTGGAGCCGCCGCTGGTGAAGCCGCCCGTGGTGAGGCCGCCGTTGATGCCGGCGTAGAAACCGGTCCAGTTATAGGCGGAGATCTGCGGCGCATAGGGAGCCGCAGGTTGGGGCGCATAATCATGGGCCGGCAAATCCGCCGCCATGGCGGCGGTGGCGAAGGCCATGGTTGAAGCCGCAAGAGCGGAAACGATATATTTTTTCATCGGAATCTCCTGGACTATGGCGCAATGCGGTCGGACGCGAGACCAAGCATCGAGTAATGCATAATACCGCAAACGCATCGTCCTGTCTGTGGCCCAATCATCACAGGCAAAATTCCAAATGTGGCGACAAATGGACAGTTTTGGTTTCAATTGTGAAATTGTAATTATCTTATTAACTGAAAATTTACAAAAAAATTAACTGCTGTTATATTCTTAATTTATACGAATTGCGCCACAGTATGCGATTTAACATTGTGGTTAATAATTTGTTATTTGATATTTTAATCGATGATTGTGGCACGATGGGCTTGCCTTTGCCGCGTTCCGGCCACTTATCAGCGTGGCTCAACTTGGTTATGCTCCCCGCCCCTGCCGGCCGCGTGCGCCGGGGCGTCCGTCCGTAACCCTGAGGAAGGCCATCATGGCGCCGAGAAAAGCACTGATCACCGGCGCGGCGCGGCGCATTGGCCGGGCGACAGCGGAGATGCTGGGGCGCGACGGCTATCAGCTGGCGTTGCACAGCAGTGCCCGCAGTGCCGATGAAACCCGGGCTGTGGCGCAGATGCTGGCCGGCAAGGGCGTGCGTGCCAGCGTCCATATTGCCGACCTCACCCAGCCCGAAGCGGTGCGGGCGCTGTTTGCCGAGGCCGCGCGCGATGGCGCCATCGACCTTCTCATCAACAATGCCTCGCTGTTTGAGCCTGACGGGGCGCATGATTTCACCGATGCCGGGATGATGCAGCACTGGGCGGCCAATCTGCACGCCCCGTGCCTGCTGGCGCAGGCGCTGGCCAACCAGCCGCAGCTGGAGGCAGGCCTCGTCGTCAATATCATCGACCAGCGGGTGTGGCGGCTCAACCCTGAATATTTCAGCTATACGCTGGCGAAATCGGCCCTGTGGACTGCGACCCGCACCATGGCGCAGGCCTTTGCGCCGAAGGTGCGCGTCAATGGCATCGGCCCCGGCCCGGTCCTCGCCAACAAGCGCCAGGCGCCGGAAGATTTCGCGCGCGAGGCTGCAGCGACCCTGCTCGGGCGGGAGGTGGGGCTCGATGATATTACCGGGGCCATCGCCTATCTCATCGGCGCCAGCCGCGTCACCGGGCAAATGATCGCGGTCGATTCGGGCCAGCATCTGGCCTGGAAGACGGCGGATATGGTGTAGCCGCGCGCGCTCAATCGGCCGAGGGCAGACGGCGCATGGTGAATTCGATACGCCCGTCGGGAAGCTCGCGCCAGGCTTCAACCTCGCTCATATAGGCGGCTTTCGGGAAGCGTTCCAGCCAGTTACGGGCCTCGTGGCGGGCTTCGTCGCGCGGCAGTACGAAGGTCTCGCGCCGCCAGATCGAGCCCCTGGCGGATTGCCGGGCGCGTTGTCCGAGACTGACCGCGAGATCGGCTGGTACAATCTTCTGGCTGCGCATCACTCCCCTCCGCATGCGAGGCCGCATGCTGCCACAGCTTTCGCCGCAAAGCGAATCGCGCGGGCGGCAGATCGCGGGTCACGTAGAATTATGCCGGCCTCAAACTGATGGCGACTGGAACCTTGGAGACGGACGCGATCCAGTCCCCTGTGTCGAGGCAGGCCCACATGATCAGACGCAACGCCTCTTGATGTTTTTTCATCGGCCCTTTGTCAAAAACCGCCTGATGATGAGCGATGCGGTTGCGCCACCGCCTCACCGATTCTACAAGAAGATACAAATTCTCACGCGTGACGCTGTTGGGCGCGTGCGGGAACGCCTTCTGGATTCCGCCCGACCATAACTGGCGCTCAAATCGCTTGGTCAGAAGGTGTTGCCAAAAAGCAAATGTCATGGCCGAGACAATGTGATGAACCGTGAATCCCGCCCCATGCCGGGCGGTTTCGTCGCGGATCGCGCCATCCAATTCATTTTTGAATCTCTCAGCGAGTATGCTTTTGAAAGTGGGATTTTCGAACCATCGATCGCCCAAGCGTTGGATTAGCCTTCTGTTTATCGCATTTCGACACACGATTTCTGAAAAATGAAGGGAAATATAAAACGCTTCGCCAAGAGCGCAATTCCATGAATACAGCTTAAAGGCGTCAGATTTGCTCGATCCGGCCGCGGGCATATATCTTAACAGTCGCTCTTTTTGCATGGCTAACTCTATCGTATTGAGTTTTTCTACAGGTGGCGAATTAATTAGTTGCATCTTAACCACCTATGTTCTATGGGTAACAGGTGAGCTGCGGACAGGTTGCGTGAGCCCCTGCCGTGGACAAGATCAGAGGGCGGGTCTCGAAAGAGACGCCGTCCTCACTTTTTTCTTGAGCCCATCAGTTGTCAAGCGATGCAGGCGGTCATTCCCCCGCCGAAAGCGCCTGCTGCAGGATACGCGCCACGGCGGCGGGGTCTTCGGGAAAGCCTGCCCTGATCCACGCCGCCTGAAAGCGCTTCAGGACCCGCCCAACCGCCGGGCCGCGCAACAGGGTCTGGCTCATGACATCGGCGCCCGATACCGGCAATTGCGGCGGCGTGGTCGCCAGCAAAAAGTGGCGCGCGCCGATCTGCGGGCCGGTGCCGAGCCCGGCCTCGTGCAGGGCGAGCCCGTCGAGTGCGCCGGCCCGGCCAAATTCATAGAGCAAGGCGCACAAGTGCTCGCGGCTGGCAGGCGCGTGCAGCGCCTTGAGGCGCACCAGCACCGCCGCGGCGCGGGCGAGACGATCAGCCTCGCGCCTTGCCAGCCGCAGCCGGTCGTAAAGTCTGGCGGCGTCTTCAGGCACGCAGACGAAAGCAGCAGCAAGGCGCAGCAGGGCGTCGCCGGGCGGTGCCAGCGCCAGCATTGCCGCCAGCCGCTGCGGAAAGGCAATGCCGCCGGTCACGACGCCGATGATGCCGATTTCGGACATGATGGCCAGCGTCGGCGCGGCTTCGGCCGCCAGCATCAGGCGCAATATTTCAGCGCGCAGGCGCTCGCGCGACAGGCCAGACAGGCCGAAGCGCTGGCGCAGGCAAGCGGCAACGCCGGCTGCATCGGGAGCGCCGCGACCATAATAGGCATGAAAGCGGAAAAACCGCAGGATGCGCAAATAATCCTCGCGTATGCGGCGGTCAGGGTCGCCTATGAAGCGCACGCGCCCGGCTTCAAGATCGGCGAGACCGCCCTGCGTATCGTGCAGCTTGCCCGCCATATCGACCGACATGGCGTTGATGGTGAAATCCCGGCGTGCGGCATCGACGGCAAAATCCCGGCCAAACTGCACCTTGGCGCGGCGGCCGTCGGTGGCGATGTCACGGCGCAGCGTCGTGACTTCAAACAGCCGTCCGGCCACCACCAGCGAGACGGTGCCATGGGCGAGCCCGACCGGCACGATCTTCAGCGCGGCATGGCGGGCGCGGACGATCACATCGTCCGGCAGGGCGGTGGTGGCAAGATCTATATCGGCGACAGGCATGCCGAGCAGGTGGTTGCGCACGGCACCGCCGACGATGCGGGTTTCCTCGCCATCGCCATTGAGGCAGGCGAGCAATTGCGCCACCGGGGGATCGGCCAGCAGGGCGGCAAAATCCATGGTCACGGGCTGATCCGCCCGCCGGTAATGTGGCCGTGGACGATGCGGGCCGGGGCATAGGTGCCAAGATGCGCGGGGAAAATCAGGGTCATGGCCAAGGTGCCGATGATGGCGCTGACGAGGCCGACCAGAATCAGCCAGGTGAGATGGCTGCGCGACCAGGCGCTGCCGGGCGCAAGGACATCGCCGAAATAATGCGCCGTCAAGGCATAAAGCAGGAAGGGGGCGAGAAACAGCGCCAGCGGTTCGAGCAATTCGGGTTCCATCATGCCTCCAGCCGTGCCGCCATGTGGCGAATGATGCCTGCTGTCGCCCCCCAAATCAATTCGTTGTCCCAAATCAGGGCATCGAAGGTGCGCTCTCGGCCCTTGAAGATGCGGGTCTGGCGCGTAAAGCGCGAGGCATCGAAGGCGACGGCCAGCGGCACCTCAAAAACCCGCGCCACTTCGGCGGCATTGGGCTGCAGTTGCAGGGGCGGCGCGAGGCGGGCGACCAGCGGCAGGATGCGGTAGCCGGTGCCGGTCTGCCAGGCATCAAGCCAGCCGATCGGCTCGACATGGCGCGGGGCGAGACCGATTTCCTCCTCGGCCTCGCGCAGGGCGGTGGCGAGCGGCGAGGCATCATCTGCATCAATCTTGCCGCCGGGAAAGGCGACCTGGCCGGAATGATCGCGCAAATGCCCGGCGCGGCGGGTGAGAAGCAGCGTCGGGGCGCCGGGATGATCGACGAGGCCGGCCAGAACCGCTGCCGGGCGTGCGGCTAGGGCAGCGTGCTCCTCGGTCGCCAGCGTGTCGCCACGGGTGCTGGCATGGGAGCGCGCGAACACATCCTCCGGCAGGGTCAGGCTCAGGCGCGCCGCAGCTCTGGCAAAAACCCCGCTCATGCCAGACCTTCGATCTGCGCGGCGGGGGCGATGGCGAAAAACTCGCCGCGCGAGGCGAGGCCGAGCCATGAAGCGCCCTCAATTTGGACCATGCTGGCGCTGGCGAACAGCTCTATGGTAGCGGCGCGGCTGAGCAGAGCCCAAAGCCCAGCCCGCACCAGCACATAGGGCTTGATCCCGTCATGGGCGCCGGATTCAAACCGCAGCGGGTGCAGCGGCCCGATGGCGATGTCATCGCCAAGCTGGGTCACGACATTGAAGCCCTCGGCAGCAGCATTGAAAATTGCGGCGACGAAGGGCGCATCCTCAACCTCGATCGCCACCTTTTCCACCGGCGTCACCAGACGGTAGCCGTCCTTGTCCTTGCGCAGGATCGAGGAAAACATCCGCACCATCTGCGGGCGGGTGATGGGCGTGCCGCGATAAAACCAGGTGCCATCGCGGCGGATGCGCATGTCGATGTCGCCGCAATGGGGCGGCGTCCATAAATCCACCGGCGGGTTCCGGCGCTGTGGGCCGTCCTCAAGCCCGCGCAGCAAGTGCATGATACCGCCATTCTCGAATTGCATGGATATCGCCATAATAGCGCGCCGGTCTGCGCAGATAATCGGGATCGTCATTCATCATGCTGCCAGATTGCGCATGGCGGGAATCGACATTTGCCACTGGAAGCTTATTTTCGGCATCATGATACACGCGTTGCGACTTAAATCGGCCAAGAATTTTGACGAGAACAAATTTGTCGCGCCGGTGCAGGAGAAGCCATGAACACGATCAACGAGCTGAGGCCGCTGGCGCTCGAAGCCGGAATCGCCGAGGCGACCGAGGCTGCCATCGAGCGGATGCGCGCCGTGCGGGCCGCCGTCGGGGCGGTGATATTCGGACAGGATCGCGTCGTTGACGAGGTGCTGGTGACGCTGATCAGCGGTGGCCATGGCCTGCTGGTCGGGGTTCCCGGCCTCGCCAAGACGAGGCTGGTCGAGACGCTCGGCGTCGTGCTCGGCCTCGATGCGCGCCGGGTGCAATTCACGCCCGACCTGATGCCGGCCGATATTCTTGGCTCGGAGATTCTGGAAGAAGCGGCAGACCGGCGGCGCAGCTTTCGCTTCCTGCCGGGGCCGATTTTTGCGCAATTGCTGATGGCCGACGAGATCAACCGCGCCAGCCCGCGCACGCAATCGGCCTTGCTGCAGGCGATGCAGGAGCAGCATGTCAGCGTCGCCGGTGTGCGTTACGATTTGCCCAAGCCCTTTCTGGTGCTCGCCACCCAGAACCCGCTGGAGCAGGAAGGCACCTATCCCCTGCCCGAGGCGCAGCTCGATCGTTTTCTCATGCAGATCGATGTCGATTATCCCGATCGCGCGGCGGAGCGCCGCATCCTGATCGAGACCACCGGCATCACTGAGGCGGCGCCGCAGCGCGTGATGGATGGCGAGGCCCTGTTGCAGGTGCAAAGACTGGTGCGGCGGATGCCGGTCGGTGTTGCCGTGGTTGATGCCATTCTCGACCTGGTGCGCGCCGCCCGGCCCGGCGAGGGTGATGGCGACAAGACCATCACCGGGCTGATTTCATGGGGGCCGGGGCCGCGCGCGGCGCAGGCGCTGATGCTGGCGGCCCGCGCCCGTGCCCTGCTTGACGGGCGCCTCGCGCCGTCGCGGGCCGATGTGGCGGCGCTGGCCGAGCCGGTGCTCAAGCACCGCATGGCGCTGACATTTGCGGCACGGGCCGAGGGCGAGACCTTGCCGGGCGTGATTGCGCGCCTTGTCGCGCGGCTTGCCTGAAATGGCCGCAAAGCCCGCCCAGCCGGGCGCTCCGCATCTGCAGCTTCAGGGCGAGGGGCTGGCGCTGGCGCGGCGGTTGCCGCTGCTGTTCGCGGCGGCGCGGCTGGTGGCGGCCAGTGTCATGCACGGCTTGCACGGGCGTCGGCGGGCCGGCAATGGCGAGAGTTTCTGGCAATTTCGTCAGCATGCGCCGGGCGAATCGGCGCAAAGGATTGATTGGCGACGCTCGGCACGCGATGACCGGCTCTATGTGCGCGAGCGCGAATGGGAAGCGGCACAGGATGTGTGGCTGTGGGTGGACCGTTCGCCCTCGATGAATTTCAGTTCCGCCAAGGCGTTGCAAAGCAAGGGCGACCGGGCGCTGGTGCTGGGTTTTGCAGCCGCCGAGCTTTTGGTGAGTGCCGGCGAGCGCGTCGGCCTCATCGACGGGGCGCCGCCGCGCGCTGCCCGCGACATGGTGAGCCGGATTGCGCTCGCTATGACCCATCAGGATCAGGCGACCGGCGCGGCCGAATGGCCCAGGGCCGGTTCCCTGCCGCCGCGCGCCCAGGCGCTGCTGTTTACCGATGGCCTGATCCCGGCGGCAGCGCTATGCGCCGGGCTGGAGCGGCTGGCCGGGCGCGGGGCACGCGGGCATGTGCTGCTGATTGCCGATCCGGTGGAGGAAAGCTTTCCCTTTTCCGGGCAGACCGTGCTGCTTGATACCGATTCACCGGCGCGGCTGCGGGCCGGCGAGGCGCAGGACCTGCGCGCCTCCTATCAGGCACGGTTGCTGGAACACCGCGCGAAGATCAATGCCACGGCGCTGAAACTGGGCTGGAGTTGCGCGCTGCACCGCACCGACCAGCCGGCCGCTGCCGCCCTGATGGCGCTGGCGGGGCGCATGGCGGCCATGGAGCGGATGTGATGCCGGCCCTTGGCTTCATCTTTCCGGGTGTGTTGCTGGCACTGCTGGGTCTGCCGCTGTTGTGGTGGCTGCTGCGGGCGACGCCGCCGCGTCCGCGGGAAATGACCTTTCCGCCGTTAAAGCTGATCCTTGACCTGCAGGCGCGGCGGCAAACGCCGTTACATACGCCGTGGTGGCTGCTGGCGTTGCGGCTTGCGGTGGCGGGCCTTGCCATTATCGCCATGGCGGGGCCGCAGCTCAACCCGCCGCCGGCGACGACGACTGCGCGCGGGCCGCTGCTGGTGCTGATCGACAGCGGCTGGCCGGCAGCGACGGACTGGGAGCGCCGTATCGCCACCGCCACGGCGCTGCTGCGCAGTGCGGCACTGGCGGGCAGACCCGCCGCCTTCAGCGATTTTGAGGCGGCAAGGCTGCCGCAACTGGCGCCAGCGGCGCGGGTTCTGGGCGCGGTGCAAGCGCTGGAGCCTGTGCCCTATGCGCCGGATCATCGCGCCTTGCTGCCCGCCTTGCGGCGCTTTCTGGCAGCTTCGCCGGCAAGCGAGGTGGTATGGATCGCGGATGGCACCGCGCTTGGCCACGCCGACAGTTTCGCACGGGCGCTGGCAGGCATGACGAAGCCGCATGTGATGGTGACCGGGCATGAGCCACGCGGCCTCGCTGGTGCCAGCAACGGCCCTGACGGGCTTTCGGCCAGCATAATCGGCATGCCTGCCGACAAGGGCCGGGGCGTTGTGGTGGCGCGCGATGCCAAGGGGCGCCAGCTCGCCAAGGCGGCTTTTTCCCTGAGCGCCGGGTCACCGGCACGCGCGACCTTCGATCTGCCGCTGGAATTGCGCAACGAGGTGGCGCGGATCGACATTGCCGGCGAGGCTTCGGCCGGGGCGGTTCATCTGACCGATGGCCGTCTGGCGCGGAGGCGAGTCGGTATCGTCAATGGCGAAGCGTCGGATGTGTCGGAACCGCTGCTGTCGCCGTCATATTTCCTGCGCCGCGCCCTCGCCCCCTTTGCCGAAGTGCGCGAAAGCCATGGGCTTGATCCGATCGCCGATCTTTTGGCGCAGAAGGTGACGATGCTGGTGCTGGCCGATGTCGGCCAGACCTCGCCCGGCGACCATGCCGCCTTGCAGGCCTTTGTGCGCAAGGGCGGCGTGCTGGTGCGCTTTGCCGGGCTGAATATGGCCGGTTCTTCCGATGACCTGCTGCCGGTCAGGATTCGCACCGGAGACCGGGTGCTCGGGGCGGCGCTGTCGTGGGAGCGCCCCAAGCATATTGCCGCGCCCGCTCCGCAGAGTCCGCTCGCCGGGCTGAAAGTCGGGGCCGATATTGTCGTGCGCCGGCAGGTGCTGGCCGAGCCGGAGCCGGGCCTGACCGCGAGAACCTGGGTATCGCTGAAGGATGGCACGCCGCTGGTGACAGCGGCGCGGCGCGGCAATGGCGAATTGATTCTGGTGCATGTCAGCGCTGACCCGTCATGGTCGAACCTGCCGCTGTCAGCATTTTTTGTCGATATGCTGCGCCGCTTCACCGGGCTGGCGGCCGCAAGCGGGGCTGACGCGACGCCAGTCAACGGCCCGCCGTCGCTGCAACCGCGCCTGACGCTGGATGGTTTCGGAGCGCTGGGCCTGCCACCGGCGACGGCCCGCCCGATCCCCGCCAAGGGCACCACGCTGGCCGACGCGACGCATCCGCCGGGGCTTTATGGCCCGCAGGGCAGCGATGTCGCGCTCAATGCGCTCGGCAAGGACGCGCAGATCAGGCCGCTCGATTTTGCCGCCGCCGGTTTGCGGCCTGAACATTTTATGCTGACGCCGCCAGTCGACCTGCGGCCGCTGGCGCTGCTGGCGGCCCTGCTGATGTTTCTGGCGGATGCGCTGGCCACGCTGTGGCTGGCCGGGGGCCTCGGCCGCAGGCAGGCCCGGCAGGGGGCGGCCGCCATGGTGGCGCTGGTGGCGCTGGGCCTGACCTTGAGCCTTGCCGCGCCGGGCCATGGCAAGGGCATTTCGCAAAAAGACCTCGACAGTGCCCTGAACACACGGCTCGCCTATGTCATCACCGGCAGTGCCAAAATCGATCGCACCAGCCGGCTCGGGCTTAAGGCACTGTCACGCGAACTCGACGAGCGCACGGCGCTCGATCCGGGAACGCCGGTCGGCCTCAACCCGGCCAGCGATGACTTGAGCTTTTACCCGCTGCTGTACTGGCCGATCCGGGCGCAGGCACCACAGCCCTCGGCGGCGACGGTGCTGCGGATCGCCGCCTATATGAAGCATGGCGGCACCATTGTCTTTGACACGCGCGATGCGCTCTATGCCAGACCGGGCGGGCCGCCGACGCCGCAGGCGCTTTGGCTGCGCCATCTGCTTTCCGGCGTCGATGTGCCGCCGCTGGAACAGGTGCCTGCCGACCATGTCGTGACCAAGACCTTCTTCCTGATCAATCGCTTCGTTGGCCGCTATGCCAATGGCGCGACATGGATCGAGGCGCTGCCGCCGCCGACCGGCAAGCGCGTCGACCGCCCGGCAAGAGCGGGAGACGGCGTCTCGCCGCTGATCATTACCTCGAATGATCTCGCCGGGGCCTGGGCCATGGACAGCAATGACGAGCCGCTTTATCCGACCGTGCCCGGCGGCGATAACCAGCGCGAAATGGCATTCCGGGGCGGAATCAATCTGGTGATGTATACGCTGACCGGCAATTACAAGGCCGATCAGGTGCATGTGCATGACCTTTTGCAGAGGTTGTCGCATTGAGAAGGCTGCAAGGCATCGCATATGAACCACGGCGGTGGCAGGCATGAGCGGCCTCTCACTGAGCTTTGCGCCGCTCGTGGGCTGGCATGTCATCACCGCGCTGATGGTGGCCGGGCTGATGCTGCTGGGGCTCGGGCTTCGCGCCCGGCGTGCCTCGGCGCTGCTGCGGACGCTGGCCTTTGGCCTGTTGCTGCTAGCCTTGGCCAACCCGTCGCTGGTGAAGGAAAATCGCGCGCCGCTGCATGATGTGGTGGCGGTCGTGGTCGATCACAGCGGCAGCCAGTCCATCGGCGAGCGCCCGGCCCAGACCGCGGCGGCACTGGCCGGGGTCAAGGCGCAACTGGCGGCGCTGGGGCATATAGACACGCGGGTGATCGACGTGCCGCGGCGCGACAGTTTCATCCATGGCACAAGGCTGTTCCGGGCGCTGTCGAAGGGCCTCGCGGATGTGGCGCCGGGGCGGCTCGGCGGCGTCATCATGATCACCGATGGCGTGGTTCACGACATTCCGCCCTCGCTCAAGGCCTGGGGTGTGAAGGCGCCGCTGCAGGTGCTGGTGACGGGCCACAAGGGCGAGCGCGACCGGCGCATCAAACTCACCGAAGCGCCCAAATATGGCATTGTCGGCAAGGATCTGGTGATCGGCGCCACAGTGCTGGATTCCGGGGGCGGACAAGAGCCCGTCGTGGTTGACATCACCCATGACGGTAAGCCGGCCGGGCAGATCCGTGCAGCCGTCGGCGCGCCCCTGAAAATCCATGTGAAGATCGACCATGGCGGCCCCAATATCATCGAACTCGCGGTCGAGCCGGTGCCTGGCGAATTGACGACGCTCAATAACCAGGCGGTGCTGACGGTCGATGGCGTGCGCGACAAGCTGAAGGTGCTGCTGGTTTCCGGCGAGCCGCACCAGGGCGAGCGGATGTGGCGCAACATCCTGAAATCTGATCCCAATGTCGATCTGGTGCATTTCACCATCTTGCGGCCGCCGGACAAGAACGACGGCACGCCGGTCAATCAGCTGTCGCTGATCGCCTTTCCGGTGGCTGACCTTTTTGGCAACAAGATCAAGGATTTCGATCTGATCATCTTTGACCGCTATGCAAATTTGAACATTCTGCCGGAGGTCTATCTCGATAATATCGTCGCCTATGTGCGCCATGGCGGCGCCTTGCTGATTGCGGCCGGGCCGGAATTTGCCAAGGCGGACAGCCTGTTTTATTCGCCGCTCGGCGATATTGCCCCGGCCAGTCCAGATGGCCATGTGGCGACGGGGGCCTTTGATGTTACGCTGAGCAAGCTCGGGCGCCGCGATCCGGTGACGCGCGACCTGCCCGGCTGGAACGCCGGCCACCCGACCTGGAGCCCGTGGTACCGGCGCATCGGCGCCAAAATGATCCGCGGCGATGATATTCTCACCGGCGACGGCAAGCCGCTGCTGGTGCTGGCCCATGAAAAGAAGGGCCGCATCGCCATGCTGCTCTCCGACCAGATGTGGCTGTGGGCGCGCGATCACGATGGCGGCGGGCCTTATCTGGAAATGCTGCGGCGGCTGGCGCATTGGATGATGAAGGAACCCGACCTCGAAGAGGAGGCGCTGCGGGCGCGTTTTGTCGGGCAAGATATCAGAATCACCCGCCAGACGCTGAAAAGCGCGGTGCCGGATGTGACGCTGACGGCGCCATCCGGGCTGACCCGGCGGGTCAGGCTGCACAGGGTCGAGCCGGGACTGTGGCGGGCCGATGTCAAGGCCAGCGAACCCGGCCTTTATCATCTCGATGACGGCATTCTCACGGCGCTGGTCAATGCCGGCGAATCCAACCCGCTGGAATTCCAGGATGTGATTTCAACGACGCATAAACTGGCGCCGCTGGCTGATGCCAGTGGCGGATCGGTGCGGCGCATTGGCACGGGCACGGGGGCCGGGATCAGCCTGCCACGGATCGTGACCATGCATGATTCGCCCTCCTATGCGGGATCGGACTTTATCGGCATCCACCGCACCGGGGCGAGCAAGCTCGTGAGCATCGGCATTTCGCCGCTGGCCATCGGTTTCCTCGCCATGGTGGCGCTGCTGGCCGCGCTGCTGGTGGCCTGGCTCACAGAGGGCCGGGCGCGCGAATCATGATGGGCCGGCCGGCAGGGGCGTGAGCGGCGCGCGGCTCCCCCCTCAGCCGAGCATGAGTTTGACCATGGCGCTGGCCTTGCCGAAATCCAGCCGCCCAGCATATTCGGCGCGCAGCAACGCGATGACCTTGCCCATATCCTTGACGCTTGCGGCCCCGCTCCGCGAGATCGCCCCGGCAATGGCGGCCCTGGTCTCGTCCTCGGTGAGGGGCTGCGGCAGAAAGCCGGTGATGATGGCGATTTCCTCGCGCTCCTGGCCGGCGAGATCCATGCGGCCGGCGCCTTCATAGATGGTTGCCGATTCCTGGCGTGATTTTACCAGCTTCTGCAAAAGCGCGAGAATGTCATCATCGCTGACGCTCTTGCCCTGGCCACGCGCCTCAATGTCCTTGTCTTTCAAGGCGGCATTGATCATGCGGATGGTATCGACGCGGCGGCGGTTGCCGGCCTTCATCGCAAGCTTCATTTCGTTCATCAGCGTCTCGCGCATGATCGCTCCTTGCTTCGGGTGGTTGACGGCCCGGCGTCCAGGGCCTAGATCGCTGATCCAACCTTGATTTTGACCTTGCGGCTTCCCGTTGCGCTTGTGCGTGCGGGTCGCCTCGGTGCGGATGTGTAGAACGACCATGGCAGACAGGCAAGAACCCGCTCCCTGGAGCCCCGTGACCCCGACCGGCGTGCTGGTGCTGGCCGATGGCACTGTTATCAAGGGCATGGGGTGCGGTGCGCAGGGCCATGCGGTCGGCGAAGTCTGCTTCAACACGGCCATGACCGGCTATCAGGAAATCATGACGGACCCCTCCTATGCCGGCCAGATCGTCACCTTCACCTTCCCGCATATCGGCAATGTTGGCACGAATGAGGACGATATCGAAATGCTGAATGCGGCGTCGCGCCAGGGCGCACGCGGTGTCATCATGCATGCCGCCATCAGCGCGCCGGCCAATCACCGGGCGACGCGGTCGCTGCAAGCCTGGCTTGAGGCGCGAGGCATCATTGGCCTTTCGGGGGTCGACACGCGGGCGCTGACCACGCTCATCCGCGAAAAGGGCATGCCCAATGGCGTCATCGCCCATGCCCGTGACGGTGTGTTCGACCTCGACGCGCTCAGGGCCATGGCGGCGCAATGGCCCGGCATCGACGGCATGGACCTGGTGCCGGACGTGACCTCGCTGCAGCGCAGCGACTGGCATGGCGGCAAATGGCAGGTCCAGGGCGGCTATAGTGCTGGCGAGGCGGCGAAATTCCGGGTGGTTGCGATTGATTATGGCATCAAGCGCAATATCCTGCGCCTGCTGACCGCCAATGGCTGCGCCGTGACGATTGTGCCGGCCACGACAGATGCCGACACCATTCTGGCGCTCAAGCCCGATGGCGTGTTCCTGTCCAACGGGCCGGGCGATCCGGCCGAGACCGGCAAATATGCGGTGCCGGTGATCCAGAAGTTGCTGGCGGAAAAGATTCCTACCTTCGGCATTTGCCTTGGCCATCAGATGATGGGGCTGGCGCTGGGCGGACGCACCATCAAAATGCCGCAGGGCCACCATGGCGCCAACCATCCGGTGAAGGAGCACGCTACCGGCAAGGTCGAGATCGTGTCGATGAATCATGGCTTTGCGGTCGACGCGCTCAGCCTGCCGGCGCATGTGGTCGAGACCCATGTCTCACTGTTCGATGGCTCGAACTGCGGCCTGGCGCTCAAGGATGCGCCGGCCTTCAGCGTGCAGCACCATCCCGAAGCCTCGCCGGGGCCGCAGGATTCGCATTATCTGTTTGACCGCTTTGCGGCGATGATGGCTGCCAACCGCGCCTGAAGCTGCGCCTCAGCGCTGGTGATTATGCAGGCGGCGTTCCCAATCGAGCGCCTGGCGGACAATGTCATCGAGATTGTCGTGCTGCGGAACCCAGCCGAACCGCTCGCGGGCGCGTTCGGCACGAGCGATGAGGCGCGCCGGATCGCCAGCCCGGCGTGGTGACAACCGCACCTCGAAATTCACCCCCGAAACTTTTTTGACGGCGGCAATCACCTCCAGCACCGAAGCGCCGTGGCCATAGCCGCAGTTGCAGACGAGGCTCTGGCCGCCGCGGCGCAGATAGGCCAGCGCCCGCATGTGGGCGGCTATAAGGTCGGTGATCTGGATATAATCGCGCACGCCGGTGCCGTCGGGCGTGGCAAAATCGGTGCCGAAGACTTCCATATAGGGATAGCGGCCGAGCGCGGTTTGCACGGCGCGCTTGATGAGATGGGTGGCATTCAGGGCGGACTGACCATGGCGCCCCTGCGGATCGGCCCCGGCGACGTTGAAATAGCGCAGCGCCACATAGGCGAAATCATGGGCCCTTGCGGTATCTTCCAGCATCCACTCGACCATGAGTTTCGAGCGACCATAGGGAGACATCGGGTTGGTCGCCTCAAGCTCGGAGACGGCTTCGACATCGGGCTCGCCATAAACCGCGGCGGTCGAGGAGAAAATCATGTGGGGCACGGCGTGGCGCACGGCCATTTCCAGCAAATTGCGCGCCGATGATGTGTTGTTGCGGTAATAGCCCAAGGGATCGGCGACAGATTCGGGCACGACGATTTTGGCGGCAAAATGGGCGATAGCATCGACTTTGTGGGCGGTGAGCACCTGCTGCATCAGGGTCTGGTCGCCAAAGTCACCCTGATAGAAAGTGACATCCGAAGGCACGGCCCAGCGAAAGCCGGTGGAAAGGTCGTCCACCACCACCACGGCCTCGCCGGCATCGCGCAAGGCGAGCACCATGTGGCCGCCAATGTAACCGGCGCCGCCCGTTACCAAAACTGTCATAAAAAAACCTCTCGATCAAAAAATATCTACCGGGGCTTAATGGTTTTATGTGCACCGGTTAAGGTGCGCTATCAAAACGGGATTGAAAATGATTAAACGAATTCGCAAGGCCGTATTTCCGGTGGCCGGTCTCGGCACGAGATTTTTGCCCGCAACCAAGGCGGTGCCGAAGGAGATGCTGAATATTGTTGATCGGCCGATCCTCCAGCATGTCGTGGAAGAAGCCATTGAGGCAGGCATCGAGCATTTCTGCTTTGTCACCGGCCGCAACAAGGGCGTGATCGAAGACCATTTCGATATGTCCTACGAGCTCGAAGATACGCTGAAGCGCCGGGGCAAGAACAAGGAACATGCGGCCATGACGGCGATGCTGCCGGCCGCAGGTGCCACCTCGTTCACGCGCCAGCAGGCACCCCTGGGGCTGGGCCATGCGATCTGGTGTGCGCGCGAGATCATCGGCGACGAGCCCTTTGCGGTGTTGCTGCCCGACATGATCACCATGAGCGCCAAAGGCAGCCAGCGCCGCTGCATGAAGCAATGCGTCGAGGCCTATGGGCAGCATGGCGGCAATATCATTGCGGTCGAGACGGTGCCGCCCGCTGATACCCATAAATATGGCGTGGTTTCGATTGGTGCCGATAACGGCCACAGTTTTGAAATTACCGGCATGGTGGAAAAGCCGCCCCAGGGCACCGCGCCCTCGAACCTGATTATTTCCGGGCGCTATATCCTGCAACCGGAAATTTTCGAGCTGCTCGGGGCGGTCGGCACGGGCGCGGGGGGTGAAATCCAGTTGACGGACGGCATGAAGGCGCTTGCGGCCAAGCAGGAATTTCATGGCGTGCGCTTCGATGGCCGCACCTTCGATTGCGGCTCGAAACTGGGCTTTCTGTCAGCCAATGTCGCCTTTGCGCTCGAAGACGCTGATATTGCCGACGCGTTCCGTGCGGAACTCAAGGGTGCGCTTGGCTGACTTTTGCCAGTGCGTGCCTTCGCCTCGATCAGAACCGCCCGGCGTGAAAATCAGCAAAGGCCTGGCGGATTTCCTCGCGGGTGTTCATGACGAAGGGGCCGTGGCGCTCGATCGGCTCGTGCAGCGGGCGCCCGGCAACCAGCAAGACCCGCGCGCCGTGGTCACCGCCTTCGCCGACAACGCGATCCCCGGCACCAAGCACGCCAAGCTCGCCGCGCCGCAGGGTGGTGGAGCCGACGCGGATATCGCCTTCATAACAATAGAAAAAGGCATTGTGGCCGCGCGGCAGCGGCTCGACCAGCAGGCCATGGGCCTCAAGTTCTACATCAAAATAAACCGGCTGGGTGGCGATGCCGGCAACCGGCCCGGAAACTCCCTCGGTGCTGGTGCCGGTGAGAATCTTCATGGTAAGGCCGGGGCGGGTGACCACAGGCACCGCTTCGGGGGCAATATCCTGATAGCGCGGCGGCGTCATTTTCTCCCTGGCGGGCAGGTTCACCCAAAGCTGGAAGCCGCGCATCATGCCATGCTGCTGCAGCGGCATTTCGGAATGGATCAGGCCGGAACCCGCCGTCATCCATTGCACCGAGCCGGGGCCGAGATCGCCCGAATTGCCCTTGTTGTCATGATGACGCATCCGGCCTTCGAGCATATAGGTCACGGTCTCGAAACCACGATGGGGATGATCGGGGAAGCCGCCGATATAGGCATCGGGATCATCGGAACCGAATTCATCGAGCATCAGGAAAGGATCAAGATCGGGGAAGGCTTGCGTGCCGATGATCCGCAGCATTTTCACACCGGCGCCATCGCTGGCGGGCTGGCCGCGCACGGTGCGGATGATGGGGCGATTGACCTGCGCCATAGGAGCCTCTTGCAAAACCTCGGCGCACATCAGATGACCCAACGTGACAACCGTTGTAAGCATATAATGAGGCTCGAGGCCGCGCGCCAGTGCAGCGCCGCCATTTTGCCTTGCCTCAATGCCCGAACAAGACCTGCCCGAGCAGGCGCGGCGGCACGGCGGCAAAGCCCCCGGCAATGACCAACCCGGCATAATTCGCGACCATGGCGATGGCATGGCCACGAATGTTGCCGCGCCGGCGCATGATGATGGCCAGTGGAATGTTGATGAGGGTGATGATCGACAGGATGTGAATCAAGCTCAAATGCCCTGCCGTCTCAATGCCAAAGGACGTGAGTGCGGTGGCAATCATCCCGCCGGCAAACAGGCGCCCCAGCATGGCGTGCCGGGGCGTGCCCTTGGTGACCAGCATGACCGCAGTGCCGCTGACAAGGCTGGTGAGCGCCAGGGCGCCGTGCAGCACATAAAGCGGCGGCGCGCTGGCAATATAACCCGGATTCATGTCCCTGCCCCCGCCAAGTTTGCTAGTGCGGGCTGTCGGCACCGGGGGCCGGGTTGTTGCGGGCCTGCATGAAGCGATCAAATTCCTCGCGATCGCGCGCCCGACGCAGGCCGTCGATGTGCTCGGCAAATTCGCGTTCGGCATCGACGAGCTTGCGGCGCTGTTCTTCCAGCTTGGCGAGTTCGGCCGAACGCCATTCGTCAAAGGCGCTGTTGCCGGTCGGGCTTGCCGGGCCACCACGCTGCCAGCGCGACGGCGCATCGCGCCAGCCACGGGCAAAATCCATCGAGCCGGCCTTGTGGCAGGCCCAACGCCCGCTCTGCATGCACAGGCTCTGCGCGGCATCGACGAGATCGCCCTGATGCTCGGTGCGGCGCTGCCAGATCTTCAGGCCAAGAATGGCAAGACCGATCGGCCACCAGACGATGAAGCCGATGACCATGGCAATCAGTTCGGCCGGATGCCAGAAACCGCGGCGATATTGTCCGCGTCGGCTGCGAAACTCCTCATTGAACGATTGGCTCATGGCGTGCTCCTTTTGAATGCCAAGTTCCATCTGAATGTAATATACATTAACATTGATGCCTTGCAAGAGGGCGAACCGGCGGCATGAGGAAAATTTCGCGGCGAAAGCGCGGTTCCGATCTGTGAAAACAGTCCTATTATACATTTTTTTTGTGTTATTTATTTTTAACTAGCATTTATTTTTGTAATTTGCTATAAAGCTACATCTGAAACGGAGATTACCCATGTCGCAGATCATCAGCGCCAACTGGCTCGCAAATGGCCGGGTCGTTTATCTCACCAGCGAGGGTGGCTGGAGCCTGGTCAATGTCGATGCGGCGCATTTTGCCGACAAGGCGGCGCTGGCGGCCGGGCTGGATGCGGCGCGTCGCGATGAGGCTGCCAATCTGGTGCTCGATATTACCCCCGTGACCTTGACGAGCGAAGGCGCCGCGCCGCGCGCCATGACCCTGCGCGATCGCATCCGCCTGCAGGGCCCTACCATAAATTACGGCAAAGCCGCCTGAAGAAAGTCCTCTCCTCATGTATCGCTATGATGAATTTGACGCCGTCTTCGTCAAAAACCGGGTTGCGCAATTTCGCGACCAGGTCGAGCGTCGGCTTGGTGGCTTGCTGGCCGAGGAAGAATTCCGCCCGCTGCGGCTGATGAACGGTGTCTATCTGCAATTGCATGCCTACATGCTGCGGATCGCCATTCCCTATGGAACGCTGTCGAGCCGACAGATGCGCAAGCTCGCGCATATTGCGCGGGTCTATGACCGCGGCTACGGGCATTTCACCACGCGCCAGAACCTGCAATTCAACTGGCCGGCGCTCAAGGATTGCCCCTCGATCATGGCCGAACTTGCCAGCGTCGAGATGCATGCCATCCAGACCTCCGGCAATTGCATCCGCAATGTCACGGCCGATCATTTTGCCGGCGTTGCTGCCGATGAGATCGAGGATCCGCGCCCCTATGCGGAAATCCTGCGGCAATGGTCGTCTCTGCACCCGGAATTTTCGTTCCTGCCGCGCAAATTCAAGCTCGCCGTCACCGGTGCCGCGCAGGACCGCGCCGCGATCATGGTGCATGACATCGGCCTGCAGCTGGTGCGCAATGACGCCGGCGAAGTGGGCTTTGCGGTTTTTGTCGGCGGTGGCCAGGGGCGGACGCCGATGGTCGCTTACAAAATCCGTGAGTTTTTGCCCAAGGCAGAACTGCTCGCTTATATTGACGCTATCTTGCGGGTCTATAATCTCGAAGGGCGGCGCGACAATAAATTCAAGGCGCGCATCAAAATCCTCGTGCACGAAAAGGGTGCCGAGGCGATGAGTGCGGCGGTCGAGGCCGAATATGCCGCGCATCGCGCCGAGGTGCTGAGCCTGCCGCAAAGCGAGATTGACCGCATCGCCGCCTATTTCAGGGCACCGGCGCTGCCGGCGCGCGCTGCGGCGACCCCGGCCTGCGACGCCAGAGCGGCAATAGACAGTGCCTTTGCCGGGTTTCTCGCCCGCAATGTCGCCGCCCACAAGGTGCAGGGCTATGGCATCGTGACGATTTCGCTGAAGCCGATTGGCGGCATTCCCGGCGATGCCACGGCGGCGCAGATGGAGCTGGTTGCCGATCTCGCCGAGCGCTATTCCAGCAGCGAAATCCGCGTCTCGCATGAGCAGAACCTGGTTTTGCCCTATGTCGCGCGCGAGGACCTGCCCGCGCTTTATGATGAGCTCGCCGCTGCCGGGCTCGGCACCGGAAATGCCGGGCTGGTGACCGATATCATTGCCTGCCCGGGGCTCGATTATTGCTCGCTGGCGACGGCGCGCTCGATCCCGATTGCCCAGAAAATCTCCGAGCGTTTCGGCGCGACGCCGCGCGCGCAGGCGATTGGCGACCTGAAAATCAAGATTTCCGGCTGCATCAATGCCTGCGGGCACCATCATGTCGGCCATATCGGCATTCTCGGGCTGGAGCGCAAAGGCGAGGAAACCTACCAGCTGACGCTCGGGGGCACCGGCGACGAGACCTGCTCGCTCGGCGATATTACCGGGCCGGGCTTCGGCGGGGATGCCATTATCGATGCGGTGGAGACCGTGGTCGAGACTTACATGAAGCTGCGCACCGACGCCGCCGAGCCGTTTCTCGCCGCCTACCGGCGCATCGGCATGGCGCCTTTCAAAGAGGCTCTCTATGGCACGCCATGACGTCACCCTGTTTGGCGATGCCCTCGCCGCCTCGCGGCTGGGCGAACGCTTTGCCATGCTTGACCCGCAGGCGCTGCTGCGCCTTGCCATCGAGCATCTTTATGCCGGGCGCATTGCTCTCGTCTCGAGTTTTGGCGCGGACAGCGCGGTGTTGCTGCATATGGTGGCGGCGATCGATCGGGCGACGCCGGTGGTGTTCGTCGATACCAGGCAATTGTTTCCGCAGACGCTGACCTATCGCGATGCGCTGGTGGCGCAGCTCGGGCTCAGCCATGTGATCACCGCCCTGCCCGACGAGCGTGTCCTCGGCGCCGAAGATCCCGAGAATTTCCTGTGGGCGAGCGATCCCGACCGGTGCTGCGATATTCGCAAAACCGCGCCGCTTGGCCAGGCGCTGCAGGGCTATGACGCTTGGATCACCGGGCGCAAGCAGTTCCAGAGCGCGACGCGCGCGGCGCTGCCCCTGTTCGAGGCGGAAGGCGAGAGAGTGAAGATCAACCCGCTGGCCGGCTTCGATGCCACCGCCATCCTCGCCTATATCAAGGCGCATGACCTGCCGCCGCATCCGCTTGTGGCGCAAAATTATCCGTCGATTGGCTGCCTGCCCTGCACCTCGCCGGTCAAGCCGGGCGAAGACCAGCGCGCCGGGCGCTGGCGCGGGCGTGGCAAGGTCGAATGCGGCATCCACCTTGGTCCCCTCAGCGCAGGAGCAGACATCTGATGGCCATTTTTACCAAAGGCCAGTTTACCGGCGACGACTGGCATCGCCTCGATGACGCGGACGCCGCGCAGGACCATGCGCTGCTGACGCTGGCGCAATGGCAGGCGCGGAGCCAGGAATTTGCCGGCCTGACCATCGGCATCCTGCTGGAACCGGGCGTGCGGGTGGAGGATGTTGGCGACCTCAGCCGCTTCAGCCTGATTGCGCTGGATTTTCCGAAATATACCGATGGCCGCGGCTTTTCGATGGCGCGGCAGCTGCGGGCGCTCGGCTTTGCCGGCGAGATCCGTGCCGTCGGCAATGTGCTGTTCGACCAGCTGCAACTGATGGCCCGCTGCGGGTTCGACAGCTTTGAAATCACCCATGATGCGACATTACGGCTGTTGGAAAGCGGTCGGCGGCCGGATATTACAACCTTCTATCAGCCCGGCCTGGGGGCGGAAGCGCCTGCAGGCACGCGTCCCTGGATCAGAAAGCGCGCAGGTTAGGATCATGTCCGAGATTTATCTCAACGTCGTCGATCACAAGGGTGCCGAGCATCGCGTCGAAGCGCTGGAAGGCTGGCGACTGATGGAAATCATTCGCGACTGGGGCCTTGGCGTCAAAGCCGAATGCGGCGGCGCCTGCGCCTGCGGCACCTGCCATGTTTATGTCGATCCGGCGTTTTCCGAGCTGTTTCAGCCGCCATCCGACGAAGAGCTTGATCAGCTCGACGCCCTGCCCGGCGTCACCGCGCAATCACGGCTGGCCTGCCAGTTGCTGATGCGGCCGGAATGTGACGGCATGACCGTTCGGCTCGCCCCCGGGTCCGAGGTAGACCAGGTCGCGGCTTGAGGCACGCGGCCTCAGGCCGAGGCGCGCAGCAGCACAGATTCCACCACGGCGTAATAATGGCTGGCCGCGGCGGCCAGCACGAAAACATGCCAGATGGCGTTTTGAAACGGCAGGCGCTCGCCGACGTGGAACAGCACGCCGCCGGTATAAAGCAAGCCGCCGATGATCAGCGGGATCAGCACCTGCGGGGTGGTGAGGTAAAGCTGCGGCGCGATGAAGATCACCGCCATCCAGCCGAGCCCGAGATAGAGCATCAGCGAATAGCGGGCGAAGGCGGCTGGCCAAAACAGCCGCATGGCAATGCCGCACAAGGCCCAGCCCCAGATCAGCACCAGCAGCAGGCTGGCCGCCCAGAAGCTGAAGCCATTGGTGATGAACGGCGTATAAGTGCCGGTGATCATCAGAAAAATGGCTGAATGGTCAAAGCTCTGCAGCACATGGCGAAAGCGCGTGCCGTAACCGAGATTATAGGCGGCGGAGGCGCCGAACATCGCCAGCATGCCGCCGCAATAGACCAGAAGCTGCAAGACATCGGAATGGCCCCCAAGCAGCGCCAGCGCAACCAACCCGATGGTGCCGCACAAAGCCGCCGTCAGCCCGACAATGTGGATGATACCGTCGGCTATAAATTCAGCATTGGACTGCGGTCGCCTGTTGCCCAATGCCACCTGTTGAAATGACATCGCCATTGCTGCCTCGTTTCCAAGACTTTCCGGCAGCAGCGGCGCTTGGCCGTCACTGCCAGAACCAGGAATCGAAGCTAGCACCGAAATCTCACCTTCCGGTTGAAAAACAGGCTTTACGAATACTTTCGCACGCCTCATGAATGCATGCAGCAGCCTTCAGCAACTTTCCGTGGTGCGCTGCCGGCGCGCAGGCGCCGCGGCGCCACCACAGGCGCTGAGCTGACGGTCTTGTCACCAGTCGAAAGGGCCGCCATCAAAATATGGCGCAGGCCGACCAGAATGGGATGATCAGCGCCGTTCATAACCTTGTCGAGCGCTGCCCAGTCTTCACTGTCGGCGTCATCCGCAAAGGAGACCACTTCTTGCGCGACAAAGGCCCCGGCCTCCATATCGGCGGCAGCTGCCGCTCTGCGGACACGCGCGGCAAACTCGCCACCGATGCTGGCGAGGGCAGCACCCGCGACTCTGGCATTCGAGCAGGAATTTATGATATCACCGACGAGCATGGCAATCTCCCTGATTGCGACTTTCATACTTTAACTGCATCGTGGATAGTCAGCAATCAAGACACGAACATGACAGCAATGTGTTACTTACAGGGCGATGTCGCAACAAGGTTATTATAAGTAATGAATGATCCAGCCTCCGCTTCTGCCGCCACTTTCGACATTCTCGGCTTTGGTGAACCTCTGTTCGAGTTCAACCGCCCGCCGGGCCAGACTCTGTGGCAGGAAGGGATCGGCGGCGATGTCTCCAATGCGCTGGTGGCGGCGCAGCGCTGCGGGGCGCGTTGTACCATGTTCACGGCGCTGGGCAGCGATGTGTTCGGCCGGGCGATCATGGCGCTTTGGACGCGCGAAGGCATAGACACGGAGCGGGTGCGCTGGCGCGATGATGCGCCGACGGGAATTTATTTCATCACCCATGGCGAGGGCGGCCATGAATTTACCTACAGGCGCACGGGTTCGGCCGCCAGTCAGGTGACCGCTGCCGATCTGCCGGCCGCAAGCATCGGCGCGGCTCGGGTGCTGCATGTATCCGGCATTTCGCAGGCGATTTCCGCCAATGCCCTCGATGCGGTGCTGGGCGCCATGGCGCAAGCGCGGGCGGCGGGGCGTCTGGTGTCCTATGATCCCAATCTGCGGCTCAAGCTATGGCCGCTGGCGGCGGCCAGGGATGCGCTGCGGCTCAGTCTGGCGCTTTGCGACATTGCCCTGCCCGGCCTCGACGACATGCGCACCCTGACCGGGCTCGATGACCCGCATGACATTGTCGCCCATTGCCTTGATCAGGGTGCCGGCATCGTCGCCCTGACCCTGGGGCGCGATGGCGCGCTGGTGGCAACGCAGGAAGCCTCGCAGATCATCCCCGCCTTCAAGGTGGCGGCGGTCGATGCCACCGGCGCCGGCGATACATTCGACGGGGCTTTCCTTGCTGAATATCTGCGCAGCAATGATGCGTTCCGGGCCGGGGCCTTTGCCAATGCCGCTGCCGCCCTCTCGACACAGGGCTTTGGTGCCGTCGCGCCCATGCCGGACTGGGCCGCGGTCAAGGCATTTCTCGGTGAGGCTGGAACATGAGGCTGGCGGCAGCACGGCCATGATCCGCCTATGCCGTCAATCGTCCAGGGCGCGGCAAAGCCTGAACGATTTCGGCGCAATGCTTTCAAAAACAACAGATTGGTAAATGATCGAAACGAATTTGTCTTCGTGTCTTTTAGTAGAGTATGAGGACGAACCAGGCTTAGTTCCCGATGATTGCAGGCAAGCGCCTGCAACACCCCGACAGGATTTCACATGCGCACCGAAACTGCTGGCGTCATTCGCCTCGCCGATTACCAGAAGCCGGATTATCTGGTTGATTTCGTCGATCTCGACGTGAACCTGAGCGACAGCGACGCGACGATCACCAGCACCCTGTCGCTGCGGCCCAATCCCGAAGGGCGCGCCGGGGCCCGGCTGCATCTCGATGGCGATGAACTGCAGGCCGTGGCGATCTGGCTGGATGGTTCCGCGCTTGATCTGTCGACAGGGTTTTGCACGCCGCAGGGGCTGACCCTGACCGCGCCGCCGCAGCGCCCCTTCACGCTCAAAATCGTCACGAAGCTGCAGCCGGCCCGCAATACCAAATTGATGGGGCTTTATCGCTCCGGCTCGGCCTTTTGCACGCAATGCGAGGCCGAGGGCTTTCGCCGCATCACCTATTTTCCGGATCGTCCGGACGTGCTGGCGCGCTACCGCACCCGCATCGAGGCCGACAAGGACACGGCGCCGGTGCTGCTGGGCAATGGCAATTGCACGGCGCAGGGCGATATTGCCGGCACGACCCGGCATTTTGCCATCTGGGAAGATCCGCACCCCAAGCCCTGCTATCTGTTTGCGCTGGTCGCCGGTCGGCTCGATGGCCTGCATGACAGTTTCACCACCATGTCAGGGCGCAAGGTCGCTCTTGGGATTTACGTGGAGCCGGGCAAAAAGGCCGCCACCAGCTACGCCATGGACGCGCTCAAGCGCTCCATGGCCTGGGATGAGACCAGTTTTGGCCGCGAATATGATCTCGATGTTTTCAACATCGTCGCTGTGTCGGATTTCAACATGGGGGCGATGGAAAACAAGGGCCTGAACATCTTCAATGACAAGCTGGTTCTGGCCTCGCCGCTCACCGCCACCGACAGCGATTATGAGCAGATCGAGGCGGTGATTGCCCATGAGTATTTTCATAACTGGACCGGCAACCGGATCACCTGCCGCGACTGGTTCCAGCTGTGCCTGAAGGAAGGTCTGACGGTCTACCGCGATCAGGAGTTTTCCTCCGACCAACGCTCGCGGGCAGTGCAGCGCATCGCCGATGTCCAGCAATTGCGGGCGACCCAGTTTCCCGAGGACAATGGCCCGCTCGCCCATAGCGTGAGGCCGGAATCCTACCGCGAAATCAACAATTTCTACACGGCGACGATTTACGAGAAAGGCGCCGAGCTGATCCGCGTGCTGAAGCGGCTGGTCGGGGCCAGGGCTTTTGCCGAGGGCATGGCGCTGTATTTCGCCCGCTGCGATGGCAAGGCGGTGACGATGGAGGATTTCATCGCCGCCTTTGCGGAGGCCTCGGGGCGCGACCTCAGCCATTTCATGCTCTGGTACAGCCAGGCTGGCACACCGCGCCTGAAAGTGACGGCGCAGCATGATGTTGCCGCGCAGACGCTGCGCGTCGATATGTGGCAGATCAACCCGCCGACGCCGCAACAGCCTGACAAGGTGCCGCTGATCCTGCCGGTGACGCTGGCGCTTCTGGATGGCGAAGGCCATGAATTGCCGCTGGTCGCGGACGAGGGCGCGACCCCGGCCGAATGCGCGGCCGGCATGTTTGAAATGGCGAGCGCGCATCGCAGCATTGTGTTCCAGAACATCGCGGCGCGGCCGGTGCTGTCGGTGCTGCGTGACTTTTCGGCGCCGGTGACGCTGGAACTCGACGCCAGCGAGGCGGAGCTGGTCCACCAGTTGCAGCATGACCGCGACCCGTTCAACCGCTGGCAGGGGGGGCAGACCATGGCGCTGCGGCAGATGGTGGCTGCCTGCGATCCTTCAAGGCCGCCGCAACCGGCCGCGTCATTTGTCGCGGCGCTGGCGGCGCTGATGGACGCGCATGCCGACGATCCGGCCTTTGTGACGCTGGCCCTGACCTTGCCGACCGAGAGCGATATTGTGCGCGAACTGGGCAAGGATGCCGACCCGGAAGCGATTTTTGGAGCACGCGAGGCTTTGCGTGCCGCCATGGGTGTCGGCCTTGCCGATCGGCTGCGGGCGATCTGCGGACAGGCTGCGCCGCAGGGCGCCTTCAGCCCGGATGCGGCCTCGGCAGGGCGGCGCGCCTTGCAGGGCGTGGCCTTGCAGCTGCTTTGTGCCGGATTTGCTGATGAAGGCGCCGCCCTTGCGGTGCAGAAATTCGCCGCCAGCCGCTCCATGGCGGAACAAATGGCCGCGCTCAGCGCGCTGACGGCGCGTGGGCGGCCCGAGGGCGCTGCGGCGCTGGCGCAGTTTTATGAGCAGCACAAGGCCAATGCTCTCGTCATCGACAAATGGTTCAGCCTGCAGGCCATGGCAATCCGGCCGCAGACGCTGGAGCATGTGCGCGATCTATCCAGCCATCCGGCCTTTTCATGGACCAATCCCAACCGCGTGCGGGCGCTGATCGGCGCCTTTGTCAATGGCAACCAGCGCGGCTTCCATGCCGCCGACGGTTCCGGCTATGAATTCCTCGCCGCCTGCGTGCTGCGCCTCGATGACGCCAATCCCCAGGTCGCGGCACGGCTGCTTTCAGCCATGCGCAGCTGGAAAATGATGACGCCGCGACACCGTGACCATGCGTTGCGGGCGCTGAAGACCATTGAAGCAAAGCCAAACCTGTCTGCAGATGTCGGTGATATCGTCACTCGGATGCTTGCTTAAGACATTGTTCATGATTTGATTCTGTTTCATCGCACAAGAACAAAAAAATTAATAAAAACTTACATTTTTTTCATAACACCCACTGGACAAATGCCGCAAATCAGATTCTTATCGGAATTGAGTCTGAAATAAAGCGGCACTTTGGTTCAGATTTCAGCATATTTATGGGGTTATACCATGGCACGCGCAAACGTGAACGGCGCAGCTTTGCGTCGAGAAGGGCGTTCGCATGCGTTGAATGTGACAAAAGTATTGAAAGGTCTGGGACATTGGCAGACCGCGCTTTCGGGCCAATATGTTTATATCTGCGCAGCGGTCGTAAGTCTCTATATTTTCGCCTATATTTATAGTACATGGGTGCAGGTTAGCAGTTTCAGGCCTTCAGGCTCCGGACAGATCAATTCCGCTTCAAGCCTTGCTGCGCGTTTTTCTGAGCGCAATGCGATTCACCTGGTTCTGGTCAACGGCACGGCGATTTTTGTGATTGGCGTCCTGGCATTGCTGCTGATGCGCGAAATCATGCTCAACCAGGGTGCCGCCCTGTTTCATAAAAAGCAACTGGCGCGCATCGAGCGCGTGCTGGCACGCGGCCATGCGGCGCTGATCGACTGGAATGTCACCGAGGCACGGCTGACGATCTCGGCTTCGCTCGGCAAATTTCTGGGCAATGCAACCCTGCAACCGATGATGACATCGGCGGCGCTGCTGGCGCAAATTCATCCCGATGATGCCCTGGCGCTGAACCTCGTCATGCCCAAAACCGGGCAACGCGGCAGTTTTGACCATCTGATGCGGCTGCGCGACGGCGCCGGCGACTGGCGCTGGTTTCGCCTGCGCGCTGATGTCGTGACGGATGCGACTACCGGCGGCACCCATCTTATCGGCATTATCATGGATATGAGCGAGCAATTGCAATTGCTCAAGCAGAGTGACACGGCCACGAGCCGGCTGGCCGATGCCATCGAGGCGATATCGGAGGCCTTCGTGCTGTGGAACCAGGAAAATTGCCTGGTGACCTGCAACAGCAAATACCGGGCGCTGCATGGATTGAGCCTCGAAGATGCGGCGCCCGGCACGCCCTATGCCGAGATCCGCGCCCGCGCCAGCCTGCCGGAGGTCGAGGCCAGTACCAGACTTGACCATGCCGGCCATGCGCACAGCCGGTCCTGCATTGCCGAACTGAAAGGCGGGCGCTGGTTGCAGATCAACGAACGGCGCACCGCCGATGGTGGCTATGTCTCTGTCGGTGTTGATATTACCGCGCTGAAACAGAACGAGGCCAAGCTGTTGCAATCGGAGCGCCAGCTCACCGCAACGGTGGCAGACTTGCGGCGCTCGCGCCAGCATCTCGAAATGCAGGCGCAGCAGCTGGCCGATCTAGCCGAGCGCTATCTTGAACAGAAAGCCGAGGCCGAGAGCGCCAATCTCGCCAAATCCGAGTTCCTGGCCAATATGAGCCACGAGTTGCGCACGCCCTTGACCAGCATCATCGGCTTTTCGGAAATGATGCAGCATCAAATCCACGGGCCGCTCGGCTCGGGCTATTATCATGGCTATTGCACCGATATCGTCTCGGGCGGGCGGCGGCTGCTGACGATGATTTCCGACATTCTGGATATGGCCAATCTGGAATCAGGCGCGATCCATATCCGCCCGGTGCCACTTGATGCGACGCCAATCATCACTGCGGTGGCCGCCGAACTGGGGCCGATGGCTGATGACAAGGGCATCACCATGCAAATCCAGAATGCGGCCGACATTGACCTGGTCGCCGATGCCGACGCCTTGCGCAAAATCCTTTGTGCGCTGCTGCGCAATGCCATCAAATTCACGCCCGAGCACGGGCTGGTGCGGCTCTCCGCCCAGCGCCGCGACAAGGATGTGGTGTTTGAGATCGAGGATACCGGCCCGGGAATTGGCGCGGCGACCCTGACCGCCATGGGGCATCCCTTCGCCGCCCATGGGCCAGTCATGGCCGATGGCATGAAAGGCTCCGGCCTCGGCCTGGCCATTGCCCGGGCGCTGGTTGATCTGCATCGCGGCAATATCCGCGTGCAATCCACCGAGGGCGTCGGCACCCTGATCAAGGTGTATATGCCGGTCGCCCCGTCATCGGGCGCCAGCCGCGTGACCGCGCGTCCGCGGGTCATCGCACGGCAGGACGCCGGGGCCGCGGTCGGCAAATATCTCAATTAGAGCTCAGGGCGTGGCCTGCGGGGCCGGCTCCGCCATGACCAGGGCTGGCAGGCGCAGGGTGGCGGCAAGGCCCGGGCAGGTATTGGCGAGTTCGAGCGAGCCGCCGTGCAGCCGCGCCACCGCCTCGACCAGGGCGAGGCCCATGCCCGAGCCCGGCGTGCTGCGCGACGTCTCAAGGCGCACGTAGCGCTGCTTGACGCGTTCGAGATCGGCGGGAGCGATGCCGGGCCCCTCGTCACTGACCCTGATGACAATATCCTTGTCCTGCCTGGCGCAGACCACCCGGATATGCGGCGGCGCGCCCTGTGGCGCAGCGCCATAATTGGAAGCATTGATGATGAGGTTGCTGATCGCCTGCCCCAGAAGCTCGCGGCTGCCTTTCACCTGCAGGCCGGGCGCGGTCTCGACGTCGAGCGTGCCGCCGGTTTCCTCGATCATGGGCTGATAGAGTTCGGCACAGGCCTCAACCGCCTCGCTGGCATCGCAGGGCACCAGCACATCTGCGCCTGTGCCCGATTCGACGCGGGCAATTTGCAGCAAGGCATTGAATACGCTGAGGAGGCGATCAGATTCGACGATCACCTGCTCCAGCGCCGCCTCATGGCTGTCGCCGGCGGCGGGGTGAGCGAGAGCCTGCTCGGCGCGGTTGCGCAGCCGGGTTAGCGGCGTTTTCAGATCATGGGCAATATTGTCGGTGACCTCGCGCATTTCCGCCATCAGCCGGTTGATGCGGTCGAGCATGGCGTTGAGGTTTTGCGCCAGACGATCAAACTCGTCATGGCTGCCGGCTTGCGGCAGGCGCTGGTCGAGATTTCCGGCCATGATTTCCGCTGCCGAGGCGCTCATCGCATCAATGCGACGCAAGACCCGGCGCGCCAGAATCATGCCGCCGACCAGCCCCAGCGTTCCGAGCGCTGCCAGGGACACGAGGAAGCTGCGGGCAAATATGGCACGCAGGGCTTCACGATCGGCCATGTCGCGCCCGACCAGCAGGTGAAAACCGCCGGGCAGCGAGAAAATCCGTGCCAGCGCGACATTATGGGCGGTGATCTCGCCCGGGCGTCGATAACGCGTCTCGACTGCGCCCGGCGTATCGAGCAGGCGCGGCGGCAGGGCGGCAATATTGCCGGCCAGCACCTGCCCCGCCGGATCCGTCAGCAAATACAGCGATGATCCCGGCTGGTGGGCGCGCTTTTCCAGCGTCGAATATAGGCCCTGCAGGCCGCCTTGGGCATATTGCTCCGACAGGCCCTTGATTTCGGCGTTGACCGTGGCCGCGATTTGCTGGTCGATGATTTTCTCGACTTCCCAGCCGACGGTGATCAGCACCACCGCAGCCCCGACGGCGAATACGACTACATAAAGCAGCACCATCCGGAAGGAGGTGCTGGCGATGAGTCTAGCGCGCGCCATCGCGGATCATATAGCCGGCGCCACGCACGGTCTGGAGGCAGGGTTCATCTTCGCCCTTGTCAATTTTGGCACGCAGCCGCGAAATATGCACATCAATCACGTTGGTTTGCGGATCGAAATGATAATCCCATACATGCTCCAGCAGCATGGTGCGTGTCACCACCTGGCCTGCATGTTTCATGAGATATTCGATGAGGCGAAATTCGCGCGGTTGCAGGGCAATCTCACGGCCCGAGCGGCTCAGGGTGCGCGACATGCGGTCAAGCACCAGTGGCCCGGCCCGCAACGCGGTGCTGTCGCCACCGGCGGGCTGGCGACGGCGCATCAGCACCTCGACGCGGGCCAGCAATTCGGAGAAGGAATAGGGCTTTGCCAGATAATCATCACCGCCGGCCCTCAGGCCCTTGACCCGGTCATCGACCTGGCCCAGCGCCGACAGGATCAGAATGGGGGTTTCGATCTTCTGCTCGCGCAGGCCGCCGATCAGCGACAGGCCATCGAGCTTGGGCAGCATCCGGTCGATGATCAGGACATCATAATCGCCGTCGCGCGCCAAGGCATAGCCGTCAAGGCCATTGAAGGCCGAATCGGCGACATGGCCGACTTCGCGGAAGGATTTGACCAGAAACGCCGCGGTCTCGCGGTCATCTTCAATGACAAGCAATCGCATGGCGGGCATGGATAGTCATTCCGGCAGGAAACGCAACCTTGGTGCCTTCAAAGAAAACCGCCACCGGCTGATGGGGCGTCCGGTGGCGGCGTCTGCGCCCGCCGTATCAAGCTCCGGGAGCAGAGGTGATAGCGGCGGGCGATCATCACGGCGAGTGTTAACCCTCGCCGTGAAGTTCCATGGCAACGAAGCGGGTGCCGTTGCCGGTTTTCACACGCAGCAGCACGGCCTTGCGCCCGGCCTTGCGGGCATCGGCAAAGGCCTGCCGCAGATCGGCAATGCTGTTGAGCGTCTTGCCGCCGGCTTCAAGAATGACATCGCCGCTCTTGAGGCCCTTCTGGGCAGCAACGCCGTTGGGGTCGATGTCCGAGATGACCACACCCGTCTTGCCGGCACCGGCGACGCTGGTGGCAGGCGCGAGGGTCAGGCCATAGGTCTTCATCTCATCGGGCGGTGCGGCAACCTGGGGATTGAGGCTGGCCTGCAGATTGTCAGGCAGCGTTCCCAGCGTCAGATCAGCGACTTCGTTCTTGCCGTTGCGGATATAGCCGATGGTAACCTTGGTATCAGGGGCCATGGCGGCAATAGTGCGGGCCAGATCATGGGCATTGGCAACCGCCTTACCATTGACCTGCGTGATCACATCGCCGGACTTCAGGCCGGCCTTTTCAGCCGGGGCGCCATGTTCGGTTTCGGCAATCAGGGCGCCGTCGCGCGATTTCAGGCCGAGGCTTTCGGCAATATCAGCCGAAACCGGCTGGATTTGCACCCCGATCCAGCCGCGGGTGACGACATGCTTGCCCTTTTCGAGCGCCGCAATCACACCGCGCGCTTCCTCGACCGGAATGGCAAAGCCGATACCGACGCTGCCACCCGAAGGCGAGAAAATCGCCGTGTTGACGCCCACGACATGGCCATTGGCATTGAAGGTCGGACCGCCAGAATTGCCACGATTGATGGGCGCGTCGATCTGCAGGAAATCGTCATAAGGGCCGGAATTGATGTCGCGACCGCGCGCCGAGACGATGCCGGCGGTCACGGTGCCTCCCAGACCATAGGGATTGCCGACGGCGATCACCCAATCGCCGACATCCGGCGACTTTTTGGCAAATTGCACGAAAGGATAGGTGCCGGGCTTGATGATTTTCAGCAGCGCCAAATCGGTCTTTTTGTCGGTGCCGACAACACGGGCCGGCAGCACGCGGCCGTCATCGAACTTCACGGTGACGTCGGTGGCGTTTTCAACCACATGATTGTTGGTGACGATATAGCCATCGGCACTGATGATGAAGCCCGAGCCGAGGGCAATGCCGGTGCGCGGATGCGGCTGCATCGGGCCACCCTGGCCAAATTGCCGGAAGAAGCGCTCCATCGGATCGCCGGGCTGGAAATGCGGCATGTTCGGCATATTGAAGCCGACATTCTTCTCGACCATTTTCACCTTGACGGAAACGACGGCGCCACGCACCGCCTTGACGATCGGCGCGAATGAGCCGGGGCCGGCGGGTGCATTGTCCTGCGCAAGGGCAAAGGCCGGGGTCGGTGTCAGGATGCCGGTCTCGGCAATGACCCCGGAAATGGCGGCAAGCGCGACACCGGCCATCAGCACAGTGCGGGCTTTGGAAGCATGATTCATCATGGGAAGTCTCCAACAAAACCGATGGGCAGCGGTTACGCCGCCCTAACCTCGATCAGGTTGAGAAGACTATGCCAAGTCGATGCTTACCGGCCTGTTGCGGGAACATGAATTTTTGGCAAGGTGGAGGTGGGCCCGTTACTCGGGGCGCATCAACCTGGCGAGGGCGGCTTCCTCGGCCGCGTCGAGCGGCGGGGCTTCAGGCTCGCCGCGTTGCTGGCGCCGCGCCTGCCACATGAAAAGTGCCGCCAACAGCACGATGAGCGCCGGGGCACCCCACAACAGCAGGGTCGCGCGATCGAGCGGCGGCTTCAGCAGCACGAAATCGCCGTAACGCGCCACCAGAAATCTGGTGATCTCGGCATCGCTTTTGCCTGCCACAATATCCTTGCGGATGATGGTGCGGATGTCCTTGGCGAGGGAGGCGTCGGATTCGTCAATCGATTCATTCTGGCAGACGAGGCAGCGAAACTGGCTCGACAGCGCGCGGGCGCGAGCCTCCTGCTGCGGATTACTCAAGACTTCCTCAGGCGTGACGGCATGGGACAAGGATGCCACGCACATGAGCATCGCCAGACAAACCAGACGCAAGTGGCCCATGGCGTTACCCCGCTGCTTTCAAGGCTTTTGGCGCGGCACGGCGGGCAAAGCCGAGCCGCAGGCGCACATCACTCAAGGAGAGCAGGCCGCCGAAGGCCATGACCAGGGCTCCGAGCCAGATCAGCGAGACCAGCGGCTTCCAGTAAAGCCGCGCATCCAGCGAGCCATCCGCCTTCTCATTGGCAATGCTGATATAGACTTGCCCGAGGTCGAGCGTCTTGATGCCAGCTTCGGTCTTGTCCATCTGCCGCGCGGCAAAATACCTGATGGAAGGGCGCACCACAGCGACCACGCCGCTGCCATCTGAAACTGTCATATGCGTGAAGGTTTCACGATAATTCGGCCCGGCCTGCTTGCTGACATGGTCAAAACTCACCTGCCAGGGGCCGAGCGCATAGGTCGTAGCCGGTTTAATGTTGATTACCCGCTCGACACCCCAGCCAGTCGCGGCAAGGCCAAGCAGGGTGACGCCAAAGCCCAGATGCGCGAGATTGGCCCCCCAGACCGAGCGCGGAATGCCACGGCTGCGAGCCAGTGCCGAGGCAAATCCGGAACTGCGCTTGATGCTGCGCTCGTAAAGATCAATGAAGGAGCCGACGATCAGCCAGACGGCGAGGCCGACACCGACCGGCGCGATCACCGGCCCGCCGCGCGTTGCCGCAAAGATCACAGCGGCGGCGAGGCCCAGCACCGCAGCGGCCATCAGCCTTTGCGCCACGGCCAGCAAATCGCCGCGCTTCCAGGCCAGCAACGGCCCGAATGGCATGGCCAGCACCAGCACCAGCGCGAAAGGCGCGATGCAGAGATTGAAAAATGGCGGCCCGACGGTGATTTTTTCTCCCGTCAGCGCCTGCAGCGCCAGGGGATAGAGCGTGCCGATAACCACGGTGGCACAGGTGGCGGTGAGCAGCAGGTTGTTGAGAACGAGGCCACCTTCGCGCGACACGGGTGCGAAAATGCCGCCGGGCTTGAGCGCCGAGGCGCGCCAGGCAAACAGCGCCAGCGAACCGCCGATGAAAAACAGCAAAATCGCCAGAATGAACACGCCGCGCCGCGGATCAACGGCAAAGGCATGAACCGAGGTCAAGACGCCGGAGCGCACGAGGAATGTGCCGAGCAGCGACAGCGAAAAGGTCAGGACCGCGAGAAAAATCGTCCAGACTTTCAGGGCATCGCGCTTTTCCATGACGCAGACGGAATGCAGCAGCGCCGTGCCGGCCAGCCATGGCATGAGCGAGGCGTTTTCGACCGGATCCCAAAACCAGAAACCGCCCCAGCCCAGAGAATAATAGGCCCAGTAGGAGCCCATGGCGATGCCGAGGGTGAGGAAGATCCAGGCCACGAGTGTCCAGGGCCGGACAAAGCGCGCCCAGACCGGGTCAATCCGGCCGGAAATCAGGGCGGCGGCGGCATAGGCAAAGGTCACCGAAAAGCCGACATAGCCGAGGTAAAGCAAGGGTGGATGGATCGCCAGCCCCGGGTCCTGCAGGATCGGGTTGAGCTCCTGGCCCTGCGCCGGCGCCGGGCTCAGCCGCAAGAACGGGTTGGAGGCAAGCAGGATAAACAGCAAAAATGCGGTGCCGAGCAGACCCTGCATGGCGATGACATTGGCGCGCAGGTCGCGCGGCAAGTGGCGCGAGAAAGCCGCCACCGCGGCACCGAAGGTGGCGAGAATCAGCACCCAGAGCAGCATCGAGCCTTCGTGATTGCCCCAGACGCCGGTGATCTTGTAGATCAGCGGCATTTTCGAATAGGAATTTTCATAGACATTGCGGACAGAAAAATCCGAAACGACATGCGCATAGGTCAGGGCGCCATAGGCGAGCGCCACAAAGATGAATTGTGAAATGGCAATCGAGGGCGCTGCCTGCGCCAGTTGCCGGTCGCCGCCCAGCGTGCCGGCCAGCGGCACCAGGGTCTGGGTGATGGCCAAAGCTAGCGCAAGCACCAGAGCAAAATGGCCTGCCTCAACGATCATTGCCGTTTACCTCTCCCGCGCGGGTCACACGTCGCCGCAGCCTTCACTTCATCGCCGCCTGATCGCGCCACAGACCTTTTTTCTTCAGGTCTTCCTCGACATTTTTCGGCACATAGCGTTCGTCATGCTTGGCAAGCACCTGATCGGCGACAAACTGGTCAGGGGTCCGAAGCACGCCTTCGGCGATGATCCCCTGCCCTTCGCGGAACAGGTCCGGCAGGAGACCGACATAGGTCACATGCACCGCAGCCTTGTTGTCAGTCACGGCAAAGGCAATCTTGTTGCCCGGATCGCGCACCAGCGAGCCCTTTTCCACCAGCCCGCCGATGCGCAAGCGCGTGCCGGGCATGATGTGGTCCCTGGCGATTTCACTCGGGGTCAGGAACAGCTCGATATTGCCGCGCAGGGCATAAAGGGCGATGCCAGAGGCCGATCCCAGCACGGCCATGGCCGCAAAGATCATGGTGAGCCGACGTTGCTTGCGGGTCATGGTGTTTTCAATCCGAGATTCTGCGCCAGCGCCTCAACCTGGCTCCAGCCGGCCTGATTAGCCGCCAGGGCCTTGCGGGCATTCGCCAAGGCCACCCTGGCCTTGTCGTTTTCCTTCAGCACCACCAGCGAGCGGATGAGTTGCTGCCAGCCGGCCGGATCATTGCCCTGAGTTTGCAGCCGATCAGACAATTTGGCAACCATGGCATGGATCATCGTCAATTGTGCCGCCGGCGGCATGGCACGCACGGCAGCCGCCATCGGCCCGGCCGGGCCGCCCTGCGGGCCTTGCTGCTGGCCGGAAACCTGCGCGATGCGCGCCTTGACCATGTCAACCCAACCGGCATCGGGCGGCGCGCTCGCCACCAGCGCCCGCCACAGGGACAGGGCTCGGGCCTTGTCGCCGGATTGTGCTGCGGCGAGGCCCTGATAATAACGTGCCTTGGCATTGTCGGGCTCAAGCTTCAGGGCCTTGTCAAAGGATGCCAGCGCCTGCGGCGTCACCACGCCATTGGCTTCGGCCACCAGCGCCTCGCCATAATCGGCGCGCACTGGCCCGCTCTCGCCCTTGAGGGTGATAATCCGGCGGTAGGCGGCCACGGCCTCCTGAACCCGTCCGAGGCGAAGATAGATCGGCGCCAGCAATTCAAAGCCGCGCACATCGTCGGGATGTTTTTTGAGTTGCGCCTCGACGCGAGCAATCATGATATTGGCGTCGGCATTGTCGCCTGTGGCCGCAAGGCGCGCCGCCAGAGGATCATCCGGCATGGTCGGCGTGCCGATTCTGGCATAAAGGCCGAAGGCCAGTGCCGGCAGCAGCACCGCCACCGCCAGCGCCGTCACCTTGCGCAGACGCCCGGCCCGGACCGCATTATCGCCCGCCGACTTTGCATCGGCAAGGGCGCGACGCGCCGCCAATGCCCTGGCAATGCGGGCATCTTCATCATCGATCAACGCTGCCTGACGATCGCGCTCGATGGCATCGACCTGTGCTTGATAGAAGTTGCTGGCCAATCCCCTGGCGGGGTCATCGGCCACGCCGCGACTGAACGGCCACAGGACGCCAAGCAGCGCACCCGCCGTCATCAAAAACAGAACTGACCATATCATGAGCGTAACATATCCGAACCCAAGGCAATTTCCAGTTGCCTCCTTGTCGCAGCCGACACGTCAGGGACGTTATGAACCTCAAGCGTCAGCTATTTGTGAAGGTCCAGCTGCCATCGGCGTCACGACATGCCTTGCCACTGCCCGAGCGCCCGCGGCCGTTGATGAATACATGAACATCGTAGTGACTGCACGACAAATCGGCGAGACCACCGAGGCCGGCAGGCTTTTGCGGTGTGGCATAGCCGAACACCGTGCCGGTGCCGCGCCAGCTCTGGCGCTTGCCCGATTTCAGCGCCATCAGCAGGCTGTTGAAGGCGGTGCGCCGGTCCTTTTCGCTCATGTTCGCGCCCAAAGCACCCGCCAGCGCGCCGGAAACCGGGGGCGGCCCGGCAGGTTTCGCTGCCGCCATGGGCATGGCGGGCGGCTTCACTTTGACATCAGGGGCCCCCGACGTGGACTGGCAGCCCGCCACCAGCAAAGACAGCAACATGGCGACATGAATTTTCCGCTGCATACCCGCACCTAAATCGTCAGACGGCATTGACCGTCTTTTCTGACCGATTACGGCGCGGATGGCAACACTCATGCGCGCCCTGATTATGCAGAACCGCAGGCCATGACAGTCAATCGATAATGGGCAGGCGCAGCGTGGCGCGCAGGCCGCCCTGCGGGCTGGTGGCCAGTGACAATGTGCCATGGTAAAGCTCGGCCAGCTCGACGACGATGGAAAGACCAAGGCCAGAGCCCGGCTTGGATTCATCGAGCCGGCGTCCGCGTGCCAAGGCAGCGCTGCGCAAATTCTCCGGCAGGCCCGGCCCGTCGTCGTCAATATCGACCTGGATCAGCCGCCGCGCCGCGCCATCGCTGGTCTGCGACAGGCTGACCACGACCTCGTCTGCCGCCCATTTGCAGGCATTGTCGATGAGATTGCCAAAGATTTCTTCGAGATCCTGCTGCTCGCCGGCAAATTTCGGCGCAAGATCGGACGGATTGACGAGGCGCAGCCGGCGCCCGGCATAAATTTTCGGAAAGGTGCGCAGCAGCGAGTCGATCACCGGCAGGACGTCGGTCGCGCGGCCGAACGCCCCGGCGCGGGCCGCCACACGGGCGCGATCAAGATAAAAGGTCACCTGATCGCGCATGAGATGGGCCTGCTCGCGCACTTTGGCAGCAAACTGCGCCGGATCGTCATCGCTTTCATTGGCGATGACACTCAGCGGCGTCTTCAGTGCATGGGCGAGATTGCCGACCTGGGTGCGGGCGCGCTCGACAATCGCCCGGTTGGCATCGATGAGCAGATTGAGCTCGGCGGCGAGCGGGGCAATATCGACCGGGAAGGCCCCTTCAATATGCTCGCGCCCGCCGCGGCGAATATCGCCGACGCCTTCCTGCAGCCGTCGCAAGGGTTCAAGCCCATAATGCACCTGCAGGGCACTGGTGCCGATCAGCGCCAGCGCCAGCGCCAGAAAGGTTGCGGCCAGCGCCAGCTGAAATTTGTCGATATTGTCTTCCATGTCGCCGGTGGTGGCTGCAACCTGCACGAGATATTTGCCCTGGGCCCCGACATCGATTGCCCTTTCAACGAGGCGCAGCACACGCGCATCGGGGCCGATGACATAGCCTTCGCGCACGCTGCCAGCACCCTCCGCGACACCCTGATCGGCAAGCCGCGGCAAGTGGCTGGTGAACAGCGAGCGCGACGTGCGAATATCGCCATGGTCGCCATCCAGCCGGGTGATCTGCCAGTACCAGCCCGAAAGCGAAATCTCGAACAGGGGCTCGCCAAGATGGGTCGGCATGGCAGTCGAGGGATCATCGGCGGTGGCGACATCGGCGATGAGCGCGTGCATGTAGACATCGAGGCGATTATCGAAATCGGCTTCGGCCGTGCGTCGATAGAGCGCTGAAAGGGCAATGCCGGCACCCAGCAGGATCACCAGACTCCAGAACGTCGCCGAGACAAACAGCCGGAAGGCAATCGAGCCACGCTGGGGTGCCCAGAATTTTGGCCAACGCGCCATTCAGGCGGCAGGCGGCGTGGAGCCGGGCTCGACCACGAGATAACCGAGGCCCCTGATCGTCTGGATGATGTCGACACCCAGCTTTTTGCGTAATCTCCCGACAAACACTTCTATCGTGTTGGAATCTCTGTCAAAATCCTGATCATAAAGATGCTCGACCAACTCACTGCGGGAAATCACCCGCCCGGTATGGTGCATCAGATATGACAGCAGTCGAAATTCATGAGACGTTACTTTAATAGGATTGCCTTCAACCAGAACCCGTCCGGCCTTGGTGTCGAGGCGCACGGGGCCGCAGGCCAGTTCGCTCGATGCCAGACCGGCAGAACGGCGCACCAGCGCCCGCAGCCGCGCCAGGATTTCCTCCATGTGGAAAGGCTTGGCGACATAATCATCGGCGCCGGAATCAAAGCCGCGCACCTTGTCGTTCCAGCGGTCGCGCGCCGTGAGGATCAGCACCGGCATCTTGCGGCCGATCTTGCGCCATTCGCTCAAAACCGAAATGCCGTCGCGACCGGGCAGGCCGAGATCAAGCACGACTGCGTCATAAGGTTCGGTCTCGCCGAGAAAAAAGCCTTCCTCGCCGTCAAATGCCTTGTCGACGGCATAGCCTGCCTGCTCCAGGGCTCCGACGAGTTGCCGGTTCAGGTCGCGATCATCTTCAACTACCAGCAACCGCATCGACACCCTCACTTCGGCTTGATTGGATCATGTTCAGGCTTCAAGACAACCTTGTGCTTTACATGAACTTTAGGTATGCGCTTGTCGAAATCCCCATCATGGGCATCGGCAATGACGCGCAATATACGTCCGTCATGGCGCAGCAGGGTAATAACGTAAAAGAACCTGTCGCCACGGTGACACAATTTGCCGCCCAGCGCCTCGCCGCCATATTGCGCGGCGGCATGGCGCATGACCGGGAAGGATCGCGCCAGCTTCTGGGTGCGGATGGCGAGCCGTGCCTCGCTGACCGACAGGCATTTGGCGACAGGCCGGGGTTTCAGCGTCGCCGCATCGCCCAACGAGGCAAGAAAAAGCATAGGCGCAATCATCGCAACAATGTCCCGGAACCATGAAAGCTTGAAAATATTCATTGCCATCAATCTGTCACATGGCATGTGAACCAGCCATGAATAGCTGGTTCCGGGCTGCCGCTGTCGCAGCGCGCCAGGCATTGCTATGCCCGGCGCAACCACGAATGCTGCGAAAATAGCAAATCCTGAGGCCATCGCAAGCTGGCGCCGCCCGTCAGCCGATTTTGGCGGTCGCCCGGTAGCGCCCGACGATGGCATTGATGCCGCCAAGCAGGGCGGTGAGCGCCGAGCCGAAGGCGCCGATATTGCCGGTGCGCCACGCCATGACACCGCCGCAGGCCGACGAGCCGATGACGGCGAGGGCCGACCATACCGTCTGCGAGGCCCAGAACGGCTTGCTCCCGTTCATGATTTTGCTTGCCGTATCCATGTTCACTCCTTGTGGCTGGGGGTGCGCTGGCACCCGGATGATACCGTCGCCCGATGCGGCGGAAGGGGAAGGCGCGGCCATGGCGAGGCTCGCGGCTTCCACCGCCAGCACCCGCGCCCGCCAGCCGCGTCCAAAAATGTGAAAGGTTTTCAGGCGCTCAAGAAAGGCCAGGCGCGCCTGCGTGAAGGCCTTGATCATGACCCGTGGCGGGCGCGCGGTTATGGCGGCGGCAAGGGCGGCAGCGTCGGGCGCGCCCGAGACTTTGCGCAAATAGGCGAGCGCCCGGCCCGGCCCGGAATTGACGGCGCAATCGAAGGCCGCACAATCGAGCCCGCCCGGCAGGGCCTCGGCATTGATCGCCTCCCAATAGAGCTGGCGATAGATGGTTGCGGCTTCGGCTCTGGTGAGCGCCTTGACCTCGGCCTTCGAGACCGGGCGCGCGCGCACTTTCGCCAGCGTCGCCCGGGTCACGCCGAAATTAGTGGCACCGCCGGGATCGGCGGGATTGTCGCTGTAACCGCCTTCCCAGCGCAGGGTCAGCGCCAGGGCAGCATCAAAATTGCTTCGCATTGATCCGGTCTCCTGTGAAATTGCTCCAAGCCGCCCGGGAAAGCGGCGTCAGCCGGCCTGCAGGGTGACGCGCTCGTGGCCGCGATCAAGCAGGTCCGAGACCAGCATTTCCGGGGTCATGCCGCGGCGCGCCAGTTTCAGGCCGCCGGCATCGAGCACCGCGGCACAAAGCAGCGAGCACACTTGCCCCGCCTGCCGGTGGCGTCAGCCCGAGGCCGACGGCCGCGCAGGCGAGCCAGGAATAATCCTTGTCGAGCAGATCCAGCGCCTTCGCCTCGATGGCTGCCGACCAGCCGAGGCCGGTAGCGATCCAGTCGAGCTGCGCGTGGTCGCGCACCAGTTTCGAGAGACAGAAGATACCGGTTTCATGGCCGCCCTGGCTCTGGATCACCCACAGGTGCTGGTGGCTCCACCAGGCGATGGCGACATGGCTGTAATCACCGCCCGTCACCCGGCGGATGAATTCCGACACGGCGCCGGTGCCGCGCCAGGCGATCACATCGCCGGATTTGATGCTGGCGCGAGCGCGTTGATAATTCATGACGCGATCCCCAGGGCCTTGGCGGCCTTGGCGGCCTCGGCCTGGCTGGCGCTGAGAGCGGCGGCCAGCGCCGCGTCGTCCGCGGCGGCGGCAATGGCGGCTTGCGCCCGGCTGCGCAGGGCAATGATGGCGGCGACCACAGCGCCATAGGCGGTGGATTTGGCCAGCACGCCTTGCGCGAGGACGCCGAGGGCTTCGGCGTGAGCGGGCGTGCCCTGCGCGGCAAGGAGGGCCGACAGCAACGGGGTCGGCACCAGCGCTGCCGGTTGCTGCCCCTTCCCTTCAACAAACGCGCGCGCCTCGATGACCTGCAGCGGCCATGAGGCTTGCTCGGCCGCCGGAAATGACGCGGTGAGGCGGGCCGAGAGCCGGTCGGCAAAGGCCACGATTTGCTGGCTTGCCTCAGCCTTGCGGTCGGCGAGCGACGGCCCCGTCGCCGGCAAGGGCTGGTTACCAGCCTTGAGCCAGGCCTGATAGGCCTGCCAGTCGCGATTGTGCTGATCTTCCGGAATAAAGGCATCGTCGGCAAGGCGCCGCACACCCGCCCCGGCAGACCCGACGCTCTGATAATTCATGTCATATCTCCGCGGAAAATTGCAGGTTGGCATTGAGCAGGAATCCGGGCTGGTTGGCCGCAGTGGCCGGAGAGCCGGATTTGAAGGCAATGGCAAAAACACTGGCCGCCTGCATGCTGAAGCTGGCAATGTCGGTGGATGACACCGTTCCCGAGCCGACGCCGAAGAGATAGACCAGCCCGGTGTCGACGAGGGCCGCCGTCGGCATGGCCCGCATTTGCGCGATGACGCCGTAACCGGCCGCATTGCCGGGCCCCCATGACATGACGAAAACCCCGCCCTGCAGCGCCTGAAAATAGCGCTGGCACAACAGCATCTCGATGCTTGCGGGCCGGCGCTCGAAGCTGGTTGCCACCAGGCCCTGCTCGAATTGCGGCAGCTGCAGGGTGCCCGCCGAAAACTCGATATTGGTCTGGGTATTGACGCTGAGACCGGCGACGGGCAGCGGCAGGCTGGCGTAGTTTCCGGTGCCAGCGTTGCCGGTTCCCTGCCACACACGGGCTGCGGCGCTGCCGGCCTGCGACAGGATATAGCTGCCGCCAGCAATCATGCCGGCTTCAACAGGCAGGATGAGCGAGCCGGCGGTGATGGTCAGCACCGTGTCGATGCCGCTGGCGGCACAATTATAGGTCGCGCCGCCGGCCCCGGCCCTGACGCCATCATGGCCGTAAGCCCCGGCGGCCAGCGTCACCGTGCCGGCGACACCGCGCTGGTTGATGCCAAAATTGGCATTGCGCAGCAGATTGCGGAAGCCGGGCAACAATGCGGCACCGCTCGGGAAGCTCACCAGCCCGGAGGCATTGTCGATGGCGATGGCCTCATGCCAGCTGGCACCGTCGGGGGAAACCTTGATGTGGAAATGATCATCCCCGGCAAGGCCGGTTTCGGCCCGGCCGGAGAAGGCATCCTGATAGAGCTGTGAGACTGTATTGCCGGCTGCCGCCTTGTTGAGCACGAGGCGCATGTCGCCGGTGCCGCCCGCTGTGGTGGCAAGAGCATTGAACAGCGCTGCATTCAGGGTCGCCGACAAGGGGTTTTGCGCGGTTGCTGTGGCATTGATGCCCAGCAGGTCGAGATTCTGTGCCGCCTTGATGAGCGAGAGCACATCGACGAAGGCGGTGCCGTTGAAAATCAGCAGCACGCCGTCGGCCTCGCTGAAGCAGCGCCAGCCGGGCACAGGTGTCAGAAAGGTCCAGGCGCCGTCCTGCCAGGTGGCAATCGCGCCATCATGGCCGGCAAAGGCGCCGGTGGCGCCGGTGCCGAGCAACAGGCGCTGGCCTTCCAGCGGCATTGCTGGCGGGGCGGTGACATTGCGGGCGCTGACCGAGAGCTGCACGACGCAATCGAGCAGGCTGAGGGCGGCATTGTGGGTGACGTGCTTTTGCGCTTGCGCCGCGTCGATGAACGGCAGCGCCAGATGGTCGGTGGTGCTCATGAAAAAAGCCTGCTGGTTGGGAGTTCAGGTGACGGCGAGCGTGACATTGAGCGGGAAGCCGCGCCCGACGGCGGCACTCAACTGGTAGATCGCGAGCGCCAGCGTGGCTTGCGGGGCACCAAAATCGGCGAGTTCATCGGCGGCGGCGTAAAGCACCAGAGGGGTTGACGTGCCAAGGGTGCGTTTGACGACGCCCTCGCCGAGAATGTCGATCTGATAGGCCTCGCTGGCCTCGCCCAGCGGAATTTCGATCTGGTCCCAGCCATCGCTTCCCAGCCGCCCGCGACGGATGAACGTGATGGTAATGCCCGCAGCGCTACGCTGCGCCAGTGCCTGCACCGGATGATAGGGCATCAGCGCCAGCGCGCCAGCGGCGGCGTTCAGGGTGACATAGCTCGCGTCGGTATAATCGCGGCTCGCCGGGCCGGCCTTCCAGGTCTGGGCGAGACCCTGCGCCGGGGCCCCGGTGCCGAGCGCCAGCAGGGCGCTGTTGAGCAGCACCACTGTGGCCCCCGCCGGAACAAAGCGCTGGCACAGCGCATCGGCGCCGCCAAGACCGCGCAGCAATCTCGAAAGCTGGTAGGTTTGCGGGCCGACCAGCGTGGCAAGGGCGAAGCCGAAAATCTCCCAGGTGCCGTCCGCACCCTGGATCGCCATATTGGCGGCACCCGCCAGCATTTGCGTATCGCCGACTGACGACAGGGTGCCAAAGCCGATCCTGACGGTGAGGCTGTTGGCCGGATCAATGCGGCTGGCCGGCCCCGGCCCGAGCGGACCGAGGGTCGTGCCGATGATCGCGGCTTGTGTGATGGTGGCAAAGAGACTGAAGCTTTGCGCATCCGCCGCCTGATAGACCGAAATGGCACCCGGCCACGGCGTCGCGCTGACCGCCATATATTGCAGCACCGCCGGATCGGCTGTGGCTATGGCGAGATCGAGAATCACCACCTGCGGCGGGCCGGGAATCGCTGGGCTGGCGACCGGAGACAACGGCATGTCGCGCGCCTGCTTGTCATAGACATCGGGTTCCACGGCCCGCGCCTCGATCTTGCGGCCCGCGCCATCGGTGATCTTGCTGATACGCATTAGCCTGCTGGCACCTGCCACCGGCAGATAGACAGCATCGCCCGGCTCAAGCGCCACCAGCCCCGGCCGCAGGGTGAAGGTCGCGGTCTCGCGCTGCACCCATAAATCCTCGAGCCACATATCGGCGAGCCGCTGCGCCTCGCCCATTCGCAGAATGGCGGCGCTGTTGGCCTCAAGATCGCGCTGGGCATAGCCCGTGAGGCGGCGCGACAGGGCCGTCGCCGCGCGGTAATAGCGTTCGGAATCGGAAAAACTCAAGGCGAGTTCGCGCGGCAGCGCCGAATCCTCGCTGCGTGTCAGCGTCACCAGCCGGCCCTGACGGTCCGGCACCAGATCGGCAGTCGTCAGGCTCGCCGCCGCCGTCTGGCTGCGCGGCGCACAGCGCAGATGCCCGGCGCTGGCCAGAACGTTGAAACCATACATGGCCGCCAGCGGCTCGATGGCACCGCGCGCCGTGAGGGTGCGGTCAAGCACATAGCCATCGAGCAGGCCGTCGAGTTGCGGCTGGTCGATCAGGGCTTGCAAGTCCGGGGTTTCATGCAGCAAGGCCGGGAGCAGGTCCTCAAGATCCACACTCTCCAGCCGGCCATTCAGCCAATGGCCGGTGGCATAGTTCACGGCATCGGCCCAGACGCCCGACTGCTCGGGGAAGGCCGGGAACGGGCGTGCATCCCAGGCCCACAGATAGATGCGGGCGGGATCGACCATCGGGCCGCCATAAAGCGGGGAAGAAGGGTTGCTGCCCGCGACAAAGCCCGGCTGCGCGCTGTCAAAATGGCTGATGACGGCCTTCAGCGCCCGCAACTGGATGAGATCGTCACGCCCGCCGCGCGAGAACGGCGGCAGGCCGTTTTCCGAGGATTTCGGATCGGGAAACACATTCGGGGCGTTGGTGCCGCGATCGACCGCCGGGCACCCGGTCTCGATCAGCCAGACCGGCTTGGACATCGGCACCCAGCCGGTGGCGCTGGCCAGTTCGACGCCATTGACGCGCTCGACATGCGGGTTCGACCAGAAGCCGACCAGATCCTTGGCACGAAACATCCACGGCTTGTTATAGGCGCCGTCGGTAATCGGGGTTCGCTTCTGCGCGAAGCGATCAGCCGCCGAGGCATAATAATAATCATAGGCTTCACCTGCCGAGACATTGGCACCAAGATAGCCTTGCTGATGCACCGAGGCAGCGAGGCGGGCATCGAGGTGATCCGAGCCGTCGCGCCAGTCGGACAGCGGCCAGTAGGCATCGAGGCCGGTGAAATCGCAATGCGGCGAGCCCCAGACGGCATCAAGCGGAAAGCGCACCTCGGCCCCACCGCCAAGCACATGCGTTCCATATTCGCTCCAGTCGGCGGCATAAGAGACTTTGGTGGCGGCACCCAGCACGCCCTTGACGTCGGCGCAAAGCTGCGCCAGCGCCAGGGCCGCCGGGTAAATTCCGCTGGCGGAGCGCACCCGCGTCAGGCTCGCCAGTTCCGAGCCCACGAGGAAGGTATCGACGCCGCCGGCGGCAGCGCAAAGGGCGGCATAATGCAGGATGAACTGCCGGAACGACCATTCACCGGGGGGCGGCGCCGGTGAGCCGAAAAATGCTGCGACCTGCGCGCCTGCTGCCGGCGTCGCATCCACCGTGCCGGGCTGGCCGGGCGCCGGATAGCAGGTGATGCGTCCGCGCCACGGATAGGGTGCCTGCGTGCCCGCTGCTGACCAAGGATCAGGCAGGCTATTGCCATCAGCAATGTCCATCATCACGAAGGGATAGAAAGTGACTCCAAGGCCGCGGGCTTTCAGGTCGCCTATCGCGGCGCTGACGGAAGCATCGGTCGGTGTGCCGCCATAGGATGGCTGGCCATTATAAAGCGACACTGGCGTTGCCTGCGCCCTCGCCAGCCCGGCCACCTGCCAGTCACCACCGAGCACCAGCTTGCTGGTATCCTCGACACGCGGCGTGATGGTGCAGGATGCGCAACGCAAATCATTGCCGAACTAGGCCACCACCAGCGCCACATTTTTCAGGTTCGGGCACAGGGCCTGCAGGGCGTCGATCGAGGCCGTCCAGTCGCTGACCCGCTGCAATTGATGTCGGTTTTCGGCGAGGCTGCTGCCGGCACCAAGGCTGCTGGTAAAGGCCAGCGGCGCATAGGCATATTCGCTGGCCCCGGGGATGAGATCGACCGCCTGGATCATGGCGCCGAGGCCGGAAACCGGGCGCACGACCTCGAAATTCAGTTGCGGGATGCGATTGCCGAAACTGGCGAGCGGCATCAGCTCGAAAACCGCATAGGCCATGCCCCGGTAGGCCGGCGCGAGCCCTTCCTTGGCCACGATCAGCGGGTCAGCGGTTTGGGTCTCGTCACCAAGGTAGATACGGACGTTGAGCAAGGTGAGATCAATCTCCTTGCCGTCAGCCCAGACGCGCCGCACATAGGCAATGGGGCCCTCGCACAGCCCGACCGCGAAATTGGCATAGTAATTATAGGTCGTGACGCGCGGCCCGGTGCCCTTGCCGCCAGCGCTCTGGTGGCCGTTGACCTCCAGAAAGCGCGTGGCCCAGATCACCTGGCCTCCGACGCGGGCGCGGCCGTAGATCCGCGGAATTGGCGTGCCCTCGACCGAGCCCATGCCGTTAAGCATGTGCAGGCGCGGCATCTGCGCATGGGTCAGATAACCCATCAGGCGGTTGTCGATGACGCCGCCGGCCATGGCCCCGAGCGTGCGGCCGGCCATGGCCCCCATCGGCCCGCCCAGCATCCCGCCAAGGGCCGCGCCAGCAGCCTGCAAAACCAGCGTTGCCATGGAAATCCCCGATCAAAATGCGGTTTTGTGCGGTCCGCCGCGCCGCTCAGACAGTCAGGCCCGGAAAGGCAAAGACCTGATCGAGATGGCGCAGCCAGAAGGGCGAAAGCGCCACCTCTGCCACGGCGGCGCCGTCATGGGCATGGATCATCATGTCCCTGGCCGTGACAATGGCGAGGTGCTTGGCGGGCAGATGCGCGCGCCAGCGAAACAGCAGAACGTCGCCCGCCTGCCAGCCGGCTTTGCCCCCTGGCTGCAAATAGCGCCGGGCGACGAGCTGCAAGGTGTCTATGCCCCCGACCTCGGCCCAGTCGGCACTATAGGGCGGTGGCGTTTCCGGCTCCGGCCCGATGAGTTCGCGCCAGATGCCGCGCACCAGGCCGAGGCAGTCGCAGCCGACATGGATCAGGGAGGCCTGATGCTGGTAGGGCGTGCCGAGCCAGCGCCGGGCGCAGAGCACGATATCGGCGCGCGTCACCTTGCTGGCGGCGCTCATCTGAACAGGCTCCCGCCGTCCATATTGAGATCGGCCTGGCTCGGAAACTGCAACACCTGGTCATTGCCGGGAATATGCGGAAAGCCCCGGAAATTGGCGCTGTTGGCGAATTTGTCCTGACAGGTTGCGAAAAACTTGTCGCAGCCGGCCGAGACCGTGAAGGCATCGCCGATGACCATCGGCGCCGCCGTCGGCGTCCAAAGCGTCAGGGTAGTGGCCCCGGCATAGACCGAATGCTGCTTGATGATGCAGGTCGCGCCGCGGTTGGCGCCGGTGGTGAAGCGCAATTCGCCGCCGGTAAACCAGTCATTGGCATAGCCCGCGAGCCCGGCGGCGAGATAAATCCGCCCGTCGGTGGCGCTGACCTGGTCGCTCGCCACAAAACTGGCGCCGGTGAGCGCCACCTTGCAGCGGGCATCGCCGAGATCAGCGGCGCAGTTCAACTGGAACAAGCGCCCGCGCTCCTGGTCAAACTCCTGGGCGAGCGAGCGTAATTCAGCGGTGAAGGCAAATTCCGACCGCGCCACCTGCCCCAAAGTGTGGATATCGAGCAGCAGGCTCTGGGTGGTATCGGCCCAGTTCACCAGCCAGCTCTCGACGGTGGCGCCGTCATAGACGCCATTGGCAAGATCGGTCTCGTTCAGCGCCGCTGCGGCGAGCGCGCCGGTGACCTCGCCGCCACCGGCAGCAAAGCCGAGCACCTGCTCGGCGGCCGAGGCATCCGAACCGGTGCGGGCGCTGCATAGGGTGCCGGACACCGTCAGGTCGAGATCGTGGTCGGTGAAACCCATTACGGTGCCGTCACGCCGGATCAGCCGCCAGCAATGGCAGAGGGTGGTTGCACCATTGGCCAGATGCGCCGTCAGGGCCGAGTTGAGCATTTTCATGAAACTTCAGCCTTTGCTTCAAGGAATAATCTCAAGAATGGGGATTTTCGGAATGTCGCCCGCCGCGAAGGCAGTGAGGTCGATGGCAAGATAATCCGTGTCGAAACGAACCGGCACGTCAAAGAGATAGCCGGCCGTGAGGCTGGCGCCCGCCGCCGGGATCCTGCCCGCCGCCAGCGTGACCATGCCGGTCGTCGGATCGCAGGTGAAATCGGTGGCGCTAATGAGGGCGACGCCATTGACCGCCAGCATTACCGAGCCCGCCACCGGTTTGGCGATGATGCGTTGCCAGGGCGCGAAGGCAGCGCCATAGGTTTTCACCAGCTGGAATTGCGCGGTCGTGCCATCGCCGGTGGCGATGATCTGGTCGGTCGCGGCCGGGTTGGCGCCCGGCAGGCAGGATTTGAAATCGGTCAGGTCGCGCCAGCGAAAGCCGTAGAGGCGGCCGCGCCGCTCCTCGAAAAATGCCGTCACGGCGGCAATGGCATTGAGCGAGCGCACGCCATAGCCGGCCTCATATTTGCGGCGCGAATTGGCCCAGCGGGCGTTGCGCTCCTCGGCATTGCTGCCGGTGGCGACAATATCGGTGCGCCGCTCCGGCCCGCCGCTGGCACGCATGGAAATATCGAGCGGAAACTGGATTTCGTGAAAGGATGACATGAGCCCTGCCCCTTCAAAGCCCGCGCTGGCCGCGCGCCACCGCCCGTGCCAGCGAGGTTGTCACTTGCGCCTCGCTGTGCCTGAAGCTCTCGACGTCAGGCGTATGGATATGCACATGCACGGGCGAGGCGCCCTGGGTGCCGCCATGCGCGGCAATGCCGAGCCGGCCATCCGGGCCGCGGGCGAGCGGCATGATGGCCTCGGCACCGCGCTCGCCCATGAGGCCGGTGCCGCTGCCCATGCCAAAGAATGTCGGGCTGGAGACGACGCCGCCTTCGGCAAACGGCTGCACACCGCCGCCCGTGCCGCCGCCAAGCCCGCTCAGGGCCGAGGTCAGCAGCGATGACAGGCCGCTCGAAATCGTCTGGGTGCCGCTGGAAATCACCAGCTTGGCCAGACTCATGCCAATCGCCAGCAGGGTTTGCTGGAAGCTCTTGCGGCTGGTAATCGCCCCGGCAAAGGCGCTCGACAGCGATTTTGCCACCTTGTCGCTGCTGAGGCCCATGCCATCGAGCGCGGTCCTGATCTCGTTGAGATCCTGCGCGCTGAAGGCGGTCGGCGCGGCCGGGTGTTGCGGGTCAGTGGGCATGGATCACCTTTCTGGCGGCGGATCCGGGAAGGCCGCCATCAAATCATCGAGGGCGGCGCGGGTCAGGCTGGTGGCAGCGCGGCCATAGACGCCCTCCCAGGCAGCGTGCAGCTCGCGGGTGGTCATCTGCCAGAAGACGGCGGGTGCCAGCCGCAGGACGCCGAGACCAAAGGCCATGGCCTCGTCCCAGGGAAAGGGATGAGGCCGGGAGCGGCTGGCCTTGTAGTCGCTCAGGCGTCCTGCGGCACCGGAGGGCGGGCGGCTTCATCCTTGCCGGATGCCATCGCACCAAATGTCGCGGCCAGAAGGTCAGCCACGATCCGGACATAGCCAGCCGCCACGCCGGGAGCGCGTATCTGCGCAACCTCGGCATCGCTGATTTTGTGGCCGGCACCGCGCAGGCCGCAGCCGATGATGATGAGGAGATCCCGGGCAGAGACGGCGCCGTCCTCAAAGCGGCGCGCGAGGCCGGCAAGACCGTCGGCACCAAAGGCGCCCTCCAGCTCGGCAAGAGCCCCAAGGGTCAGGCACAGGTGCCAGGTCTGGTCACCAAGTTCGGCAACAATCTCGCCGCGCTGAAGGTTGGGCATGAAGTTCATCCCCTGGGTGAAGATTGGTGGTGCGCAAGGCAAAGTCACAGCAAGAAGCATGCCCCGGTGATTGCGAGCATCACCCCCGTCATTGCGAGGAGCGAAGCGACAAAGCGACCCAGGGGGCTCGTGGTTGGCTGCGGTGGAGATGGAGCCAATCCCCTGGGTTGCTTCGCTCACGCTCGCAATGACGGGGGAAGCGCTCGCAATGACGGCGGAGAGGGCTCGCCATGTTGGTCGCTCTCACGGGCGGGGTGTCAGACATGGGTGAAGGTCAGGGCACAGGCCGATTCCAGCGAGATGTCAAAGGTGACTTCGGCGGCCTGTTCGCCGCGATAATCCAGCGTGCTGATCAGGAACGGCCCCTGAATCGTGCCATAGGCCGGCACCACCACCTGCCAGTTGGCGACAATGCCATTGAAGAAGTTTTGCTGCATCAGCGCGTCCGAGGCTGCATCCTTGAAAATGCCGGCCCCGGTGATGGAGGCGCGCAGCACACCGGCGCCGGCGAGAAGCTCGCGCCAGCGGCCGGGCGAGTCGGCGGATGTGGCATCGACCTTGTCGGTGGTGAGCGAGAAGCGCTGGGTGCGCAGCCCGGCCACGGTGATGAAAGTGTTGGTGCCGGTGCCATCATCGAGCTTGAGGAGCAGGTCTTTGCCTTTTTGCGCGGCCATGGGATTGTCTCCAGATGAAGTGGTGCGCTCAGAGCGCTTCGGTATAGGCGCGCAGTTTCAGGCTGGCGCGGGCAAAGCGGCCGTTATGCTCGCGCCGTGTCTCCATCGACACCAGCCGCAGGTTGACGAGGTTGAAGCCGGTCAGCACCAGCGGCTGGTCCTGAATGAGCGCGAGCACGCGGGTGGCGATATCGAGCGCCTCGTGGCGTCCGCGCTGCAAAGACCAGGCGTTGACCAGCACGAATTGCTCGGCTCCAGTGTCAGATCTGGTGGAAAGATCCCGCCACAAGGCGTCGCCAAAGGTCACATAGGGCGGGTTGACGCTGCGCGGCGCCTCATCGAACACATTGGGACCACCCAGCATGGCGGTCAGGGTGGCATCAGCCAGGAGGGCGTTGCGGATGGCGGCGCGCAGGGCGGTGACGGGTGAGGCGGTCATGGCCGGATTTCCTCGCAATGACAAAGGACAAAACGCGCCAGCGCATCGACATCCTCCAAGCCATGGATGAGGAAGCTGCGGGTTGCGGTCGCCAGCCGCATCTCGCCGGTGAGGCCAGCAAAGGCGCGCAGCGTAATGTGATGGGTGATGCTGACTTCCATCCTGCCGGCGCGGAAACGGTCGCGCGCATGGGTCGGCACGATCTCGCCCCAAAGGCTTGCCAGCGGCACATAACTCTGGGTGAAGCCGCCATTGTCATCCAAGCCGTCAAGGGGCTGCAGCAGGGTCAGGCGCGTGCGCAGGGCGCCTGTCGCCGGGGGCTTCATGTCAGCCTCACGGCGCGGAACGGCGCCACCAGCGCGGCGACCGAAGCTGGCAAGCGCACCGCGCCGGAATCAGCCAGAACGTCGCCGCGATTTTCATACCAATGGGCGATCAGCATGAGGATCGCCTGCAGCAGGGGCTGCGGCACGGCGGCACCTGTTGCGCCGTAACCTACGCTCACATCGATATAAATGCCGGCAATGGCCGGCCCCGGAGCCAGCGGTGCTGCCGTAAACGACAGGCGCGCCGCATCCGGCGTCGCGTCGATGAACGGCAAGGTCACCGCCAGGGCCTGCGGGTTGTTGCCGGCATCAAACACGGTGATGGCGTCAAGCGCGGCAAAGGGCGCGAGCGGGACGGCGACGAGACCGGACTGCGGCCAGGCATCGGCGATCAGCCGCCAGCCCTGGGTGATCAGCCGCCGCCGCGTCGCCTGCTCGATGATCATGCGCGCCGAGGTTATCAGGCCGGTGATCAGCCCGTCGTCATCGGTGCTATCGACCTTCAGCCAACTTTTGGCATCGGCCAGCGCCACCGGCTCAACCGCTGGCGGAACAAGGAGAACGGGGGTCATGGGGGCCTCATAGCGGGCGTGGTTCCAAAGCTGGTCCGCTGCGCTTCAGCCGAGGGGCTGCGGCAGGGGCCGGGACGAATGTTGCGGGCTTGTGCTGGAAGTGGAGGGCTGGCGCTGCTAGGATCGCACGGGCCATCCCGCATTCCATGTCGCCGAGATCAAATCATGTCTGCACCCAGGATCCTTGTCGCTGCCACGCTGGCGCTGCTGCTCGCGGCCCGGCCGGCCGGGGCGGTGGTCGGCCCGACGATCAGCGATCCCGGGCTTGGTGCGCATGTGATCATGGTGCTGATGCGCAAGGGCGCGGCTGCCGGATTTTGCTCGGGCGTGGTGGTGGCGCGCAATGCGGTGCTCACCGCCGCCCATTGTGTCACGAGGCCGGCGAGAATGCGGCTGTTTTACCGCGATGCGGGCCACCCGGTGATGCTTGATGTGGCGCGCATCGCCGTCAACCCCGGCTATCATGCCGATGCCCAGATCAAGCGCATCCGCACTGTCGATCTGGCCCTGGTCGAAAGCGCCGTGCCATTGCCGGCCCGCTTCCAGCCCGCACAGTTCAGCGCGCGGGACGAAGCCCGCCTGCATGAGACTTTCCTTATCGCCGGCTATGGCATGGGCCGCGAGCATGATCCGGCCTCGACCGGCGTCTTGCGGGTCGCGAGGATCGAGACCCGCGCGCCGCTGTCTCACATCCTGCTGTGGGCGCAAGACCCTGGCCATGATGGCGCCGGTGCCTGCGAGGGCGATTCCGGCGCGCCGATCTTCGCGGCGGCGACACACCGGGTCCTTGCCATCACCGCCTGGGCGGACGGGCATGGCCGGCATGTCTGCGGCGCTTTCACGCAAGGCACGTTCACAGCGCCGCAACGCGGCTGGATCAAGCGGGTTCTGCAAAGCTGGCGATGAGGCCGGGCGCCTCAGGCCGTGCCGAATTTCAGCAGCTTGATGGCGTCGAAATCCTGCACGCCGCCACCGACCCGCTTGGTCGAATAGAACAGCACATAGGGCTTAGCGGAATAGGGATCGCGCAGCACGCGGATGCCGAGCCGGTCCACGATCAAATAGCCGCGCTCGAAATCGCCAAAGGCGATCGACAGCGAGTTGGCGGCAATGTCCGGCATGTCCTCGGCCTCGGTCATCGGGAAATTCATCAGCGTCGTGGCGCCGCCGATGGTGCTGGGCGGGGCCCAGAGATATTCGCCCGTGGAAGTCTTGAAGGTGCGCACCTGGGAGAGCGTGCGCCGGTTCATGACAAAGCGCGCCTTTTGCCGATAACCGGCCTTCAGCGCATAGATCAGGTCAATCACCACATCTGACGGGTTCGCGGCCGGCCAGGCCGCCGAAACACCAGTGACCTGATAGCCAAGGCTGCCCCAGGCCCAGCTCGCCTGCGCCACATTCGGCACGCTCATGAAGCCCTGCGGCTGGTTGATGCCGGTGCCATTGACGAAGGCAGTGCCTTCCTGGGTGGCAAAGGCCAGCGAGATTTCCTCGCCGATCCATTGCTCGATGTCGACAACCGAGTCATCGAGCAGGGTCTGCGTCGCTGCAGGCATGGCATAAAGCTCAAAGGCCGGAAAATGCATGTCGGCGATCTGCTGGGTGGCGCTTTGCGGGCGCGGATCGGTTTCCGCCACCCATCCCGACGCCGGGCCATTGAAAGAAAACGCCTTGCGCAATTGCGCGCCGGAAATCTGGCGCACCGAGGCAATGGTGCGAATAGGCGAATAATCGGCCATGCGCAGCAAAATCTCGCGCTCGGCCGGCACGGGCACGAGATAGCCGCCATCGGGGCCGGAACCGGCCGAAAGCGCCGTCGCCTCCAGCCCCTTGAGGCCCATGGCCTCGCCCGAGCGCATATAGGAGGTGAAGGCGAGCTTGTGCTCGCGCTCGTCGGCACTGGCAGCCTCGCTGCGGCCGATTTGCGGGCGGGATTTTTCGATCAGCATGCTGTCGAGCCGGCGCTTGTTGTCATCGAGCGCCCGGTCGATGCGCGCCAGCTTTTCCTCGGTCACGACATCGGCGGAAAGCCTTGTCTCGATCTGGTCGAGCCGCTCATCATTGGTATCGCGGAAACTGGCGAAAGTGCGGTGAAAATCTTCAAAGGCCTGGGTGACATCGGTGCCGATGGCCTTGGTCTCGGGTGCCGGTTTTGAGCGTGTTTCAGCGTTCATGTTCATGCCCTTCTTGCGGAAAAATTTGCCAGCGGGCGGCCGCGTCAGCGAAATGCTGCGGCGGCCTTGCGGATGGCGCGGGCCAGGCCTTCGGGCCGGACATGGGCGTGGGCGCGCTTGACGGCGGAAACCCGCGCCTGCGGCAACATCGGGAATGTGACGATCGAGATTTCCCACAAATCGAGCCGGATCAGCTTTCGGATGCCGGTCACCTTGTCGTTGACGGCGCTTTGCGTGCGAAAGCCGATGGAAAGTCCATCGAGCGCGCCATCACGCATCAGCGCATAGATTTCGCGGGCGCGCGCCACCGCCAGATTGAGCTGGCCGGCAACCCTGAGGCCGCGTGCATCCTCGATGATCGAGGTCCAGATGCCGAGCGGCTGGGCGGCATCGTGCTGCCACAGCATTTTCACGCCGCCGGCACCGCGCTTTTCCAGCGAGGCGCGGAAGGCTCCGGGCATGACGAGATCGCGCCCCATGTCCACCACGCCAAACAGGCTGGCATAGCCGATGAACGAGCCATCCTGGGTGAGGCCGGAAATCTGGCCGGGAAGGTTCTTGGTTTCCAACGTCGCGGTCATGTGCGCCGTCTCAAGCTGCGGGATCCGTGCCACCATCAGATCACCTCCGGCGCGGCGGGCCGTGCCGCCCGGGCCTTCGTGCGCTCGGGGGCCATGAGCTTGCCGAGCAGGCTCACAAAGGTGGCGAGCACCTGCTCGGCCTCAGCGCCGGGGTCGCGGCTTTTGCGTTCTTTTCGGCGAAACATCATGGTTCATCTCCAAATTGGCGGTTGAAGCGGGAAAGTTCGCGCACGAACAGGTCAAAGCGGCGGTTGGCGGCGGCAAGGTCACGCAAGGTCGCGAGCAGCAGGCCCGAAGCGCTCGACGCCCACAAAAACAGCGCCAGATGCGCCAGATCGCCACGGGCGATGATGGTTGAGACGACATCATTCATGGCTTGGCGGGGGTGCTGGAACCTGACTGCGGCACCTGCCCGCGCGGCAGGATGCCATAGCCCAGGGCCTCGCGCTTTTCGTCGATGGTCAGGAAGCTCGCGGCATCGACGCGCGCCCATTCGATCTGCCGCTCTTCGGCCAGAGCGTCAATGCGATCAACGTTATAGTCGAAGGTGAACGGCCCGTAGGCCTTGCCGAACCACGCCGCAAAACTCTTCTGGGTGCGGGCGATCAGCGGAATGACGGTCTGGCGCCAGAAGGCGCGGTTGGCTTCCTGATAATTGGAAAAGGTGTTGTCGCCGGGTATGCCAAGCATTTGTGGCGGCACACCGAATGCTAGGGCAATGTCGCGGGCGGCGCCGTTCTTGGCGGCCATGAAATCCATGTCACGCGGGCTCATAGACAAGGCTTTCCAGTCGAGCCCGCCTTCAAGCAGCAAGGGCCGCCCGGCATTGCCGGGACCGGAAAAACTGTCGTCGAGCTCGGCCTTGAGCCGGTCGAACTGCTCGTCGCTGAGCTGGCTGCCTTCCGGGCCGGCATAGACCAGCGCGCCCGAGGGTCGCGCCGCATTGTCGAGCAAGGCCTTGTTCCAACCGCAGGCAGCGTTGTGAATATCGAGCGCTACCTGCGCGGCGGCAATCGGCGAGAAGCCATAATGATCATCAAGCGGATGAAACAGCTTCAGGTGCAGGATCTGCGTCATGCCCTCGGCATTGACGGGATAGCGCACCTTGTCGCCGCCAATCATGTAATCATAGGCCACCGGCCAGCCGCTCGCGCCCGGCACCAGGCTCATTCGATCCGGCCGCAGGGCATAAAGTTCGCGCGGCATGGCCTCGACCAGGGTCGCCTCGACGTAGCCATTGCCAAACAACAGCAGGTTGGTGAACAGCGCCTCGAAAAAAGTCGGGCCGACATCCGTGGGGTTGGGGCGGGCCATCAGGTCGAGCAGCGGGTGTTCGGTGATCTCCCTGCGCCCCTCGAACATCAGCCAGGGCACGGAAGCCGCTGCCTCGGCAATCATCCGCACCGTGCGATAGACCACGGCATTGCGCTCATAGCCCTGCTGGGTCAGCGTCACATAATTGCGCGGTGTCCAGCGGGCGAGGCCCATGGAATGCAGGGCCAGCAGCCGCGCGGCGCGCGAGGCCTTTATTTCCGGCGGTTGGGGCAAGGCCGGACCGCCGCCAAAAAGGCGTGACAGGAAGGACGCCATGAAATGAAGCTCCTCGGTTGAACAAAATCCGGTGGCGGCTGCTAAAGGCGTCGCATCCTTGGTTCGGCGGCATCCGTGGCCAGCGCCAGTGCGCTGATGGCCCAGACCAGCGCATCGAGCCGGTCGGGGCTGTGGCCATCGCTCGTGCCGTCAGCGGTGAAGGCGCACATTTCATCCTCCAGCGCCGGGAAAGCGCCGGCATGGCGCACCCTGCCCTGCTCATAGAGCTGCGCCACCGGAGCGGCGCGCAGATATTTGCCACGGGTGGCCCGGACGCTGCGCACCGGCACGCTGGCATCGGCCTTGCCAATGACGGCTGCGACCATTTCGCCGCCCTGGTTGACTTCGGCCACCAGCGCATCGGCCTCGTAGCGATGATAAAGCGCTACGGCTGCGGCTGCCCATTGCGCCGGGCGCACCTCTTTTAGCGAGGCATCGGCCAGCACGATCACCATGCCGTCAGCAGTCATACCGGCGGCGATAATGCCGCAGGCATCGGCGCGCCGGCCGGAGCTGGCGGGCGGATCAACCGCCACGACGATCTTGCGGCAGGAAGGCGCTTCGGCGAGCCTTGCGGCCTCGATCATGTCGCGCGTCCACAGCGCCCCGGCCACGTCCTCGATGATTTCGCCATCGATCTCCTGACGGCCGAGCCTGGTGCCGCCATAGCGGGCCTGCACGGCATCCAGAAACCCCGGTGCCAGATGCGCGGCATTGGCGGCGGTGGCGGCCCGGGTCACGGCGGTGCGCGGGTCCTTGAGCAGGCGCTTGACCAGTGCCGTCGGCCGCGGGGTGGTCGTCACCAGCTGGCGCGGGAAGCGGCCGAGCCGCAGCCCGAATTGCAGCATGTCCCAAGTCGCCTCGGACTGCCGCCATTTGGCCAGCTCGTCGCACCAGGCGGCCTCGAATTGCGGCCCACGCAGACTGTCGGGCTGTTCGGCGGAAAACACCTGGGCGATGGTGCCGTTTTTCCATGTCAGCAGCCGCCGCGAGGGTTCCCACGTCGGGCGTTCATGGCGCCTGTGCACGGACAGCAGGCCGGAAACCCCCTCGATCATGACATTGCGCACTTCCTCATAGGTCTCGCCGATCAGGGCGATGCGCCGTGGCGGCTTTTCGGCGAAGCCCGGCAGGGCCAGCGCCAGCCCGCGCACCCATTCGGCCCCGGTGCGGGTCTTGCCGGCACCGCGCCCGCCCATCACCAGCCAGGTGGTCCAGGGCGCGCCGTCAGTGGCACCGGCGGGCGGCAGTTGATCGGCCCGGCCGGCGAGGCACCAGTCATGGGCGAGGCTTTCCAGCTCTGCCAGGGAAAGGCCCGCCACCAGCGCCTCGAACCTGCCGGCACGCACCGCCGCCAGAAACTTCCGGCGAAAATCCTGATCAACCAGCGGCCAGCCCGGCGGCGTGGCGGCGCTCACATCGCCACGTCGGTGGCGACCGGCCAATAGGTATCATCAACCGGCTTGCGAGGCCGGCGCCTGGCACGCGGCCTTGCCGGCAAGCCATCCTCCTCGCGCTCGATCACTTGCAGAACTCGCACGGCGAGCGGGCGTGGCGGCGCGCAAGGCAGCGCATCGGCGGCATCGCCCAGAAGCTCAGCTGCCGCCCCGGCGCCGACCAGCATCACGCCATTGGCATCCTGCGTTGCGCTCATGGCGGGCCCTCCGGTTCGGACAATGGAAAGTCGATACACTCATCGACCATGTCCCATCTCTAGCCGGGCAGCGTCAGGAAGTCAAGGATTACTTTCTTAACTTAGGATTTTTTTCTTACATAACCGCGCGGACGCACCTTTGCCAACCGTGGCACGCGGCGCGGCCAAGTGACAATATGATCAACAAGATCATCAACTTCGATGCCATCTTCATGGCCCTTCAACTTGCCGCGCACCGATATGCCAGCCTCATGCACGCTGTCACGCGAGCCGGATTTGAGATAGTGCCACCACATGAGGTCGCGCCCTTCGGCGACCAGACGATAGGCGCAGGTCGGCGGCAGCCAGTCGATCTCGCGCAGCTTGGCCGGGCTCAGGGCGATGCAATCGGGCACGAGGCCCTGGCGCTGTGGATAATTGCGGCAGGCGCAGGTGTCACCATCCAGCAATTTGCAGCCGATATCGGTGAAATGCACCTTGCCGGTGTCTTCATCTTCCAGCTTGACGAGGCAGCAGCGCCCGCAGCCATCGCACAAAGCCTCCCATTGTTCCGGCGTCAGCGCCTCCAGCCCGTCGTGCCAGAACTCGCCGGCTTTCGTATCCTTGCCACTCTTGCCCGTCACACCTGCTACCTCAAGACACCACGCCCCATTTCAGCACAGTTGCGGATGGCACGCCACTTGCTCCAGTGACATCACGGTCACGCCCTGCACCGTCCTATGTCAGGTCGGCGACATCATGTGTTGAAAAAGTCTTAACCCTGTGCCACATCACGGCCGGATCGGGTCGGGGCTTGTTGAGGAGTGTTGAGCTTGCGTGAATGGCTCGCCAGGTCGCAGCTGATGCGCCGCCTGTCCCGGTTTTTCCTCGCCCTTGATGCCGCCATCACGGCATGGCTGTTCGAGGGCGGGCGCGATGGCCGCGAGATGCTCGATCAGTTCGTGACCTTCATGGACAGGTTCCATGTCGCGGGCTTCCGCAAATTTCTGGTCGAGATGGCCTGCGAGGCGCTGACGCTCGGCTCGGCCGGCGCCGTATTTGCGGTGATCATGGCCGGCCCGGCCTTCCAGATCACGCAACAGAAATGGCCGCGCAAGGAAGATCTCGCCGTGACCTTTCTTGACCGCTATGGCCGGGTGGTCGGCAAGCGCGGCATCCTGCATGATGACAGCGTGCCCCTGAGCCAATATCCCGCCAATCTCATCGATGCCGTGCTCTCCACCGAAGACCGGCGGTTTTATCACCATTTCGGAATTGATATCGTCGGCACCCTGCGGGCACTCACCGTCGATGCCATCGGCAAGAAGCATGTCGAGGGCGGTTCCACCCTCACCCAGCAGGTGGTGAAAAACCTGTTTCTCAATGACCAGCGCACCATCCAGCGCAAGGTCAACGAGGCTTTCATTTCCATCTGGCTCGAACAGCATCTCACCAAGCGCCAGATCCTGAAAATGTATCTCGACCGCATGTATATGGGCAGCGGCACTTTCGGCGTGCAGGCGGCCGCCAAATTCTATTTCGGCAAATCGGTGCGCGACCTCACCTTGAGCGAATGCGCGATGCTGGCGGGCCTGTTCAAGGCACCGACGAAATTTTCGCCCGACGTGAACCTGTCGGCAGCCCGCGGACGTGCGGCGCGGGTTCTCGATAATATGGTCGCGGCCGGCTATATTTCCGAAGGCCAGATGCACGCCGCCCGCCTTGCCCCGGCAACGCCGGTCGAACGCCCGCAGGTCAGTCCGCCGGACTGGTATCTCGACTGGGCCTTCAGCGAGGTGCAGCGTCTCGCCAACGAGGGCAAATTCGGCAAATCGCGTGTTCTCGTCGTGCGCACCGCGCTCGATCCGGCACTGCAAAAGGTCGCCGAATCCTCGATCCAGGATCACCTGCGGGTATCGGGCAAGGCCCTGCATGTATCTGAAGCTGCGGCGATATTCCTGAAGCCGGATGGTGCCGTGCGGGCCATGGTTGGCGGGCGTGATTACGGCATCAGCCAGTTCAACCGCGTGACCTCGGCGCTGCGCCAGCCCGGCTCATCCTTCAAGCCCTATGTCTATCTCACCGCCATTGAGACCGGACGGCTCAACCCTAATACCATCATCGTCGACAGCCCGGTATGCCTTGGCAACTGGTGCCCGCATAATTTCGAAAAGCGCTTTCTCGGGCCGGTACCGGCATGGAAGGCGCTTGCTGAATCCATCAATACCTGCGCCGTCAAGGTCTCGATCCTGATTGGTGCCGACCTGCGATCGAATGCGTGGAATGACGCCAAGCTCGGACGCAAGCGCATCATCGCCATGGCGCACCGGCTCGGCATAACCACGCCGCTCGAAGACACGCCCTCGCTGCCGATCGGTGCCGACGCCATCAAGATGATCGATGAGGCGACGGCCTATACTGCCTTTGCCAATGGCGGCAAGAAAGCGCCTCCCTATGCCGTCATCGAGGTGCGCGACAGCCGTGGCGACTTGCTCTACCAGCATGATCGTGACGCGCCGCCGCCGGTCCAGATCGTCAGTCCGCAGAATATTGCCCAGTTGAACTTCATGCTGCAAAAGGTCGTCGAGACCGGCACCGGCCGCAAGGCGTTTCTCGGCTTCACCCCGGCTGCGGGCAAGACCGGCACCACCAATAATTACAAGGATGCCTGGTTCAACGGCTTTACCGGCAATTATGTCGGTCTCGTCTGGTACGGCAATGATAATGATTCACCGATGAACAAGGTGGTTGGCGGGCTGTTGTCGGCCTCGACCTGGCATGACGTGATGGTTTATGCCCATCATGGTGAGAAGCTGGTGAATTTCCCCGGTGCGCAGCCGGTGGCCGCCAAGGGCATGGCGGCTGCCAATGCGGCATCTGGCACGGCGACGGATCTCGCCAACACTTTCGGTGCGCCTGCTGCCCCGCCCCGGCTCTCGAAGCTTTCGGCAGCTGCCTTGAAAAATCTCAACATTCTCATTGATCAGGTGCGGCCGCGCCGGGCCAGTGGCTTGCGACGCCGCCGCGCCCGCACCGAGCAGGCCTCGCGCCAGAGCCGCCAGGCCAATTTAATCATGCCGGGCGGGCGCATCACCATCCAGTAGCGCCTGCCGGCGGCACCGTCGCAAGGTTTATTTTGCCGCCCTGTTCTGCTATGGCGACGGCAGGCAGGACAGCTTGGGCTGATGCGCCCTCTTACCTCGGGTTTTCGTCGTGTGGTCGCTTTTTCGCCTTCTGGTAGCTGGCTTTCTGGGAACAGCGCTCGGACTGGCGGCGACCTGGTACAGCGTGCGGCATGTCAAATCGGTGTCCTATGTGGCTATCGGCCCGTGGCGCGCCACGCCTGCCAACGCCACCCTGGCCGCCGATCCCTATGGCCGCGCCTATATGGCGCATTCCGGCACCGTGCCGCTCGGGCTTGGTGAAGGCATGGTGCTGGTCGCCCGGCATGACAGTTCCGGCCAGAAATTGTCCGGCGCCTGCACCTACCGCGTCAGCGGCGCCATGCCGGCGGCGCGGTTCTGGACCCTGACCGCCGCGGCGCGACAGCCTGATGCCCGACCTGCGGCTGCGGCCGGCCCGGCTGCCTTGTCCGACAGCCTCACCTCCGGCGAGGCGGTCTGGCAGCGCCATGGCGCCCTGGCCGTCGACATTTCGCGCCAGCCCCAGCCTGGCAACTGGCTGGCCCTGCAGACAAAGGCCGCCTTTGCCATCAAGCTGCGGCTCTATGATACCGGGGCTACCTTTGTCGGCCCCTCGACCGCGCCGTCCATGCCGCTCGTCCAGCGCGTGTCCTGCCCATGATCGCGCCGCCCTGCCCAAACTTGCCGGCGGTGCGGTCATGAAACCGGCATTCGAGCGCACAGGCTGGCCGTCCTGGGTTTTTGGCACGCTCTGTCTTGCCGGCATCGTGCATCTCGCCTCGGTTCTGATGCTGCCGCATTTCACCAGAAGTGACGCCCTGGCACCGGTGCTGACGGCCGCATCTGCCGCCAGCGCCCCGCAGATCGCCCCGCAAGGCACGATGACAGGTGATCCCAACGTCATTTCGGCGCTGTGCCGCTTTGACCTCTCCGAGGGCCCGCTGCGCATCGTCAGCGCCGTTCCGGGCGATGAATTCATGTCGATCTCGTTTCATGAGACCGACGGGCCGGTCTATTTCTCGGTCACTGACCAGGCCGCCGACAAGGGCCAGATCAATCTGGTGCTCGGCACCCGCAACCAGATCGATGATATCGGCGCCAATGACGATCCCGATCATCCCTCGCCCGATCTGCGGGTGGTCAGCCCGCACCATCGCGGCTATGTGCTGTTTCATGTGCTGATCAGCCAGCCCGACCAGCGCGCCGGGGCGCAGGCCCTGCTCGCGGGAGCCGTCTGCCGCCCCGACAGCGAGGACGCCAGCTAGCCCTGATGGGCCGGCCTATCGTGAAATTTACGCTGGCGCAGCATGAGCCCTCGATTGCGTCAGCCGATTTATGCCCGCATAATGCGGCTTTCTCCTGCAAGGATCCCCCTATGGCCCTGCCGCCGCATCTGCAACGCAACTTGCGTATTCCCGTCATTGCCGCGCCGCTGTTTATCATTTCCAATCCCGATCTGGTGATCGCCCAGTGCAAGGCCGGGGTGGTGGGGTCATTTCCTTCGCTCAATGCCCGGCCGATTTCGCAACTCGACGAATGGCTGCACCAGATCACCGAGGCCCTCGCTGCCCATGACAAGGCCCATCCGGAGCGGCCGGCCGCGCCCTTTGCCGTCAACCAGATCGTCCATAAAACCAACAATCGCCTCGATCAGGACATGGCGCTTTGTGAGAAATGGAAGCCGCCGATCGTTATCACCTCGCTCGGCGCCCGCGAGGATGTGAACCATGCCGTGCATGGCTGGGGCGGCATCACCATGCATGACATCATCACCGAGCGCTTTGCCCGCAAGGCCATCGAGAAAGGTGCCGACGGGCTGATCGCGGTGGCGGCCGGGGCCGGCGGGCATGCCGGCTCGCTCTCGCCCTTCGCGCTGCTGCAAGATATTCGTGACTGGTTTTCCGGGCCGCTGGCGCTCTCGGGCGCGATTGCGCGCGGCGGCGCCATTCTGGCGGCGCAGGCGGCGGGTGCGGATGTCGCCTATATTGGTTCTGCCTTCATCGCCACGCATGAAGCGCGGGCGATCCCTGATTACAAGCAAGCCATCGTTGCCGGCCGAGCTGCCGATATCCAAGGCTCAAGCCTGTTCACCGGCATTTTCGGCAATTACCTGCGCCCGTCGATCGTGCGGGCCGGGCTCGATCCCGACCACCTGCCGGCGAGCGACCCGAGCCACACCAATTTTGCCTCCGGCGGCTCAAGCGATGCCAAGGTCTGGCGTGATATCTGGGGCAGCGGCCAGGGAATTGGCGCGGTGCACGAGGTGGTGGCGACACAGGTTCTGGTCGACCGCCTCGCCTCCGAATACCAGGCCGTCAAAACGGCACTCTGCGCCTGAGGACTGCGGCTTTTGTTGACGTGATGGTCGAGCGTTGCCGCGTCGGGCGCGCAGCTTCATGTTATGCGTCAACTGAAGCTCGCCACTGCGGCCAGGCCGGTTGACGGCCTGCAGTTTATTGCCCAGTCTGGCCGTCAGGACCCGTCGCCACGCAGCGCTGGTCATTGCGGGAGGACATCATGGCCGTTACAACTGCAACCGCCGCCATGCGCCGGTTCCTGGGCGCCTTTGCTCAAGCTCTTGAAGAAGGTGATGCCAAGGCCGCCGCCGGGCTTTTTGCGCCCGACGCCTATTGGCGCGATCTGGTGAGTTTCACCTGGAATATCCGCACCATGGAAGGGCGGCCGGCCATCAAGGCCATGCTCGAAGCCTGCCTGCCCCATGTCGAGCCGCGCAAGTTCAGGATCGACGGCAAGGTCAGCGAGGGCGATGGCATTGCCGAGGCCTGGATCACCTTCGAGACCAGGGTGGCGCGCGGGCGCGGCCATGTGCGCCTGAAGGGTGACAAATGCACCACGCTGCTCACCACCATGGCCGAACTCAAGGGCCATGAAGAAAAAACCGGCGCGGCGCGTGATCCGGGCGTGGTGCATGGCGCCGAAGTCGGGCGCAAATCCTATGCCGAGCGCCGGGCCGAGGAACAGGCCGGCCTCGGGATTTCCACCCAGCCCTATTGCGTCATCATCGGTGGCGGCCAAGGCGGTATTGCCCTTGGTGCCAGATTGCGGCGCCTTGGCGTGCCAACCATCATTGTCGAAAAAAATCCGCGCGCCGGTGACAGCTGGCGCAACCGCTACAAATCACTCTGCCTGCATGATCCGGTCTGGTATGACCACCTGCCCTATCTGCCCTTCCCCGATGACTGGCCGGTGTTCTCGCCCAAGGACAAAATCGGCGACTGGCTCGAAGCCTATACCAAAATCATGGAGCTGAATTACTGGAGCAGCACCACCTGCGAGCGCGCTAGCTATGACGAGGCCCGGGGCGAATGGACCTTGAATGTCACGCGCGAGGGCAAGCCGATGGTGCTGCGCCCGCGGCAACTGGTGCTCGCCACCGGCATGTCGGCGGTGGCAAATATGCCGGATTATCCCGGCCAGGCCAGCTTCAAGGGCACCCTGGTGCATTCCAGCCAGCACAAGGGCGGCGACGGCTGGAAGGGCCGCCGCTGTGTCGTCATCGGCTCCAATAATTCAGCCCATGACATTTGCGCAGATCTCTACGAACATGGCGCCGATGTCACCATGGTGCAGCGGTCCTCGACGTTGGTGGCGCGCTCATCGAGCCTGATGGAACTCGGCCTTGCCGGGCTTTATTCCGAAGGTGCCATGAAGGCCGGCATCACCACCGACAAGGCGGACATGATTTTCGCGTCCATCCCCTATGGCATGATGGCCGAGACCCAAAAGCCTATTTATGAGGCGATGAAACAGCGCGACGCCTCGCTCTATGAGCGCTTGCGCGCCGTGGGCTTCAGCCTCGATTTTGGCGAGGACGAGTCGGGCCTGTTCATGAAATACCTGCGCCGCGGTTCCGGCTATTATATCGATGTCGGTGCCAGCGAACTCATCGCCAGCGGCAAGATCAAGCTCAAATCCGGCAAGGTCCGGGAGATCAGGCCAGATGGCGTACTGATGGCCGATGACACGCACCTGCCCGCCGATCTCATCGTTTTTGCGACCGGCTATTCATCGATGAATGGCTGGGCCGAGCGGCTGATTTCGAAGGACGTTGCAGACAAGGTCGGCAAATGCTGGGGCCTTGGCTCAAACACCACCAAGGACCCCGGTCCCTGGGAAGGCGAATTGCGCAATATGTGGAAGCCGACGCACCAACCCGGCCTGTGGTTTCATGGCGGCAACCTGCACCAGTCACGCCATTATTCGCAATTCCTGTCGCTGCAGCTGAAGGCCCGCATGGAAAATATTCCAACGCCGGTCTATGGCATGATGCCGGTGCACCATCGCGCCTGAAGCGTTGGTGGCGGGGGCGCCGTTGTGACGCTCCCCACCTGTGCCGCCTGCATCAAGCGGCGCGATTCACGCCTTCAGATCAAAGCGATCAGCGTTCATCACCTTGTTCCATGCCGCCACAAAGGCATGCACGAAAGCTGATTCACCCCCGGCGCTGGCATAGACCTCGGCCAAAGCGCGCAATTGCGAATTTGATCCGAACACCAGATCGACCCGGCTCGCCGTCCATTTCAGCGCATTGGTGGCGCGATCGCGGCCCTCAAAGCTGGTTTCGTCATCACCCACCGGCTTCCACACCGTGGCCATATCCAGCAGGTTGACGAAGAAATCCGGCGTAAGCGCTTCCGGCCGCTTCGTCAAAACGCCCTGTGGCGAAGCCCCGACATTGGTATTGAGGACGCGCATGCCGCCGACCAGTGCCGTCATTTCCGGCGCCGTCAGGGTCAGCAATTGTGCCTTGTCGACCAGCAATTCCTCAGCGGCCACATTGACACCGGCCTTGAGATAATTGCGGAAGCCGTCGGCGACCGGTTCGAGCACCGCAAAGCTTTCGACATCGGTCTGGGCCTGGGTGGCGTCGGTGCGCCCGGGCGTGAAGGGAACCTCGACGGCGTGGCCGGCATTTTTTGCCGCCTGCTCGATTGCAGCAGCGCCACCGAGCACGATCAAATCGGCCAGGGAAACCCGCTTGCCGCCGCTCTGGGCGCCATTGAACGCGGTCTGCACCGCCTCCAGCGCCGCCAGAACCGGGCCAAGTTTCGCCGGCTCGTTGACCGCCCAATCCTTTTGCGGGGCAAGGCGCAGGCGCGCGCCATTGGCACCGCCGCGCTTGTCGGAGCCGCGGAAGGTCGAGGCCGAAGCCCAGGCGGTCCTCACCAGCGCCGGAATACCAACGCCGGTCGCCAGAATCTTCGCCTTGAGCGCGGCAATGTCCTGCGCATTGACCAGTTCATGGTTGCAGGGCGGCACCGGGTCCTGCCAGATCAGCACTTCGGCGGGGACATCCGGGCCCAGATAGCGGGCGCGCGGGCCCATGTCGCGATGGGTGAGCTTGAACCAGGCCCGTGCGAAAGCATCGGCAAATTCGGCCGGGTTCTCATGAAAGCGCCTGGAGATCGGCGCGTAGATGGGGTCGACCTTCAGGGCAATGTCGGTCGTCGCCATCATCGGCGCATGACGCTTGCCGGGATCATGGGCGTCGGGCACCGCAGTGGCGAGAGCGCCATTGCGCGGGGTCCACTGGAAGGCCCCGGCCGGGCTTTTCACCAAATCCCACTCATAGCCGAGCAGGGTGTCGAAATAGCCGTTGTCCCAGGCAATCGGGTTCGGCGTCCAGGCGCCTTCGAGGCCGCTGGAAATCGTATCGACGCCCTTGCCGCTGCCAAGATTATTGATCCAGCCCAGACCCTGGTCGGCGATGCCTGCACTCTCGGGCGCCGGCCCGACATGCGCCGCATCACCGGCGCCATGGGACTTGCCGAAAGTGTGACCGCCAGCCACCAGCGCCACGGTTTCCTCGTCGTTCATCGCCATGCGCAGGAAGGTCTCGCGTATGTCCCTGGCGGCCGCCAGGGGGTCGGGCTTGCCATTCGGGCCTTCCGGGTTGACATAAATCAGGCCCATCTGCACCGCAGCCAGCGGGTTTTCGAGCTCGCGGTCACCGGCATAGCGACGGTCGCCGAGCCAGGTATCCTCGTGGCCCCAGTAAATATCCTCTTGCGGCTCAAATACATCTGCGCGGCCGCCGCCAAAGCCGAAGGTCTTGAAACCCATGGATTCCAGCGCGCAATTGCCCGCCAGAATCATCAGATCGGCCCAGGAAATGGCGTTGCCGTATTTCTGCTTGAGCGGCCACAGCAGGCGGCGCGCCTTGTCGAGATTGACGTTATCGGGCCAGCTGTTGAGCGGCGCGAAGCGCTGGGTGCCGGCACCCGCGCCACCACGCCCGTCGCCGGTGCGGTAAGTTCCGGCGCTGTGCCAGGCCATGCGGATGAACAGCGGGCCATAATGGCCATAGTCGGCGGGCCACCAGGCCTGTGATTGCGTCATAAGCGCGATGAGGTCGCGCTTCAACGCCGCCAGATCGAGCGTCTTGAAGGCCCTGGCATAATCGAAATCCGCTGCCAGCGGGCTGGAGAGCGCCGTGTTCTGGTGCAGGATCTTCAAATTGAGCTGGTTCGGCCACCAGTCCTTGTTTGACCGGCTCTGGTAGGTCGCATTGGAACCGGCGCCGTGCATTACCGGACACTTGCCGCCGCTTGACTCAACACTCGCGTCCATAACTCTCTCCTCACGTGGTTTGTGACCCTGCCGCCATCGCCGAGCGACGTTATGGCAGCGTCATACCAAGTCGCGGCCATAAGATTAAGTTGTATTTTATGATGGCCGTGATTAGATGGTCTTATGATCAATTTCACCCTGAAACAAATACGTTACTTCGAGGCCTTGGCGCGACATCGGCATTTCGGCCGCGCCGCGGAGGCCTGTGCGATTTCGCAATCGGCCTTGTCGCAGCAGATCAAGGAGCTGGAGGAAGCCTTGGGGGCGGCGCTTTTCGAGCGCGGCGCGCGGCAGGTGACCATCACCGCATTTGGCGAGGAATTTGCGCAGCGCGCCCAGACCATCTCGCGCTCGGTGCTGGAGGTCGAGGGTCTGGCGCGGGCCTCGCGTGATCGCCTGACGGGGCGCCTGCGCATCGGCATTATCCCGACGGTCGCGCCCTATCTGTTGCCGGCCATCATCGACGGCCTGACGCGGGCCTATGCCGATCTCGACATCAATGTTCGCGAGACGCTGACGCCGACGCTGTTGCACGAACTGGCCGAAGGCAGGATCGATACGGCGCTGGTCGCGCTGCCGGTTTCAGAGCCGGCCTTTGTCGAGGTCGGCCTGTTTTCTGAAGATTTCGTGCTGGTGCGCCCGATCGAAGATGCGACAAGGCCTGTGCCCGATGCCCGAATGCTGCGGGAAATGCGCCTGCTGCTGCTCGAAGAAGGGCATTGCTTTCGCGATCAGGCGCTGGCCTTCTGCAACATGCCCGCAGCCAGGCCGCGCGAGCTTATGGATTGCAGCTCGCTTTCCACCGTCGTTCAAATGGTGGGTGCCGGCATAGGTGTCACCCTGATCCCGGAGATGGCGGTGGCGGTGGAAACGCGCTCGGCATCGGTGTCCATCGCCAGGTTCGAGGCACCCGGGCCCTCGCGCACCATTGGCATGATCTGGCGCAAGACCAGTCCGCTGACGCAGCAATTGCTGCATGTTTCGGACGTGATACGCCGCGCCTGTGCCGAGGGACGGGCCCAGGTGCGGGCCTGAAACGCGAGGCCGGCCTTCAGGCGCGCGGGTGCGCGGATTTCCAGGCTTCCAGCAGCCTCGCGGCATCGACGGCGGTATAGCCTTGCGTGGTCTTCAGCGAGGCATGGCCGAGCAATTCCTGGATGGATCGCAGGTCGCCGCCCTGCCCGAGCAGATGCGTGGCAAAGGAATGGCGCAAGGCATGCGGTGTCGCGCTGGCGGGCAGATCGAGCGCGCCGCGCGCCCTTTCCATGGCGAGCTGGATCAGGCGTGGTGACAGGCGCCCGCCGCGCGCGCCGATGAACAGCGGCCCTTGTGCCGGCAAGGTATGCGGGCAGAGCTGCAGATAGGCCGCGACCGCCGCCTGCACCGGGGCGATCACCGGCACCTGGCGGATCTTGCCGCCCTTGCCCTCGATGCGCAGCACATCACGGCCTGGCCCGGGCGCATCGGCGCGGTTGAGGCCGAGGGCCTCGGAAATGCGCAGGCCGGCACCATAAAGCAAGGCCAGCACGGCATGGTCACGCGCCTCGATCCATGCGTCCTGCGGCGCGGGCGCGACGACGGCAAGGGCCTTTTCCGGGCTCAGCGGCTTGGGCAGGCTGCGGGCGAGTTTGGGGGTGCGCACCAGCGAAAAAGCCCCCGCCTTGGCCAGACCTTCGCGCTCCAGATGGCGCATCAGCGAGCGCAGGCCGGCCAATTGGCGCGACAGCGAGCGGCTGCCTGCCCCCTCCGCGCGGCGCCGGGCCATGAAGGCGCGCAGGTCAGCAGCACCCAAAGCCCGCAGCGCTGCCAGATCCGGCAGCGCGCCGGAATGCTCGCGCAGGAATTCAAGGAACTGGAGCACATCGCGGGCATAGGCCTCAAGCGTGTGGCCCGCGACGCGGCGCTCGCCGGCAAGATGTGCCAGCCACAGGCGGGCGGCCTCGGCTAGATCGGGCGCGGCGGCGGGAAAGGTCAGGGAAGATCGCTGCATGTTGCCGGGCCTAGCACGAATTTGCTGCGCTTTGGTTAGCACGGCGGCGCCGCACAGCCTTGTTGCCTTGCCGCGCGCCTTTGGCTAAGGCATGACCTCTCGCTCTTGTGGTTTTTTCAAGGACAATCTGATGCAAACGCGCTCTGTTCTGCTGCTTCCCGGTGATGGTATCGGCCCCGAGGTGATGGCCGAGGTCGAACGGGTGATCGACTGGCATCAACGCCACAAGGTCATTGCTTTCAATCTTGAGCGCGGGCTGGTCGGGGGCTGTGCCTACGATGCGCATGGCGCAGCGATTTCGGAAGCCGATATGGCCAAGGCCAAAGCTGCCGATGCGGTGCTGTTTGGCGCGGTCGGGGGGCCGAAATGGGACAGCGTGCCCTATGAGGTGCGCCCCGAGGCCGGGTTGCTGCGGCTGCGCAAGGATCTCGGCCTGTTCGCCAATCTGCGCCCGGCGGTCTGCTTTCCGGCGCTCGCCGATGCCTCCTCGCTGAAGCGCGAGCTGGTCGAGGGGCTCGACATCATGATCCTGCGCGAGCTTACCGGCGGTGTTTATTTCGGCGAACCCAAGGAAATCCGCGATCTCGGCAATGGCCAGAAGCGCGGCATCGACACGCAGGTCTATGATACCTATGAGATCGAGCGTATCGGCCGCGTCGCCTTTGAAATGGCCCGCAAGCGCCGCAACAAGGTGACGTCTTCGGACAAGCGCAATGTCATGAAATCCGGCGTGCTCTGGCATGAAGTCATCGTCGCCCTGCACAAGCGCGATTATCCAGATGTGCAGCTTGAGCATCAGCTCGCAGACGCCCTCGGCATGCAGCTGGTGCGCGCGCCCAAGCAATTTGACGTCATCGTCACCGATAACCTGTTTGGTGACATGCTGTCTGATGTCGCCTCGATGCTGACCGGCTCGCTCGGCATGCTGCCGTCTGCCTCGCTCGGCGAAACCGATCCGGTGACCGGCACGCGCAAGGCGCTCTATGAGCCGGTGCATGGCTCGGCGCCCGACATTGCCGGCCAGGGCAAGGCCAATCCGCTGGCGATGATCGGCTCGTTTGCGATGATGCTGCGCTATTCTTTCGGGCTCGGCGAAGCCGCCGACCGGCTGGAGGCGGCGATGGCCGATGTGCTGGCATCAGGCGTGCGCACGGCCGATATTGGCGGGTTGGCGACCACCAGCCAGATGGGTGATGCCGTGCTGGCGGCGCTGGACAAGCGCGCCGCCTGAGGGGCGCGCGCCGCCGCGCTCATGTTTTCTTCGGGTGGAAAGCGAGGCCGCGGCTGACGGCCGCGTCGCCAAATCTGGCGCGCAGGTCCATGATGGCCTGCTCGGTTGCCTTCTCGCGGGCGAGATCGGGATTGAGCAGGGTCTGCGGATCGGCTGCCTCCAGCTTTTGCAGGCCGGAGACGCCGATGCCGATCAGGCGGAAGGGTGTGCCGTCAATTTCCGCCTTGAGAAGGTCGCGTCCGACCGCAAACAGCCGGGTGGACAGCGCCGTCGGGTCAGGCTGGCTGAGCGCGCGGGTGCGGCTGGCAAAGCGCGCGGTTTTCAGCTTCAGGGTGATGGTTGCGCCGCAAAGCCCGGCCCGGCGCAGGCGCAGGGCCACCCGCTCGCACAGCCGCAGCAAAATGGGCTCCAGCTCGTCAAGCCGGCTCAAATCTTGCGGAAAGGTGGTTTCCGCCGAAATGCTTTTGGTCTCGC
>JAGXAM010000020.1 GCA_019075905.1 Hyphomicrobiales bacterium
GGGCATTTGGCTCGTCTCTTTCATGCACTATGATCTTGGCTATATCGATTTGGAGCAGAAAACCCTTCAACCCCTCGACAACCCATTCGGCTTGTGGTTGTCACCCATGTCTTAGGTACACTCTGTTACCTATGTCTCAGGACTGTACATTATGGTTTTGGCTGGGACGGGAGGATTCGAACCTCCGGATGGCGGAATCAAAATCCGCTGCCTTACCACTTGGCGACGTCCCAGTGCGCGGCAACTCATTAGGCGGTAAAGCGCGGCGCTGCAATCCTCTTTTGCCAGATTTGCGCCGCTGACATGGCCCTGGCCACGCGGCGTGCACCGGCAAATTCGCGCTGCACGCATGTCAATTGCACCAGGACCAGCCGCGCCCGGCCATGCTATAGTGGGCGCCTATCCCCTGGCTCCGGAGCCCGCCATGCAGCTTTCACCCGAAATTGCCCTCACGACGCTCGATGGCGCCCCGGCGCGCCTTGGTGATTATGCCGGCAAGGTGCTGCTTGTGGTCAATGTCGCCAGCAAATGCGGCTTTACCCCGCAATATGAGGGGCTGGAGGCGCTGTACCAGCGCTTCAGGGCGGATGGCTTCGTGGTGCTGGGCTTTCCCTGCGACCAGTTTGGCCATCAGGAGCCGGGCGATGCGGCGGCGATCCAGAGCTTTTGCTCGACCAGCTATGGTGTCACCTTTCCGATGTTCGCCAAGACCCATGTCAATGGCGTTGATGCCCATCCGCTGTTCAAGGCGCTGAAGCACGGCGCGCCGGGCTTGCTCGGCACGGAGGCGGTGAAGTGGAATTTCACCAAATTTCTGGTCGACCGGCAGGGCCGGGTCGTGCGCCGCTATGCCCCTGCCGACAAGCCGGCCGATCTTGCCGGGGATATTGCGCCCCTGCTGACATAATTAGCGCCAATTCAGCCGTTGCATGGCGCGCCGCTTGCGCTAGATTGCCCCCAAAGGACGCTCCATGACCCATGATCCCACCACCCGTCAGTTCAAGGCCAATGCGCATGAGGCTTTGGGCGATGCGCAATTGCAAAAGGCCCTTGGCAACGTGCGCAGCGGCTTTATCGACAAGCGCGCCCGCGCGGCTGGCCGCCTGCCCGAATTCGAGGCCTTGCGCGATTCGGCCCGGGCCATCAAGAATCACACGCTCGCCCATCTCGATCTTTATATCGAGGCCTATGCCAGCAGGGTCGAGGCGGCGGGCGGGCATGTGCATTTTGCCCGCACCGGCGAGGAAGCCAACCGGATCGTGCTCGATATCTGCCGCCAGGTGGACGCCAAAGTGGTCACCAAGGGCAAATCGATGATTTCCGAGGAAACCGGGGTCAATGCCGCGCTGGAAGCGGCGGGACTGGCGGTGGTCGAGACCGATCTTGGCGAATATATCATTCAATTGCGCGGCGAGACGCCCTCGCACATCATCGCGCCGGCAGTGCATCTTAACAAGGAGCAGGTCGCCGATGATTTCCGGCGGGTGCATGACCATCTCGCGCCTGGCCGCGACCTGACACAGGCAGTGAGCCTGCTGACCGAGGCGCGCGGGGTGCTGCGGCAAAAATTCCTCAGCGCCGATGTCGGCATTACCGGGGCGAATTTTCTGGTGGCGGAGACCGGCTCCTCGATCATCGTCACCAATGAAGGCAACGGCGACCTGACGCAGATTCTCCCCAAGGTGCATATCGTGCTGGCGTCGCTGGAAAAGCTGGTGCCGACACTCGAAGATGCCAGCCAGATCCTGCGGGTTCTGGCGCGCTCGGCGACGGGTCAGGACATGTCGGTCTATACGACACTGTCGACCGGCCCGCGCCGCCCCGGCGATCTCGATGGGCCCGAGGCCTATCATGTGATCCTGCTGGATAATGGCCGCTCGTCGATGCTCGGCACCGATTTTGAGGACATGCTGCGCTGCATCCGCTGTGGCGCCTGCATGAACCATTGCCCGGTCTATCATGCGGTCGGCGGCCATGCCTATGGCTGGGTCTATCCCGGGCCGATGGGCGCGGTGCTGACGCCGAGCCTGATCGGCGTTTCCGAGGGCGGGCAATTGCCCAATGCCTCGACGTTCTGCGGGCGCTGCGAGAGCGTGTGCCCGGTGCGTATTCCACTGCCAAAGCTGATGCGCCACTGGCGCGAGCGCGAGTTCGAGCGGCACCTGACGCCTGCCACCCAGCGCTATGGGCTTGGTATCTGGGGGTTTTTCGCACGCCGACCGCAGCTCTACCAGGCCGGAACACGCGTGGCCATGGCGCTGCTGAGCTGGAGCGGGCGCGCCAGGGGGCATTTCAGCCGAATGCCGCTGGCCAGCGGCTGGACCAACAGCCGCGACCTGCCCGCCCCGCAAGGCCAGACCTTCCAGGCACAATGGAAAGCCCGCAAGCACTGAACAAGGGCAGCCAAAAGCGCGCCAGCCGACAATGGGGGCATTCTCTCGCCGTCATTGCGAGCGCTTTCCCCCGTCATTGCGAGCGTTAGCGAAGCAACCCAGGGGTTTGCGTAAAACCTGCGCCGCAGCACCGGGCGAGCCCCCTGGCTTGCTTGGTCGCTACGCTCCTCGCAATGACCGTTTGTGGCCCCTTTGCCGGCCTCCGACTTTCGGTTCGCTTTACGCCACCTTGTGCCTCGCTTAAGAACGAGCATCGTCATTCTGTCGCAAAGACCTAGCGCCATGTTCGCCAAGATCCTGATTGCCAACCGCGGTGAGATTGCCTGCCGCATCATGAAAACCGCGCGGCTCATGGGGATCAGGACGGTGGCGGTCTATTCTGCGGCCGACCGCGATGCGCTGCATGTCGAAATGGCCGATGAGGCGGTGTTCATCGGCCCGGCCGAGGCGGCGCAATCCTATCTTGTGGCCGACAAGATCATCGAGGCCTGCCGTGCCACCGGCGCCGAGGCTGTACATCCAGGCTATGGGTTCTTGTCGGAGCGCGCCGCCTTTGCCGAGGCCCTGCGCGCGGCCGGCATCACCTTCATCGGCCCCAATCCGCGCGCCATCGAGGCGATGGGCGACAAGATCGAATCCAAGAAATTCGCCCATGCTGCCGGGGTTTCCACGGTGCCGGGGCATCTCGGGGTCATTACCTCGCCCGATGAGGCAGTCGAAATCGCCAATGGCATCGGCTATCCGGTGATGATCAAGGCCTCGGCCGGCGGCGGCGGCAAGGGCATGCGCATCGCCTATGGCGCCGGCGAGGTGAAGGAAGGCTTTGCCCGCGCCACCTCCGAGGCGCGCTCGTCCTTTGGCGATGACCGGGTGTTTATCGAGAAATTTATTGTCAACCCGCGCCATATCGAAATCCAGGTGCTGGGCGACAAACATGGCAATGTGATTTATCTCGGCGAGCGCGAATGCTCGATCCAGCGGCGCAACCAGAAAGTCATCGAGGAAGCGCCCTCGCCGCTGCTCGATGCCGCCACCCGCCGGCTGATGGGCGAGCAGGCGGTGGCCCTCGCCAGGGCGGTCAATTATGACAGCGCCGGAACCGTGGAATTTGTCGCCGGGCAGGACAAGAGCTTTTATTTTCTGGAAATGAACACGCGGCTGCAGGTCGAGCATCCGGTGACCGAACTCATCACCGGGGTTGATCTGGTCGAGCAGATGATCAGGGTCGCGGCGGGCGAGAAGCTGGCGCTGCGCCAAAGCGATGTGCAGATCAAGGGCTGGGCGATCGAATCGCGCGTCTATGCCGAAGATCCGACCCGCAATTTTCTGCCCTCGACCGGGCGTCTGACGCGCTATCGCCCGCCCGCCGAAGGCCGACGCGACGGCGTGACCGTGCGCAATGACACCGGCGTCTATGAGGGCGGCGAAATCTCGATTTATTATGATCCGATGATCGCCAAACTGGTGACGCATGCGCCAACCCGGCTGCAGGCGATCGAGGCGCAGGCCCAGGCGCTGGATGAATTCACCCTTGACGGCATTCGCCACAATATTCCCTTCCTCGCGGCGCTGATGCGCCACCAGCGCTGGCGCGACGGGCGGCTTTCGACCGGCTTTATCGCCGAGGAATTCCCCGATGGCTTTGGTCTGGCACAGCCCGAGGGTGCCGATGCCGAGCTGTTTGCGGCGGTGGCCGCCCATATCGACCACGTGCAGAACCTGCGCAAGCGCCGCATTTCCGGGCAGATTCGGGCCCAGCGCCCGCATGTGTTCGCCTTGAAGCGCGTGGTGCGGCTGGGCAACGCGCAATATCATGTGCGGCTTGAGGCGCGCGATGATGCGCTGATGGTGCATCGCGATGATGCCACCACTACGGCGGTGCAATCATCCTGGGTGCCGGGGGAGACCTTGTGGCGCGGGCTGGTCGGCGGTGTCGGCGTCGCCGTGCAGGTGCGCCCGCTGATGAACGGCTGCCATCTCGGCCATGGCGGCATTGGCGTCGAGGCGCGCGTCTATACCCAGCGCGAGGCGGAACTGGCGTCGCTGATGCCGGAAAAGGTCGGGCGCGACACCTCCAGGGTGCTGCTCTGCCCGATGCCGGGGCTGGTCAAGGCGCTTGACGTCAAGCCCGGTCAGGAGGTTAAAGCGGGCGAGGCGCTGTGCATGGTCGAAGCCATGAAAATGGAAAACGTGCTGCGCGCCGAGCGTGACTGCAAGGTCACGAAAATCAATGTCCAGCCCGGCGACAGCCTGGCGGTGGACGCGGTGATCATGGAATTTGCGTGAGGCCTCGTGACCAAATCTGATCTGCCCCAAGCCGGTTTGCTCGATGTGCTGGCGCGGCGGCGCTCGCAAAAGCCGATGGCCCTGACCGGACCTGGCCCGGATGCTGATCAGCTTGCCACCTTGTTGCGGCTGGCGGCGCGGGTGCCCGACCATGGCAAGCTGGTGCCCTGGCGCTTCATCGTGTTCCAGGACGAGGGCCGCGATCGGGCCGGCGATGTTTGCGCGCGGGTCTGGGCGCAGGTCAATCCGCATGCCGATGCCACGCGCCTTGCCATCGAGCATGCACGCTTCAGCGAAGCGCCGCTGGTGATCGGTGTCGTTTCCCGGGCCGCCCCCCATGCAAAAATTCCGCAATGGGAACAGGTGCTTTCGGCCGGGGCGGTGTGCATGAACCTCACCATTGCCGCCACCGCCATGGGTTTTGTCACCTGCTGGCTGACCGACTGGATGGCCTATAATCGCGATGCCATGCGGGCCTTCGGGCTCGACGAGCATGAAACCATCGCCGGCTTCATCCATATCGGCCATGCGCCGCCGCTTGACGATGACCGGGTGCGGCCGGATATGGACGCCATCATTCAGAATTTTTAAGGGAAAGCCGGACGCCGATGTATTATGAAGCCAACAAGCGCGACAAGACGCTGCTGCCGCATGATCCGCTCAAGGCGATCATCACCCCACGGCCGATCGGCTGGGTTTCAACGATGAATAAAAAGGGTGAGGTTAATCTCGCACCCTATTCATTTTTCAATGCTTTTTCCAGTAAGCCGATGATTCTTGGCTTCTCCAGCGAGGGGGTCAAGGATTCTGTGACCTTTGCCGAGGAATGCCGCGAATTCGTCTGGAACATGGCCTCGATGCCGCTGCTGCACGCCATGAACGCCACGTCGGCGCCCTATCCGCGCGGGTTGAGCGAATTTGGCCCGGCCAAGCTCGAAGTCGCCCCCGCCCATCTGGTGCGCCCGCCTCGGGTGGCGCAGAGCCCGGCCTCGCTCGAATGCGTGGTGACGGATATTTTGCACCTCAAGGATCGCGATGGCCATGAAATCGGCTCCTATCTGGTGCTGGGCGAGGTGATCGGCGTGCATATCAATGACGCCTTCATCCATGATGGACGGGTCGATACGGCCGCCATGCAGCCGCTGGCACGTCTAGGCTATATGGATTATGCGGTGGTCGACAAGGTGTTCGAGCTCAACCGCCCGCCGGGTGGCGGCGGCATTGTGGTCTAGGTCACCGACTCATAAACCGCATCCAGATTTTGGCGGCGGCGAGTTTGACGAGCGCGAGATAATTGGCGTCGTGCTTCTCGAAGCGCGTCGCGACGGCTCTGAAGTGTTTGAGTTTGCTGAAAAACCGCTCGACGAGATTGCGAAAACGGTAGAGGTAAGGACTGAAGGCCGGGATGTTGACGCGTCCCGGCATCGGCTTGATGTTGCCCCAGGCTCCTTGCGTGGCAAGGCTTGCGCGCAAGGCGTCGCTGTCATAGGCGCGGTCCGCGAGCAGAATTTGGCCGGGCCCGAGGCCGCTCAGCATGTCGGCGGCGCTCCTGCCGTCATGGGCTTGGCCTTCCGTCAGCTTCAACGCGATCGGCAGGCCATTGGCGTCAACCAGCGCATGGATTTTCGTCGTCAATCCGCCCCGCGAGCGCCCCATGCAGCGGCTTCCAGCGAGGTTCCCAGTCGCGGCCTGCGCTTCGCCAGACCCCCTTTTTTACCGTTGGCGCCATGCTGATGCACCCGGATCGAAGAACTGTCCACCATTTGCAAGTCGCCGTCATAAGCTCTGGAAACCGCGTCAAAAATGCCGTCCCACACGCCGATCTTGCGCCATCGCACAAAACGGTTGTAGCAGGTCGTCGTTGGACCGTAGCGCTCGGGAATGTCGGCCCAAGGCGAGCCCGTCCGAAGCCGCCAGTAAATCCCGTTCAAAACCCTGCGGTCGTCCGCTCGCTCAACCCCGCGAGGCTTGTTTGGCAAAAGCGGCTGGATAATCGACCACTCGAAATCGGAAAGTTCATAGCGACGGGCATTCATGTTCGCTCCTCCATCAGGAGCTTGAATCACACCTCGCTCAAAAACGAAAACCCTTTTATGAGTTTGTGACCTAGGGCGCCGCGGGCTTGCGGGCCGGGGTCAGCGACAGCGCCAGCCCGGCGAAAATCGCGGCAATGCCGGCAAATTCCAGCGGCTCAAGGCGTTCGCCAAAGGCGATCATGCTGCCGATCAGCCCGACGCAGGGGGCGAGCAGCGCATAGGGTGCGACCGCGGCCGATGAATAGGTCTTGAGCAGATGCGCCCAGACCGCATAGCCAAATGAGGTTGCCACCAACCCCAGATAGGCCGGACCGGCATAGGCCTGAAGCGGCGCGTGCAACATGGCCATCAGGCCGCTGCGGCCGGAATCGAGAAAATACGACAATACCAGCGCTGGCAACGGCAGCAGCGCGCTGGTCCATGCGATCAGCGCCACCATATCGGTCGCGCCGCTGGTCTTGAGCAGCAGATTGCCGAGCGCGAATGACAAGGCGGCGGTGAGAACCAGCACAAAGCCAAGGCCGGTGGCACCCGGCCCGAGTTGCAGGGCGATGAGGACGAGGCCGAAAAGACCGAGACCAAGGGCGATGGTCTGACGCATGGTCGGGCGTTCCTTCAGCCACAGCGCGGCGAGGGCAACGGTGAACAGCGACTGGCTCTGGATCATGAAGGCGGTGAGACCGGCCGGCATGCCAAGCTTGATGCCGATGAATTGCAGCTCGAATTGCAGGCCGAACAGAAAGAAGCTGACGAGCACCAGCCGCAGCACCGGGATTTTCGGCGGGGCCATGCCCAGCGCCGGCAGGGCGGCAAAGGCAAAGCGCAGGCCGGCGAGCTGGGTTGGCGTGAAATCGGCAAGGCTGGCCTTGCTGACCACAAAGGCAATGCCCCACAATATCGCCGTTGCCAGCGCCAGCACTGTGTGCAGGGGCTTCATGACGGCGGCTTGCTGGCAGCGCGGGCCAATATCTTGCGCGCCTGTTTCAGATGCGGCTCGTCGATCATCGCGCCTTGCAGGGCGACGACCCCTGCCCCGTCCGCCGCTGCGACCGCCGCGAGAATGGCATGGGCATGGTCGATCTCGGCCGCGCTGGGGGTGAAGGCCGCCTTGATCGGGGCAATCTGCGAGGGATGGATCGCCATTTTGCCATCAAAGCCATCGCGCACCGCATCGCGGCAGGCTTTAGCAAAACCGGCCGTGTCGGCGATATCAGGAAACACCGTATCTATGGCCAGCACAGCGGCGGCGCGGGCGGCGAGCAGCGTCAGGCTGCGGGCCATCTCATAGGGGCCCGTCCAGCGGCCGTTCTCGTCGCGGTTGGCTGTCGCGCCCAGATCGGCGGCGAGGTCTTCGGCACCCCATGTCAGGCCGATGAGGCGGCGGCTGGCACCCGCGAAACTGCCCATGGCAAACAGCGAGGCGGCGGTTTCGGTGACAATGGGCAGAATGCCGAAACTGCCCGGCGGAAAATCGCCAAAGGCCTCGCGCAGCGCCATGCGGGCGGAGAGCTGCTGCACATCGCGCCCGCCGCAGCATTTGGGCAGCATCACCGCGCCAAGGCCGCTGCAGATTACGGCATCGAGATCGGCATCCATCAGGCCGCTGTCACCGGCATTGATGCGCACGATCAGCCTGGGGACATGGGGCTTGCCGCCATGGGCGACAACAAATTCGCGGGCCTGCTGGCGGGCGCGCTCCTTGTTGGCGAGGCTGACCGAATCCTCAAGGTCGATCAGCAACGCATCGGCGCCGCTGGCCAGCGCCTTTTCGAGCTTGCGGGCCGAATCGCCCGGCACAAACAGCAGTGTTTCCATCAACTTGCCGGCCGCAGGCGCATGAAGGCCTGGCGGCGGCACTGCGCCACCAGCTTGCCGTCCTGCTTGAAGGCGCGGTGGTCAAAGGTGACGATGCCGGCATCGGGCCGCGATTTCGAGACCCGCCGGGCCAACACTTCCGTCGTGCAATGCACAGTATCGCCCTCAAACAGCGGATTGGGGAATTTTACCTCCTCCATGCCGAGATTGGCAATGGTGGTGCCAACTGTCAGGTCATTCACGGAAATGCCGATGAGCAGGCCGAGCGTGAACAGCGAATTCATCAGCGGCTGGCCCCATTCGGTCTCGGTGGCGCAGAAATGTGCATCGATATGCAACGGCTGCGGGTTCAGCGTCATGTTGGAAAACAGCATGTTGTCCATCTGCGTGACCGTGCGCGTCAGCCGGTGCCTGTAAAGCTTGCCGGGTTCGAGATCTTCAAAATACAACCCGCCGCGCGGATGAGGTTCAGACATGGGACAGCCTTTGCGAAAGGGCGATTGTTAATGATCCGTTTACCACAATTGCCGCATCTTCATATTCTGTAAAGGCGGAATCGATGCGGGGCTGGAGCGCGAAGCGATCATGATAGTTGCACGCTTTCTCGAATGGGCTGAAACCGTGCCGGCCTCGCGCCGGGCCGACGGGGTCAGCGCCCTGGCACGAACCTATCTTTATACGCATATGGAGCCTGAGGAAAAACAGGCAACCGAAGATGCCCTCACGGCGCTGCTGGATGATCCCTCGCCGCTGGTGCGCCGGGCGCTCGCTGAGAGCTTTGCCAGTGCCGCCGCCGCGCCGCGCCATATCGTCATTGCGCTGGCGAGCGACCAGTCGGACATTTCGACCCTCGTGCTGGGCCGCTCGCCCTTGCTCGATGATGATGATCTCGTGGACAGCGCCGCCATTGGCGATGCCTATGCGCAGGCGGCCATTGCCCTGCGCCCGCGCGTTTCCAAAATCGTCAGCGCGGCGCTGGCCGAGGTGGGCGTGCGGGAGGCGGTGGTGGCGCTGGTGGTCAATCCCGGTGCCGACCTTGCCGAATTTTCGATGCAGCGCATTCTTGAGCGTTTCGGCACCGATGGCGAGCTGCGCGAGGCCATGCTGAAACGCCCGCATCTGTCGGCGGCGCTGCGGGCCGATCTCGTCAATGCCACGTTGGCGACGCTCAGTGAATTTGTCATGGGCTGCAACTGGCTGTCGCCGGAACGCACGCAGCGCATGGGCCGCGAATCACGCGAGAAGGCGCATGTGCTGATCGCCGGCAGCCATGCTGGCGAGGATAGTGCAAGCTTTGCGCGGCATTTGCGCCAGAAGGGGCAATTGACCGCCGGGCTGCTGCTGCGCTCGATCATGAGCGGCAGCACCGGCCTGCTGGAAGGGGCCCTGGTGGAACTCTCCGGCATGCGGCATGACCGTGTCGCGGGCCTCATTGCCGATTGCAAGGGTGCCGGCTTTGCCGCGCTCTATACCCGCGCCTTGCTGCCGGAAGCCCTGTTGCCGGCATTCCGCGCTGCCATAACCGCCCTGAAAGCCTGGCAACCCGATCAGGGCGCCCTGGCCAGCGCCGCGCTCGACCGCAGGCTGATCGGCGAAGTGTTGGCGCGGTGCAGCGCCGCGCCCGGCGCGGAGAACGGCAAGGTCATGTCCTTGTTGCGGCGCTTTGAATCAGAAGCAGCGCGCGAGGCCGCTCGCCATGTGCTGGCGGCCCGCCTCGCCGAGGAGGCCGGCCGCAACGAAGGCGAGATCCTCGCGCAGGACCAGGTTCAAATGTTCATCGACCGCGCTGCCTGATCGCGGCGGCCGGTGAGACGAAGCGCATTGGAGCGCACCCTTTTGCGCGCCGGCTTTGCGGCAGCATCCATGACATGCATGAGCCGGTGCGGCACATCCCTGCTATAAAGCCGGCCGCTCAAGAAATTCAGCGCCAGGCGTGCGCCGGCCTGGCTGGCGCCAATGGCGCCCTCGGTCGTGGCAATGACCTTCTCGCTGACCATGGCCTGGGTTTCGCTGGAAATCTGGCCGCGCAAGCCATCCTCGATGAGCACGGGAATTCGCATCGAAATCGTCGCCCAGCTGTCCACCATGGTTTCGGTCTGGGCAAAGAGCATACGCACAGCCGTCGTCTGAAATTCGAGAAACGATTCCATGGATACCTCCAATATCAAGTGTGACCGTAAAATGACGGTTGTCAATGTGGCGTTCAAATATCGCGCCTGCCCTATATGGTGCACACCGGGTGGTTCACAAATGCGACAAACTGGATTATGCGTGCTTTTACGCTGGGTGATGTGGCATTTTTGCCGCAAGGCGGTAGTGTGACCTGAAGGCTGCGAGGCCTCGACAAGGAATGTTTCATGAGAGTTCGAACCTGATGGCCAAAGAAGAGCTTCTGGAATTCCCGGGCGCGGTGACGGAATTGCTGCCCAATGCCATGTTTCGCGTGCTGCTCGAAAACGGCCATGAAATCATTGCCCATACTGCCGGGAAAATGCGCAAGAACCGCATTCGCGTGCTGACCGGAGACAAGGTGATGGTGGAAATGACTCCCTATGACCTGACAAAAGGCCGCATTACCTTCCGCTTCCGTTGATGGCGCATGGGGTAGCCCGGCCATGAATGAAGCAAGCGCAAAGCCTGAAAAAAGCTGGCGTCCGAAACTGGTGCTGGCCTCCGCCTCGCCCCGGCGGCTGGCGCTGTTGCAGCAGATCGGCGTCGAGCCCGATGCGCTGGTGCCCGCGGAAATCGACGAAACTCCCAAAAAGACTGAATTGCCGCGCTCACTGGCGACAAGGCTGGCCCTGGAAAAGGCTGTCGCGGCGCAAAAGCTGGTGAAGGCGCGCGGCGGGCTTGATGACGCGTTCATCATTGCTGCCGATACGGTGGTGAGCGTCGGGCGGCGGATATTGCCCAAATGCGAACTGGCGGCAGAGGCAGCGCAGTGCCTGCGGCTGTTGTCCGGGCGGGCGCACCGGGTGTTTACCGCCGTAGTGCTGGTGACGCCCAAGGGGGCACGCCGCCAGAAGCTGGTGAAAACCAGGGTGCGCTTCAAGCGGCTTTCCAGCGCCGAGATGGAGGCCTATCTTGCCTCTGGCGAATGGCGCGGCAAGGCTGGCGGTTATGCCATCCAGGGTCTTGCCGGTGCCTTTGTCGAAGACATCAACGGCTCTTATTCGGCGGTTGTCGGCCTGCCGCTGGTCGATGTGCACCGCATGCTGACCGGTGACGGCTTTCCGGTGCATATCGCCTGGCTCAACCACGTCTGACAGCCATGCGAGGCGAGCCATGAACGACGATCAACCCAAAAATGACAATCTTCCTGAGCAAGCACGCGGCCGGCCGTGCCCGGTCTGCGGCAAGCCGTCGGCGCAAGCCACTAAGCCCTTCTGCTCGGCCCGCTGCCAGGATGTCGATCTCAACCGCTGGCTTTCCGGCAGTTATGTCATTCCCGGCAAGGCGCTTGAGGATGAGGTCAATGAATGAGGCTGGCGGGCTTTGGGGCAGGCCTCACCATGGCGCTCAATAAGGCGTCGTGAACACCCGCTCGGGATGAAGCGCGCCCTGCTCGACCGTGCCGATGGCGATGGCGACACCGCCGCATGAAGCCCAGATGACGCCTTCGCCCGGCGCATCGCGGCCGCGCAGCACGAGTGCCTGGCCTCGCCGCAATTGTGCTGCACCCTGACGATCGACAATAACGCTCGGCACTTCGGCAATGCCGGCATCGACCGGCCGCAGCAGCGCCATGCCGTCGCGCTCCAGCGCCTCGAAGGTCACGGCGTCACGTTCGAGGAAGGGCCCGACGCGGGTGCGCCGCAGGGCAATGACATGGCCGTAACAACCGAGGGCCCGGCCAAGGTCGCGGGCGATGGCGCGCACATAGGTGCCCTTGCCGCATTCGGCCTCCAGCGTGGCGCTGCCGGCATCGGCATGGACGAGGCGCAGCGCGTGAATGGTGACCTGACGCGGCGGCATATCGAGCACGGCACCGCTGCGCGCCAGATCATAGGCACGCTCGCCGCCGATCTTGATGGCCGAAAAGGCTGGCGGAATCTGGGTGATTTCGCCAATGAAGCGCGGCAGCAGCGCCTCGACCTGCGCCGCCGACGGACGCATGTCCGAGGTCGCCGTCACCTCGCCCTCGGCGTCATCGCTGCTGGTTTCGGCACCCCAGGCAATGGTGAAGCGATAGGCCTTTTCGCCATCCTGCACGAAGGGCACGGTCTTGGTGGCCTCGCCAAAGGCAATCGGCAAAATCCCGGTGGCCAGCGGATCAAGCGTGCCGGCGTGGCCGGCCTTTTTGGCATTGAACAGAAATTTCAGCCGCGAGACGGCCGACGTCGAGGTCGTGAAGGCCGGCTTGTCGAGCACGACCCAGCCATTGACCTCGACCCTTGTGGAACGCGGAGCACTCACGGTGTTTTATCCTCAAGATCCCGCAGCACCTTTTCGGAATGCAGCAAGGCATCGATCCGGGCTTGCGAGGCAAAGCCCTCGTCCTCGCGAAAGCGCAGGTCGGGCATGAATTTCAGGTCGAGCGCGCCGGCAATGGCGCCGCGGATGAACCTGCGGTTGCGGGTCAGCGCAGCCAGCACGGCGCCCGGATCCTTGCCGCCGAGCGGCACGATCAGCACCGTGGCGAGGCGCAGGTCCGGCGACATTCTGACGCCAGAGACGCTGATGACCTCGGCTTCGAGGGCGGGATCGTTGATATCTCCGCGCGTCAGCACCTGCGAGACCGCGTGACGGATGACCTCGCCAACGCGCAACATGCGCTGGCTCGGCGCCGATTTGCTTTTATCTGAACGGGACATGCTGCATGGCGGCACGCTGGCGCACCGCCCCTCAAGTTAGGGCTTCCAAGGCGCGGATCAATGCCGCGCCCGCCTCACAATTTGCGGGCGATTTCTTCGACCCGGTAACATTCTATGACATCGCCGACGCGCATGTCCTGATAATTTTCGAAGGCCATGCCGCATTCCTGACCGGACTGCACCTCCTTGACCTCGTCCTTGAAGCGCTTCAGCGTCGAGAGCTTGCCTTCGTGCACCACGACATTGTCGCGGATCAGGCGCACATGCTGGCCGCGTTCGACCACGCCATCGGTGACGCGGCAGCCTGCGACCTTGCCGACCTTGGAAATGTTGAACACTTCCTGGATCTGGGCATTGCCGAGCATGGTCTCGCGCCGGGTCGGCGCCAGCATGCCGGACATGGCTGCCCTTACGTCATCAATGAGGTTGTAGATGATGTTGTAATAGCGGATTTCGATGCCGGCCGCCTCGGCCGCCTCGCGCGCTTCCTTGAAGGCGCGGACGTTGAAGCCGATCACCGCCGCCTTGGAGGCCTCGGCCAGGGTGATATCGGATTCGCTAAGGCCGCCGACGCCAACGTGCACGACGCGGGCCATGACCTCGTCGGTGCCGAGATTGTCCAGCGCCGCGACAATGGCTTCGAGCGAGCCCTGCACATCGGCCTTGATGACCAGCGGGAATTCCTTGCGCCCGGCGGTCTTGATCTGGCTCATCATATCGGCCAGCGTCGCGCGCGCCGTGCCACCACGCACCGCGAGCTTCTCGCGCTTCTGGCGTTCGCGGTAATCGGTGATTTCGCGGGCGCGGCTCTCGGTTTGCACGACGGCGACGCGGTCACCGGCTTCCGGCGCACCGGAAAAGCCCAGAACCTCGACCGGCATCGACGGGCCGGCAGTGGCGCAATTCTTGCCCTTGTCGTCGATCAGCGCCCGGACACGGCCCGATTGCGAACCGGCGACCACGAGATCACCCACGGCAAGCGTGCCGCGCTGCACCAGCACGGTCGCCACCGGGCCACGGCCGCGATCCAGCCGCGCCTCGATGACGGTGCCTTCGGCCGGCCGCTTGGGATCTGCCTTGAGATCGAGCACTTCAGCCTGCAGGGCGATGGCTTCGAGCAATTTGTCGAGATGCATCTGCTTGGTGGCGGAGACTTCTACCTCCAGCACGTCGCCGCCGAGCGATTCGACCTGGAGTTCATGCTGCAGCAATTCGGCGCGCACCCGCTCCGGCTTGGCATCGGCCTTGTCGATTTTGTTGATGGCGACAATGACCGGCACCTTGGCGGCGCGGGCATGATTGATGGCCTCGACGGTCTGCGGCATGACGCCATCGTCGGCAGCCACCACCAGCACCACAATATCTGTGACCTTGGCGCCGCGGGCGCGCATGGCTGTGAAGGCGGCGTGGCCGGGCGTATCGATGAAGGTCAGCGGCAGGCCGTTGGGGGCGGTGATCTGATAGGCACCAATGTGCTGGGTGATGCCACCGGCCTCGCCGGAGACGACATTGGCGTGGCGAATGGCATCGAGCAGCGAGGTCTTGCCGTGATCGACATGGCCCATGATGGTGACGACCGGCGGGCGCGGCAGCAGCACCTCGTCGGTGTAGACAACGTCGAACAGGCCCTCTTCCACGTCCGATTCAGCAACGCGGCGCACGGTGTGGCCCAGTTCCTCGGCGAGCAGCTGTGCCGTGTCGGCATCGATGACATCGGTGATTTTAGCCATCTGGCCCTGCTTCATCAGCAGGCGGATGACATCCACCGCGCGCTCCGACATGCGGTTGGCGAGTTCCTGGATGCTGATGGTTTCCGGCAGGACAATTTCGCGCGCCAGCTTTTCCTTGACCTGGACAACGCCCTTGAGGCGCTGGGTGCGGCGGCGGAAGGCGGCGACCGAACGGGTGCGCTCTTCCTGCTCGGCGGTCGCCGAGGTCACGGTCAAGCGGCCGCGATTCTTCAATTCGCCGCCACGGGTGGGCTTGACCAGCGGCGGGCGGGCTGGCGCCATGATCTGGCGACGCGCGGGCACGGCCGTGCGGGCCTCGTCGCCGGTGGCCGGGCGCGGCGCGGCGGTCGTGGCGGCCGGTGTTTCAGTCGGGGCGCTGCGCGGTGCCGTCACATGCGATACGGCAGGCGCGGGCTCGCCACCGCCAAGGCGGCGGCGCGCTTCGGTCTCGGCCTTGCGCTTGCTGTCGGCCTCGGCGGCCTTGCGGGCATCATCCTCGCGTTTGCGCGCCTCGGCTTCCTCGCGCTCCTTGCGCTCGCGGGCCTCGCGCTCCTCACGCAATTTAGCCTCGATCATCGCCTGGCGGCGGATTTCTTCCTCGCGCGCCTGCGATTCATTGAGCGCGCGGGCGCGGGCATCGCGCTCCTCGTCGGTGAGGGTGCGCAGCACCATGCCGGAAGCGTTGCGCTGGGGGGCCGGTTGCGGCGTAGGCGCGCGCGGCGGCTGGGCTGCGGGCTGCAGCACACGCGGCTTCAATTCGATCTTGGGGGCGGCTGCGGGGGCCACGCTCGCGCCTGCCGGCTTCTCGCCGGGGCCGGGCGCGCGGCGCTTGACGGTCTCGACCACCACGGCCTTGCTGCGGCCATGCGAAAAGCTCTGCCGCACGGTGCCCTGTTCCACAGGCCGCTTCAAGGACAGCGTCTTGGTGGGAGTCAGGCCGAGGGGCTGTTCGCCGGGAGTCTTTGTATCACTCATTCGTCACTTGTCCTTACGACATCATCACTTGCGGCTAACCATAGCCAAAAGCGCAGGCTACGACCGGTATTTCACCAGCCGCACCGCGCGCGACTTGACACTTTCGGCAGCCATCGCCGTCTTCAGTGCTGCATGTATCACATTTGTGCGGCCCAAAACCAAATCCAATTGCGCCGACGCAAAAATATTCACGCCCTCGGGAAAAGCCTCGCCATCGGCGGCCGGCCACAGGCCGCGCCACAATTGATTGAGCTTGCGCACGCCATCGCTACCCGCGTCAGTGGCGTGCAGAAGGGTGAGCGGTGCCTCGCGCCGCAGGCTCTGCTCGATTTTCACATGGCCGCACAGCACCACACCGGCCTTGTTGGCGAGGGCGAGCGCCTGCAGGCAATCCTGCTCCAGCAAGCCATCGACGAATTCCACCATATCGGCACGCACCGCAGGCGCTGTCTGCCCGGCGGCGGGGTTCCTGATGCGCAGCGCCCGCGCCAGCAGGCCCTTGCTCACCGCCCGCGCGAGGCTGCCATGATCGGCCGAAACCCAGGCGCCCCGGCCCGGCAGGCGGCACCTGATATCAGGCACCACCGCACCATCCGGCGCCATGACAAAGCGCAGGAGCTCACCTTTTGCCAGCACGCGGCGCGTAACGACGCAGGTGCGCTCGGCACCCGGTGGCAGAGCTGTTTCGCCCTGCCCCGTGCCTTGCACCTCATGGTGGTCATGGTCGTCATCGTCGCTGCTTGTCATGGGGCTCCGCTGGTTCACGCTTCCGGAGGCGCCACAGGTTCGGCCGTTTCGGCCTCGGTGATCCAGCCGGCCTTGACGCGGGCCCGCATCACCAGCGCCTCGGCGGTCTCGCGGGAAACTTCGAGGCCGTCAAGATAGCCGGGCTCGCGCACCGTCTCTCCGCCCTTGCGTTCCTGCCAGCCAACCAGATCGTCGGTGGCACAGCCAGCCAAATCCTCGATGGTCTTGACGTCATTTTCGCCGAGCTTGACGAGAATGGCCGAAGTCATGCCGTCAAGATGCTTGAGTTCGTCGCTGACACCGAGCGCCAGGCGCTTTTCGTCGAGTTCGGCCTCGATGGCGGCAAGGTGGCCTTGCGCGCGGGCTTGGATTTCCTGGGCGGTATCGTCGTCAAAGCCTTCGATCGTGGCGAGTTCAGCAGGATTGACGAAGGCGAGCTCCTCAATCGAGCGGAAGCCTTCGGATGCCAGCAACTGGCCGACCGTCTCATCGACATCGAGCGCCTGCATGAAAATATCGGTGCGCGCCCGGAATTCCTTCTGGCGACGGCTGGATTCCTCGGCCTCGGTGAGAATGTCGATATCCCAGCCGGTCAATTGCGAGGCCAGACGGACGTTCTGGCCGCGCCGGCCGATGGCCAGCGACAATTGATCATCCGGCACCACCACCTCGATACGCGAGGAATCCTCGTCCAGCACCACCTTGGCGACTTCGGCCGGCTGCAAGGCATTGACGATGAAGGTCGCGGCATCGGCCGACCAAGGGATGATGTCGATTTTCTCGCCCTGCAATTCATTGACCACCGCCTGCACGCGCGAGCCGCGCATACCGACACAGGCACCCACAGGGTCAATCGACGAATCGCGTGAAATGACGGCGATTTTCGCCCGCGAACCGGGGTCGCGCGCCACGGATTTCACCTCGATGACGCCATCATAGATTTCCGGCACTTCCGACATGAACAATTTCGACATGAACATCGGATGGGTGCGCGACAGGAAGATCTGCGGCCCCTTCTGCTCGCGGCGCACGTCATAGACATAGGCCCGCACCCGGTCACCGGGGCGGAAGGCTTCGCGCGGGATCAACTCGTCGCGGCGGATCACGGCCTCGCTGCGGCCGAGATCGACATAGACATTGCCATATTCGACGCGCTTGACCGCACCATTGACGATCTCGCCCATGCGGTCCTTGTATTCCTCATACTGGCGGTCACGCTCGGCCTCATAGACCTTCTGCTTGACGACCTGCTTGGCGCCCTGGGTGGCGACGCGGCCAAAATCGAAAGGCGGCAGGGTTTCGGCCATATAATCGCCGACCTGCGCGGCGGGATTGCGCGTCCTCGCATCGGCCAGCGAAATATCGACGGCGTCATTATCGACCTCCTCGACCACATGCAGCAGGCGCGAATAGCGGATCTCGCCGGTGCGCGGGTTGATTTCGGCGCGCACATCGGTCTCCTGACCATAGCGCGAGCGTGCCGCCTTTTGCAGCGCCTCTTCCATGGCCGCAATAACGATCTGCCGGTCGATCATCTTCTCGCGGGCGACCGCGTCGATGTTTTGCAGCAATTCCAGTCGATTGGCGCTGACGGCCATGGTCTAGTCTCCTTTGAGGCGAGCTGATTTGCTCGAAGCATCGCGCAAGACAGCGCTGGGGCGCCGCTCCGGGCGTTTGGCGGCGCGCAACTCGAATTGCACGCCAGATGGCAGGATGGGTTTGGCTTTGCTCTTGGTGGCGGCCTTTTTCGCGGACGGGGCTGCGTCATCGGGCAGCGGTTCCTTGCCCTTGGCACCACGCAGGGTGGCGCGGATCAGGGCATCGGTCAAGACGAGGCGGGCATCGCTGACCAAGGGCAGCGGCAGGGTCAGGATCGCTTCCTCATCGGCACCGGCGTCGATGCGGTTGATGCGGATTTCACCTTGCGTAACCGCCTCGATCCAGCAACGAAACCGGCGGCGGCCGGCCACGGGCTCGGAAAGCTCAAGCCGCGCCTCATGGCCAATGGCCCGGACAAAATCACTGACACGCACCAGCGGCCGGTCGATGCCGGGCGAGGACACTTCCAGCCGATAGGCCTGGGACACGAGATCGGCGACATCCAGCACCGGCGACAGCGCCTGGCTTGCGGTCTCGCAGGCATCGACATCCATGGTGCCGTCGGCGCGCTCGCACATGATCTGCAAGGTGGTGCCATCCTGCCCGGAAAGCTTGACCCGCACCAGCCGCAGGTTCAGGTCGCGCAACACCGGGATGACCAGAGCCGCAAGACCTGCCGCCACGCCGCTCTCCGTCACCAGACGCGGTTCGTCGAGATCTTCGGCCGGTTGCAGCAGGGGGTCGCTCACGTTCAATCAGGGCTCCAGACTTGCCATGGCGCTAGTGCAGCATGGCCCTTAAAAGCGAAAAGAGCGGGCTCCTTGCGGAACCCACCCCAAAAAGTCACCGCTACCGAAGCAACGATACATATAAGGATTATTGAGACCTGCTTACACCCCTCCTGCGATGCTGGCAAGCGCCGCAGCCATGATTCTTTGCATGGACCTGCGGCCGTCGGGCCGTGAAGGTCAAAACGGGTTCCAGGTCGGGCGGCGGGTGAATTTCAGATAGCCGAGGTTGAGGCCAAGGCGCAGCCCGATGCCGCTGCGGATCGGCACGGCGATGATGCGGTTGTGCGAGAGCGCCGTAAAGCCAAAGCCGCCGACCACATAGGCCGAGCCATTGACGCCGCCGAAGCGCCGGTACATGGCCGAGACACGCGGCAGGTGATAGACCAGCATCATGGTGCGATCACCATCACCGCCCGCATCGAGGCCCAGTGACGGCCCCTGCCAGTAAATCGAGCGGTCACCGGCATTGCGGGTATACATGGTGCCTTCGCCATAACGCAGCCCGGCAACAAAGGCGCCCGAGCCTTCCTGGCCGAGAATATAGCCATTGGGTTGGCCCCAATGCGACACGGCGCGCTGGATGCCTTCGGCGAGGCCGCGGGTGATGGTGCCAAAGAAGCGATGGCCGCTGTCGACCAGTTCCTGGGTCGAGAACGGCTGCGGTTCAGGCTCATAGGCCTCGGCAGCAGGCAGAAGCGTCGGCAAGGTTGCGACCGGCACGGCCAAACCGGCGAGATGGGTGATGATCTGGCGGCGCGACATTGATGTCATGGCTGGCCTCATTGCTTTCAACGCCCCCGAAATGATTCGACTTTCCTTACCCGAGTGTCGCCCGGCAAAATGGCCAAGCCAAGGCAAAGTTGCGGCGCGTGGCCTCGGGCCATCGCCAAATTGCAGTGTAGCGACATATGGTTAACCCTTGGTTGACGCGCAGGCGCTCACCCATTGGCGCGGCGGATTCGCCGTGCAGGCGAGGAAGGCGCCATTGCGCAGGCCAAGATCAGTCTTGCCATAGGCCAGCGGCGCGCCGTGCTCGTTAAAAACCATGCCGCCCGCCGCCCTGAGCACGGCATCACCGGCGGCCGTATCCCATTCCATGGTGGGCCCGAAGCGCGGATAAATATCCGCTTCCCCGGCCGCCAGGGCGCAGAATTTCAATGACGATCCGGCGGCGCGCCATTCGCTGATCTCAACGCTGGCAAGGAAGCTTTTGGTATGGGCGTCGCCATGCGAGCGGCTCGCCATGGCGACCAGCGGCTGGCTGCCGGGGTCGCGCACATGCAGGGGCCGCCAGGCGGCGCGCGGCGGCAAGGCACCTCCGGCCTGCGCCTCGCAGGCAAAGGCCTTGGTGCCGCCCCAGAACAGGCGCCCGAGGGCCGGAGCAAAGACCGCACCGGCCACCGGCCGGCCATCACGCACCAGCGCGATATTGACGGTGAATTCGCCGTTGCGCTGCAAAAATTCGCGGGTGCCGTCGAGCGGATCGACCAGCACGAAACACGTGCCGCAGGCGCCGAGGCCCTGCCGGGCGGTTGCCTCCTCGGCAATGATGGTGACCCCCGGCAACAGCCTTGCAAGAGCCGCGAGGATGATCACTTCGGCGCGCTCATCGGCCTCGCTCACCGGGCTGCCATCGGCCTTGGCGCGCGCGGCAATGTCGCGGCCATAGATTTCCATGATCGGCACGGCTGCCGTCAGGGTGAGGGCGGCAAATTGCGCCGCCAAAGCGTCGGGATCGCCGGAAAATTTCGTGGACATCAGGTCGCAACACCTCTTTGCCGGCCCTTATGAACGCGATGCAGGCCGCTGACAAGCATCGGCCGCTTCAGGCCCATGCGGCCGCGACATGGCGTCCTGCGCCCGCATCGGCGCCAATTGCGGCTTGGCAGCGCCGCTGCTTCGCGCTACCTAGGGCACCCATGCAGGAACCCGTTGATACGACACTGGCTGCGCCCAGCATTGATGCCGCAGACGTCGCCCGCTTCGAGGCGCTGGGCGATGAATGGTGGAGCGAGCGCGGGCCGATGCGCCAGTTGCACAAGCTCAACCCGGTGCGCCTTGCCTTCATCCGCGACCATATGCTGGCGCATTTTGGCGCGCCGCAAGAAGAGGGCTTGCCGCTCGCAGGGCGGCGGATGCTGGATATTGGCTGCGGTGGCGGCATTCTCAGCGAACCTCTGGCGCGGCTTGGTGCGCGAATGACCAGCATTGATCCGGGCCCCGGCAATGTCGAAATTGCCCGCCTGCATGGCGAGCGCCATGGCCTTGCCATAGACTACCGAGCCACCAGCGCCGAGGCCCTGGCCGCCAGCGGCGCCAGTTTCGATGCCGTGCTGGCCATGGAGGTCATCGAGCATGTCGCCGATGTGCCCGGCTTTATCGCCACCGCCACGCAATTAGTGGCACCGGGCGGGCTTTTGTTCATGGCAACCCTCAACCGCACGCTGAAGAGCATGGCCCTCGCCATTGTGGCGGCTGAATATGTGCTCGGGTGGGTGCCGCGCGGCACGCATAAATGGTCGCAATTCGTGCAGCCGGGCGAGTTGCGGCGGCCGCTGTCGCGCGCCGGTTTCAAGCTTGTCGAGGCGACCGGGGTAACCTATAACCCGCTGTCCGATCGCTGGAGCCAGAACGCCGACATGGATGTCAATTACATGATCGTGGCGCGGCGCCGGGCCAGCGCTGCCTAATGCTGCTCCTTGGGGGCGGGCGGCAGCGGCAGCACCGGCACGCCTTCCTCCAGCAGGCTCACCACCTCGTCGCGGCTGGCCTCGCCATAAATCGGCTTTGCAGCAATCTCGCCCTCGTGCATCTGCCGGGCCCGGGCGGCAAAGTCGCGCCCGACATCCTGCGCCCCGGCCAGCACCTGGCGGCGCAATTCCTGCATGGCGCTGCGCAGCGCCGCATCGCCGCCTGGCAGGGACGATGCCCCGGCGTCCGGCGTCAGGCCATGGCGGGCATTGGCGAGGCTGGGCGTCATCAGCGCCTTGCCGATCCTCGATGAATGGCACGACGGGCAGGCCACGAGGCCGCGCGCCAATTGCCGGTCGCACCCGGCGCCGTCATCAAACCAGCCATCAAACTCATGGCCGGCGTCGCAGACGAGCGCATAGTGGATCATAGCTCAGGGCACCAGCAGCGGATCAAGCCCGCCGACAGCGTCGAGCGCATAAAGGTCATCGCAGCCGCCAATATGGCGCTCATTGATGAAAATCTGCGGCACGGTGCTGCGGCCACCCGCGCGCGCGGCCATGGCGCGCTGGGCGCTGGCGTCGCCATCGACGCTGATCTCATGATACGCCGCCGCCTTTTTGGCGAGCAGGCTTTTCGCCGCCGCGCAATAGCCGCAGGTGCTCTTGGTATAGATGACAATATCCGCCATGGCGGGAGGTTCCTTGTTGCCGGTCGCCTGCGATATAGGCCCTGGCGGCAAAATCACAAGCCCCGCAGCACGCGGGCAAAGACCAGCACATCGACCCGCCCTGCCCCGGCCCGCAACAGCACCCTCGATGCCGCATTGGCGGTGGCACCCGAGGTCATGACGTCATCGACCAGCACGATGGCCCGGCCCTTGAGTTGCAAAGCATCTTCGGGGCGCACCTGAAACGCGCCCTGCAGATTGTCATCGCGCTGGCTGCGGGTGAGGCCGACCTGCGACAGGGTCGCCTTGACGCGGCGCAGCACAGTGGCTGCGACTGGAACCTGCGTGGCCGCATGAATGGCATCGGCCAGCGCCTTGGCCTGATTATACTGGCGCTTCCACAGCCGGCGACGATGCAGCGGCACCGGCACCAGAAGTTCCGCCTCATCGAGAATATCGGCGCCGGCCCGCGCCATCCAGCGGCCCATGGGGCGGGCGAGGCCGGGGCGGTCGCCATATTTCAGGCGGTGAACCAGCCGCCGCGACGGCCCGTCCTCGAAGCTTGTGACAGCGCGGGCGCGCCCGAACACCGGCGGATGCGCCGCCGCTTCCGGCGAAATCAGCCCGGGTGCACCAAGGTCAACCGCAAAGGGTGTGCCGAGCCGCTCGCAATAGGGGCGCTCGATAAAGGCCATGGCGCGCCAGCAGGCCGGGCACAGCGCCTCTTGCACCGCCACCGCCGCAAAGCAGGCCGGACATGACGGCGGATAGATCATATCCAGCGCCGCACGACCCGCCGTGCCCACCATGTGCCGCCACATCTGCATGGGCGGAGTTCAGCACGCCGGCCAGGCTTTGCCAAGATGCAACCTTCCAGGGGCGCGGCGCGCCTTGATTTCCGCCCGGGGCGGCGTTAGGCCTTGCCAACTTGTCCAACGGGGAGCTTCTGCATGAAACTTTACTATTCACCCGGCGCGTGTTCGCTCGCACCGCATATCGTCTTGAGCGAATCCGGCGCACCCTACTCGATCGAGCGCGTTGATCTTGCTGCCAAAAAGACCGCGCATGGCGATGATTACCTCGCCATCAACCCGAAGGGCCAGGTTCCGGTTCTGGCGCTCGACAATGGTGTCAAACTGACCGAGGGGCCCATTATCGTCCAATATATCGCCGACCACGCCGGCGATCACCGCCTGATGCCGAAAGCCGGGGATTTTGAGCGCTACCGCGTGATGGAATGGCAGAATTACATTACCGCGGAACTGCACAAGTTCTATTCGCCGCTGTTCAACCCCAATTTCGACGACGCGACGAAAAACACCTTCCGCGGCCTGTTGCGGCGCAAATACGAATGGATCGATGGCAAGCTTGCGGGCAAGCATTATCTGACCGGCGATCATTTCACCGGCGCGGACGCCTATCTTTTCACCGTCACCAACTGGGCCCGCGTTTCCAAGGTGGACCTTTCCGGGCTGGCGCATGTCGCCGCCTTCATGGAGCGGGTGGCGGCGCGCCCCGCGGTGCAGGCGGCGATGAAAGCCGAAGGCCTCATCAAATAGCCTTGGCCGAAAACGAGCGCCGGGGATCGCGCTTGTCGCGGCGCCCGGCGCTGCGGCGCGATCAGCGACTCGCCCCGACAACGAAATTGGGTTAGGATTTCGGTAACCGTCAACCGGGAGCGTGAGCATGAATGATCTGGCGCGGGGCGCACCCGCAACGCCGGCAGGCGGCGATGCGGCCAAGGTAACGCCGCTGACAGCGGCCATCCATGCCGCCCGGCTCGAAAATGCCGAGCGCGGCGAAGCGCTTGCGGAAGTGCGCGGCGCGCAGAATGCCCGGCTGGAAATGCTGGCCGATGCGGTGCGCGGCGATATTGAAGCCGCCCCCAGCTCGCATGACCTGTTCGATTTTGCGATCTCGCAGGGCGCACATCCGCGGCTGTTCATCGATGTCATCGGCTTTGTGGAAATGGCGCATGACCGGCGCACCTACCGGTTTTTGCAGGAAACCCGGCATGGACGGCTGGTGCTGGCCGAATCCGACAATATCAACACGATGAGCGACGTTGTGCGCCATTATGTCGCACGCCGGGTGGTCGAGCGCGAGAGTGCGCTGGCCGCCGACCAGACGGTGGAGAAAGCCGCCGCCGGCTATGCGCTGCGCCAGGGCATGGTGGCGAGCCCCGCCCCGGCGGCCGTGACGCTGCCGCCACCGCCGCCGCGCAAGGCCCGCCGCCCCGGCATCTTCACCAGATTGATGATGTTTGTGGTCGAGTTTCTGGGCGTGGTGGCGCTACTCAGCCTGATAGCCTATGGCTTGATGCAGTTTGAACCGCCGGTCGCCGCCTGGCTGACGGCGCATCAGCCAGTGAACCTGCCGATGAGCCTGCCCGGCGCCGCAAAATAAGCTGCTGGCGCGCATGGCACTGGCGTCTTGCCGTCAGGCAGGCACCATGCTAGGCACGCGCCATAGCCGGAGAGGTGGCAGAGTGGTCGAATGCACCGCACTCGAAATGCGGCATGGGTGCAAGCTCATCGGGGGTTCAAATCCCTCCCTCTCCGCCAGACGGCTTTCCCGGGCCAGTAACCTGAAGCCCATCATTCCCAGACCTGACTGAACTACGCAGCCGGATGCCGGCTGGCGTTGCTTGCGCATGCGTGTTCAGAGCCTTTCGCCCCGCCTGTTGATCCGGCATGATGTCGGGTGCCGGGTTGAGGAAGTTCTGCACGTCAAAAAGATCGATGAGGATTTTTTTGAATAGGGTGATGGCGAGGCCTTGCCTGAGCCGTCGCTTTGACGTCACACGCACGAAACAGGGCGAGCGCGCCGGGGAGGAAAAGCCCCTACCCGAATCTCGCGAGCTTGGCTTCGGTTTTGGCGGCTTCGAGGATTTCATAGGCCTTGCCGCCCTGCATCTTTGAAATATCGTCCTGATATTTCAGCAGGACGCCCAGTGTGTCATTGACCTGCGCCGGGTCGAGGGCGACGGCGTCGAGTTCGGTCAGGGCGCTGGCCCAGTCGAGCATTTCGGCGACGCCGGGCACCTTGAACAGGTCTTCCTTGCGCAGTCGCTGCACGAAGGCGATGAGTTCGGCCGACAATTGCGCCGGGGCATGCGGCGCGCGCACCGAAAGAATGCGGCGCTCGCGCGCGGCATCGGGGTAATCGACCCAATGATAAAGGCAGCGGCGCTTCAGCGCGTCGTGAATTTCGCGGGTGCGGTTCGAGGTCAGGATGACAATCGGCGGGGTCGCGGCCTTGATGACGCCGATCTCGGGGATGGTGATCTGAAAGTCCGAGAGCACTTCCAAAAGATAGGCCTCAAAGGCTTCGTCGGTGCGGTCGAGTTCGTCGATCAGCAGCACCGGCGCGCCGTTGACATCGGGCTCCAGCGCCTGCAGCAGCGGTCGGCGGATGAGGTATTCGTCAGAAAAAATGTCGCTTTTCAGGCTGTCACCGCTGATGGTGCCGCCGGCTTCGGCAAGGCGGATCGCCATCATCTGGCGCGCGTAATTCCACTCATAGACCGCCGAGGCAATGTCCAGCCCCTCGTAGCATTGCAGGCGAATCAGCTTGCGCCCGAGGCTGGCGGCCAGCACCTTGGCGATTTCGGTCTTGCCGACGCCGGCCTCGCCCTCAAGAAACAGGGGGCGGCCCATTTTCAGCGCCAGAAACAGCACCGTCGCCAGCGAGCGCTCGCCGATATAGCCGGCGCTCTCCAGCATGGCCAGGGTCGCATCAATGGAATCGGGAAGTTTCGACAAGCTTGTCATGCGCGACCAGGATGAGGTTGAGAGGGGGCAGCCTTGAGGGCGCTGCCAGTCTGCCCGCAATGAGCGGCGCGCGCAAGCCTGGCGGGGCCTGCCGGCTCAGCCTGAGCACAATGCCAAACCCCTCCCGCATGGCGGAAGGGGCATGGCTTAAACACAGCAGTCTTCAATGCGCTGCAGCAACGGCGCGCCTGGCCATGACGCCGATGAGATGCGCACGATAGGCGGCATCGGCGTGCATGTCGCTGTTGATACCGTCAGCCGGGACGCTCTTGCCCTCCAGCGCCGCGGCGCTGAAATTGCCCTTGAGGGCGGCTTCGAGCGTGCTGGCGCGGAACACGCCATTGGCGCCGGCGCCGGTCACCGCCACACGCGCATCGCTTCCGTGCTGGGCGACGTATACGCCGACCAGCGCATAGCGCGAGGCCGGGTTCGGAAATTTGGCATAGCCGGACTTGATGCCGGCCGGGAAGCTGAAATGGGTGATGATTTCACCTTCCGCCAGCGCGGTCTCGAACATGCCCTTGAAGAAATCATCGGCCTTGATCGAGCGCTTGTTGGTGATGATGGTGGCGTTCAGCGCCAGCACGGCGGAGGGGTAATCGGCCGCCGGATCATTATTGGCCACCGAGCCGCCAATGGTGCCGCGATGGCGCACATGCGGGTCGCCAATGCCGGCGGCGAGCGCAGCGAGGCCGGGCAGATGCGCCTTGACCAAAGCCGAATCGGCGACATGGGCATGGGTGGTCATGGCCCCGATCACCAGCTGGCCATCCTTGAGATGCACGCCCTGCAATTCGCGCACGGCGTGCAGGTCGACAAGAAGCTTGGGCGCGGCGAGGCGCTGCTTCAGGGTCGGGATCAGCGTATGGCCGCCCGCCAGAATCTTGGCATCGGCCTCGCCGGCCAGCTTGACCGCGGCATCAAGGGTGCCGGGACGGTGATAATCGAATTCATACATGGCTCGTCTCTCCGAAAGGGCTTCAAAGGGCCCCGCACAAGCTGGTGCGGGGCGTTGTTATCGCGGTTACTCGGCAGCCTTTTTCATCACGGCATGCTGTGCGGCGCGCCACACGGCTTGCGGGGTCGCCGGCATGGCGATGTTTTCGTGGCCGAGGGCGTCAGTGATGGCGTTGATCACGGCGGGCGGCGCCGCAATCGCGCCGGCTTCGCCGCAGCCCTTGATGCCCAGCGGGTTCGAGGGGCAGCGGGTTTCGGTGAAGCCAAGCTTGTAGTTCGGCAGGTCATCGGCGCGCGGCATGGCGTAATCCATGTAGCTTGCCGTCAGCAATTGCCCGTCCTTGTCATAGACCGCGCCTTCCAGCAGCGCCTGGCCGATGCCCTGGGCAATGCCGCCATGCACCTGGCCCTCGACGATCATCGGGTTGATGACCGCACCGAAATCATCCACCGCCGTCCAGCGGTCGATTCTGGTGACGCCGGTGTCGGGGTCGATCTCGACCTCGCAAATATGCACACCGGCCGGGAAGGTGAAATTGGTCGGGTCATAGAAGGCGCCTTCCTTCAGGCCCGGCTCCAACTGTGCGCCGGTGAACTTGTGGGCAATATAGGCCTGCAGCGCGACCGAACCGAAATCAATGGTCTTATCGGTACCCTTGACGGTGAATTTGCCGTCCTTGAACTCGATGTCGGTATCGGCGGCCTCCAGCACGAAGCCAGCGACCTTTTTCGCCTTGGCCTCGATCTTGTCGAGCGCCTTGGAGATCGCCGACATGCCGACGGCGCCCGACCGCGAGCCATAGGTGCCCATGCCCATCTGCACCTTGTCGGTGTCGCCATGAACAATCGACACATGCTCGATCGGAATGCCGAGGCGGTCCGAGACGAGCTGGGCGAAGGTGGTTTCATGGCCCTGGCCGTGGCTGTGCGAGCCCGTCAGCACCTCGACGGTGCCGATGGCATTGACGCGCACCTCGGCCGATTCCCACAGGCCGACGCCGGCACCGAGCGAGCCTACTGCCGCCGAGGGGGCGATGCCGCAGGCCTCGATATAGGAGGAAAAGCCGACGCCGCGCAGCTTGCCCCGCGCCGCCGAATCCGCCTTGCGGGCACCCACGCCCTTGTAATCGGCCAATTCCAGCGCCTTGACCATGGAGGCGTTGAAGTCACCGGCGTCATAGGCAAAAATCAACGGCGTCTGATGCGGGAACTGGGTGATGTAATTCATCTGGCGGAACTGGGCCGGATCAAGCCCGCGTTCACGTGCCGCCACCTCGATGATACGCTCGACGAGGAAGGTGGCTTCCGGGCGGCCGGCGCCGCGATAGGCATCGACCGGCGCGGTATTGGTATAGACCGCATCGACCTCTGCATAAATGGCCGGGATATTATACTGGCCCGACAGCAGCGGCGCATAAAGATAGGTCGGCACCGACGAGGAGAAGGTCGACAGATAGGCGCCGAGATTTGCCGTGGTCTTCACCCTCAGGCCGATGATCTTGTTATTGGCGTCGAGCGCCAGTTCGGCATGCGAGACATGGTCACGCCCGTGCGCATCGGCGAGGAAGGCCTCGGTGCGGTCAGCGGTCCATTTCACCGGGCGGCCGACCTTTTTGGCGGCCCAGACGCAGACGGTTTCTTCGGCATAGATGAAGATTTTGGCACCAAAGCCGCCACCTACATCCGGCGCGATCACCCGCAGCTTGTTTTCCGGGGCAATGCCAATGAAAGCCGAGAGCACCAGGCGCGCGACATGCGGGTTCTGGCTGGTGGTGTGCAGGCAGAACACGCCTGAACCTTCTTCATATTCACCGACAGCGGCGCGCGGTTCCATCGGGTTGGGAACGAGGCGGTTGTTGACGATATCGAGTTTGGTGATATGGGCGGCCTTGGCAAAGGCGGCTTCGGTGGCGCCCTTGTCGCCGAGATGCCAGTCATAGACCCGGTTGTCAGGGGCGACATCATGCACCGCTGCCGATTTCATGGCGCTGGCGGTGTCGGCATTGGCCGGCAGCACACCATAGGTGACGTTGATTTTCTCAGCGGCATCCTTGGCCTCGGCCAAGGTGTCGGCAATGATCACCGCGACATGGTCGCCAACATAGCGCACCTTGCCTTGCGCAAGAGCCGGATGCGCACCAGCCTTCATCGGCGAGCCATCCTTGGAATGGATCATCCAGCCGCAGATCAGGCCGCCGATCTTGTCGTCGGCAAGATCCTTGCCGGTATAGATCGCGCAGACGCCCGGCATTTTCAGAGCCTCGGCATAATCAATGGCGTCGATGGTTGCATGCGCATGCGGCGAGCGCAGGAAATAGGCGTAGGCCTGGCCATGACGGTTGACGTCAGCGGTATATTGGCCCTTGCCGGTGATAAAGCGGAAATCTTCCCTGCGCTTGACGGGTGCACCAATTCCGGTCGCACTCATGATCGTCTCTCCCATTCATTGTTGACACCCCGGCGCCATAGCCAGGGCAGGTTTGTCGTTCGGCTGTCCTCAAACTCGCAAGGCGTCACTCGGCGGCTTTGGCCATGCCCTGCATCGCCTTGGCGCCTGCGGCCACGGCCTTCACAATGTTGTGATAGCCGGTGCAGCGGCAGATATTGCCTTCCAGCTCCTCACGGATCGTGTGCTCGGAGAGCTCATGGCCCTTGCGGTTGACCATATCCACCGCCGACATGATCATGCCGGGCGTGCAATAGCCGCATTGCAGGCCATGATGCTCGCGGAAGGCTTCCTGCATCGGATGCAGGTCGGTGCCGTGGGCAAGACCCTCGATGGTGGTGACATGTGCACCCTCGCAGGCCACGGCAAGGGTGGTGCAGCTCTTGATGGCATGGCCATCGACATGCACGACGCAAGCGCCGCACTGGCTGGTGTCGCAGCCGACATGCGTGCCGGTAAGGCGCAGCGTATCGCGAATGAATTCCACCAGCAGCGTGCGTGGCTCGGCATGGCCTTTCACGGCCTTGCCATTCACCGTCATATGAATCATGGGCATTCGTGTCTCCCTTATGTGAATTGAAATCCAACCACTCATCCCATCCAGACAGCGGTTCTCATGCTACTGCCTGAAGGCAAGAAGCCGTGCCCGGCCGCAATTTCTGGTTGTCGTGTTCCATCCGTGCCATTACAGGAACGCTTGTTTCGCAGCGCACCGATTGCAAGCATAGTGTTATGAAGTTCCGGGCAGGTCAACTGGTCATTTGGCCGGAAGCACATTTCTGACCTAAGCCTTTCGCCGGACAGAAAAGTGGTTTAGCCTTCGCCATCACCTCATCAGGATGTCTCCATGCCGCTCTACAGCCTCGACGGACTCACGCCCGAACTTCCCGCCGATGGCGATTACTTTATTGCGCCCGGTGCCCATGTCATCGGCAAGATAACCCTTGGCCAGGGCGCCAATATCTGGTTCGGCGCGAGCCTGCGCGGCGACAATGAGCGCATCAGCATCGGCGCGCGCTCCAATGTGCAGGAGGCCTGCGTGCTGCATACCGACATGGGCTATCCGCTCGACGTTGGCGATGATTGCACGATCGGCCATGGCGTCATCCTGCATGGCTGCACCATTGGCGCGGGCAGCCTCGTTGGCATGGGCGCGGTGGTGCTGAATGGCGCCAGGATCGGGCGCGGCTCGCTCATCGGCGCGCATGCGCTGGTCACCGAGGGCAAGGAATTTCCCGATTTCTCGCTGATCGTCGGCGCGCCGGCCAAGGCGGTGCGCACGCTCGATGCCAAGGCGCAGGCGGCCCTGATGGCCTCGGCGGCGCATTATGTCGACAACGGGCGGCGGATGCGCAAGGGGCTGAAGGAAATCGGCTGAGGGCCGCTTCCGGCGCCGCCCTCTCAGCTTTCCGGTGCCGGGCCGTCTTCAATCCCGGCGGCGCGCAGGGCGCCGGCCTTGCGGATGCTGAGCGGGATCAGCGCAAAATAGACCAATGTCAGCACGATCATGGTTTCCATCGGCAGGGTGAACAGCAGCAAGGTGGCGGTGGCACCGAGCAGCAGCACCAGCGGCACCTGTTCGCGCGGCACGCGGCCCAGCGTCTTGCCGGAGAAATGCGGCACGCGGCTGACCATGAGGAAGGCGACCAGCAGCATATAAATGATATCAAAGCCGATGTTGATGCGCGTCACCGGCCAGTGCAGCGCCGAAAGATTGAGATAGAGCGGCAGCAGCACCACCAGCGCCCCGGCCGGCGCCGGCATGCCGGTGAAAAAGCTGCTGGCCCAGGCCGGCTGGCTGGTGTCATCGTGGCTGACATTGAAGCGCGCCAGCCGCAGCGCGCAGGCGGTGGCAAAGACCAGCGCGGCAAACCAGCCGAGCGCCTTGTTCTGGTCAACGCCCCACATGTAGAGAATCAAGGCCGGCGCGACGCCGAAATCAATGAAATCGGCCAGCGAATCGAGCTCCGCGCCAAAGCGCGAGGTGCCCTTCAGGGCGCGGGCAATGCGCCCGTCGAGGCCGTCGAACACGGCGGCGGCGAGAATCGCCAGCACGGCGGAGTTGAACTTGCCTTCCATGCCAAAGCGGATGGCCGTCATGCCGAGGCAAAGCGCCAGCAAGGTGATGACATTGGGCACGATGATGCGCAACGGCACGCGGCGCAATGGCCGGCGTTTGCTGAAATCAGGCTGAAACAGGGGTCGGTTCATGGCGCAAGGATAGGCGCTCGCGCGCCGCATCACAAGCGGGCGGACGCATCAGGACTGCGATGCTGCGAAGGATCACCGTAAAAATGATTTTGTCCACTTGGAAAGCCGAAGCAGCGACACTGAGAGGCTGCCTCACAAGTGAATCGTCCTGATTACAGGTGCTTGCGGTCCTGGCGTTAAGAGTTACGGTGACAATGGAATTATGGTGACACTTGCTTTTCTATTCCCCTGCACAGGATCACCACCCGCCTGTGCCGCTCATGCCACGCTGGCAAGCCTTTGCGAAGGGCGATAGCGGGTAGAATGAGGGAATCAGGCAGGTGTCGGCGTGATTCCAGTGGCAAAGTGATCACCAGCCCCCTCACGTTGCTTCGCTTCGGTCGCAATGACGGTTGTTGATCCTGCATCTTCAACAACCGTCATTGCGAGGAGCGATAGCGACGAAGCAACCCAGGGGTTTCGGGGAGCCGTCGCCAATGGGCTCAGCGGCAGGCGTTCGTCAGCGAATTAGCGAACACACTTAAAGATCACGCCACCCAGCCGCGCGTCGCCGCGACCCAGCTGCGGGCTCGCGCTTCGGGATCGGCCGCGCCGGTGACATCATTGACCAGCGCGACGCTGTCGGCACCGGCAGCAAAACAACCTTGCGCGCGCTCAAGGGTGATGCCGCCGATGGCCACGAGCGGTATCTCGCCGATTTTTTGCTTCCATGTGGTAAGTTTGGCGACGCCCTGCGGCGCAAAGGGCATGATTTTGAGCAAGGTCGGCCAGATCGGCCCCAGCGCTACATAATCGGGTGCGAAGCTCAGGGCGCGATCCAGTTCAGCGTCATCATGGGTGGAAATGCCCAGCCTGATGCCGCGCTTTTGCAGGGCCTTGACGTCGGCGCCATCGAGATCGCCCTGGCCGAGATGCACGAAGGGGGCACCGGCGGCAATGGCTTCCTGCCAGAAATCATTGACGACGAGGGTGATGGCCTGCGCCTTGCAAAAGGCGGCGGCCTCGGCAATTTCGCGAGTCAAACGAGCACCTTGCAGGGATTTGTTGCGCAATTGAATCAGGCGAATCCCGCAAGGCGCGAGGCGCTTGATCCAGTCAAGCGTATCGACGATCGGATAAAATGGATCGAGCTTCATGCCAGTTTCGCCTTGCCGGTCTGGGGGGTCGAGGGTTCGGCAAAATCGCGCGGCTCCATAGGCCGGGCCTCATAGGCGAGACGCCCGGCGGCTATGGCGGCGGCAAAGGCCGTGGCCATTTTCGCCGGATCGCCGGCCCTGGCGACGGCGGTGTTGAGCAGGCAGGCGTCATAGCCAAGCTCCATGGCCGCAGCGGCATGGGACGGCAGGCCCAGCCCGGCATCGACGATCAGCGGCACATCGGGAAACCAGGCACGCAAGGTGCGCAGGCCGTAACTGTTGTTGAGGCCCCTGCCCGAGCCGATCGGCGCGCCCCAGGGCATCAGCACCTTGCAGCCGACCGCCAGCAGCCGTTCGGCCAGAACGAGGTCTTCGGTCATATAGGGGAATACTGCAAAGCCATCGGCGCACAGGATCCGGGCGGCCTCGACCAGCCCGAAAATATCGGGCTGCAGGGTTTCGGCATTGCCGATGACTTCGAGCTTGATCCAGTTGGTCTGGAACAATTCGCGGGCCATATGCGCGGTCGTCACCGCTTCCTTGACGGAATGGCAATCAGCGGTATTGGGCAACAGCTTGACGTTGAGGCCGCGCAACAGCTCGAAAAACGCCTGGCCGGAGCGCAGGCTCGCCTGTTCGCGGCGCAGCGACACGGTGACGATCCCGGCCCTGGCGGCGCTGACCGCCGCAGCCAGCACCGCGGGTGAAGGATAGCGCGCCGTGCCGAGCAGCAGGCGCGAGGCAAAGGTCTGGTCATAGAGGCGCAAGGGCGCCTCGCCCGGGGGGCGGGTCATGGTCACGGCTTAACCTCCCTGCATGGGTGCCACGATTTCCACGGCATCGCCCTCGTGCAGCGGCGTGGCCGGGCGCTGGTCGCGGCGGATGAAGGTGCCGTTGAGGGCGGTGGCAATGGCATCATTGGCGAGGCCAAGGTTTTGCAAAAGCTCTGCCAGCGTTGTCGCCGCGCAATCCTCGCTGACGCCATTGAGGGTGATGCGCACGTCAGGCCACCAGTTCCCCGGCCGGGGCGCCAAAGGCTTGCGGGCTCAGCCCGGCCAGCCGCACCGCCTCATCGGCACACCAGGGCGAAAGCAGGAAACCGTGCCGGTAAAGGCCATTGATCGAGATGGTCTTGCCCCGGCGTTCGACGCGCGGCAAATTATCGGCAAAGGCCGGGCGCACATCGGCGCGCAATTCGAGAATTTCCGCCTCGTTGAACGCCGGATGCAGCGCCTGTGCGGCCTCGATCAATTCGCCGGCCGAGCGCAGGGTCACCGGGCCATGATGCTCGCTCTCGATCATGGTGGCGCCGAGCATGAACACATGGTCGGCACGCGGCACGACGTAGAGCGGCCAGCGCGGATGCAGGAGCCGCACGGAACGGGCCAGCGCGAAGCCGGGACAGCGCACGATCATCATTTCGCCGCGCACGCCGCGCAGCCCCGACACCTGGTCGCGCGCGGCAAAGCCGCGACAATCAATGACGAGATCAACATTTTTTTCAGCCTCCTGCGGGGTCATGGCCTCGCCGAAGCGCAGGCTCGCCCCCTCCGCCACCAAAGCATCGGCAAGATGCTGAAGCGCCAGACGCGGGTCGACATGCGCCTCCCCAGCGAAAAACAGCGCCCGCTCGAAGCGCTCGCCAAGGTCGGGCTCAAGCCCGACGAGGGCGCTGGCCTCGCATGGCTCATGGTTTTCGCTCATGCGGGCAAAGCGGGTGAGTTCGCCCTGATCGCGGCGACTGGCCAGCACCAGCGTGCCGTTCTGCACGAAGGAGGAACTGTGCTCGCGCCACCAGGCCAGCGCCTTCTGGCCGTTTTCGACGACAAAGGCCTCAGCGCTTTCGCCCTCGCACCAGGGCGCCAGCATGCCGCCGGCGCACCAGGCGCAGGCTTCGACGCCGAGGGCTGGCGCGCGATCCACCAGCTCGACATCGGCGCCGTGGCGCGCGAGCTCGGTGGCCGCCACGAGGCCGGCAACGCCGGCCCCAAGGACGCGAACCTTCATCGCGTTTCGTCCCTGCCGGGCCATGGCGCTAGTTTCCCGCCTCGACATAAAGCGCGCCGCCCTGGGCGACGAATTCCTTTGATTTTTCCGCCATGCCGGCCATGGCCGCCGCCTCAACCCGCAGGTCGCGGGTGATTTGCATGGAGCAGAATTTCGGCCCGCACATCGAACAGAAATGCGCGACCTTGTGGGCTTCTTTCGGCAGGGTTTCATCATGGAAGCGGCGGGCGGTGTCAGGATCGAGCCCGATGTTGAACTGGTCCTGCCAGCGGAAATCGAAGCGTGCCCGGCTCAGGGCATCGTCGCGCAATTGCGCGGCAGGATGGCCCTTGGCGAGATCGGCGGCATGGGCAGCGATGCGATAGGTGATGACGCCGGTTTTGACGTCATCGCGATCCGGCAGGCCGAGATGCTCCTTGGGCGTGACATAGCAGAGCATGGCGGTGCCGAACCAGCCGATCATCGCCGCGCCAATGCCGGAGGTGATGTGATCATAGCCCGGGGCAATGTCGGTGGTCAGCGGCCCGAGCGTATAGAAGGGCGCCTCGCCGCATTCCTTGAGCTGCTTGGTCATATTGACCTTGATCTTGTGCATCGGCACATGGCCGGGCCCCTCGATCATCACCTGGCAGCCCTTGTCCCAGGCCACCCTGGTCAATTCGCCGAGCGTCTCCAGTTCGGCAAATTGCGCGGCATCATTGGCATCGGCAATCGACCCGGGGCGCAGACCATCGCCCAGCGAGAAGGACACGTCATATTTGCGCATGATGTCGCAAATGTCGCCGAAATGCTCGTAGAGGAAGCTCTCGCGATGGCCGGCAAGGCACCAGCGCGCCATGATCGAGCCGCCGCGCGAGACAATGCCGGTGACGCGCCGCGCGGTCAGCGGCACATGGGCGAGCCGGACGCCGGCATGGATGGTGAAATAATCGACGCCCTGCTCGGCCTGCTCGACCAGCGTGTCCTTGAACACTTCCCAATCGAGCTTCAGAGGATCGCCGCCGACTTTCTCAAGCGCCTGATAGATCGGCACGGTGCCGATCGGCACCGGCGAATTGCGCAGGATCCACGAGCGGATATTGTGGATGTTGCGGCCGGTAGACAGGTCCATCACTGTATCGGCGCCCCAGCGGATCGCCCAGACCAGTTTCTCGACCTCCTCGGCCACGCCCGAACTCACCGCCGAATTGCCGATATTGGCATTGACCTTCACAAGGAAATTGCGGCCAATGATCATCGGCTCCAGCTCAAGATGGTTGATATTGGCCGGAATGATGGCGCGGCCGAGCGCGATCTCGCTGCGCACGAATTCCGGCGTGATATGGGCCGGGATGGCGGCGCCAAAGCTCTCGCCATCGGCGATGGCAGCCCCGGCGCCTTCCAGCGCGGCGGTGCGGCCGCAATTCTCGCGATGGGCGACATAAATCATCTCGGGGGTGATGATGCCGGCGCGGGCAAATTCATATTGCGTCACCATCTGGCCGTCGCGGGCAGCGCGCAGCGGGCGCTGGGCCGGGCAGAGCGGCGCGAGCCTTTCGCCGCTGGCACCACCATTGTCCTCGGGCTTGATCAGGCGCCCGGCGATGGTGTCAAGGCCGCGCGCTGCCACCCAGGGCTCGCGGATACCGGCAAGACCGGCGTTGAGATCGGGCCGGAAGCCGGCCTCGGTATAGGGGCCGGAAGGATCGTAGACCCGCAGCGCCGGCTCGCTGGCATCGCTGAGGGCGATTTCGCGCAAGGGCACGCCGACGCCCGCCAGCCCGGCAAACTCACAGTAAATCTTGGTGGAACCGGCAATCGGCCCGGTGGTGACCTCGTGAGGAGCGGCGGATTCCTGGCCCTTGAGATTTTTATTGACGTGCTTGTTCATGGCGCGACCCTTTTTGGCGGCGGGTCACGAACGCAGGGGGTGGAAACGGCCGGCACCCGGGGCGCCCCAACATCCATCCCTTCGCCGGCATGACCCGGATCAGGTTCAAAGGGTTCGGCCCTGTGGCCATCTCAGCCCCGCAGATATGCGGCGCTCCCCCTGGAACGTCGGTAAATATAGGCGCAAGCAACGTGCTTGTCGAATGAATTTCATCGGCGGGCGCGCATGGCAGACCCGCCGCGGCAAGGCGGGCTCAGCCGCGGTCGATCGGCTGGCCGCTGCGCTCCGGCATCATGAACATGGCTAGCATGGCGAGGGCACCGATCACCATCACATAGATCGGCGCGATCATGGAATTATGAGTGACTCCGGCCAGAAACTGCACGACAAAAGGAGTGGTGCCACCAAAAACCGCGACGCCGAGCGAATAGATCAGCGACATGCCGAAGGCGCGGATGCGGGCCGGAATGATTTCGGGCACCAGAGTCAGCGAGGCCCCGGCGCTCATCGACACCAACGCGCCGATCCATGCCGTGCCGGCAAAGACCACCCAGAGCTGGTGCACGGTGTTGACGCGGTAGACCACATAATAAACCGTCAGCCAAAGCAGCATATAGGGCAGGATCATCATGGTACGGCGCCCGAACCGGTCGGACAGGGCACCACCGACCAGCCCGCCGATCATGACGCTGAGGCCGAGCACGACCACATCCGGGAAAATGATGGTCGGGGGATAATGCAGCACGGTGACGGCATAGATCGGCATGAAAGTCGCGACATAGGTCGCGACGGTGCCGCCCATGACCAGCAGCAGTGCTTTCAGCAGCAGCATTGGATCATCGGTCAGGGATGCAGCTTTAATGCCATGGGCACCGCCGGTGCCAAGGGTTTCCGGCATGTTGGAGCGCAGATAGAGCGCCACCGGAACCAGCGCCAGGCCGACGAGGAACACCAGTCGCCAGCCCCAGGCAGCCATGGTGGCGGGCCCGAGCGCCATGGTCAGCACGATCGCGACAATGCCGGTGATGATGGAGGCGACGCCCTGGCTGGCGATCTGCCAGGAGCCGAACAGGCCGCGTTGCTTGTCGGGCGCGATTTCAACGAGATAGGCCGTGGCCGGGCCGACATCGCCGCCAATTGCAAAGCCCTGGACGCAGCGCCAGAAAACCACCAGCACCGGGGCGAGAAGGCCGATGCTCTTGTAGCCCGGTGTCAGCACGATGCCGAGCGTGCCGAGCGTGATCAGCGAAATGGTGAGGATCATCGCCGGGCGTCGACCGGCCCTGTCGGCATAGCGCCCGATGATCAGGCCGCCGACCGGGCGGAAGAAGAAGCCGACACCAAACACCGCCAGCGCCGACAGGAGGCCGGCGAGCTTGTCGCCCTGCGGAAAGAAGGCGGCGGCAATGGCGGGCGTGAAGAAGATGTAGCTGATGAAATCGTAAAATTCGAGGGCATTGCCAGCGACCGTCGCCACCACCAGGCCGTTGGATGGCCGGGAACGCGCTACCTCGCCATCGCCGACCGCTGAACTGCTGCTCATGATATCCCCCCTCAGGATTTCGGGCGCTCATGGCGCCCCGTCCGGTGTGCCGGATCCGTTAATGAGGCAAGTGTGCGCAGATTTTTTGCCGGAGTCCAGTGCGCGGAGGGCGCGCGGGGGAGGCCTTACGAGGAAATATCGCCGCCAGCGCCAGGGAATGCGCCCTATAGGGCATCAGGACAGCTGGCGGGCGGTTGCGGCCCAGCGCGCGGCCCATTCGGCGAGGCTAGCCTCAGGCGGCGGCTCCGAGGCGGCATGGGCGGCGGAAAACCGCGGCGCCGGTGCCGGTTCAAGGCCGGCCGCTGTCTTTCGCCATGTCTGGCGTGCGGCCATATGCGGATGACGGGCCGCCTCGTGCATCGTCAGCACCGGCGCGAAGCAGGCGTCCGTGCCTTCCAGCAGCGCACACCAATGGGCGCGGGTCTGGCTGGCGAAAATCGCGGCAAAGCGCTCGGTGAGTTCCGGCCAGACCGCAGGGTCGTGGCGGCGGGCGCTGGCGGCAGAATCGAGGCCGATGCGGCGGCACAATTCGTCATAAAAGCGCTGTTCGAGGGCGCCAATAGCTATAAATTCGCCATCGGCGCAGCGATAGCAGCGGTAAAAGGGTGCGCTGCCATCGAGGAAATTGCGGCCACGGCGTTCCTGCCAGCGTCCGGCGGCAACAAGCTCGCTGGCGAGCGCCATCAGCGAGGCGGCACCATCGACGATGGCGGCATCGACCACCTGCCCCACGCCGGTGATGCGGGCAGAGAGCATGGCCGCCAGCAGACCGGAGACGAGATAAAGCGAGCCGCCGCCAAAATCGCCAAGCAGGTTGAGCGGCACCAGCGGCTGCTCCGGCGGGCCCATGGCCGCCAGCGCGCCGGAAAGCGCGATATAATTGATGTCGTGGCCGGCGGCGGTGGCGAGCGGGCCGCTCTGGCCCCAGCCGGTCATGCGGCCATAGACGAGGCGCCGATTGTGCGCCAGAACGACGTCCGGGCCAAGGCCGAGCCGCTCCATCACGCCGGGGCGGAAGCCCTCGATCAAGGCATCGGCATGGGTCAGCAGCTCCAGCACCTGCGCCTTGCTGGCGGGATCACGCAGATCGACGCCAAGGCGGATCTTGCCGCGCGACAGCACCGGGCCCGGCACGAATTCGCTGGGCTGCGGGCGTTCGAGCGAGAGGATTTGCGCGCCCATATCGGCGAGCAGCATGCCGGCAAAGGGGCCGGGGCCGATGCCGGAAAACTCGATGATACGCACGCCGTGCAGCGGGCGCGGGTTGGCGGCGGCATGGGTCATGGGGCGGGCGCTGCGGCTATGGCGGGCATGGGTTCCTCCGGCGTGGTGCCCCCTTGTGCCATCAAAGCCGGGCCTTGCGCCAGCCGTCGCACGGCGCGCCCGCGTTCACGCCCTGGATTTTTGCGCAGGCTTGATCGCGGCGGCAAGATCGATGGCAGCAATGGCGGCGTCGGCATCGCCTGTGAGATTGGCCAGCGCCAGCGTGGTGCGGGCGAGCAGGCTCGTCGCCTCCTGCGGCGTTTTATCGGCGAGCGCATTGATGAGCGCGGCATAGACATCATCGGCGCGCTGCAACAGGCGGTCGCTGGTGACATCGGGGCGCGGCGCGGCGGCTTGCGGCACCGGCTCGGCCTGCCCATGCCCCATAGCGCGCGCCAGGGCGGCAAGGATGGCATCGCTGGTCGGCGCGATGAACCGGGCCGCCACATGCTGGTCAGGGCGGATCAGATAGACGAGGCCGACGCCGTAGCGCGCGGCAAACAAGCCCTCGGCATCGCTGAAATCTTCGCCGATCCGCACCACTTCGAGCCCGGTCCCGTCGGGGACGACGGCACCGGTGCCGGCCAGCAGTTTGAAGCTGCCGCCAAGATGCGCCAGCAGCCAGGTCATGGCGCCATCAGGCCGGCGCAAGGGCGCATCGGGACAAGCGAGGCCGGGGGCGACACCGCCCTCGCCTTCCGCCGGGGTTTGCAAGCTCTGGCCGGCCAGCGAACAGGGAGCCGAAAGCCGCCCGGAATTGACATAGCGGCGCCCGAAAGCAGCAGCACCAGCAAGATCCAGCGCCGCATCGCGCAAGGCCTGGGCGCCCTCGCCCTGCGGGGTCATGAAGCTCGTCGCCTGCGCCGAATGGCGGATATTTTCGTCGGCGGCAAAGACCCGCTCCTCGTCATATGAGGCGAGCAGCGTCGATGGTGCCGCGCCCTTGATAACGCAGGCCAGTTTCCAGCACAGATTATCGACATCCTGAATGCCGCCATTGCCGCCGCGCGCGCCGAAGGGCGAGACCACATGCGCGCTGTCGCCGGCGAAAATCACCCTGTCATGGACAAAATGCTCGAGGCGGCGGCACTGGAAGCGATAAGGAGAAACCCAATCGATCCTGAAAGGCCGCTCCCCAACCACGGCCCTGACGCGAGCGATGACCTTGCGGGGATCGCGCTCGACGATCATGTCGGCATTCGCGCCCAATTGCAGATCCAGCCGCCAGATGTCCTCGGGCTGCTTGTGAAGCAGCGCCGATTGTCCGCTGTGAAAATGGGGATCGAACCAGAACAAGCGCTCGGCTGGAAAAGCTGCGCTCATTTCAACGTCAATGATGAGAAAACTTTCCTCAAAAGCCCTGCCCTCGAGCTTCAGGCCCATCATGTCGCGCAGCGGCGAACGGGCGCCGTCGCAGGCGATCAGCCAGTCGGCGGCAAGCTCGTAGGTGCCGTCCGGTGTCTCGACCGCAACTTTGGCCCCTGCCTCCGTCTGACTGAGATTTATAACCTTGTTTTTCCATCTTAGATCAATGAGATCGGGGAAATCCTTCGTGCGCTGCACCAGCGCCATTTCGACATGATATTGCTGCAGGTTGATGAAGGCCGGCATTTTGTGGCCGGGTTCGGGCAGCAGGTCAAAATTATAAAGCTCGGTCTGGCCGCGATAGACCCGGCCGACCTGCCAGGTGACGCCGCGGGCAACCATGGCATCGGCCACGCCGAGCCGGTCGAAAATCTCCAGGCTGCGCTTGGCCCAGCAAATCGCCCGGCTGCCGACCGACACCACATCATTGTCATCGAGCACGATCGAGGCCACGCCATGCAGGGCGAGATCAATGGCTGCGGCAAGGCCAATCGGCCCGGCGCCGACGATGATGACCAGTGCCGGGCGCGGCTTTGCGCCGGAAATTTCGGGCGGGGTACGGTAGGCGAAGGGGGGATGCGAGAAGCTGGTCATGATTGCGCTGGCGCCGTTCGGGGTTGGGTTGGCAAGGGCGGGCCTCAGCCCTGCAAGGCCTCCCACATGGCCTTGTCGCGCTCCGCCGTCCAGATGCGCGGATGGTCGATGCCGCGGGCCTCGTCATAGGCGCGGGCGACATTGAAGGGCAGGCAATGCTCGTAAATGGCATAAGTGCCGAAGCGCTGGTCACAGGCGGCGCGCACCGCCAGCATCGCCTGTTTCAGCGAGCCGCCGCGCAGCGCCACATGGGCGGCGGGTTCATAAATGCCCTTGAGAAAGGCCCTTGTGAGATCGAGCGCCTCGCGCACTTTGGCCTTGCCGACCAGCGCCCCGCCCCGGCCCGGCGCCAGCGCCTCGGGGTTGAAGGCGGCGATGGCATCGAGCGTTTGCGGCCAGTCGCCAAAATGCGCGTCGCCGCAATAGCAGGCCGAATGATATTCGACGATATCGCCGGAAAACATCACCCCAGCATCGGGCACGAAGGCAACAATGTCGCCAGCCGTATGGGCGCGGCCAAGATGCATGAGATCAACCCGCCGCTGCCCCAGATAGACGCTCATGCGGCCCTTGAAGGTCATGGTCGGCCAGGTGAGGCCGGGAATGCTGTCGGCAGCCTGAAACAGGCGCGGAAAGCGGGCAAATTCACTGTCCCAGTCCTCCTGCCCGCGCTCGGCGATCATGGAGCGGCAGATGTCGGAGGCGATGATTTCCGAGGCGCCATAGCCGGATGCGCCCAGCACCCGCACGGCGTGATAATGCGTCAGCACCACATGCTTGACCGGCTTGTCGGTGACCTTGCGGATCTCGGCCAGCACCTGACCGGCCATGACCGGGGTGGCCTGCGCATCCACCACCATGACCGCGTCATCGCCGATGATCACGCCGGTGTTGGGATCGCCCTCGGCGGTGAAGGCCCACAGGCCCTCGCCAACCTCGGTGAAGGAAACTTTCTTTGCCGCCATATCGCCGGTGGAGGCGAAGCCCTTTGCCATTACGTGCTCCTCGCTAAATTAGACGCGCAACCTTTTGCCGGATGCTGCCAAAAATGGAATTTCCTGCCCTGTCCAGCATTTCAAGGCGAACCTCGTCGCCAAAATGCATGAAGGGCGTGCGCGGGGCGCCGTATTTTATGGTTTCGATGGTGCGCAATTCAGCAAGGCAGGAATAGCCGACCCCGCCCTCGGCCAGCGTGCGGCCCGGCCCGCCATCGGGCCCACGGTTAGAAATCGTGCCGGAGCCGATGATGGTGCCAGCGCCAAGGGCGCGGGTTCTGGCGGCATGGACGATGAGATCAGGAAAGCCGAAAGTCATGTCGATGCCGGCCTCGGGGCGCCCGAACGGCACACCATTGAGATCAACAAGCAATGGCAGATGCAGCCTCGCGCCATCCCAGTTGGCACCCAGTTCATCGGGCGTGACCGCGACCGGCGAAAAGGCAGTCGAGGGCTTGGACTGAAAAAAGCCGAAACCCTTGGCGAGTTCCGCCGGAATGAGGTTGCGCAGCGATACGTCATTGGCCAGCATGACCAGTCGGATTTCACTTTCCGCCTGCCCGCGGCTCGCGGCCATGGGCACATCGCCGGTGATCACGGCGATTTCCCCCTCCATATCAATGCCGTAGTCCTCCGAGGCGAGCGTGATCGGCTGATGCGGGCCAAGGAATGTGTCAGAGCCGCCCTGGTAGATCAGCGGGTCGGTCCAGAAGGCCGGCGGCATTTCGGCGCCGCGGGCCTGGCGCACCAGCGCGACATGATTGACATAGGCCGAACCATCCGCCCATTGATAGGCGCGCGGCAGCGGCGAACGCGCCGTGGCCTGATCGAAGGTTGCGCCGGCGATGGCGCCGCGCTCAAGCTTGTCGGCCAGAGCCTCCAGCGCCGGGCGCGCCTCATGCCAGCCATCGAGCGCCGCCTGCAAGTTCAAGGCTATGGCATCGGCAGCAGCACAGCGCGACAAATCGCGGGTGACGACGACGAGACAGCCATCGCGGCTGCCATTGTCCAGGGTGGCGAGTTTCATATGACGATACCGCTGCGGCGGGCGGGATCAAAATGCTTGCGCAAGCCCTTCCAGCAATGCGGATAATCGCGGTCAATATTCGGCATCTTTGCTGCAAATTCCGTGAGTTGCTGCGGCAATCTGGTTTCGAACATAAAGGCCAGCGTGTCGCTGAGCCTGACAGGCGCCAGCGGTGTTGTCGAGGCCTTGCTGAAAGCGGTGGCATCCGGCCCGTGCGGCAACATGCAATTATGCAGGCTCATGCCGCCGGGCACGAAGCCTTCCTCCTTGGCATCATAGCGCCCGTAAATCAGGCCCATGAATTCGGACATGATGTTGCGGTGATACCAGGGCGGGCGGAAGGAATGTTCGGCCACCATCCAGCGCTCGGGGAAGATGACGAAATCAACATTGGCGGTGCCGACTTCGCCCGAGGGCGCGGTCAAAACGGTGAAAATCGAGGGGTCAGGGTGGTCGAACAGCAGCGCCCCGACCGGGGAGAAATGCCGCAGGTCATATTTGTAGGGGGCGTAATTGCCGTGCCAGGCCACGACATCGAGCGGCGAATGGCCGATGCTGGTCGCGTGGAACGCTCCGCCCCATTTGACGATGACGCGCGAGGGCGTCTCGCGATCCTCATAGGCTGCGACCGGGGTCTGGAAATCGCGGGCATTGGCAAGGCAATTGGCGCCGATCGGGCCACGCTCCGGCAAGGTGAAGGGCGCGCCGTAGGATTCGCAGACATAGCCGCGTGACGGGCCGCCATGCGGCGCGACACGGATGGTGACGCCGCGCGGAATGACAGCGATTTCACCGGGAGCCACGAAAATCATGCCAAGTTCAGTGGCGATTTCCAGCGCTCCCATTTCCGGCACGATCAGCATTTCACCATCGGCATTCCAGAAATATTCGTCCTTCATCGGCGTGTTGACGAGATAAACATGCGCGGCCATGCCGACCTGCGAGAAAACATCGCCGGCCGTGGTCATGGTGCGCATGCCGGTCAGGAAGGTGACGGGCTCGTCCGGCATGGCCACCGGCCCCCAGCGCAAGGGCCCGAGCGGCAGGCCATGCGGCACGACATGGGGTGCGCTCTTCCAGCCTTGCAGCGCGATCTCGCTGAAATCACCGACATGCTGGACCGAGGGGCGGATGCGGTAGAGCCATGAGCGGGCATTGGTGCCGCGCGGCGCCGTGAAGGGCGAGCCGGACAATTGCTCGGCATAAAGCCCGTAAGCGCAGACTTGCGGGGAATTTTGCCCCTCCGGCAGGGCACCGGGCAAGGCCTCGGTGGCAAAATGATTGGCAAAGCCGGTCATATAGGCGGCTTTCGTGCCGGTGTTCCCGCTGATGTCCTGGTGCTTGCTCATGACACGAGTCCGTAAAACCTGGGTCGGTAAAGCGGCGCACCATCCTGCCGGGCGCCCTTCATGGGCATGTGCCTATCGCGAATTTCATTTCATTGCAAATGAAATGTTTTATGGCTATGCTGCCTCCATGACGACCGGCGACAAACTCGATCTTGAATGCTTCCTGCCCTATCAGCTCAATGTGCTGGCGGCGCGGCTGAGCCGCGGCCTCGCGCAGATTTACCAGCAGCGTTTCGGCATATCCATTCCAGAATGGCGGGTGATCGCGCATCTGGCGCGCGAGAATGCCATTTCCGTGCGCGAAATTGCTGCCCGGGTCGATATGGACAAGCCGAAGGTGACGCGGGCGGCGCAGCGCCTCGAAGGGGCAGGCCTTGTCTCGAAAAAGGTCGATGCCGGCGACCGGCGCCTCGTCATGCTGGCGCTGACCGCCCGGGGCCGCCAGCTTTATGGCGAGATCGAGGGGCTGGCGCTGGCCTATGAGCGCGACATGCTGGCGCGCCTGCCAGCCGATATGGCCGCAAGCCTGCGCGCCGGGGTGATGCGGCTGAATGGCGGCGATGAGGACCCTGCGGGCTGAGGGCCGGGGCGGCGCGGCACATCCGGCCGCGATGCGCTTTTTTGCTTTGCGCCCGGCGGTCCGGCGCGTTAGATGGGGGCTACTTCCCGCCACGATGAGCCTGCCATGTCGCTTCGCACTGTTTCCGCCTTCTCGCGTATTGGCGAGGAAAATGCCTTTGCCGTGCTGGCGCGCGCCACGGCGCTGGCGGCACAGGGCCGCGACATCATCAATCTCGGCATTGGCCAACCGGATTTCCGCACGCCTGAACATATTGTCGAGGCGGCGATCAAGGCGCTGCGCGATGGCCACCATGGCTATACGCCGGCCACCGGCATTTTGCCGCTGCGCGAGGCGGTGGCGGCCGATGTCCACAAGCGCTTCCAGGTCGAGGTTTCGCCGGAGCGGGTGATGATCGTGCCCGGCGGCAAGGTCACCATGTATATGGCGATCCTGATGTTCGGCGAGCCGGGCGCTGATATTCTCTATCCCGATCCCGGCTTTCCGATTTACCGCTCGATGATCGAATATACCGGGGCGCGGCCCATTCCGGTGCCGATTCGTGAAGAGAACGGCTTTGCCTTTTCGGCAGAAGAGACGCTTGGGCTCATCACCCCGCAGACCCGGCTGCTGATCATCAATTCGCCCGCTAACCCTACGGGCGGCGTGACGCCGAAGGCGGAGATCGACAAGCTGGTGGCCGGCCTCGCGCGCTTTCCGCATGTGGCGCTGATGTCGGACGAGATTTACGACCAGATGGTCTATGACGGCTTTGCCCATCAGACCCTGCTCGCCTATCCGGAAATCGCCGACCGGCTGATCCTGCTCAATGGCTGGTCGAAAACCTATGCCATGACCGGCTGGCGCATGGGCTGGTCGATCTGGCCGGCCGGGCTTTATGAAAATGCCCGCAAACTGGCGGTGAACTCGTTTTCCTGCACCAATGCCGCGGCGCAATATGCCGGGCTTGCGGCGCTGACCGGGCCGCAGGACGAGGTGGCGGCCATGGTGCGGGCCTTTGATGCCCGCCGCAAGGTAGTGGTGGCCGGCCTGAACAAGATCCCCAATATCAGGGCGGCGACCCCGCGCGGCGCCTTCTATGCCTTCCCCAATATTGCCGCGACAGGCTGGAAGGCCAAGGCGCTGGCCTCGGCCCTGCTGGAAGAAGCCGGTGTCGCCACCATTGGCGGGCCGGATTTCGGCGTCTACGGCGAAGGCTTCATCCGCCTCTCCTATGCCAATTCCACCGAAAACATAGAAAAAGCCCTGACGCGCATCGCAGCCTTTCTGGCAAGATAAGGCGGCAGGGCATAGCAAAGCACCCTCCACCGTCATTGCGAGCGTAGCGAAGCAAACCAGAGGGCTCGTGGCGCGCTGCTTGGTGGGTGCTGGGTTGTCGGGGTGGCGGGGATCGCGCCAATCCCCTGGGTTGCTTCGCTGCGCTCGCAATGACGGCGTTTGGTGTGCGATGACGGCGTTTATTGTCTTTTCACGGCACGCCGGTTTGCAGGGCCAGGGCGTGGAGCACGCCACCCATCTGCCCCTTGAGGGCGGCATAGACGATCTGGTGCTGCTGCACCCGGCTTTTGCCGCGGAAACTCTCGGAGATCACGGTGGCGGCGTAATGATCGCCATCACCGGCGAGGTCGCGGATTTCGACCGTTGCATCCGGCAGGGCGGTCTTGATCATGGATTCGATGTCACTGGCCTGCATGGGCATGGCGCGGGATTCCTGATTGAGCAGATGACGGCAGATTAGGGGCAGCGGCGCGGCGCTTGTCAAGCGGCCGATGGCCCCTGCCCGGCCTCGGCCTCGCTCAGACGCTTGATTTCATAGAGGGCTTCCAGCGCCTGCTTCGGGCTGAGCTGGTCAGGATCGAGCGTCCTGAGCCGCTTGGCGAGAGCCGAAACCTGTGGCGCGGGGGGCGGGGCTGTGCCTTCAAACAGCGGCACATTGCGGCGGTCCTGCGCCTCCATTTCAGCCAGCAGGGCGCGGGCGCGCGCCACCACCCCTGCCGGCAGGCCGGCACGCTTGGCGACCTGGATCCCATAGGAGCGGTCGGCGGCGCCGGGGGCGACCTCATGCAGGAAAATCACGTCGCCTTCAAAATCGGTGACCCGCATCGTCAGGTTGACGAGCCGGGGCAGACGCGCGGCCAGCGCGGTAAGCTCATGAAAATGCGTGGCAAACAAGGCGCGCGACCCATTGGTGTCGTGCAGGTGCTCCATGCTCGCCCAGGCAATCGACAGGCCATCGAAGGTTGCCGTGCCGCGGCCGATCTCATCGAGAATGACCAGGGCGCGCGGCCCGGCCTGATTGAGGATGGCGGCGGTTTCCACCATCTCGACCATGAAGGTCGAGCGGCCGCGCGCCAGGTCATCGGCCGCACCGACCCGCGAAAACAGCCGGTCAACGACGCCGATATGCGCGGCCCGCGCCGGCACGAAAGCGCCCATCTGCGCCATCACGACGATCAGCGCATTCTGGCGCAGGAAGGTGGATTTGCCGGCCATATTCGGGCCGGTGACAATGGCGAGCCTGGTTTCCTGCCCGTCATCACCGGCAAGCGCGCAATCATTGGCGACAAAGGCGCTGCCCTCAAGCTTCAGGGCCGCCTCGACGACGGGATGGCGGCCGCCGCTGATCGCAAAGGCAAGCGAAGCGTCGATTTTCGGGCGGACATGGCCGGCGCGGCGGGCGATTTCGGCCAGGGTGACGCTGACATCCAGGGTTGCCAGGGCGGCGGCAAGGCGCGACAGGCTTTCGGCCTCGGCCACCAGACGGGCGGCAAAGTCCTCGAACAAAGCCAGTTCGCGCGCCAGCGCCTCCTCGCCCGCTGCCCGGATGCGGGCATCGAGATCGCCGAGTTCGACGGTGGAAAAGCGCATGGCATCGGCCATGGTCTGGCGGTGGATGAAAGTGTCGGACAAGGGCGGGCGGGTCATGCGCTCGGCCAGCACCTGAGGCACCTCGACATAATAGCCAAGAACGTGGTTGTGCTTGATCTTGAGCTGGCGCAGGCCGGTCGCCTCGATATAGCGCGCCTGCAGTCCTGCAATGACCTTGCGGCTATCATCGCGCAGCAGCAGCGCCGCGGCAAGATCGCCATCAAAACTGCGGCGGATGAAGCCGCCATCGCGGGTCTTGCCTGGCAGTTGCTCTTCCAGCGCCAGGGCGAGTTCGGCGGCCAGCGCCTGCGGCGCGGCGGCGAGCGCCGCATGCAGGCTTTGCAATTCGGCAAGTTCGCCAGGCAGATCAGCGAGCAATCCGGCCAGGGCGGCACCGGCCTCGATGGCGGCACGCATAGCGAGTAGATCGCGCGGCCCGGCGCGCCCGAGCGCCAGACGCTGCAGGGCGCGGGCAAAATCCGGCACGCCGCGCAGGGCCCGCACGAGGGCAGCGCGCAGCCGGTCCTGCGCCAGAAGATAGGCGATGGTATCATGGCGGGCGCTGATGGCGGCGACATCGGCCAAGGGGCTTGCCAGGCGCTCGGCCATCAGGCGGCTGCCGGACGGCGTGGCGCATTGATCGAGCACGCCGAGCAGCGAGCCGTCCCGCCGCCCGGCGAGTGTGCGGGTCAGTTCGAGATTGGCTCTGGTCGCGGCATCGATGTCCAGAGCCCGGCCGCTCTCGAAGCGGACGGGTATGGCAAGGCGCGGGCGGGCACCGCGCTGGGTCAGTTCGATATAGGCCAACAATTGCGCGGCGGCGGTGATTTCGGCAGCGCTGAGGGCGCCAAAGCCATCGAGCGTGGCGACGCCGAAAAATTCCGCCACCCGCCGCGCGGCGCTGACCGGATCGCTGGTGTCACGCGCGGTCGGGGCCATGGCGGCACCGGTGGCCGCCAGCAGCTCCTGCAAGTCCTGCGCAAGCGCGCCAGCGCAGATGATCTCGCGCGGCTCGACCTGCGACAGGGCCCCGGCGAGATCGGCCATAGTCACATCGCGCAAGGTGAAATTGCCGGTCGATATATCGGCCGCGGCAAGGCCATAGCGGGTGCCCGCCGGCTCGCGGACGCGCACGAGCGCGCACAGCACATTGGCGCGGGCGGGATCGAGCAATTGCTCCTCGGTGATGGTGCCGGGCGTCACCAGCCGCACCACATCACGGCGCACCACCGCCTTGGCGCCGCGCTTGCGGGCCTCAGCCGGGTCCTCAAGCTGTTCGCAGACCGCGACGCGATGGCCAAGGGCGATCAGGCGCTGCAAATAATCATCGGCGCGGTCGATCGGCACGCCGCACATCCTGATGTCCTCACCCAGATGCTTGCCGCGCCTGGTGAGGACGATGCCGAGCGCCCGCGAGGCAATTTCGGCATCCTCGAAAAACAGCTCGTAGAAATCGCCCATGCGGTAAAACAGCAGGCAATCGCGATTGGCGAGCTTGATCTCGATATATTGTGCCATCATCGGCGTCGGCCGGGCCTCAGCCGGCGCATCAGGCAAAAGCGGGAGCTGCGTCATGACCAGCATGTGTAGCAGAAGTGCAGCCGCATGTGCACGGCGCGCCGCCGATATCGCCCGGCTGCCGGTGTCCTGCACAGAAAATTAGTGCAGCACCCTGCCACCCCGTGCTAGTCGGCGAGGGCCACCGGCCCGCCGGCCTCGCGCCACGCTTTGAAGCCGCCGTCTATGTGGGCTACCGGATGGAGGCCCATTTTCTGGGCGGTTTCGGCGGCCAGCGCCGAGCGCCAGCCGCCGGCACAAAAGAACACGAAGCGCTTGTTTTCGGCAAATTGCGGCTTGTGATAGGGGCTCGCCGGATCAATCCAGAATTCCAGCATGCCGCGCGGGCAACTGAAAGCGCCGGGCATGACGCCTTCGCGCTGGCGCTCGCGCGGATCGCGCAGGTCGACAAAGGTCACGCCGGCCTCCTGCGCCAGCGCCATGGCCTCCTGCGCCGAGAGCGTGGTGATTTGCGCCAAAGCCGCATCAAGCATCTCGCGATAGCCAAGGGTGATATTCTGCACCATGCCGACCCTCCGTAACCCGCAATATGTGACCCCTGCCCCATTGCATCGTCAAGGGGAGCGATGACTGGACAAGCGCGGCCGCGCGTTCCAAATTCGCCAGCGATCAATCTGACCTCGCGCCATGCCGGGCAGCGTGGCACCGGTGAGACGAAGGAATGACGCATCCATGACAGGCTTCAGCGCTGCTGATTATCTCAGCCTCGGGCTTTTTATCCTCGCCTGGGCGGCCTATCATATTGTCGTGGAACAGGCGCTGCTCGGCGGCAAGGGCCTGAACCGCCGCATCGATGATTACCGGATCATGTGGATGCAGGAGATGAGCCGCCGCGATGTGCGCATCGTCGACAGCTCGATCATGGCCAGCCTGCAAAATGGCACGGCGTTTTTCGCCTCGACCTCGCTGATTGCCTTCGGTTCCGCGGCCGCATTGTTGCGCAGCACCGACAGCGCGCTGAAATTGTTCAACGATCTGCCGTTCGCGACCGAGACGACCCGCGACCTCTGGGAATTCAAGGTCATCGGCATCGCGGCGATCTTCGGCTATGCGTTTTTCAAATTCTCATGGTCCTACCGGCTGTTCAATTTCGCGACCGTGCTGTTGGGGGCAACGCCGCCGCTGGAGAGCACCGATGTCGCCGGGCGGCGCATCACCGCCTGGCGCACGGCGCAGATGAATATAGCTGCGGCGCGGCATTTCTCGCGCGGGCAGCGGGCGTTCTTCTTCGCGCTCGCCTATATCGGCTGGTTCGTCAGCCCATGGCTGTTCATCGCCAGCACCGCGGCCATCGTCTTTGTCATGTCCAAGAGGCAATACGCCTCGGATGCTTCCGATGCCATTGCGGCGCTGCCGCCGGCCGATTTCGACGCGCCCGGCCCGGCTTAGGCTGCGACAGCAGCGGCGATGTTGTGGCCGGCAGCCAGCAGGTGATCATCATTTCCTGAGGCGGCGCACAGCATGAAACCCGCCGGCAGGCCCTGCGAATCGCGGCCCATCGGCAGCGACAGGCCGCAGACATCGAGGAAATTGCCGAGCATGGTGTTGCGCAGGGTCAGCAGATTGACCTTGCGGAACAAGTCATCATCGGCTTCGAGCGGGGCTATCAGCGGGGCGACCAGCGGCAGGGTCGGCATGGCAATGAGGCTTGCGCCCCATTCGGCCCTGGTGGCGGCGACAAGGCGCTGTCGTGCCGCCAGCGTTGCAAGATAATCAATGGCAAGGCTGGCGCTGGCCGCCTGCATGCGCGCCACCACCCGCCGGTCGATCTCGCCAGGCTGTGCGCGGGCCAGAAGATCGCGGTGGAAGGCCAAAGCCTCGACATTGCTGATCTGCCCGGTTTTTTCATAGGTCGCCAGCAC
>JAGXAM010000031.1 GCA_019075905.1 Hyphomicrobiales bacterium
CCAGCTGCATCGGCACGGGCGCGCAACTCGTCCCGCAACGGATCGCGCACATCAATGGCGCGGCCCTGCTGGTCGATGCCGGTGACATAGGCCATCCAGGCCGCCACCCCCAGCGCCAGCGCCGGGATCGGTGCCTGCGCCGCCAGCCGGTCGCGGACGGTGCCGAGCAGGCGCTGCGGCAATTTTTGCGAGCCGTCCATGGCAATCTGCCAGGTGCGGTGGCGCAAGGCCGGATTGGCAAAGCGCGCCTGCAAGGCAGCGCGATAGCTGGCAAGATCGGGCCCCTGACCGGCCGCAAGCGTCGGCGAGACCTCATGCTCCATGAGATGCGCAACAAAGCGTGCCATCGCCGGACGTGCCATGGCATCGGCCACCGTCTCGTCGCCCGAAAGATACCCCAGATAGGCCAGCGACGAATGCGCGCCGTTGAGCAGGCGCAGCTTGGCGAGTTCGAACGGCGCGACATCACGCACGAATTGCGCCCCTTCGGCCGCCCAGTCGGGCCGCCCATGGTTGAAATGATCCTCGACCACCCATTGGCTGAAGGGCTCGCTCACCACCGGCCAGGCGTCTTCAAACCCCAGACTTGCGGCGATGCGGGCACGGTCTTCATCCGTCGTCGCCGGCACGATGCGGTCAACCATGGTCGAGGGACAGGCTACCTCGTCAGCGATGAACCGCGTCATGTCGCCGCCCTGCAAGCTTGCCAGATCCTGCAGCACCTGATGCACCGTGTGCCCGTTGGCCGGCAGATTGTCGCAGCAAAGCACGCTGAACGGTGCCAGCCCTGCCGCCCGCCGCGCCCGCAAGGCGGCGAGAATGAAGCCCGGCGCGCTGCGCGGCGTCGCCGGATGGGCCAGGTCATGCTGCACATCAGGATGATGCTCATGCAGCCGCCCGGTCGCCGGATCGTGGCAATAGCCCTTTTCAGTTACCGTCAGGGACACGATCCGCACATCCGGTGCCGCCATGGCCGCGACCAGACCGGCGGGCGCTTCGGGGGCTACCACCACCTCGCGCAGCGAACCGATGATGCGCAGCGTCTCGCCGACGCCATCGCGCAGGCTCAGGGTGTAGAGGCCCTGCTGCGGGGCCAGCGCGTCCCTGGTATCAGCCGCCCGCAGGCTCGCGCCCACGATGCCCCAGCGCGGATCGCGCGCCAGCACACCGTCGGTATAGACCGCCTGATGGGCGCGGTGGAATGCCCCCACCCCCAGATGCACGATGCCGGTTTTCAGCTGCGCGCGGTCATAGCGCGGCCACAAGGGCGCCAGCGCCCCCGCAGCCCCGGATTCAAGACGCGGCCGCTTCATCCCTGGTCTCCATTGACGGACTTGATTTCATGACGGGTCAGCAGCGGGATTTGCGTCGCCATGAAGGCGATGGTGATCGGCATGGTTCCCCAAACCTTGAAGGCAACCCAGAACTGCTCGCTTTGCGTGCGCCACACCAACTCGTTGAGGGCGGCCAGAAAAAAGAAAAACAACCCCCAGCGTAAGGTGAGCTTGCGCCATCCAGCCTCATCAATATGGAAGGCCTGATCGAGAATGGTCGGCAAGATCAGCTTGTTCATCGCCAGTGACCCCAGAAGGGCGCAGCCGAAAATGATATTGATGATCGTTGGCTTCATCTTGATGAAGGTGGGGTTGTGGAAATACAGCGTCAGCCCGCCAAACAGCACCACCGCCACCGCCGTCACCACCGGCATCAGCGGCCATTTGCGGGTGAGATAGTAAGAAGCCAGCACGGCGGTGACCACCGAAACCATCAGCACGGCGGTCGCGGCATAGAGCCCGAAGCGGTAATTGCTGAGGAAAAACAGCACCAGAGGCCCCATTTCCAGCGCCAGCTTCTGGAGCGGCGGCTGCGCCGGTTTCGGTGTGGCGGTTTCGGCTTCAGGCATCAATCAGTCTCCAGACCGGCAATGGCGCGGGCGAAATCGCGGGCAGTGAAGGGTTCGAGATCATCCATGGTCTCGCCAACTCCGATAAAATGCACCGGCAGGGCATATTTGGCCGCCAGCGCCACCAGAATGCCACCGCGCGCCGTGCCATCCAGCTTGGTCATCACCAGCCCGGTAACCCCGGCGACCTTGCCGAAAATATCTACCTGGCTGAGCGCGTTCTGCCCCACAGTCGCGTCCAGCACCAGCAAAACCGCATGAGGCGCACCCGGAAGCGCCTTTTTCATGACGCGGATGATTTTTTCAAGCTCGTCCATCAGCTCCTTGCGGTTTTGCAACCGCCCGGCCGTATCCATGATCATGACATCGGCACCGGCCTCGCCTGCGGTCTTGATCGCCTCGAAGGCAAGGCTGGCAGCATCCGAGCCTTGCGCCCCGGCCACCACCTGCGCTCCGGTGCGGGTGCCCCAGACATGCAATTGCTCGATGGCGGCGGCGCGGAACGTATCGCCCGCCGCCAGCACCACCTTGCGGCCTTCGCCGTGCAATTGCCCGGCAAGCTTGCCGATGGTCGTGGTCTTGCCTGAGCCATTGACGCCGACAACCAGAATGACAAAGGGCTTCTGGTTGGCATCGATCAGCAGCGGCCTAGCGACCGGCTCCAGCGCCGCCTCGACCTCCTGCGCCAGTATGGCGCGCACCTCCTCGGGGGCGATGCTTTTGTCAAAGCGCCCCTTGCCGACCGCGGCACTGATACGCTGGGCCATATCGACCCCGAGATCGGCGCGGATCAGCACATCTTCAAGCTCCTCAAGCGCCTCGGCATCGAGCTTGCGCTTGGTGACAATATCGACAATCCCGCGGGTGATGGCCGAGGACGAGCGCGACAGGCCACCGCGCAGCCGCTGCCACCACGAGACCCTGACACGACTCGCCGGTGCCGCTGGCGCGGCCTCAGCCACCCCGGCAGGCTCAGGGCTGGCCGTCGCCACCTCTTGCGCCGGCAGCGCCTCAACCTCTTGTGTCACTTCAACCTCTTGTGCCGCATCAGTCTCAGGGGCTTCGGCCGCCTCAACCGTCGCTGGCCCGGCATCCTCGATGGCGACGCCGCGGCCGAACATCCGGCGAAACAGGCCCGGCTTTTTGGGCTCGGCGTCCTTGCTCATGCGTCAACTATCTCCCTTGGTGGCGCCCCGGCGCGTCTTGACCCTTCCGGGTTTCGCGCGCAGAACGCCAGCGACATGACCCCAGATAGCCTGTTCGCGATGACACCGGAAGACCTTGCCGCCCGCATTCTTTACCGCGACGGCCTGATTCTGGTGATCGACAAGCCCGCTGGCATTGCCGTGCATCGCGGCCCCAAGGGCGGCGCCAACCTCGAAGCGCTGTTTACCGGCCTGCGCTTCGGCCTGCCGCGTGACCCGGCGCTGGCCCATCGCCTCGATCGCGACACCTCCGGCTGCCTGGTGCTCGGGCGTCACCGCAAGGCGCTGGCAAAGCTCGGGCTGCTGTTCAAACAGGGCAAGGTCAGCAAGACCTACCTCGCCGTGGTTGAGGGCGCGCCGCAGGAGGCGAGCGGCAGCATTGATCTTGCCCTCGGCCGGCTCGATGCCAGCCGCGGCTGGTGGATGCAGGTCGACCCGTCCGGCCTGCCGGCCCTGACCCATTGGCGCGTGCTCGGGCGCAGCGATGGCCTGGCACTGCTCGAACTGAAACCCGAGACCGGCCGCACCCACCAGTTGCGCGTGCATTGCGCCGCCATGGGCTGGCCGATCCTTGGCGACAATGTTTATGGCACCGGCCGCAATCCCGGCGCGCCGCCGATGCATCTCCATGCCCGGGAGGTCAGCATTCCGCTTTCCGCCAACAAGCCGGTCATTACGGTGACAGCGCCGCTGCCCCCCCATATGCAGGCCCATGCCGCAGCCTGCGGCCGTGTCGATACGGCGCTCGTCATCACGAATTCGTGATCAGCAGGCTTCCTTGAAATGCCGCAAAATTGCGTGAGTTTAAGCCCGGGTCCTTTGCTAACAGGGAGAACCTGCATGAAGAAAAGCTATCTTGTCCTTGTCCTTGCTGCCACCATCGCGGTTGGCGCCCTCACCGGCATGTCCGCCGCCGAAGCCAAGGTGTTGCACTACACCGCCATGCTTTCAGGCAAAAACGCCGTGCCACCCAATGATTCCAAGGGCAGCGGCGAAATCAAGGTGCGCGTCAATACCAAAACCATGATGCTGCACTGGCATGGCACCTACAAGGGCCTGACCGGCCCGCAGACCATGGCGCATTTCCACGGACCGGCCAAAGCCGGAACGGCGGCAGGCGTGCTGGTGCCGGCCATGGCCCCCTCCAGCCCCTTCAAGGGCAAGGCCAAGATCACCGCAGCCGTGGCCAAGGATATTGCTGACGGCATGGTCTATTACAATGTCCATACCGCGGCGCATCCCGGCGGCGAAATTTCCGGCTGGCTGAAACCCGCCATGTAACGCCAGGCTTGGCGGCCGCGCCGAGCCGATCGCCACAGTTGCAGAACCCGTCGTGCCCCGCGCAGGACGGGTTCCTGGCTCTCGCGCCGAGATCATGCCCGGTCGATCAAGGCCGCCCGTGCACATCCGCACATTGTCCATGGAGCAAGCCATCGGCTTCATGGGTGACAAGCGCAGGAACCAGCGCGCCCGGTTGCTGGCCGGCAAGCTGCACCTTTGTGAAATCCGGCATGCGCCCCACCCCGCCGCGCTCCATCAGTAACAGCGTTTTGGTGCCGATGCGGGCCTGCCGGTGTCGGGCGGCAGCAGCATCACCCGCGACCCGCAGCCGCCGCGCCCGCTCGCGCACCTCCTCAGGGTGCACCGCCGGCATCAGCGCCGCCGGCGTGCCGGGCCGGGGCGAGAAGGGAAATACGTGCAGGGACGCAAGGCCGCAGTCCTCGACCAGCGCCAGCGTGTTTTGAAACATCGCCTCGCTCTCGGTCGGAAAGCCGGCGATGAGATCGGCACTCAGCGCCATATCGGGCCGCAGCGCCCGCAACCGCGCGCATAATTCGATAGCCTGCGCCCGCGAATGCCGGCGCTTCATGCGTTTCAGGATCAGGTCATCACCCGCCTGCAGCGACAGGTGCACATGCGGCATCAGCCGCGGCTCATGGGCCATGGCTTCCAGCAAATCATCGTCGATCTCAATGCAATCGAGCGATGACAGCCGCAGCCGCGCCAGATCCGGCACCGCGTCGAGCAGCGCTTGCACCAGCCCGCCGAGCCGCAGGCCGCCCGGCAGATCATGCCCCCATGATGTCAGGTCAACGCCGGTCAGCACAATTTCTGCCGCGCCGTGCGCCACCGCCCGGCGCGCATCGGCGATGATCGCATCTGGTAGGCTTGAACGTGACGGCCCGCGCCCGCGCGGAATGATGCAGAACGTGCAGCTGTGATCGCAGCCGTTCTGGATTTGCAGGAAGCTGCGGGTATGGCCCTCAAAACCCTCCGGCGTCTCGGCCCGTCGCCGCCGGTGCCCGCCCGGCGGGGCATCGATCCAGACGCTGTCGCTGTAGCGCAAATGCGCCCATGTTTCGGGCAAGGTCTTGGCATCATTGGCGATCACCCGGTCAACGCTGGGCATGGCGAGAAAGCGCTGCGGTTCCGTCTGCGCCGCACAGCCGGTGACGGCGATGAAGGCACCAGGCCGCTCGCGGGCGATCCGCCGCACCGCCCGGCCGGCATCGCGCGTCGCCCCGGCGGTGACCGCGCAGGAATTGATGATGACGAGATCGCGCTCGCCGGCCGCGCGCGCCGCGCTGCGCATCGCCTCGCTCTCGACAATGTTAAGCCGGCAGCCGAAAGTGACGACCTCGATCGACGCTTCGCCCTCAGGCATCGGTCTTTGCTGCAAAATCGGCAAGGTCGAGCGTGCCTTCATGTTCGAGCTCGACGGCACCGGCCATCAGCACATGATCATCCCCGGCGCGCCATGCCATATCCAGCACCCCGCCCGGCAGATGCACGCTGGCCGCACGTCCGCTATGGCCGGCCCGCGCCGCCGCCACTATGGTCGCGCAGGCGGCCGAACCGCAGGCCAGCGTCAGCCCGGCACCGCGCTCCCACACCCGCAGCCGGATGCGATCCGGCGCCTCGACCACGGCAAAGGAAATATTGGCCCGTTCGGGAAACATGGGGTAATGCTCCAGCGCCGCACCCCATTCCGGCAGGCGCGCCTGCAAGGCCGCATCGACAAAAAATACCGCATGCGGATTGCCCATGCTCAGAACCGCGGCGGCGGGGAGTTCGGGGAACCCCTCAAACCGCAATGACCCGGTGTCGGGCACCGGCTGGCGCAGCGGAATATCCTGCCAGGCAAAGCGCGGCGCGCCCATATCCACGCGAAATCTCTGCACCCCCTCGCGCCAGCATTCCAGCACGCCAGCCTCGGTTTCAACGCTGATCCCGGTCGCTTCCTGACCGCGCAGCAGCGCAAAGGCAACGCAGCGCGTGCCATTGCCGCAGGCCGCCGAGCGCGAGCCATCATTGTTGAAAATCTCGACAAAGGCGGCTGTTTCCGCATGATGCGGCGGCTCGATCACCATCAATTGGTCAAAGGCCAAGGACGGCCGGGCATGGAGCGCGCGCGCCATGGCCGCATCGACTTTTGCCGGCAGCCGGCGCTGGTCCAGCACGAGAATGGCATTGCCGATGCCATTCATGCGAAGATAGGGAGCTGGTGACGTCTGTGTTCGCATCATGACCTTGCCCGCATCAACCATTGTTCAAAAGCGGTTCTGCCTTTAGATATAGACTGGCCGGGTGTCTTTGCCCACCGTGCACGGGTTTTGAATTATGGCTGAATTCCAGAATTGTCCATTGTCACCGAACTTCGGGCGCCGCGCCCTGGTCACAGGCCTTGCGCTCGCCTTGTGTGTCATGCCGGTTTTGGCGCAGCCCGCCACCCCGGCACCACCGCCGCCGCCTGCTGACAAGTTTCAGGCCAAGCCCGATGACTTCAAGCCGGATGTCCCCGCTGCCTCGGCGCAGGAAATGCAGCTTGTAGCGCATCCGGCGCTTTACCTGCATGGCAAAGGCCGCTGGGATGGCGGCTTGCAGGCCATTCAGGCGCTCACTGCCAGGCTCAAGAGCGCCGCTGACGCCGCCGGCCTCGCCATCGCCAGCCCGCCGCAAATGGTGTTTCTGGCAACATCCGATGATGGTTATACCTATAATGCCATGCTGCCCCTGACCGCGCCGGTGCCCGCAGGCACGAAATTGCCTGAGGGCTTTTTGACCGGCGAGACCCCGGCCGGCAAGGCCGTGCGTTTCTCGCATGACGGCGCCTATCAGGACATTGACGACACCTATGAAGTGCTCACCGCCTGGCTCGATGACCGCGGCCTCGATACCAGAAACATGTTCATCGAGGAATATCTGAACACCGCCAAGGACAATGCCGACCCGTCACTGAAAGTGCATATTTACGTGCTGCTGAAATAGGCCCGGGCGCTAGAGCGTTTTCGCGCGCGCCCGCAGCACGTATTTCTGGATCTTGCCGGTCGAGGTTTTCGGCAGCGGCTCGAACACGAAGCTGCGCGGCACCTTGAAGGCGGCAAGATGCGTCCGGCACCATGCCGTTAGTGCCGCTGCATCGACCTCGGCGCCCGGCTTCAGCTCGATGAAGGCGCAAGGCGTCTCGCCCCATTTGTCATCGGGCCGTGCCACCACCGCAGCGGCAACCACCGCCGGGTGCTTGTAGAGCGCGTCTTCCACCTCGATGGAGGAAATATTCTCGCCGCCGGAAATGATGATGTCCTTCGAGCGATCCTTCAGCTGGATATAACCGTCGGGATGGCGCACGCCGAGATCGCCGGTATGGAACCATCCGCCGGCGAATGCCTGCAGGGTCGCGGGCTCATTCTTGAAATAGCCCTTCATGATGACATTGCCGCGCATCATCACCTCGCCGAGGCTCTCGCCATCGGCCGGCATGGACCGCATGGTTTCGGGGTCGATCACATCCAGCCCTTCGAGCACCGGATAGCGCACGCCCTGACGTGATTTCTTGGCGGCCTGGGCGGCCGAATCAAGCTTGTCCCAGTCGCTGTTCCATTCATTGACCACGGCTGGGCCATAGGATTCCGTCAGCCCGTAAAGATGCGTGACCTCGAATCCCGCCACCTTCATGGCGCCCAGCACCGCTTCCGGCGGCGGCGCGGCGGCGGTGAAGAAGGCCACCTGATGCGGCAGCGGCCGCTTTTCCGCCTCTGGCGCGTTGAGCAGCGTCGACATGACAATCGGAGCCCCGCACATATGCGTGACGCCATGATTTGCGATGAGCTCAAAAATCAGCCCGGCCCGCACCTGGCGCAGGCACACATGCGTGCCCGCCACGGCGCTCAGCGTCCAGGTGAAACACCAGCCGTTGCAATGGAACATCGGCAGCGTCCATAGATAGACCGGCGCCCGGCCCAAATTCCCGGTCACGACATTGGCCAGGGCCAGCAGATGCGCACCGCGATGGTGATAAACCACGCCCTTGGGATCACCGGTGGTGCCGGAAGTGTAATTCAGCGTGATCGCATCCCATTCATCACGCGGCGGCGTCCAGACAAATTCCGGGTCACCATCGGCCAGAAACGCCTCGTAATCAAGGCTGGCAAGCACATCCCCGGCGCCAGCATATTCGGGATCGTCATAGGAAATCAGCAAAGGCTTGACCTTGCAGGTCTTGAGCGCGGCGGACATCACGCCGGCATATTCGCGATCGACGATCAGCACCCTCGATTCGGCATGATCGAGCGTGAAGGCGAGAATCGCGGCATCGAGCCTGGTGTTCAGGGTATTCAGCACCGCGCCGCACATCGGCACGCCATAATGGCATTCCAGCATAGCAGGCGTATTGGCGAGCATGACGCTGACCGTGTCGCCGCGGCCGATGCCATGGCGGGCCAGCGCCGAGGCCAGCCGCCGGGTGCGGGCATAGAAGGTCGCATAATCCCGCCGCAGGGCGCCATGGACGATGGCGATACGGTTCGGGAAGGTCTGCGCCGCCCTTTCCAGAAAGCCGAGGGGCGTCAGCGGCTGGAAATTCGCGGCATTCTTGGGCAGGCCCTGATCATAGGATGACATGCATTTCCCCCTGGTGCTTTGCCGGGGAAGCTAGCCCAACACATCACAAGGATGCAATTGGCACTAAGTGCAGCCGGTTCCGGGGCTTGGCCAAAGGCTCCTCGAAAAAAACAGGGACTTGTGATGCTTTTTTGTGGACATTGGCCTATGGTGATGAAATTCTCATATATGTTAGGGTTGAATTCTGAATTTGAACACAAACATCCTTGGTCTTGAGTAGATGGAAAGGTAACAGCACATTGGATCCGGTGGTGATGGCCCAGCCGTCGGCTTTGGCTTCCTCACAAAATCTGTCGTTCGGCGCTGACCTGCATGGCGACATGCGCGCATCAAGCGGGCGGGCGGCATCTATGCCCAATTACGCCGCGCTGGATCTCGGAACCAATAATTGCCGCCTGCTCATCGCCCGGCCTGCCCTTGAAGGTGGCCGCCCCTCGCTGCGGGTCGTTGATGCTTTCTCGCGTATCGTCCGGCTTGGCGAAGGCCTGACCCAGACCGGCGCCCTCAGCGAGGCTGCCATGGACCGGGCGCTTTCGGCGCTGGAAATCTGTCGCGACAAGATTTTGTCCCGCCACGTGCGCCGCATGCGGCTGGTGGCGACCGAGGCCTGCCGGCGCGCCAGCAATGGCCGCGAATTCATCGCCCGCGTGCGCAAGCAAACCGGCATGGCGCTGGAAATCGTTGATCACGGCACCGAGGCGCAGCTTGCTGCCGCCGGATGCTGCGAGCTCGTCGACCAGAACGCCCAGGCAGTCGTGCTGTTTGATATTGGCGGCGGCTCCACCGAAGTCGTGTGGCTAGCCCGCAGCAGCAAGAAGCGCCGCGAACCCCTGTGCGCCAGCAATGCCTGCGTCAACCTCTGGACCTCGCTGCCGCTCGGCGTCGTCACCCTGTGCGAGCAATTCGGCGGCGTTGAAGTGACATCGCACCTGTTTGAGGAAATGGTCGAGCATGTCGCGCGCCGCCTGCGGCCCTTTGCCAAACGCGCCGGGGCCGAGCAGCGTTGCGCCAATTTCCACCTGCTGGGCACTTCGGGCACCGTCACCACCCTCGCCGGCCTGCACCTCGATCTGCCGCGTTATGACCGGCGCCGGGTCGATGGCCTGTGGATGGAGCGGCGCGAGGTTGATGTCGTCATGCGCCGCCTCGTCACCATGTCGTTTCACGAGCGCGTCTCCCATGCCTGCATCGGCCGCGAACGCGCCGATCTGGTTCTGGCCGGCTGCGCGATTTTCGAAGCCATTCGCCGCGCCTTCCCGGCTGATCGCGTGCGCATCGCCGACCGTGGCCTGCGTGAAGGCCTGCTGATGCAGATGATGAGCGCCGATCAGGTCTGGGGCAGCCATTGACGGTTTCATCATGAGCACGCAAGGTTCGGGCAGTTCCGGGCGCGAGGGCGGACGCTCGCTTAAGACCCGCGTGAAAACCGCGGCGCGGCGCAGCAATTCCTCGACGCGCTGGCTGCAGCGCCAGCTCAACGACCCCTATGTTGCCCAGGCCAAGCGCGATGGCTGGCGTTCACGCGCCGCCTACAAGCTGCTGGAAATGGACGAGCGCTACCATTTGCTGCGCCCCGGCCAGCGCATTGTCGATCTTGGTGCCGCGCCGGGCGGCTGGTCGCAGGTCGCAGCGAAGCGTTGCGGTGTTGAGACGGGCAAGGGCAAGGTGGTGGGGATCGATCTTCTGCCGATCGAACCGGTGCCGGGTGTAGATTTTCAAATCATGGATTTCAATGACGCCGATGCCCCGCAGCGCCTGCAGTCCATGCTCGGCAGCCTTGCCGATGGCGTCATTTCGGATATGGCGGCCAATGCCACTGGCCATCGCCAAACCGACCATCTACGAATTGTTGCGCTCGCCGACATGGCGGCGGATTTTGCCTGTGATGTGCTGGAAACGGGTGGCTTTTTCCTCGCCAAAGTGCTGCAGGGCGGCACCGAAGGCCAGTTGCTGACCCGCCTCAAGCGCGATTTTGCGCTGGTGCGCCACGTCAAGCCCAAGGCGAGCCGCGCCGATTCTGCCGAGCTTTATGTGCTGGCCACCGGCTTCAGGGGCCGCACGCGGCCTTGATCAGGCCGGCTTGACCCGGCCCGCCAGATGTTCGCCCGCATCCTGCGGCAAGGTGCGAAACATCAGCACTGAACTTGCCGACACCAGCGAAACCACAATAAAGGCGGTGGCAAAATCGGTGATGGTGAGATTGGTGGCGCCGCGCCAGAACTGGCTGACCTCAATCACCCCTGCCCCCAGCGCCACGCCGGTGCTGACCGCCAGTTGCTGGACCACGGCGGTAAAGGACGTGGCCCGGCTGGTCTCCGCCTCGGGAATTTCCGCAAAGGCCAGAACATTGATCGAGGTGAATTGCAGCGACCGGAAAAACCCGCCGGTCAGCAGCAGCGCGACAATGGCAAGGCCCGGAGTCGAAGCCGTGAGCGCTGCATTGGCAGCCAGAAACGCCGAGCAGATCAGCGCATTATAGACCAGCACCTTGCGAAAGCCGAGGCGTTTCAGGATCGGCGCCGCAGTGGCCTTCATCATCATGGCACCGGCCGCGGCGGCAAAGGTCAGCGAGCCCGATTGAAACGGGTTCATGCCAAAGCCGACCTGCAGCATCAGCGGCAGCACAAAGGGTATGGCGCCAATGCCAAGCCGGAACAGAAAGCCGCCGACAAGGCTGGCCCGGAAGGTGCGATGCCCGAGCAGGCGCAGATCAAGCAGGGGATAAGCGACCTGGCGGGCATGGCGCACATAAAATGCCAGCGACGTCACACCGGCCAGCAACATCAGCAGGTCAAGCCAGGCCGGCACAAACCCGCGCCCGGCGATGGTCATGCCAAAAACCGTCAGCGACAGGCCGAAGCCTGAAAACACGAAGCCGATCGTGTCCAGCGGCGGCGGGCTCTTGGCCTGGATATTCTCGATGAACAGGGAGGCCAGGATCACGCCGACAATCCCGAAGGGGATGTTGATCCAAAAAATATAGCGCCACTGGAAATAGGTGGTGATGAAGCCTCCGAGCGGCGGCCCGATCACCGGCCCGAACAGCGCCGGAAGGGTGAGATAGGCCATGGCCCGCACCAGTTCCGAGCGCGGCACCGAGCGCAGCATCACAAGACGGCCGACCGGCACCATCATCGCCCCTCCGCAGCCCTGCACGATCCGCGCCGCCACAAATTGCGGCAGGGTGCTGGAGAGCCCGCAAAGGATCGAGCCCAGCGTAAACACCACAATGGCGCTGCGAAACACCGTGCGCGTGCCGAAGCGATCCGCCGCCCAGCCCGACGCCGGGATAAACACCGCCAGCGCCAGCAAATAGGACGTCAGCGCCAGTTTCAGCGAGATCGGATCCTGGTGCAGGTCTCGAGCGATAGCCGGCAGCGATGTCGCGATCACCGTGCTGTCGAGGTTTTCCATGAACAACGCGCACGCGACGATCAGGGGCGTGAGCATGATGGGACGCGTTGCCATGCCGGGTGGGTTTTCCTTGCTCAAGACGCGAAAATTGCTGTCCCTGCCTAGATGCAACCGCCCGACATTGAAATAGGCCGGGGCCTCACCCGGTAAAGCCAGCCATGCGCGCAATACAGAGCTTGCGCGCCATGGCCGGCTTCAGATCCCGGTCAGTTGCCGCTCAGCACGGCCTTGGTTTTCTGCCACCAGCCACTGCGCTTCGGGCCAGGAGGCGCTTCAGGCAAAGGCTCCGGACGCGCAGCGACCTCGGCCGCGGGCTGCGGCGCCAGCGCCGCCTCGGCCGGTGCCGCTTCCGCCGGTGCTGCCGGGGTTCCTGCCACTGTCACGGTTTCGGCCTCGACGCCAGCAACCGGCGCGGCCTCCTCGCTGACCTCGGCCTTGCGACCGCGCCGACGGCGCGCCGGTGCCTCTGGCTTGGCGGCATCGGCAGCGCCCTCGGCGGGCGGCGTCTCATCGCTGCTGGCCCGGCGGCTGCGGCGCTTGCGCACCGGTTCGCCAGCCTCGCGTGCCGCCTCGGCAAGCGCCGTATCTTCCATCGGTGCCGGTGCCGCTTCGTCCGGCACGGCGACATCATCCCCGGTGCTGGCAGCAGGCTGGGCCTCGGCGGTCATGT
>JAGXAM010000021.1 GCA_019075905.1 Hyphomicrobiales bacterium
TGCCGACGTCATCGAGAAAATCGCCTCCGGCTGGCCCAACGCCCGTCTCGACGAACTCATGCCTTGGGCATGGGCGAATGACAAAGTCAAAACTACCGACATAAAAACACACGCGGCCTAAAAAGCTGCGCCCTTGGCTCAACGCTTACTGCATCGGCAACATGGCGTAAATGAACCCGTACTCCCGGGCCGCATGAAAGTCCGGATCTGATTGTGGAGCAGTCCCTCACAGAAGGCGCAGCGAATGGCTCCTTTGTCCCAAACACGGACTAGTCCAGTTTCCGACGCACCTCCCCCGCTTCATCAGCGCAATTCCTTGGTTCAGCCGATGGCCTGACGCCATCAACCCGTAAAGGGTCGGACTACGCGCTGCGTGCCGCCGCTTCGGCTTCGCCTGCGCGGTGATTGCGGCCAACGGCCGAACACATCGGGCGCCTGTCAGCGGGGGATGGTCCTCCGCTCGAAACAGGAGCCGGATCGATGCCCCTCAACGACACTCACGCCTTCGCTTTCAGCCTCGCGGCTACGCTGATTGTCCGTCATCGTCATCTTCCGCGCCGGCGACGGCACGCTGTCGGTTGCGCCCGCTAGTGAATACGATGGCGAACTTTCCGCGATCGTCCGCGAAATCGACCCCTTCGCGCCATGAGGCGCGAAGGTCATCGCGCGGCAAGTGGAAACCTCGCCGGTTTCCCCTCCCGCAGCGTCTCATCTTTTGCTATGATCGGTGTTGCGCCGTGGTGGTGGTGGAAGGCGCAACCGTCAGAGCATTTCTTTCGGGAGCCCCCACCATGATCATTCTCGGCATCATCCTGTCCGTCGCAGCCATTGGTTTTTTCTGCTGGCTGCTGTTCAACCTCGCCGTGTTCGCACTGCCCTTCTTCGCCGGTGTCAGCACGGCCCTGCGGGCCTATCAGAAGGGGCGCGGGCTTGCCCGGCGCCGTCATCGTCGGTCTCTTCGGCGCGGCGCTCACGCTCGGAACCGACCAATCCCTGTTGAACGTGGCGTTGGTGCATGGATCGCTGACTGAACGGATTTCTGTCTATGATGCAGTGGCTATGCGGTAACGGCTTTGCAACGGACGGATTTCGGGCGTGCGCATGCGAGCATTCGATTGAGGACGGCGCAGCCGATGGCGACCTGCGTCTGCTGCGCGGCGAATGAGCGCGCCCGCAACCGGCGGCCAATGATCGATTTGTAACGACCGATGGCGGTCTCAACCAGTGTGCGTTTTTTGTAGCTGGTGGCGATCTGCCACTTCATACTTCCATCGGCGTTGATCGCCGCGATATGACGGTCTTGTTGGCTCGGGGGATGGCTGTCGGGCCGCTCCAACGCATTGGAGCGTGGCGGGATGACGACCGCTGCGTCGGCGCTGTGCCTGGCGACGACCTCACAGGTAGGGTTGCCGTCATAGGCTCCATCGGCCGTGAACTGGCCGATCGGCATCTCAATCCGGTCGAGTAGCGGCTCGACCTGTGAGGCGTCGCCGGCTTCCTGGTCCGTCATGACATGTGCGATGATGTCGCCGCTGTCGGCATCCAACGCCAGGTGCAGCTTGCGCCACCTCCGACGGGATTTGACACCATGCTCCATGGAGGGTCTTCTGGCCCTGAAACTCACCACGTCGCGGGTCGGCGGTTACGCGCCTCCCTTGCCAAAAATTTATGCAGGGTTTTAGGTCTTCGCGCATCCCTGCCAAGGCGCTTTGCGCCAGGTGACCTGATATAGCCATGGCCCTGGAGCCACGGCAGAGGCGTCGCCCATCAATCGTTCCCGCGCAGGTCCGTGCCTGATGGCCGCGATGGCGCTCTCCTGGCGCGGCGTCATCTCCCGCCTGCCTCACACGGGCTGTGTTTGCAGGCTATAGGCTCGCCACCCGCCATAGGCGGAAATGTCGGCTGCCCCTTGAATACCGGCCGCTTCCACGGCGAAGCCCTTTATGCTGGAGCCATCCGCCAGCTTGATTGTTGCAATGCCCAGCGGAGCCGGAACGGCCGCCGTCAGTTCTCCCAGCCCCTGCACCGGCAGACGCCAGATTTCGCCGTCTATGGCAGAGCCCTCGTCAGCAGCCACGCGAAGCAGCCCTGGCTTGGGTTGCACCTGATCGCGCAAGGCATAGAGGCGATAAAGCGGTGCCGTCGTGACCTCGCGCTCAAACCGGCCGCCCAGCGCCAGCAGTTCGCTGTTGAGCGGCATCCCCGACATATGGGCTCCGACCACCAGCAAGGGAATGCCAGGATCAGCTTCGGGGGTTGCGGGCGGCGTTTCGGGTTGCGGCCAGCCGGTCGCGCCCAGCGACACGGCACTGGCGGCATGGAACCGCCGCGCCAAACTGGCAATGCGCGCGTCCCCTCCGGCTGCGGCGAGCAGCGTGATGCTGAAGGGCAGATGGTCGCTACGCCAGGGGCCGGGCACGGCAACAGCGCAAAGGTCGAGAAGATTGGCGAAATTGGTATAGGTGCCAAGGCGCGAATTGGCCGCAACCGGCTCGCGCTCGAGGTCTGCCAGCGTGCCGTGAATCGGTGCGGTTGGCACGCATAAAACATCAAAACTTGCCATCAGCCGGCCGATGTTGCGCTTGTGGGCCTGCAATTTGTAAAACCCGGAAAATGCGTCAGCCGCACTCATGGCCCTGGCCTTGGCATAGATCTCGTGCACGACAGGGTGAAGCACATCGGCCCGCGCCTCATAAAAATCCCTGATCGCGCTATAGCGTTCAGCCGCCCATGCCGCGCCATAAAGCAATTCGGCAGTCGCATAGTAATCGGCGAAGGGCAGTTCCACCAAGGTGCAGCCGATCTCCTGAAGCTGCACCAGCGCCTGATCGAAAGACGAGGCCATCGCCTTATCGCCAAAAAACCTGCGATCCTGCCGGCGCGGGACGCCAACGCGCAGGCGCAATTCCTCCGTGGGATAGGGTTGCTGGCGAAAGGCCCGCGCATAGCTGTCGCTGTCGTCATAATCTGCGGCGATGGCAAAAGCGGCGAAAGCATCGTCCACGGTCAAGGCCAGAAGCGTGACACAATCGAGGGTGCGGCAGGCGGGCACGACCCCCGTGGTTGAAATGGCCCCGAAACTCGGCTTCAGGCCGACAATATTGTTCAGCCCCGCCGGGACCCGTCCTGAACCAGCGGTGTCCGTTCCCAGGGCAAAGCTGACAATGCCGCGCGCCACCGCCACCGCCGATCCCGAGCTGGAGCCGCCAGGCACCAGTCTGGAATCAATCGGATTGACCGGGATAGGGTAAGGCGTGCGCACGCCTGAAAGGCCGGTTGCGAATTGATCCATATTGGTTTTGCCGAGAGGAATGGCCCCGGCCGCACGCAGTCGCGCCACGACCACGGCGTCCCGCTCCGCCTGATAGGCAAATTGCGGGCAGGCCGCGGTCGTTGGCATGCCGGCCACATCAATATTGTCCTTGACGGCGAAGGGTACGCCCCAGAGCGGCCTTGCAGGATCATGACGCCCCAGGGCCTCAGCTTCATCAAGCAAGGCGGCCTTGTCGGCGACGTGGATGAATATGCCGTTATCGCCACTGGCAGCGAGTCGTGCAAGCGCCGTTTCGATCACCTCGCGCGGTGACAGGCCCCCCGCATAGGCGGCGCTGAGCCGCTTCAGATCGAAGAATATCTCGCTCACGCTTCCCCCTCCGCCTCGAGAAACACGACCGGCAGATCCCATTGGATCAGGACCGCGCAGCCTTTGTCGCTCCATACCGAATGGACACTGCCGGGCGGGTTGAGAACCAGGCTGCCCGCCGGATATTCGCCGTTTTCGTCGCTCTGGACGCCCTCGAGGACAATGATCGTCTCGAGGCCGGCATGGCGATGGCGCGGTGCCCGTGCGCCCGGCGCATATTCCAGAATGGCTGTTTTCGGGGCTCCCATGCCACCTTGATGCAGCCAGCGCACGCTGACCCCTGCGAGGAAAGGTTCGCTTCTGAGGTGGCGCCAGGCACCGTCCAGCAAGCCGCGGATCACGAGCTCAGTCATTGTCCAACCCCCGCAAGACATCATCGGTAAGGGCTGTCCAGCCGACAATGGCGCCCTGGGCGCGGATCATGTCCAGCGTGGCAGCTTTGAATTCCGGAAAATAGCTCTCGGTCGCGTCCTCGACGAGCAGGCAGTCATAGCCACGATCATTGGCCTCGCGCATGGTCGTCTGGACACAGACTTCAGTGGTTACACCTGCCAGCACAAGTTGGGTTATGCCGCGCCCGGCAAGGATCTCGCCGAGCGCAGTGGCGTAAAATGCGCCTTTGCCCGGCTTTTCAATGACAATTTCACCGATGCGTGGCGCCAGGGGCGCGATTATGGCGGTTCCAGCCTCGCCTGCTATCAGAATGCGGCCCATGGGCCCGGGCTCGCCGATGCGCAGTTTTGGCTGCCCCCGGTCGCGCTTGCCAGCCGGCAAATCAGAAAGATCGGCGCGGTGACATTCCATCGTGTGGATGACCATCAGATCATGTGCCCGCCAGGCCTGCAGCAAACGCCCGACCGCTGGGACAATGACCCCGAGCCGCGTGACGTCATTGCCAAGGGCCTCGCCAAAGCCGCCATGTTCGAGAAAATCGCGCTGCATGTCGATGATCAAAAGCGCGGCGCGGCGCTTGTCGAAGGGGAAGGCGAAGGGTCTGGCTGCCAAACTGGCCATCAGTGGTGTCCTGCCATATGGGCGCCGATGGTGGCGACATCGGCTGCCGCAATCGGTGTCTCGAAGACAATTTCCCCACCCGACATGACCAGAATCCGGTCGGAGAGCTCGAACAATTCATCAAGATCCTCACTGACCAGCAGCACCGCCGTTCCGGCATTGCGGGCAGCCATGATCCTTGCCCGAATTTCCGCGACCGCCGAGAAATCGAGGCCAAAACAGGGATTTGCGACAATCAGCAGATCAACTTCGCCCGTGAGTTCGCGCGCCAGCGTGGCGCGCTGGACATTACCGCCCGAGAGCGTATTGATCGGACTGGCAAGCGAAGTGGTCTTGACATTGAAGTCCTCGACGAGGCGGCGCGCATGGCTGGTCAGGCGCGTCTGGTTGAGCCAAACACGTTTTTCGCCTTTCGCGTTGGTGTCAAAAATCCGCAGTGCCAGATTTTCGGCGACCGTCATTTTCGGAGCGCAGGCATTGTGCAGCGGCTCTTCAGGGATGAAACGGACATGGCGCTGGCGTGCTTCCAGACGCGTGGCATGATACGCTGCCCCATGCACGCAGATGCTGCCGCTCGACATTTCGCGCTGGCCGGCCAGAATTTCTAGAAATTCCTTCTGCCCATTGCCGGCGATGCCGGCGATGCCGACAATTTCGCCGGGCTTGACAGCGACATGAGCGATCGAAATCGTCTTGAGGCCGGTTTTGTCGGGCGCGGTCACACCTTGCACCAGCAGCGCGGGCTCAGCCCCGGCCGCGACGCTGGCGCGATGATCCATGACAGCGAGCCTGGCATCGCCGATCATCATGGCCGCCATCTGGGCCGGCGTGAGTGCCGCCGTCCTGCCACTTCCCACAAAGCTGCCCTTGCGCAGAACGCTGACCTCATCGGCAAAGGCAGTCACTTCGTGGAACTTGTGCGAAATCATCAGGACGGTAAGGTCTCCCATTCTGGTCATCTGCCGCAGCAGCCCGAGCACGCTTCTGGCCTCATCAGGTGTCAGCACCGACGTCGGTTCGTCGAGTATCAGCAAGCGGCGACCAAGATAGAGCTGCTTCAGGATCTCGAGTTTCTGCTTTTGCCCGGCCGCCAGCTGGCCGGTCGGCACATTCAGCGGGACCTCGAAGGGCATGGTCGCCATGAAGGCGTCCAGTCGCCTGGTCTCTTCGCGCCAGTCGATGATGGCACCGACATCGGCGCGCGAGATCACCAGATTTTCCGCGCCGGTCAATGAGGGAACCAGCGTGAAATGCTGATAGACCATGCCTAGCCCAAGCGCCGCGGCACGGGCCGGCGTGCCAAGATCAGCTTCGATTCCGTCGAGCAGAATGGCACCTGAGGTTGGCACATAAAAGCCCATGATACATTTGACCAGGGTTGACTTGCCGGCGCCATTCTCGCCGAGCAAGGCGTGAAATGAGCCGGGCGCGACTTTGATCGAGACATCGGCCAGGGCCTGCAGGGCGCCAAAATTCTTGCTCATGCCGATGGTTTCAAGCGCCAGGGCGCGCTGCAACTGCTGGATCTGCATCATGGCAGCGCCTCGATCAGAGCTGAGGCTGTGGCCACCGCACCGAAAACACCGCCCTGCATTTTGACCATTTTGAGAGCAGCGAGGTGATTGCCGTAATCAGTCGCGCCGCAGCAATCCTCCAGCAGCAGGCACTCAAAGCCCCGGTCATTGGCCTCGCGCATCGTCGTGTGGACGCACACGTCGGTGGTAATGCCGGTGAGTACCAGATTGGCAATGCCTCGCTGCCTCAAAATCAATTCGAGATCCGTCGCGCAGAAACTGCCCTTGCCAGGCTTGTCAATGACAGGTTCGCCGGGACGCGGCGCGAGGTCCTCGATGATCTCCCATCCGGGTTCGCCACGCACCAGAATGCGTCCACATGGCCCGGGATCACCAATCCCCGCCTTGATGCGCTGCGAGCGCCAGCGCTTGTTGGCCGGCAGGTCAGCAAGATCGGGACGATGGCCCTCGCGGGTATGGATAACGCCATATCCTCCGGCCCGGAAGGCAGCCAGCACACGCTTGATGGGTTCGATCGGTGCGCGCACCAGCGACAGATCATAGCCCATCGCATCGACATAACCGCCCTTGCCGCAGAAATCGGTCTGCATATCGATAATCATCAGTGCGGTATTGGCCGGCATCAGGCGGCCGTCATAGGGCCATGGATAGGGGTCGGCGGCGACGATGGCAGGGTTTGGGCTGGCTGCAGCGCGCATGGCAGGGCTCCTATTTGGTGATCGACAGTTCACCCGGCGCGCCGATCAGGCTGTGGCTGCGCGAGGATGTGGCGATCATGATGATCAAGGTCAGAACATAGGGAGCGGCGTAGAACAGGTAGTAACCTTGCGTGACGCCCACCGATTGCAGCGCGGCGCCAAGCGCACCGGCGCCTCCAAAGAGCAAAGCCGCGAAAAAGCATCCCAGCGGGTTCCAGCGCGCGAAAATCACCAGGGCGACGGCCATCAGGCCCTGCCCCGACGAAATGCCCTCATTCCAGCTGCCCGGATAATAAAGCGAGAGATAGGCGCCGCCGATTCCCGCCATGGCGCCGCCGATGGCTGTTGCATAGAGCCGGAGGCGGTCGGGGTTGAGCCCGATGGCGCGGGCCGCATCGGCACTGTCACCGACCACGCGCAGCATGAGCCCGTATCTGGTGTTGCGGAAGGCCCAGTTCAGAAAAAGCGCGAGTGCCAGGCCAAGGATGAACAGCGCATTGACATCGAGCGCGACCCTGATCTGGGGAACCGCACTCCACCACCCGAGCGGAATGGCAGGCAGATGCGGTGCGGCAGGCTGGATGAAAGGCTTGCCAAAGAAAATAGCGAGGCCGACCCCGAGTTGCATCATCGCTATGCCTATGGCGATATCATTGACCTTGGGATAGCTGCAAATCCAGCCGTGAAACAGACCAAAGCCCCCGCCGCAGACGCAGGCAGCGGCAACGCCAAGCCAGGCAGAGCCAGTCATGATGGCGACCCCGTAACCGATCATCGCCCCAAAGACCAATGTGCCTTCCTGACCAAGGTTGATGCGCCCGCTGCGCTCGGTGATGGTTTCACCCAAAGCCACGAAAATATAGGGCGTCGAGACCCGGACCGCCCCGCCGATCATGGCGAGCGGCACCCCCCACAGGCCGATGGCAGAAGGCGCGCTCATGGCTGCGCCCTCGCCCAAAGATCCGGGTTCAGCCATTTGATGCGGCCATAAAATGTGTCGGAAAACAGAATGGTGATGAACAATATGCCCTGAAGCACCTCTACGGTCGCATCAGGCAGACCCATATGGCGTTGCAGAAGGCTGCCCGAGGCATCAATGGCGCCCAGCATGAAAGCGACCGGAATAATGGCCAGCGGATTTTGACGGGCCAGGAAGGCCACCAGGATCCCAGTGTAGCCGTAGCCCGATGCCAGCGAGGCATTGGCATTGCCTTGCACGGCCGCTACCTCGATCATGCCGGCGAGCCCGGCGCAGGCTCCGGCAATGAATGTGAAGGCCATAATGAGCTTTCCGACGGGCAGCCCCTGAATTTGCGCGGCGCGCACATTGCCGCCTGCCACCCGTGCCGCGAACCCCCATGTCGTGCGCTCCATCAGCACCCAGCTGCAAAGGCAAGCCAAAATGCCGACAACCAGCCCCCAGTGCACTTGCGTTCCAGGTATGCTGGCGATTCTGTAAGCCTGTCCGATCGGATAGGTGGAAGGCTTGTTGAGGCTGGCAGGATCACGCAACGGCCCTTCGATCAGCTGGTTCATCAGGGCGATGCCGATATAGGCCATAAGCAACGAGGCAATGGTTTCATTGACACCGCGGTAATAGCGCAAGGCCCCGACCATGCCGATCCACAACCCGCCCGCCAGGACGCCCGCCGCAGCCATGGCGCAAAGGACGATGAGATAGGGTTGACCCTGCAGCGGCAGCGCCACGCTGGCGGCGGCGAGCCCGCCTAGCACCAAGGCTCCCTCACCTCCAATGATCACCAGTCCAAGCCTTGCTGGCAGCGCCACGCACAATGCCGTGAGAAGCAGCGGCGAGGCGTGGGTGAGCGCGTTGTCAAGAGAGAAGGCTGAACCCAGCCCGCCAAGATAAATGGCCTGGAAAAACGCCAGCGGAGATTTGCCCAAAACCTGGAGGAAAACTGAAAACACCGCAAGCCCGGCCAGCAGGGCCCCGCCAGGAATGACTAGGGCCTCGGCGTGGCGCGCCCATTTCGCCAGGGCCTCAGGACGCCCTGCCACCTCGACGCGGGGCATGCCTGTCAGTGTGTCCGGGCTTGCATTCGTCATGATGCCATTGATCCTTTTGCCGGGCGCGGCGTGGTCAGCCCCGGGCGTGGCGTGTGGTATGGCCACGCCAAGACGGACTTTCGACAAGTCTGGCTGCGGTCAGGAGGTCGAGCCGATCACACCCTCCAGAAGGTAATTCATCTTCTCCAGCTCGATCGCCGATTCGGGATAAATTTTGCCCGCAGGCACGACGATTTTGCCGGTGTTGTCCTTCATCGGCCCTTTAATGATGGCAAAATTGCCTTTCATGATGTCGGCCAATGTGGCGTCAAACTGCTTCCTCGCCGGCGCGGTCACCATCGATCCGAGCGGGCTCATTTTGACGAAACCTTCTGGAATGCCGCCGCGCACGAACTGGCCCAGCGGCTTGTGACCAAGCTTTTCCGTGATGAAATCATGATAGGGCTTGGCCCAGTTCCAATTGGCACCGGTGAGATAATTGGCTGGAGCGAGGGCAGCCTGGTCGACATGATATCCACAGACATAAAGGCCGCGCCCGGCAGCCGTCTGGATGATCACCTTGGGGCTGTCGACATGCATGGTCAGCACGTCAATGCCCTGATCGGCCAAAGCATTTGCAGCCTCGGCTTCCTTGACTGGCAGATTCCAGTCACCGGTGAATATGGTTTTGACGGTGATGGCAGGATCAACCGACCGCGCGCCCAGCAGGAAGGAATTGATATTGAGCAGAACCTGCGGGATGGGCTTGGCGGCGATAAAGCCAAGCTTCTTTGATTTGGTCATATGGCCGGCGACAATGCCGTTGAGGTATTGCCCCATGCCAATATAGCCGAAATAGGAGCCGGTATTGGCCGGATCAGCCTTCGTCCACAAGCCGCCGCAATGCCGGAATTCCACCTTGGGGTATTTTTTCGCGGTGGCGAGCATGAAAGGGTTGAAATAGCCGAACGATGTCGGGAAAACCAATGAGGCGCCATCGATGTTGATCATCGATTCCATGGTCTCGACCACGGCATTGGTTTCGGGAACATTTTCTTCTTCAACGACCTTGATCCCAGGCATTTTCTTGAAGGTCGCCGCCGCCTCGGCATGCGACTGGTTGTAGCCGTAATCATCCTTCGACCCGACATAGATGAATCCGACGGTCAGCGGACCTGCGGCCAGCGCTCGCAGAGGTGCGAGGCCGGTGGCGGCCAGCATTGTTCCGCCAGCGGCGGTCGATTTGAGAAGCTGTCTGCGCGAAATTGGAAGTTTGTAGGCCATGATCCCGCTCCTGAGGCCGCGATAGCTGCGGCTTGCATAAAAGTGTATGCAATCACTATGCCAAGGAATAACATATTGAAATTAAGCAGCTATAATGGTATCTGCGCTACAGAATCTGCAAAAATGACGGGCATGTGCATGCGATATTGGCTAAATAATAGGCATATCTTGCCAACGCTGGGCAACGGCAATGTCCAGCATGCTGCCCGGTGTGATCGCCGGCATCGCAGATCTGCCAGGATCTTGCCGATCGCCGTGCGAAGCATGTCTCCGGAGGCAAGGCTATGGGCATGAGCGAGCCGGTCCGAAGCGGGACAACGGTTGAAGAATTGGTGCGTGCCATCGCGGACGATATAGTCAGCGGCACATGGCTGCCCGGTGCCCGGCTGGATGAGGTCGGACTGGCGCGTCGTCACGCGGTTTCACGCACGCCCGTGCGCGAGGCCCTGGCTCGTCTTGTGGCTATGGGCCTCGTTGAGAGTCGGCCCAATCGCGGGGCCCTGGTCGCGAAACTGGGCGAGGATCATTTGCGCTCAATGTTCGAGGCGATGACCGAGCTTGAGGGCATTTGTGCGCGCCTTGCAGCCCAGCGCATGAGCGCCAGCGAGCGCAGCCGGTTGGAAGCTTTGCACCATGCTGCCATGCGTCTGGTTCATCTCGGGGCTGAAGAAGACTATGCCCGGCATAATGCTGATTTTCATTCGCGGCTCTATGATGGTGCCCATAGCGTCCATGTCTGTGAACTGGCGGTTATAACCCGTCGGCGGCTGGCGCCGTTCCGCCGGGCGCAGTTTCGGATGCCGGGGCGGCTGGTCAAGTCATGGGATGAACATGACACGATCGTGCGTGCGATCATGCGCGCCGATGTTGCCGGGGCCGAAGCTGCGGCGCGGGCCCATGTCGCAACGGTCAGTGATGCCAGCTCGCAATTCGTCCGCACCGCCATTTCCCGGCGCGATCCGGTTTGAGATGCGGCCTGGCGGGAAAAGCTATCGTCATTCGGCTCCGGAATTGCCCCCGGTTGTCGCCACCGGCCATAGTTTCTTGCGCGCCTAGCAGCGCACTCAGGGTGTCAGAGTCACCGGCTTCAAATATCCAGCCTGGCGAGCCGCATGGTTTGACATCGGTGATCGCATGGTCGCGTTCGCGCGCGCCCGGTTCCAGGCCCTCGCGCTGGGCGCGCAGGCGGGCCGCAGCTGGCCACACCATTTCGATCTGGCGGCGCGGACGAGCTTTCCTGGTGCCGACGCCGAGACAGCCAATATCGGCGCCGGCTTTTCGCCCTGAGACATCCATGACGAAGAGCACTGTCTCTTCGTGTCGCTCTACCCAGCCCGCCCGATCGCCGGACTGCCGGATTTTGAGCCGGTTGGCCATTGGCGGGATGGCGCCTTCTCTGGCGCGGTCGCGACGACATCTGCCAATTTGACTGCGCCCGACCCGGAAAGCGACGCGATGATGTCGCGCAAAATATCCATACAACGGGCCTTGTCGACCAACGAGCAAGGACATAATGAAGTTGGTCACCGCGACACTCAAGGTCCTAACGCAGCAACCACAGCCTGCTTGAAAATGGCGATCACCGCCCCTTTGCTGACAGGCCGCAACCGCGTTCTGTGAACGGCGCGCCTCAGGCCAGCAACGGTGCCAGAAGTTGCTGCAATACCTCTCGGGCGCAACCTGCGCCAAATGTTCGATTGGAATTCTGACACTTCCTGCTAAGCATAGCATTTCGACTAATCCCGCAAGCGACCTCGTAAAATCATGATGACTGAGGAACCCGGCCAGGCGCTGCCACAGGACAAGACCGCCGTGAACGAAATGACCCGGCAGCGAAACCCCGGGCCGCCGCGGCGCGGCATGCGCGCCTCGCTCGACGCGCTGCTCGGCGGGAGCATCGGCAAGCTGGTTGAGCGCATCCGCGGCAGCGCGCGGCCGGCATCGAGCGACAGTCTGCTCGACGATGCCGCAGCGCTGCTTTCGCTGCGGGCGCGCGCCTCGGGGCCGACCCTTGCCTCGGCGTTCTTTGACCGCTACGAGGCGAGCGCGCCGGCTGTGCGCCAGAGCTTCCTTGCCCAGCTCAACGCGCAAAACCCGCGCGATGCCGCCGCGATTGACGCCGCGGTCGCTGCCTGGCAGCAGGATCGCGATGATCGCGCCGCGGCGCGCCTCAGCGAGGCAAGCGAATCGCCCTGTGCGCGGCTGATCCGCGTGCTCAACCTCGCGCCTGGCGGCACCCGCCGGCTGATCGCCATGCGCGCTGACCTGCTCAACGCGCCCGACATGAGCGCGGGACTGCGCGATCTCGACCGCGAATTCGAGGATGCGTTTTCGGCCTGGTTCAATGCCGGTTTCCTCGAATTGCGCCGCATCGGCTGGGATTCGCCGGCGACGGTGCTCGAACGCCTCATCGCCTATGAGGCAGTGCATTCGATTGCCGGCTGGGATGATCTTCGGCGCCGGGTCGCGCCGGCCGACCGGCGCTGCTACGGTTTCTTCCATCCGCAGATGGCGGACGATCCGCTGATCTTCGTCGAGGTCGCGCTCACCAACGGCCTGCCGCGCGCAATCGCCGAAATCATCGCCGGTGATCGCCCGGCGATGGATCCGCAACAGGCCAGTTCGGCGATCTTCTATTCGATCTCCAATTGCCAGGAAGGGCTGCGCGGCATTCCCTTCGGCAATTTCCTCATCAAGCAAGTGGTGGGGCTGCTCAAGGCCGAGCTGCCGCAGCTCCAGCAATTCGCCACCCTGTCGCCGGTTCCGGGCTTCGCGCGTTGGCTCGCGCGCAACCATGAGGGCGAGCCAGTGCCTGAGGGTGATGCCCTGCGCCGCATCGCTGCCGAATATATTGCGACCGCGCGCGATGGCCGCGGCCAGGTGCTTGATCCGGTCGCCCGCTTCCACCTTGGCAACGGCGCAAGGCTCGAGGCGGCGCATGCCAATGCCGACAGCTCCGAAAAGGGCCTGCGCCAGGGGCATGGCGTGATGGTCAATTATCTCTACGACCTCTCGGCGATCGAGGCCAATCTCCTGCGGCTGTTTGAACTGGGCGAGGTTGCGATCTCGCCAGAAGTACGGGAAATGCTGCGGACTGCAAAACCTGCGCCGCGAAAGCGCAGCGATCTCGAAACTCAATGAGCAGAGGCGAGATCGACGAGCGCGCCAGCTCGGTTCAGGTCCCGTCAAAATGCTTGCACAGCTAGCAAGAAGTTGAGTCTATGGCGCTGTCATGAGTTATTTGATCGGGTGTTGATTTCCGCGAGGATTTGACCCGGAACCTCAATCAGCATTTGACCTGCGGCCGACCGCGTCGAGCTTCGAAAATGGCTGAGCCTTCGTAAGTCGCCTTGGGGTCATCGGCTCGCGGAAAGCCGCGACGCCTTTGGCTTAAATCCCGGCGGAAATCGACATCCAGCGGCATTTCCTTGGCCGCGCGCACCAAAGTCTGCTGCAACATGGGTGCCCTCGACCCCATTACCCCAGCCGTCCAAAGGACCCAGATTTGAGGGCCGCAAGCAAGGATTTATTAAGGATCTGAGGGTTAATCGGTGAAAATGCGCCATTGCTTCAAGGCCGGCAATCAAGAAATACCGCTCCAGCTATCCACCTTGCGCCGGGATTATCTCTAATCTATCACGAGCCGATGTCTTTCAAGATTCGCTCGCCGGTTTCCCGCAAACATGTAGCCGTCGTCCATAACCGCCTGGCAGCCGTAGCAGGCGCGATTACGCTTGGTCTGGCAGCGATGTTCATTGCCCGCTTGGGCGATGTCGCGCAGAAAATGTTCCTGAGCCTGGTGGCGGTCTCGCCCTATGCTCCATTCGTGGTGACGCCGCTGGTTTTCGCCGGTGTCGTGCACGTAACCATCCAATCATTTCCCACCGCCCGGGGCTCCGGCATCCCGCAGGTGATGGCGGCCATCCAACATCCCGAGCACCAGAACAACGGCGACCTGCTGTCGCTACGGACCGCCTGGGCCAAACTGGCGGGGACGATTGCCATGCTGCTGGTCGGGGGTTCGGTCGGACGCGAAGGGCCGACCGTGCAGATCAGCGCGGCGCTGATGGTAGCCGTGAACCGATGGATGAAGGTACCCATCACCTCCGGCGTGATCATAGCTGGCGGCGCCGCCGGCGTGGCCGCGGCCTTCAACACGCCATTGGCGGGCGTCGCCTTCGCCATCGAGGAACTGGCTTCCGCTTTCGAGCAGAAGGTGGCCGTCATGGTAATGTTGACCGTGATGATCGCGGGCCTGGTCAGCCTCAGCCTGTCGGGCGATTATGTTTATTTTGGCGTTATCGACGGCGTAATGCCAGTTCGCACCATGCTGATCGTGTCGCCGATAGCCGGGGTGCTGGGCGGCGTTTTCGGCGGACTGTTTGCTCGAAGCCTCATAGCCATGACCCGGCTGGGGTCCGGCTGGCGATTGCGCTTAAAGGCCCATCCCGTTCTGTTCGCCGCAGCATGCGGCTTGATCGTCGCCATCATGGGCTGGAGCACAAACGGCCTGACATGGGGGACAGGCTATGAAACCACGCGATTGCTGCTGACCGGCCAGACCCCGCCAATGATTTTCGGACCTGCCAAATTCATTGCGAGTCTTGCCACGGCGCTAAGTGGCGCGCCGGGAGGTATCTTTGCACCAGCGCTAGCGGTGGGAGCCGGGCTTGGCCAAATGATTTCAGGCTTTTTTCCGGCCAGCGCCACCGGAGCTATCGTGCTGCTGGGCGTTGCTGGTTACTTTACCGGCGTCGTCCGCGCGCCCATGACTGCAGTCATCATCGTGATGGAAATGACGGCGGACCGCACCATGATCCTGCCGCTGTTCGCAACCGCGCTGATTGCCGATGCCGTCAGTGCCTTGATCTGCCGCCACAAGCTCTATCATGCGCTGTCACTCCCGTTCCGCGTATCCAGAACACCGAAGTCAAAAGGTATTGCGGCTTAAGCTGCAGCCGTCATGCTCAATCTATTTGGTCGAAACCGTTGAACTCCCACTACTGAAAGTAACGGTTGCAGAGACATCACCATCATCTGCGACCGGCCCTTGCGTGAATTCCACAAGTGTCGAGCGCAGAACGCGGTTCTGGGCATTGTAATACTGAAAGTTGGAATTATCCCAGATCGCAAATTTCTGGCCCTTGCCCCACACTTCGCGGCTACGCCGCCGCCCCGTGCGAACCCACGAGCTCTCGGCATGATAATAGAAGGTCTTGACACGCAGTGCGGTGTCGAAAATCGAGCATTTGCCCTTGTCGAGACTCATCCAGCCGCGTGATATGAAGGTGCCATTGCTTTGAGGATAAGCTATCGCAATGTAAATCAGACGCCCGAAACTATTGCAATATGTGATTTCGGCCCTTGCTGCGGTTGTGCTGGCAAGGCACGTTGCCGCCACCGCTACAGTCCGCAGGATTGACCTTGCCATGGTCTCGTCTCCCTTGCCGCCTCGAGGATGGCTTCTGTCAGCCGATCCCGGCAAGATAGAAGTGCATTAGTGCAACTATGTCAATTCTTTGCTGTCTGGCTGTGCAAAACTTAACGCGGCATTGTCAGGTTGACCGAACCGCTGTGGGTTCGTGGGGTTTGCTATGATGGATTTCAGCCTGTGACTATGTTTGAAGGGTTATCGTTTTGCCCGACAGGTGATCACCTGCACTGTCTGCGCCTATTGTGTCCCGCATGCTGGTGTGGCTGGGTTCTGAGGTAGTGACCGTAATTTTCGGACAGGTTAGGGCTGCGAGGCTCGGACCTGACCAAAGGAACCACGATGACTGATCTGATGATCCACCTGTATTCGCTTGTCGCGAAGGCCGACCGTTCCAACCTGCCCCCGCCCCAAACGAACCGGCGGGAGCTGCGCTTCTGATTGTCAAGCTAAGCGCTCAGAGCTGAAACGAACCTTCCCTGATACTCATGGCGCACGGCGACCGCGAGAGCGGACATTGTTAGGTCAAGCCGGACCGGCCCTGGCCAAAAAAGCTCGTCTCAAACCGAAAGGTAACGGCGGACGTCGTCAACCTGCATGGTCTCGCGGGTGCCGGACATCACCACCTGGCCGCGGTCCATCACAATGAAATCATCCGCGAGTTCCCGGGCGAAATCAAAATATTGCTCGACGAGGACGATGGCCATGTCGCCCTTCTGGCGCAGATAGGTGATCGCCCGGCCAATATCCTTGATGATCGAAGGCTGAATGCCCTCGGTGGGCTCATCCATGACAAGCAGCTTCGGGCGCATCACCAGGGCGCGGCCTATGGCCAGTTGTTGTTGCTGGCCGCCGGAAAGATCGCCGCCGCGTCGCCTGAGCATATCCTTCAGCACCGGAAAGAGGTCATAAACTTCATCAGGTACATGGCGGGCGGCGCGCGCGTTGGCCGCATATCCGGTGGCGAGATTTTCGGCGACGCTGAGCAAGGGAAAAATCTCGCGGCCTTGCGGCACATAGGCAATGCCCGCCCGCGCCCTGCGGTGCGGGGCGCTGCCGCCCAACGCCTTTCCCTGCCACAGGATTTGGCCCGCGCTGATCGACTGATGCCCGACGATCGCTCGCAACAGCGAGGTCTTGCCAACACCATTGCGACCGAGCACACAGGTAATGCGCCCTGTGGAGGCGCTCAGCGATACCTGTCGCAAAGCCTGCGATGCACCATAGAACAGGTCGATGTTTTCGACGTTGAGCATCTTCAGCGTCCTAGGTAGACTTCGATGACACGTGGATCGGCACTGATCACATCGAGCGGGCCTTCAGCCAGGACAGCCCCCTCGTGCAGCACCGTGATTTTCACATTGAGAGACCGCACGAAATCCATGTCGTGCTCAACCACGACTACCGAATGATCGCGGGCGATATGCTTCAGCATGGTGGCGGTCTTGGCAGTCTCGGCGTCAGTCATGCCCGCTACCGGTTCATCCACCAGCAGCAATTTGGGATCCTGCGCCAGCAACATGCCGATCTCAAGCCATTGCTTCTGGCCATGCGACAGGCCTCCCGCCAGCGTGGATCGCGCGTCACCAAGTCCGGTCAGACCCAATATATCATCAATCCGGGCATTGCCCGCAGCATGGCGCCGCGCCACAAACACGCTCCAGATGCCACGCGCGGCCTTGAGCGCCAGCAGCAGATTGTCTTCAACGGTATGATTGTCAAACACCGTCGGTTTTTGAAATTTGCGGCCGATGCCAAGGTTGGCGATTTCTGCCTCATCCATAGTGGTGAGGTCATGGGTGCCGCCAAACAGCACTTCGCCGCTGTCGGGCCGGGTTTTGCCGGTAATGATGTCCATCATGGTCGTTTTGCCCGCGCCATTGGGGCCGATAATGGCGCGCATTTCGCCATCGTCGAGTGACAGGGACAGGCCACGCAGCGCCTTGAAGCCATCAAAGGCGACGCTGACACCATCAAGATAAAGCAGGGATTGTGTGAGCTTAAGAGGCGGCATGAGGTTCCTCGCCGATCGGGCTTGATGGTCCTGGCGATGGCAGGCCCTTGAGCGGACGCGGCTTACGGCTGAACAGACCGGGCAAACCTCGCGGCAGAAGCAAGGTCACCAGCACAAACAGGGTTCCCAGCGCAAACAGCCAGACATTGGGCAGGGCGCCGGTAAACCAGCTCTTGCCAAAATTCACCAAAATCGCCCCCAGCGCCGCACCGATCAGGGTGCCGCGTCCACCGACCGCAACCCAGATCACGGCCTCGATCGAATTTTGCGGGGCAAACTCGCTCGGGTTGATGATGCCAACCTGCGGCACATAGAGCGCGCCGGCGAGCCCGGCCATCATGGCCGAAATCGTAAATACGGCGAGCTTGTAGCGATCGACCCGGTAACCCAGAAACCGCACACGCGCCTCTGAATCGCGAATTGCCACAAGCACTTTTCCGAATTTGGAGGTGACGATCAGCCGGGCGATGATGAAGCCCAGCACCAGCGCCAGTGCAGAGGCAGAAAACAGCGCCGCCCTGGTTGTCGGCGCATCAATTCTGAAACCCATAATGTCCTTGAAGTCGGTCAGGCCATTATTGCCGCCAAAGCCCATGGCATTGCGAAAAAACGAAAGCATCAGGGCGTAGGTGAGCGCTTGCGTAATGATGGAGAGATAAACGCCGCTGACCCGCGCCCTGAAAGTGAACCAGCCAAAGATGAAGGCGAGAAGCCCCGGCACCAGCAGCGCCATCAGCATCGCATAAGCGAAATGATTGAAGCCCCACCAGGTGAGCGGCAGGCTCTTGATACCTAGAAATACCATGAAGTCAGGCAAGGTCGGGTTGCCATAAACCCCGCGGACGCCGATCTGGCGCATCAGATACATGCCCATGGCATAGCCGCCGAGAGCAAAAAAAGCAGCGTGGCCGAGCGAAAGAATGCCGCAATAACCCCAGACCAAATCCAGCGCCACAGCCAGCAGTGCATAGCAGAGAAACTTTCCGACCAGCGTCACCACATATTCGGGGATGTGCAGGTGGGACGCCGGGCTGGTCGCAAGCGACAGCCACGGCACGAGCACGGCGCCCAGAACCAGCAGGCCGATGAAGATTTGCGCCGGACGGTTGAGGGCGCTCATGCTTCCACCGCCCTGCCCTTGAGCGCGAACAGGCCGCGAGGTCGCCGCTGAATGAACAGGATCAACAGGACAAGGATGATGATTTTGCCGAGCACCGCGCCCACAAAGGGCTCGATCAGCTTGTTGGCAACGCCCAGAGACATGGCGGCGACCATCGTGCCCCACAAATTGCCGACCCCGCCAAAGACCACCACCATGAAACTATCGATAATGTAGCTCTGGCCGAGATTGGGTGAGACATTGTCTATCTGCGACAGTGCCACGCCCGCTATTCCGGCGATGCCCGATCCAAGGCCGAAAGCCAGCGCATCAATGCGGTTGGTATCTATGCCCATGGCGGAGGCCATGCGACGATTTTGCGTGACGGCCCTTATTTTCAGGCCAAAGGGGGTCGCCCGCAGCACCAGTTGCAACGCGGCAAAAACCAACAGGGCAAAGACGATGATCCACATCCGGCCAAAGGTGATCGAAAGGCCGCCGAGCGGGAAGGTGCCTCTCATGAAATAGGGCGATACGACATCGCGGTTATCGGCGCCAAACAGGGTGCGAACGGCTTGTTGCAAGATCAAAGACAGACCGAAGGTGGCCAGAAGGGTTTCGAGCGGGCGACCGTAAAGGAAGCGGATGATGCCACGCTCAATGGCCATTCCAACCAGACCACTGACGATGAAGGCGGCGGGAATGGCGATGAAGAGCGAAGCACCCAGCCAGTCGGGATGAGCGATATCCAGCCATTGCTGGACGACATAGGTCGTATAGGCGCCCAGCATCACCATTTCGCCATGCGCCATGTTGATGACACCGATCACACCAAAAGTAATGGCAAGACCAACAGCCGCGAGCAGCAGCACAGACCCATATGAGAGACCGTACCAGATGTTTTGCAGGCCGCTCCAGACGGCCGCCTGCATTTGCAGGCGCGCCAAAGCGGAAGCTGCCGCAGCTTGCACGTCGCCTTTCGGTCCATCGCGCAATTGGCTGAGCAACGAAATCGCCGCGGCATCATTCTGCTTTCCGATAACGGCCACGGCTTGCAAGCGATCCTGATCAGCGGCTTTGGAATTAAGAGCAATAATGGCCGCACCGGCAGCAGCGAGCGCGCGGCGCACCTGCGGGGACTTCTCTTTGGCCAGTGCGGCGTCGATCGCCGCCAGTGCCGCGGGATCATGGCTGCGAAAGGCGTCATGGGCGGCGGCGAGCCTTTTGGCTGGATCAGAACTGGTCAGCCCGGTGCTGCCGCGCGCATCTTGCAAGGCGCTGCGGACCAAATTGCTGACGCGCACCGTCTTCAGCGCATCTGCAGTGACGCCGGCGGCTGGAGCGCCGGTTTTGGCATCATCGAGCCGGCCTTTGATATCCTTGAAGTAAACCTGCTTGCGGACCGGATCAAAATAAAGCCGGCCCTCTCCCAGAGCCTGCAGGATCGCATCCTTGGTCGCAAGATGGCTCGCGACCAGCGCCTTGATGCCCTCGGCCGTATCTGCAAAGCGATCCGTGGTGAAGCGTGCCAGCGCCTCATCGCCGTGCCCGGCCGAGGCCGGAGCGGCGCAAATCAGCAGGGCGACAATCGCGCCAAGCCCAGCCCGAAGGGCCCTGCTGACAGGGGATACTGACACAACCGCAATTCGAAACATTGCTGTCGAACTTCCCTCTCGCCACCTTGTCTTGCCTGGGCAAGGATCAAGGGCTTTCTTGATTCACGACACTCCAAGAGTTCGTACCGGATCGCCCGGGCGGCAACTAAATCCTGTCGCCGCCCCTGGGCGTGATCACCCGCCGCAATGCCCGGTCTTGACGTTGAAATTTCCGCAGGACATCGGTTTGCGCCAGTCTCCAATCAGATCTTTCGATTCCGGCAGATAGGGCGACCATTCCTGCGCCACGACCTCGCCCGGTGTCTGCCAGACCACGTCAAACTGGCCATTGGCCTGAATTTCTCCAATCAGCACCGGCTTGGTGATGTGATGATTTGGCATCATCGTCGCAGTGCCGCCGGTCAGGTTGGGCACACTGACGCCGATGAGCGCGTCGATAACGTCGTCAGGCTTGAAAGATTGGGCCTTTTCGACCGCCTGAACCCACATGTTGAAGCCGATCATAGAGGCTTCCATAGGGTCGTTGGTCGTGCGCTTCGGGTTCTTGATAAAGCTGTGCCACTGGTTGATAAAGGCCTTGTTGATCGGCGTATCAACGGATTCGAAGTAATTCCAGGCGGCGAGATGCCCGACCAGCGGCTTGGTATCCATGCCGGCCAGTTCTTCTTCGCCCACAGAAAACGCCATGACGGGAATATCCGTCGCCTTGATGCCTTGATTGCCGAGCTCTTTATAGAAGGGAACGTTGGCATCGCCGTTGATGGTTGACACAACGGCAGTCTTTTTACCTGCTGATCCAAATTTTTTGATGTCCGACACGATGGTTTGCCAGTCAGACTGGCCGAATGGCGTGTAATTGATCATGATATCTTCGGCGGCGACACCTTTCAGTTTAAGGTAGGCCTCCAAAATCTTGTTGGTCGTGCGCGGATAGACATAATCGGTGCCGGCCAGCACCCAGCGTTTCACATTGCCGCCATCCTTGCTCATCAGGTAGTCAACGGCAGGGATGGCTTGCTGGTTGGGGGCTGCGCCCGTGTAAAACACATTGCGTTCGCATTCCTGCCCTTCATATTGCACCGGATAGAAAAGGATTGAATCCAGTTCCTTGACGACCGGTAGCACGGATTTGCGCGACACCGAGGTCCAGCACCCGAAGATGACCGAGACCTTGTCTTTTGAAATAAGTTCGCGGGCCTTTTCAGCGAACAATGGCCAGTTGGAAGCCGGATCGACGACCACGGGTTCAAGCTTGCGGCCCAGCACGCCGCCCTTGGCATTTTGCGCTGCGATCATCATCAGCTGCGTGTCTTTGAGCGTGGATTCGCTGATGGCCATGGTGCCAGACAGCGAATGCAGGATGCCGACCTTGATAGGCTCTGCGGCGGCAAAAGCAGGGCGCATGAGTGATGCGCCCGTCAGCGCGCCTGTAGCGGCGAGAAAATTGCGACGGGAAAGTGCCATGTCCACCTCTGTTGTCTGTTGGCGATAAAAGTCGTCGTTGGACGACCTGCACAGGTGAAGAGGCAAGCAGCGTGCCAAAGTATAACATATTGAATCAATTGAGTTTATTGTAAATGGCTAGCCTTGCATCACCCGATGTGCTGAAAAGTTGGGCGGCACGCCGAAAGGACGAGCCAAAGAAGCGGCATCTGTCCGGCATGGCTAAATTGCCTCCCTGCGTTTCAACGACGCACAGCACCATCTACTGTCGTGATCGGGCACAAGCCAGGCTTTCCGGGAGAGCGCGGCCGACATCACCGCCATCCGTGGCGATGTCGGCCCCACTAATTTCACCGAAGCTCAGCCCGTCGGCATGCCGCCGGCTTTTTGAATGAAGGCGGCGATGTCGCCGACCCCAGCACCGGTCTTCAAATTGCTGAAGATGAAAGGCCGCGGGCCGCGCATTTTGCGTGCGTCGCGCTCCATCACACCGAGATCTGCACCCACCATGGGTGCCAGATCGGTTTTGTTGATGACCAGCAAATCACTGCGGGTGATGCCTGGCCCGCCTTTGCGCGGGATTTTGTCGCCTGCCGACACGTCAATCACGTATATGGTGACGTCGGCCAGTTCCGGGCTGAAGGTGGCAGACAGATTGTCGCCGCCGCTCTCGATCAGCAACAGGTCGAGATCGGGGAATTTACCCGTGAGTTCGGCCACACCGGCAAGATTGATGCTGGCGTCCTCGCGGATGGCGGTGTGCGGACACCCACCCGTTTCAATGCCTAAAATGCGCTCGGGAGCCAGCGAGCCGGCCCGTGTGAGAAATTCTGCGTCTTCCTTGGTGTAGATGTCATTGGTGATGGCGGCGATGTCACAGATATCACGCAATGACTTGCAAAGCGCATCCATCAGCGCCGTCTTGCCAGAGCCTACCGGCCCACCAATGCCGACGCGAAGCGGCCCATGTGGTGATGATGTCATGATCGAAACAACCTCGTATATTGGGTTTCATGGCGCATTGATGCGATATCAGCGGCAAAACAGGCGCCGCCGCAGGCCGTTAGCGGCAGGCCCCTGGAAGCCTGCGCAACAGCCTGAATGGTGCTGGCAAGTTCCGCCTGCACCCGCAGGCCCGCCATCTGCCCGAGTGGAACCAGGCGAACGGCAGCCGATACCAGATTGGCAACGCTTGCTTGCAGGAAGCCAAGCGCCAGTTCATCTTCGTCAATCCCCTCCTTCGCCGCCAGGATGGCGAGAGCGACGGGCTGGGGCAAGGGGGCATCGCCCCAGGCCTCCAGCGCCGTACATGTCCAGGGCTCAGCAGCCAGCCGGAAGGCGGCGCCTTGTGCCAGGGTTTCCATGCGTCGCTCGCGTGGCAGGGCTTGCGCTGCGGCCTCGCATGCAATGGCGGGCCATAAGGCCGGCGCGGCGCGGCGGGTGTTACGCAAGATGATAACGTCGCTCCATAGCGATCCATGATGCAAAAGATCAACAAGCCACCGGTGCAGGCTGCCTTCATCTTTGACAAGGCCAGCCGCGACAGACCATTCCAGCCCTTGCGAGTAAGCAAAGGCGCCCGTTGGAAAGGCGGGCGACAACCAGGTCAGGAGATAGAGCAGCGAATGATAGTTCAATAGAGGAAATACCTTTGTGTCATCGGCAAGTCTGCGGCGGGTTCGCAAACCAGCAACTCGCCATCTGCGCGCACGTCATAGGTTTCGGGGTCAACCTCGATCTCGGGCGTGGCATCATTGTGGATCATAGATTTCTTGCTGATGCCGCCCCTCGTATTTTCGACCGCGACCAGCTGCCGGGTGAGGCCAAGCGCCTTGCCAATGTCGGCATCCAGCGCCGCCCTGGAGACAAAAAGCAGAGACGATTCAACAAGCGCCCTGCCAAATGCCCCGAACATAGGCCGGTAATGCACAGGCTGAGGTGTAGGGATCGAGGCATTGGGGTCGCCCATGGCGGCATAGGCAATCGAGCCTGCTTTCAGCACCATATCGGGCTTGACACCGAAGAATGCCGGCGACCACAGCACCAGGTCTGCAAGCTTGCCTGTTTCGACCGAACCGATGTCGCGTGCCATGCCCTGCGCTATGGCAGGGTTGATGGTATATTTGGCAATATAGCGCTTGACCCTTGTGTTGTCGGCGGCCCCGTCACCCTTGAGTGCGCCGCGCTGGACCTTCATCTTATGGGCGGTTTGCCAGGTGCGGATAATCACTTCGCCAACGCGGCCCATGGCCTGACTGTCGGATGACATCATCGACAGCGCTCCGAGATCGTGCAGAATGTCTTCGGCGGCGATGGTCTCCTTGCGAATTCGGCTTTCGGCAAAGGCAATATCTTCAGGGATCAGGCCATCAAGGTGATGGCAGACCATCAGCATGTCGAGATGCTCGTCAAGTGTATTGACGGTATAGGGCCTTGTCGGGTTGGTGGAACTCGGCAGCACATTGGCAAAACCGGCGATCTTGATGATGTCAGGGGCGTGGCCGCCCCCTGCTCCCTCGGTATGAAAGGCATGGATCGTCCGGCCCTTGAAGGCGGCAATAGTATCTTCCACAAAGCCGCTTTCATTCAGCGTATCGGAGTGCAGCATCACCTGCACGTCGAAGCGGTCAGCCACCGACATGCAACAATCGATTGCGGCGGGTGTCGTGCCCCAATCCTCATGCAATTTCAACGATGATGCCCCTGCCCTGATCATTTCTTCGAGGGCGGCGGGCTGCGAGGCATTGCCCTTGCCGGCAAAGGCCAGATTCACCGGAAAGGCTTCGGCGGCCTGCAGCATGCGCCCGAGATGAAATGGCCCCGGCGTGCAGGTGGTGGCCGCTGTGCCGGTAGCCGGACCGGTGCCACCCCCCACCATGGTGGTAATGCCGGAGGCAATCGCCTCCTCGACCTGCTGGGGCGAGATAAAATGAATATGACTGTCGATGCCACCGGCTGTGAGGATTTTGCCCTCGCCGGCAATGATCTCTGTTCCCGGCCCGATGATGATATCAACGCCCGGCTGAATATCCGGATTGCCAGCCTTGCCTATTTTCGCAATGCGACCATGGCGCAAGGCTACATCGGCTTTGATAATTCCGCCATGGTCGATGATCACGGCATTGGTGATGACCGTATCAGCCGCGCCGGCCGCATTGGTCACCTGAGACTGGCCCATGCCGTCGCGGATGACTTTGCCGCCTCCGAATTTCACCTCTTCGCCGTAAATGGTGAAATCATGCTCAATCTCGATCAGCAGCGCGGTGTCAGCAAGCCGCATCTGGTCACCGACAGTCGGACCGAACATATCAGCATAGGCGGCGCGGGACATTCGGGTTGCCATGGGAGCCTCTAGCGCACGAACGGGAAGATAAAATTCATGGGAGCCGACCCATGGTCAGGCCGCGAAAGCCATAGACGGTGCGGTTGCCGGCAAGGGGAACCAGCGTCACTTCACGGCTTTGCCCGGGCTCGAAACGAATGGCGGTGCCAGCTGCAATGTCGAGCCTCTGCCCTTCAGCAGCGCCGCGGTCAAAAGCCAGCGCCGCATTGGTTTCAGCAAAATGGTAATGCGAGCCGACCTGAATCGGGCGATCACCGGTGTTGGCAACCGTCAGCAAGGTGCGCTTGCGGCCAGCATTCAGCTCAATCTCGCCGTCAGCAGCTATGATTTCGCCAGGAACCATGGGGGCGCTCATCGGATCGGCTCATGCACTGTGACGAGCTTGGTGCCGTCAGGAAAGGTTGCCTCTACCTGCACGTCATGGATCATTTCGGCAATTCCCTGCATGACCTGGTCGCGCGACACGACATGCGCTCCCGCCTCCATCAATTCGGCTACGCGGCGGCCGTCGCGAGCGCCCTCGACGACAAAATCGGTAATCAGCGCGATGGCTTCGGGATAATTGAGCTTGACGCCGCGCGCCAATCGCCCCCGCGCCACCATGGCCGCCACGGAAACAAGCAGTTTGTCCTTTTCCCGCGGTGTGAGATTCATCGCCGCTTTTCCTTCCTAGCCTTGCCATACCCGCGGCAACGGCCGCCCTTCGCGCAAATGCATAAGTGCAGCCATTACGATGCTGCGCAGGTCATGCAAGGAGCGCGCCAGTATTCTTGCGACCAGCACACCTTCCACCAGGCTCGCGCCCGCGTTCACATGTTCAGGGGTTATCAGTACCCGCAAGCTGTCCAGATAAGCGGCCGCGGACGGCCCCGCCATGATCAGGGTGGCCAGCGCCACGGCACCGTCGGCCGTGGCTGGCCCCGTCAATTGCGCTTCGATGGCCCCTTGCAGTCGCAGGCGATCATTGAGAATGAGCCGGCCATCGCGGAACAGCCGAAGGCTATCATGCCAGGAGCCAGACTTCAGTGTCTCGCCCATGGAGCGTCGTCCAAATGCCTGCATTTCGACGCCCAAATATTGAGCACCTGCTCCCAGATTGATCACAAGACTGCGTTCGAGTGCAAAGCCATCATAGAAGATGGATTCTTGCGGCAAATACTCAAGCTGGCCACAAGGACCAACATCGATCTCGGTGGAAATCAGCGCCGGCGCAGCCATTGTCGCGCGATAGACGCGCTCGGCCGCCTGCCCGGCGATCACAACTTTCGCATCGGCTTCCACCTCGATGCTTGTCGTGAGCCTGTCACCACCGGCGATACCACCCGAAATATTCAGCGTCACGACCTCTCGCCATCCCGGGCTTTGCGCGCGCGGCAGGCGTGCCCGCAAACTACCGCTCTGCAGGAAGGTCTTGAGACGCGGTGCCTCGCCGGCAACACCGGCACCAAAGCAAAGATCAAGGCGCCCTGAAGCTCTCTGCCGCTGCGCTTCGGGCAGGCTCGCAAGGCCGCTGGTCATGGATGATGATGTTCGTGCGCGTGGTGAGCGGCACCCGGCGGGCTCGCAGCCTGGCTTTCCGGCTCAAACGGCGCCTCTATCGGGCGCAGGCTGGCGCCGAGGCCTGCAAGCATGGCTTCGATCAGCCTGTCAGCCCGGATCCGGAGCGCACCCTGGGTAACTTCCACCTGAAGGTGCCGGTTGCCTATGTGCCACGCGAGCCTCGCCAATGCTTGCTTGTCGGCTGCTGTCACTTCCACCAGGGGTTCAGGCAGAGCCTCAATGGCAATCAGTCGCCCATCCTCGAGTTCAAGCGCATCACCACCGCGCAAATGCTGAGCCTTCGGTAAATCGAGCAGAAATTCCAGTCCGCCCACACCACTCATGAAATGGCGGCGGCGATGGCGGCCATCATAATCCAGCATGACCTTGTCTGCCGTCGGCCCCGACCAGGTCCCGCAACGATGCACCTGCCGGGCGTGGGGAAGGCTTACATTCGCGCTTTGCATAGGCAAGCTCTCTCATTTTTGCGGCATCGAATGCTGATAGCCGCAACTCATTCTTGGCGAGGATCAAGACTCAGCCCGAACCACACATTCGCGTCTGGAAGCTGGATCCGCTACCCCTAACGGCAGGTCCATAACAGCACCAACCAACATTGTCTGAAGCTTAGACCGCGAAACGGATTCTTGGAAGTGGCGATCGTGTCCCGACGCGTGGTGCAGCAGGATTTCCTAGTCATCGGTGATTTCGGGTAGGGTCGGATTGCCTAAAACCATCCTGAAAGACACCCCGATGACCGCCGACATGATGAACCTGCGCTCGCTTGTTGAGAAGTGCGCCAACGCCGAGCGCGCCCGGAGATAGACGCCGTCAGCCCACAGACAGACATAGCGGCGTGCCGAAAGGTCGCGCTTGCGTCAGCCTTCATACTCGTCCCGCCATTCGTCTTTCAGCCGCGAAACCACCGAGGGCGAGAGATTGGGCGCTTTCATGCCCGACAAAGGAAGGCTCAGGGCGCTAAATCGCTATATCCAGTGGTACCGGGCGGTTTTGCCCGGCTTCAGGTGGTGCGTTTGGAATGACGTCGCGCAGGATTTCGGCTGCCGTCATCGGGCGACCGATGAAATAGCCCTGGATTTCATTGCAGTTTGCCTGGCACAGCCATTCAAGCTGTTCTTTCGATTCGACGCCCTCGGCCGTCACACGCATATTGTAGCGCTTGCTGATCAGCAGAACCGCCTCCACCACGACTTTCGCCTGGTCGCTGATCAGCACATTTTGCACAAAGCTGCGGTCGATTTTGATGCGATCGAACGGGAAGCGCCCGAGATAGCTCAACGAGGAATAACCAGTGCCGAAATCATCCAGCGAGATCGTCACGCCGCGATTGCGCACCTCCTGCAGCAGGTTCAGCGCATAGGCGTTTTTCTCAAGGAAAATCGATTCGGTAATCTCAAGGTCAAGCCTTTCCGGGGCCAGCCCGCTCTCGGACAGGCAAGTGTCGAGAATTTTCTTGAAATTGCCGGGCTTGAGCTGTGCCAGCGACAGGTTGACGGACAGGCGATGCTGGCAAGGCCAGCTGTTGACCTCCTTGCACGCCGTATTGAGAACCCATTCGCCCAGCGAATAGATCAGGCCGGTCTCTTCTGCCAGCGGGATAAATTCCGAAGGCGGCACCAGGCCGCGCTGCGGATGGCGCCAGCGCAGCAGCGCCTCGTAACTGCCGATGCCCTTGTGGGCGACATGATAGATCGGCTGGTAATGCACTTCCAGCTCATTGCGGCCGATCGCCAGGCGAAGATCTGCTTCAAGGCTTCGCCGCTCGCGCAGCGCATTATCCATCACCGCATCGTAGAAACGCCAGGTGCCGCGCCCTTGCGTCTTGGCAAGATACAGCGCCGCATCGGCCTTCTGCAGCAGCTTTTCGCCGTCATAACCATCCTGCGGTGCGACGCTGATGCCGATGCTGACGCCGATATTGGCGTGGTTGCCGGAAATGTCATAGGGCTGGCTGATGGCGTCGACGAGACGCTCGACAATGAGTTGGATGTCGGCTGCGGATGTCAGGCCGCATAGGATGATTGCAAATTCATCACCGCCGAGGCGGCCGGCGACATCGGTCGGGCGCAGGCAATTGCGAATGCGGTCTGCAACCGCGCACAGCAGCGCATCGCCAACGGGATGACCGAAGGTGTCGTTGACGTCCTTGAACAGGTCGAGATCGAGGCAAAGCAGCGAAAAGCCCTCGCCACATTCTGCCCGGCTGATGGCCTCGGCAATATGCTCGGCGATCAGCACCCGGTTGGCGAGGCCCGTCAGGCCATCATGCCGCGACATGTCATAGAGGCGCTGTTCGAATTTTTTGACTTCGGTAACATCCTCATGGATTTCAATGAACTTGCCATCATCGATCGCCTTGCGCGTCACGCGGCAAATGACGCCGTTTTGCAGCACCACATCTTCACGTGTCAGGGTCAGATTTCCTTTCTGTCCCGGCCGGCTATCGCGCAGCAGGGCTTGCCGGCAATTTTCCAGCTTGCGCATCATGGCCACTTCGACCGCATCATAATGCTCACCGATGCGCACTTCGGCAGGCGCGAATCCGTAAATGTCCATAAAAGTTTTGTTGACCACGGCGAGGCGGCCGCTGGCATCATAGAGGCAGAGGCCACGCGCCATATTCTCCAGCGCCAGATCGAGCCAGCGATATGAATCGGTGAGCTTCTGCTCTTGCAATTTCAGAGAGGTCACATCCGCAAAGACAAAAATCCAGCCGCCGCTGCGGGTCTCGCCGCTGCTCAGCCGCAGCCAGCTGCCGCCATGCAAAAACGGCTCATCACTCCATTTCGACTCGGCAGTGAGCTGCGCAAGGAACTCGCGGGTCACGCCTTGTGTGCCGGCGGCTTCGTCAGCACCATTGGCAAGGCCGCTCAATTGACCGAAGCGCTCAAGCTCTTTCATCTTCTCGTTGGCGGCAATGATATCACCGGCTGCATTGAGAACCATGATGCCGTCCGGCGACATGGCCAGCGCCTCGGCAAGGATGTTTTTCGCCTCGCTCGCCAGTGCCGCCTCGCGCAACAGCGAGGCCCGGATATTTTCGCGCATGCGAACCATGGCGAGAGTCAGGTCACCGAGCGTATCCGCGGTAACTTCGGGCGGCGTACTGGCGAGGTTGCCTTCGGCAATGGCCGAAGCAAAGGCGGAAGCGCTTGCAATCGACCGGGAAATGCGCCGTGCCAGAATAATCAGGATCAGCGCCGTAAAGATCAGGCCGGCTACACCGAGCAGCATGTTGAGCCGCAATTGGTAATTTTTGACCTGCAGTGATTTCAATTTATAGTCAAACGCGTCACCAGCTACGTAATTGACGACATAATTCAATTGCTTTGACAGGACTTTTTGAACTTCATAGATATGATGATAGTCGTAATTGTTGTAATTATTGGCTATATTATCTGCGATCTGGTCGATATTGAACTGCTTTATCGTATTGAGCGCACCGTCGATCATTTTTTTGGAACGGGGCGATTGCGATCTTTCCCGGGCAATGATCAAATCCTGATGCAGCTTGACGGCGTCTGCCTTGATCTCCTGGACGAGATCGCTGACCCTGGTCCTGCTGTGCGGCGTCTGCAGGGCCAGGATAGCCTCTTCGATTTTCGCAAAATCAGTGGCAGCCTTGCGGGCGAAGCTCACCGACATCAAAGATTCATCAAATGTCTTGGTGGCGATGGCGCCCAGTTGCATGACGCTGCGCGCCGTGCCGGCACTCAGGAAAGTGGTGACCGCCGCCAAGGCCAGGAAGGCCTGAAGAATGCTGCCATTGACAGTGAGCAACCATTTTGTGTCGAGCACCTGCCGCCAGCTTGTGCCACGCCGGGACGCGTGAGAGCCTTGATTTGCACGCAAGGATTGCGCAAGAATCTGCATAAATGCCCGCCACGGAAGTTCGACGGACATATCCATAACTGTTGCAAATTAATTTGCTATTAAATCCAGATGGTTATCTCGCAATGGCGGCGTAAGCCCAATGTCAGTTCCGGCAGCCGGACATGGGGAGACAGGCCATGAAAATGCCTCGCGAAACGGGCCGCCGAGCGCGCCCCTTTGAGGCCCTCACGGCCGAAGATTGCAGGCGGACTACATGATCTCCGTGCCATAAATGGCCGCATGCAGGCCGTAATAGACACTGATATAGGCCAGAAGGGCCGCCGAATATTGCAGCGCGACCCGCAGGAACCCGTAAGGCTTCAAGGCTTCCTGACGCTGATCGCTGACAATCACCATCAGCAACACAATGATGCAGCTGTGACCGATGGCGTCAATCTTGCCGAAGGGAATGATGGCGCTGGTAAACATGCCGATCAGAATGGTGGCGCCGACACGGCGCACCAGCGGCGTCCACAGCAGCGAAAACGCCAGGGCAAATTCCACGACACCGGCGGCACACATGAAGAAGCCGCGGCTGAAACCGAATGTCAGCCCCGGATGGGTGACGGCAAGCGGGTAGGACCATTCCGGATAGGCGAATTTCTCGATCGACGCCCACAACAGGGTCAGGCCGGTCAGCCAGCGCGCGACATCGAGCGGTTCAGCGCCAAACACCCTGCGCTTCAAGCTTTTGGCACCTATGAAGATCGCCAGACCAAGGAAAATAGGATAGTCGAGCAGGTGAAATACCGAATATTTCGTCAGCGCATATCCATAGAGGAAAAAAATCCCCGCTGCGGCGAAGATCATGGTTTCTTCCCAGATCAATGATATCGCCATAAGTAGTTGCAACCATGAAATAAACGACCATGTCGTTTTCAATTCAGGTGTCAGAATAATTCCACCGTGCACCCAAAGCGAAATGAGAAACCCACCGAGCACCGCGCGCACTATCTTGTCAGAATCGCGCTGGATGAAGGAGGTCACACTGTCAAACGAGCGCAGCAAGGCGCGGCCGAACGCTGTATATTCTATGGCGGCACCGAATAACAATGCGCCAATAGCGAGCAAATTCAGCAGGATAAATTGCGTATCGACAACATGGTGCAAGACAATGGGCTGTTGTGCGACGATGTAGGGCGCGAACCATTTTACATGCGCCTGTGATGGGCTGATCACGCCAAATAACGACATCCAGGCGACGGCGAGGCCCCCCCGCGCTACAAGACCAGTTCGCTTTCCGGAAGTCATGCCCAGTCCCTCCATTTAACTCTTTGTTAACGATACACTATTTGCTGATATATAAAAGACACTTAAATTGTTACAGTTTGTTAACCTTAACGAGCACAGTGCCGGAGGAGCGCTTCAAGCCGCCCGAAAGCCGGATGTTTTCCCGCCCTGTTCATTCAATTGTCAGCTTGGCATGAGCAAATACGGCATTCTTGCGGATAAGCTTATAGAAGCTCATAGTAATATATGCCTGTGCTTTCTGAATGTATCTGGCGCGCCACTAAACTTTCGGGTTGTGCTGAATCCCCGGCAGGGTTGCAGAAATTGTGATATAAGAAAACTTGAATATATGGCTCGTTCGCTATAGCCAACAAAAGTGGAGCCATGGCGAGACGCTTGCTGCACAAAAACCGGTCGGGTTGCGGGTGACATCGCAGCCAACTGGCAGGAACCTGAATGGTCATGAATTTCGAAGTGCCGCCCCCCGTTCGCGAAAAAGCGCTCAAAGACCCGGTGAGGGCGCGGGCCGATTTGCTGACGCAAACCATGCCGGTCTCCGGGTGCGAATGGTTGCCGCTGCCGGCGGCTGCCGGTCGCTGCCTCGCGGAAATGCAGGTCGCCGGCATGGCCCTGCCGCGCTTCGACAACAGTGCTGTTGATGGTTTTGGCATTCATAGAGCTGATATGTCAGGCACCATGCCGCGGCGGCTCAGGATCGTCGCCAGGATCGAGGCCGGCGATCACCCGGATATTGTCGACTTTAAGCCCGGTACGTCGTTACGCATTCGCACCGGGGCTGCCGTGCCCGCAGATCTGGCGGCGGTCATTCCCGAAGAAGCGGTAAAGCGCGATGCCGATAGCATCATCATCGCCGGGCCAATCGTCCCGGGCGCCAATATCCGGCGGCGTGGCGAGGATGTCGCGCCCGGCACCGAGCTGTTGCGCCCCGGCGTGCGGCTCGATCCACGCCATCTCGCCTTGATGGCAGCGGCCGGCATAAGGCGCGTTCAGGTGGTCCGGCAGATCAGGGTCGGTGTGCTCTCGACCGGCAATGAACTGGTTGAGCCCGGCGATGCCATAGCCGAGGGCCGCATCGCCGATTCCAACCGGCCAATGCTGCTGTCGGCTCTCGCCCATGCCGGGCTGGAACCTGTCGATCTCGGCATATTTTCCGACAAGACCGAAGTTCTGGCGCAGGCCCTGCGCGCCGCCGCCCCGGCGCTCGACATGCTTGTCACGTCCGGCGGCGTTTATGGCAGCGAGGCCGATCATCTGGCGCGCGCCCTTGCCATGGCCGGCGGCACCTGCACGAGCCTGCACCTCGCGCTGCGGCCCGGCAAGCCCATGGCCTTCGGCAAGCTCGGCGACATGCAGGTTCTGGGTTTGCCGGGCAATCCCGTCGCCGCGCTGGTTCATTATGTGCTGTTCGTGCGCCCGGTGCTGGCGCGGCTTTCCGGCCAGCAAGCGCTCGCTGACAGTGCCCGCACCGCCCGCACCGCAGACGTGTTTCGCCACAAGCCCGGCCGCACCGAAATGGTGCCGGTCAAGATCGTCGGCCATGATGAACTGGCGCTGCCCTTGCTGGAGAAGCTCGGGCGCGGCGGCTCGGCCCGGCTGCTGCCCCTGACACAGGCCGATGGCCTCGCGGAAATGCCGGCGGAAACGGGCGACATGGCCGCGGGTGTGCCGATCCGCTTCCATCCCTTTACCGGCCTGCTGGCACCCGGTGCGTGAGGCGCGTCACCAGACGGCGCCCTTGATGAAATCGATGAAGGCGCGCAACGGCGCCGGCACCAGCTTGCGTCCGGGATAATAGAGGTAGGGTCCAGAAAAATGCGGCCACCAATCCTCCAGCACCGGCACCAGCGAACCCTTGTCGAAATGCGGGCGCAGCCAGTCCTCGAACAGGCAGATCACCCCGACGCCTGCGATCGCCGCCTCGATTGACAGGTCCGTTGCCGCCCCCGCGCGCACGATCAGCGGTCCCCTGGGCTCGATCCTGACCACCTCGCCGTCGCGCTCAAAGTCCCAGGAGGGCATGGTGCCGCTGGTAAAGCGGCTGCGCAGGCAGGCATGGCCGAGGAGATCGCGCGGATGTTCGGGCTGACCATGCCGGGCCAGATAGTGCGGTGCCGCTGCCGTGGCAAAGCGCTGGCGACGCGGCCCGATCGGCACGGCGATCATATCCTGCTCCAGCCGCTCGTCATAACGGATGCCGGCATCGCAACTGGAGGCGAGAATATCGACAAAATTGTCCTCGGCGACAATTTCGAGGCCTATGTCGGGGAATGCGGCAAGAAACCCCGGCACCACGGCGGGCAGCACCAGCCGCGCCGCGCTGACCGGCACATTGAGGCGCAGCATGCCGGCCGGTCGGTCGCGAAAGCCATTGACCACGTCGAGCGCCGCCTCGACCTCGCCCAGCGCCGGGGCGAGGCGCTCCAGCAGGCGTTCGCCGGCCTCGGTCGGTGCCACGCTGCGCGTCGTGCGGTGCAACAGCCGCACACCCAGTTGCGCCTCCAGCCGCCGCACAGCCTCGCTCAGGCTGGAAGCACTGATGCCCCCGGCACGGGCGGCATCACGAAAGCCGCGCGCGCGGGCGACGGCAATAAAAGCATTCAGATCGGCAAGACTCGCCTTCATTGTTCGTAATTCCGCACAGATTGTGCCGATCATGCCCCATTATCGGCTACCTTGTTAAGCCCTAACTTTGTGCCGTCGCCAAGGAGACTGAACATGAGCCATATTTCCAGCGCCGGCAGCTATCGCCTCGGAACCCGCAACGTGAAGCGCATCGGCTATGGCGCCATGCAGCTCGCCGGCCCGGGGGTCTACGGCCCGCCCAAGGATCACAACACCGCCCTCGCCGTGCTGCGTGCCGCCGTTGCCGCCGGTGTCGATCACATTGACACCAGTGACTTTTATGGCCCGCATATCACCAACGAGCTCATCCGCGAGGCCTTGCATCCCTATGGCAAGGATCTGGTCATCGTCACCAAAATCGGCGCCCGGCGCGAGGCCGACAAATCGTGGAAACCGGCCTTTGCCCCCGAGCAATTGCGTCAGGCAGTGCATGACAACCTGCGTCATCTCGGCCTCGACGTGCTGGAGGTCGTCAATCTCCGGCTGATGTTCGGCATTCACGGCCCGGCCGAAGGCTCGCTCGAAGCGCCGCTGACCGCGCTGGCGGACATGCAGCGTGAAGGGCTTGTGCGCCACATCGGCCTCAGCAATGTCACGCCTGCGCAGATCGCCGAGGGCCGCAAGATTTGCGACATCGTCTGCGTGCAGAACCAGTACAATCTGGCGCATAGAGGCGATGACACTCTGATCGACCAGCTTGGCCGGGAGGGTATCGCCTATGTCCCCTTCTTCCCTCTGGGCGGTTTCGCCCCGCTGCAGTCGAAGACCCTCTCCGCCGTTGCCGCCCGGCTTGGGGCGACGCCGATGCAGGTCGCCCTCGCCTGGCTGCTGCACCGCGCACCCAACATCCTGCTGATCCCTGGTACCTCGTCGCTGGCGCACCTCGAACAAAACCTCGCCGCCGCCAGTCTGGCACTGCCGCCAGACGCCTTGCGCGACCTCGACGACATGACGGCGGTCGCGCATCATCATTAAGGCGATGATCATCCAAAAAAGCGCCGCGCGCTGTTGCACGCGAGGCGATGACATTGATCTAATATTCTGAAATCGCGATATAAATTATAAAACACCTGCAGCCTGAAAAGCCCGCCGCAACCCTCCCGGCGGGCAGACGGCTACCTGCAGATAGTACATTGCCAAACCAAAAATGCTGCGTTAGTCTGACAAAATAACAATCACAACTGGAGGAACCATCGTCATGAAACGTAAGGACAAATCCACCGAAATCTCCCACGATGCCTGGTCGGCGGCTTCGCGCCGGGCCATGCTGCTCGGCGCTGGCGGCAGCGCGCTGGCCCTGGCGGCGCTGGCTTCAACGCGCGCCCGCGCGGCGGACGCCTCGCCATTTCCTGCCCACCCGCGCTGGAAATTTGTATTCGTCAATCACGTGACCACCAATCCTTTCTTCGTGCCCTGCCAATATGGCATCCACGACGCCTGCGCGATCCTTGGTTGCGATTACCAGTGGACCGGTTCGGAGACCTCCGACGTCGGCCAGATGGTCAATGCCATGAACGCCGCCATTGCCGGCAAGGCCGATGCGATTGCTGTGCCGATCGTCGACCCCAAGGGCTTTGACGCGCCGACAGCCAAGGCGATGGACGCCGGCATTCCGGTGTTCAGCTACAATGCCGATTCACCTACGGGAAGCAACAACCGGCGTCTGGCCTATATCGGCCAGGACCTGTTCCTTTCCGGTCAGGAAATGGGCGAGCGCATCGTCAAGATGGTCGGCTCCGGCAAGGTTGCCATTTTCATCGCCACCCCGGGCCAGCTCAACCTGCAGCCGCGCGTTGATGGTGCCATGGCGGCGATCAAGAAATCCGGCGCGAAAATTCAGGCCACCATGGTCGCGACCGACCCCACCGTCAACGTCGCCCTTTCCAAGATTCAGGCCTATTATCTTGGCAATCAGGACGTGAAGGGCATGTTCGCCGTCAGCGGCGGCGATACCTCAAGCGTCGGCATTGTCATGAAGAAATATGGTCTGGCCAAAAAGGGCGTCCAGAGCGGCGGCTTTGATCTGCAGCCGAAATCACTTGAAGCCGTCAAGGCGGGCGATCTCGGTTTTGCCATTGACCAGCAGCCCTATCTGCAGGGCTTCTATACGGTCATGGAAATGTTCCTGTTCAAGGCATCCGGCGGTCTCGTCGGCCCGGCCGACATCAATACCGGCCTGAAATTCGTGACCCACGATTCGGTTGCGCCCTATCTCGACACCAAGACACGTTACGAAGGCAGCGCTGCAACGCCGCTGATCGTTCCCCGCAGCGGCAAAATCGGCGGTTGATCTTGGAGCAAAAACTGTCAACGTCAGCGACCCCGGGCCAGGGGGCATTGCAAAATGCCCCCTTTGGTTTCCTGCGGCGGCTGCTGCTGCGCCCCGAGGGCAGCATCGTGGTGGTGGCCATCGGCCTCATCATCTATTTTGAGTCCACCAACGCCAATTTTCTAACCAATCTCAATCTGGAGACGCTGTCGCAATTCGTGGCTGCGCCGGTCATAATCGCCTGTGGCGAGATCATGCTTCTGATTTGTCGCGAAATCGACCTTTCGGCAGGGCAGGTCTATGCCCTGGCACCTTTCATCATGTCGATCGGCGCCAAGGCCGGCCTTCCGGTTCTCGTCGCCTTTGGCGGTGCGCTGGTGATCTGTGCCGCTGTTGGCCTGGTGATTGGCCTGATCACGGTCTATCTCAAGGTGCCGTCATTCGTGACCACGCTTGGCATGCTGTTTCTCATCACCGGCATTACCCTGACCATTTCCCGCGGGTTTCCGGCTGACACGCCAGGCGGTCCTGTCCTGAGCAGCATCATGGGGCAATGGGGTTATTCGGAATTCCTCTGGGCGCTGGGCGTCGTTGCCGTCATGCATGTCGTGCTGCGTCATTCCCGGTGGGGCCTGCATACCATAGCCACGGGCGGCAACATCATTGCCGCCGCCGAATCCGGCATTGATATCAACCGCATCAAGATCGGCAATTTCATCCTCACCAGCACCCTTGCCGGCTTTTGCGGCCTGATCGAGGCTTTCCGCATCGGTTCGACCGACCCGCTGGCCGGCGGCAGCAACATCATGTTTCTCGGTGTCGCCTCGGGCGTCATCGGCGGCACGGCAATTGCCGGCGGTGCCGGCACGGTGATCGGCGGCCTCGTTGGCGGTATCGTGCTCGGCGTGTTGCAGGACGGCTTCACCCTGCAGGGCATCAATGCCTTTGCCTTTGACATCATCATCGGCGCGGCAATTCTGGTTGCGATGATCACCAACATCTATCTGGCTGGTCGACGCGGAGCGGGCCCGACATGAACACACCATCGTCAGCCTCACCGGCGCCGGCCTTGCGCGCCGAAGGCATCGTCAAGCGCTTTGGCCAGGTGGAAGCCCTATCCGGGGTCGCGATGCAGGTCGCCAACGGCGAGATGCTCGGGATTCTCGGCGACAATGGCGCCGGGAAATCAACCTTGCTGAAAATCCTCACCGGCTTTCATCGCCCCGACGCCGGCCAGATCTATGTTCGCGGCGAAGCGCAGAATTTCACCTCCGTGGATCACGCGCGCAGCTTCGGCATTGAATGCGTCTATCAGGACCTCGCGCTGGTCAACAGCCTGAGCATCTTCCACAATATGTTCCTGAACCGGGAATTGCTGCGACCGGGCTGGCCGCACCTGCTCGATCACAACGAGATGCGGCACCGGGCCATCGAGGCCCTGACCGACATAGGCGTCAACATTCCCTCGGTCGATGTCGAGGTCGGTCGCCTTTCCGGCGGCCAGCGTCAGGCCATTGCCGTCGCCCGCGCTGTGGCGTCGAACGCGCGCATTCTGCTGCTCGATGAGCCCCTGGCAGCCATGGGTGCGCGCGAGGCAGGGCTGATCATCGACCTGATCGAGCGGCTGAAGGCGCGTGGCGACATTGCCATCGTCATGATCGCCCATAATTACGCGCAAACCCTCGCCCTGTGTGATCATGTCATGCTGATGCAGCACGGCGAAGTCACCTACAAAAGTGCGGCGAAAGATACTTCGGTCGTCGAACTGCTCGAAATCGTGCGGCGCGAATATCAGGACGCCCGGCGTAAATAAGCGAGCGCAAGTGAACCATGCGGTGGCCACCTGCGGGCCGTCGCAGCTACCGTGTGTCTTCACCCGATTCCGGGCACGATGACATGGCTTTCGCAGATCAATGCATATGCAAGCATTCTTTGCATGTGTTTGCATCTATCCTTGCAGATGGAGCGTCAGCGCGCCGCCATGCGTGGGCGCAGCTGCGCCGTCCTTTGATATGCATCATGGCCAAACTGTTTTGAGAATGCTCAAAGGAGCGAGAACCTAGCACCGGCCGGCCCGGCAGTGCGGGGCGCTTTCACCGGGTGGCAGGCGCAGGCAGAAGCCGCCTCGACGCGCTCCGGAAGCCAGCCACCCATCGTCTCAGGGAGCCTTGCATGTATGACGTCATTCTTGCCCGCGCCCTGCACGTCATCGCCATCGTCATCTGGATTGGTGGCGTGTCGATGGTGACCACCGTTGCCCTGCCGGCGGTTCGTCGCGGCGAGCTTGGTGACGACTGGCTGCGAGCCTTGAACGCCATCGAAAACCGTTTTGCAATGCAAGCGCGCCTCGCCGTCATCGTTACCGGGCTGACAGGGCTTTACATGCTGGCGCGCCTTGATCTCTGGGACCGCTTCACCTCGGCACAATTCTGGTGGATGCATGCCATGGTCGGCATCTGGCTGCTGTTCGTAGCCATCCTGTTTGTGGCGGAACCCTTCATCATCGGTCGCCGCTTTGCCAAATGGGCAAGCGAGGCCCCGCGTGACGCCTTCGCTTGGTTGCAGCGCGCCCATTGGCTCCTACTTGCCCTGAGCCTGATCACCATTCTGGGTGCCGTCGCCGACAGCCAGGGCTGGTCATTGTTCTGATGTGGCAAAGCGGACCTCTCATGCGCAGAGCCCGTCAATCGCCGGAAGATTGTTGCATGCACAAGCATCAATATGCGGGAAAGGCGGCTGCGAGCGGTGTTCTTGCCGCCCCCGGGGCGCGGCATGCAAGCATGTCCCTGAAACGATCAAACCCGCCATGGGCGGGACCGACCACCTCGCTGCGACAACAATTCCGGAGCCCGGCGCACCATGACGATTGATGCCCTGCTGCCCTGGTATCGCGAGTTGCTGGCGCTGCACGTGATGTCGGTGATCATCTGGATGGCTGGCATGATCGTGCTGCCGCTGATTTATGCCCGGCATGTGGCGGTGGCGCCGGAACTGGCCCGTGGTGCCGGATTTGTCGAACTCGAACAGGGCATCATCAAGCGCCTGGTCAACCCGGCCATGTATGCCGCCTGGGGGTTTGGCACGTTGCTGATCCTCACGCCCGGGGCGATTTCATGGTCAGCCGACTGGTGGCGAACGAAATTCACGGCCGTGCTGGTCCTTTCAGCCTATCACGGCGCGCTGTCGATCTGGCGCCGGGCGCTGCGCGATGGCACCAACCGCCGCAGCGCCGTCTTCTTTGCCAGGGTGACCCTTGTGCCGATTGCCTTTGTCATTCTGGTCGTATCAATGGTGATCATCCAGCCGTGATTCAGCTCTCCCGATCCTTCGGCAGGCTGCGCGCCGGTCGCGGCTGCTTGCGCCGGATCTCGCCCTTCTGGCTCGCCATCCCCATTTCCAGACTGTCAGCAATCCGGTGCGCCCGTTCAACGAACAGCGCCGCTGCCGCCGGCGGGCAGATCGCTTCTGCCGTATCGGCGAAGATTTCGAGCCAGCGATCGAATTCGGGCGTGTCGACCGGTAGCGGCAAATGCGCCACCATCGGCTGCCCGTGATAGCGCCCGCTGGTCAGCACCACCGATGACCAGAAGTCGCAAAGCTTCTTGATATGCGCGTCCCAGTCATGGATGTGATGCTCGAAAATCGGCCCTAGCATGGGGTCGCGCCGAGCCCTGTCATAAAAGGTGCGCACCAGTTGCTCGATCATTGCCTCGTCGATGCCGGTTCTTGACCTGGCATCCTCGATGAGCTGATCACGATCGGGCGCGCCGTCTTGCTTGTCACTGGCCATGCCAACCCCTGCCTGCTTATCCCGAAGGTGCCTTTCATATCGCCTTTCGGCTATAACATATATGTAAAATATATGTTATAGCGTCAACCATCAACCCGTAGCCAGCGCCATGGAAGAGCTCAAATATGCGGCTGAACCTATCGACCGATTATGCCTTGCGGACGCTGATTTTTGTGGGCGCCAAGGCGGGGGAACTCGCCACCATTACCGAAATCGCCAGAAGTTTCGGCATTTCCAAGCCGCATCTCATGAAGGTTGTCCACCAACTCGGGCAACTGGGCTATCTGCACACGGTGCGCGGCAAGAACGGTGGCATCAGGCTGGGGCGTGACCCCGCCGGGATCATCGTCGGCGCCGTCGTGCGCCAGACGGAAGGCGATCTTGCGGTAATGGGCTGCCTTGCGGCCGATGGTTTCTGCCGTATTGAATCCTGCTGCATCCTGCGTCAGGCCCTGCACCAGGCCACGCAGCAATTCCTGGCGGTGCTTGATCGCTACGCCCTCGCCGATCTTCTGGCGCCGCATGCCAGCATCGTTCATAGCCTCGGTCTCGACCTGCCGGAGCCCTGAATCGGGGCATCTGGCGCCATGGCCCGGGCAAGTTGCAGGAAAGTTGCAGCCTTTGTCAGGGTCGGCTATCGTGCCAATCTAAAGTTCTGGCAGCGTTAAATAATTCGATAATGGGGTGTTGTGCCATGTCGAAGATTTTCATCAGCCATTCCAGTGCCGACAATATTGCGGCGCAAGCCATGGCCGACTGGCTGGCCGAAAATGGCTGGGACGAGGTCTTTCTCGATTTTGATCCCGAGCGCGGCATTGCCGCCAGCCAGCGCTGGGAACAGGCTTTGCATGGTGCGGCCCTGCGCTGCGAGGCGGTGATTTTTCTGATCACCACGGCCTGGCTCGGCTCGCCGTGGTGCGGCAAGGAATATCATCTCGCCCGCAGCCTCAACAAGCCGCTGTTCGGCCTGATCGCCGATCCGGCTTTGTCCATTGCCGCCGTGCAGGCAAAATTTCCCGAATATGCCGCGACCTGGCAGATGGTGGACCTTTGCGCCGGAACCGATGCGCAAATCCGCAAGGCGCACTTGCCGGGCCAGGTCATCGAAGGCCATGTGGCATGGTCGCAAACCGGATTGCGGCGCCTGAAAATCGGCCTCGACAAGGCCGGTCTCGACCCCAAATATTTCGAGTGGCCCCCCGCCCATGAGCCGCAACGCTCGCCCTATCCGGGATTGCGGGCGCTCGAATCGGCCGATGCCGGGGTGTTTTTCGGTCGCGACGCGGCGCTGGTCGAAGCCGGCGACACGTTGCGCAAGCTGCGCGAGGCCGCCCGCCCGCGGCTTTTGGTGCTGCTTGGTGCCTCCGGGGCTGGCAAATCCTCGTTTCTGCGCGCCGGCCTGTGGCCGCGGCTGCTGCGCGATGATGCGCATTTTCTGCCGCTGCCGCCGCTGCGTCCCGGCCGCGCCGCGCTTTCCGGTGACACCGGGCTCGAAGCGGCGCTGCACCTCGCCCTGCCGGACGTGCCCGGCCCGCGCCTGCGCGCCGCCATCGCTGGAGGCGCCGCCGGTCTGCGCCCGCTGCTGGGCGAACTCGTCGCCCGCGCCACACCTCCGGGCGCTGCGGCCCCAAGCCTGGTCATCGCCGTCGATCAGGCCGAGGAACTGTTTCGCGCCGAGGGGGCCGGCGAAAGCGCCGAACTCATGTATCTGCTGCGCGATCTTGCCGGCGCCGACGATCCGGCCACCATCATCTTGTTCGTCATCCGCAGCGACAGTTATGACAAGCTCGAACATGCGCAGGCTCTCGAGGGCATGCCGCAAAAGACCTTGCCCTTGCTGCCGCTGCCGCGCAGCAATTATCGCGAGGTCATCGAAGGCCCGGCCCGCCGCGTCACCCAGCACGGCGGCAAGCTGGAGATCGAGCCGGCCCTGACTGAAGCGCTCATCCATGATGCCGAACTTGGCGGCGGAGGCGACACCCTGCCTTTGCTGGCCTTCGTGCTCGAACAGCTTTATCGCGACCATGCCCGTAGCGGCGCCCTGCGGCTCGCCGATTATGTCGCCAGCGGCCGCTTCGAGGGGGCGATCGACAAGGCAGTGGCCCGCGCCTTCCTGCGCGCCGACAGCCGCCCCGACATTCCCCAGGAGCGCGCCGCCCGCGAGACCCTGCTGCGTCGCGGCCTGATCCCGTGGCTGGCAGGCATCGATCCTGAAACCCGCAGCCCGCGCCGGGCCATTGCCCGCAAGGACGATATCCCGCCCGAGGCGCTGCCGCTGGTCACCTTGCTGGTGGAAGAACGCCTGCTGATCGAAGATGCCCATCAGGAAGGCAGCGGCCCGGAGGCCGTGAATGTGGCGACGCTGGAACCGGCGCATGAGGCGCTGTTGCGGCAATGGGGCCTGCTCGATGGCTGGCTGAAAGAAGATCAGGGCCATCTGGCAACGCTTGAGGGCGTGCGTCGCGCCGCCCGCGACTGGGATGCCAATGCACGCGGCGAAAGCTGGCTCACCCATCAGGCCGGCCGCCTCGCCGACGCCCGCGGCCTTGATACACGCCCCGATCTCGCAGCCCAGCTCAATGCCAGGGATCGCGCCTATCTTTCGGCTTGCGCCGCCCGCGAGACCGCCGCCCAGGCCGAGCGCGAAAAGGCGGCGGCCAATGAGCTGGCATTGGCCCGTGCCGAGGCCGAAAAGGCCAGAGCGCGCTCCAGGTCAGCCCGCAATCTCACCGGCGTCGCCGTGGCAGCAGCGCTGGCGCTCGCCGGCCTTGGTCTCTGGGCATTGCAACAGCGCAATGTTGCCCGGCGCGAGGCTGCCGCCGCCGTTGCCGCCCAGGCCCAGACACAGGCCGCCCTGAAGGAGGCGACAGTCACCGCCAATGCGCTGGTCTTTGACATTGCGCAGAAATTCCGCGGCATCAAAGGCGTGCCAGTGGCGTTGATCGGCACTGTTCTCGCCATGACGCTGGACATGCTCGATCAATTGGTCACATCCGGGCACGCCGGTTCCGACATGCTCAACAGCCAGACTATTGCCCTCGATGAGACAGCGACAACCTTGCTTCTGCAGGGCAACAGCGCCGCGGCGCTTGCCGATGCCCTGAAATCTCGCGCCATTGGCGTCAGGCTGGTGCACCGCCAGCCGGGCAACTATTACTACCAGCGCGAACTCTCTGTCAGCACCCAGATCGTCGGCCAGGTGCGTCAGGCGCGCGGCGACCTGTCGGGGGCTCTGCGTGCCTTCCGGGCCGTCGAGGCGATCCGCGAGAAATTGGTGGCCCTCGATCCCGGCAATCCCGACTGGCAGAGCGATCTGTCAGGCGCCCGTTCGCGGATCGGGCAGGTGCTGCAGGCGCAAGGCGACCTCGCTGGCGCGCTGGACAATTTCAGGCGTAGTCATGCCATCCTGAAACAGCTGACCGATCGCCATCCGAAGGTCGTCAAATGGCAGAATTATCTGGCGACGGCGGACAATGAAATCGGCGATGTGCTCGGGGCCCAGGGTGATTTGAACGGTGCGCTGAAATCATATGAGGCGAGCCTCGCGATCCGTCAGCACCTGACTCAGGTGGATCCCGGCAATGCCAATTTCCAGACCGATCTTGCCCTCACTGAAGACCGCGTCGGTGATGTGCATCGCGCCCAGGGTAATCTCGATGGTGCGATCAAGGCCTATCAAGTCGGCTTGACCATCCGCCGACAGTTGACCGCCTCCGACCCCGGCAATGCCACCTGGCTGAGTGAGCTGGCCTTGTCCGATGAAAGGGTGGGTGACATCCGCAAGGCCCAAGGCGATCTCGCCGGCGCGCTGCGGGCCTATCAGGCCAGCCTGGAGACCAGGAAGCGCCTGACCGCTTTCGATCCCGGCAATAATGGCTGGAAAAACGATCTTGCGAATTCTTACTGGTTTGTCGGGCTGGTCTTCAAAAAACAGAATGCCTTGCCGGCCGCTCTCAGGGCATTTCAGGCAAGTCTTGCTCTCAGACATCAGTTGGTCAAGATCGATCCTGCCAATTTCAGCTGGCAGGGGGGCCTTGCGGCAGCCGATGAAGGGATCGGAGATGTCCTCAAGGCGCAAGGTGATTTCCGCGGCGCCCTCAAAGCCCTTCAGGAGAGCCTTGAGATCGATCAACGAGTCGCCGCCACCTCACCCAGCGATACCAGATGGCAACGCAATCTGGAATTGGCCTATATCCATATAGGCTGGCTTGATCTTGGCATGGTGCCACCGGACAAGGCCGGCGCCCTCAAGGCCCTGACCTTAGGCCGCTCGATCATCGCCCCCCTCGCCGCCGCCCATCCCGACAATGTCAGTTACCGCAAAGATTTGAAGTGGATTGACGCCAACCTCGGCAAGGCGCGCTGAGGCCTGGTTCCGGCCTTAAGCGGCGCAAACCCGGCGCTCAGGGCGCGGCAGGCTCTTGTGCTTTGGCTGTTGCGGCAGCTGGCCTGTCGGCAGGCCAGGTTTCCTGAAGCCCCTGCAACCGCCGACGCGCCAGCGCAAGGATATCAGCAAAATGCGTCGGGATTTGATGCAGCATGACCCGGCGCGGCTTGTCCAGCAATTGCGGCAATGTCGCCCAGGCCGAGGCGATCAGCCCGCCGGAGCCAAGATGCACGGCGGCCGGCTCACCAAACGACCATGGCGAAGACAGATGCGTCAGCAGGGTGCCGCTGCCCGTGTCATAAAGATCGAGTTCGGCCAGTTGCTCGCGTATCACGGCGAGCCGCCGCCCGCCGGGCGAAAAGGCCATGCGCAACACCACGCCGCGTGGTGGCCGGCCAGGCATGGCCTGTTGCTCGCTGAAAGCGCCGTTCAGCGGCGAGGCGATGCGCCAGAGCCTGTGGCCGGCACTGTCAAATGCCGTGATCGAACCATCGCGATGGCCGGCAAGCAGCATCGCGCCATCACGCGAAAAGGCCAGTCGCGCTAATGCCATGCCGGACTTGGCCAGCACGATCGCCTTGCCGTCCGGCAGGCTGACGATATGAATCTGCCCGCCCTTGTCTGCATAGGCAAGCCGGGTGGCAAAATGATCAAACAGGGTCAGACCGGCGAGAGCGCCGGGGATGGCAATCTTGCCGGCAGGCCTGCCGGTTTCAGCATTATAAGTGGTGATGGCGCCCGCCGTCGCCACGGCAAAGCTGCGGCCATCCGCTGACAGCGCCGATGACCAGGGCGCGCTGGCCAGCGCACGCGTCCATAGGCTTTTGCCCTCCGGCAGGCTGAAGGCCGACAGGCTGCCGTGCCCGGTGATGATGACCTTGTGCCGTGCCGGGCCAAAGCGGGCATCAACGCCGGACATGAGCGGCACGACGCGATGCAGGCTCCCCGCCTTGGGCCCGAAACTGGCAATCACGACGCGCTGGCCGACATCATCGAGAGCGGCAATAAAGGCTGTCGTGACACGCACTGGCTTCAGTGCCGGCAGCAGAGCACCCAGCCGCAGCTCGGTGCCATCGGCTCTACGCATCTTGAGCCCGCCGGCGCCATTGAGCAGCGCCAGCGCGCCGGTGCCCTGCATCGGCCGCGCGGCATCACCATATTGATTAGTCAGGCGTTCTTCGCGGTGCGCGCCGCCACCGGTCAGCCAGACATAGAAACCCTCGCGGCCGCCGCCAAAATACTGGCAGAGCAGATACGAGCCTTGCGGCGAAATCTGGCAATGATCGAGACTGGCATTGGCAAACAAGCGCACCGGCACGCTGAAGGTCTCGAAAGGCGGCAGCAGCCGTTTCGAATCCCTCAGCACATATTGCAAGGTGAAAGTCTCGCGTGTCGCACCGCGCTGCCCCCTTGTGACAACCATGGATTTCGTGGTCGCCCCGGCGGCACGCGTGAACCCGAGCCCTAGAAAATAAGGGCCATGCCGGGCGATGACGACGGGCGCGGCTGATCCCGGCGTATAGGCGCGCAGCTCGGCCGGAAACAATGTCAAAATCCCGTTGCCACCGGTCTGGTCGGCAACGACGCGTTCAAGATGCGCCCCGCCGCGCGCGGTATGCAGCATCTTGCCCAGCTGCCCGGGCGTAATACCCACCACCGACATATCCAGCGCGGCGACTGGCGCAGCATCGGCGTTGCCGGTGGCGATATTCACGACATAGACCTCGGGGCCGCAGGCAACGAACAGCGCCTTGCCATCCCTGGCGAACCGCGCTTGCGATATGTCGCACGAGGCCGCCGCTGCCGGCAGATGCAAGAGCCGAGGTGTCGCGGCATCGTTCAGCCCTGTCAGCAGCAGCTTGTCGGGCAAGGCAATGGCTATCGCGCCGCTCGCAGCATCTATATCGACATCATTCACCCAATTGCCGGTCATGATCGTCGTCTTGATCTTGCCGTTGGCACAATCGACGATCACCACCCGGTCCTTGCCGCCGATCACCGCGAACCTGCCGCCGGCAACGGCCATCTGCCGGGGCCGCTTCATGCCGGGCAGCACAATCCGCCTGATGACATGCGGCGAGGGATGCAGGCCCACCACCATCACCACGGCCCCGGGCGTGACCCAGACCATAGTGGCATTATCGAGAAAGCGCACCGGCATCAGCGGATAGACATGGTGCGGCATGTCGAGATGCAGCACCTGCCGGTCAATCGCCATAGCCCCGAGCAGCGCTGGTTCTGACACGGGAAACAAATGCCGGCTGCCAATGTCAGGATCAACGCCCGCCGCCTTGATGGCGAGGCGCAAGGCCCCTTCCACGTCATTGTGCTCGACCAGGCCGCTCGACTGCGCAGCAAGGCTGGCGGCGGTCTCGCGCCGCGCCACCTCGGCGGCAGCCACGGCCTCGCGGCGCTGCAGCAAGGCCACGGCGGCAATCATGGCAAATATCACCGAGGCCGCCAGCGACGCCCCGACAATCTGCCGCCGTCGTCGGGTCGCAGCCTTGTGGGAGGTTTGGATGAAGCTGGCAAGGTTCTGGTCGAGCGAGGGGCCCCAGCGGCGGGCGAGGTCGAGGCCTTCGGCGAGGCTGAGGCCGGTGAGCAGGGCGCGGCCCTTGTCGGCGCTGCTGGCCTCGCGCCAGCC
>JAGXAM010000007.1 GCA_019075905.1 Hyphomicrobiales bacterium
CTGCAACGGGTGTTCAGACGCAGCACCCGCATGTCGATCAGCGCCTATGTCGCACAGCTGCGCATGGGGCGGGCTTGCCAGATGCTGGCGCAATCAGACGCCCAGATCGGTCTTATCGCGGACGATTGCGGATTTTCCGACGCGGCCGAATTCGCAAGGCGATTCCGCCTGGCACGAGGGGTCACGCCTTCGGCCTATCGCAATGCGTTTCGGGGATCTTGATGCCGCGGGACCGTTGCACGCCATGCGATCCGGATTATCATCGTGCGCCCAAGCGGGACCCCTCTGCGCAACTCACTACGTTATTGATAGAAATGGCATTTTCTAAAATCTAAGGAGTTCCGCGTCGGCGTACATGGGGGCCCGTGGTTGAGCAAAATTATGGCGTCTCATCAATATCTTACGCCACTTGGAGTTGGGGGTTCCCGTTCGGTGAAAAACACAGAATAACACCGGCGACAGCCCAAGGGCGATCATGGCGAGCTAGGCCAGCCTACTGGCACCGGGCCCATGGCCCGGGTCGCAACCCTGGCCTGACGCAGGCTGATGTAAAAGAGCGTCCAGCTCCTGTATGGACTAAGGCCGGATCAGATCGATCTCCTTGATGAGCACAGCCTGAAAACCCGCAAAAGGCTTGCCAGTCGGACCGCGGTCATCCGAAATAATCTTGACGCTGCGGATGAGCCGGGGCCCTTGCAAGAAGACCGTGTTGGTAGGGATGTCCTTGAATGAGTAAAGCAGCGGCTCTCCCCCCGTCGCCACGACCTGACCGTGGTCGTCGTAGGCATAAACGGTCCAGGCCGGATGTGTCACGCCGCTTGCCGTTGCGGCGAACAATGCCGCGCGGCGAATTTTGAGGCTCTTGACCGGTTTGGCAAAGGTGAGCGAGAAACTGACCGGCGCGGAGCGGCTTTGGGCCTGCTGGGTCAGAACCTTGTCATCCTTTGGGATCACGAGGCCGCCATACAAATCCAGGCTGCTGACGATCACGAACGTCGAATCAGCGGGCGAAAGCGAACTCACCTCAATGCCCTTGAGACGCAGGTAGTTATCGGCATCGGCGCGTTTGCCGTCGGGGACAGGAGCATCCGCAAAATCAACCCGCGTCACATTGCGGTTGTTGTAATAATCGACGGCCTTGACCGTGCCGAGGCCGCTACCGAGAATCAAGGTCGGAATGCCGAGGGCAAGACCGGCAAGCACCCGCCGCCGTGTGGCGACTGCCGCGCTTTTTGAGTCTTTGATGAAGCTGGCAAGGTTCTGGTCGAGCGAGGGGCCCCAGCGGCGGGCGAGGTCGAGGCCTTCGGCGAGGCTGAGGCCGGTGAGCAGGGCGCGGCCCTTGTCGGCGCTGCTGGCCTCGCGCCAGCCGGCCATCTGCGCTTCGAGCCGGGCGCGCAGGATGTGGTCTTTCTGGTCCTGGGCGATCTGGGCGGCGGCGCGCGGCCAGTTGCGGATCAGCGCCTCATGCGCGAGGCGCGCTTCCGCACCGGAAGGGCTGGCATTGACCACCAGCAGGCGGGCGTCGGGCTGCAGCAAGGCGTCGATCAGCCGCGCCTGCGGGCTGCCCGCCGGCATGCTGGCCATCGCCAGTGGCCGCGCCACCGCCGCGCCCTCGCTGATGCCGGTCATGCGCCGCAGCAGCAGGGGCAGGGCGTCGGCGGCTTCGGGATCGCGCGCCCGCAACCGCGCCAGCACGCTCTCGGCGCGCTGGGCAATGGCACCGCGCAATTCGCCGAGCGCGCGGTAGCTGGCGAAGGTCAGCAGCCGCGCGCCGCCGCCCGCAACGTCGCGCTGATAGAGCGTGTCGAGCATGACCGACAGCAACGGCAGCGTGCCGATCTCCTGCGAGGCCGCCGCCGCAATCACCGCATCGAGCCGCAGCCCGCTCTGTACATCGACCTCATATTCAAGGCCAGCCACCGCCGCCGGACGGCGCACGATCTCGATCATCGCCGCGCCGTCGGGCCGGGCAAGATCAAGGCGCGCGCCGCTTTCAACAAGTCCGACAAACTCCGGCACTTCCGCCGCGCGATGCCAGAAATCATTGCGGATCGTGGCGATCACATGCACCAGCCCGGAGCGCGCCAGCCCGGCGAGAATGCGCACGAACAGGCTGCGGCGCTCGGGAAGAATGCCGGGGCTGAACAAATCCTCAAACTGGTCGGCAAGAATGACCAGCCTTGCCTGCTCATGCGCCAGCATCGCCCCCCGGGCCCGCGCCTGCTCCGCCACCTGGTTCAACGCCAGCCGGAACGGAAACGACGGATCATCGGCGGCTGCCGCCAGATGCTGCGCCAGCGCCGCAACCTCGGTTCCGGCCCCGAGCAGTTCCGGCAGGCCCTCGCCCGCCGCGCCCGGCCCCGCCACCAAAGCCGCCGCCAGCGCCATGACCGGATCCTCGCCGCCATGGCCGGGCCGCAGGATCACCCGCCGCCACAGCCCGACGGCGCTGACCGCGCCGGGCGCCACCAGCCCGGGCAGCAGTCCGGCCCGTGCCAGAGAGGACTTGCCGGCGCCGCTCGCCCCCAGCACCACCAGAAACGCCGTGCCCGCCGCCGCCGCGTCACGCAGCCGCGCCAGCGCCGTCCTGATCTCGCCATCGCGGCCAAAAAATATCGCGGCATCGGCAAATTCATAGGTTTCAAGCCCGCGGAATGGGCTGCCCTTCAGCCACAGCGCCCCGGTCTCATGCGCCTCGCCGCGCTTGATGCGCCGCTCGATCAGCGCCGTCAGATCGCTCTCAAGCTTTGCATCAAACTCCTCAAGCGTGGCAAACCGGGCGCTGCCCGCCAGAAATATCCCGCCATTCTCAAAATGCCGCGCCCAGAACCCCTCCAGCATCTGCCATTGATGTTCCTGCTCCTCGCGCACCTGCCGGTTGGCCAGTGACGTGCCGGGGTCGCCGGTCTTGCGATAGGCCAGCAGATCAGGCGCACCGCGCGCCCGGTTGGCGCTGAGCGCGTCCTCGAATTCCCATTCGGTACCGGTCACCGGCACACGCCCGTCCAGGCCCTGATAGCTGCGCAGCGCCGTCTTCTCGGGCAGCGGCGTGCCAAGCCGGGCGTAAAGAATGACCACGACAATGTCGAAAGCCCCCGGCGGCTCGATGGCATCCTGAAAATGCCCGCTCGCCAGCATCGGCTCGTGCTCCCAAAGGCACGCCTCAATATTGAAAAACCGCGCATAATCGCGAGCCAGCCGCCCGATCACCAAATGCGCGCGCAGCCGCTCGGCATCAACATCGCCAGGTGAGGAAATAAATATCCGAAGACGTTCGGCCATGCCCCAGCCCCCACCCTCAACCCAGCGCAAACCAAACCATCAACCACCCAAGGCCGCAAATTCCGACATGCAAACCACACTTGTAATTATAGCCATGCCCTGTCACCAGGCAAGCTCGCCAGCGGCCGCGCAGCGCCGCAAAGGCTTGATTTTCAAGGCCTCGCTTCCCTCTGCCGCACCCCGACAACAATCAAGTGAGCAACCATTCCTCATGAGCGTCACCTTGGTCGCTTGTCGGGCAACCGTGCGAACGCCGCCTGTCGGCCATGGCGCAGAAATGGCATGCCCTAAAGCCCCAATGCTTTCGCCGCGCGCTTCACGCCCCCGGGATCGAGGCCTTTAAGCACCGATCGGGCGAGCCGCGCCGCAGACCGCTTCCACATGCCGAGAGATTTCGCCATTAGCGCCAAAACGATGGCCGCTCCGTTGCGCCCGAGTCGGCTCAGCGCCAGCACCTCGGGAAGCACAGCGGCTTCCATCACTCTATCGGCGATCTCGGCGGGTAATTGACCCAGCTCACCCCGGCGCAGTGCTTCAGGATCACGCCCCCAGTCAATACGCGATGCAAGGGCTGCCAGCGAGGACGCCTCCATCTTCGCGGCGTTGCGACGGAGGAACGACGGAGCTCCCGGAACCGGCGGCGCCATAGCCGCAGGCATTGATCGCATCATCATGGGCCGCACTTCGCGGGCGGGAGCTTGCAAGCAGCATGAAATCCCTTCGTCGGGTGCTGTTGCTCTCATCAGCGGGACCTTGCGCTGAGCAGGTAATCCTTCCTGAACAGCACTGGCTTCATCGACCAAGACCAAGCTTGTCAGATGGCAGACAATGCCATGATCTGTCGCGACCGTGACTGCCTGCTCTTCGCGCAATCTGGGCAATGCAATCGCCGCCGCCAAGGCACCAATAGCCGGGCCAAGAGCGGAAGGCTCACTCGATACCTGCTCGTGAGACCATTCGACTTTCATCAGCGCGCCGCCAATGAAGGTCGAGGCTTTATCGAGCGGCCAGGAGGTTATTGCGAAATCCAACGCCGGCCGTCGCGCCGAGGCAATGGCCAAGCGCACCGCTTCGGCAGGATCGCCTTCTCCGGTCACGAGGAATATCTCGCCGCCCGTAAGCGCTGCGAGGCGACCGACATTGGCCTCCAGTGCGTCGTCTCCCACCAGGACCACCGTGAACCGCCGCCCACTGTTGGCGAGCGCCTGAACGTCAAGCGCATGGCTCAACCCGTCAGTGACAAGAATAATTTCCCGCGCCGCCGACCGGTCGATGACAGTGGCGAGCGCCCCGCCGATCTCGGTTCCCCCCTTGGGCTCTTCCAGCTTTTCGACAGCTTGGGCCAACTGGATTTCAGGCCCTGAGATGCACTCGCATGAGTTATCGAACTGCCACAGCTCGACCTGGTCGCGCGCCTTGAGCGTCTGGGCCGCCTTCGTGAGGCCCGCCTTGACCGCCTGATGCTTGGTAAATTCGCCGCGCCGGCCTCGCAGGGAGACTCGGCTCGCCATGGAGCCGGATCGATCGACCAGCACGGCAGCGGCAATTTCGACTTCGCCCGCGGCAGCGGGCGCCACAGTCACCGTGACAGTCCGCCCGTCAGCCGCAAGGCCTTGGTTTGCACCCCAGATGTCGCCCGAGACCTCAATATCAATCGGCGCATTGAGTAACCGCTTGGTCTCACCCTCGGCCAAGTCTCTTACCTTGGCGTTCGCGCCTCCAGCGTCGACCTCGATCTCCGCTTCATGAACCACACGCGGCGAAGTGACGAGGTTGTCGGCGTCGCTGAACGGCGAGCAGCCATAGATGTCGCCCAGAGTGACCGGAATACGCAGCAGCGCCTTACCCTCGCATTGCGGCGCCAATGGCACAATCCAGGTATGACTGACCTTGATCTCTTCATCCGGCGGGATGTGGGTGATCGACAACATGTGGACGCCGCGCACCAACTCCTCATGCAGGATCGCAGTCTTCCCTTCGTCGACTGCGCGCTCGTAAGTCTCCCGCGCCCCCTTGCGCGGCTGGGCCCGGGCCATCAACAGGCGTCCGCCGATCTGAGCTGAGAGCTGGCAAAGCGTTGCATGGACGGGTACGGGGAAAGTGATGGTTGCCTCGATCGAAATCTCCTCGCCGTTGCGGAATCGCTGTTCGCGGGTGACGAGCGCCAGTCCGCCGCGGATGAGGACCTGCATCCGCTCACCTATGAGTGGGATCTTATAATCCTTTGGGGCATCTCCCCTCGGATATTGGGCGGCGAGTTGGCCGGATTCGAGAGTGCTAGGCATCGGTGTCATCCTCCCTGGCGAACAGGTTGAGCGTCTGCTTCAGCGTTTCAGCGATCCGCTCAGACTTGAGCGGCCGCTCGAGTTTCCTTTGATCGACGATCAGGGTGATCCCCGGCGCGATTGGTACCGGGACGCCGTCGTCGGCGGCACCCGCGACAATTGCCTTTGCCCTTGCAGCCGACAGCCCGAGTCCACGCAATGACAGGTAGCGCCGGATTCCGTTGAGGTGATCCTCGCCATAGTCGGCGTTGGCTCGACCGCCGCGCGGCGGCGGGATGACCCCCTCGGCTACGAGGAAGCGGACGAAGCGGGCCGTTACGCGCTCATCCTCCGCCTCAGCCAAGAGTTCAGTCATGGTCACCTGGAAGCGCCTTTTGACAATTGTATTGTCAAAAGCTAGCTGAGGACTGGCTGTCCGTCAAGCGCTTTCGACAAATTTTTTGTCAAAAGAAATCCGCCGTGCTCTGACTGGCCGCGCAGCGCCGCAAAGGCCTGATTTTCAAGGCCTCGCTTCCCTCTGTCGCGCCCCGGCAACGATCACGACGGCACCGCAGCCGAGGCGGGCGGCAGTTTCAGCTCTGTCGTGATCCACTCAAAAAACGCCCGCACCGCCGGGCGCCGCCGCGCCCCGGGCGTGCTCACCAGAAAATGCCCGACATAGCTGATGTCTGTCGCCTTGCCCGCGAGTGGGGCTACCAGCGCCCCGCGGGCGATTTCTCGCTCGGCCAGCCGTGTTGATTCCAGCGCAATACCCATGCCGTCCACGGCAGCGGCAATGGCCATGTGGCTGCGGTCAAACCTGTTGCCATGCGGCGCCGGCGGCGTGATGCCATTGGCCGAAAACCAGGCCGGCCAGCGCACCTGCTTGTGCGTGCTCTCGATCAGAGCGAGCTTCAGGAGATCGGCGGCCTTCATGATATGCGGCGCCAGCTCCGGCGTGCACAGCGGCGTCACCAGTTCCTCGCCCAGCGCCTGCACCACAAGGCCGCTGTCGCGCGGCGCGCCATAGCAAATGTCCATATCGGTTTCATCACGGTGGAACCGGGGATAATCAGTGTCGGCGGCGAGCCGCACTTCGAGATTGGGATGGGCCTGCAGGAGACTGCGCAGCCGTGGCATCAGCCATTGCGTGGCAAAGGACGGCGCGCAATGCAGCCGCAACAGGTGCCCGGAACGGCTCGCCACCTGCCCGAGGCCGAGGCGGAAATGTTCGAAGCCGGTTTCGACATGCCGGTACAGCGCCTCGCCAACCGGATTGAGCCGCACGTTGCGACCGGTGCGCTCAAACAATTCATCACCGATCAATTCTTCGAGCTTGCGCACGGCATGGCTCACCGCGCTCGGCGAAATCGACAATTCCTCGCCGGCCGCACGAAACGAGCGGGTGCGGGCGGCAGCTTCAAAGGCACGCAAGGCGCTGAGGGGCAGATTTTGCATCCCGATACATGAACCCAATTCAACTGATGATGCAAATTTAATGTTTGTAGCCATGCCAATTCATCAGCACCTTGAGCGCAATGGAGGATGAGATGCTGCTCAAGGGACGAACCGCCATCATTTCCGGGGCTGCGGGCCCGCGCGGCATTGGCTATGCCACAGCCCGCCTGTTCGCGGATCATGGTGCCCGCGTCGCCATTCTCGATATTGATGCCGCCGGGGCGCAGCAGGCCGCCGCCGGGCTCGGCGCCGGGCACATCGGCCTCGGCTGCGATGTCACCAACAAGGCATCCTGCCTGCAGGCGGTTGACGAGGTGATGCGTAGCTTCGGCGGCATCGACTGCCTCATCAACAATGCCGGAATCACCCAGGCGATCAAGGTCTGGGATATTGACGAGGCGAGCTGGGAGCGTGTGCTCGATGTCAACCTGCGCGGCGTCCTGCTGCTGTCGCAGGCCGTCATGGCCCCGATGCGCGCCCGCAAATCCGGGGCGATTGCCTGCATGTCCTCGGTTTCGGCGCAGCGCGGCGGCGGCATTCTCGGCGGCGCGCATTATTCGGCAGCCAAGGCCGGCGTACTCGGCCTCGCCAAGGCCATGGCGCGCGAACTGGGCGCCGATGGCATCCGGGTCAATTGTGTCACCCCCGGCCTGATCCAGACCGACATCAATGCCGGCAAGATTTCCGATGAAAAGCGCGTTGAGATCCTCGCCGGCATCCCCCTGAACCGGCTCGGCGTGCCGCTCGATGTCGCCAATGCCTTCCTGTTTCTCGCCTCCGACCTGTCTTCCTATCTCACCGGCGCCGTCATCGACGTCAACGGCGGGATGCTGATCCATTGAGCGCGCCGGTGACGCCCACGCCCCACGGCGACAACCGCCAGCTTGAACAGCGCGCCCATGCCATCAGGCGCAACGCCTTGATGATGGGCAAGGTGCAGGGCCAGGGATATATCGCCCAGGCACTTGATATTGCTGACGTTCTGGCGGTTTCTTATTTCCACGCCATGAACTGGCGCGCCGATGACCCGCAATGGGAAGGCCGCGACCGGTTTTTCCTGTCGATCGGCCATTACGCCATCGCCCTTTATGCGGCGCTAATCGAGGCCGGCATTCTCACACCGGCCCATATTGAAACCTATGGCGGCGATGACAGCCATCTGCCGATGTCGGGCATGGCCGCCTATACGCCCGGCATGGAAATCACCGGCGGTTCGCTCGGCCAGGGGCTCAGCGTCGCCGTCGGTGCCTGTCTGGGCCTAAAGCGCAAGGGGTCAAAATCCCGGGTCTTCAACCTCCTGTCGGACGGCGAACTCGGGGAGGGCTCGACCTGGGAAGCGGCCATGAGCGCCGCGCACTGGCAGCTCGATAATCTGGTCGCCATCGTCGACAATAATAACCAGCAGGCCGACGGGGCTTCGCGCCAGATGCTGTCGAGCGAACCCTTGCATGAAAAATGGCAGGCTTTCGGCTGGTTTACCCAGCGCGTCAACGGCAATGACCTCGCCGAGCTGGTGGCGGCCTTCGATGCCGCCAGGGCGCACCCGGAACCGGTGCCACGCGTCATCATTTGCGATACGAAAATGGGGCGCGGCGTGTCGTTTCTGGAAGCGCGCGAGCGCAATCATTTCATGCGCGTCGATGCCGATGAATGGGACAAGGCGCTGGCCGATCTCGATGAGGGGGCGCGGCGATGAAACACACCAGGCAATTCCCGGCGCCCGATCCCTCGCGCCCGCGCCGCAGCACATCGGCCATGATCGCCTCATTCGTGGCCGAGGGCCAGAAAACCCGCCTTGCGCCGTTCGGCCACGCGCTGGTGGCACTCGCCCGCGAGCGGCCGGCGATTGTCGGCATGACCGCCGACCTCAGCAAATACACGGATCTTTATGTGTTTGCGCAGGCCTTTCCGGAACGCTTCTACCAGATGGGCATGGCCGAGCAATTGTTGATGGGCGCGGCGGCAGGCATGGCACGCGAGGGCTTCATTCCCTTTGCCACCACCTATGCGGTCTTCGCCTCGCGCCGGGCCTATGATTTCATCTGCATGGCCATTGCCGAGGAATCGCTGCCGGTCAAAATCGTCTGCGCCTTGCCGGGACTGACCACCGGCTATGGCCCGAGCCATCAGGCCACCGATGATCTGGCGATCATGCGCGCCATGCCCAACCTGACGGTGATCGACCCCTGCGATGCGCTGGAAATCGAGCAGGCCGTCAGCGTCATCGCCGACCACCCCGGCCCGGTTTACATGCGCCTTCTGCGCGGGCAGGTGCCACTGGTGCTCGATGACTATAATTACCGCTTCCAGCTCGGCAAGGCCGCCATGCTGCGCGAAGGCAGGGAGGTATTGTTCATTTCCTCTGGCCTGATGACCATGCGGGCGCTGGAAGCAGCAAAGGCGCTGGAGGCCGACGCCATTGGCTGCGCCGTCCTGCATGTTGCCACCCTGAAACCGCTTGACGAAGCCGCCATTCTTGCCGCCGCCGCCAAGCCCGGCCGCCTTGTCGTGGTTGCGGAGAACCATTCGGTGATCGGCGGGCTCGGGGAAGCCGTCGCCGCCGCGCTGATGCGCGCCGGCCTTCATCCCGCCTTTCGCCAGATCGCCCTGCCCGACGCCTTCCTCGATGCCGGGGCCCTGCCAACCTTGCATGATCGCTACGGCATATCGACCGAGGCCATCTGCAGCCAAATCAAGGGCTGGCTCTAGAATGACGCCGCGCCGCAAACATCAGCTTGCAGATGGCACGAATGGCGTATACCCTTCGTATCATCTGCAGTGGCACAAATGTGCTCATGTAAAAACAAGACAAAACCGCAGAGGGGACATTTGCCATGGCATCGGTTGACGTAATCGGCGTGCGCAAGGCCTTCGGTCATGTCGAGGTTGTGCATGGTGTTGATGTCACCATCCGCGACGGCGAATTCGTTATCCTTGTCGGACCCTCCGGCTGTGGCAAGACCACGCTGCTGCGCATGATCGCCGGCCTCGAAAATGTGACATCGGGTGAAATCCGCATTGGCGGGCAGATCGTCAATGATCTGCCGCCGAAAATGCGCGACATTGCCATGGTGTTCCAGAATTACGCGCTTTATCCGCACCTCACTGTCGGCCAGAATATGGGCTTCTCGCTCAAGCTCAAGAAAGCCTCGCCCGCCGAAATCAACAGCCGCGTGGCCGAGGCCGCCGAAATTCTGGGCCTGCAAAGCCTGCTCGATCGCTACCCGCGCCAGCTTTCGGGCGGCCAGCGCCAGCGCGTCGCCATGGGGCGGGCCATTGTCCGCGACCCGCAGGTGTTCCTGTTTGATGAACCGCTTTCGAACCTCGATGCCAAGCTGCGCGTTGCCATGCGCGCTGAAATCAAGGAGCTGCACCGGCGGCTGGCGACCACTACTGTCTATGTTACCCATGACCAGATCGAGGCCATGACCATGGCCGACAAGATCGTCGTCATGCACGGCGGGATTGTCGAGCAAATCGGCGCACCGCTGGAGCTTTATGACCGGCCTGCCAACCAGTTCGTCGCCGGATTCATTGGCTCGCCGGCCATGAATTTCCTGAGCGGAACGCTGAACGTGAAAGGCGGCACGCCGCATCTCACCCTCGCCGATGGCGCTGAGGTGCCGCTGCATAAAGCTCCCGCCGGCAGCGACGGGCGTCCGATGGTGCTGGGCGTGCGGCCGGAAAACTTGCTGGTAGCGCAAGAAGGCCTCGCCGCCGAAGTTGGCGTGGTGGAGCCGATGGGCTCGGAAACGCAGATCGCCGTCAAAGCCGGGGGCCATGCCCTGATTTGCCTGATCCGCGACCGGTTGATGCCCAAACCCGGCGATATGTTGCGGCTCGCGCCCGAACCCGCCCATGTGCATTTCTTTGAAGCAGAAACCGGAAGGAGGATCGACGCCGTTTGAGCGTGACTTTGCCACTTGTGTCCAGGATGACCAGAATAATCGTCAATGCCGGAAAAATCCGGCGCCAAAGGGAGTGAAGCAACATGTTTAATCTCTCACGCCGTTCGCTGATCAAGAACGCCGGACTGACGGCCCTTGCCGGCTCCGCCAGCCTTGAGGGCTTTGCCCGGGCCTGGGCGCAGACCACCAGCTGGAAGCCGGAACCGGGTGCCAGCCTGCAATTGATGCGCTGGAAAGAATTCATCGATGCCGAAGGCAAGTCCTTCGATGCCATCGTCGCGGCCTTCACCAAGGCCACCAATGTCAAGGTGCAAGTCACCCGCGAGGGGCTGGACGACGTGCAGCCCAAGGCCTCGGTCGCCGCAGCCACCGGCCAGGGCCCTGATATCGTCTGGGGTTCCTATTCGCTGCCGCAATTGTTCCCCACCAAATGCGTGGATATGACCGACCTTGCCGACTATCTCGGCAAGAAATATGGCGGCTGGACACCGGGGCCGGCGGCCTATGTCACGTCCAAGGGCAAATGGCTTGGCCTGCCGATCGCGACCAACGGCAATTACATCAATTACCGCACCTCGGCGATCAACAAGGCCGGTTTCAAGGAAGTGCCGCAGGATTTCGACGGCTTCCTCGCGCTTTGCCAGGCGATGAAGAAGAACAACACCCCGGCCGGCTTCGCGCTCGGCCATGCCACGGGCGACGGCAATTGCTTCGTCTACTGGATGCTGTGGGGCTATGGCGCGCATCTGGTGGATGACAAGGGCAAGGTCGTTATCAATTCACCGGAGACCGCCAAGGCGCTGGAATATGCCAAAAAGCTCTATCCGACCTTCATCAGCGGCACGCCGTCATGGAATGACGGCTCCAACAACAAGGCGTTTCTGGCAGGCGATCTTTATCTGACCGGCAATGGCATTTCCATCTATGTCGCGGCCAAGACCGCCGGCGAGAAGGGCGATGCCAAGATGAAAGCCATGGCCGAGGACATCAACCACGCCTATTGGCCGACCGGCCCGGTGAAAAAGATCGCCGAATTGCAGTCGATCTATCCGATGATGGCGTTCAATTACACCAAATACCCCAATGCCTGCAAAGCTTTCATGGATTTCATGATGGAGGCCAAGCAGTACAATCAATGGCTGATTGATTCGCAAGGCTATCTGACCGAAACGCTCAAGGCCTATGACAAGAACCCGGTCTGGACGATGGATCCCAAGGCTGCGGTGTTCCGCGATGCTTCCAACCGTTGCGGTGTGCTCGATGGCATGAATGTCAACCCGCAGAAGGCGGCAGAATCGATTGCCGATTTCGTGGTGCTCGACATGTTTGCCCGCTACTGCACTGGGCAGGATACGCTCAAGGGCAGCATTGCCAATGCCGAGCGTCAGGCCAAAAGGTTGTTCGGCTAGAGCGGCACCCCCAATGGCACGTCGGAAAGGTGCGAAAATGCCAGGGCGACCGGGGGGACCAGACGCCGGCATTGCAGAACCTGCACATGCAGGTGATCGCCTGATCTGACACGACCCCATGCGGTGCAGCGCCAGCGCCGCATGGGGCCCTTCTTGATTTCGAGCTCGTTCGCGGGGCTGCACATGATCGTACTTGACCAACACCCGCCCAAACCGCTGCGCCCGATGGCGGCACCCGGCGCCGTGGCACGGCTGGTAGCGCACCGCGATTGGCTGGGCTTTTGGTTCATGCTGCCCGCTGGACTGATCCTGGTGGCCCTGCTGGTCTATCCCCTGGGCCTCGGCGTCTGGCTGTCCTTCACCAATGCCACCATTGGCAATGCCGGCAGATTCATCGGGCTTGGCAATTACACCTGGATTTTTGGCGACGAGACGTTCCTGCATTCGATCGTCTTCACGCTGGCCTATACGCTGATCGCCTCGTCCATCAAATTTGCCGTCGGGCTTTACCTTGCGCTGCTGCTGAACAAGCGCCTGCCGTTCAAGGCCCTCATCCGCTCGATCATCCTCATTCCCTTTGTCGTGCCGACGGTGCTTTCCGCCATCGCCTTCTGGTGGATTTTCGATGCGCAATTCTCGATTATTTCGTGGTCGCTGACCCGGCTCGGGCTGATCCATCACAATATTGATTTTCTTGGCAATCCACTGCTGGCGCGCGCCTGCGTGATCTTCGCCAATATCTGGCGCGGCGTGCCCTTCGTCGCCATCACCCTGCTGGCCGGCCTGCAAACAGTATCGCCATCGCTTTATGAGGCCGCCACTATTGACGGCGCGACGTCATGGCAGAATTTCCGCTTCATCACCTACCCGCTGCTCACGCCGATCATTGCCGTGGTCATGACCTTCTCGGTGCTGTTCACCTTCACCGATTTCCAGCTCATCTGGGTCATGACCCGCGGCGGGCCGGTGAATGCCACGCATCTGATGGCGACCCTGTCGTTTCAGCGCGCCATTGTTGGCGGCAGCCTTGGTGAGGGCGCAGCCATTTCAAGCTCGATGATTCCGTTCCTGCTGGCGGCCATCCTGATATCCTGGTTCGGCTTGCAGCGGCGCAAATGGCAACAAGGGAGCGGGGCATGAACCAGCCGATCCAGACCGCCGATGCCAGCGAGGGCATGAGCTACCTCGACACATTGCCGCGCCGCGTCGTCACCGTATTCCTGCCGCTGGCGCTGATCATGATCGTGCTGCTGTTTCCGTTTTACTGGATGGTGCTTACCGCCATCAAGCCGGACAACCAGCTGCTCGACATGAACCACTATAACCCGTTTTTCGTGGTGGGGCCGACGCTCTCGCACATCGACCAGCTTTTGTTCCAGAGCCATTATCCGCGCTGGATGTGGAACACGTTTTTTGTGGCTTTTTCCGCCACCGGCCTTTCGATGTTCGCCAGCGTGCTCGCCGCCTATGCCATTGTCCGCCTGCGGTTTCGCGGCGCCGACTGGGTTGGCGGCGCGATTTTCCTCGCCTATCTGGTGCCGCCGTCGATTCTGTTCATCCCGCTGGCATCGGTGGTGGTGCGCTTTGGCCTGTTCAATTCGCCGCTGGCGCTGATCCTCACCTATCCGACCTTCCTGATCCCGTTTTCGACCTGGCTTTTGATGGGCTATTTCAAGACCATCCCCTTCGAGCTTGAGGAATGTGCGCTGATGGACGGGGCATCGCGCTGGCAAATCCTCACCGGCGTGATCCTGCCGCTCGCCGTGCCTGGCCTCATTTCAGCAGGCATTTTCTCGCTCACCCTGTGCTGGAATGAATTCATCTATGCGCTGACCTTCATCTCCTCCGACGACAACAAGACCGCCCCAGTGGCGCTGGTTAATGCCTTTGTCGATGGCGATGTCTACCATTGGGGCACGCTAATGGCCGGCGCGCTTTGTGGCTCGTTGCCTTTGGTGATCCTCTATTCCTTCTTTGTGGAATATTATGTTTCTGCCATGACCGGCGCGGTGAAGGAATAGGATCAAATTCAGCGCGCCCCGCCAGCCAGAATGCCTGCCTCAAGCGCCAGGGCGACCCGCGCCCGCGCAACCTGCACCACGTGACGTCGCGGGCTCATCGCACATGACGATTGTCTTTTGCCCAAGCAGGATTCTAGATTGTCAAACCACAGCACACGCATGGCGGCCGACAATCCGTCGCGCCGGGCCGGCACCAAGCCGGCCTGCCAAGACTCCGGGAGACAAGCGATCATGGTGGAAGTTCTGGTGTTCGACGACGACGCCGATTTTTATGTGACGGAAGCCGGCAAGACCCTGCCTGCCATCCGGCTTGTTGCCGCGACTGACGAGGCGAGCGCGCTGGCACAGGGCAAAAATGCGGAAATTCTCGTGGCCATGGCTCACAAGGTCACCCCGCAGCTCGTTGCCGCCATGCCGCATCTGCGCTTCATCCAGGCTCTCACCACCGGCACCGATCATCTCGCCACCCTGACCTTGCCGCCCGGCATCGCCATCGCCTCGATGCGCGGCATGCACGGCCCGCAAATGGCGGAAGTAGCGTTTCTCTATATGCTGGCGCTGTCCCGCAACGCGGTGAAAATGCACGATAACCAGCGGCAGGCGACATGGCAGCGCTGGCCGCAGCCGCTTCTGCTCGATAAAACCATGGTCATTATCGGCGTCGGGGCGATCAGCGAGGCGCTGGCCCACCGCGCCAGGGCTTTCGGCATGCGGGTCGTGGGGGTCAGCGATTCCCGCAGCACGGCTGCAGATTTCGATGAAATCCTCCCTCGCCGCGATTTGATTGCCGCCGCCGGCCGCGCCGACTTTCTCGTCGTGCTCGCGCCGCTGACACCCGCCACGCGCGGCATGATCGACGCCCCGGTCTTTGCTGCCATGAAACCGCGCGCCATTTTCATCAATCTGGCACGCGGGCCGGTAGTCAATGAGGCGGCACTGATCGAGGCCTTGCGCGCGGGCCGCATCGGCGGTGCCGGGCTCGATGTTTTCGACACCGAGCCCTTGCCGCCAGACAGCCCGCTATGGGCCCTGCCCAACACCCTCGTTACCCCGCATATCGGCGGCATGAGCGATATTTACGCCCGCCAGGCCCTGCCGATCCTGATCGACAACCTGCACCTGTGGCAGACCGGGGGCGCCAGCGCCCTGCGCAACCTCGTTGAACTCACCGGAGCCGCATCATGACCCGCCCCAGCGACCGCATCGAATTTCGCATCAGCGACGCCGAACTCGCGCGGCGCTGGCAGGCCGTGCGCCGGGTGATGGCGGAGCGCCAGCTCGACGTCATCATCATGCAAAGCCAGAACGACTGGCTCGGCGGCTATGTCAAATGGTTCACAGACCTTCCCGCGACGAATGGCTATCCGGTAAGCGTCGCCTTTTACGCCTCCGGTGCCATGAGCGTGGTTGATATGGGGCCGCTGGGCGGGCGCCGGGTCTTTGAAGAGCCCGATGACCTGCGACGCGGCGTCAAGCTGCTGCTGACGACCCCGGCTTTCACCTCGATCAATGCCACCAGCGCCTGGCATGCCGAAGCGCTGCTCGGCGACCTTGAACATCACGGCGTGCGCCGGCTTGGGCTGCTTGGGACGGGCAGCCTGCCGCACGGCTTTGTCGCGACGCTGCAACAGGGCCTGCCCAACGCCGCCTTTGAAGAAGCCTGCGACTGGCTGGATGAAATCAAGGCCATCAAAAGCCCCGAAGAACAGGGATGGATCCGCCGCGTCGCCGGCCTGCAGGATCAGGCCTTTGCCGCCGTCCTCAACGGCATCAGGCCGGGCCTGCGTGATTGTGACATTGCCGCGCTGGCATGGAACGAGGGCCAGCGTCTCGGCAGCGAGCAGGGCATCACGCTGGCGAGTTCCGCCGTTCTCGGCCAGCGCGCCTCATTCCTCGGGCGTTGGCAGCAGGGCCGGCGCATCGACAAGGGGGATCATTTCTCGATCCTGATCGAGGTCAACGGCCCCTGCGGCTATTATTGCGAACTGGCGCGCACCATTGTGCTCGGCCGAGCCAATACGGAGGTTCTGGAAGGCTTTGCCGCCATGAAACAGGCGCAGGCGCATACGCTGTCCTTGCTCAAGCCCGGCGTTCTCGCCGCCGATGTCGCTGCCGCGCATGACGCCTGGATGATCGCGCATGGCTTGCCGCCCGAGCGGCGGCTTTACGCGCATGGTCAGGGCGCCGACATGGTCGAACGCCCGCTGATCCGCGCCGAGGAGACCATGCGCCTGCAGGCCGGCATGAATCTCGCCGTGCATCCGGGCTATGAAAATGAGCGCCTGTTTGCGGTGGTTTGCGATAATTACCTGCTTGAACCGTCAGGCGCTTCGCCCTGTCTGCACCAGACGCCGGGCCAGATCTTCGAGCTGGATTAGCACGGCGCAAAACGATGGGCACGGCTGCGGGATTTCCGGGGCGCACACAGATGTGCCGCGACCGCGGCAGCTAGGGATAACGTCTTGACAAAAGATAGATAATTCATTTCACTCCTTAGGCTGGGCTGCCTGTTTTCGATCGCCTTTCTGTTTTGGCGTGTCGAAGGAGCCGATCATGATTCCCGCACAAGGAGATTTCGACCGCGACATCATCGTGCTCGATGACGTCGATCTGTCCGCAGACATCCCCGCTGCCACGGCAACGACGCGTGAATTCGCGCCGGAATTTGCGGACAGCGCCGATTTGACACCTATGGACAATGTGAGCGGTCTGGCCGGACTTTATCGCGCCAGGCTCCGCGAAACGACGCCGCGCATTTTCGCGCTCGCCGAAGTCGTTTCGCGCCGCCTCGCCAACCGGGACATGGCCGTCATTGTGCCGTCGCTTGGTGTCGCGCATTACGCTCTTGGCGAGCAACGCTTCGTTCTTTTCGCATTGAGCCATCTTCTGGGCTCGCCCACGGCGACCGAGCCACGCACGCGGCGGGTCTTGTGGGACGTCAAGCCAAGGCGTGACCTCAACGTCGCCTTCGCCACTTATTCCGAACACGCCAACGAGGCCGAGCTGCATACTGACAATACGTTCAGCGCGCATCCCGAGGCGTCGTTCTTTCTCTATGTGGTTCAGGAAGCGCAATGTGGCGGTGGCCTCAGCTATTTTTCCAATGGCATGCGCATCCGCGACCATCTCGCCCGCACCGCATCCGGCCGGGCTGCCATCGACTTGCTGGGCAGGACGCCGGTCTCGTTTCGCGTGCCCTCGACCCTGAGCCAGAACCCGGCCGTTCCCGAATATATCAGCGCCACGATTTTTGCCGAGCGACCGGAAATCCGCTTCCGCCAGGACGTCATCCTGAGCGGCCTCAAGGCCCGCCCGGGGCCTGATAGCGCCGATGTGGAAGTTGCGGTCAATCGCGTCGCCGACGCTGCACAGTCGGTGAGGACGAGCGAGCTGAAATTGCCGACGGGCGGTATCGCCTTTGTCGACAACCACAACGCCTTGCATGGACGTTCAGGTTTCGAGGACAAGGGCCGCCATCTCATTCGCGTTCGCATGAGCCCCTAGAGCGGGCGCCGAACCAGAGCCTCGCTTGCGCGCCGGCCTGCCGGGCCGGCTCAATCGAGCCCTCGGGCAACGAGCGCCACCAGTTCGCGCATAATGGCGTTGAGCTCGAAATTCTTCGGCGTGAAAACGGCGGCAACGCCCGCCTGCCGCAGCCTATCGGCATCCTCTGGCGGGATGATGCCACCCACCACCAGTGGCACATGTGCCAGCCCGGCTGCCTTCAGCCGCGCCAGCGTGTCGAGCGCGAGACCGACATGCGACCCCGACAGGATCGACAGGCCGATGCAATGCGCCCCGGTCGCGCTGGCACGGGCCACCAGATCTTCCGGCGTCATGCGGATGCCGTCATAGATCACCTCCATGCCGGCATCGCGGGCACGCACGGCAATCTGCTCGGCACCATTGGAATGGCCATCGAGGCCCGGCTTGCCGACCAGAAAGGTCAGCCTGCGGCCGAGTTTCAGGGACACGCGTTCGACCTCGGCCCGCACCGGATCAAGATCGCCGTGCACCTGGCGCGCCTGCGAGGAGACGCCGGTCGGCGCCCGATATTCGCCAAAGCAGGCACGCAGGGTCGCGCCCCATTCGCCGGTCGTGACCCCGGCCTTGGCGGCGGCAATCGACGGCGGCATGATATTGTCGCCGGCCTCAGCCGCAGCCCGCAACGCCGCCAGCGCGTCGCTGACCGCAGCCGGATCACGCGCCGCCCGCCAGGCCTCCAGCCGGGCAATCTGCTCGGACTCGACATGGGCCGGTACCACCATGATCGCATCTTCACCCGCCGTCAGCGGCGAGGTGACGGTCTCGCGATAGCGGTTGACGCCCACCACCACCTGGTCCCCGGTCTCGATCCCCTCGATCCGCGCCGTATTGCTGTCGACCAGCCGCGCTTTCAGCCAGCCGCTTTCGACCGCCGCGACAATGCCGCCCTCGGCATCGATCTCGGCGAGATCGCGCAGCGCCGCCCGCTTCAGCTCATCGACCTTGCGGGTGATTTCATGCGAGCCATCAAAAATATCGCCGAATTCCAGAAGATCGGTCTCATAGGCCATGATTTGCTGCATGCGCAGCGACCATTGCTGGTCAAACGGCCGCGGCAGGCCCAGCGCCTCATTCCACGCCGGCAATTGCACGGCCCTGGCCCGGGCATTTTTCGAGAGCACCACCGAGAGCATCTCGATCAGAATGCGGCTGACATTGTTTTCCGGCTGCTGCTCGGTCAGGCCCAGCGAATTGACCTGCACGCCATAGCGAAAGCGCCGCAGTTTTTCGTCCCTGATATCAAAGCGGGCGGCAGTGATTTCATCCCATAGTTCGGTAAAGGACCGCATTTTGCACAGTTCGGTGACAAAGCGCATGCCGGCATTGACGAAAAACGAAATGCGCCCGACAACCTCGCCAAAGCCCTGTTCATCGACCTGGCCGGACGCCTTGACGCTGTCGAGGATGGCAATGGCCGTCGCCAGAGCCGTCGACATTTCCTGCACCGGCGTCGCGCCGGCCTCCTGCAAATGATAGGAGCAGACGTTGATCGGGTTCCATTTCGGCACCTCGCGCGTCGTGAACACGATGAGATCGCGCGCCAGACGCATCGACGGCCCCGGCGGGAACACATAGGTGCCGCGCGACAGATATTCCTTGATGATATCGTTCTGGGTTGTGCCCTGCAGGGCCGCCCGCGGCGCCCCCTGCTCATCGGCAGCGGCAATATACAGTGCCATCAGCCACGGTGCTGTGGCATTGATGGTCATGGACGTATTCATCTCGGCAATGGGAATGGCCTCAAACAGCGTCCGCATATCCCCCAGATGACTGATCGGCACGCCAACCTTGCCGACTTCGCCGCGTGCCAGCACGTGGTCGCTGTCGTAGCCGGTCTGAGTCGGCAGGTCGAACGCCACCGACAGGCCGGTCTGGCCGCGCGCCAGATTGCCGCGATATAATTTGTTGGATTCAGCCGCCGTTGAATGACCGGCATAAGTGCGGAAAATCCACGGGCGATCGCGCACCGCGCCAAGGTTTGCAGGTCGAACATTCATGGGCAATTGCATCCAGTTTGGCACGATGATAACACTATGGTGCGCTGCATCAAAATAGCGAAAAGGCTAAGATGGATGCGCCTCAGGAGCAACAATATGGATCAAGCCGCCGCTGCCCGAACCGTCACCGTCATCACCGGGGCCTCCGCAGGTATCGGCGCCGACTTTGCAAGGCTGTTTGCCGACAAGGGGCATGATCTGGCCTTGGTCGCCCGCGACGCCGACCGTCTCGCCACCCTAGCTGATGAACTGGGCCGCGCCGGACGCCCGCGCCCGCTGGTCATTCCCCTTGATCTTGCCGTGCAGGGCGCAGCTGACACGCTGCTGGAGAAGCTGCAAGCCGCTGGCGCCAGGGTTGACAATCTCGTCAATAATGCCGGCTACGGCCTGTTGGGCAATGTTGTCGATCTTGACCGCAAGGGCCAGTTGGGCATGATCGATCTCAACATCCGCGCCCTGACCGATCTGACATTGGCGTTCCTGCCGATGTTGCGGGCCGACAAGGGCCGCATCCTCAACGTCGCCTCCACGGCCGCCTTCTGCCCCGGGCCGGGGCTGGCCATTTATTACGCCACCAAGGCCTATGTGCTCTCCTTCAGTGAGGCCCTTGCCCACGAGCTCAAGGGCGAGGTTTCGGTCACGACCCTTTGTCCCGGGCCGACCACCACCGAATTTCAAAGCCGCGCTGGCTTTGAGAAGAGCCCGATGATGAACAACATGCCGAAGATGAGCGCCAAAGCGGTGGCGCAGATCGGCTATGACGCGATGATGGCGGGCAAAAGGGTGGCCACTGCCGGCTTCAGCAATCAGGCCATGGCTGTTGCGATGAAACTGTCGCCCCATGCCTTGCTTTTGCCGATATTGAGCAGGATTCAGGGCGCGCGCGCCAGCACCAGATGAGCGCCTTGCCATGAACAAAAGAGCACTGATGCCTGACAGGTCTGCCTCAAAATTGCCGGTGCTCGTCATTCTGCATCAGGAACATTCCACCCCCGGTCGCATTGGCCGCCTGATCGAGGCAGAGGGCCACAGGCTCGACATCCGCCGCCCGCGCTTTGGCGATGCCCTGCCGCGCACCATGCAGGATCATGCCGGGGCGGTGATTTTCGGCGGGCCGATGAGTGCCAATGACGAGGAAGATTTCATTCGCAGTGAAATCGAGTGGATCGGCGTGCCGCTGAAGGAACACAAGCCCTTTCTCGGGGTTTGCCTCGGGGCGCAGATGCTGACCCGCCATTGCGGCGGCAGGGTCTACAAGGACCCCGATGGCCGCGCCGAGATTGGCTATTACGACATCAAGCCCCTGCCGGGCACCGAAGCACTGGCAGGCGCGCTGCCGGAGCACGTTTATCAATGGCACCGCGAGGGCTTCGATTTGCCGCTCGGTGCGCGGCTGTTGGCCCGTGGCGAAATTTTTGAAGTCCAGGCCTGCTGCCTCGACAAGGCCTATGCCATTCAGTTTCATCCCGAGGTCACCTACGCGATGATGTGCCGCTGGACGACGCGGGCCGCCGAGCGCATGAGCGCCCCGGCGGCGCAACCGCGCGAACAGCACCTCGAAGGCTGGTTTCGCTATGACGCGGCTGTGGAACGCTGGGCCCAGGACTTCATCGTGCGCTGGCTTGGTGCGTGACGCCGCGGCGGCGCTCTGCTATGGGGTCTGCGAGGTTTCGCCGGAAGTTCCGCCTTGATCAGCATCACGATACAACGCCTGCGGGTCGAGCGCTCGGAGCGACGCATCCTCGACGATTTGTCCTTTGAACTGACAAGCGGCACGATCACGACCCTGACGGGCCCCAATGGCGTCGGCAAATCGACCTTGCTGCGGGCACTGGCCGGGCTCTTGCCGCTGGCGGGGGGCAGCATCACCGCCAGCGGCCTGCGCCATGAGGCGACCCTTGGCGAGAGCTGCCATTATCTCGGCCATACCGACGGCCTGAAAAACAGCCTGAGCGTTGCCGAAAATCTCGAATTCTGGGCCGCCATGCTGGGTGGCGGCGGCATTGACCCTGCCGCTGCCCTGGCCGAAGTGGGGTTGCAGCATGTGGCCGAATTTTCCGTCGGCTATCTGTCCGCCGGCCAGCGCCGCCGCGTGGCCTTGGCCCGGCTCCTCGTTGCCCACCGCCCGGTCTGGCTGCTCGATGAACCGACCACCGCCCTCGATGCCAGCGCCCAGCGCCAATGCGCGGCCATGATCGCCGCCCATGCCGCAGGCGGCGGCATTGTGCTGGCAGCAACCCACGCGCCGCTGGGCCTGGCCCAGGTCCGCGAACTGGCGATGAGCCCGCAGCCAACGAAGACCGAGGACCTATGAGCGACCCTTCTTCCCGCAACGGCTTTGCCTTCAACCCGCTGAACCGCCTTTCCGAGCGCCGCGAGGATGCCAGCTATATCGCCAGCCTCCGGCGCGACCCGCAGGCCCGCAGCTTCGTGCAATGTGGCGACCAGATCGTCTTGCACCAGCATCAGGCTTTGATGGCCCTCGGCGAGGTCGAGGACCTCGGCACACCGCGTCAATCAGCGTTTCTCGGGCTGCACCAGCAAGTGCCGTGGTTCTTCACGCTGTTCGGCCAGAGCGAGGCCGAGACCCTGATCCAGCGCGGGCTGGAACTCACTGAATTGCGGCGTCTGCTGGTCGAAGGCCTGCTGGCACCGGAACAACTGGGCGCCCTCGGCCAGGGCAAGAGCCTAATGCACTGGCATCGCGGCCACCGCTATTGCGGGCGTTGCGGTCAGGAAACCACCGTCGAGGCCGCAGGCTGGCGCCGCACCTGCCCGAATTGCGGCCATCTGAGTTTTCCACGCACTGATCCGGTGGTGATCATGCTGGCGGTGCATGGCCATCGCTGCCTGCTCGGGCGCCAGCCACGCTTTCCGGCAGGCATGTATTCCTGTCTTGCCGGCTTTCTTGAACCGGGCGAAACCATCGAAGATGCAGTCCGCCGCGAATTGCGCGAGGAAGCCGGTGTACGCACCGGAGCGGTCACCTATCATTCCAGCCAGCCCTGGCCTTTCCCCGGTTCGCTGATGATCGGCGCCCTGGCGCAGGCGCAGGACGACGCGCTGATCCTCGATCACGATGAACTCGAAGATGCGCGCTGGTTTACCCGCGACGAGGCAGCAAAAATCCTCGCCGGCCAGCATGATGGCGCCATAACCTCGCCGCCGCCCGGCGCCATAGCCCACCAGATCCTCAAATCCTGGGTGGAGGACACAGCCGCCTGACCCGGCGCGGCCTCGCGGGTGGCAGGGGCTTGGATCAGTCGATCACGCCATCGCGGCCGGCGACGCTCATCAAGGTTGCTGTCAACAACGCCACCAGTCGTTCCTGGCCGCCGCTTTCGGCAAAGACCTCGCTCTGCGCCAGCGCCAATGTCCGGCCGGCCTTGATCACCCTGCCGCGCGATCAGGCGCTCGCCTATGGCCGGCGCAACGAGATTGATCTTGAATTCCGTGGTCAGGACACCGCGATCAGCGGCCATCACCTACAAAGCTGCATAACCTGCCGCCGAATCGGCAATCGAACTCGCCGCTCCGGCGTGAACGAAAGCGTGCTGCTAGGTGACCTACGGGCGCGGGACCAGCGCAATCTCGACCTCGCCGGGCGCTACCTTGACCAGCGTCGCGCCCAGAGTGCGCATCAGCCCCTGCTTGTCGAAGCTGGCGCGGACACGCTCCCCGGCGCTGAGGCTCACAGGCTGAAGCCGCCGTCGATCACATGCGTGGTGCCGGTGGTGAAGGCCGATTCATCGCTGGCCAGATAGACCGCCAGCGCCGCCACTTCGGCCGCCAGACCGATGCGGCCCATGGCCTGACGATCGACAAAATCCTGACGCGCCGCCGCGACGCTCTGCTTGTTGATCGCGGCGAGATTGACGATGCGCTGGTCGAGCGAGGGCGATTCAATCGTGCCGGGGCAGATGGCGTTGCAACGGATGCCGCGCTTGATGAAATCCTGCGCCACGGATTTGGTGAGGCCAATCACCGCCGCCTTGCTGGCACCATAAATATAGCGGTTCGGCGCGGCAATGATCGATGAAACGACGCTCGCCATATTGACAATCGAGCCGCCACCGCCTGCCAGCATGGCCGGAAGGAAGGCAGCGATCATCCGGTGCATGGCTTTGACATTGAGATCAAAGGCGAAGTCCCACTCCTCCTCGGTGCAGTCCAGCACCGTGCCATGGTGCACAAAGCCGGCGCCGTTGAACAGGATATCGACACTTCCGAGCTCTGCCGCCAGTGCCTTCACCGCCGCGCCGGAGCGCACATCGAGGGCGCGGCATTGCGCGTTCAGCCCCTGCAGCTTGCCGGCGTCGATATCGGTGGCGATCACCTCCGCACCCTCGGCAATAAAAGCCTCCGCCGTCGCCCGGCCGATGCCTTGGCCCGCTGCCGTCAGCAGAGCCCTTTTACCCTTCAACCTGTTCCCGGCCATGTTCATGATTCCTGTTGCAACTTTTTGATCTGTCCACCATGCCGGTCAAAATTGCCCGGCGCAAGCCAGGCCTCGAAGGCAGCACGGCGTGCCGGCCAGCCGCCGTCGAGCATGGCAAACCAGGCGGTGTCGCGGTTTTGCCCCTTGACGATCATATGCTGGCGGAAAATCCCTTCAAATACAAAGCCGAAGCGCAAGGCTGCGCGTCGCGACGGCGCATTCAGCGTGTTGCATTTCCATTCAAGGCGGCGATAGCCGAGCTCGTCAAACACCAGCCGTGCGAGAAGATAAACCGCTTCGCTCGCCATGCGGGTGCGTTGCACGGCTGCACCGAACATGATCGAGCCGATTTCGATGACACCATGGGCGACATCGGCCCGCATCAGCGACAAATAACCCAGCACCGCGCCGCTTTCAGGCACGACAAGCGCAAAAAACACCGTGTCGGCCTGCGCGGCGATCTGCCTGATATAGGCGGTGAAGGCCACTTCATCGGCGAACGGCCCGACCGCCATCCATCGCCAGAGCTCGTCGGTGCCCTGCCCGCAAAGCTGCAGATAAAGCGCCTTGGCATGCTGTTTCGCCGACAGCGGCTCAAGGCGAATATAGCGCCCTTCGAGCGTCACCGCCGATGCCGGGCGCGCCGGCCCGGGGGCAGATGCGAGGCCTTTCATGCTCACAACCAGCCTGCCAGTTCCCGTGCCACGAGGGTTTCGATCACCCCCATGCCTTCCGGGCTGGCGTTGAGGCAGGGAATGGCTGCGAATTCCTCGCCGCCCGCCTCGCGAAAATACGAAGCATTCTCGACGCCGATTTCTTCTAGCGTTTCAAGGCAATCGGCAGAGAAGCCCGGCATGATCACCGCCAGCCGCTTGACCCCGCGCGCCGCCAGCGCCTTGATGGTGTCATCGGTCGCCGGTTTCAGCCATTCCGCCGGGCCAAAGCGCGACTGAAAGCTCATCGGGAAGTCTTCGGCGCTCATGCCCATGGCCTCGCGCAGCAGCCGCCAGGTCTTGACGCAATGGCAATGGTAGGGATCACCCTTATCGAGATAGGCCTGCGGCACACCATGGAATGACGCCAGCAAAACCTCCGGCTTGAAGCTCAGTGCGGCCACATGGCCGCGCAGCGAGGCCGCCAGCGCGGCAATATAGGCGGGATCATCGTAATAGGGCGGCGCCACCCGCAAGCTTGGCTGCCAGCGCATGGCGGCCAGAGCCTCGAAGGCCTTGTCGCATACGGTCGCCGAGGTTGCCGCCGAATATTGCGGATAGAGCGGCACCAGCAAGATGCGGTCACAGCCCTGCGCCGCCAGCCCGTCAAGTCCGGCTTTCAGCGACGGCTTGCCATAACGCATCGCCCAGTCGACCACGACCTGCCCGCCCTTGGCGCCGAGGCCGCCGGCGGCGATCCATTGCCCAAGCGCCTCGGCCTGCGCCCGGGTTATGGTTTTCAGCGGGCTTTCGTTGCGTTCCTTGTTCCAGATCGTTTGATAATCATGCCCCTTGCGACCAGGCCGCACCGTCAGGATCACCAGGTTGAGAATCGGCCACCACAGCCAGCGCGGCGTCTCCACCACGCGCCGGTCGGAAAGAAATTCCTTCAGATAGGCGCGCATCGACCAATAGTCGGTCGCCTCGGGCGTGCCGAGATTGACCAGCAACACGCCGATCTTACGGGCCCGCACCGGCGGATGGCCAGGCGGCAGCAAGCCGGCCGCGTCGCGCTCAACGGGTGTTGGAGCTTGAAAATTCATGATCTTGCTTGTCCTCGCTGCCACCGGAGTGCCCGGCGCCGCCGCCATCGAGGGCGAGCGCCGTTCCAGCCCTCGGGCAACTCAATCAGCCGAGCTGGCCCAGCATGCGGTCGGCACCGGAAATATCGGCCTTGCCGGGCGCATCTTCGATGTTGAGCTGCGTCACCACGCCATTCTCAACCAGCATCGAATAGCGCTGCGAGCGCAGGCCAAGACCATTGCCCGAGCCGTCGAGGGCCAGGCCGAGCGCCTGGGCAAAATCGCCGTTGCCATCGGCCAGAAACTCGATCTTGCCGGCCCCGCCGGTCGATTTCGCCCATGCGTCCATGACAAACACGTCATTGACACCGGTCACCGCAATCGTGTCCACGCCCTTGCCGAGGATAGCGTCGCGATGGTTGAGAAATCCCGGAAGATGGTTGCGATGGCAGGTCGGCGTAAACGCCCCGGGCACGGCGAACAGCACCACTTTCTTGCCCTTGAACAGGTCCTGCGTCGTCACGACTTTCGGCCCTTCGCCGGTCATGACGCGAAACTGGGCTTCAGGAAGTTTATCACCGATCTTGATCGTCATGGACACAGCTCCGCAAGGTGTCGGGAAATACCGAACTCAACGCCAACCTTACGGCTTTGCCGCGCCCGCGTCGAGAGTGCCGCGCCATTCGACGGCACCGTTTTTTGCCGTCGCCGTAAAGCGCACAGGCACCAGGGCGCTGGCGGGGCTGGCCGGCGCCTGGCGCAGGACCAGACGGAATGCGCCCGCCGCGCCATCGGCCTTGGCACTGACATAATAGCCGTCCGGCGGCTCGACAAACAGATGCTGGGCGGTAACACCCAGCTTGCCGGCTTCAAGGCGCCAGGCAGGTTTGCCGGTGCCCTTGAGCCGCTGCACGGCCCCGGCCAGCTTTTCAGGCGCGATGGTCAGCCTGGCAGGAACTTGCGCCTGCCACCGGGAAATCTCCGCGGCATAGGGCGAGGAAACAGCCTGTTGCGGCAGCGCCAGATCGAGAGTGGCGCGCAGCGGCGCACAGATCGTGGCGCAAGCCGCATAATTCAGCGTCAGATGCAGCTTGGTCGGCACGCCCCTCTGGGCGGGGGTGACGACAAAGGGAAACAACACCCGCTTTTGATAGCCGAAGGCCTCGATATTGCCGGCCTCAGTGATGGCATGCGGCGCGGGATAGGAAACTTTCGTCGCCCGGACATTGACTGAGCCCTGGAAATTGAAGTCGGGCGGCACACCGGTCTCGCCCGGCGAGCGCCAATAGGTCGTTTCACCAGGATCTAGGCTGATGTCGACGGCCGCCCGCCACACCCCGTCGACCGGGCCGCCGGCAACGATCAGCCGGGCCTTGGCCCCGGCACCGGCCACCCAAGGCGAGGCAAAGTCATCCGCAAATGCGCTGCTGCAGGGCACCACCGCCGCTATCAGGCCAGCGGTCAAAAGAGTCATGATTTTCATGGTTTCATTTTAGCGCTCGCCCCGCACCATTGCCAACCACGAATGCGTGAGGCCGACTTGCGGTTCATTTTCCTGTTGAGCGAAACCCGGCAACTGTGCATGATCACAACATGCGCAAACGCTTGACACTTGAAGGTGGTTATCTCGACGGCCAGGTGCTGATTGCCATGCCCGGCATGGAAGACCCTCGCTTCGCGCGCAGTGTTGTTTATCTTTGCGCACATAGTGCCGAAGGCGCCATGGGTCTGGTGATCAACCAGCCGCGTGAAGATGTTGACCTGCCGCAATTGCTGGTGCAATTGTCGATCATTGATGCCGATGATGCGATCCGCCTGCCTGCCAGCGCCGAGCGCCTGTCGGTCATGCATGGCGGTCCGGTCGAGGGTGATCGCGGCTTTGTACTGCACAGCGCCGATTATTTTGTCGGCAATGCCACCCTGCCCATAAATCAGGATGTCTGCATGACCGCCACCCTCGATATTCTGCGCGCCATTGCCGCAGGGCGTGGCCCGCGCCGCTCGCTGCTGGCGCTCGGCTATGCCAATTGGGGCCCCGGCCAGCTTGATGACGAGTTGCAGCACAATGGCTGGCTCACCTGCGCGGGCGATGCCAAGCTGCTGTTCGATGCCCCGGTGGCGCGCCGTTATGACATGGCGCTGGCCCGGCTTGGTGTGAAGCTCAGCTCGCTGTCGCGCCATTCCGGCCACGCATGAGCGACACGCGGACCCGTCGGGAGCCCCTGGCTCTGCAGGACCATCCCCAACGCGGCTTCGTGCTTGGCGAAATGCACGCAAGGCCTTTCACCGCCATGGCTGCGCCGCAACAGGTGCGGCATATCGCCTTCATGACCGATGCCGATGGCAGGGCCCGCAGCCGCCGCGCCCTGCGGGCCATGTGCGCCGAACGCCACCTTGCCGAACCGGCCATGGGCGCGAAATATCACCGGATCGAGCTGGACGGCATGGTGTTGCGCTGGGAAGGCCACAGCGAATTCACCACCTTCACCTTTGAGCGGCCCGGTGCCCGGCAAAACTTCACCTTCGCCGATGTCGAGGCCATCATCGCCCGCCTTGGCCAGCCCGGCCCGCTGCTGGTCATGGTCGCGCTCGATCTCGTCACCAGCATGGATGCCGCCGCGCTTGCAGGCCTGTTCCCGCCGGACGAGGTCGCCATGGCCCGCAATGGTGACGCTTCGGCGCTGTTTGCCAGCGATTTTCGCCCCGATGATCAGGGTCAGGTGCGCATTGCCGTGGCCACCGACAGGCTGGCGCCGGAAGCGGCCGGGGCTTTGGTGCAGCGCCTTCTTGAAATTGAAACCTACCGGACGCTGGCGCTGCTCGGCCTGCCGCAAGCCCAGGCGCTGGCGCCGGTCATCAGCAGCATCGAGCAGGATTTGCCCGGCCTGTTCGACCAGATCCGGCAAAGCGCCACGCTTGAGTCCAACCGCGCCATTCTCGATCGCCTGACCGAGCTTTCCGCCCAGCTGGAACATGGCGCCTCGGCGAGTTCATTCCGCTTTGGTGCGACCCGCGCCTATGGCGACCTCATCTGGCGACGCCTTAAGGTGCTGGGCGAGACCCCGGTAGCCGGCTTCACCGACTGGGGCGGTTTTTTTGCGCGCCGTCTCGAACCGGCGATCCGCACCTGCCGGGCGGTCGAGCAGCGCGGCGATGACCTGTCGCGCCGCCTCAACCGCGCCGCGCAATTGCTGCGCACGCGCGTTGAAATCGAGCTCGAAACCCAGAACAGCAATCTGCTGACCAGCATGGACCGGCGCGCGCAATTGCAACTGCGCCTGCAGCAAACGGTCGAGGGCCTCTCCGTCGCCGCCATTAGCTATTATGTGTCGAGCCTGGCCGAACATGTCTTCGAAGGGCTGAAAGATTATGGCCTGCCGGTCGATCCGGTCATCGCGACGGCGCTGGCCATTCCGGTGGTGCTGGTGATTGTCGGCACTTTCGTCTGGCGCATCCGCTCCGCGCATCACGACGTTTGATTTCAGGCACTCCGACCCAAATGACAAAGCCGCAGCTGGCGAAAGCTGCGGCTTTGTCGTGAGGCTGCGGCCGCAGGGGCCGCGTTAGGGCAAAGGTTGATCAGCCAAACAGCTTGGCGGCGGTCTCGGCGATCAGCTTCCCCTGGTGGCGCGCACCTTCGAGTTCGATGGCGCTCGGCTGGCGCTGGCCTTGGCCGCCGGCGACCGTGGTTGCGCCATAGGGGCTGCCGCCGACGATTTCGTCAATGCTCATCTGACCCTGATGGCTGTAGGGCAGCCCGACGATGACCATGCCCATGTGCAGCAGGTTGGTGATGACAGAGAACAGCGTGGTTTCCTGGCCGCCGTGCTGGGTCGCGGTCGAGGTGAAAGCACCGCCGACCTTGCCATTAAGGGCGCCGCGCGCCCACAGCCCACCGGTCTGGTCGAGGAAGCTGGCCATCTGCGACGGCATGCGGCCAAAGCGGGTCGGCGTTCCGACGATGATGGCGTCATAATCGGCAAGTTCAGCCGGCGTTGCCACCGGGGCAGCCTGGTCAAGCTTGAAATAGGCAGCCTTGGCGACTTCGAGCGGCGCCGTTTCGGGAACTCGCTTCACATCGACGCTGGCGCCGCCTGAACGCGCACCCTCGGCAATAGCCTGTGCCATGGTCTCGATATGACCATAAGACGAATAATAGAGAACCAGAACCTTAGCCATGTCATACTCCTCGAAGTTGGATTGCTACGCCTGACCGGCGTCAACCAGGACGATTTCGCTGTCTTCCAGCGCTGTGACCGTGAAGTTTTCGGTATCACGGATGGCCGCACCATCGCGGGCCTTGATGGTGGTACCATCAATTTCGACGGCACCCGTGGCGGGCACCAGATAAGCAAAACGGCCAGCTGCCATGGCGTAAGACACGCGCTCTCCCGCCTTCAGCGTGGCACCCAGAACCCGTGCATTGGCGCGGATCGGCAAGGCATCGTCATCACCCGCCATGCCGGAAGCCAGCGCCACAAAGGCACCGCTGCGCGCACCCTTGGGAAACGGCCGCGCCCCCCAGCTCGGCGGCGCACCCTGGCTGGTCGGCAGGATCCAGATCTGGAAAATCTGGGTAGCCTCAGGCTCCAGATTGAATTCCGAGTGGCGGATGCCAGTGCCCGCCGACATCACCTGCACATCGCCAGCGCCGGTGCGTCCTTGATTGCCGAGGCTGTCACGGTGGGTAATGGCGCCCTTGCGCACATAGGTGATGATTTCCATGTCCTTGTGCGGATGCATCGGAAAGCCCGATTGCGGCGCGATGGTATCATCGTTCCAGACCCGCAACGGCCCCCAGTTCATACGCTTGGGATCATGATAACTGGCAAAACTGAAATGATGATGGGCATCCAGCCAGCCGTGATCGGCTGCGCCAAGTGTCGCAAAGGGTCGAAGTTCGATCATCGAGGTCGTCTCCCGGATCATGCCAGAGACAGGACAGATAGCAATTTACATTGGATAAGAAATGGCATTTATTGAATTTCTTTGTTTCCGAAAGTTCGTCAATGCGCCTCCCCGATTTCGAAGCCTGGGCGATATTCGCCCGGGTCGCCGCTCTCGGCTCTTTCGCAAGAGCGGCCGAAAGCCTCGATCTTTCCAAGCCCACCATCTCGAAAGCCGTCAGCCGGCTTGAGCAGCAGCTTGGCACTGCGCTGCTGCATCGCACCTCGCGGCGCCTGTCGCTGACCGCCTCAGGCAAGGCGGCGCTGGAACGTGCGACGCGCATTTTGAGCGAGGGCGAGGCGCTGGAGGCGGAAGCCGCCATGCAGACCGTCAGCCCGCGCGGCATCGTCCGCCTGGCCGCGCCCATGTCATTCGGCATGTCCAGCCTGGCGGGCATCTTGCCGGAATTTCTGGGACAATACCCTGATATCACAATCGAACTGGAACTCGATGACCGCATCGCCGATCTCGTTTCCGGGGGCTTCGATCTGGCCTTGCGCATTGCCGCCCTGTCCGATTCATCGCTCTTGACCAGGCGGCTCTGCGGCATACGCCGCCTGTTGGTCGCCAGCCCCGCCTATTTTCGCGCCCATGGCCAGCCACGTCACCCCTCCGAGCTCAGCTCCCACCAGTGCCTGATCTACACTTACACCACAACGCCGCAGATCTGGCATTTCGAGCACCCGCAGCATGGCCGGCTTGAAGTTCCGGTCGGTGGACGCCTGCATTCCAACAATGCCAATGTTTTCAGTGCCATGTTGCTGGCCGGGCAGGGCATATCGCTGCAACCGGAATTCACCATATGGCGCGAGGTGCAGAGCGGCGCGCTCGAAGTTGCCTTTGATGACTGGCAGGCCCCGCCCCTCGCCCTGAACATCGTCACCCCGCCCAGCAAATTGCGCCCGACCCGCGTCGGCGTGCTGATCGACTTTCTGGTTGCGCGCCTGTCGATGCCGCCATGGGATACGCAGCGCCAGGCCTGGGGCCCGCCTGCGCAGCAGCCTTGACATCATTGCATTGCCGTCCCCCGGCGCATCGGCTATAGCGGCAACCCGTGCCGCCTGTGAGCGGCGATGATCGGAGTTACAGGAGATGGGTTTCAAGATCGCCGTTGTCGGGGCCACAGGCAATGTGGGCCGCGAGATGCTGAAGATCCTCGATGAAAGGCAGTTTCCCGCGAGCGAAGTTGTAGCGCTGGCCTCGTCGCGCTCCAATGGCACCGAAGTTTCGTTTGGCGACAAAACCCTGAAGTGCAAGGTTCTCGACAAATATGATTTCTCCGACACCGACATTTGCCTGATGTCGGCCGGTGGCGAGGTCTCCAAGACCTGGTCGCCGCGCATCGGCGCGCAGGGCTGCGTCGTGATCGATAATTCATCGGCCTGGCGCTATGATGCCGAAGTGCCGCTGATTGTGCCGGAGGTCAATGCCGATGCCGTCGCCAGCTTCCATCGCCGCAACATCATCGCCAACCCCAATTGCTCGACCGCCCAGCTCGTGGTGGCGCTGAAGCCGCTGCATGATGCTGCCCATATCAAGCGCGTCGTGGTCTCGACCTACCAGTCAGTGTCGGGCGCGGGCAAGGACGGGATGGACGAGCTGTTTGAGCAAAGCCGTGCCACCTTCACGCTCGGCGAGGTCAAGATGACCAAATTCCCGAAGCGGATCGCCTTCAATCTCATTCCGCAGATCGATGTGTTCCTTGAGGACGGTTTCACCAAGGAAGAATGGAAGATGGCGGCGGAGACCAAGAAAATTCTTGATCCCAAAATCCTCCTGACCGCGACCTGCGTTCGCGTGCCGGTATTCATCTCGCATTCGGAATCGGTCAATGTCGAATTTGACAAGCCGATCACCGCCGACGAGGCCCGCAACATTCTGCGCGAGGCACCGGGCGTGCTGGTGATCGACAGGCGCGAACCGGGTGGCTACATGACGCCGCATGAGGCGGCTGGCGAAGACGCCACCTACATCTCGCGCATCCGCGAGGATGCGACCGTCGAAAACGGCCTCGCTTTCTGGTGCGTGTCGGACAATCTGCGCAAGGGCGCGGCGCTCAACGCCGTGCAGATCGCGGAATTGCTGGTCAACCGCAAGCTGATCAGCCCCAAGGCCCGCGTCGCGGCCTGAAACGGCGAGGGCAGCCAGGGGCTGCCCTCCTCATGATCTCACCTCAACTTGAAGCGCTGGATCTTCCCGGTCGATGTCTTTGGAAGATCCGGCACGATCTCGATCCAGCGCGGATATTTCCAGGCACCGATGCTGGCCTTCACATGGGCTTTCAGGACCTCGACAATATCAGGGGTCGCGGCACCCTTCAGCACGACGAAGGCCTTCGGCTTTTCGAGATTGCTTTCATCGCGCGCCGCCACCACGGCGGCTTCCAGCACCGCCGGGTGCGATACCAGCGCCTGCTCGACCTCGAAGGGCGAGACCCAGATGCCTGACACCTTGAACATGTCATCGGTGCGGCCACAATAAATATAGCGGCCTTGTTCGGCGCGCTCATATTTGTCGCCAGTGCGCGTCCATTCGCCCTGGAACGTCGCATGGGTCTTTTCCGGCTGGTTCCAATAACCCTGTGCCGTTGACGGCCCCTTGACCAGCATTTCGCCGATCTCGCCCTGCGCCACATCGGCACCGTGATCGTCAACGAGCCGCAGCTCATAGCCCGGCACCGCGACCCCGGCCGTTCCATAAACGACATTGCCCGGCGCATTGGCGAGGAACACATGCAGCATTTCGGTAGAGCCGACACCATCGATAATTTCCACGCCCGTCAGGCGCTGCCAGCTCTCGCCAATCTCGCGCGGCAGGGCCTCGCCCGCCGATGAACAGAACCGCAGCCGCTCCAGACCCTGCGGCCGGTTCCCGTGGGCAGCGGCGATGATCGCCGCATAAAGCGTCGGCGCACTGTAAAATATCGTCGGCTTCACCGCCTTGAAGGCGCCGAGCATGCTGTCCGGTGTCGGGCGCCCGGCCAGCAGCGCCGCCGTCGCCCCCACCGACATGGGAAAGGTCATGGCATTGCCAAGGCCATAGGCAAAATACAATTTGGCCGCCGACAGCATGACATCATCGGCGCTCACACCGAGCACCTTCGCCGCAAATGTATCGGTCGTTGCCTTGATGGCGCCATGCCGGTGCATCACGCCCTTGGGCTTGCCGGTTGATCCCGATGAATAAAGCCAGAAGGCAGTATCATCAGCGCTGGCATGGTGCGGCGCCATACGCGGGCTGGCCGCCTGAAAGGCATCGGCAAAGGCGATCATCTCGGTTTGCGCCGCACCGATGATAAACACGGTCTTGAGGGCCGGCAGGCGCGGGCGCAAGGGCGCAATCATCGCCGCCAGGGCCTCGGAGACAAACAGCACTTCAGCGCCGGCATCATTGAGAATGATCTCGTAATATTCAGCCGTCAGCAGCGTGTTGAGCGGCACCGGCATGACGCCCGCCCGCATGGCACCCCAGAATATCGCCGGAAATTCGATGGTGTCGAGCACGATCATGGCGGCGCGGGCGCCGGGCTGCACCCCATGCTCATGCAGCATTCCGGCAACGCGCGCCGTATCCGCCGCCAGTTCGCCATAGCTGCGCTGGCGCCCGGCATCGCCAATCTCGATAAAGGCGGGATGCTGCGCGCGCCCTCCCTCAGCGTGGCGATCAAGAAAATACACCACCGCATTTTGATTTTGTGTCGTCATCACCAACCCCCCCATTCGTTTTTTTGCTCGTCTTCATGAAGTGGCAAGCGCGAAACCGTCGCCCGCAACGCCCGAAAGCTTTCGCCAAGCACCTGTCCGGATGTATCGATCATCGAGCCGGCACGCTCATAAAGCGTCTCGCGGCCGACAAGAATGGCCTTCAATTCCGACATGGCGGCCGGATTGCCGGCCATCGGGCGAAAATCGCCCTGCGCGCGCACCCGCTCCATGTGATCTTCCGGGCTTGCCTTCAGCCATATGGTGTGAAACCGCTCCAGCAACAGCCGGAAAGTGTCGGATTCCGCAACAATGCCGCCGGCCACCGCCAGCACCAGCGCGCTGTGCTGCGCCACCACCCGCTCGACGCTCTGGCGTTCGAGCTGGCGGTAGCTCTCCCGGCCGTAAAGCGCGATCAAATCATTGACCTTCATGGCGCTGGCCTTGGAGATTTCCGAATTGAGTTCGATGAAGGGCACGCCCATATCATCGGCCAGCATGCGTCCGAGCGTGGATTTGCCGGCGCCGCGCAGCCCGATCAGGGCGATGCGTTGCTGGCGCTGGGCGCTGTAGCGGCAATGCTCAAGGATCTCCCGCACGCGCGCCCGCGGTTCCGCCCCGGCCATGCGATAAAGCCGGGCGATGGCGGCGGCCTCATCGCCGGCCTCGCTTTCATCGCTGACCAGAAACCCCGATGTCACTTCGAGTGCGGCGGCAATGGCGCGCAGCAAGGTGATCGAGACATTGCCGTCACCCGCCTCAAGACGGGCGAGATAGCGCTGTGACACGCCCGAGGCTTCCGCCAGTTCGCGCCGTGACATCTTGCGACGAAGCCGCAATCGCCGCACCCTCGCGCCGAGCCGTGTGAGAAAACTGTCGTCGCCATGCAGCGCGCGATCAGGGCGCTCGTCCATCAAGCCGGCTCTCTCCTCGCTTTGCTGCACCTAATAGGTCTCGACATGGTAGCGGCCTTCGGCACGCATTTTCGGCCTGATCTTCTGCCAGTCTTGCCCGGAAAGGCGCGCAATATCTTCAAACGCCTGCTCGATTCCCGCTTCCATGGCCCGCAGCCCGCATATGTAGATGTGGCAATGGCTGTCGGCCAGCAGCGCGGCGATCCGGCTCTGGTTCTGGCGCAACGCATCCTGCACATAATGCTTGGGATGGCCGTCCTCGCGCGAAAACGCGAAATTCTTGTTCAGCACGCTGTCGGGCACTTTTTTCAGGGGCCCGAAATAGGGCAGCGAATCCGCCGTGCGCGCCCCGAAATAAAGGCTCATCGCCCCCTCGGTGGCCGGCGAGGTGCGCTGGCGGCGCATGGTGAAGGCCCGGAACGGCGCCGAGCCTGTGCCGGTGCAAATCATCAGCAAATGCGCCTGCGGATCATTCGGCATCAGGAAGGTCGAGCCGAACGGCCCGCTGACCTTGACCTCATCGCCACGGTTGAGATCACAAAGGTAATTCGAGCACACGCCGTGCGCATCACGTTTCACCGTGATCGACAGGTTGTTGGTATTGGGGCGCTCGCCATCGCGCGGCGAGGACACCGAATAAAGCCGCATGCGATGCTTGCGGCCCGCGGCATCGACGCCCGGCGGCGTAATGCCTATGCTCTGGCCTTCCAGCACCGGAAAGGCGACGCTGCCAAAGTCAAGGATGATGTGGCGCACCTCGCTGGACGAGGTCTCGGTCGTCAGGCGGTAAATGCCCTGCACCCGCGCGCTCGCAGCCTTGGCGCCGCTGAACAGGTTGACGCTGGGTTTTGAGGCCGAGGCCGGCGCCTTGCCGACCCCGCCGCCGCCTTGGTGTGCCTCGGCCAGCAGCGCCGCGACGTCATCGTCCAGCGCTTCCACGGAACCGTCGCCGCTGGCAAGATCAGCCTGCGCCGGCAATTCGGTCCAGCTCAATTGCTCCGCCAGCGAATAGGGCGTCGCCACCACCCGCCAATTGTCGATCGATCCGGTCGGACAGGGCATAATGCAGTCCATGCATTGATTGCACTTGGCGGCATCGACGACGACATTGATGTCATCATGGCTGATGGCACCGATCGGACAGGCCTCTTCGCAGGTGTGACACCGGATGCAGATTTCCGGGTCAATGACGTGCTGCTTGAGCGGTGCGTTCATGGCAGGGTCTCCACGCGAAGTTGAGCGATCATGTCACGCTTCGTGCAGCTTCACATATTCAAAATCGCCGGGCTTGTTGTCGATGCCAACCCGCGGCGGGGCGATCCAGCCTGCATATTTGCCGGGTGTGGTTTCCGGCTTCATAAGCGAGGCAATGAAATCACCATCGGCCTTGTTCGGCAACCATTCGTCGCGGCGGCGCTCGAAATCCGCCGTCGAAATGATCGTGCCGTCGGGCGTCGTCCGCACCCCGGCAAAGACGCCGATCTGGCGATGGAACCCGGGATGCGGCAGCTTCATCTCATATTTGATGCCGGTCTTGGCGATAATGGCGTTCCAGCGCCCGATACCGCCGGCCGCATCGCGAGTATAATCGTCGCGCAGCCGCATGTTGATCGCCGCCAGCGCCGGCGCCTCGGTGGTGACGATCTTGCCATCGACCAGTTGCACCACCGGATAGGTGGCGCCGGCAAGCTTGTGATCATCCTCGATCTTGATTTCCTGATAGCGACCCTTGATGCCGGCATTGAAGGCATTGGCGGCATTGGTGGAGATTTCCTGGCCGAACAGGTCAAGCGACAGCGTGTAATGCAGGTTGAGCTTTTTCTGGATGGTCGGCAGGTCAATCACCCCCAGGGCACGCACGGCATTGATATCGAACGGATCTTCGATGCCCGCAGCCTTCATCGCCTCGCAGGTGCACTGGATGGTGCGCCCGACGCCGGTTTCACCAACGAACATGTGGTGGGCTTCTTCCGTCAGCATGAAGCGACAGGTGCGCGACAGCGGGTCGAAGCCGGATTGCGCCAGTGATTCCAGCTGCATCTTGCCATCGCGGTCGGTGAAATAGGTGAACATGAAGAACGACAGCCAGTCTGGCGTCGCCTCATTGAAGGCGCCGAGCATGCGCGGGGCTTCCTGCGAGCCCGAAGACCGGCGCAACAGGTCATCGGCTTCATCACGGCCATCGGCACCGAAATACTTGTGCAGCAGATAGACCATGGCCCATAGATGGCGGCCTTCCTCGACATTCACCTGAAACAGGTTGCGCATGTCATAGAGCGAGGGGGCGGTCATGCCGAGGTAACGCTGCTGCTCGACCGAAGCCGGTTCGGTGTCGCCCTGAATGACGATCAGCCGGCGCAGCATGGAGCGATATTCACCCGGCACCTCCTGCCAGGCCTTCTCGCCGGCATGTTCGCCGCATGGCACGCGCCGGTCTTCCACTGCCGGCGCCAGCAGCACCCCCCAGCGATATTCGGGCATTTTCACATAATCAAACTTGGCCCAGCCTTGCGGATCGACCCCGACCGCGGTGCGCAGATAGACCATGGAGGTCTGAAAGCGTTGCGGAATGAGATCATTCCACCAGTTGATATAGCCGGGATGCCATTTCTCCAGCGCCTTTTGCACGCGCTTGTCGGAGGAAAGCCCGACATTGTTGGGGATCAGCGTGTCATATTCCACTGTGGCGAAATCAGGCATGGCAAGGCTCCGGAGGTTGCAGGCTCAAGACGAAAAATTTCAGACGCGCTTCATGTCATAGGAACCGCGCACACCGGTGCCGTAGCGCTTCAGGGCACCTTCCGGCCCCACCGCATTCGGGCGCTGGAAGATCCAGTTCTGCCAGGCGGTAAGCCGGCCGAATATCCGCGTTTCCATGGTTTCCGGGCCGGGAAACCGCAGGTTGGCTTCCATGCCGGTCATGGCATCGGGCGAGAATGAGGCGCGTTCTTCGATAAAAATCCGCACCTCGTCGTCCCAGTCGACGTCATCGCGAATGAAGGTCACGAGCCCGAGTGCATCGGCCTCGGCGGCCTCGATTGCCTTGCCAAGGCTGGCCTTGGCTTCTTCGACCCTGGGAGGTGCGCCAAGAAAGCGGGTCTGCAGCCGGGTCAGGTCATTCGACATCAGATAGGGGCCGAAATTGCCCGGTGTCAGGCTCAAGGTTGCCACCGGCCGGTTGTCGCCCTCAAAATCGCCCTCGGCCATATAGGACCGGTCGGCGGCAAAGGTGATTTCGGCCAGCATGCCGGCAAAGCACGAGCCCGGCTCGATCAGGGCCACCAGCGAGCGCGAGGTCAGATCGAGGCGCTTCAGCACGCGCTTCCAGTAGAGCGTGATTTCGTTGGCGAGCCAATGGTCGGCATGGTCGAGAACAAGCTTTTCGTGCGCCGCAACCAGCGCCGGATCGCCCTTCGTGCGAAACACCAGTACGCCGGTTTCATATTCATTGTTGCGCAGATGCAGGATGGCATCATCAAGCTCGCGTGCGGCCCGCAGGATCCATGCTTGCGCCCCCTCGGCCTGCAAGGCTGCCATCGAGGCGGGTGCGGCATCCCGGGGACCGTGAATTGTGATACTCGCCACCCTTTTGTCGCGGTCAAGCTCGACCTCGACCGTCGAATAAGTGATCGAGCCATTTTCAGAAAAGTTGCGCTGCAGCGGGGTCAGGACGACACCGCTGGCATCGGCAGGGCGCTTCGAGCGGCCGGCGAACTCCCGCGCCCGCGCCGCCACGGTCTCACCGAAACGCGAGTTCGGCACCACATCATCGACGAGGTTCCAGTCGCTGGCACGTTTGCCCTTGATGCCTTCTTCCAGCGAGCAAAATACATCGGCAAGATCGCGCCGCACCTTGCGCTTGTCGGTGACCCGGGTCAGGCCGCCCGTGCCGGGCAACACCGCCAGCAACGGCACTTCCGGCAGCGCTACCGACGAGGTGCCGTCATCTGTCAGAATAATATGATCGCAGGCGATGGCGAGCTCATAGCCACCCCCGGCGCAAGCACCCTTGACCGCGCAAATGTAAAATTGCCCGGATTCCCTGCCGGCCGCTTCGAACGTATTGCGCGTTTCATTGGTGAATTTGCAGAAATTCACCTTGTGGGCATGGGTTGCACCGCCAAGCATGCGAATATTGGCCCCTGCGCAGAACACGCGATCCTTGCCCGATTGCAGCACGACAACCTTTACCTCGGGGTGCTCGAAGCGCATGCGCTGCACGACATCGGCAAGTTCGATATCAACGCCAAGATCATAGGAATTGAGCTTCAGCTCATAGCCCTCGAACAGGCCACCGCGCTCGTCCACATCCATGAAAAGATGCGCCACATCACCGGCATAATCGACGCGCCAATGCCGATAATGCGAAGGCGTGGTCTGGAAATCAATGCGCTTGGTCATCGTCGCTTGTCCCGGAAGTGAAGTCCTGCGCATTAGAGACAGAAACCGCCGTAGGACAAATCATATCATGCACTTTAAGGCCGATTTTGCGGCGATTTGATATAAATCATGATATTATTGATTTTATTTATGCACTATATGACATAAATCAGCTGCCAGGTCTGCGCCACGGGCCTCGTCAAGTCCAAATATCCCCCCCGCCCAGGCCAGCGGTCAAGTCCGCTGTCAGAAACCCTGGCCTGCAAACTCGCATAAACTAATCTTTATATCTTTATTGCCTAATGCCGGCCCGCCTGCTAAAGCACCGCGCAAAGTCACCCTCCCGAAGGACGCGCGCATCATGACCCAAGCCCAGCCCGATTACGCCATCGCCGACATCAAGCTCGCCGACTGGGGCCGCAAGGAAATCGCCATCGCCGAAACCGAAATGCCCGGCCTGATGAAAACCCGCGCTGAATACGGCCCGGCCCAGCCGCTGAAAGGCGCACGCATCTGCGGCTCGCTGCACATGACGATTCAGACGGCTGTGCTGATCGAGACCCTGAAGGCTCTGGGCGCGGATGTGCGCTGGGCCTCCTGCAACATCTATTCAACCCAGGATCATGCCGCCGCGGCGATTGCCGCGACCGGCACCCCGGTTTTCGCCATCAAGGGCGAGAGCCTGAAGGATTATTGGGACTACACCCACCGGATTTTCGAATGGGCCGATGGCGGCACACCGAACATGATCCTCGATGATGGTGGCGACGCCACGGCCTTGATCCATCTCGGCATGCGCGCCGAAGCGGGCGATACCGCCTTTCTCGACAAGCCCGGCAACGAGGAAGAAGAAGTGCTGTTCGCCGCCATCAAGGCGCGCCTCAAGTCTCACCCCGGCTTTTACGGCCGCAATGGCGCGGCGATCAAGGGCGTGACCGAAGAGACCACGACCGGCGTGCATCGCCTCTATGTCATGGAAAAGGAAGGCAAATTGCTTTTCCCGGCGATCAACGTCAACGACAGCGTCACCAAGTCGAAATTCGACAATCTCTACGGCTGCCGTGAATCCCTGGTCGATGGCATTCGCCGTGGCACCGATGTCATGATGTCAGGCAAGGTCGCCATGGTCGCCGGTTTCGGCGATGTTGGCAAAGGCTCGGCCGCCTCGCTGCGCCAGGCCGGCTGCCGCGTCATGGTCTCGGAAGTCGATCCGATCTGCGCCTTGCAGGCCGCAATGGAGGGCTATGAAGTCACCACCATGGAAGATGCTGCCACCCGCGCCGATATTTTCGTGACCGCCACCGGCAATGTCGATGTCATCACCGTTGACCACATGCGCGCCATGAAAGACAGGGCGATTGTCTGCAACATCGGACATTTCGACTCGGAAATTCAGGTGCAGGGCCTGCGCAATTTCAAGTGGCACAATGTCAAGCCGCAGGTCGACGAGATCGAGTTCCCCGGCGGCAAACGCATGATCCTGCTGTCCGAAGGGCGTCTGGTCAACCTCGGCAATGCCACCGGTCACCCCTCATTCGTCATGTCAGCGTCCTTCACCAACCAGACGCTGGCGCAGATCGAGCTTTGGACCAAGCAAGGCCAGTACGGCAAGAAGGTCTATGTGCTGCCCAAGCACCTCGACGAGAAAGTGGCGATGCTGCATCTCGAAAAGATCGGCGTGAAGCTCACCAAGCTCACCGCGCAGCAGGCGAACTACCTCAACCTGCCGCAGGCTGGCCCGTTCAAGGCCGATCATTACCGCTATTGAGCGCCTGACGCTCCCGCCAAAGACAAAGGACGCGAGAAAGGCGCGTCTTTACGGCCAGCGATGGAAAGCTCTGTCGCTCAGGCGGATTTCAGCTCGCGGGCAAATTCGCCGACATGGCTGCGCAGACGCGCCACCATCTCATCGACCTCATGCGCCTTGGCAACCACGGCCTCGACGCTGGATGAGGTTGCCTCGACCGAATGCGCCACCTTCTCGGTGTGATTGGACATGGCGGAAGCGCCCTGTGCTGCCGAGCGCACATTGCGGGCAATTTCCTGCGTGGACGCGCCCTGCTCATGCACCGCCGCGGCAATAATCGACGTGATTTGCTCGACTTCGCCGATCTTGCGCTGGATCGCATCAATGGCGGCAACTGAAATCTCGGTAGCAGCCTGCATATCCGAAATCTGGTCGGCGATTTCCTGGGTGGCCTTGGTCGTCTGGGTCGCGAGCGTCTTGACCTCCTGGGCGACGACGGCAAAGCCGCGCCCAGCCTCGCCAGCCCGGGCCGCCTCGATGGTAGCATTGAGCGCCAGCAGATTGGTCTGGGCGGCAATGCGGGAGATGAGATCGACGACATCGCCGACCCGACGCGCCGCCGCCGACAATTTCGCCATCCCGGCGCTGGATTCCTGCGTCTCGGCCACAGCCTTCTTGACCACGGCGGTAGATTGCACCACCTGTCGGCTGATTTCGCCGATCGATTCCAGCAATTCTTCCGAGGCTGTCGCCACCGAAGCCACGTCATTGGCGGTCTGGCCGGCGGCACCTGAAGCCTGGCCAGAACCATCGGTTGCCCGGCGTGTCGCCACGATCATGGTTTCGGATGCCTCGGCCATATGGCGCGTCATATCGCCCAGCCGCTGCGTGGTACCGGTGAGCTGCTGCGAAAATTCCTCGACGCGCGAGCGGATCGCCGCCTCGCGTATCAGCCGGGCCTCACGGTCGTCGCGCGCCTTGATCTCGGTCATCAGCGCATTGTTGCGGCACATGGCGTCGCGCAGCACGGTCAGCGCCGTGACCAGAATGCCAAGCTCGTCATCGCGCTTGACGGGCGGAATGACAATTTCGGTATTGCCGTTGGCAAGTTCTTTCATCTGGCTGGCGATCTTCTGCACCGGCAGCGAGATGGTATAATACATCTGCGGCATGGCAACCACCACGGTTACTATGAACCCCGTAACCATCGCCCAGAACAACATCGACGAAGCCCGGTCGATGGCCGTCACCGTCTGTTGCAGGTCCTGCTGCGGTATATTGCCCCTGAGCGCAATCAGGCCGTGCGCAAGCTGTGATGCCGCGCCGATCTGCTGCATCACCCACCAGGCGATGGCGAGAAGTAGCAAGGATACCAGTGCCTGACGCACTGCCAGACGCACACCAATCGAAGACCAGTTCATGGGCCCATTCGCTTTCATGAGAACTCCAGCGAGTTTTGCAGAAAAAAGGTTCATGGCCGGTTAAGGCACGACATCCCGATTCATCGTTCTGTCATCTCGCGTTCACACCATCGCGCTTGCAATTGCGTGCGGCCTTGGCCATGTGAACCGCAACACCTTTCCGAAAGGCCAATCATGTCACTGCGCGTTGCTATCCAGATGGACCCGATCCACGCCATCAACATTACCGGTGATTCCTCTTTCGCGCTGTTGCTGGAGGCGCAGGCGCGGGGCCACGAATTGTTTTATTACACCCCCGAAAAGCTGTTCATGGCCTCGTCCAGCATCATGGCGCAGATGCAGCCCTTGCAGGTGCGCGACGTCAAAGGCGATCATTTCACCCTCGGCGCACCGGCCCTGCAGGATGTCGCAAGCATGGATGTGGTGTTGCTGCGCCAGGATCCGCCGTTTGATCTTGCCTATATCACCTCGACGCATCTGCTTGAGCGCGTTCACCCCAAGACTCTTGTCGTCAATGATCCCGCCAGCGTGCGCAACGCGCCCGAAAAGCTGTTCGTGATGGATTTTCCCGAACTCATGCCGAAAACCCTGGTTTCGCGTGACCGCGAAAGCATCGAGGCTTTCCGCAAGAGCTATGGCGATGTGGTGATGAAGCCGCTTTACGGCAACGGCGGCGCTGCCGTGTTCAAGGTCAGCCAGCGTGATCCCAATTTCGGCTCGCTGTTCGATCTGTTCTCCAGCATTTACCGCGAGCCCTGGGTCATCCAGCAATTCCTGCCCGCAGTCAGCGTCGGCGACAAGCGCATCATTCTGGTTGATGGCGTCGCCATGGGTGCGGTCAACCGCGTGCCGCAGGGCGATGATATCCGCTCCAACATGGTGCGCGGCGGCGCAGCCACGGCCACCGATCTCACCGCCCGCGAGCAGGAGATTTGCGCCACCATCGGCCCGCAATTGCAGGCGCGCGGCCTTATTTTCACCGGCATTGATGTGATCGACAGCCGTCTGACCGAAATCAATGTCACCTCACCCACCGGCCTGCGCGTCATAAAGCGGCTGGGCGGGCCGGATCTGGCGGTGGCGCTCTGGGATGCCATCGAGCGCAAGATCCGCACCTAGGCCAGCAGCCGGGCTTCATTGTCCGGCTGGCCGCCCCTTCGTGGCAAGATCGACGCGGTTCTGGAAACTGGCGTCGGCACCCTCAACCAAAAGCTCGATGGCCGCCGCCACGCCGGCCAGCGTCGCCTTCACCCAAGGCCATTCATCAGCAAAAAAATTGCCTAGCACGTAGGGATGGACCAGGGATTTTTCGCCCGGATGCCCGATCCCGAGCCGCACCCGGCGATAATCGTTGCCGCATAGCGCGCTGATCGAGCGCAGGCCATTATGGCCGGCATTGCCGCCGCCAAGCTTGACCCGCACCTTGCCGGGCGCCAGATCGAGCTCATCGTGAAAAACTGTGACATCGGCCAGCGTGAGATTGCTGTGGCGCAGGGCCTCGCCCACCGCTTTGCCTGATTCATTCATGAAGGTCATGGGCTTGAGCAGAAGCACGCGAGTGTCGCCGATGCGCCCTTCGCTGACTTCGCCGTGCCAGCGGCTGCGAAACGGTGAAAATCGTGCCGTCTCGGCAATGGTATCCAGCGCCATAAAGCCGATATTGTGCCGGTTGGCGCGGTATTGTGAGCCCGGATTGCCAAGACCGACGAGAAGTTTCATGGCGCGCGGGTCCGCTGGCGAGGATTCATCCGTCCGCCCGTTGGCGCAGGGCCAAAGCGGGCGGGCGGATGACATTCATTACTTCTTGGCCGGAGCTGCCTTGGCGGCGGCCGGCGCAGCCGCGGCAGCAGCAGCCGGGGCCGCAGCAGCGGCAGCCGCAGGGGTTTCCTCGGCCTTGGCTGCAGGCGGTGCGACGGAGACGATCGTGAAATCACGATTGACAGTGGGTTTGCAGCCGGCGGGCAGGGGCACCGCACCAATGTGCAGCGATTCGTTGAAATCCATCTTGCCGACATCAACCATCAGCGCCTCGGGGATATTATCCGCAGGCACATACATTTCTATGCTGTGGCGCACGATGTTGAGCGAACCACCGCGCTTCAGGCCCGGCGACACGTCCTGATTGGTGAAATGCACCGGCACGTTGATCTTGAGGCGCGAGCCAGCCTGCAGGCGCAGGAAGTCAATGTGCAGCGGCGTGTCCTTGACGACATCGAGCTGGTAATCGCGCGGGATCGCGCGGGTCACCTTGCCGTCGATGTCAATTTCAAACTGGGTGGTCAGAAAGTGCCCGGCGTAAATCAGCTTGTTGATTTCACGCCAGTCGAGCGCGATCGGCGTCGGCGCTTCGCCACCGCCATAAATCACACCGGGAATTTTGCCTTCACGACGAACGCTGCGGGCGGCCCCCTTGCCTGTCCCGCTGCGGACCGTGGCGGCGAGCTTTTTTGTCTCGGCCATGTGTTGAGGTCCTTTTTTCAAGAAAAACGCGCACCCACGCCTCCAGGGGTGTCGGAAACGGATACGCGCCGCGTCTGTTAGCCGAACTGGGCCCGGAAGGCAATCGGCCCGCTCAATCCTTGGCGCGCTCGCTGTAGGAACCGTCCTCGGTCTGCACCACGACGCGCGTGCCAACGCCGATATGCGGCGGCACCATGATGCGCGCGCCATTCTCCAGCTTGGCCGGCTTGTAGGATGACGACGCCGTCTGGCCTTTCATCGCCGGTTCGGTTTCGACGATTTCAAGCGTGACACGCGGCGGGATCTGGATCGACACGCAGACGTCATTGAACACCGACAGAATGCACTTCATGTTTTCCTGAAGCCAGACCGCCATGTCGCCGACGACATCAGCCTTGACGACCATTTGCTCATAATTTTCGGCATTCATGAAATGGAAATCATCGCCTTCGCGATAGAGGAAGTTGTAATCGAAATCCTCGACAAAGGCGCGCTCGACCTGCTCGGTGGTCTTGTAGCGATCCGTGGTTTTCACACCGTCAGAGATGCGGCGCATATCGATCTGTGTCGTCGGGGTGCCCTTGCCGGGATGAAAGCTTTCGGCGGTGAGCACGACATAGAGCTGCCCATCATCCCTTTCGATAATGTTGCCTTTGCGAATGGAACTGGCGATGACTTTCACGGGTTTAATTCCTGAAGGCGCCGGGCTGGCCGGGCGCATGTTGAAGGGGTTGAAATCAAGGGGCCCACCGCAACCCGTCAAGGCCGCAACGATCCCAAAAAAGCAGGCGGTTCGTTCACCCGCGCATCATCAAACACAGCTCACGCATTCGCGCTTTGACGGCAGGCGATGCAGGCTCTAACATTTGAGCCTGTAAAGACGCAAGAGCGGCTGATATTTGGGGGAGCGCATGTCACAAAAGCGGACAATTCTCGTGGTCGACGACGATGCAGAACTTCGCCTTGCGCTGGTCGAGCAGCTTGCACTTTATAACGAATTTGGCATTGTGCAAGCTGGCAATGTCGCCCAGGCGCTGGCCGTCACCCGCAAGGATGCCCCCGATATCGTGATCATGGACGTCGGCCTGCCGGATATGGACGGGCGCGAAGGCGTCAAGCTCATGCGCCGCGAGGGTTTCAAGCGCCCGGTGATCATGCTGACCGGTCAGGATGGCGAGGCTGATACCGTGCTGGGGCTTGAGGCCGGGGCCAATGATTATGTCAGCAAGCCCTTCCGCTTTTCGGTGCTGCTGGCCCGCATCCGGGCGCATTTGCGCCAGCACGAGGCCAGCGATGATGCCGCGCTGCAGATCGGCCCCTATAGTTTCCGGCCAGGTGCCAAGCAGTTGATCACCACCAAGGGCACCAAACTGCGCCTGACCGAGAAGGAAACCGCCATTCTGCGCTTTTTGTTCCGGGCCGGCGATGCCGTCGTCAGCCGCGATGTGTTGCTGCGCGAAGTCTGGGGCTATAATGCCGCCGTCACCACCCACACTCTCGAAACCCATATTTACCGCCTGCGCCAGAAGATCGAACCGGACCCTGCCAATGCGGTGCTGCTTCTGACCGAGCGAGGCGGCTACAAACTGGCGCCCTGAGAAGAATGACCTGCCATGGCGCTTGATACCGATATCGAGATTCTGCGTACCATTCCGCTGTTCGCCGCGCTCAGCCCCGATGCCTTGCGTCTGCTGGTATTCTCGTCGGAAAAATCGATGGTCGCCGATGGCAACACTATTTGCGGCAATGCGCCGCTCGATGGCGCGCTGGTGGTGATGAGCGGCGCCGCCAGCATCGCGGCCCCCAGGGGTTCGCTGCGCCCGGCGCAGGACTTTGTTGCACCGCTCCTGCTCGGTGCCACCAGCCTTGTCGTGGCCGATGCGCAGGTGCCGCGCGCCACGGCGGTCGGCAAGGTCGGGCTGATGCGGATATCGCGCGCGCTGTTTCGCCGCATCCTCGATGAATACCCCGATGACGCGATGAAACTGCGCGACGCCCTAACGGCAGATTTGGCATCTTTTACCGGCGATCTCGCCCGCCACGCCCGAAACTGAGCGCTGCCTTCAGGCGGCGGCGATCTGCACCATGACCGGCACGTGATCGGAGGGACGCTCCCAGCCGCGCGCTGCCCGCAACACATCCATGGACTGCAACCGTGGCGCCAGCGACGGGCTGAGCCAGACATGATCAAGCCTGCGGCCCTTGTCGGCGACATCCCAGTCGGGCGAACGATACGACCACCAGGTGTAAAGCTTGCGGTCATCGGGGACATGCGCCCGCAAGGCGTCAAACCAGACCCCGGCATTTTGCACTTTCTTCAGCGCCTCGACCTCGACCGCGGTGTGGCTGACGACATTGACCAGCGCCTTGTGGCTCCAGACATCATGCTCCAACGGCGCAATGTTGAGATCACCGACCAGCAGGGCATGGTCGCGCGCCGCCGCATCAACATCAAACCAGGCCCGCATTTCCTCCAGAAATGACAGCTTGTGGGCAAATTTCGGGTTAACCACCGGATCCGGCTCATCACCGCCTGCTGGCACATAAAAATTATGCAGCCGCAGCATCCGGACGCCGTCGGCAATTTCCGCGCTGATATGGCGGGCATCGCCGATGCTGCAAAAGCCGCGCGCCTGCACGCCGCTCAGCGGCAGCCGCGAAATCAGGGCGACGCCGTGATAGCCCTTCTGTCCGTTCTTGGCGATATGGCCATAGCCGGCCTTCTCGAAGTCGCGCGACGGAAACGCATCGTCAGGGCATTTGGTCTCCTGCAGGCACAGCACATCGGGCTGGTAATCCTCAAGATAGCGCAGAACCAGCGGCAGGCGCAGGCGCACCGAATTGATGTTCCACGTGGCGATTTTGAGTGACAAGATCAGGCATCCAGCGGCGGGGCTACCGCAGATTTGCCCGAATTTGCCATGAACCACAAGCCAGAGCCGGTAATTTTCATGTTCACCGGTCAGACACCGGGCCGCGCGCCGCCGGGGCCGGCGCCGGCAAAAATTGCTTGCCCCGCGACGCTTGCCCGCTGTATAGGAAGCGCGGGAGGTTGGCCGTGGACGTTCCACTCGCCAACCGGGTCAGATCCGGAAGGAAGCAGCCCTAACGAGACCGGGCGGGTCTCGCGTCAGCCTCCTGCTATCGCGGCGCAGCCAGGCTTTCAGCCAGCCCTTCCACATCAACGAAGTGTGCGATGAACGACGAAACCGCACCATTTGGGGCCGGGCCTGCCGCAGCGGCCCCCTATCTCGTGCTGGCACGCAAATATCGCCCGTCCAATTTTGATGACCTCATCGGCCAGGAACCGATGGTGCGCACCCTGACCAATGCCTTCGCGCTCAACCGGATTCATCAGGCCTATATCCTCACTGGCGTGCGCGGCGTCGGCAAGACCACCACCGCGCGAATTCTGGCGCGGGCTTTCAATTACGAGGTGCCGGGTGGTGCCGATCGCCCCAGTATCGTGATGCCGGAGCTTGGTCGTCATTGTCAGGCCATCATCGAAAGCCGCCACATTGATGTGATCGAGATGGATGCCGCCTCGCATACCGGCATTGATGACGTCCGCGAGATCATCGAGAGCGCTCGCTACCGCCCGACCATGGCCCGCTCGAAGATTTTCATCATCGACGAAGTGCACATGCTCTCCAAGGCCGCCTTCAACGGCCTGCTCAAGACGCTGGAAGAGCCGCCCGAACACGTGAAATTTCTGTTCGCCACCACCGAGATCGAAAAAGTGCCGGTTACCGTGCGCTCGCGCTGCCAGCGCTTCGATCTGCGCCGCATCGAGCCTGAGCGCATGGTGGCGCACCTGGCCGGCATATGCCGCAAGGAAGACGTGACCATTGCGCCTGATGCGCTGGGGTTAATCGCGCGTGCTGCCGAAGGCTCGGTGCGCGATGCTCTTTCGCTGCTGGATCAGGCGATTGCGCAAGGCGGCCGCAACAGCGCTATCGACGCCGGTCTGGTGCAGACCATGCTCGGCCTCGCCGACCGGGCGCGGATCATCGACATGTTCGAGGCCCTGCTCGCCGGGCGCATCGCCGAGGCGCTGGGCATTTTGCGCAGCTTGCACGATAGCGGTGCCGACCCGCTGCATGTGCTCACCGAACTTGCCGAATTCGTCCATCTGGTGACACGCCTGAAACTTGTGCCCGAGGCCGCCAAGGACGCTATCCTCACCCCCGATGAGCGCGATCGCGGCCAGGCAGCGGCATCCAGCCTGAGCCTTGCCGTGCTGGTGCGCAGCTGGCAGATCCTGCTGAAAGGCATCGACGAGACCCGCGGTGCCGCCCGCCCGCTCGCCTGCGCCGAAATGGTGCTGGTGCGCCTCGGCTATGCTGCCGATTTGCCCTCACCCGACGAAGCTTTGCGGCGTTTGACCGAGGGCACCACCCGCACCCCCATGCCGAATCCCTCCGGAGGCGGTGGCGGCAATGGCGGTGCTCGCGCAATGGGTGCGGCGAGCCCGATGGCGCGCGTGGCCCAGGTCGAAGCCGGGCCGGAGCGGCATTTTGCCAGCTTCGCCGATGTCGTGGCCGAAGCCGGGCGGGCGCGCGACATCCGGCTGAAAACCGCCCTCGAAACCAGCGTGAAGCTGGTACGCTTCGAACAGGGGCGAATCGAATTCGAGCCCGGGCCCCAGGCCGCACCGGATCTCGCCCAGACGCTGATGGCGCGCCTGACGCAATGGACCGGCCAGCGCTGGATGGTGAGCCTCTCCAAGACCGGCGGCGCACCGACCTTGCGTGAACAGGTCGAAGCGCGCGAGGCCCGCAAGGCGCAGGAAGGCTCCGGCGAGCCCCTGGTGCAGCGGCTGCTGGAACGCTTTCCCGGTGCCAAAATCATTGCCGTGCGCGGCGCCGGCGAGGCCCCGGGTGATGCACCCTCCGGCGCCCCCCTTCCCGGCGGCGATGAAATCGCCTATGCCGATGACCTCACCAACACGGATGATGACTAACTCTGGAGCCGACCATGGCTGATTTTATGGGCATGATGAAGCAAGCGCAAAACTTGCAGGCCAAAATGGCCGACATGCAAGCCGAACTCGAACAGGCCAAGGTCGAGGGCACGGCCGGGGGTGATGCCGTGCGCGTCACGCTTTCCGGCAAGGGCCAGATGGTCGGCGTGACCATCGATCCCGGCTTGCTCAAGCCCGATGACCGCGAGATGCTGGAAGACCTGATCATCGCCGCCCATGAGGACGCGCGCCGCCGCATCGAGGCGCTGACTGCCGAGAAAATGCAGTCGGTCACGGCGGGGCTGAAGCTGCCGCCCGGCATGAAACTGCCGTTCTAGGCACGCCGCCTTGGCCGAACGCATCGCCGGGCAGGAAATCGAACGGCTGATCCAGCTTCTGGCGCGGTTGCCCGGCCTCGGGCCGCGCTCGGCCCGCCGCGCTGCTCTGCACCTGATCCGCAAGCGCGAGGAATTGCTGAGCCCGCTCGCCGATGCCATGGCCAAGGCCCATGCGCATATCCGCGTCTGCAGTTGCTGCGGCAATGTCGATACCATCGATCCTTGCACAGTCTGCGCCGACCCGCGCCGCGACCCGACCATTCTGGTCGTGGTCGAGAGCGTCGCCGATCTCTGGGCGCTGGAGCGCGCCAGCGCCATTCGTGCCGCCTATCATGTGCTTGGCGGCACCCTGTCGCCGCTCGACGGCATCGGCCCGGACCAGCTCAATCTCGCCTCATTGCCAGGCCGCCTGCGCGATTCGAGGGTGAGCGAGCTGATCATCGCCGTCAATGCCACTGTCGAGGGCCAGACGACCGCCCATTACATTACCGATCTCGTCAGCCACCTGCCGGTGAAGGTGACGCGGCTGGCCCATGGTGTGCCGATGGGCGGCGAACTCGATTACCTCGATGAAGGCACATTGGCGGCGGCGATGCGCCTGAGAACCGATTTTTGACGCGGCTGATCCGCAAGCTCAAGGTGCGGGCAGCACCGCGGCTGCCAGGCCAGCACCACCGCGGGCTGGTGCTGGCGGGCGGTCTGGCAATTCCCTGCCAGCTTGGCCGCAGCAATATCGTTGCCTCAAAGCGCGAAGGCGACGGCGCGACGCCGCGCGGGCGCTACCATCTCGTCGCGGGGCTGTTTCGGCCTGATCGCCTGCCGCGACCCGCAACCCGGCTCAGTTTGCGGGCCCTGCGTCATGACGACGGCTGGTGCGACGATGCCAGCGACCGCCGCTATAACCGCGCCTTGCGGCTCCCCAGCCGCGCCGGGCACGAGGAACTCTGGCGCGGCGACGGCGTTTACGACATCATCCTCATTACCGATCACAACCAGCGCCCGCGTCAGCGCGGGCTGGGAAGCGCGATTTTCCTGCATATCAGCCACGAACATGACGGCCCGACCGCAGGCTGCATCGCGCTGGAGCGCCAGACCCTGCGCCGCCTTCTCCCCCGCCTCGCCCAGGGCTGCCGGCTGGAGATCGAGCGCTGAGTAGGCGGCAAGCCGACATTTATGGCGATGACCGCCCGGCCGTCAGGTGCGCGAAGTCAGCTTCCGGCTCGCCACGCGCGGCGGCGCTGTGCTGGCCCGCACCACGAGCCGGTGATCGAGAATCACATCGGCCTGCCGCTGATCGGGATCGGCGATCAAGGCGCCCAGCATGACCATGGCGCGCCGACCCATTTCGCGGCGCGGCTGGTTGATGGTTGACAATGCCGGATCATAGCTTTCCGCATAGGCGATATCGTCGAAGCCCATCACCGAAAGGTCGTCAGGCACCAGCAGCCCGCGCGCCTTGGCTTCGATAATCGCACCAATGGCGATTTCATCGCTGGCCGCGAACACGGCCGTCGGCGGCGCGGCGCTGTCCAGCAGCTTTGCCATGGCGGCGCGTCCGGCATGGATGGAAAACGCTCCCGGCTGCACCGCTTCCGGCCACATGTCGCAGCCATGGGCGAGAATGCTGTCGCGATAGCCCTGCGCCCGCTCATGCGTCAGAATATTATCGGCCGGGCCCATAATATGAGCGATGCGCCGGTGCCCCAGCGCCGCCAGATGCCCGACCGCCTCACAGCTCGCGGCCCTGTTATTGATGCCGACCATGGCAATATCGGCACCCGGTATCCGTTCGCTGATAGCAACAACCGGGTAGCGCTGCGGTTTCAGGCGCGCGCCGTCATGCGCGCGATTGGGCACCGTGCCATTGAGCAGGATCATGCCGTCGGCACGTCTGGTATCGAGCAACCGCGCATAGGTCGCCGCCAGCTCGCTGTCGCCATGGGTGTCGCCGATCAGGATCGCCAGTCCCTGCGCCCGGGCCTGCTCCTCGATGCCTTGCAGCAAAACCGAGAAAAACGGATTGCCGATATCCGGGATCAGCACCACAATGAGGCCGCTGCTCTGGCTGCGCAACGAGCGCGCATTGACATTGATCGTGTAATTGAGCTCGCGCGCCGCCGCGATGATGCGCTGCGTGAGCGCCTCGGAAACACTGCCGGGCACCGCAAAGGCGCGACTGACTGTCGCCAGAGAAACTCTGGCCCTGAGCGCCACATCCTTCATGGTGGCGGTTGATCGTCGCGTTGGCATGGAAGGGTCTCGGGACCTCTCTTGCATGATTTTCATGGCAGCTATGCATAGTTGCTTATGCAGGGTCAAACAACTCATGTAAAGGTTTACAGCGTCGATCATGCGGCTTCAAGCCTCCCGCAACACGGGCATGCCGGCAAAAATTCGAGCAAGGGCCGCGAGCCTTTTGCCCCAAGGGAGACAAAGACCGATGAGCCACATCACCCTCACTGCCACTATGGTCGCCAGGCCCGAGACGCGCGATGAATTGCTGGCAATCCTGCTGGCCATGGTTGCGCCATCGCGCGCCGATCGCGGCTGCCTGAATTACCACCTGCATGTCGACGCCAAGGACCCTTGTGTCTTCATGTTCTACGAAAACTGGGCGAACCAGGACGATCTCGATGCCCATGGCAGCATGCCGCATCTCAAGCCAATTCGGGCCCGCGCCCATGAGCTTCTGGCCAAGCCGGTCGAGCTGAAGATCTATAAAATGCTCAGCGAAGGAGTTGGCGCATGAGCGGCCAGATGAAGGGGCCCGCATTGTTCCTGGCGCAATTTGCCGGTGATGTGGCGCCCTTTGACAGTTTTGACGCCATTTGTGGTTGGGCCGCGGCTTTAGGCTACAAGGGCGTCCAGATCCCGAGCTGGGATGCCCGCCTGTTTGATCTCGCCAGGGCCGCCACCTCGAAGGCCTATTGCGATGAGATCGCCGGCACCGCCGCGCGTCATGGCCTCGCGATCACCGAGCTTTCCACGCATCTGCAAGGCCAGCTGGTCGCCGTCAATCCCGCCTATGATGCCGCCTTTGACGCCTTTGCCCCGGCAGAAACCCATGGCAAGCCGGCTGCACGCCAGCAATGGGCGGTGCAGCAATTGCTGATGGCCGCCAAAGCCTCGGCCCATCTCGGGCTGCGCGCCCACGCCACCTTTTCCGGTGCGCTGGCCTGGCCCTTCGTTTATCCCTGGCCGCAACGCGCACCGGGCTTGATCGATACCGCCTTTGCCGAACTTGGCCGTCGCTGGACGCCCATCCTCAACGCCTTTGACAAGGCCGGGGTTGATCTATGCTTTGAAATTCATCCCGGCGAGGATGTGTTTGACGGCACTACTTTCGAGATGTTTCTGCAGGCGGTTGGTGGCCACAGGCGCTGCAACATCCTCTATGATCCCTCGCATTTCGTGCTGCAACAGCTCGATTATCTCGCCTTCATCGATATTTACCACGAGCGGATCAAGGCCTTCCACGTCAAGGACGCCGAATTCAACCCGACTGGCCGCCAGGGGGTTTATTCCGGCTACGCGCCCTGGGTGGACCGCGCCGGGCGGTTTCGCTCGCTCGGCGATGGCCAGGTCGATTTTAGCAGCATTTTCTCCAAGCTCACCCAATATGGTTATGATTCTTGGGCGGTGCTGGAATGGGAATGCTGCCTCAAGCACCCCGAGGATGGCGCACGCGAGGGGGCTGAATTCATCAAGGCACATATGATCCGGCGGACCGCAAGGGCTTTTGACGATTTTGCCGGCGCAAAAGTCGATCAGGCCCGCATCAACCGGGCGCTGGGGATCAGCTAGCAGACAATTTCCACCCACCATCACCGTCATTGCGAGGAGCGTAGCGACGAAGCAACCCAGGGGTTCCGTGACACCTTGCGCAAAGATAGAGCCAGCCCCCTCACGTAGCTTTCCACACGCCGAAATGCCGGCGGCTGTGCGGATGAAATTTCTTGCAGCTATTGTCCAGACTTCGCAACCTTGTAAGCTTGCCGTCAGTCCAATCGGCCTAAAGCAGCGGTTTAAGCCATGCAGTCCCAATAGGCGAAGCTATGCCTGACCGGCGCCAATTTTTGCTAGCAAACGCCGCCGCGGCGTCTCTGGCATTGCTGTGCCGGCTCCCTGCCCTGGCTGATGGCGATGGCGGGTCTGATGGCGATGGCGGCGGCGGTTCCGGCGCGGGCGCCTCGGGAGCCTCGGGAGCCTCGGGGGCCGCCGGCGCTGCTGGCGCGGGTGATAGTGGCGTCGATCACGACCAGGTGGAGATGGAGCAAGCCCGGAAGGCCCAGGCCGAACTTGCCGCGGTGCCGCTTTCAAGGGCCATGGGTCACGCCCTGGCAATGGTCCCGGGTCAGGTCCTCAACGTCGATCTTTACCACCAGAAGCGCGGCCCGCTTGGCTATCACATCGTGGTGCTGTCGAAAAATGGTCGTTACGTCGATATTTATATTGATGCGGCCACAAATCATCTGATTTCGAGGAGTTCTCGCTAATGCGCATTCTTGTTGTTGAAGATGAAAAGAAGATCGCAGTTTCTATCGGCAAGGCCCTCAAGGAAGCAGGTTATCTGCCCGATCTGGTGCATGATGGTGAAGAGGCGTGGTTTCGCGCCGAGACCGAGGATTACGATGGCATCGTCCTTGATCTTGGATTGCCCAAACTCGATGGCCTGACAGTGTTGCGGCGCTTGCGTGATGCCGGAACCCAGTCGCCGATCCTGATCCTGAGCGCCAGAAGCGCATGGCGCGAACGGGTAGCAGGCATTGATGCCGGAGCCGACGATTATCTTGCCAAGCCCTTTTATGTTGAAGAACTGGTCGCCCGACTGGGCGCCATCCTGCGGCGCAGCAATGGCGTGGCCACCCCCCTGCTATGCGCCCGCGACCTCACCATCGACACACGGCGCATGCTGGTGAGCCGCGCCGACAAGCCTATCACGCTGACATCGCTGGAATATCGCATGTTGCGCTATCTCGTTACCCACAAGGGGCGGATCGTGCCGCAGACTGAATTGCAGGATCATGTCTATGCCAGCGAGGCCGTGCCGGATTCAAATGCGCTGGAAGTGCTGATGAACCGGTTGCGCAAGAAAGTCGGGGCTGACATGGTGATGACCCGGCGGGGGCTGGGTTACATCGTCGAGGATGCTGCTTGAGCAATCCGGGTCAAGATGAAGAACGCGATATCGTCGCAACCTGGTCCCTGCGTGCACGTATCTTTCTGATAGCCCTGCTGGTGGTCGGGGTCACCCTTGGAGCCGCCGCATGGTTCATCAGCCGGGCCTTTGATGCCGCGCTTGAGGCGCAGCTCGGCCAGGAACTGAACACAAGACTTCTGGAAATCGAGCGTCTTTTCAGCCTTGAGCAGGGCAAGGCCACATTGCGGCACAGGCCTGCCGATCCGCGCTACAGCATTCCTGAAAGTGGCGTCTATTGGCAAATTTCCGAGCATGGCACCGTTATCCTGAAATCCCGCTCGCTGTGGACGACACAATTGCCGAGTGACGACGAACCGCTCGCCGTTTTTCACAGTGATGCCGGCCCGCAGCATTCAAGGCTGTTCGCATTGTCGCGCAAGGTCGCCTTCACCGACGCCAGCCGCACCAAGGGTCCCAAGCGGGAATTTGTGCTGGAAGTCGCCGAGGACAAGCGCGACATCATGCATTTGCAACTGGTATTCCGCCGCAATCTTTACGTCGCGCTGCTGCTGATCGCCCTTGTCCTGTTTGTCGGAACGCTGCTGCAGACATGGATTGGTCTCGGGCCGCTGGCGACCCTCAAGGCGCGCTTCCGCGCGGTGATTTCCGGCGACAGCGATCGCCTGCGCGGCAATTTTCCCAAGGAAGTTATTCCCCTCGCCGATCTCGTCAACCGCCTGCTGGAGCATCAGGATGCCCAGGTCACCAAGGCGCGCCGCCGGGCAAGCACTTTGGCACATGGCTTGAAAACACCGCTGACCATTATTTCCATCGAGGCACAAAGACGCGCCGAGAATAATGAAGCCGACGGCGTCGTGCTGGCCGAGCAAGTGGCGCTGATGCGCGGCATCGTCGAGCGCGAACTTGCCCGCGCCCGCACCCACGGCGCCAGCGCCGGTGGCGGTCTCTCCACCAAGGCGCATGCCAGTGTCGAGCGTCTCATCAATCTTTTCGAGCATATACCTGGGGCCGAGCATCTGGTCTGGCGCAACAGCCTGCCGGAAGAGCTGGTTCTTGCCATGGATCCCGATGATTTCGGCGAAGTCATGGGCAATCTCATGGACAATGCCCGCAAGAACGCTGGCCGCAACATCTTTATCAGGGCCCAGGTCTTGCGAAGCCAGGCGATCATCGAAGTGCGCAATGACGGTCGCGACCAGGCTGAAACCCGCCCAGGGAGCCGCATTGAGGAAGGCTCCGGCCTCGGCCTGTCGATCATTGATGACGTTCTTGAGCAATATGGATCGTCATTGAAATTCACCGAACTTGGTGACAATGCCGCATCCGCAAAATTTGCCATTGCCCGACGCCATTAGACTGCCTGGTGCCGCGATCTTGTCCTTTATTGAAACGTCACGACCGAACGCAGGCCGACAATCATCTCATTGCCGAGCCGGGCGCTGCCGATGCCCGCGACATTGATGCCGCCACCCGGCCTGAAAATATACTGGACATCAGGCTGCACCACCCACCACGGATTGATCTGCGCCAGATAGGTTGCCTCGATCAGGCTTTCGCTTGAGCGCAGCGGATAGGTCTTGCCGGCAAATCGTGCGGTATCGGCATTGAGCGCCCGCGCCCGCGCGCTGATATGCGCATAGCTCGCGCCCAGCGCCAGATGGTCATGCGCGCGGCCTTCAAACGGGCTTTGCAGATCGAGCCCGGCATCGACCGAAAAATCCACCAGATTGCGATCACCCGGAGCGGCCATTACCCGCACGAAGCCACCAAGATGGCGTTGATGGTCAGCCTTATCGCGCCACAGCATCTGGCTGGCGATGGCATAGGGAATGACATTGCCGTTGTGGGGACGCGCCATGCCGTTGCTAGCAGGGTTGGCCAGCGACAGGCCATCTGTGCCAAAGCGTTGATCAGGGAAGGCGCCCGTGTCGGCCATCAGCCCCAGTTTCACGGCACCCGGCAAACCACAAATCAGGCTGGTGCACGTGCTGGCCGGCTTCAGGTTATGGCGTATTTGCAATTCCGCCATCCACAACGCCCCGGTGCCAAGATTGAAGCGTGCGCCTGTGGCCTCGGCACCTCGGACCTGCGAATCCTGCGCGAAGGGCCCGCCGGGCGGATTATCATCGAAAACACCGATCAGCGCCGTGACATTGGCGCCCAGCCTGGCGCGCAGACGCACCCCCGGCGACGACAGTGGATAGGCCGGGCCACCGGCATAAAGGTCATTGGTCGGGATCACCGGCCAACCCAGCGTGGCATTGAGAAACACCGCCGCATAATGGGGCGCGACAAACTCCTGATCCACGCTTTGCTGGCCGATCTTTAGATCGAGGTCGGGGCTGAAAATCTGCTGGTCGAACCACAGTTCCCACAAGCGCGTCGCCTGCGAGGCCTCGATATTGCTGGCCGTATGCAGTGCCAGCAAATGATCGGTGCTGATGGAATGACCGTGAATTTGCAGCAGGCTGGCATTGAGCGTGCCACCCTGCCATCCAAAGGCCTTGGCCGTGTCGATCATCAGCGTTGCCTCGGCAAGGCCGTCATAAACCGGGCCACGGCGGATCCCGCCCGAAACATTGTCCATCACCTCGTCGCTCTCGCTGAGGCCAAAGGTGACGCCATGGTTTTTCAGCCACGGGCGCAGTCCGCCGAGCTGGCCGAGCAAGGTGCCCTGATTCCAGAAGCCGGGCGGCACTGCTGCTCCTTCTGCCGTCGCCCCGTCCGCACGCGCCACCTGCCATTGCAGCGTCAAAAGCACGCCCAACGCAAGCCAGCTCAACGGATGGCGTAATGTCTTTCTGGGCAAGGAAGGTCGCTGCATGTCTGAAACGATGTGAGGCTCGATGGGTTTGGCAAGGCAGATTGCCGGGCAGCTTCAGGCACCGGCCATCAAGGCCGCCCCTGTTTCACAGGTTGCAGCGCTTCGTCTCTCAAACTTGCCCATGAACGGCCCTCCCCAGCGCCTTGATTCCAGCAGGATTTTTTGCGGTGACTTTCATAGTGGCAACAAATGATCACACCCGCCGGCGTCGATAGCCGAGAAAACTACCGCATTCTGGATGAACCGGGGCTTACGGGCACGGCAAATCTTGCAGAAAAGTGCCATGAGATAAATTGTAGAATTACGACGGCTCTTGCATTTTCCCGAGAAAATACTATCTGAGGGAGGTCGATAGATGGTTCGCTCGTTTTTCCTTTCTGATATCATTCTGAAATGGCAATAGACAGTTCGCCTGAACATGCGATTTCGGCCGTCGGCGAGCAAGCCGGCGGGAAGTGAAAACAGATAGAAAGGGGTTTCCATGCCTACGGGAACCGTAAAGTGGTTTAACGCTGAAAAAGGCTACGGTTTTATCGCGCCTGACAGCGGCGAGAAAGATGCCTTTGTCCATATCAGCGCCGTCGAGCGCTCGGGCCTGAGCCAGTTGCGCGAGGGCGACAAGATTTCTTTTGAGCTGGTGGCCGACCGCAAAAGCGGCAAGGTCTCGGCTGACAAGCTGCAAATTCTGCCCTGACCTCTGGTCGGCAGTCTGCGGCTCTGCCAGGCTTGGCGCGCGCGCTGCGCGTTTTCTGACCGATCACGGATGTAATGACGGTTTGAGCGCAGCTCGCAAGCGGGCTTTGCGCACCGCGCAGAGTGCATAGCCTGGCAAGATTCCGCTTGCGATACCCCGCGTCCTTTCCAAGGTTGCGGGGTTTTGTTTTTCAGGGCCATCCGCTCTGGTTGCAAGCGCTGGCATCGCGACAAATACAACCTGACCTGCAACTTCACATCCGCGCGAAAGCCACCCGAAACGCCGTGGCCGCTTTGCCAAAACGCCGCGAACATGGCATAATATTCATGTTCACTGTTGGCCTGGATCATCAGCGTGATTGAACAATTGATGTATTTTGCCATCGGTGCGCTCACCATGGGCCTCTTTGGAGCATTTTTCCTTCCTGCCTACCGGCGGCGGGCTGTGCGCCTCGCTCGCCATCACTTGCAGTTGCAAATGCCGATGACCATGGCGGATGTCACCGCCGGGCTGGATGCCGTGCGTGCCGAAGCAGCGACCAGGCAGCGCGCTTTGGAACAGCAGGCCGAGCGCGCCCGTGCCGACCTCGCCGAACATCAGGCCCGGCTTGGCCATGTCGGCAATCAATTGTCCGCCGCCGAGGCCGGAATGGCCGCATTGCGCACCGAACACGAAGCGACGCTTGATGACCTCGCCGCAGCGCGCAGCGAGGCTGCTGACTTACGCGCATCGCAGGGTGCGGCGCTACAGGCGCTCTACAACACCGATCAGCTGGCGGCAGACCAGCGCCTGGCGCTGCGCGCCGCTGACACGGAGCGTGAGCGTCTTGAGGGGGAGATCCAGTCTGACCGCATGACCATTGCCGCCCTGTCGACCCGCATCGAAGGCGACACCCTGACCATCGGCGATCTGCGCCACAAGCTGCAGGAAAGCACGGCCCGGCATGACGGTGCTTTGACCATTGCCGCAAATCTGCGCCAGGCGCGCAACGAACTGCAGGAAGAGTTGCAGCGGCGCAATGACGCTGTGCAGCAATTGCAGGGTCGCCATGAAAGTCTGCTGACCCGCTATCAGCAGACTGGCGCCAGCCTCGCACAGGCCCGCGATGCCACCGCCGCGCTGGAGCGCGAGCTGGAATCATGGAAAGTCAAATTCCGCGAGCTTGAAGCATCATTCCAGCGGGCCAGCTCACTGCAAAGCGGTCGCGACACTAAACGCAAGGCCGATCATAAGGCGATGGAAAGCAGACTGGCGCAACAAGAGCAGGATCTGCAGGCGCTGCGCAGCGAAAACGCGACCTTGCAGGGCCGTATCGATGCTTTGACGCGCGACCGGCATGGCTCGAACCGCAACAATCAAGCCGGCGCTGAGGCCGCATTGCCGGCCTTGTCTGGCGTCTCCGCTGCGGATGTCGCGGCCTTGCGCCAGACGATTCGCGCGCTTGGGATCGAGGTTGCGACCCTGGCTGGCAAAGGCGCAGCCCCCCTCGATCCGGCATCAGAGGGCCAGATCCGCGACCAGCTGGCACAATTGCAAAATCGCCTCCCCCGCAGCGTCGCCGCGGGCTGAGCCGGCTTCGCCTCAGCGCTGTCGGAGCACCGCAGCGCAGGGCGCCGGCAATTGCGCCAGCGTCAAGGGCGGACGCGGCCGGTAATGCGGATTGGGCTTGGGATGCATCACCGCCGCACTGAACCAATAGGCCAGATGCTTGCCGCACATCTCACCCTTGAAATAAGGCGCTTGCGGTTTGCAGGCGGGTGCGCCCGGCGGGCAGAACAACCGCACGTGAAAATGTGTCTTGTGTCCGTAATAGGGGTGAATCTTGTTCAGCCAGGCGCGATTGCCCGTCGCCGTCGCGCAGATCGCCTTTTTTATCGCAGGATTGACGAAAATCCGGTCGACTTCAGGGTCGATCGCCACCGCACGCAAGGCCTGCATCTGGGCGTTGGTCCAGTTTCGGCTGACGTGCATGCCATTGCTGGCCACCATATCAAGCGCCCGCTTGGTCGCGCGCTCATGAGCCGACATGACGTGATGCGGCATCGGCGTGAACCAGATATCCGCCTCCATGCCGATTTGATGCGAGCCGTGCAAATTCAGCATCGGCCCGCCGCGCGGTTGCGCCATATCGCCGATCAGCAAGCCTGGCCAGCCACTATAGCGGGCGGCGCGTGCGCTGACCCGCTTGAGGAAGTCAATCAGCCATGAAGTGCCCCAGTTGCGATTGCGCTCGGGGTGCATGATCTGCCAGGTCGGTCCGGTCAGGGGCAGCGCCAGACCACCCTGCATGCAGCCCCGCGAATAAAAGCCGATCGGCTGCGAAGGGCCCGGTGACGGTAATTTCTCGTGACCAAACAATAGCTTGGCTGGTTCGCGGCTTTCCGGCGACGCGGCATGACTCAAGGGCGATCCCAGCAAAAGCGGCAAGCATAACGCCATGCCTGCAACAATATGTTTCGAGACTCCAGCATATTTCATTTTCATCTCCGGCGACGAATCATGCCTATACGCATCAAACATGTCATATTACGGCAATCTGGTCCCGCAGCCACGGACTTTGTTCATTAACTACAATCTGGAATTCCAAGCGCCACGTGAGTTCATCAACTGGCTGTTCACGACTGTCAATCATCCAATCCATTGTCCAAGAAACTGTTGCGCAATTTATCGAAAATTGCAACAATAGGTGCTTGTGTTGGTTGTGGAGTGCTGCGATGCGTAAATTGTCTTTATTTGTCTTGGGTTTATTTGCATTGGTCTGGTTTGTTGCTCCTGCCGCGGCAAATGTCCGAATCGATATTAACCTCTCTGCCGAGCGCATGCACGTGCAAGCAGACAACGGTCAAGTTTATGACTGGCGCATTTCTTCAGCGCGTCGCGGCTACATCACGCCGGACGGAAATTTCCGCCCGCAAAGCCTGCAGGTGATGCATTATTCGCACAAATATCACAATGCGCCCATGCCGCATGCGATATTTTTCCACGGCGGCTATGCCATTCATGGTGGCTATTCCGCAGCGTCAATGGGCGTGCCGCGCTCGCACGGCTGCGTCCGCCTCACCAACGCCCATGCGGCAGTGTTGTTTGCACTGGTGCGCAGAGAAGGCGCTAGCATCCACATTTACGGCCAGCCGCCGGCATCGATTTATGCCAGGGCGGCACGTCCTACATATCGCAAGCCACACCATGTCGCCTATCGCATGCAGCGCGTGCGAATTACGGCCATCCGCCACATCCGGGTGCGCTATATCCGCTATGTCCGGCATGAAGTGCGCGGTCACTGGTATCGCCGCCGCATCGTTGCCTGGCGCTGGCAGACCCGGCGCTATGTCCATTATGCGATGGTGCACCGCATCGTGCGTGCCCGTAGCCATGCGCTGGCCTATGCGCCCAGCTATCATCACGCAGCGCGCTACCCGTCCGTGCGCGCATGGCAGTACTACCCACTGCCGTCCTACCTGCTGACGAAGTGACAAAGGCACACCTGTCTGATTGACTGCGGAGGGTTGCCATCGCCAGGCAAGGGCCGGCGCAGACTTGCTTGTCAATCGGGGAAAACCACGGTCCTGCGGCCGTGGGGCAGCACCCGATCCTCAAGATGCAGCCGCAACGCGCGCGCCAGCACCCGGCGCTCGATGTCGCGGCCCTTGCGAACCAGCGTTTCAGGCGTATCGCGGTGGCTGATACGCTCGACATCCTGTTCGATGATCGGACCTTCGTCGAGGTCGGACGTGACGTAATGCGCTGTCGCGCCGATGAGTTTGACACCGCGCTCGTGCGCCTGGTGATAGGGTCTCGCACCCTTGAATCCCGGCAGAAACGAGTGGTGGATGTTGATGCAGCGGCCTGAGAGTTTCGCGGTCAGGCCATCGGACAACACCTGCATATAGCGGGCCAGCACCACGAGATCGACATCCGCAGACCGGATGATCTCCCAGATTTGCGCCTCTTGTTCCATTTTCGTTTGTTTGGTGATCGGCAAATAATGAAACGGGACATCGCCGAAATCGAGATGCTGGTAGGAGTCGCGCGGATAATTGGAGATGATGGCAACGAGATCCATGGCAAGCTCGCCAATGCGCCAACGATAAAGCAGGTCGGCGAGGCAATGGTCGAATTTTGAGACCAGAATGACCACGCGGCGGTTCTGCTGATAGGGGCGCAGCAGCAAGGTCATGGCAAAATTCCGCGCTGTCACCGCCAGCGCGTCCTTGAGCTGCTGCGCGTCTTGCGTGGCTTCAAACACCACGCGCATGAAGAACCGCCCGGTTTCGACATCATCGAACTGCTGCGCATCGAGAATATTGCCGCCTTCGGCAGCCAGAACCGCCGAGACCGCGGCAACAATGCCGGGGCGGTCCGGGCAGGAAATCGTGAGAACATGCTGCATGGTGGACATGGGAGGCCTTTGCGGGGGGGGGCTGCGAAAATGGAATTTATGTTCCATTCTAGCTGGCTTTCAGAATATTTCAACCGTTAGAGCTGGCTGTGTTGACGCTGCCGGGGAAATGCAGCACCAAGCTTTGCCCCTGTTTTCCCATGAGGTAAAGCCATGCCCCCCGCCCCCCGCTTGCGTGGCCAGACGGCGCTGATCACCGGCGCATCGCGCGGCATCGGCCTTTCCGTGGCCAAGCGCTTTGCCGCCGAAGGCGCCAACGTGATGATCACCCATGTCGGTGATGGCCCCCTGGCCGGAAGCATCGTCGAAAACCTCCATGAAATCAGTCGTGCCGAGGGTTTTGATGCCCGTCACCTCGCCCGCGAGGCCGATGTTGGTGATCCGGCGGCAGCGCAAGCGGTCGTGCATCATGGTGTGGCGCATTTTGGCCGGCTTGATTGTCTCGTCAACAACGCCGGCATCCAGGCACCAACGCCGTCCGATGGCTGGGACGATGCGACTTTCGCCCGAATCATCGCCGTGACCCTGATGGGCGCGGCCTACAGCGCCCGCGCCGTCTTGCAGCATTTCCACTCACACCCGGGCGGCGGCACGATCATCAACACCTCCAGCGTTCATGAAATCATCCCGAAACCCGGCTATCTCGCCTATTCGCTCGCCAAGGGCGGGCTTGGCAACCTCACCCGCACCCTGGCGCTGGAATCAGCGGCAAGCGGTGTGCGAGTCAACGCCGTCGCCCCTGGCGCCGTCCTCACCGACATGAACGCAAGCTGGGCGCAGGATCCCCAAGCCAAAGCCCGCGTCGAGGCGCATATTCCGCTTGGCCGCGCCGCAACCCCTGAGGAAATCGCTGGAATCTTTGCCTTTCTGGCCAGTTCCGACGCCGCCTATATCACCGGCCAGACGATCTATGCTTGCGGTGGCCTGACCCTTTACGGCGATTTCCTGAACAATTGGGCCTCTTGACGTTCGCCTGGCCCGCGCCGACACTGGCGCCATGAAAGTTGCGCTCATCCAGATGAATTCCGGCCCGGACAAGGCTGCCAACCTCGCCAGTGCGGCGCGCCTCATCGAGCATGCTGTTGTCGAGGAAAAGCCGGACTGGATCGGCCTGCCGGAAGTGTTCGACTGCCTAGGCGGCAGCCGCGCCGACAAGCTCGCCGCTGCTGAGACCCTGCCGGGCGGCCCCGCCTATGCCATGCTGCAGGGCCTCGCCCGCCGGCACGGCGTCTTCATCCATGGCGGCTCCGTTCTTGAGCGCGGTGGCAGCGATGGACGCCTGCACAATACCACGCTGGTCTTCGACCGCAGCGGCACGGAAGTCGCCCGCTACCGCAAGATCCACATGTTCGACATCACCACGCCCGACGGGCATGTCTACAAGGAAAGCGCCACATTTGCGCCCGGCGATGCGCTTGCCACCTATCGCTGCGGTGACATGTTGGTCGGCTGCGCCATCTGCTATGACCTGCGCTTCCCGCAATTGTTCCAGAATTTGGCCAGGGCCGGTGCCGACATGATCGCGCTACCCTCCGCCTTCACCCTGCAAACCGGCCGCGACCATTGGGACGTGCTGTTGCGGGCCCGTGCCATCGAAACCCAGACCTGGCTTTGCGCTCCTGCACAATGGGGGGCATTTGCCTCGGGCAATGAAACCCGCCAGACCTATGGCCACTCTCTCGTCGCCGACCCCTGGGGCCAGATCATCGCGAGCGCCAGCGATGGCACAGGCATCGTCAGCGCCCGGCTTGATCGCCGCCGCAACGCCGAGGTTCGCGCCCTGATGCCCGTCGCCGCCCATATTGTCCCTCTCCCGGAAGGTAGCCAGCAATGACCTCGTCACCTTTGGAGCGTCTTGATATTGATCGCCTTCTGGCGCCCGAGGCCCGCCGCACCCCGGAAATGGCCGGCCTCTGGGACTGGATCCAGAGCGAAGACGCCAAAGACCCCGATTTCGGCAAGACCTTGCCCGCCGCCGAATTGCGCGCCCTGCAATTTCGTCTCAGCCGGAAATGGAACCAGGACCTCCCGGATGTCGCGGTGGCGCGCCGCTTTACCATCCCCGGCCTCATGGCGGCGCCGCCGGTTCCTGTGGAACTGATTGTCCCGCATCAGGCCCGGCCCGGCGCCTTGCTTCAGGCCCATGGCGGCTGCTGGGCTTTCGGCAATCTCGACAGCCATCAGCGTTTCAAGCGCCTGCTGGCCATCGAAACAGGCACCGCTTTGCTCAGCGTCGATTACCGGCTCGCACCCGAGCACCCCTTTCCCGCCGCGCTGGAAGACATGCAGGCGGCCTGGCGCTGGCTTCTGGATCAGGCGAAGACCGAAGCGGCATTCAACGGCCCGCTGGTCGTCACCGGCGACAGCGCCGGCGCCAACCTCGCCCTGGCCCTGACCTTGCGCGAACAGGAACTGCGCCGGCCCGCGCCCCATGCCGCCATGCTGTTTTACGGCGTTTATGGTGAGGACCTCGACAGCCCGTCCTACCAGCGTTTTGCCACCGGTTACGGCCTGACCCGCGAGCTCATGCAGCGCTGCTTCAATTTTTATGCGCCGGACGAGGGCCCGGATGCGGCGCGGCACGATTCCCTCGTCAGCCCGCTTCATGCCAGCGAGACGGCACTGGCGCGCCTGCCGCCGCTGTTCCTCAACGCTGCCTCGCTCGACGTGCTGCTCTGCGACACCCTCAACCTCGCGCGGCGCCTCGATAGCGTCGGTGCCAGCTATGAATTGGCGATGCACGAAGGCGTGCACCACGGCTTCATGCAATTTTCCGCCTATCTCGAAGAAGCACGCCGCGCCATCATGCTGGCCGGCAATTTTTTCAAGAGAACCTTCCCGGCGCGCGCCTGAAATCCAGGTTGCCATCATCCGGCCATATCAATGCATGCAATGCACTTGTCATGACATCAGCTTTGCTCTAAGGCCTTCGTATCAGGCAAGCGGAATTTGAGGTTTCGTGGGCGCTTTCGCGCGCGCGTCCTCTCTCGCTGGCCTTGCCAGAAATCTAGGACACGAGCGATGAAAGCCGATACGCATCCGAAATATCACATGATCAAAGTGGTCATGACCGATGGAACCGAATTTACCACCCGCTCGACCTATGGCAAGGAAGGCGATCAGCTCAACCTTGACATTGACCCGACGACCCATCCCGCCTGGACCGGCGGCTCGCAGCATCTGCTCGATCGCGGTGGCCGCCTGTCGAAGTTCAACAGCCGCTTCTCCGGCATGACCTTCGGCAAGAAATAAAACCTTTCAGCAAAAGACGTGTGGCGAGATGATAGCCACGCCCATTCACAACAGCGCGCCGAAACGCCCGTGACCGCGAAAAGCGGCACAATCGGCAAGGAGTTACAGCCATGAACATCATTCAGACGCTTGAGGCCGAACAGGCCGCCAAACTGGTCAGTCTTCGTGCTGTGCCGGAATTTCGCGCCGGCGATACGCTGGTGGTGAACGTCAAGGTCAAGGAAGGCGACCGCACCCGCGTGCAGGCCTATGAAGGCATCTGCATCGCCCGCAATGGCGGCGGCCTGAACGAGAGCTTCACCGTTCGCAAGATTTCCTATGGCGAGGGCGTCGAGCGCGTCTTTCCGATCCACTCCCCGAATATCGACTCGATCAAGGTGATCCGTCGCGGCGCGGTGCGGCGCGCCAAGCTTTATTACCTGCGTGACCGTCGCGGCAAGTCGGCTCGAATTGCCGAGCGCATCGACACCAAGGCGCAGCCCGCAAAATAATCCGCGGCGGCAGAGCCTGTCGCCAGCGCTTGTCCAGCAACATTTGCCATCATCCGGATCGACACCATGAGCAGCACCGCACCGCGCACGCTTTATGACAAAATCTGGGATGACCATGTCATCGAGACCAGCGCGGACGGCAGCAGCCTGATTTATATCGACCGGCATCTGGTGCATGAAGTCACCAGCCCGCAGGCCTTCGAGGGCCTGCGCATGACCGAGCGCAAGGTGCGTGCCCCGCAAAAGACTTTGGCGGTGGTTGATCACAACGTTCCCACCACCGACCGCTCGCAAGGCATTGCCGACGAAGAGAGCCGTATCCAGATCGACCAGCTCGCCAAGAATGCTGCCGACTTCGGCGTCGAATATTACGATGCCTTCGACAAGCGCCAGGGCGTCGTTCACATCATCGGGCCGGAACAGGGCTTCACCCTGCCAGGAACCACCATTGTCTGCGGCGACAGCCATACCTCGACCCACGGTGCCTTTGGCGCCCTCGCACATGGTATTGGCACGTCCGAAGTCGAGCATGTGCTCGCCACCCAGACCCTGATCCAGCAAAAAGCCAAGAACATGCTGGTCGAGGTCAAGGGAACCCTGCCTGATCACATCACCGCCAAGGACATCATCCTGGCGATCATCGGCAAGATCGGCACAGCGGGTGGCACCGGCCACGTCATCGAATATGCCGGGGAAGCGATCCGCGCACTGTCGATGGAAGGGCGGATGACCGTCTGCAACATGTCGATCGAGGGCGGGGCCCGCGCCGGCCTGATCGCCCCCGACGAAAAGACCTTTGCCTACCTGGCTGGCCGCCCGAAGGCGCCGAAGGGCGCCGATTTCGAGGCCGCCAAGGCCTATTGGTCAACGCTGCACAGCGATCCCGGCGCGCATTTTGATGCGCATATCGTGCTCGATGCCAGCAACCTGCCGCCGATCGTCACCTGGGGCACCAGCCCGCAGGACGTCGCCTCGATTGAAGGCGTGGTGCCCGCCATCAGCGCCGATATGCCCGAGACCAAGCGCGCCAGCCTGGAGCGCGCCCTCGCCTATATGGGCCTCAAGGGCGGCGAAAATATCGCCGACATCGCCATCGACCGGGTTTTCATCGGTTCTTGCACCAACGGCCGCATTGAAGACCTGCGCGCTGCCGCCAAGATCGTCGCCGGCCACAAGGTCGCCGCCCGTGTCAATGCCATGGTGGTGCCGGGTTCGGGGCTCGTGAAGGCGCAGGCCGAGGCGGAGGGCCTCGACAAGGTTTTCCTCGATGCCGGTTTTGAATGGCGCGAGGCGGGCTGCTCCATGTGCCTTGCCATGAACCCCGACAAACTGGCGCCGGGCGAGCGTTGCGCTTCGACCTCCAACCGCAATTTCGAAGGGCGTCAGGGCTATCGCGGCCGCACCCATCTGGTGTCGCCGGCCATGGCCGCCGCCGCGGCCATAGCCGGGCGTTTCGTTGACATCAGAACCTGGAAATAATCCGGCTCAGCTTCGCACCAATGCCGGCTTTTTTTCCAGCACGCCCAGCACCCGGCGCAAATCATGGCCGCGCCGCAGCACAAAGCCTTGCGCATTGGTGACGCTGAACGCCCCCTGGCGCCGCGTCAGCGCCGGGTTTTTCTCGATCACATAGAGCGGGTGCTCGGCAGAACGGCGGAATACCGCGAACACCGCCTTTTGCGCGCTGAAATCCATGGCATAATCGCGCCATTCGCCCTCAGCGACCCTGCGGCCATAAAGCCCCATGATTTCGCGCAATTCCGCCCGGGTGAAGGTCACCGGCCCGGTGACGCCCACCGGGCCCGGCGCATATGAAGACGACGACAGCGCCCGTTGGGGCACTGCCGTCGCATGAAGATAAGTCACGGTGTCATCGTCGCTCATGAAGCCGCCTTTTGCTGCATGATGACAATAACAGGCGCGCTCTGCAAGCCTGTTGGTATCAGTCCACCAATCCGGCGTCGCTGGCATTGCGCGCCGCATCAGCTTCCATTTCCGCCTTGGTGCGACGACGGCGGCGCGGCTTGTCTTCGGCAGTGGCCTCGGGCGCGGCATCTGCATGGCGCTCCGCCGCTACAGGTGCAGGCGTCTCAACCACTGGCCGGGTCGGCGCGGTGATAAAAGCCGGCAGGGCAGCAGCGGCGGTGCTTTCCGGGAAATCGCGTTCGGGCATGGCGGGCGCCACAGCATTTTCGCGCCGCCCTTCCGGGCGCGGGGCATCGAATTTGGCCCCCTCGATACGCGGCTGCTCGGAGCGCGGCAAATCCTGCCGCGGCTGGTCCGGCCTTGGCTGATCATAGCGAAAATCGCGCGGCCGCCGCTGGCCATTCTGGTTTTGGTTTTGGTTCTGGTTCTGGCGATCAAGATAGAAGCCACGTTCCGGCCGCGGATTGCGATTGTCGCCGCGGTTGTCACTCCGGTTGTCGGGACGATTATCCCCGCGATTGTCAAATCTTTGCCCGTTGGGCTGGCGTGCATAATCGGGGCGGTCCTGCCGTGGCTGGTCAGCTCTAGGCTGTTCCTGGCGCGCATAATCGGGACGCGGCGCAGCGTCATTGCGCTCCTGCATGCTGCCGGCACGCTCCGGCACAGCCTGCCCCCCGGCACCATGATAACCATTGGCCTGCGGCTGCGGCGGCGCCAGGCGCTCATGGGGCGAGGCAAACCGGTCAGGCAGAATGCTGAAATCCTCATCATCGTCGCTGTCATCGGCCTCGCTGCCCGGCGCCATGCCGCCCTGTGCCTGCTGCTGCTGCAACTGCGCGGCAGCGATGAGCCGGAAATAATGTTCGGCATGCTGCAAATAGCTTTCCGCCATCACCGGATCGCCAGACGTCTGCGCATCGCGCGCCAGTTGCAGATATTTTTCCGCAATATGATGGGCCGTACCCCGGATTTTGACATCGGGCCCGTTCGATTCGTAGGAACGTGTCAGCGGGTTGGGCCCGCGCCTGTTGTTATTATTATTGTTGCGACCGCGCATACGCTTGTTTTGACCTTGTCTCATAGCTGACCTTCGCTAACGAACGACAATTTGCGTGCAAGGATTCGACGGCTCCGCGAGCCCGCGTGTCGAACCTCAATTGTCAACCAAATTGGTTAAACCTCACTGGATCGCCGCCAACAGCGGATAACGCGATCCACACCCCCGCTCCCCACATCGGCTCAATCATGCCTTGGTATCGCACTATCCAAGCTCGGATTTTTCCAAATCTTGAGGTTGAAATGCAACTTGGTCAAAACGCGCGCAAACCATCCAGTCGCGTCAGGTCTCAATTTTCCAGAGCTGCACTCTCTCCATACTCTGTTTGTTGTCATTCGCCAAGCAATTTTACGCTTTCCCTTGCGTCAGCCTGTCCAACAACCAGCGCACGATCAATGCCGGCAAGATCGGCACGCACCGCAATCACCTGCAATCCCCGGGCTTTCGCCAGCGCGCCGACATCGGCACATTGTCCTTGTCCCAGTTCGATAATGGCAAAGCCGCGCGGCGCCAAAATCTGCGGCAGGAACGCCATGATCGCCCGATAGGCATCGAGCCCGTCCGCGCCTCCGTCGAGCGCGGCGGCGGGATCATGCTCGCGCACATCGACCGCAAGCGAGGCTATATCTGCGCTGCGAATATAGGGCGGGTTGGTGACAACCAGATCAAATTCCTGGCCAACGACATCGCGCCAGTCGCCGCACATCACCTGTGCCCGTTCCGCGAAGCCCAGCTGCGCCAGATTGGCTGCCGCCATAGCACAGGCGGGCGCCGAACTGTCGATAGCTGTGCCGGTCGCGCACGGCCATTCATGCAGCAGCGCCGCCAGCAGCGCGCCTGATCCTGTGCCAAGGTCAGCCATGCGCAGCGGCGCTTTGCGTTCAAGGCCGAGGGCGAGGGCAGCATCGATCAGCGTTTCGCTTTCCGGCCGCGGGTCCAGCACCGCGCCATTGACGGCAAAATCGAAGCACCAGAACGCGCGCATGCCCCTGATCCGCGACAGCGGCTCGCCTGCCGCCCGCCGCAAGGCCCAGTCCTGGACGCGTTGCACATCCGCCCCCAGCGTCACGGCAGGGTCGCGCAGCAGCGCCGCATGGTCGAGCGCCAGGGCGGCGCAAAGCAGGGCTCTGGCCTCACGCTGTGGCGAGGCCATGCCGCCTGCGGCAAATTTCGACGCGATCAGGCGCAAGGCCTGATCACGCGTTGTGGTAGCCAGAATGTTCAGCCGCGCGCACCATCTGCGGCGCGCTCGATAATTCGCGCCAGGCGCGCTGCAAAGGCGGCGGTATCGTCGGGCTTTTCGCCATCTGCAAGCCTGGCATCGTCGAGAATGAGCCAGATCGCATCATCCACCAGCCCGGCATCCTGACTTGCCGCAAGCTTGGTCAGCAGCGCATGGCGCGGGTTGATTTCAAGCACCGGCTTCGTCACTTCCGGCAATTGCCCGTGCTCGGCCAGCATCCGCTCAAGCCGCCGGTCCGGCCCCTGATCGCGCGCGACGAGGCAGGCCGCGCTGTTCGACAGGCGATCCGAGACCCGCACGTCGCTCACCGCCTCGGTCAGCACGTCTTTCATATGGATCATCAGCGCCGCCACGGCCTCGCTCACCGGCGCTTCTTCCTTCGCCTCACCGTCCAGCAACGGCACGGCCTTGATATCCGCCGCGCCCTGCGTCACCGATTTGAAGGGCTTGCCGTCATAGCCGGTCACGCCCTGTACCCAGAACGCATCGACGGGATCGGGCAGCAGCAGCACTTCGATGCCACGCGCGCGGAACCCTTCGAGCTGCGGGCTGGCCCGCAACCGCTTCACATCATCCCCGGCGAGATACCAGATCGCCGTCTGGTTTTCGCGCAGGTCCGCGACATAATCGGCCAGCGATCTCTTGGTCTCGCCATGCGTCGAGGTGGTGAAGCGCGCCAGTTTCAGCAAGGCGTCGCGGCGCTCGTAATCCTCATAAAGGCCTTCCTTGATGACGGCCCCGAAATGATCCCAGATCTTGCCATAGGCTTCCGGTTCGCTTTCGGCCAGCCGTGTCAGATCGGCGACAATATGGCTGGTCACGCCCTTGCGGATCGCCGCAAACACCTGGCTTTCCTGAATCATCTCGCGCGAGACATTCAGCGGCAGATCGCTGGAATCGACCACGGCTTTGACGAAGCGAAGCCAGCCGGGCAGGATATGGGCATCGGCATCGATCAGCACGCGCCGCACATAGAGCTTGGCGCGGCTCTTGCGGGCCGGATCAAACAGATCGAGCGGGCGCGAGCCTGGCACGAAGGCCAGCGCATGATATTCGTGACGCCCTTCCGCCCGCCAATGCGCTGTCAGGGCCGGTTCATCAAACTGGCCGGCCAGCGCCTGGTAGAAATCCTTGTATTCCTCCGGCGTAACGCTGGCCTTGGGCTTCACCCACAGCGCCGTGCCTTCGCCGAGGCGACGGGGTTCTTTGCCCGGCGCCTCGATGAAATCAATCGGGATCGCCACCGCGCCGGAATGCTCGCGGATGATCGATTCTATGCGCCACGGCTCAAGAAACTCCGCGGCCCCATCGCTCATATGCAGCACGACCCGCGAGCCCTGCGCGGGCGCCTCGTCAAGCGCACAGGGCGCCACGCTATAGGTGCCCTTGCCATCCGACGACCAATGGCTCGCCGCCGTCGTTCCGGCCTTGCGCGAATAGACGTCGACCTTGTCGGCCACCATGAAGGCCGAATAAAACCCGATGCCGAACTGGCCGATCAATTCCGGCGCTGCCTTGGCCTCCTGATCCTTGAGGCTTTCCATGAAGGCGCGGGTGCCTGAACTGGCAATGGTCCCAAGCGCGGCGACCATTTCGGCCTCGCTCATGCCGATGCCATTATCGAGAAAGGTCAGGGTTTTGGCATCCTTGTCGGCGGCAACGCTGATCAGATAGCCCGCACCCTCCTGCACCAGCGCCGGATTCGACAGGGCTTCATAGCGCAATTTCTCGCAAGCATCGGCGCCATTGGACACCAGCTCGCGCACGAAAATCGCCCGATCCGAATAAACGCTGTGCACCATCAAATGCAGCAGGCGCGCTACATCGGCCTCAAATGCCCGCGGCGGCTGCGCCGCAGACCCGGTTTCTGAGGGAGAATCTGTTGTCACTTGTCACCTCTGGCGTTGTCATCTCATGACCATGGCGCGCAATGCGCGCGCGCCTGTTGTATCGTGGCTTTGACGGGTTTTTTCAAGTGTCCCTGGCCGCAGCGGGGTTGCAGCGCGCACAAAAAGGCCGACGGGAGGAACTCACCGTCGGCCTCTGGATCACGCGCTCAACTAAGCACTAGGAGACGCTGTTCCCCGGTTGGCTGGGGGGCTGACGCTTTGCGAGGAACCGCGTCTCAACGTGACCACATCATCAGGGTGCCGTCGCATCCGGGCGCAAGGACGGCCCAAACAAGGCAGAAATGTGATTTTTTTCACCTTCATGACGAGGCGCTCGCAAGCTCGTGATTTGTCGCAGGCCGGCAAACGTAATATTCAGCAGCTCCAGCTGACTGAGGAGCCTATCATGTTGATCCGCCAGAAAAAGCCCTGGGAGATAGCCGGGTTGCAGGCAACCCCGGAAGCAGCCTTCCTGAATCGCCGGGCGCTCATGCAGGGCGCCCTGCTGGCCGGAGGCAGCGGTCTTCTCGGCGCGCTTGCGGCTGGCCCGGCCTTTGCCGACACGCCTGACCCGACGGCCAGCCTCTATCCAGCCAAACGCAACCCCGCTTATACGCTAGGCCGGGCGCTGACGCCCGAGAGCGTCAATGCCAATTACAATAATTTCTATGAATATGGCACCAGCAAGCGCATTGCTGCCGCCGCGCAACAATTGAAGACCCGCCCGTGGTCAGTCACGGTCGACGGCCTCGTCGACAAGCCGAAGACCTGGGCCATTGATGACCTGATCCGCGCCTTCCCGCTCGAGGAGCGCCTGTATCGCCATCGCTGCGTCGAGGCCTGGGCAATGACCATTCCCTGGACCGGCATCCCGCTCAAGGCCTTTGTCGAGAAGATGCGCCCGCATGCCGGCGTGAAATACATTCGTTTTGAGACATTCAACGATCCGCAAATGGCGCCGGGCCAGGAAGTCCCCTTCGATCCCTGGCCCTATGTCGAGGGCCTCACCATGGCCGAGGCCATGAACGATCTGCCGTTGCTGGTGACGGGCGCCTATGGCAAGCCTCTGCTCAAGCAGTTCGGCGCGCCGCTGCGGCTGGCGGTTCCGTGGAAATATGGCTTCAAATCGATCAAGTCGATCACCAAAATCACCTTCACCAACGAGCGGCCGAAGACATTCTGGGAGGCGCTCGATTCATCGGAATATGGCTTCTGGGCCAATGTGAACCCGGCCGTGCCACACCCGCGCTGGAGTCAGGCGACCGAGCGGGTGCTCGGCACCATGGAACGCGTGCCAACGGTGATTTTCAATGGCTATGGCACCGAGGTCGCCGGGCTTTATACAAATATCAAGGGCCAGCAGCTCTACCGCTGAAGCGTCGGGACAAAAATAGCCGGGACAGGCCCGGCTACAGTTGGAAGGACACTGTGGTGCAAGGCACCTGTCCAAGATGCGAATCGGTTATCGGGAACTGGGGGTACAGTCGGAACCGCTTCGCGGCCCCAATGTGTCGCACACCGGGTGTGATGACAATGGCGTTGCACGCATGCGTGCCATGCGCCCTGATGCGGTTTTTGCCTTGCCAGGGCCAAACCGGCTGACCAGCTTCCTGAAACGCCTTCGCGCTTCGCCCTAAAGGTCGTCGGGGCGCGGCATGGCAATGGTGGAATAGCCGGCATCCACCATATGGATTTCGCCGGTGACCGCTTTGGCAAGATCGCTCAAAAGATAAAGCGCGGCACCGCCGACATCATCAATGGTGATCTCGCGACGCAAGGGTGCATGGCGTGCCTGATAGGTGAACATGGCGCGGGCCTGGCCGATGCCGGCTCCCGCCAGCGTGCGTACCGGGCCTGCAGAAATGGCGTTGACGCGGATGCCATCCGGGCCCAAATCGGCCGCTAGCGTCCGCACACTCGCCTCCAGCGCCGCCTTGGCCAGCCCCATGACATTGTAATTCGGCATGGTGCGGTTGGAGCCATTGAAGGTCAGGGTCAGCAGGCTGCCACCTGCCTTCATCAACGGCAGGGCGCGCTGGGCAATTTCAGTGAAGGAAAACGCGGAAATAACCATGGTTCGCGAGAAATTTTCGCGGGTCGTGACGTCGATATAACGCCCCTTCAACTCGTTCTTGTCGGAAAACCCGATGGCGTGAACGATGAAATCCAGACTGCCCCAGGTACGGGCCAGCAGCGCAAAGCTCGCATCGACCGAACCAATGTCCTCGACATCACATTCCAGCACCATGGGCATGGCCAGACTTTCCGCCAGCGGCCTCACCCTTTTGCCGAGCGCCTCGCCCTGATAGGTGAAAGCCAGGGTCGCGCCCTGGGCTGCCAAAGCCTGCGAGATCCCCCACGCGATCGAATGATCATTGGCAAGGCCCATGATCAGCCCGCGTTTTCCCTGCATCAATCCTTGCATGCGCGCTCGTTCCCCAAAATCTTCGAGGGCGCAGTCGCCAGCACCCATGGGCTGCCCATAGCAGCTCATGACGCGCTGACAACTAACGTTTTGTTGCGAAATATGTCACTGCCGCGACAGAAGGTTCAGCCGACAGCAGCTTCCTTGACGCGTGACTGGCGCTTGCGATCATTGGGATCGAGCCAGATCTTGCGCAGCCTGATCGCCTTCGGCGTCACTTCCACCAGCTCGTCATCTTCAATGTAGGCCAGCGCCTTTTCCAGCGTCATGCGAATCGGCGGCGTCAGGCGCACGGCCTCATCCTTGCCTGCAGCGCGGATGTTGGTCAGCTGCTTGCCTTTCAACACGTTGATTTCGAGATCATTGTCGCGGGTATGTTCCCCGACGATCATGCCGCGATACACTTTCCAGCCCGGCTCGATCATCATCGGACCGCGATCTTCCAGCTTCCACATCGCATAGGCCACGGCATCGCCCTGGTCATTCGAGATCAGCACGCCATTGCGGCGGCCCTGGATATCGCCGCGATAGGGCGCATAGGAATGAAACAGCCGGTTCAAAATCGCCGTGCCGCGGGTGTCGGTCATGAGCTCGCCCTGATAGCCGATCAGGCCACGCGTCGGTGCGTGGAACACGAGGCGCAGGCGATTGCCACCCGAAGGGCGCATCTCGATCATCTCGGCCTTTCGTTCGGACATTTTCTGCACGACGACGCCAGAATGCTCCTCGTCAACGTCGATCACCACCTCCTCGATCGGCTCCAGCATCTCGCCGGTCGCCTCATCGCGGCGCATCACCACCTGCGGACGCGACACACCGAGCTCGAAACCTTCGCGGCGCATGGTCTCGATCAGGATCGAGAGCTGCAATTCACCGCGCCCGGAGACGATATAGCCGTCAACGCCGGCGCTATCCTCAACCTTGAGGGCGACATTGCCTTCGGCTTCCTTCATCAGCCGGTCACGAATGACCCGGGTCGTCACCTTGTCGCCTTCCGTGCCGGCCAGCGGCGAATCATTCACCAGAAACGTCATCGACAGGGTCGGCGGATCGATCGGTTGCGCCTGCAAGGGCTCGCTCACTTCGGGGGCCGCCAGAGTGTCGGCAACGTTGAATTTGGTGAGCCCGGCAATCGCCACAATATCGCCCGCCTCGGCCTCATCGACCGGAACCCGCTCGATGCCGCGGAACGCCAGGATCTTGGAGACGCGCCCGGTCTCGACCACCGTGCCATCGCGCGACAGCACCTTGACATTCTGGTTGGGCTTGACCGACCCGGACGAGACCCGGCCGGTGATCAGCCGCCCCAAATAGGGGTTGGCTTCGAGCAAGGTGCCAAGCATGCGGAACCCGCCCTCCTCGAGCCTCGGCGCCGGAACATGGCTGACCACCAGTTCGAACAGCGCGCTCATGCCGTCCTTCGGGCCTTCCGGCGCCGTCGCCATCCAGCCTTGCTTGGCCGAGCCGTAAAGGATCGGGAAATCCAGCTGGTCATCTGTCGCATCCAGCGCCGCAAACAGATCAAACACCTCGTTGACCACCTCGGTGACGCGCGCATCCTGCTTGTCGACCTTGTTGATCGCCACAATCGGCCGCAGGCCCATTTTGAGAGCTTTGCCGACAACGAATTTGGTCTGCGGCATCGGCCCTTCCGCGGCATCGACCAGCACGATCACGCCATCGACCATGGAGAGAATGCGCTCGACTTCACCGCCGAAATCGGCGTGGCCGGGAGTATCGACAATGTTGATCCGCGTGTCGTTCCACAGGATCGACGTCGCCTTGGCCATGATGGTGATGCCGCGCTCTTTTTCGAGATCGTTGGAATCCATCACCCGCTCGGCGACGCGCTGGTTTTCGCGGAACGCGCCCGATTGCTGCAAGAGCCGGTCAACCAGCGTGGTCTTGCCGTGGTCGACGTGGGCGATGATGGCGATGTTGCGCATTTTCATGGGATAAAACACCAGGTTTGTTCCGCGCCAACACCAAAACGCCGCGCCCCGGACTGGTCAAGGCGGGGTGGCAGCATGTTGTGACGCTCGGAAAGGCTGAAGCCAAAGCCTCAATATGGCGGTGCTCATACATGATTTATTGTCAAAAGGAAACAGCCGCGCCGGCGAAACCTGTCGCAATCTTGAGGCAGCCCCGGCGTGGCGCTTCGTCACAGCTCCGGGCGCTCAGCCACGCAGCTTGTGGCAGAGCGCATCGAGCTGTTCGAGATCGCGGTAGCGGATCCGCACATCGCCGGCGCCGCCGCGATGGCTGATGGTCACCACCAGCCCCAGCGCCTCGCTCAGCGCCTGTTCGAGCGCTCTTGTGTCGGCATCCTTGCCAGCGCGCGGCTTCTTGGCCCCCGACGTCACTGCCATATCGGCCTCGCGCTGGCCGATATGCTCGACATCACGGACCGTTAACCCGTCAGCGACGATTCGTTTCGCCACCGAATCGGAATCCTTGACGGCCAGCAGCGCCCGCGCATGCCCGGCGGAAATTTGCCCTGACGCCAGATAAGCCCTTGTTTGTTCAGGTAGTTTCAACAGTCGCATCATATTCGTGATATGGCTGCGGCTCTTGCCGATGACGTCCGCCAGTTCCTGTTGCGTATAATTGAACTCTGCCCCGAGCTGCTGGTAGCCCTCGGCCTCTTCCAGCGCATTGAGGTCAGCCCGCTGGACATTTTCGATAATGGCGATTTCCAGCGCCTCCTTGTCACCGACATCCAGCACCACGACCGGAACGTCCGGCACTGATGCCAGCTGCGCCGCCCGCCAGCGCCTTTCCCCGGCAATGATCTCATAGACATCCGCCAGCTGCGGCACATGCCGCACCAGAATCGGCTGAATCACCCCCTTGGAGCGAATTGAATTCGACAGATCGCTCAATTCCGCTTCGGCGAAATTCCGGCGCGGATTGCGCGGGTTGGGCCGCAGAAACTCGATCGGCACGCGCTTCTGGCCGCGCGCCTGCGCCACCGCCGTTTCTTCATTGACGTGGTCGCCGATCAGCGCCGCCAGCCCCCGCCCCAACCGGGGCCTCGTTTCCTCTGCCATCGCCCTGTCCATTCCCGCGCTAGGCCACACGCAATAGCTGCTCGCGCCGAATCACCTCGGACGCCAGCCGCAGATAGGCCTGGGCACCAACACACTTCAAATCATAGAGCAGCACCGGCTTGCCATGCGAGGGCGCTTCCGACACGCGCACATTGCGCGGAATGATCGTCTCATAGACCTTGTTGCCCATAAACCCGCGCACATCCGCCACCACCTGCGTCGCCAGATTGTTGCGCGGATCAAACATCGTCAGCACCACACCATGAATGGTCAGCGCCGGGTTCAGCGCTTTCTTGATCTGGTCAACAGTCGAAAGCAGCTGTGACAGCCCCTCAAGCGCGAAAAACTCGCATTGCAATGGCACCAGAACACTGTCTGCTGCTGCCAAAGCATTGATCGTCAAGAGATTCAGCGACGGTGGGCAATCCACCAGAACATAGGTGAAGCCGGCCAGCTCCCCGCGCGCCATAGCCGCCGCCAAACCGCGCAAGGCATGGCGCAGCTTGTAGGCACGATCCGCATCCGGGGCGATTTCCAGCTCGACGCCAAGCAGATCCAGCATCGATGGCGCCACCCAAAGCCGCGGTACCGCTGTCTCATGCACCACTTCCGCCAGTGATTTCCGGCCGGTCATGACATCATAGGTGGAACTGCGACGGCTCTTGCGATCCAGCCCTAGGCCGGTTGAGGCATTGCCCTGCGGATCAAGATCGATGATCAGCACCCGCTCGCCAATGGCGGCCAATGCCGTGCCGAGATTGATCGCAGTTGTGGTTTTGCCAACGCCGCCCTTTTGGTTGGCCATGACGATCACCCGCATCGGATTTGTCATTTTGCCCTCGCTTGCCTCGCACCGCCGCGCGAAACTCAATCGCTCCGGCACTAGTTCCTGGCCTTCACCAGCACGATTTGCGCCAGATCGTCCGTGATGCTGCGCCGCTTGTCAAAGCTGAATCTACTATCTGTTGCGACCTTGGTCAATTCGACGCCTATATGTTGTCCCTTGGGAAATAGCCCGAGGGCGCCCATCAACAAATATTTCTCTGCATAACCCATCAAGAGCGGCAATGCGGCCAGTGCCCGGGCGCTGACCACATCTGGTCGGAGCGCCGCATCGGCATCAAATAACTCGATCCGCATGTTGTGAATCTGACAATTCACATGGGTTTCACGTGAAACCTCACGAAGGAAAGCGCATTTTCGCTGATCGCTTTCTACGAGATGCGTCACCGAACCGGTAACATTTCGGCGCAGGATCGCCGCCACCAGGCCGGGAAAGCCCGCCCCCGAGCCGAAATCCAGCCAGCACCGGGCGTCTGGAGCGAGGCGAATAACCTGCGCCGAATCGGCAATATGCCGCAACCACAGGTGCTGCAGGCTGGGGGGGCTGACGAGGTTGATGGTCTTTTGCCAGTGTCGCAGCAAATCCGCCAGCACCCGCAGCGCGTCTTCTTCGGCAGCGCCCCACAGGCCGAGGCGACGCGCTGCCTCAAGCCCGCCGTCGTGCATCTGCCGCTTCCCGCTTGGCCAGCCCCGAAATCAGCGTCAGCGCCGTCGGGGTCATACCTTCCAGCCGCGCCGCCTGGGCCATGTCACGCGGGCGCACCTTGTCCAGCCGTCCGGCAATCTCATGCGACAGGCCCCTGATCGCCCGATAATCAATCGATTCCGCCAGTTTGTAGGAAGCGTCGCGGTGCAGTGCTTCGAGCTCAGCGCCTTGCCGGTCGAGATAGACCGCGTAGCGGGCCCGGGTTTGCAGGATCTGCGCATGGTCTGGCGCTACTGCCGCCAGCTCTGGCCAGATGCGAGCTATATCGCTCCAGCCAATGTCAGGAAACGCCAAAAGTTCGCCTGCCGAACGACGCACGCCATCCTGGTTGACCCGCAGCCCGGCTTTGAGGGCGGCAGCCGAGGTCAGCGACAGGTGGTCGAGCAAGGCCTGCCCGCGCGCCAGCGCCGTACTCTTGGCCTCGAAAGCCGCGGCACGGGCAGGGCCAACGCAGCCCATGGCCATGCCGCGCGCCGTCAACCGCGTATCAGCATTATCTGGCCGCAGCCACAGTCGGAACTCCGAGCGCGCGGTGAACATGCGATAGGGCTCACTGACGCCGCGCGTGATCAAATCATCGATCATCACGCCCATATAGCTGTCATCACGGCCTGGCAGGAAGGCATCGCTGCCGCCTGCGCCCAGCGCCGCATTGATACCCGCCACCAGCCCCTGCGCCGCGGCTTCCTCATAGCCGGTGGTGCCATTGATCTGCCCCGCCAGATAAAGACCCTTGACCTTGCGGGTCTCCAGCGATCCCTTCAGGCCGCGCGGGTCAATATAATCATATTCAATCGCATAGCCGGGCCGCATGATGTCCGCATGTTCGAGCCCCGGCAAGGTGGCGATAAAGGCCTTTTGCACATCCAAGGGCAGCGAGGTCGAGATGCCATTCGGATAAATCGTCGGATCGTCGAGGCCTTCCGGCTCCAGAAAGATCTGGTGACTGCTGCGATCGGCAAAGCGAGTCACCTTGTCTTCGATCGACGGGCAGTAGCGCGGTCCGACGCCGCCAATCGCGCCGGTGCGCATCGGCGACAAATGCAGATGCTGGCGAATGATATCATGGGTCGCAGGTTGCGTCGCCGTGAGGTGGCAGACCACCTGCTGCTCGATCAGCTGCGTCGTCAACAGAGAAAAGGCCTCCGGCTGGTCATCGCCCTTTTGCACCGCCAGCCCCGACCAGTCGATGGTGCGGCCATCGAGCCGCGGCGGTGTCCCGGTCTTCAACCGCCCGAGAGCAAAGGCATGCTGCTCCAGACTCTTGGCCAAGGCTATGGCGGCTTTCGCCCCATGGCGCCCGCCCGGCGTTTGCACCGGCCCGAGATGCATCATGCCACGCAGGAATGTTCCGGTGGTAATCACAATTGATCCGCATGCGAAATAATCGCCATTGGCAAGGTTAACACCGACCACTTGCCCGGTTTCGCAGACAATGCCAGCGGCCTCGCCTTCGATAATATCGAGGCCGGCCACCTCCCGAAGCGCGGCCTGCATGGCCTCACTATAAAGCCGACGGTCGGCCTGCGCCCGCAAGCCATGCACCGCCGCCCCTTTCGAGCGGTTCAGCACCTTGAAATGGATGCCCGCAGCGTCCGCCACGCGGCCCATGAGCCCGTCAAGCGCATCGATCTCGCGCACCAGATGGCCTTTGCCAACGCCGCCGATGGCCGGATTGCAGGACATTTCGCCGATACGATCCGCCGCGAGCGTCAGCAGGGCCACACGCGCACCAAGCCGTGCCGCCGCCGCCGCCGCTTCGCAACCGGCATGGCCGCCGCCAATCACCACTACATCATAGTTGCGGCTCATGCCGAACACCTCGTTGCTTTCTCATTTGCCGATGCAAAAGCGACTGAAAATATCATCGAGCACCTGCTCGACATCGATCAAGCCGATGACCTCCGCCAGCGCGCGCGCGGCCTGCTGCAGATCGGCGGCGAGCAAATCCATCGCCAGTTCCGGCCCGCCCTCGACAATTCGCCTCAAGGCCAGGCTAGCCCTTGCACAGGCCTGAACGTGCCGCTGCCGGGTGAGCAGCGCCACACCCTCCTGGGGCAGGCGCTCTCTAACATAATCCGCCAGCCGCGTCACCAAGGCGTCCAGACCTACGCCGCTGCGTACGGACAGGGCGATCTCACCGGCCTGCGCTGCCCCGGGCGCGAGGTCGGCTTTTGTCGTCACACGCCACAGTTCCGTCGATAATTTCGGAGGCGGTTCGAGTCGCGGTTCATCGGCGGCATTCAGCCAGAGCACCAGATCGGCCTGCGCTGCGCGTGCCTGCGCCCGCGCGATCCCCTCCGCCTCGGCCGGATGTTCGGCCTCGCGCAGGCCGGCCGTATCGACCAGCCATACCGGCACACCGGCAATATCCAGCGCCACTTCAATCACGTCGCGCGTCGTCCCGGCATATTCCGAAACTATCGCCGCCTCGCGCCCGGCCAGGACATTGAGCAGGCTCGACTTGCCGGCATTGGGCGGGCCGGCCAGCACGATACTGATGCCGTCTCGCACCCGCGCCGCACCTTTCTGTTGCGCCAGCGCGGCATCGACATAGCCCAGCACTTCGGCAGAGTGGGCGCGAATGGTGCCGATGAGATCGGCCGGTACGTCGCCTTCGTCACCAAAATCGATTTCGGCCGTGACCAGCGCCAGAGCCTCCAGCAGCCTTTCGCGCCACAGCGCGACATGGCCGGTGAGGCCGCCGGAGAATTGTTTTACGGCCTGCGCCCGCTGTTGTTCCGTCTCCGAATCGATGAGATCGGCCAGCCCCTCGACCTCTGCCAGATCGAGTTTTCCAGCCAGCAGCGCCCGCCGTGTAAACTCGCCCGGTTCGGCCGGGCGCAGACCCTCAAGCGTCCCAAGTTCCCGAAGCACCGCCGCCACGACCCCGCGCCCGCCATGCAGATGCAATTCCAGGCAGTCCTCACCGGTGAAGCTCGCCGGCGCCTGAAAATACAGCACCAACGCCTGATCGATCAGCGTGCCGGTGGAGGGCGACCAGATCTGGCGCAAGGCCGCCTCGCGCGGCGCCACGGGCCGGCGGGTCAGGCGCGACAGCACCTCGCCACATCGGCGCCCGGATAGCCTGACGACACAAATCGCCGCCTTGCCGCCGCCCGAGGCGACGGCGTAAATCGTGGCGCCGGGCGCCGTCTGATCTCCACCCTTGGCGTCCACGTGCTTTACCTCTACCCTCCGGCTCCGGGTTGGCTTCAACCCTACCTGCCGGAGTTGCTCTGTCATGCTGTCGAATGAATTGCGTCATGCCACGAGCCCCTATTTGCTGCAACATGCCTATAACCCGGTGCACTGGCAGTTATGGAGCGCCGACACGCTGGCCCTGGCGGCGCGGCTTGATCGCCCGATCCTTCTGTCCATCGGCTATGCCGCTTGCCACTGGTGCCACGTCATGGCCCACGAAAGCTTCGAGGATCCCGCGGTCGCCGCGCTGATGAATTCCGGCTTTGTCAATGTCAAAGTCGACCGGGAAGAGCGCCCTGACATTGACCACATCTATATGACCGCCCTGCACGCCATGGGCCAGCAGGGTGGCTGGCCGCTGACCATGCTGCTGGCGCCCGATGGCGCCGCCATCTGGGGCGGCACCTATTTTGCGCCACGCCGCGCCCACGGCCGCCCGAGCTTCACAGAAGTGCTCACCTATTTTGCCCGCGCCTGGCAGCAGCAACGCCCGGCCCTGCTCGAACAGGCGGCTAAGTTCCCGAGCCTTGTCGGGCCTCAAGCCCAAGCGACCGCATCATTCGACAATGCTGCCGCCGCACCATGGGCCGAGCGCCTCGCCGCCGCTTTTGATCCGGTGAATGGCGGCTTTCGCGGCGCGCCGAAATTTCCAAACGCCCCGGTGCTTGATTTCATGCTGCGTGCCGATCGTCGCTTTGGTATCACCAGCGCCCGCACCGCCGTCATCATCACCCTGCAACGCATGTGTCTTGGCGGTATCTATGACCATCTGCGCGGCGGCTTCGCGCGCTACAGCGTTGATGAGCACTGGCTGGTGCCGCATTTTGAAAAAATGCTCTATGACAATGCCCAGCTGATAGATTTGCTCACACGCGCCTGGCTGGTCACCGGGGACGATCTCTTCAAGGCCCGGGTCGCCGAAACCGTGGATTGGATCGCTGCCGAAATGACGGCTTCGGATGGCGCCTTTTATGCAAGCCTCGATGCTGACAGTGAAGGTGTCGAGGGCCGGTTCTACCTCTGGCAACGTGATGAGATCGTCAGTCTTCTGGGGTCAGAGGCGGCGACGGAATTCTGCCGTCTTTACGACGTTACCCCGCAAGGCAATTTTCGCGATGAGGGCACCGGCACCCCCGCCAACATCCTGAACCGCCTCCAGAGCGGCCCCAGCGACAGCGGCGGCGAGGACATCGTTGCCATGAAGGCGCGACTGCTTGCGGCCCGCGCTACCCGGAGTCGACCTGGCTGCGATGATAAAATCCTCGCCGACTGGAATGGCCTGATGATTGGCGCACTCACCCATGCCGCCTCAGTCTTTGCTCGCCAGGACTGGCTCGCCTTGGCACGCGGTGCTGCTTGTTTCGTATACGAATCGATGTCGACATCTGACAGGAGCCAGCCGCCACTCGGTCATTCCGCGCGCGCCGGAAAGATCCAGCACCCCGGCCTCGCGACCGATCATGTTTTCATGCTTCAGGCTGCCCTCGCCTTGCATGAGGCTGGCGCCGTGGCTCCCTGCACCGGCGCCACATCCTGGCTCGCGTGGGCAGAACAGCTGGCTGCAGCCATCGACGAACATTTCTTTGATCCGGCGACACGCAAGCTCTCGCAAGCGAGCCGTGGTGCCAGCGATGTGCCGCTGCGGCTATGCCCTACCGAGGATGACGCCATCCCCAATCCGCACGGCCCGCTGGTCGAGGCCCTGATCCAGCTTGCCGCTCATAGCGGCGATGACAGATGGCGGCGCCGCGCGGAACGCTGGCTTGAAGACCTGGCCGGGCCACTCACGGGCCAGCCGTTGCGCCATTGCGGCGTGCTTGCCGCCAGCCTCTATGCAGAACATGTCGCCGAGGTCACCCTTGCGGGCCACGACCAAGAGGCCCTGCGCACGGCCGCACTGGCGACGCGGCACGACGATCGCATCGTCATCACTAAACCCGCAACCGACGGCCCTGCTCAAGCCATCGTCTGTATCGGGCAGACCTGCGCCTTGCCGGTGACGGATGCGCGGGCGATGCTAGAATTGATAGCAGCGCCACGCCGCGCATAGCGCCACATGTGATTCACGTGAAACATTGACCATGATTCACGTGAAACATGCCGCGCGCCGGCGCGGCTCAGGTGTTCATCGATTCGAAGAACCCGGCATTGCCCTTGGGCGTATCGCGCAGCTTGCCCAGAAGGAATTCGATGGCATCGACCGTGCCCATCGGATTGAGGATCCGCCGCAGCACATACATCTTCTTGAGGATATCCGGAGCCACCAGCAATTCTTCCTTGCGGGTGCCCGAGCGGGTTATGTCGATGGCCGGGAAGGTGCGCTTGTCGGCAACCTTGCGATCGAGAATGATTTCGGAATTGCCGGTGCCCTTGAATTCCTCGAAGATCACTTCATCCATGCGCGAGCCGGTATCGATCAGCGCCGTCGCGATGATGGTCAGCGAACCGCCTTCCTCGATGTTGCGGGCCGCACCGAAGAACCGCTTCGGCCGTTGCAAGGCATTGGCATCAACACCGCCGGTCAGGACCTTGCCCGATGACGGCACCACCGTATTATAGGCGCGCCCGAGCCGGGTGATCGAATCCAAAAGGATGACAACGTCGCGGCCATGCTCGACCAGGCGCTTGGCCTTTTCGATCACCATCTCCGCCACCTGCACATGGCGCACCGCCGGTTCGTCAAAGGTTGACGACACAACCTCGCCCTTCACTGAGCGGCGCATGTCGGTCACCTCTTCCGGGCGTTCGTCGATCAGCAGCACGATCAGATAGCATTCCGGATGATTGGCCGAAACCGATTGCGCGATGTTTTGCAGCAACACGGTCTTGCCGGTGCGCGGCGGCGCCACGATCAGCGCACGCTGGCCCATGCCAATCGGCGACACAATGTCGATAACGCGCGATGAAAAATCCTTGCGGGTGGGATCTTCGATTTCCAGTTTCAGCCGCCGGTTCGGATAAAGCGGCGTCAGATTGTCGAAATGCACCTTGTGGCGCGCTTTTTCATGATCCTCGAAATTGACCAGATTGACCTTGAGCAAGGCGAAATAGCGCTCGCCCTCCTTGGGCCCGCGGATCTGCCCTTCAACCGTGTCACCGGTGCGCAGCGCGAAGCGCCGGATCTGCGAGGGCGACACATAAATATCGTCCGGCCCGGCGAGATAATTGGCTTCCGGCGAGCGCAGGAAGCCAAACCCGTCCTGCAGCACCTCGACCACACCTTCGCCGATAATATCAATATCATTGGCCGCCAACTGCTTGAGAATGGCAAACATAAGTTCCTGCTTGCGCAGGGTTGAAGCATTCTCGACCTCGTGCTCCTCGGCAAAAGCCAGCAGTTCGGTCGGTGATTTCAATTTGAGGTCTTTGAGTTTTATTTCCCGCATGGGGCGGTTCCTTGGAGTGTCGGGCGAAGAAAGGGGAGAGGACGGTGGCTATTGCAAAGTATCAGCCAGGGCGACCGATATATCCGGCGCGACAACCCCGCTCATGATACACAAGCGCAACGAAGGGGCGTCCAGAACCGAACGAATTTGGCCTTAAACCCAAACCCCGGAGTTGGCAAGGACTGAGACGTGGCGCGCGCCGGACTGCGACGATGCGCCCCTTGAGGCGCCAGCTGCCTGCAGGTGCCGGCTTTCAGCCATCTTGAAAGAACCGGCGGATTGCGAGCGGAATTTTTCGCAGGCCTGTTGAATTGTGCAATTGTATGACATATGGTCATGCCAACGCGAAGGACAAACCGGCCGCGCCCGGCACGTCATATCGCGGTCAAGAAGCCGGCAGGGCTTCATTTGCGGAGGAGACAGCTAATGCGTTCCATTTCGAAAATCGCGGGTCTGGCGCTCAGTGCCACGCTCGTGTTGAGTGTTCCGGTTTGGGCAGGCAATCTGGTCATCAATGCTGATACATCCGACCCGGCACCCAAGGCCGCCTGGCAGAGCGTCATCGCCGATTTCCAGAAGGCCAATCCCGACATCAAGGTCAGCTTCAACGTCTATGACCACGAAAGCTACAAGACCTCGATCCGCAACTGGCTGACATCGGCCGCCCCGGACGTGGTGTTCTGGTATGTCGGCACCCGCATGAAGCAATTCTCGACGCCAGGCCTGCTGGCCGACGTCTCCTCGATCTTCACCCCGACGGTCAAATCCGAATTGGGGCCGGTGGCAACCGGGCTGGTGACCGATGGCGGCAAGCAATATGGCATGCCCTACACCTATTACAATTGGGGCATTTATTACCGCAAGGACCTGTTCGCCAAAGCCGGCGTGACATCGCCACCCAAGACCTGGGCTGAATTCCTTGACGCCTGCGCCAAGATCAAGAAATCCGGCGTCTCGCCGATCGCCCTCGGCGAAAAGGACCTGTGGCCGATCGCCGGCTGGTTCGATTATCTCGACGTGCGCACCAATGGCTACAAGTTCCACATGGATCTGTTGCATGGCAAGACCTCGTGGAACGACCCCAAGGTGAAAAAGGTCTTTGCGGAATGGAAGCAGGTTGTGACACCCGGCTACTTCGTGCCGCATTCTGAATCCCTGTCGTGGCAGGAAGCGCAATCGGCGCTGTTTCAGGGCAAGGCGGCGATGATGGTGATCGGCAATTTCATCACCCCGAATTTCCCCAAGAACATTGCCGGTGACATGGCCTTCATGCCGTTTCCGGTGATCAACCCGAAAGTGAAAGACACCGAGGACGCGCCGATGGATTCGATCCATATTCCGGCCAAGGCCAAGAACAAGGCTGATGCGCTGAAATTCCTCGCCTATGTCGCCACGGCACCCGTGCAGCAGAAAATCAACGACGCCCTCAATCAGGTGCCGGTCAACCAGAAGGCCGCCGTCAAGAATGATGTCTATCTCAAGGAAGGCCAGGCGCTGCTCAGCCACGCTGCCCATCTGACACAGTTCTTCGACCGCGACTCGCCGGAAGATTTTGCCAATATCGGCATGCGCGGTTTCGAGCAGTTCATGATCCATCCCGATCAGGAAGATCAGGTGCTGGCGACGCTCGATTCAGCCCGCAAGCGCATCTATAAGGTCAAGTGAACTCAACGAGCGATCATGCCGGGCCCTGGTGCCCGGCATAGTCCTGACGATCTTGAGGGAGCGCCAGCGTGAGCGTTGTTGCCGAAAATATGGCCTTTGGCGCCGCACAGCGTGTGCCGGACACCTGGTGGCGGCGCCATCAGATGGCGCTGACGCCCGTCTTGCTGCTGCTGCCGGCCCTGGCATTTTTCGGCACCTTCGTCATCTGGCCGATCATCTCGTCGGTCGACCTGTCCTTTTATGACTGGGATGGCATCAAGACCCCGGAATTCATCGGCTTCGGCAATTATATCGAATTGCTGCATGATCCGGTGTTCTACACCTCGCTCGCCAATAATTTCTGGTGGCTGGTGCTCTATATGCTGGCCCCGGTATTCGGCCTTGCCGTGGCGCTTTACCTCAACCAGTCGGTATTTGGCATCAGGCTGATCAAATCCCTGTTTTTCTTTCCGTTTGTGATCAGCCAGGTCGTGGTTGGCCTGGTATTCGGCTGGTTTTTCAACGCCAATTTCGGCCTTTTCAACCGTCTCCTGCATGCTTTTGGCCTGCATGGCCTGGCCCTGCTCGAACATGAACGCACGGCAACCTTCGTTGTCATTCTGGCCGGCCTGTGGCCGCAGATCGCCTATTGCATGATCCTCTATCTCACCGGGCTGACGGCCATGAACCCGGAGGTGATCGAGGCGGCGCGCATGGATGGCGCCAGGGGCATGAAATTGCTCTGGAACATCATCATCCCGCAATTGCGTCCGGCGACCTTCATCGCCGTGGTCGTCTCTGTGGTCGGTGCCTTGCGGTCTTTCGACCTCGTCGCCATCATGACCGTGGGCGGGCCGGTCAATGCTTCGACAGTCCTTGCCTATTACATGTACCAGCAGACCTTCACCGCCTTTCGCTACGGCTATGGCGCGGCGATCGCGGTAGTGCTGTTCCTGATCATGGATGTCTACATCGCCCTGTTCCTGTGGCGCATGCTGGCGCGGGAGCGTGGCTGATGTTTCCGCAACCCATCCAGAAATCCTCCCCGGCCGCACAGGCGCTCTATCGCACCTCGCTGCCCTTCGCGCTGATCCTCTGGCTGTTGCCGCTATTCGCGGTGGCAATCACCTCGCTGCGTTCGATCAATGATCTCAATGCCGGCAATTTCTGGGGCTGGCCGACCTCGATCGACCTCGTGAAAAATTACACCGAGGTTTTCACCCGCTCGCCCATGGGGCGCTACATCATCAATTCACTGGTCATCACGCTGCCCGCCGTGGCCGGCACCCTGGTCTTGTCGTCCATGGCCGGCTTTGCCCTCGCCAAATACCGCTTTCGCGGCAATCTCCTGCTGTTCTCGATCTTCATCGCCGGCAATTTCGTGCCGTTCCAGATCCTGATGATCCCGGTGCGCTCTCTGATGGTCAATGTCTTTCAGGTCTACGACACCTATTGGGCGCTGATCCTGTTCCACATGGCGTTTCAGACCGGCTTCTGCACCCTGTTCATGCGTAATTTCATGAAGCAATTGCCGGACGCCCTGATCGAATCGGCACGTCTCGAAGGCGTCACCGAGATCGGCATTTTCTGGCATATTGTGCTGCCGCTGATCCGTCCGGCCATTGCCGCGCTCGCGGTGCTCGAATTCACCTTCATCTGGAACGATTATTTTTGGGCGCTGATCCTGGTGCAATCCGATTCAGTGCGTCCGGTCACCGCCGGGCTGGAAGCGCTCAAGGGCATGTGGCTGGCATCCTGGCAATTGATTTCAGCCGGGTCGATCATTGCCGCCGTGCCGCCGGTGCTGATGTTTTTCCTCATGCAGCGGCACTTCATCGCCGGCCTGACGCTGGGAGCAACCAAAGAGTGACACAGCTTGTTGAACTCAAGGCGGCCGGGCGGGCCTTGCGCCTGCTGGTTCCCGGGGCCGGGATGCCGCAATGGCTGGAGACTGCCGGTGTTGCCGATGCGCCGACCCCGGCCTTAGCGGCGCTCGAAGCCCTGGTCAGCCGCGGCGACAATGCCCGCGAGCGCGACATTATCGTGCCGGAGGCGACCCTGCTGCCGACCGGCGGCATGGGCTCTTTCCAGTGGCCCGGGCTGGCCGGGCACCGAGACAGCCGCAATTTTGTGCTGCAGTTCGAAGACTGGCGCGTCGAGCTTTCGGGGCGCCATGCCGCCCGCCTCAGCGCGCGTGAGCCGCGTGCAAAACTGGCGCTGACGCTGGAACTGGCGCTGCACGACGATGGCGTTGTCGTGCTATCAAGCCGGCTCGAAAATCAAGGCACGGATGATTTCCAGCTCGATCGCATGATGGCCGGGTCCTATCCGGTCAGCGGCCTTGATCATCTCATGGCCTTTGAAGGCTACTGGGCACGGGAATTTCATGAGGTTCATGAGCGACTGGGTGCCGGCACCTGGCTGCGCGAAAGCCGTCGCGGCCGCACCTCGCATGATCGCCATCCGGCGCTGATCTGTGGCACCGCCGGCCTGCCCGCTGGAGAAGGCCGGGTGATCGGTGCCCATCTCGGTTTCAGCGGCAATCATCTCATGGCAGTCGACCGGCTGGCCGATGGAACGCGGCTCATTCAGGCGGGCGAATTGTTTGAGCCGGGCGAAATGCGGCTGGCGCCGGGCGAGGCCTACCAGAGCCCGAAGCTTTATATCTGCGAAGCCGCCGATGGGGCCGCCATGCGCGCCGGCTTTCATGCCCATGTCAGGGCGCATGTCCTGTCATGGCCGGGCGGCGCCATGCGGCCACGACCGGTGCTGCTGAACACATGGGAAGGTAATTATTTCAATCACGACCTTGCCAGCCTGAAAGCCCAGGCCGAAGCCGCGGCCGGGCTGGGCATCGAACGCTTTGTGCTGGATGACGGCTGGTTTCCCGGGCGCGATCATGAACGCGCCGGGCTCGGCGACTGGGTGGTCGACCCCAGGAAATACCCCCATGGTCTTGAGGAACTCGCCGACCATGTCATCGCGCTGGGGATGGAATTTGGCCTGTGGTTCGAGCCGGAAATGGTCAACCCGGATTCGGCGCTCTATCGCGCTCATCCCGAATGGGCCCTGCAGATCGAAGGCCTGAAGCAGCTGCCATCGCGCCATCAGCTGGTGCTTGACCTGACACGCCCGGAGGTGAGCGAAGCCCTGTTCCAGATGGTGCACGCCGTGCTCGTCCGCGTCAGGGTTGCCTTCATCAAATGGGACATGAACCGTGATCTGACCCATGTCGGGGACGCCCGTGGCCGGGCCGCGACAGCGCGCCAGACCCGCGCGGTCTATGCGCTGATGGCCCGGCTGCGCGCCGCTCATCCCGACATTGAAATCGAGACCTGTGCCTCTGGCGGCGGGCGCGCCGATTACGGTGCCCTGGCGCATTGCCACCGCGTATGGACCTCCGACAACACCGACGCGCTTGAGCGTCAGACGATTCAGGCCGGCCTTGGCCTGTTTCTGCCCCCCGAAATCATGGGCCAGCATATTTCCGCCCTGCCCAACCACCAGACCGGGCGGCGGCACTCTCTGGCGTTCCGGGCCATCACTGCCATGACCGGGCATTTCGGCATAGAGCTCAACCCTCTGGCGCTGACCGACAGCGAACGCACCGAGCTTGCGGCATGGATCGCGCTGCACAAGCACCTGCGGCCCTTGCTGCACGGCGCCTCGACGCATTTCCGGCTGGCCGACCACGATGGCCGCGCAGTCTATGGCCTCGTCGGCGCCGACAAGAGCCATGCCATCGTCATTGTCACTCAGCGCACCATGCCGGTTCTGGAACATGCCGGGCCGGTCAGGGTGCCGCATCTTCTTGCCGATGCCGAATACTCATTGCACCTGCCCGGCCCGCAAACGGCGCTGACCTGGTTTCGCCATGGGCCGCCGAGCCGCGCCCTTTTTGCGGGCGGATCGCATTTTGCCGGCCATAGCCTCGGCCAGATCGGCTTTCGCCTGCCGATCATGCTGCCCGAAACCGCCGTACTGATCGAGCTTCACCGCGACACAGGGGAGAATAGTCACCATGGCTGAGGTATCGCTGTCGCGCATCACCAAGAATTTCGGTGTGGTAGAAATTCTCAAGGGCATTGATCTCACGGTCGCCGACGGCGAGTTCTGCATTTTTGTCGGACCCTCCGGCTGCGGAAAATCGACCCTGCTGCGTGTCATCGCCGGCCTGGAGGAAAGCACTTCCGGGGCACTCAGCATTGGCGGCAGGGACATGACCCGCACTCCGCCCGCCAATCGCGGCGTCGCCATGGTGTTCCAGTCCTACGCGCTTTATCCGCATATGACCGTGGCCGAGAACATTTGCTTCGGCATGCGCATGGCGAAAAGCCCCAAGGCGGAAATATCGAGGCGTCTGGCCCGCGCCAGCGCGATGTTGCAGCTCGAACCCTATCTCGATCGCAAGCCCTCGCAGCTTTCCGGCGGGCAGCGCCAGCGCGTCGCCATTGGCCGCGCCGTGGTGCGCGAACCCGACGTATTTTTGTTCGATGAGCCGCTCTCCAACCTCGATGCCGCTTTGCGGGTGCAGACGCGAATTGAAATAGGCAAGCTGCATCAAGATCTTAAGTCCACGATGATCTATGTCACCCATGATCAGGTCGAGGCAATGACCATGGCCGACAAGATCGTCGTGCTCAATGCCGGCCGCATCGAGCAGGTTGGCTCGCCGCTTGATCTCTACCATCGCCCGCGCAACATGTTCGTTGCCGGCTTCATCGGCTCACCGAAAATGAATTTCTTGCAGGTGCCGGGCAGGGTTGAAGGCGATCGCCTAGAAGTGCACATCGATCCCGCCGTGGCACCTCTGAGCTTCGCCCGCCCCGCCGGCATCAGCGGCGATGGCGATTTCATGCTCGGCATCAGGCCTGAACATCTGGTGCTGGGGGCCACCGGCGATAGCGGGCTGCCGGTCACCCTGCGCCTTGCCGAGCGGCTGGGTTCGGAGACGATGCTCTACGGGACGCTGGCCGACGGGCGCGAGATCAACTTGCGCGCCGATGGCCTGAGCACGGCAAGGCAGGGTGATCTTGTCAAGGTGCAGATTCCCCAGGCCGCGTGCCATGTATTCGACAAGGCAGGCAACACACTGGTCAACGGCGATTTGCTGCGCATGGAAGCTTGAGGTCTGCGATGCTTGGCGTTTGCTATTATCCTGAACATTGGTCGCGTGATGTCTGGGCGGATGACGCCGCCCGGATGTTTGCCATGGGCATTCGCTATGTCCGCATTGGTGAGTTTGCCTGGAGCCGCCTTGAGCCGCGACCCGGCGAAATGCATCTCGGCTGGCTGCGCGAGGCGCTGGATGTGCTCGGCGCGGCTGGCCTCAAGGTCGTGCTCGGCACGCCGACCGCGACACCGCCCAAATGGCTGATCGATCAGCATCCCGATATCTTGCCGGTAGACGAAAAGGGCGCCGTTCGCGGCTTTGGCTCGCGCCGTCACACCAGCTTTTCGGCCCCGGTCTGGCTCGAACAATCGCGCCGGATCGTCGAGATCCTCGCCCGCGAATTTGGATTGCACCCCGCCATCGCCGGCTGGCAGACCGATAATGAATATGGCTGCCACAGCACCGTCCTGTCCTATGGGCCTCATGATCTGGCGGCATTCCGCCTGTGGCTGGAACGCCGCTACGGCAGCATAGCAGCGCTCAACGAGGCCTGGGGCAATGTCTTCTGGTCGATGGAACTCAACGCCTTCAGCGAAGTCTCGCTGCCCTGCGGGGCCGTCACGGAAACCAACCCAGCGGCACGGCTAGATTTTTGGCGGTTTTCCTCTGATCAGGTCGCCGCCTATGATCTCATGCAGATTGAAATCATTCGCGCCCACGCGCCGGGAAGGTTCATTACCCATAATTTCATGGGGTTCTTCCACGAATTCGACCATTTCAAACTCGGCGAAAATCTCGATTTTGCCTCCTGGGATTCCTATCCGCTCGGCTTTGTCGAACGTTTTCCCTTCAGCGAGGCCGAACGCCGCCGCTGGGCGGAAACCTCGCATCCCGATGTCGCGCCGCTGCATCATGATCTTTACCGCGGCGTCGGGCGCGGACGCTTCTGGGTCATGGAACAACAGCCCGGCCCGGTGAACTGGGCGCCTTGGAACCCGATTCCGCGCCCCGGGCAGATCCGGCTTTTCACCTTCGAGGCGCTCGCCCACGGCGCCGAGGTTGTCTCTTATTTCCGCTGGCGCCAGGCGTCCTTTGCCCAGGAGCAGATGCACGCCGGCCTCAACCTGCCGGATAATTCCGGGCTCAGCCCCGGCGGCCAGGAGGCCACCCAGGTTGGCGCGGAACTCGCCCGGCTCGGGCCTTTGCCGGCCTCGGCCAAGGCCGATGTCGCGCTGGTTTTTGATTATGCCTCGTCGTGGATGACCCGCATCCAGCCGCAGGGGCAGGACTTCAACTACAGCGAACTGACCTTCCGCTGGTATGAGGCGGCGCGCCGTCTGGGGCTTGATGTTGATATTGTGCCGCCCGGCGCATCGCTTTCCGGCTACAAGCTGGTGTTGGTGCCAAGCCTGCTGCATGTTTCGGATGCGGCTGCCGCAGCCTTTGCTGCCGCTGCGGGCGACGTCTTATGGGGGCCGCGATCAGGCTCGAAAACCAGGGATTTCAGCATTGCAGCGAGCCTGCCGCCGGGCCCGCTGCAGGAGCTGGTGCCGGTGCGGGTGCTGGAAGTCGCCTCACTGCGTCCCGGCCTCAGCCTTGGCGTTGAGGGCGAGGTCAGCGGCGCCGTTGAACGCTGGCGCGAGCACGTTGTTGCCGCCGATCCTGCCGATATCCGCGCCCGTTTTGCAGACGGCCAGGCAGCTCTGGTCTCGAAGGGCAACCGGCATTATCTCGCCGGCTGGCCCGATGCAGCGCTGGTGAAATCGCTGCTGGCGGCGATGGCGGCAAAAGCCGGACTTGGCACCCTCACCCTGCCGGATGATGTCCGCATCCGCCATCGCGGCCCATGGGGCTTTGCCTTTAATTACGGCACGCAGGATTTCACCCTGCCGGTTGACGAGAGCCGGATTTTGCTGGGCTCGCGCAACCTGCCGCCCTCCGGCGTCACCGTCTGGCAACGTTGATCCTGACCGCATCGTCCGCTTTTGGCGCGGGTCTGGCACGGCCCGCGCCGCCCCGATAAACCCGGCTTTGCAAATTCCGGCAATTGGTCCTATCAGACCGGCACGGTTTTAGGGTCAAGAAATCCATGCTCAACAATCTCCGCGCTGCTTCCGAAACCTGGAAAGGTCGGCTGTTCTCCGCCCTGCTGATGGGGCTGATCGTCGTAAGTTTCGCCTTTTTCGGTGTGCGCAATTTCATTTCGGCGCTGACCAGCACGACAGTTGCCACGGTAGGATCGACAAAAATCGAGGATACCGTGCTGCGCGATGCCTTCACGAGGCAATTGCAGACGCTCAGCGAAAAGGCCAAGCGCAGCGTCACCACTGCCGAGGCGGTGAGCCAGGGAGTCGACAAGCAAGTGATGGGCGTGCTGCTCGATCAGGCGGCAATGGACGGCGAGGCCAGCCGGCTTGGGCTGGCGGTGTCGGATGCACAAGTGGCGGCCACGGTGACCAATGCACCGCAATTTGCCGGTGCCGGCGGCAAGTTCGACCCCAACCTGTTTCAAAATTTCCTGCAAAACAACGGCATGAACGAGGACACATTTGCGGCAAAGCAGCGCCAGGCGCTGCTGCACAACCAGATTCTCGCGGCGCTGACGTCCAACGTCGGCACACCTTCGTCATGGCTGGACGTCATCAACCGCGCCATCAATGAAACCCGCAGCATTGATTATATCTTGCTGCCGAAGGCCGCCGCCGGCACGATCAAGGCTCCCGATGACAAGGAACTCGCTGCCTATTTCGCGCCGCGCGCCAGTGCCTGGGCCGCGCCGGAATACCGCAAGCTGGTGATGCTCGACCTTGAGCCCGCCGAATTGCAGAAGACCATTCAAATCCCCGATGCGCAGGCCAAACCGCGCTACGAAGTCGACAAGGCGCGGCTCTACACCAAGCCCGAGCAGCGTCAGGTGCAGCAAATCACCTTCAAGACCGAAGCAGGCGCCGCCGCCGCTGCCGCCAAAATCGCTGCTGGAACCAGCTTCGCCGACATAGCGACTGCACGCAAGCTCGCGACGGCCGATTATGACCTCGGCCTCGTCAAGCAAGGCACCCTTCTGCCCGCCATCGACAAGGCAGCCTTCAGTCTGGCCGATGGCGCCACCAGCGCGCCGATCAAGAATCTGATCGGCTATTCTCTGGTGCACGTCGCCAGGATCGTCCCTGCCTCGGTCGTGCCCTATGCCGCTGTCGCCCCGGCGATCAAGGCGGTGCTGGCCAAGGCGGCCGCCGGCAAGGAACTGCAAACCCTCCATGACAAGATCGAGGATGCCCGCTCCAACGGCAAGGATCTGGCGGATGCCGCCGCCTCGGTCGGCCTGAAGGCGCGAACCATCGATGCCGTTGATGCCGCCGGCCAAGACCCCGCCGGCAAGCCGGTGCCCGGGCTGGAGCCTGGCAGCGCCCTGCTCAGGGCCGCCTTTGATACGGCCGTTGGCGTTGACAACGAGACGATCACCACCAAGGGCGGTGGCATCGAATGGTTCGAGCTGAAGAGCGTCGTTCCGGCGCACCAGCGCAGCCTCGCCGAGGTTCGCCCCCTGGTGCTGGCGAGCTGGCAGAACGATCAGATCGACAAGGCACTCTCCGCCAAGGCGACGGCCATGGTCGCAGAACTCGGCAAGGGCGCCACGCTGGCCGACCTTGCCAAGGCCAATGGCAACCTTCCGGTGCTGCATGTGGCCGATGTGAAGCGTGAGCATACGCCGGATCTGGGCGCCTCGATCGCCGCGCAGGTTTTCAATGTCCATGTCGGGCAGGCCGGCTCGGCTCCCGAACCCGGCAAGGGCTGGGCGGTGTTCAAGGTGCTCGACGCGCTGGTGCCGCCCTTCACCGACGCCAAGCTGAAAGCGACGGTGATCAAGGAATTGCAGGCCGCCTTCAGCAATGACGTCGCGCGTGAATATGTTGACGCCCTCAAGGCGCAGCAGGGCGTGAAGGTCGATGCCGAAGTCGTCGCCAGAACCATTGGCGCCAACGCACCGGTACAACAATGACCCATCCGGATTTTGCAACATTTGCCGCAATTTACAATGGCGGCGCGGCGCAGCTGGTGACGACACGCCTGGTCGGCGATCTCGAAACCCCAGTTTCAGCCTTCCTCAAATTGTCCGCAGGCCGGCAGGGCAATATCTTTCTGCTGGAATCGGTAGAGGGCAACGCCTCGCGCGGCCGCTATTCGATGATCGGCCTTGATCCCGATATCATCTGGCGGGCCAGCGGCGCGAGGGCCGAGATCAACCGCGATGCCCTGCGTGATCGCGACGCTTTTGTGCCTTGCACCGCACCGAGCCTCGTTTCGCTGCGCGAACTCATCGCCGAATCAGCGATTGCGCCCATGCCGGGCCAGCCGCCGATGGCGGCAGGCGTGTTCGGCTATCTTGGCTATGAAATGGTGCGCCAGATGGAGCGCCTGGCAGAACCCAAGCACGACCCGGTTGGCGTGCCGGACGCCCTGATGATCAGACCCACCCTCATGGTGGTGTTTGACACGGTGCGCGATGAAATCCACCTTTTTGCGCCGGTGCGTCCACGCTCTGACGTCACCGCCACCGCCGCCTATGCCAGCGCCATCGAGCGGCTGGACGCGGCCGTAGCGACGCTGGAAGGCCCGCTGGCGCACCAGAGCGGCAGCGATGATCCGCTGATGAGCGCCGCCAAGCCGGTCTCGAACACGCCTGAACCGCGCTTTCTCGACATGGTCGCCGCCGCCAAGGAACATATTGCCGCGGGCGATATTTTTCAGGTAGTGCTATCCCAGCGCTTCAGCGCGCCGCTGACCCTGCCGGCTTTCGCGCTCTATCGCGCCTTGCGGCGCATCAACCCCTCGCCCTACCTATGCTATCTCGATTTTGGCGGCTTTCAGATCGTCTGTTCCAGCCCGGAAATTCTGGTGCGGGCACGCGACAACGTCATCACCATCCGCCCCATCGCCGGCACCCGGCCGCGCGGCGCGACCCCGCAGGCCGATGCCGCGCTCGAACGCGAGTTGCTGGCCGATGAAAAAGAGCGCGCCGAACATCTGATGCTGCTCGACCTTGGCCGCAACGATGTCGGCAGGGTTGCCGAGATCGGCAGCGTCCAGGTTACCGACCAGTTTTTCGTCGAGCGCTACAGCCACGTCATGCACATCGTCTCGAATGTCGAAGGCAAGCTGGCTGCGGGCCATGATGTGATCGACGCGCTCGCCGCGGGCTTTCCGGCCGGCACAGTTTCGGGTGCACCCAAGGTGCGGGCGATGCAGATCATCGATGAGCTCGAAACCGACCGTCGCGGCATCTATGGCGGCTGCATCGGCTATTTTGGCGCGTCCGGCGAGATGGATACCTGCATTGTCATGCGCACCGCGCTGGTCAAGGATGGCGTCATGCACGTCCAGGCCGGGGCTGGCATCGTCCATGATTCCCACGCCGCGTCCGAGCAAATGGAATGCGTCAACAAGGCCATGGCCCAGTTTCGTGCCGCCGAGGAGGCCGTGCGCTTCGCCACCGCGCCCCGACGCGGCCAATGAGGCGCGCGCGACAGCGCACTTGACCTCGAACGGCTTTCGCCCGAATAACAGGCTCATGTTCACTGAGGCTCGCGGCATGATGCGCATCGCGCTGATCGACAATTATGACAGCTTCACCTTCAACCTCGTGCATTATTTCGGGGCGCTGGGGGCGGAGGTCAAAGTCATGCGCAATGATACCGTCAGCGTCGATGATCTCATGCGCCGGGCCCCGGATGCCATCGTGCTGTCGCCCGGCCCCGGAACCCCCGACGAAGCCGGCATTTGCTGCGCCCTGATCGAGCGGGCTGGTGCCCATATCCCGATCATGGGCGTCTGCCTCGGCCATCAGGCCATAGGCCAGGTCTATGGCGGCGTGGTGCGGCGCGCCAACTTGCCGATGCACGGCAAATTATCCTCGATCACAGCCGTGCCGCGTGGCCTGTTTGCCGGCATTGACGCCCCGTTCAAGGCCACACGCTATCATTCGCTGGTTGTCGATGAGGCGAGCCTGCCCGCCAGCCTCGAAATTACCGCCCGCACCGATGGCAACATCATCATGGGCCTCAGCCATCGCAACCACCCGGTGCATGGCGTGCAATTTCACCCCGAAAGCATCGCCTCGGAATTCGGCCACAAGATACTTGGCAATTTTCTGGGAATGGCGCAGGTGTGGAACGCTCATCACCGTATGACAGCCTGAGGGGGCAACGCCAAGCATGGATCAATTCAAGCCGCTCCTTGCCCAGGTCGCTACCGGTGCCAGTCTGACGCGTGGCGAGGCCGAGGCGGCTTTCGACATGCTGCTTTCCGGCGAGGTGACGCCGGCCCAGATGGGTGGTTTCCTGCTCGCCTTGCGCGTGCGCGGCGAGACCGTCGCCGAAATCGTGGGCGCCGTCAGCGTGATGCGCGCCAAAATGCTGCGGGTCGTGACCGACCCCGACGCCATCGACATTGTCGGCACCGGTGGCGATGGCCACGGTTCGTATAATGTCTCGACGCTGGCTGCGATCATCGTCGCCGCCTGCGGCGTCAAGGTCGCCAAGCACGGCAACCGTGCCGCCTCGTCAAAATCCGGCTCCAGCGATGTTTTGGGCAGCCTTGGCGTGAGGATCGGCCTCGATCCCGCCGATGTCGCGCGTTGTATTGCGGCAACCGGCATCGGCTTCATGATGGCCCAGACCCACCATGCAGCCATGCGCCATGTTGGCCCGGCCCGCGCCGAACTCGGCACGCGCACGATTTTCAATCTGCTCGGGCCGCTGTCGAACCCGGCCGGTGTCAGGCGGCAGGTGCTGGGTGTGTTTTCCGCAAGCTGGCTCGAACCGCTGGGCCAGGTGCTGCGCACGCTCGGCAGCGAGCGCGTCTGGCTGGTGCATGGCGAAGACGGGCTGGATGAGCTGACAACCACGGGCACGACCCATGTCGTGGCGCTGGAAAATGGCGCGATTCGAAGCTTTGACATCACCCCGGAAGATGCCGGCCTGCCGCGTGCCAGCCTCTCTGACCTCAAGGGCGGCGATCCTGACCACAATGCCGCTGCCCTGCGGGCTGTGCTCGATGGCGTCCGTTCTCCCTATCGCGACATAGCCCTGCTCAATGCCGCTGCTGCGCTGGTGGTCGCCGACAAGGCACCAGATCTCAAAGCGGGTGTCACCATCGCGGCCAAGGCGCTCGACAATGGCGCAGCCCGCTCCACACTGGCGCAATTGGTGCAAGCCTCGAATGCGATGGAGGTGGCATGAGTGATATCTTGAAAAAGATTGAGGCCTACAAGCGCAAGGAAATTGCGGTTGCCAAGGTTGCCGTGCCCATGGCATCGCTCGAACGCCGCATCGCCAAACGCGACCGGCCGCGCGGCTTTGTCAAGGCCATCGAGGCCAAGCATGAAGTGAGCCGCGTGGCGCTGATTGCTGAAATCAAGAAAGCCAGCCCCTCAAAAGGCCTGATCCGCCCCGATTTTGAACCCGCAAGGCTCGCCGCCGCCTATTACAAGGGCGGCGCGGCCTGCCTTTCGGTCCTGACCGATGGCCCGTCATTTCAGGGCAGCGCCGAAGCCCTCGCGCAAGCGCGGGCCGCCTGTCCCTTGCCAGTCTTGCGCAAGGATTTCCTGTTCGATCCCTATCAGGTCTATGAGGCCAGTGCCTGGGGCGCCGATTGCATTTTGATCATCATGGCCGCTGTCAGTGATGCCGAGGCGCGGGCGCTCAACGCGGCGGCGCATGATCTTACCCTCGACGTGCTGGTCGAGGTTCATGACGAGGTGGAGCTGAACCGGGCGCTGAGCCTGGAAACGCGGCTGATCGGCATCAACAACCGCGATTTGCGCAGCTTCAAGGTCAGTCTTGAAACCAGCGAGGCGCTGGCGCGCAAAGTGCCGGCGGGCCGTATCATCATCAGCGAGAGCGGAATTTCATCGCATCAGGATAGCCTGCGCCTGCAAAATGCAGGGATTTCCAGCTTCCTCGTGGGCGAAAGCCTGATGCGCAGTCCTGATGTCGCCAAGGCGGCGCATCATCTCATCACCGGCAAGGAACTCGCGCTGTCATGAGCGCTCTCAGCCATATCACCGTGCAGGGCGAAGCCCATATGGTCGACGTCAGCGCCAAGGACGTGACCTCGCGGGAGGCTGGCGCCAGCGGGCAGGTGGTGATGCAGATGGCGACCATGCAACTGGCCATGGCAGGCCAGGCAAAAAAGGGCGATGTGCTGGGCACGGCGCGCATTGCCGGCATCATGGCCGCCAAGCGCACCCATGAGCTTGTGCCGCTCTGCCACCCGCTGAACATCACCGGCGTTGCCGTGGATATTGTGGCGGATGAGGCGCTGCCGGGTTTCAGGGTGGCCGCCCGGGTCAAGGTTTCAGGCCAGACCGGCGTCGAGATGGAGGCTCTGACCGCTGTCAGCATCGCCTGCCTGACAATCTACGACATGCTCAAGGCCGTGGATCGCGGGATGCGCATCGAAAACATCGCCCTCGATATGAAGCGCGGCGGCAAATCGGGAACCTGGGTGAAGGCTGACGCGCGTGGATGAGGCGAAATTGATCAGCGTGGCTGAGGCCCTGGCCGGCGTGCTGGCGCGCGCCCGCCCCCTCGAAACCGAAAACGTCCCCCTCGCGCAGGCCTGGGGGCGCACGCTGGCGCTTGATCTCGCCAGCACGCGCACCCAGCCGCCCGAACCGGTATCGGCCATGGACGGCTACGCGCTCGATGCCCGCGATGGCACCGATCCGTCGCAGCGGCTGAAGGTCGTCGGCACATCATCGGCCGGACACCGCTTCCACGGCACGCTGCAACGCGGTGAAGCCGTGCGGATATTTACCGGCGCGATCGTGCCACCCGGCGCCGACGCCGTGCAGATGCAGGAACTGGTGACCCGCGACGGCGACGCCATCTGCCTGCAGCAGCCGGTGACCTCCGGGCGCAGCGTGCGCGCCGCCGGCCTTGATTTCTCGACCGGCGAGATCTTGCTCAGGGCCGGGCGCCGGCTCGGTGCGGCGGAACTGGCGCTGGCAGCTGCGATGAACCACGGCCATGTGCCGCTGGTGCGCCGGCCGCGCGTGGCCATTCTGGCGACCGGCGATGAGCTGGTGCGCCCGGGCACGCCGCCGGGCCCTGACCAGATTGTCGCCTCGAACTCTTTCGCCATTGCCGCACATGTGCTGGCGGCCGGTGGCGAGCCGATTGATCTTGGCATTGCGGCCGACAGTTTTGCCGCCCTGGAAGCTGGCATTCTTGCCGCCCGTGCCGCCAGCGCCGATGTGCTGGTGACGCTGGGCGGTGCCTCGGTCGGCGATCATGATCTCGTGAAATCGGCCTTGACCCGTGAAGGCATGGACCTGCATTTCTGGCGCATTGCCATGCGGCCAGGCAAGCCGCTGATCCATGGCAGCCTCGGGGCGATGCATATTCTCGGCCTGCCCGGCAACCCGGTCTCCTCAATCGTCTGCGGCCATTTGTTCCTGCAGCCGCTGGTGCGCGCCCTGAGCGGCGACACCGATGCCGGCCGTGATATTACCGTGGCGGGCGTGCTTGGCGCCGACATGCCCGCCAATGATGGGCGCGAGGATTATGTCCGCGCCACCTCGCGGCTCAATGGCGAGAATCTGCCGGTCGTCACCGCCTTTGGCGTGCAGGACAGTTCCATGCTGCGGGTGCTCGCCGAAGCCGAATGCCTGCTGGTACGGGCACCGCACGCGCCCGCCGGCAAGAAAGGCGATGCCTGCCGTATCATCCGGTTGGAGGCGGGCCGCTAGCTCATGGAGGTCGAGCCTTGTTGACCGATATGCCCGGCGCAGGTGAGTGGAGCGCGCCGGCTTGACATCACCCCAGCATGAGTCCGCCTCGTCGCCGATGGCGGCACGACGCCCGTCGATCAGCATCAAGCACCGGATTGAATATCTCGGGTTTCGCCTGGCGGGCGCGCTGTTCGGCGCGCTTTCGGTCGAACAGGCCTCCGGCCTCAGCGGCAAGCTCTGGCGGCTGATCGCGCCACACCTCAAGCGCCACCGGCGCGCGCGCCTGCACATTGCCGCAGCCATGCCCGAGCTCCCTGCGCAGGCGCGCGAGGCCATCTTGGTGCAGATGTGGGAAAACCTCGGGCGCACCTTTGCCGAGGCCTTCCGCATGGCCGACATTGCCCGCGAAGGGCGCATCACGCTCCAGCAACCCGACGTGCTGGCAAGGGTGGCAGCGCAGGGCGGGGCTGGCGTGTTCTGCTTTGGCCATATCGGCAATTGGGAGATCGGCGGCCTGCCCGCGACGCAATTGGGCATGAGGCCGGCCGGCATTTACCAAAAGGCCCATAACCCGCTGGTAGATGCCGACATTCTGAAAATGCGCCAGGCCGTCAATGGCGGCGGCGTCTGGCCGAAGGATGGCGAGGGCGCGCGCAAGATGCTGCGCCATGTCCGCGATGGCGGCGCCTTGTTCATCATGGCCGACATGCCGATGCACGATGGCGTGCCGGTGACGTTCTTCGGACGGCCGGCCCCGACCTCCGGCTTTCCGGCGCTGGTCGCCCGGCAATATCAGCGCCCGCTGTTCGTGGCCACCATGGTGCGCCTGCCGCATGTGCGCTTCAGCCTGCGCCTGACGCAGATACCGCTGGTCTACACGCCTGACCGCGACAGCGACATTCGCGAACTCACCCAGGCCATTCAGAATGCCCTTGAAGCGGATATTCGCGCCACGCCCTCGCAGTGGATGTGGGCGCAGCGCCGCTGGGGTTGAAACTTCGGCCCCGACGTGCAGGGATGCGTCAGCACCTTTGAGGACTTGCCATGCAAATCGTCACCTGGAACGTCAATTCAGTGCGCCAGCGGCTGGGACATCTGCTGAAATATCTCGAAGACGTCCATCCCGAAGTCATGTGCCTTCAAGAGCTGAAATGCGTCGATGAGGCCTTTCCCCGCGCTGAAATCGAGGCCTTGGGCTATAATTGCGCCGTTCATGGCCAGAAGGGCTTTAATGGCGTCGCCATCCTTTCGACCAGACCGATGGATGTCGAGCCCCGCCTGCCCGGTGACGCCACCGATGACCAGAGCCGCTATGTCGAGGCGGTCATCCCCGACGAGCGCGGCGTGGTGCGCGTCGGCTGTCTCTATCTTCCCAACGGCAATCCCGCCGGTACCGAGAAATATACCTACAAGCTGGCCTGGATGGAGCGACTGGCCCGCCATGCGAAAAAACTGCTGAGCTATGAGGAAGCGCTTGTCTTGACGGGTGATTTCAATGTCATTCCGGAAAGCCGGGACGCCCGGGACCCCAGCCAGTGGCTGGAAGATGCGTTGTTCCTTCCCGCGACCCGGCAACGCTTTCGCCAGTTGCTCAACCTCGGCTTCACCGATGCGCTGCGGGCAGTCTCTGACGAACCCGGGCTTTATACATTCTGGGATTATCAGGCCGGTGCTTTCCAGCGCAACAACGGCATAAGGATCGATCACGCCCTGCTGTCCGCGCAGGCGGCTGACAGGCTCGTCAGTGTCGTCATCGACCGGGCGATGCGCGAGGGCGAAAAACCCTCGGACCATGTGCCCCTGCGGATCAGACTTAATTGATGTGATGCTTGCGGTCTGAAAGATAGGCCAGAGCTGCCTGGCGATCATCATCCGAGGCCGCTGCCATGGCCTTGTTATAAAGCGCGATAATCCAGCCATCCTTGACCGGGTCCACAGCGCCTTTGCGGGCCAGCATTAACCACATCAGGCCCTTGGCGCGCTGGCGCACGACATCATGGCCGCCATTGAACAAAATCCGCCCCAGCAATGCCTGCGCGGCGCAATGGTTCTTGGCCGCTGCGAGGCTGAGCCATCCGGCCGCCTGCCGCGGATCGTGCGCGACGCCTTCGCCGTTCAGGAACATCTGCGCCAGATTATATTGCGCGTCGGGATTGCGGAAAACCGTCGCCGCCACCTGAAACATCCGCATGGCCATATGCGGATCGCGTTTAACATTGGTGCCGGGAATACCGCGCAGCAAATAGGCCCCGAGGGCGACATAGGCGCTTGAAACCGCCGCGCGGTCGCGGCCATCATTGTCGCTTTGGCGATAGGACGTGATGATGTCGCGATAATAATGGAAAGCCTTCAGGTCGTCGCGATCGACGCCTTCACCATCGGCATACATATGCGCCAGTTTCCATCGGGCGATGGATTGCCCATGGGCGGCGGCATAGCCAAGCGCTTTCAAGGTGAACGGCACATCTCCGGCCTGATCGGCCTTCAGGCCCTGCTGCAGCGCATCCTCATTGTTGCGGAAATGCCCCGGCAACGCAAAAGGCTTGTTGGCTGGAGTCGTTGACCCGTCCAGCGCGAAAGCCGGAAGCGACATGCACAGGCCGACAACAAACGTGCCGACAACAGCGGCTCGATCAGATATCCGCATAGACATGCGTCTCTCCTGCATGGCCAGGATGAGTTACCGCGCCATTGACGGCGGGACCCACCACCTGAGCGTATTTCCAGATCGCCCCCGAGCCATAATCAGTCGTTCGCGGCTTCCAGCTTGCGTGCCGGGCCGCCAGCTCATCCGCGCTCAGTCGCACGGAAAGCGTGCCATTGATGGCATCAAGATCAATAATGTCGCCGTCCTGCAGCAGCGCGATCGGTCCACCGACCGCCGCTTCCGGCCCGACGTGGCCGACACAAAAGCCGCGTGTAGCGCCCGAGAAGCGCCCGTCGGTAATCAGCGCCACCTTGTCGCCCATGCCCTGGCCATAAAGCGCAGCGGTGGTGGCGAGCATTTCGCGCATGCCCGGGCCGCCGCGCGGCCCTTCATAGCGGATCACCAACACATCACCCTGCTTGTAGCCACGCTTGCGCACACACTCGAAACATTCTTCTTCTGTGTCGAAGCAGCGGGCCGGGCCGGAAAATTTCAACTGTTCCGTCGTCATGCCAGCAACTTTCACAATCGCCCCTTCGGGCGCGAGATTGCCTTTAAGTCCAACAACGCCACCATTGGGGCTGAGCGGTTTATTGGCCGGACGCACCACGTCCTGATGCGAGTTCCATTTTACCTGCTCCATGTTTTCGGCAATTGTACGACCGGTCACAGTCATACAATCGCCATGAAGGAAACCGTGATCGAGCAGGGTTTTCATGAGCTGCGGGATGCCGCCGGCCTCGAACATGTCCTTGGCGACATAGCGTCCGCCGGGCTTGAGATCGGCAATATAGGGCGTGCGCTTGAAAATTTCGGCGACATCGAAAAGATCGAACTTGATGCCGCATTCATGGGCGATGGCCGGCAGATGCAGGGCGGCATTGGTGGAGCCGCCTGAGGCCGCGACCACGGTTGCGGCATTTTCCAGCGATTTCAGGGTGACAATATCGCGCGGGCGGATATTGCGGGCGATGAGATCCATCACCATCTCGCCCGCCGTCATGCAAAACCGGTCACGAATCTCGTAAGGGGCTGGCGCACCTGCCGAATAGGGCAGCGCGAGGCCGATGGCTTCCGACACGGTCGCCATGGTGTTGGCGGTGAATTGCGCGCCGCAAGCCCCGGCCGAAGGGCAGGCGACCGATTCCAGCTCGTCAAGGTCTTCGTTCGACATGTCACCGACCGAATGCTTGCCCACGGCCTCGAACAGATCCTGCACCGTCACCTGCTGGCCACGGAAATTGCCCGGCAGGATCGAGCCGCCATAAATGAAAATCGACGGCACGTTGAGGCGCACCATCGACATCATCATGCCCGGAAGTGATTTGTCGCAGCCGGCAAGGCCGACCAGCGCATCATAGCAATGCCCGCGCATTGTCAATTCGACCGAATCAGCGATCAGATCGCGCGACACCAGCGAGGATTTCATGCCCTGATGGCCCATGGCAATGCCGTCAGTCACGGTGATCGTGCAAAATTCACGCGGCGTGCCACCGGCAGCGGACACGCCCTTTTTCACCGCCTGCGCCTGGCGCATCAGCGAGATGTTGCAGGGAGCAGCTTCATTCCAGCAGGAAGCCACGCCAACCAGCGGCTGGTGAATCTGCTCACGGGTCAGACCCATGGCATAAAGATAGGAGCGGTGCGGTGCGCGGGCAGGCCCTTCAGTGACATAGCGGCTGGGCAGTTTCTTCTTGTCGAAATTACGGGCGTCCATGGCACTCCACTTTCAATCTATTTCGACGCGTCCAGACCGGCCCATTTGCGGCGCACCCGGCTTGTTCGCGCGGTGCAGCGATTTTTGCGCCAAAATCCTTATTAATCGGAAATTACCCCCTCTTAACGCGCGTGCTTTATGGCTGAAAAGGGGCATAAATTGCCTATTTGGCAGGCGGTCGTGCGATCCTCGGGCGGCGTGGTAATTTTGCAACATAATTGTAAGCCCTGCCCGCTGCACTTGCCCGTAACCCGGTGAAGGCCGCGATTACTTGCCCGGCAGCGCCGCTGCCTTTTTGGCATCCCACCACCAGGTTCCGGGCGCGCCCGGGTCATATTTGGGTTGCCGGGCCGGACGGTCAAACTCGTTGCGCCACGCAAACCACAGCTTGTCCGTATACCACATCGGCACCCAGTAATGCCCGGCGCGAAACACCCGGTCGAAGGCTCTGGCGGCTACCGTAAGCGCAGCGCGATCCCTGGCATCGGCGATGCGCCCGATCAGGTGATCGAGCACAACATCGGCAACGCCGGCATAATTTTGTGAGCCCGGCGTCTTCGCAGCTTGCGAGCCGAATTGCACGCGCATGGAATCGCCAGGCGTCAGGGTGCCGCTTTGCGCCAGGGCGATGATATCAAATTCAAACTGGTTCAATCGCTGCTGATATTGCGCGACATCGACGATGCGGGCCGTGGCATCGATGCCGAGCCGGCGCAGATTAGCGATAAACGGCTCGGTATGGGGCTGCAGGGCCGGGCTGGAATCGAGAAATTCCAGCTTCAACGGCGCGCCTTGCGGGTCCAGCAGCGCCGCGCCGCGCCGCGTGCACCCGGCGTTGAGCAGCATGTTGTTGGCCTGCTGCAGCAAGGCGCGATCAGAGCCGCTGCCATCCGAAACCGGCGGCACATAGGCCTCGCCGAAAACCGCAGGATCAAGCTTGGCGCGGAAGGGCTCCAGCAGCGCCAGTTCACCCGCATCGGGCTTGCCCGTCGCCATCATCGGCGAATTCTGGAACAATGACACCAGCCTTTTATAGCTCGAATACATGATGGTGCGGTCGGTCCATTCAAAATCGAACAGCAGCCCGATGGCTTCGCGCACCTGGCGATTACCGAGCACCGGGTGCCTGGTATTGAAGAACCAGCCCTGCGTCGGCACCGGCCGGCCGCTGTGCAGCGCCTCGTGCTTCACGGCACCTGATGCAATCGCCGGAAAATCATAGCTCGTATGCCAGATCTTCGCCGTGAACTCCTGGCGAAAATTCAAGCTTCCGGCTTTGAAAGCCTCAAAGGCGGCGGTGCGATCACGGAAATATTCATAGCGCACGACGGCAAAATTATTTTGGCCGACATTGACCGGCAGGTCCTTGCCCCAATAATCCGCGACGAGCTCAAATTCGATGCTGCGGCCGGTATCGAAGCGCCGTACCTTGTAGGGCCCCGAGCCGAGCGGGGCATCGAGCGTCGAGGCCTGAAAATCGCGACCCTTCCACCATTTCGCTGAAAATATCGGCAAGCTGGCGATAAACAGGTGCAAATCGCGCGAGCGCGCCTTGTCGAGCGTCACCACGGCAATGTCATCGCCTTCCGCGCGGGCGCCGGTCATCTTGTCCAGCGGGATGCGCAGCGCCGGATGACCCTGCGTTTTCAGGATATTGAGCGAAAACGCCACATCGCCGGCCGTGACCTTGCTGCCATCATGAAACCGCGCCCTCGGGTCGAGGCGAAAGCGGTAGGTGAGCTTGTCGGCACTGATGGCAACGCTTTGCGCCAGAAGCCCGTAGAGCGCATCGGGTTCATCGGCTGATCCGGTCATCAGCGTGTCGAAGGTGGTGTCCATGCCGGCCGCGCCATTGCCCTTGAACACATAAATATTCAGGGTATCGAACGTGTCGAAAGCTTGATTGCCGGTGGTATTGGTAAGCTGGATCACCAGCGCGCCGCCTTTCGGGGCCTGCGGGTTGACATAATTGAAATGGCTGAAATTAGCAGGCTCGGCGAGATCGCCAAAGCTCGACATGCCGTAGGCTTCGGTGCCCGTGGCGGCGGGCGTGGCCAGCGCCGGCAGGGTCGTTGCCGCCAGCGCCGCGGCGGCGGAAGTTTTCAAGGCGTCGCGGCGGCTGGGATGGCGCATCAAGGCTCCTTCGGGTGACTGTATTAAACCTGCATCATGACGCGCGTCTGGACATCAGCGCGCGCTTTTCGCGCCGCCTTTGCGCAGATGAAGCCAGACGCAGACTTTCGCGATATTTCGCCACCGTGCGCCGGGCAATATCGATGCCTTCGGATTTGAGCCGCGCCACGAGCGCATCGTCAGAGAGCACGTCCTCGACCGACTCAGCATCGATCAATTCGCGAATGCGGTGCCGCACGGCCTCGCTGGAGCGCGCCTCACTGCCATCGCCTGACGCAATGCCGCCGGAGAAGAAATATTTCAGCTCGAACAGGCCGCGCGGCGTCGCCATATATTTGCTGGCCGTTACACGCGACACGGTCGATTCGTGCATGCTGATGGCGGCCGCCACGGTCTTGAGGTTGAGCGGACGCAAATGCGCAATGCCATAGGTGAGAAACCCGTCCTGCTGGCGGACGATTTCTGTCGCCACTTTCAGAATGGTCTTGGCGCGCTGCTCAAGGCTCTTGGTCAGCCATGTCGCCGTTTGCAGGCAATTATTGATGAAAAGCCGGTCGTGTTCGGCAACGCCGCCGCGGGTGATGCGGGCGGCATAGCTCTGGTTTACCAATAATTTCGGCAGTGCGTCCTGGTTCAGCTCCACTTGCCAGCCGCCGTCGGCCGCAGCACTCACCAGCACATCGGCGATCACCGGCGCCATCGGCGCTGAGGCAAAGGCGCGCCCGGGCTTGGGATCGAGCCGCCTTATCTCCGCGATCATATCGGCGAGATCAGCGTCATCGACACCGCAAAGGCGGCGCAATTGTCCAAATTCGCGCTTGGCGAGCAGCGGCAGATGCGCAACCAGAGCCTGCATCGCCGGATCAAAGCGATTGCGCTCGATCAATTGCAGCGCAAGGCATTCGGCAAGGTCACGCGCGGCAATACCGGCAGGCTCAAATCCCTGCAGCAGTTTCAGCACCTGCCCGACCTTCTGCTCCGAAATGCCCAGCCGCTGCCCGATTTCGCCCAAAGGCTCCGTATGATAGCCAGCTTCATCAATGCCATCGATCAGCACCTGGCCGATGGCCCGTTCGAGCGGATCGCTGGTAGCCAGCGCCAATTGTCGCTGCAGGTGCTCCTGCAGGGAAATCGTCTCGGCAACAAAGGCTTCGATATCCTGCGCCTCGGCGCTTCCACCGCCGCCCGCCGACCATTGCCCCGTGGTCAGGGGCTGGCTTGAGGTGAAGGGATCCTGCGAGCGCGCCGGCGCCGCATCCGGCTCAATGGCATTGTCGAGGCCGGTGCCAAGATTTTCCGCCAGCCGTCCGGCATCGATTTCGATGGTGCTGCTCGCCCAATCGGGCGCAGCCTGCGGTTCCGCGGCCTCGAAAGCCGCCTCGTTCAGCGGCGCCTCGCTGGTATCTATACGCTCCAGCAGCGGGTTGCGCTCAAGTTCCGCGTCGACAAATGTTGCCAGTTCCAGGCTCGAAAACTGCAGCAGGCGGATGGCTTGCAGCAATTGCGGCGTCATGACCAGCGACTGGCTGGTACGCATGACAAGGCGAGGTGACATGGCCATCAGCAAACTCGAAAAGACGCATCTGAGCCCGAAATCAATAAACGGCCCGGTTCTTGCTTAGCCGAATATCTGCAATGATGCCAGCCTTGCAGGGCCGTAAATCCCTACAGGGTTAAGAACCTGCCATCGCCTCACATGCGGAAGCTTTCGCCAAGATAAAGCCGCCGCGCCTCGGGGTTGGCGACGATTTCAGCCGGCGTGCCTTCGGTGAGGACGTGGCCGGAATGGATGATATAGGCACGGTCGATCAAACCCAGCGTTTCGCGAACATTGTGGTCGGTGATCAGTACACCGATGCCACGGGTGGTGAGCTGGCGCACCAGACTCTGGATATCGCCCACCGCAATGGGATCAATGCCGGCAAAGGGTTCGTCGAGCAGCATGAACACCGGATTGCCGGCCAGCGCCCGGGCGATTTCGCAACGCCGCCGCTCGCCGCCCGAAAGCGCCATGGCCGGCGAGGCCCGCAGGCGCTTGATGTCGAATTCATCGAGCAATTGTTCGAGCCGTTGCTCGCGCAGGTCGCGGTTCGGCTCGGTCACCTCAAGAATGGCGCGGATATTGTTCTCGACGCTGAGACCCCGGAAAATCGAGGCTTCCTGCGGCAGATAGCCGATGCCAAGCCGCGCCCGCCGGTACATCGGCAGCGCCGTGACATCATGCCCTTCCAGACTGATCAAACCCTTATCGGGGCGAAGCAGGCCGGTGATCATGTAAAAGACTGTCGTCTTGCCCGCCCCGTTGGGGCCGAGCAGGCCTACAGCCTCACCCTGGCGCACATGCAGGCTGACATCCTTCACTACCTGGCGCAGCCCGTAGGACTTGCCAAGGTTGAAGGCGCCGAGAATGCCCTGGCCTTCGAGGGCCGCGTCCGGCGCCGGGCTCAAGGCCGGCACCGGCTTGTCAAAAGATGCATTGAGATCAAGCGGGAGAAGCTCCGGAGGGATTCCCCTCGCCATATCTGGAATCGCTGATGCGTCCTCGAAACGACGTGGCCATAGCCGCGCCATCAGACTGCGTTTCGAGGTGTTCCTGACCAACAAAGCCCTGCCTTGTCATTTTAGATCAACCAACCTCTTTCAACACAAAAATCCGGCGCGTTACAAGGGCACAGCATCGCGAGCCTGTGCAACCTCATTTCACACTTTCATGGATTGCGCCAGAAAGGCCCTGGTGCGTTCCAGGGCAAGGTCGGCGCTCGGCTTGTCATAGCTCGGCGCGACATCGCGGTTGAACGCATGTCCGGCATGATAGACATAGACCGGCACTTGCGGCAGCGCAGCGCGGACCTTTTCGACATCGCTCAGCGGGATGCTCTGGTCCTGATCGCCAAAATGCAGCATAAGCGGAATTTTCGGCTTGTCCTGAAGGCGTCCGGCAATGCCGCCACCATAATAGCCTACCGCCGCATCAAGGCCGGAAAGATGGCAGGCCGCCGCAAAGGCCAGCGTGCCACCCCAGCAAAACCCCACCAGCCCGACGCGGCCGGCCTCGCGCCCGGCATCGATGGCCGCCTGGATATCGAGCAAGGTCTTGGCCGGATCAATCGCCTTGAGCAGCGCAAAGCCCTTTTCGCGCCCCGCCTGATCATAGCCCAGTTCGACGCCACGCTCGGCACGGTCGAACAGGGCCGGAGCTATGGCGAGATAGCCATCGGCGGCATAGCGATCGGCAACCGACCGGAAATGCGCGTTGACCCCGAATATTTCCTGCAAGATCACCACGCTGCCACGCGGTTTGCCCGTCGGTGCCGCGCGGTAGGCGGCAATTCTGGTTCCGTCGGCGGTCGCCAGTTCAATCTGATGTCCCATGAAACAAGCCCCTTGTGATTAATTGCAATCAATCTGTAGATATAGCTCGTGCCCGCGCCACGGCGAGGGCCAGCGGGCAGAGTATTTCAAAGCCGAGACTCGCCCCGGTCCAGGCGGTGAGGCCGTTGCTATCGAAGGGTGGCGACACTTCGACCAGATCCGCGCCCACAAGATTGAGCCCGGCAAGGCCCCGCAGCATCTGCTGGGCCATAAAAGTGGAAATGCCGCCAATCTCCGGTGTGCCGGTGCCGGGTGCCTGCGACGGGTCGATCACATCAATATCGAACGAGACATAGGTGGGTGCGTCGCCAACGACGGCCCGGGCCTCGCGCATCACCGCCTCGGCGCCAACTTCCATGACCTCTTCGATGAAGAACAGCCGCACGCCCTGCGACCTCGCAAACGCGACATCCTCGCCCGTCACGCTGGTGCCACGCAGGCCGATCTGCACGATCCGGCGCGGATCGAGCAGGCCCTCTTCCAACGCGCGGCGGAAAGGCGTGCCATGAGCATAGCGGAAATCACCGAAATAGGTGTCGTAAAAATCCGTATGCGCATCAAAATGGATCATGCCGAGCGGCCCATGCCGCCCGAGCGCACGCAGAACCGGCAGGCTGGTCAAATGGTCCCCGCCAAACGACAGCGGCACGATCCCGCTTGCGGCAATTTCGGCGAAATACGAGGTCAGTTGCGCCAGCGCATCCATCAAGTTCACAGGATTGACCGGGGCATCGCCAAGATCGGCGCAGCGGGCCATATGAAACGGGTGAACCCCGGTCGCCTGATTGAACATCCGCACCATGGTCGAAGCATCCCGCAAGGCGCGCGGGCCGTGCCGCGCCCCGGCGCGATTGGAGGTGCCATTGTCCCAGGGCACGCCGATCAGGCCGATATCGACCTTGCGGGCCATGGCCTCATCGCGGCTCAGCATCGGCAGGCGCATGAAAGTCGAGGGGCCGGCAAACCGGGGCACGACAAAGCCGGAGACAGGCAGGAAATCCTCGTCAAGCGGTGTCAAATCGGTCATTGACCCATGACTTTCATGTTATTGGCGGCGCAAATGGCGTGAGCCACGGCATAATGAAGGCAAGGTGGCGATGCAAGCCTCGCACCGGCGCCACGCTTTTCATTGCCGCAGCATCGTTCTATAGACTTAGCGCAATCAGAGGAGGGTTTTGTGACAGACTTGCGGCTTGTCGTGGCAGGCGCTTCCGGGCGCATGGGACGGATGCTGATCAAGGCGATCCACGATGCTCCCGGTGTCAAGCTCAGCGGTGCCCTCGAAGCGCCGGGCTCCATTGCCCTTGGCCAGGATGCCGGGCTGCTGGCAGGCTGCGGAAAGCTCGGCATCAACATCTCGGCCGACCCGCTGGAAGCCATGTTGCATGCCGATGGCATCATCGATTTCACCGTGCCGGCCGCCAGTGTCACGCTGGCAAAATATGCCGCACAGGCGCGGATCGTGCATGTGCTGGGCACCACCGGCATGAGCGAGGCCGATCTCGAACATGTCCGTGCCGCCGCACGCCATGCCGTCATCATCCGCTCAGGCAATATGAGCCTTGGCGTCAACCTGTTGGCGGCGCTGGTCGAGCGCGTGGCGCGCACCCTCAGTGCCGATTTCGACATAGAAATTCTGGAAATGCACCATCGCATGAAGGTCGATGCCCCCTCGGGAACCGCGCTGATGCTGGGCGAGGCTGCCGCAGCGGGCCGCGGGATCAAGCTGGCGGAACATGCCGTACGCCAGCGCGATGGCCATACCGGCGCCCGCAAATCCGGCGACATTGGCTTTGCGACCTTGCGCGGTGGTTCCGTGGTTGGAGACCACACCGTGATATTTGCCGGCGCCGGCGAGCGCATCGAGCTCACCCATCGCGCCGAGGACCGCAGCCTGTTTGCGGCCGGTGCCTTGCGCGCCGCGCTCTGGGGACATGGCAAAAAGCCCGGACTCTACGACATGCTCGACGTCCTTGGCCTCAAAGAATCCTGAGATTTCAACGAGAAGGTAGCAACGATGGATCACCTACTGGTGCTGGTTCGCCACGGTCAAAGTGATTGGAACCTGAAGAACCTGTTTACCGGCTGGCGCAATCCCGATTTGACGCCGCAAGGCATCGAGGAAGCCAGGGCCGCTGGGCAAAGGCTGGCAAGGCTTGGGCTGCGCTTCGATCAGGCCTTCACCTCCGACCTCGTGCGCGCCCAGAACACCTTGCAGCTGGCTCTGGCTGAACTGGGCCAGACGGGCCTTGCCACCATCGCCAATCAGGCGCTTAACGAGCGCGATTATGGCGATCTTGCCGGACTCAACAAGGATGACGCCCGCAAAAAATGGGGCGAGGATCAGGTGCATCTGTGGCGGCGCTCCTATGATATAGCTCCGCCCGGCGGCGAGAGCCTGCGCGATACTGTGGCGCGGGTGCTGCCCTATTACTGCCAGCATATCCTGCCGGCGGTGCTGCAGGGCAAACGCGTGCTGGTTGCCGCTCACGGCAATTCCTTGCGCGCCCTGGTGATGGTGCTTGACCGCCTGACCCCGGCAACCATCCCGAGCATGGAACTCGCCACCGGCGTGCCGCTGGTCTATCGCCTGAAGGCCGATTCCACCGTCGCCTCAAAGCAAGTGCTCGAAAGCTAGACCGGCGGCCGCGGCGCACGCCAGATCGACGCGAACGTGCCGTCCCTCACATGGGCGAGCGCGCCGGTGATGTGCAACACCAGCACCGCCCCCAGCGCCCAGCCGAGCCAGGCATGGGCCTTGAGCAAGGCGAGATAGAGCGGCAGGCTTGTGGGCAGAATATCAGGCAACGGCACCAGCCCGAAAATCCGCGTCGGGATCTTCAGCGGCGAGGCCGAAATCATCGCCCAGCCTGTAAGCGGAATGATGAAGATCAGCACGTAAAGCAGCCGGTGGGTCGCCACCGACAGGCTGTTTTGCCAGGCAGGACGGATCGGAGTCGGCAGCGGCATGCGCATGCGCACACCGATCCGCCATAAAACCAGCACTAGCGCCACAATGCCAAGCGTCTTGTGCACCTGATAGAGCATAAACCGCAGGCCCTGGTCGCTGACCAGCCGGTTCATAACGATGGCGCCGACGAGAGCCGCCAGAATGGCTGCGCCGGAAAGCTGATGGCTCCAGCGCTGCGCCCGGCTCCAGCGCGCACCCGCGCTCACAGCCCGCGGCCTCGCGAGGCAATGGTAATCCGGGCGGTGTCGGAAATCAGCGGCTGGCCGGAAATGAAACCGAAAGCCGAGCGCTGGATCGCCCCGGTCGCTACAAAGGCCAGCGGACGCTGCCCCGGCTTCGACAGCACCCGTACCGTGAAAGTCACCGGATGTGTCGCCCCGAAGAATGACAGGAGCCCGGTGAGCGCCACGCTGTGTGCGCTGGTCCGGCGCACCGATGTCGAGCGAAAATTCATGGCGGGGTGTTGCGCCACATCCAGCATCGCCGAACTTTTGATGTAGGAGGTGATCGAGGCACCGCCGGCATCGACCGATGCGGCGCGGATATCAACGGACACAAAGCTCTTTGCCGGATGCGCAAAATCAACCCGCAGGCGGCCCTTGAAGGCATCAAACACACCCCTGGTTTGCGGCCAGCCGATGCCGTTGATGGTAAAACCGATGCGGGTATTGGCCGGCGTGATGGTCGCTGACAGGACCCCGGGCTCAGCGCGCAGCGGCCCCGTGCCTGCCATCAGCAGCACGAGGCCAAAAGCTGGTCCGTTCAAGGCCTTATAAAAGCATCTGTCCATCTGGGATCTCCGGATAGACCCAAGATGCGCCACCGCAACCCAAAATCAAGGGGTTGGCTCAGGCCAGAGCCTGCTCGCGCATAGTCGTCGGCAACCTTGCACCTATCTGCTGAATGATCGCCGCCGCCGCCGCGCCGCCCAGTCTGGCGCAGGTGGCATGGTCGCGCCCCTGCGCGAGGCCGAGCATGAAGCCGGCCGCATAAAGATCACCGGCACCGGTGGTATCGATCACCTGCTCAACCGCCGAAGCCGGCACTGAGGTGATTTCATCCGCCGCGATGACATGCGAGCCGGCCGCGCCATGGGTGACGATCGTCAGGCAGCGTTCCTTACGCAGGGCAGCCAGCGCCTCGGCAAGATTGTCGGTCTGGAACAGCGATTTGACCTCGGCATCATTGGCAAAGACAATATCGACGAGGCCGGTGCGCATGAGGTTGAGAAACTCTCCGCGATAACGCTCGACGCAAAAGGCGTCGGACAGGCTGAGCGCGACCCGGCGCTGGTGGGCATGCGCCAGGCGCGAGGCCTTCACAAAGGCCTCCTTGGCCGCAGGCGGATCCCACAAATAGCCTTCGAGATAAATGATCCCGGCGGCGGCCACATCCTTGTCATTGACATCGGCTTCGGACAGGTTCTGGCAGGCGCCGAGATAGGTGCACATGGAACGCTGGCCATCCGGCGTCACCATCACGAAGCAACGCGCCGTGGCAGCACCCTCCGTCGCCCGCTCGGTATGATAGGCCACGCCCTGATCGTGAATATCGCGGGCAAAATCAGCCCCCAGCACATCATCGCGCACCTTGCCAATATAGGCGGTGCGCGCCTTGAATCCGGCGAGGCCAGCTATAGTGTTGGCCGCCGACCCGCCGGACATCATCACCGGTTGCGGTGCCAGCGCCAGCAGGTGCGCCGCGCGCTCCTCATCGATCAGCGTCATGCCGCCTTTGAGGATATTTTCACGGATCAGGAAATCATCATCAACACGGGAAATAATATCGACAATGGCGTTGCCAATGCCAAGTACATCAAATTTGGTGGACATAATCGCGCCTTTTTGAAACCACGGGTTCACACAGGCCTTGGCACTGCCTGCCCGGAAAGGTCAAGCGCGACGGCGCAAATGAATGTAGAGCGCCCCCTCGCCGCCATGGTGCGGCGCGGCCGCCTCGATGCCGATGATCAGCGGCCGCAGATCGGCAGCCTGCAGCCAGAACGGCGTCATGCGGCGCAGGATACCGCGCTCGTGGACGTCACCGGCCATGCTGCCGCCCTTGCCGGTCACCACCATCACCACCCGCGCGCCGCGCGCCTGCGCCCCGATAATAAAGTGCCGCAGGCTCTGGTGCGCCTGTTCCTGCCGCATGCCGTGAAGGTCGAGCCGCCCCTCGATCTCCGCCCGGCCGCGCTTCAGCTGCTTGCGCAAAGGCGCATCAAGTGTAGGCAAATGCGTGCTGCGCGGCGCTTGATGCGCTGGCGGTGCGGCTTGATAGGGCTCTGCCACATAGCGCGGCGCTGCCGGCTTGCTGGCGGGCTGCCGGGCCGGCTTCGGCGCCAAAGGCAGCGTCATCAGTGCCGTCGGCAACTTCGCTCCGTTGCGGCGTTTGATTTTCGCCACCACCTGCAACCACAGGTCGATCTCTTCGGGCCGCAACTGGCGCTGGCCACGCCGCGGGGGGCTGTTGTCCTCATGGGCCATCACGCCAATCCTTTGGGCAGCAGCACACTGAAGCGCGCCGGGTGCCTTATGTCACCCGCCCGCACACCGGCGCTTGCGCCGGTGCCGAAAAATATATCAGCCCGCGCCGGGCCGACAATAGCCGAGCCGGTGTCCTGCGCCAGCATCAGCTTCCCGAACGCCTCGGGCGCAGGCGTGCGCCAGGGCAGGTCAGCCTCGATGATGAAGGGCAGGCCATAACTGAACAATGTCCTGTCAACCGCAATCGATAGCAGCGGCTCCAGCGGCAGACCCGCGCCACCTATGGGGCCGGCCTCATCTGGCAGGCTGTCATCGATGGCAAAAAACACAAATGATTCATTGCGGTGCAATAGCGCCGCACCAGCCTCGCCCTCGTTCAGCCCGGCCTGCCGCAGCCATTGTTTGAGCGTCGCCAGCGACATGTCGCGTTCAGCTATGGCACCGCTCTCGATCAGGATGCGTCCGATCGACGTATAGGGCCGGCCATTGCGACCGGCATAGGTCAGGCGCAGGCGCCGCCCGTCGGGCAGAACCACCCGTGCCGACCCCTGCACTTGAATGAGAAAGGCTTCGGCGCGATCGGCCACATAGACCAGAGCCTCGCCAGGCGTCGCAGGCCGGGCTTCGATCTCGCGGCGGGTCGGGTAGGGCAGCACAGCGCCAAGATCGGCAGGCCGCGCCCGCAGCGCGGTCGAAGCGCTGCTGACGGGCTGCAGGGTTCCCGGCACTTCCGGCTCGTAATAGCCGGTCAGCAAGCCCATGCCGCCGGGCGATCCAGTCACAATGTGATGCGGCTCGAAATTGCTTTCGAGCCATGCGCGCGCCGCTGCTTCGTCGGCCGGCAGGCCGGCCGCCACAAGGCTGCGGCAAAATGACACAAAGGCCGGATCGGCTGCCACAGCCTCGCGCAACGCGGGGCGGCCTTCGGCAAGGGCGGCCGCCTGACGCGCCCAGACCGCGGCAAATGCCAGCGCATCATCGCGCGCCGCAGGCGGCATGGCCGCCCAGTTACCGCGGGCAAGCCCACCGCCCTTGGCCGCGAGCCGCGCTGCCAGATCTGCACCAAATCCCACGAGCGCCCCCGACTTGCTCCGCTCTCAGCCTTGTGGCCCGGTCGCCACCAGCCGCCAGTTGAGGTCACGCGCCGTGACATCGCGCGCATAGGTCCAAGTGTCATGCGCATGATGGATGGCATCGGCACTGCCGGCGATCACGCTACCGGCCTTGTCGCGGGTCACGGTGATCATTTCCGCCGCAATTTCGAGCGTCAGCTGCGCGACATTGCCCTGGATTTGCGCATGGGTGATCGTCTGCTCATCGAGCGAAATGAAGGTCAGCGAATTGACCTCACCGGCTGCCGCACGCATATCCAGATTGCGGACAAAATCATTGTAAACATCTGTTGAGCAGAGGTTTTTAAGGGTCTTGCGGTCGCCTTCGGCAAAAGCCTTGACGATCATTTCATAGGCAACCCGCGCGCCTTGCAGGAAAGCCTTCGGGTCAAATTCCGGATCGCGGGCGGCAATGGCATCGAGCCCCTGCCACAGCGCCGAATCGGGCTGCGCATAGGCCTGCCAGCGTGCCGGATCGGCCAGCGCCGGTTGCTGGACGGGGACCGGTGCCGCGCCGGGCAGCACGGTGACATTGGAACCCTGGCTGGCACCGCCGAGATCGCGGGGCATGGCGCGCGGATAGGACGTGCCGGGCGGTGGTTCATTGCCGGTGCGATAGCCCAGCACCAGCCACAGGCGCCACAACACGAATGCGGCCACCGCCGCCAAAATCAACGTTGTCATCTCATCATTCCCAAATTGCCGGCAGCGGGGCGTCAATCATGCACCGCCAACCATACCTGCCGGTTCCACCTTGCACTGAGGCCGTGCCTTCATCATATCATATAGGATATCATATAGGCGTGATTTCACGCCATAACATGGCGATGACGCCAAGTTGAGAGCAATTTTGCGATGATGCTGAACGATCAGCCCTTGCGGCGTCCACCGCTCCTGTTTGGCGGTTTTCTCCTGTGGACGCTGGCTGAAATCGTCACCTTCGTGTTCGTCGTTCACCAGATCGGCCTGTTTGGCGCCATTTTGCTGCAAGTGCTGGTGAGCCTCATCGGCATCCGGCTGCTGCGCGCCCTTGGCCTGCAGGCGGGCCTGCACCTGCGCCGCGTGCTGGAGCGTGACACCCCGGCCGATGGCGTGATGCTGCACGGCATGCTGGCAGCCCTCGGTGCCCTGTTGATGATCGTGCCCGGCTTTGTCTCCGATCTTGTCGGCATGGCTTTGTCCGCGCCCTCGCTGCGCCAGATGCTGGCCGGGCGCTTAGGCGGCATGCCAGGGAGCCGGACCGCGCCGGACATGATCGACCTCGCCCCGCACGAATGGTCACATGTGGAACCGGGCCCCTGGCCGCGCAGTAACGAGCCACGCGATCCATGAGCTACCTCAACCGGCTTGTGAGGGGTGCGTTTCCGTGATACCGCACTGCCCGTTCGCGCAGCGCTGGTGGAGGTGCATCACGACGCGAATTGACGCTCCATTCTGACCTATAGGGACTGACATGAACGATAATCCGGCCAATGGTGCCGCCAACCCGGCTGCGGGTCCGCAATTGCAGGCCCTGGCGCAATATACCAAGGACCTGTCCTTCGAGAACCCCAATGCGCCGCGCTCGCTGGGGCCGCAGGAAAAGGGCCCGAACATCCAGATTCAGGTCAATGTCGGTGCCAAGCAGGTGAGCGAGACCGATTTTGAGGTCAATCTTCTGCTCGAAGGCTCGGCCGGCGCAGGCGCCGATACGTTGTTCAAGTTCGAGCTCGATTATGCCGGCTTGTTCCGCCTGACCAATTTCCCGGCGGATCAACTGCACCCGGTCGTCATGATCGAATGCCCGCGCCTGCTGTTTCCCTTCGCCCGGCAGATCCTTGCCGATGCCGTGCGCTCCGGTGGTTTCCCGCCGCTGTTTCTCGACCCGATCGATTTTCACGCGCTCTACCTGCAGAACGCCCAGACCCAGCAGGATGCCGGCGCGGCCTCAGCCCTGCAACGCCCGCAATAACAGCGCCCAATAACAGCGCCCATGTGACGATGCGAAGCCGAGCTTCGCGCCGTCATGTATCGAGATATTGGCGCCACAGCGCTGTTGCGCCCATTTCGGCAATGAAGGCGGCGTGGGCGGCGCGCTCTGCCTCGGTCAGGCGCGATGGCAATGGTTCGCTGCGCCGCGCCGTGCCGACCTGCACCGCCGCCTGCACCACGCTCGCCAGACCCAGTGCCGTCTGGCGTTTGCCGGTCAACTCGGCATAGACATCCGCCAGAATTTCCGCATCGATCAGGGCCCCGTGCTTGGAGCGTTTCGAAGTATCGACGCCAAGCCTGGCGCTGAGCGCATCGAGATTGTTCGGCATGCCCGGAAAGCGACGGCGTGCCAGCGCCAGCGTATCCGTGACCCGCGCCATATCGAGCAGCGGCTTGCCAATCCGCGCCAGCTCTGCATTCAGGAAGCGCATGTCGAATTCGGCATTGTGGATCACCAGCTGCGCATCGCCGACAAAGGCCAGAAATTCATCGGATTCCTGTGCAAACAACGGCTTGTCGGCGAGAAACTCTTCTGACAATCCATGCACCTGAAACGCACCATCCGGCATATCGCGCTGCGGATTGAAATAGCGGTGCCAGGTCTTGCCCGTGGCAATCAGATTGACCAGCTCGACACAGCCGATTTCCACAAGCCGGTCGCCCTTTTGCGGATCGAGGCCGGTCGTCTCGGTATCAAGCACGATCTCACGCATGGTTTCACTGTCCGGCAAGGGCCCGCAGCAGCCTTTGCACCGCGCGGCGGGTTGGTTCAACGCCGCTCCCGGTATCCAGCACGAAATGGGCGCGGCGACGCTTTTCCGCATCGGGGAGCTGCTGCGCCATTATGGCCTTGAACCGCGCCAAATTCATGCCCGGACGCGCCAGAACGCGGTGCTTTTGCACAGATTTCGGCGCACTGACGACGATGATGACATCGACCAGGGCTTCGCCGCCGGTCTCGAACAGCAAGGGAATGTCGAGCACGACCAGCGCGGCACCCTTGCGGCGCTGCTCGTCCAAAAACAAATCACGCTGGTGCGCCACCAGGGGATGGATCAGCGCCTCAAGCCGGCGCAGCGCCGCAGCATCACCCAGCACCGCCCGCCCCAGTGCGGTGCGGTTGACCCCCTGGGGGCCGGTGGTGCCGGGAAAAGCGGCCTCGATCAGCGGCGCAGCCTCGCCGGCATAGAGCCGGTGCACCACGCCATCGGCATCATGCACCGCAATGCCGGCTTCCCGGAAGAGCCCGGCGGTCGTCGATTTGCCCATGCCGATCGAACCGGTCAGCCCCAGAATCAGCATGGTTCAGGCCCCCGTTCCGTCATCGGTCATGACATCATGAAACCGGCTGCTCGCAGAAAACCCAGCAGGGGCAGCAGCGGCAATCCGAGAATCGTCGAATGATCGCCCTCGATTTTGTCAAAAAGCTGAATGCCATAGCCTTCGATCTGATAGCCGCCGACGCTGCTCAGGGCCTTGTCGCCGACCTTGTCGAGATAAAGTTCGAGGAAAGCCTCACCCGGCATCCGCATGGTCAACCGCGCGACGCTGGCATCCGCCCACAGGCGCTGGCCATCACGAAACACCGCCACCGCCGAAACCAGTTCATGGACCGGCGCCGCCGCCAGCGCCATCAGCTGTGCTTTTGCAGCCTTCCTGTCTCTTGGCTTGTGCAGCAAGCTGTCCCCCAGAACCAGCACCTGGTCGGCACCGATCACAACATGCCCCTGATGGCGCCGCGAGACCTCAGCCGCCTTGGCACCGGCAAGCGCCCCCGCGAGCGCGGCGGGCTCATGGGTTACCATATCGGCCTCCAGCGCCCGCTCATCGACATCGGGAGCAACGGTCAGCGGTTTCAGTCCGGCAGATTGTAGCAGCGTCAGCCGCGTCGCGCTTTGCGACGCGAGGATCAACGGCCGTTCATGGCACCAGAAATCGCTGCCGCTCACGCCTGCACCATGAATTTCATGCGATGCGCGCCATAAAGATCAATGACCGCCGCCGCCGTCTCCTCGATGGAGCGACGGCTGACATCAATCACCGGCCAGCCATATTCCGCAAAAAGACGCCGGGAATGAGCGATTTCCTCATTGACGGCCATGCGGTCAACATAAGGCGTCTCATGATCGGCATTCAACGACAGCAGGCGATTTTGCCTGATCTGAATGATCCGCTCCGCTGAAGCCACCAGCCCGACAATGAGCGGACGGCGCACCTTGGTGACAGCAGATGGCAAGGGAACGCCCGGCACCAGCGGCACATTCGCGGTCTTGTAGCCGCGATTGGCGAGATAGATGCTGGTGGGTGTCTTTGACGTGCGGCTGATGCCGAGCAGCAGGATATCGGCTTCTTCGAGATGCTCGTGCTGTTGGCCATCATCATGCATCATGGTGAAGTTCAGCGCGTCAATCCGCTTGAAATAATCGGCATTCAGCAGATGTTGCGCGCCGGGTCGTGGCGTTGCCGCCGTGCCGAGATAGGCGTTGAACAAGCCAAGGATCGGCTGCAGCACCGACAGGCACGGCGCACCGAGTTCGCGGCACGCGGCCTCCAGCAGCGCCGTCAAATCGGCATCAACCAGCGTGAACAGCACGATGCCGGGCGAGGTCTCGATTTCGCGAAACACGCGTTCGAGCTGGGATTTATTGCGCACCATCGGGTATATATGCTCGATCGAGCCAATGCCCTGAAACTGCGCCCCGACCGCGCGCGAAATCGCGATCAGCGTCTCACCGGTCGAGTCTGACACGAGGTGCAGATGAAAATAGTTTCGACTCACGATATCGCCTCTTGTCCCCGTTCTTCACAAACCACGTCTCGGCCCTTGTGGGAAGACGGGAGAAACCGGGTCGCTGCTGCCCGGCCCTGTGCAAAAGCTGGACAGCCGCGAAATTTCGTCCCCATGCGACATCATGCGCATGGCAGGCGGTGGAAAATTGTGGATTGCGGGGTTCCTCTCCTTATACAGGGCTCATGATTTGCCTATAGCTTTCATAACTCTATGAATTTGCTGAATTTTTCAAAATCATCAACACGCTGGTGATAAAGTCTCCCGCCATCATAAGCAGGAATTGCGGCTGTTTAAGATGTGCAGGCGGCTGGATTAACGCAAAAGGGTGCTCTAACAAGAGCCTTAATAAAAAGATTCAAGGAAGTTTTTTTAGCGCAGGGGCGATGGTTGCGGAAATTTCTTGAAACGCTTTCTGGCCGCAGTCCTTCTTCGCCACCAGTCTGGATGATGCGGCAGGCCGGGCGCTATCTGCCGGAATACCGGGCCTTGCGGGCGCAAGCGCCATCATTTCTGGAATTTTGCTACAATCCCGACCTCGCGACCGAGGCGACCTTGCAGCCGGTCCAGCGCTTCGGCTTTGATGCCGCTATTCTGTTCAGCGACATTCTGGTGGTGCCTGATGCACTCGGCCAGCGGGTCAGCTTTGAGACTGGCGAGGGTCCGCGCCTTGAGCCGATTACCGATGACAGCGGGCTTGCCGCCTTGCAGGATCACCTTGATCTGACCCGCCTCGCCCCGGTGCTTGAAACGGTGCGGCGAGTGCGGGCAGGGCTCGCCGATGACAAGGCGCTCATCGGCTTTTGCGGCGCTCCCTGGACGGTGGCAAGCTATATGGTCGCCGGGCGCGGCACGCCCGATCAGGCGCCGGCGCGGGTGCTGGCCTATCAACAGCCGGCCTTGTTCGCGCGGCTGATCGATCGGCTGGTGGCAGCTTCGGTTGACTGGCTCGGCGCGCAGATTGAAGCCGGCGTCGATGCCGTGCAGATTTTTGATTCATGGGCTGGGGTTTTGCCTGCGGGCGAATTTGAGGCCTGGTGCGAAATGCCGATGCAGCGCATCATTGCCGGCCTGCGGGCCCGCCACCCGAAAATTCCGGTGATTGCCTTCCCGCGCGGCGTCGGCACGCGGGTGGCGACGCTGGCGGAAACGCTCGGAGCCGACGCCATAGGTGTTGATACGGCCGCTGATCCGTTCTGGCTCAGCCGGAATCTGCCGCGCCATGTGACCGTGCAGGGCAATCTCGATCCGCTGGCGCTGCTGGCCGGCGGTGCCGCCCTGGATCGCGCCACGGATACGATCCTTGAGGCTTTTGCCGGGCGCCGACATATATTCAATCTTGGGCACGGCATTCTGCCGCCCACACCCATCGCCCATGTCGAGCAAATGCTCAAACGGGTTCGAGGTTTTTAAGGAGCTGGATAGTGGCGAGCTGGTATCTCTGGGTCAAGGCCCTGCATGTTATTGCGGTAATATCCTGGATGGCAGCAATGCTCTACTTGCCGCGTCTGTTCGTCTACCATGCTGGAGCTGCCAGGGGTTCGGAACAATCAGAAACCTTCAAGGTGATGGAGCGTCGCCTGCTGCGCTATATTGCCCTCCCGGCCATGATCGTCGTGTGGCTCACCGGCCTGACCATGGCATGGCAAGCCGGATTTTTTCTCGCACCCTGGCTGCATGCCAAGCTGACGCTGGTGGTGATAATGTCCGGCATGCACGGTTGGTTTTCCAGAATGGCCAAGGATTTTGCCGCCGACAACAACCAGCGCCCCGAGCGGTTTTTCCGGATCATCAATGAAGTCCCGACCGTGCTGATGATCCTCATCGTCATTCTGGTCGTGGTGAAACCGTTCTGAGCCCATGTGCGAACAGCTTGCGGACGGCGTGACAGGCGCCGGGGTCGCATGGTAGGGCCGCCTGTCGCAGCAAGCAGGAATATGCAGATCATGGCCGAAAGCGCCGCCACCCAGCCCTCACCCTTGCGCGCGACCCGTTCGCCTGGCCTCAAGGGCACCCTAAAGCCGCCGGGCGATAAATCCATTTCTCACCGGGCCTTTATCATGGGCCTGCTCGCGGCCGGCACCACCGAAATCACCGGCCTGCTCGAAGGTGACGATGTGCTGCATACCGGTGCCGCCGTGCGGGCCCTGGGCGCGAAAACCCAGCGCATTGGCGAGGGGCACTGGCAGGTTACCGGTGCGCGGCTCGGCACCTTGCTGCAACCACAGGAGACCCTAGATTTCGGCAATGCCGGGACCGGAGCGAGGTTGATGATGGGCGTGGTCGGCGGCCACGCCATCGAGGCGCGCTTTGATGGCGATGCCTCGCTGCGCAAGCGGCCGATGCGCCGCATTCTCGATCCGCTGGTGCTGATGGGTGCCGATGTGCGCATGGAAGCGCCCGGCGGGCGCTGCCCGCTGGTTCTGGCCGGCAGTGCCGAACCCGTGCCGGTCACCTACCGCACGCCTGTCGCCTCCGCGCAGATCAAATCCGCCATATTGCTGGCTGGCCTGAATTCACCGGGTGACACCACGGTCATTGAGGACGAAGCCTCGCGCGACCATACCGAAAAGATGATCCGCCATTTTGGCGGTGAGGTCACGGTCGTGCCCGAAGGCACCCATGGCCGCCGCATTACCGTGAAGGGCCGCCATGAGCTGCGCGCCCGCCCGGTCATCGTCCCGGCCGATCCGTCATCGGCAGCCTTTCCGCTGGTGGCAGCCCTGCTGGTGCCTGGCTCCGATGTAACCATCGTCGGCGTCATGATGAACCCCTTGCGTACCGGCCTGCTGACCACCCTTATGGAAATGGGTGCCGACATCACCCTGCATAACCGGCGTGAGGAAGGCGGCGAGGAGGTGGCGGACCTGCGCGTGCGTGCCAGCAACCTCAAGGGCGTTGACGTGCCCCCTGAGCGCGCGCCCTCGATGATCGATGAATATCCGATCCTCGCCATTGCCGCGGCCTTTGCACGCGGGAACACCCGCATGAATGGCCTCAAGGAACTGCGGGTCAAGGAATCCGACCGGCTCGCCGCCATTGCGGTTGGCCTTGGCGTCAATGGCGTTGCCCATGAAATTGTCGCCGATGATCTCATCGTCCATGGTTCAGGCGGCGAGGTTGAGGGCGGCGGCACCGTCGAGACCCATCTTGATCACCGCATTGCCATGAGTTTTCTGGTCATGGGCCTTGCCAGCGCCAGACCGGTGACGGTCGATGATGACCGGATGATCGCCACATCCTTCCCGACCTTCAAAGCGCTGATGCAAATGCTCGGCGCGGAATTTCAAACCCCATGATCATCGCCATCGATGGCCCGGCGGCATCCGGCAAAGGCACATTGGCGCGCCGGCTCGCGGCGCATTATCACCTGCCGCATCTGGATACCGGATTGCTGTACCGTGCTACCGCACTGGCCCTGGTCGAGGCGGGGCTGCCGCTCGATGATGTCGATCATGCAGTTCAGGCGGCGCGCGGGCTCGCCCTCACCGAATATGCCGAAAGCGATCTGCGCGGCCACGCCATGGGCGAGGCGGCGTCGCAGGTCGCGGCCATGCCGGAGGTGCGTGCCGAACTGGTCAGGCTGCAGCAGGATTTTGCGACGCGCTCCGGCGGTGCCGTGCTGGACGGTCGCGACATCGGCTCGGTCATATGCCCCGGGGCCGACGTGAAAATCTTCGTGACCGCTACGCCGGAAGTGCGCGCTGCACGCCGCGTCCGCGAAATGATGGAGCGCGGCGAAAAGCCGGATCCGGCCATGGTTCTGGCCGATATTCGTCGCCGTGATGCCCGCGATGCCGGACGCAGCAGCGCACCTTTGGTCAAGGCCGACGATGCCATCGATCTCGATACGTCGACCCTCGATGTCGAGGCCGCCTTTCAAGCCGCTCTGGCCATTGTCGAAGCACGCCACGCGTGACGAAGCTGCGCGATGGGCGCACAATCACGCGTCGAACGCACACGGACGCCGCCTGAATTCAGGAGTAAGTCATGCCCCTGGCACCGGTTGAATCTCTCGACGCCGAGCAGGTCGCCTATCTGCGCCGCTGGAACTGGGGGGCATTTTGGCTCAACTGGATCTGGAGCATCGGCAACAACACCTGGATCGGGCTGCTCATTTTCGTCCCCGTGATCGGCCTTGTGATGCCGTTCGTCCTCGGCGCGAAGGGCAATGCCTGGGCGTGGCGCAACCACAGCTGGGCCAGTTTTGAGGATTTCAAGCGCGTGCAGCGCAATTGGGCACGGGCGGGGCTGCTCTTCGTCCTCGCCACCCTGGCTGCTTGCGGCCTGGTGTTCGGCTCGCTCTACCAGACCTTCTCCCACAACAGGGTCTATGCCCTGACCAGGATGAGCATCAAGGCCAACCCTTCGGCCCGGCTGGTGCTCGGCACGCCCATCACCTTCGGCTGGCCGTCCTTCGCGATCAGCGAGCATGCCGGCGGTGCCGGCACGGCCGATATTGCGGTGAGCGCCCAGGGCCCCAAGGGACATGGCGAAATTGTCGTTCATGCCGAAAGACGCCATGGCCAGTGGCAGATCAAGACCATGACGCTGCATCCTGATGGCAGCACGAACATCCTCAACCTGCTGCATCCGCAAGCGGCGGAGGGCTTCGAGCCGGGCGTGCCAAGCAGGGCTGCCTGAACGAACAAGGCACCTGCGCCAATCTGCCACTTGTGGCAGCACCAGCAGATCAATAGGTCTCTGGCGAAGGCACTCCGGGGGTGTGCTCCGCAAGTGCCTGTGCACAGGAGCCCGTCATGAAACTTGCAACCTTGTCACTTGCCATCGTCCTCGAAGGCGAAGCCGAACAGCCGGGTGTGATCAATTTTGCGCTGGCTCTGGCGCAGGCTTCCGGTGCCAGGCTGAATGTGGCCGTCGGGGTTCCACCGATGATCATTCCCTATGAGGCGCCGGTCCCCGAAGTTGTTCTGGAAAGCGAGGCGCAAAACGAAAAGCTGCATGACGAGGCCGAGAAACTGCGGCAGCGCCTGAGGACCGAGGGTGAACGGCTGGGGGTCATCGTCGAGACCAAGATTTTCGCCGATCCCTATGTGCCGCTACGGCCCTATTTCCTGAATGTCGCGCGCCTGAGCGACATCACCATCATGGAAATCCCGCAGAAGGATGCGCCCCTGCAGCGCGATATGGCCATTGACCTGCTGATGGGCGGCGGCGCGCCGCTGCTGCTGGTGCCGGGCACATGGAACGACAAGGTGCCGGCGCATATTCTGGTCGCCTGGGATGGCAGCACCGCCGCGACCCGGGCGGTGCGCGATGCCATGCCGCTGCTGCGGGCCGCCGAAATGGTGCGTGTCGTGGCCGTGACCGGCGAGAAGGACATCAGCCACAATGCCAATGGCACCGACCTCGCCGCCCATCTCACGCGGCATGGCTGCACCGTCACCGTCGATGTCATTTCCTTGAAGCCCGGCGGTGTCGCGGCATCGTTGATGGCCCATGCCGAGGCCACCGGTGCCGACTTGCTGGTGATGGGTGGCTACGGCCATTCGCGCCTGCGGGAATTCGTGCTTGGCGGCGTCACCCGTGATTTTTTCAGATGGGGGCGTCTGCCGGTGCTGATGGCGCATTGACGGCGGGCTGAAAGCAGGGGCGGCGCTGCGGCCATTGCCGATGCAGCGCCGCCCCTGCTAAAGCCGGTTCATGCTTCCTGATGAAAAACTTGATCTGATCCTGCGCCGCCATGCGGCTCTCACCCACCAGATGACGGAACTCGCCGATCCGGCCCGCTATGGCGACATGGCCCGCGAGCTGGCGGCGCTCGACGATGTCGTCGCTGCCATCGCCGCCCTGCGCAAGAAGGCCGGGGAACTCGCCGGCCTCGACGCCATTCTGGCCGACAGCGCCAGCGATCCCGACCTTGTCGCCATGGCCCGCGACGAGCGCGCCACTTTGGCAGACGAGCGCGACCGCCTGGAACTGGCCCTGCGCCAAGCGCTTCTGCCAAGGGATGCTGCCGATGACGGCAATGCCATTCTCGAAATCCGCGCGGGAACCGGCGGCGATGAAGCCGCCCTGTTCGCCGGCGATCTTTTCCGCATGTATCAGCGCTATGCCGAAACCCATGGCTGGCGCGTCGAAGTGCTGTCGCTCAGTGAAGGCACAGCCGGCGGCTTCAAGGAAATCATCGCTGAAATTGCCGGACGCGGGGTCTTTGCCCGGCTGAAGTTCGAAAGCGGCACCCATCGCGTGCAACGCGTGCCCGCCACCGAGACTCAGGGGCGAATTCACACCTCGGCGGCCACTGTGGCGATCCTGCCTGAGGCGCGCGAGGTCGATGTCAACCTCAATGACGCTGATCTGAAAATCGATACCATGCGCGCCCAGGGTGCTGGCGGCCAGCATGTCAACAAGACTGAATCAGCGATCCGCATCACCCATCTGCCCACCAATACCGTGGTTATGGTCCAGGAGGAGCGCTCGCAGCACAAGAACAGGGCGCGCGCCATGGCCTTGCTGCGGGCCCGGATCTATGACGCGGAGCGCACCCGCATGGATGCCGAGCGCGCCGCTGACCGGCGCTTGCAGGTCGGCACCGGCGACCGGTCGGGCCGCATTCGTACCTATAACGTGCCGCAAGGCAGGCTCACTGACCATCGCATCGGCCTGACGCTCTACAAGCTTGAGCAGATCATGGCCGGCGAGGGCCTCGACGAGGTGATTGACGCCCTCATTGCCGATTATCAGGCGGCGGCCCTGGCCGCCCAAGGCGACGAAATCTAGGGGGAATGTAACGGCAAACCTCCGGAAACACGGTGGTTCTTCAACTTTTGTGAAAACTTTGCGAAAAGCCTGTTGACAGGAAAGCGAGCCTCGACCTATAAGGCGTTCATCGACGGCGGCGCTGCAACGAGCGGCTGACGCGGATCGGATTTCTCGAGGTTCTCGGGCACTTGCCAACCGGCTTCCAAAAGGTCGGTTTGAAATCGGTTCGCCACAGCGGCAATTGCGCACGTCAGTTATACGCTGTTTGACAATTAAATCGGAAAAAAGAGAAACGTGGGCGGCTTTGTCCTTGCGGGTTATCTTCTGCAAAGAAAATAACCGATGAGACAACTGACTGTCACGTTAACTTAAGTTCACCGTTTTCAGTGCCGTGAGGCAAGAGAACAGGTGTGCTTGGGACTCGTCGAGAGACAGTGACCAGTCAGAGTTCAAATTCTCATATCTTCAACTTGAGAGTTTGATCCTGGCTCAGAACGAACGCTGGCGGCAGGCCTAACACATGCAAGTCGAACGCTCGTAGCAATACGGGAGTGGCAGACGGGTGAGTAACACGTGGGAATATACCCTTCGGTACGGAATAACTCAGGGAAACTTGTGCTAATACCGTATACGTCCTGGCGGAGAAAGATTTATCGCCGAAGGATTAGCCCGCGTCTGATTAGCTAGTTGGTGAGG
>JAGXAM010000008.1 GCA_019075905.1 Hyphomicrobiales bacterium
TCGCCGCCCAGGTGCGCGAATTCGAATCCTCCGCCGACGCCGCCCGCCGCGCCGCCTTCGACGCGGGCGCGCGCACGCGCGGCGCCGCCGACGCGCTGCTCGACGCCGACGACATGGCGCGCTCGATGAACGAATCGGTGCAGGAGCTCGCCTCGATCATCGAGCAGGCGAGCATCCTGTCGCTCAACGCCACCATCGAGGCTGCGCGCGCGGGCGAGGCCGGCCGCGGCTTCGCCGTCGTCGCCCAGGCGGTCAAGACGCTGGCGGGGCTGGCCGACAAGGCCAACGGCCGGGTCGCCGGCCACGTCGGCAAGGTGTCGACCATGGCGGCGATCGCGCGCGAGCAGCTCGCCGAGGCGCGCCGCTCGTGGGAAGTGGCCGACGGCTTCGCCCGCGAGGTCGACGTCGCTTCCAAGCGCCGGGCGGGCATCGCGCGCGACGCGGAAGCCCGCGCCAAGGCCGCCAGCGCGGAAACCGATCGCGCGCTCGACGCGCTGCGCTCGACGCTGGCGGCGATCGACCTCGCCGGGCGCTCGACGCGCAAGGCGAAGGAGGCCTCGCGCGAAACCTCGCTGCGCGCCCGCCGGCTTGGCGAGCGGCTCGATTCGTTCCGCGCCTCGCTCGAAGACGCGAGCTAGCGGGCCGTCACTTCGTCGCGTGGGCGTGCATCTCGGCGACCGCTTCCCAGTTCACGAGGTGGTCGACGAAGGCCTTGAGGTAATCGGGCCGGCGGTTGCGGTAGTCGATGTAGTAGGAATGCTCCCACACGTCGCAGCCCAAAATCGGCTTGGCGCCGTGCACCAGCGGGCTCTCGCCGTTGGCGGTCTTCATGGCGACGACCTTGTGGTCCTTGACCGCCAACCAGCACCAGCCGGAGCCGAACTGCGTCACGCCCGCTTGGACGAAGTCTTCCTTCATCTTGTCGACCGAGCCGAAGCCCTCGACGATCGCCTTCTCCAGCGCTCCGGGGATCTTGCCGCCGCCGGCGGGCTTCATCCACTTCCAGAAATGCAGGTGGTTCCAGTGCTGGCCGGCGTTGTTGAACAGGCCGGCGTTCTTGCCGAACGAGCCCTTCACGACCTCTTCCAGCGACTTGCCCTCCCATTCCGTGCCCTTCAGCAGGTTGTTGCCGTTGTTCACGTAGGCGAGGTGGTGCTTGTCGTGATGGTATTCGAGCGTCTCGCGCGACATGTAGGGCCCGAGCGCGTCGTGGGAATAGGGCAGGTCGGGCAGGACGAAGGTCATGGCGAGGCTCCGATGTCTTGGATTGGCGCCGGCTTGGCCGGCGAAGGGCGGACCTTAGTGCCGCCCGCCGGCGCGGACAATGGCGACGCCGCCGGCCGCGCGGGATCGATCCGGAAAATCATGGTCGGAGTGAGAGGATTCGAACCTCCGACCCCCTCGTCCCGAACGAGGTGCGCTACCAGACTGCGCTACACTCCGACATTGTGCTTGCGGCGCCGAGCTTTGTCGGTGCGCACCCGTCCCTTAGCGCGGCGGGCGCGGTCGCGCAAGCGCGGAATTCACGCCGTGGGACTAAAGCCGCTATCATGGCCGGCCGGGCGGTCACGGTAATAGCTGGCGGTGGCATCAAACCAGAGATGCCGGGCGGCGAGATGCTCGCCGCTCTCCAGCCGGGTCGGCAGGCGCAACATCGCCAGCAATCCGGTCACTTCATCGCGCGCCGAGAGCTGCGAACTCGTCAGCGTATGCGACGCCGACTCCAGCGCATCGAGGGCGGTGAGGCCGAGCGGGAACAATTCACGGAAAATCACCCGGTCGTGCAGGCCCTCGGCAATGCGGCATTGCAATTCATCGGCGAGGCGGCCCAAAGCCAGCTGGATCTGCCTTGCATTGTTGGTTTGCAGCGAGGCCACGCGGTTGCGCACCAGCACCCAGTCGATTATGCCCTGATCGACCAGCCGGCGCTGCCGCCGCGCTTCCAGCACCAGCGCCCCGTAATGCGCAACGCCGCCGCGCTGGCGCCGGTCGGGATTGACCCGGGCGAGCCCGTCCATGTCGATGAAACTGTCATTCATCGGCGTCACCAGCGTGTCGGCCAGCGAATGCGCCAGCCGCATCAGATGCGAATCGCTCGCCGGCGTGTCGATCACCACAAATTCATAATCATGCTCGACCGCACCAATGGCTTCTGCCATTTGCGCAAATTCAAGGGCATCATTGTCGCGCGCCGAGGCGGTCTCGCCGCGCTCGGGCGCGAAATGGCGCGGCATTTCCACGTCTGAAAGGGTGGAATGGGCGAAGGCGAGACGATTTTCAAAAAACCGCGTCAGCGTGCGCTGGCGGGTATCAAGATCAATGGTCGCGACGCGGAACCCGGCCTTGAGTAAGGCCACAGAAATGTGGATCGACAGGGTTGATTTGCCCGATCCGCCCTTTTCATTGGCAACGACGATGACATGCGCGGTGCGCAGATCTGGGGCGTCATGGTCTGCCGTATGCATGGTCAGTTTGACTTTCGAATCACGGGCGTCAGTTTACGTAGAATGACCATCAAGTTCAAGCACCCGGCCGATCAATTGACGCAGTTCGAACTTCGGTCTAGCACAGGGCGTGATGAAGGTTTTCCGTGTTGAGCGGAAATGAAAAGGGAATGCGGTGCGTGCCTGTCGCGGGCACAAGGCCGCAGCTGCCCCCGCAACTGTGAATGGGGAGCCGCGCTGCAAGACCCACTGGTGCCTGGCACCGGGAAGGAGCAGCAGGCCGGGATCCATGAGTCAGGAGACCTGCCCGCATCATCCAGCTGGCTTCGGGCGGGGTGCTCCGGGGTGGTTCGTGTGGCAGCCACGCTGGCTGCCCCGGATTTCCGGGCCTTCCGGAGAGCCATCGCACCCCTGCAAGGCGGTCATGGGCCGCAGGACAGCGTCGGGGTCTCGTGAGCACCACCACCATTCATGTATGCACCACCTGCCGTGCGCCCGGTGAAACGCTGGAGCCGCGCGAGGCGCGCGCTGGCTTCAGGCTCTGGCGCTCCCTGCAACGCCACGCCGTGGCCGGCGAGGTCGTCATCAACCCGGTCGAGTGCCTCTCGGTCTGCAAGCGCCCCTGCACCGTGGCATTGAGCGCTCCGGGCAAATGGACTTATGTCTATGGCGATCTGGTGGCCGAAACCGCAACGGCCATCATTCTGGCCGGGGCCGCGCTCTATGGCGCCGCGCCGGACGGTATTGTCGCCTGGCGCAGTCGCCCCGATGCCCTGAAACGGGGCGTTGTTGCCCGCCTGCCACCGCTGGAGCCGGAGCCTTCCGCATGAATTCGCTGCCCCTGAACCCATCCGCCAAAATCCCGGTCACCATCATCACCGGCTTTCTCGGCGCCGGCAAAACCACGCTGATCCGGCATTTGCTGCTCAATGCAGCCGGGCGACGGCTGGCGCTGGTCATCAATGAATTCGGCGATGTCGGCGTCGATGGCGAGCTGCTGCGCCATTGCGGTGCCGCCACCTGCCCGGCCGACAACATCATCGAGCTGGCCAATGGCTGCATTTGCTGCACCGTCGCCGAGGATTTCATGCCGGCCATCGATGCCTTGCTGCAGCGCCAGCCGCAGCCCGAGCATGTTATCATCGAGACTTCCGGCCTCGCCTTGCCGAAGCCGCTGATCAAGGCCTTCGACTGGCCGCAAATCCGCGCCCGCCTGACGATTGACGGCGTCATTGCCGTGGTCGATGCCGAGGCTTTGGCCGCCGGACGCTTCGTTGAGCCCGAAACCATGCCGGGCGCGCCTGTCCATGAAAATCCGCTGGAAGAGGTCTACCACGACCAGTTGCTCTCGGCCGATCTGGTCTTGCTCAATAAATGCGATCTGGTCAGCGAGGACCTTCAGGGGACGCTGAAAGCCGGCATTGCCGCGCTGGTGCCGCGCCCGCTCAAGGTGCTCGGCCTGCGCGATGGTGTGATCGCGCCCGAGATCCTGCTCGGCCTCATGGCCGGCGCCGAGGATGACCTTGCCGCGCGCCCCTCGCATCACGATGCCGAGGAGGGGCACGATCATGATGATTTCGACAGTTTTGTCGCCCCCATTGCCGCTGTACGCGACCGCGAGGCCTTCGTCGCGACTTTGGGCGAAATCGCCGCGCATCATGATATTTTGCGTATGAAGGGTTTTGTCGAGGTTGAGGGCAAGCCGATGCGCTTGCTGGTGCAGGCGGTCGGCGGGCGCATCCAGCACCATTTCGATCGCCCCTGGGGCGCTGAGGAAGCCCGCACATCGCGCCTCGTGGTAATTGGCCAGAAGGGCCTGTCGCAGGCAGCCATTCTCGCAGCGCTGGAGCGGCCCTGACATGCACCTGCTGCCCGCCCATGAAGCCCGGCTGGAGCAAACGGCAGTTGCCGTTGACCTCGAACAGTCGGCAGCGGGTGTGGCCTTTCTGTCGTTTCTCGATGGCGATCTTGCTGCCATGGCCAGCGCTGTCGGCACTCATGCCGCGGCACCGGCAACATGGCGCTTTGCGTCACTGGCGGCCTTGCAGCATCCCTATTCGGTCGATCTTTATCTCGAAAAGACGCTGAATTCGGCCAGTTTCATTCTGGTGCGGCTGCTTGGCGGCATGGATTACTGGCGATATGGCGTCGAGGAACTGGCCGCGCTGGCAAGGCGGCGCAACATCAGGCTCGCCATCATCCCCGGCGATTATCGCGCCGATCCGCGCCTCGATGAAGCCTCGACGCTGCCCGTCGAGCAGGTGCGCGCCTTATGGCAGCATATGCTGGAGGGCGGTCCGCAAAATCTTCAGGCTTGCGTCGCCCTGGCCGAAGGGCGCGGGCAGGTGCTCGCCCCCGAACAGCAACCGGCGGTGCTCGCCCACGCTGCCGGCTGCCTGACCGCCCCTGCGGCAGCGCCGCGCGCGCTCATTGTGTTTTACCGCTCGACCCTGCTTGCCGAAGATACCGCCGCCATTGATGCGCTCGCGCAGGCGCTGGCGGCGCGTGGCAGCGGGGTGCGGGCACTGGCGGTCACCAGCCTCAAGGACCCGGGCGCGCTGGCGCTGCTGCGCGATGATCTCGCGGCCTATGCCCCCGATGTCATTTTGTCCGCCACTGCCTTTTCCGCCCTTGGCGATGATGTCGCCGCCAGCCCGCTTGCCGGCTGCCCGGCACCGGTGCTGCAGGTGATCATGGCCGGTTCGTCCGAGGCGCAATGGCGCGGCTCGCAGCGCGGGCTTTCGGCCAGCGATCTTGCCATGCATGTCGCCCTGCCGGAATTCGATGGCCGCATCGCTGCCGGCCTGATTTCCTTCAAGGAACAGCAAAGCCTTGATCCATTGCTGGAGTTTGGCCGCCGCACGCACCGGCCGGCACCAGCGCACATCGCCCATGTCGCGGATCAGGCGCTCGCCATGGCGCATTTGCATCGTCTGGCGCCCGCAGAGCGCCATCTTGGCTTTGTGCTGTCGGATTACCCCGGCAAGCAAGGCCGCGAGGCCTATGCGCTCGGGCTTGATACCCCGGCCAGCGTCGTAGCCATGGCGGCAACCCTGCGCGACGCCGGTTACGACATCGGCGATCTGCCGGATGCCGCCGCGATCATAACGCATCTCACGGCCGCGACCCCGCAGCCCTGCCTCAGCCTGGCGCAGTATCGCCAGCTCCTCGCAAGCTGGCCGGCACAGGTTCTGGCCGCAGTCGAAGCCGCCTGCGGGCCGGCAGAAGCCGATCCGGCCTTGCAGGACGGCTGGTTCAGCTTCCGCTTCATGGCCTGCGGCAAGCTCACCATCGCCCTGCAGCCGGGCCGCGCCCCGCGCGCCGCGCATCGCGAAAGCTACCACGACCTCAACCTGCCGCCCGCGCATGGCTATATCGCCTTTTATCTGTGGCTTCGCCACGTCCTGCGGCTGGACGCCATGGTGCATGTTGGCACCCACGGCACGCTGGAATGGCTGCCCGGCAAGGCGCTGGCTTTGGGGCCGGAATGTTATCCGCGCCTGCTCGCCGGAGCGCTGCCGGTGATTTATCCCTTCATCGCCAGCAATCCCGGCGAGGCCGCGCAGGCCAAGCGCCGTCTCGGCGCCGTGACCCTGGGGCATATGCCGCCGCCGCTGGTGCAGGCTGGATTGCATGGTGCCGCGCTGGAGCTTGAACCGCTGATGGAAGAATATGCGCAGGCGCTGGCGCTTGATCCCGCGCGCGCTGATCGGCTCGGCGCCTCGATTCTCGAAACGGCCCGCGCCTGCGGGCTCGCCGATGATGCCGGCCTTGCCGGCCTTGCGCCACGGGCAGCACTGGCTGCGCTCGACACCTGCCTTTGCGATGTGAAGGAGGCGCGCATCGGCGACGGCCTGCACATATTTGGCCTGGGCGAGCCCGGTGAAACCGCTGGCCTGCTCGCCGCACTCGATGCCTGCTTCGTCGCGCCCGGACCCGGCGGCGCCCCGGAGATCAACCCTGATGTGGTGCCGACCGGGCGTAACCTCACCACCCTCGATCCGCGCGTGTTGCCGACCGAGGCAGCCGCCAGCGCCGGCCAGAACCATGCGAAGGCCCTTCTCGACCGCCATATGCAGGATTATGGCGAGCCGCTCGCCACCATGGTGCTGGACCTGTGGGGCAGCGCCGCATTGCGCACTGGCGGCGCCGGTCTCGCCACTGCCTTTGCGCTGATGGGGATCGACATTGTGCGCGATCCCGAAACCCGGCGCGTGCTTGGCACCGCCATTGTGCCGCTGGCGCGGCTCGGCCGCCCGCGCGTCGATGTAACCTTGCGCATGTCCGGGCTGTTTCGCGACATGTTCGCCCATCAGATCGCCCTGTTCGACCTCGCCGTGCAAAGCCTGGTGCAGATCGGGGAAGATGCGCGCGAAAATCCGCTGCGGCGGCCCGGCCAGCATGGCCCGCGCGCCTTTGCGCCGCCCGCCGGCACTTACGGCGCCGGGCCTGCGGATCTGGCGTCATCGACGGCTTTGGGCCCGCGCGAGGCCCTTGCGGCCGCCTATCTGCAGGCCAGCAGCTTTGCTTATGCGGCGGGCGATGAAGGCAACGCGGCCGGCGAGGCCTTTGCCGGGCGTCTTGCACGCGCGCAGGTGCTGGTGCATGCGTTTGATATGCCGGGCGAAGATGCGCTGGCCAGCGCCACCCTGGCGCAGCATGCTGGCGGCATGGCGGCGGCGGCAGGGTTGCTCGGCAACCAGCCGGCAAGCTGGCATCTTGATACCAGCACCCCTGGCACCACGAAGCTGCGCAGCGCCAGTGCCGGCATTGCCCGCGCCTTGCTCGGCCGCGCCACCCATCCGCGCTGGATCGCCGGCCAGATGCGCCACGGCTTTCGGGGCGCGGCGGAACTGGCCGAAACCGCCGAGGCGCTGCTGATGTGGGCGCACACCACCGCCTTTGTGCCTTCGAGCCACTTTGACCGGTTGTTTGCCGCCTGGTGCGACAATGATGCCGTGCGCGCCTTTCTTAAGGCCAGCAATCCCGGCGCGGCGCGGGCTATTGCCGCCGTCTTTGCCCAAGCGCAACGGCATGGCTACTGGCATCCGCGCCGCAACGCCACCCTTGCTGCCCTCGATGAACTGGAGACGTGCCCATGATCCATGCCAGGAGACGCGGCTGGTGCCCCTCCGCCCTAAGGCCCATGGCGACCGGCGATGGCTTGCTCATGCGCCTGCGCCCGCCCTTGTCGCGCCTGAGCCTTGCCCAGGCGCAGGGCTTCGCCGAAGCCGTGCAGCGGCACGGCAATGGCATGATTGATCTCACCAGCCGCGGCAACCTGCAGGTGCGCGGCCTGACGCCGATGACGCATCAGGCCATGCTGGAGGCCGCCACGGCGCTGGATCTGCTGGATGTGCACAGCAAAAATGGCCTGCTGCCGGAATTGCCCTGCACATTGATCTCCAGCCCCTTTGCCGGGCCCTCGGCCATATTGTCGCTGCGCGCCGCGCTGGAGGCAGGATTGCGGGCCGAACCAAGGCTCGCCGGACTTCCAGCCAAATTCTCGATCGTGCTGGATGAACAGGCAGAACCGCTTTTTGACGACATTCCCGCGCATCTTCGTGCCTTGGTTCGCGCCGAGGGTGACGTGCTTCTGGTCGGCGGCGGGCAGCAAGAGGCGATCAGCCGCGCCGCTGCGCCGCAGGCTCTGGTGCAGCGGGCGCTGGCGGCAACGCGCGGCCCGAAATCATCGCGAGGGCAGGCGGCGCCGGGCTTGCGCGCCACTTTCGGCCCCGGCCCGGCGCAACGCCGGCAGATGATGCCGGGTGCGATCAGCCTTGGCAGCGCGCCGGCCTTTGCCTTTGGCCTTGGTTTCGGCTCGATGCAAGCTTCGGCCCTGCTGGCTTTGGTGGCCGAACTGCGCTACGCCGGTGCCACCGAACTGCGCCTGACGCCCTGGCATCTGCTGTTGGCCCTGCCGATGCGCGAGGGCGCCATGCCCGGCTTGATGGCCACCGCGCAGGTCAGCGGATTTATCGTGACGGCCGATGATCCGCGCCGCGCCCTCAGCGCCTGTCCCGGGCAGCCCTTCTGTCTGCAGGCGCATTTGCCGGTGCGAGACGATGCGCAGCGTCTCGCCGCCGGGATCGGCGCCAGCCTGCTGCACAGAAACTTGCATGTGCATTTAAGTGGATGCGACAAATTCTGCGCCTGCCCGCCGCAGGCAGATTTCATTCTGGAGGCAAAGGCCGATGGCTATCACGTTTCAGGCCGGGCCTGGACTAACCCCGGGGCGACGCGCCTCACGCTGGCCGAAGCTGCTTTGGGGCTGGCCTGAACCATGACGAAATCCCACGATTATATCCGCGATGGCGCGTCGATCTACGCGCGCTCTTTTGCGATCATTCGCGCCGAGGCGGCCTTGCAGGGCTTTTCGCCCGAGGAGGAGCGCGTTGCTGTGCGGATCATCCACGCCTGCGGCATGGTTGATATTGTTGAAGATATCCGCTTTTCAGCTGGGGCCGCCGCATCCGGCATCAGGGCCCTGCAGGCGGGCGCGGCCATTTTATGCGATGCGCAGATGGTGGCCCATGGCATCACCCGCGCTCGCCTGCCGGCACATAATCCGGTGATTTGCAGCCTGTCCGACCCCCGTGTCGCGGCCATGGCCGCCAGCCAGTCCACCACCCGCAGCGCCGCCGCGCTCGAACTTTGGCGCGACCAGCTTGACGGCGCCATCGTGGTGATCGGCAATGCGCCGACCGCCTTGTTCAAGCTTCTGGAAATGCTCGATGAAACGGCGGCGCGCCCGGCGCTGGTGATCGGCATGCCTGTCGGCTTTGTCGGAGCTGCCGAATCGAAAGCGGCACTGCTGGCCGGTGGCCGGGTGCCCTGCATCATCGTGCAAGGCCGGCGCGGCGGCAGCGCCATGGCGGCGGCCGCTGTCAATGCCCTGGCGAGTGCACAAGAATGAGCGAAACGGCGCACTACGGGCGGTTGTTGGGCCTTGGTCTGGGGCCGGGCGACCCGGAACTGATCACGTTGAAGGCGCTGCGTCTGCTCAAGGCAACGCGGCATGTCGCCACTTTTGCCAAGGCCGGCCGTCAGGGCCATGCCGAACGCATCATCACCCCGCATCTCGAAGCCTCCCACAACATCGTCCGGCTTGAATATCCGGTGACCACCGAAATTGATGTCAATGCAAAAGCATATAAAATTGCACTGCGAGATTTCTATGAGCAAAGCTGCGCACAGCTAGCGGCGCTGATGCGTGCCGGGCAGGATGTCGCGCTGGTCTGCGAGGGCGATCCGCTGTTCTATGGCTCGTTTATGCATCTTTTCACGCGGTTGCGAGCTGAATTTGTCTGCGAGATCGTGCCGGGCATCGCCGGCATGTCGGGGGCGTGGAGCGCCGCGCAAATGCCCATGACCTGGGGCGATGACATTATGACCATCATTCCCGGCACATTGAATGCAGATGCAATTGTAGCGCGCCTGCAACAAGCCGATGCGGCGGTGCTCATGAAGATCGGGCGTAATTTTGCCAAGGTGCGCCAGGCGATCATCGATGCCGGCAGGTTCGACGATGCCATTTATGTCGAGCGCGGCACCATGGCCGGCGAGATCATCCAGCCCCTGGCGCAATATAGCGGCGAGACCCCGCCCTATTTCTCGCTGATCCTCATCCCCGGCAACGGACGACGGCCATGAGCGGGCGCCTGCGCATCATCGGCCTGGGCCCCGGCCCGGCCAGCTGGCTCACCCCCGAGGCTGGAGAAGCCTTGGCCGAAGCCAGCGATATCCTTGGCTATGCGCCCTATGTCGCCCGGCATAAAGCCTCGTCCCATCAAAGGCTTCACCCGAGCGACAACCGCGTCGAGGCGGAACGCGCCGCCCATGCCCTGCAACTCGCCGCCAGCGGCCATGATGTCGCGCTGGTGTCTGGCGGCGATCCGGGGGTCTTTGCCATGGCGGCTGCGCTGGTCGAGGCGCTGGAAGCGCTTCCCCTTGAGGCGCGCGATATCGACATCAGTATCCTGCCCGGCGTGACGGCGGTGCTCGCTGCCGCCGCAAGGCTGGGCGCGCCGCTCGGCGGCGATTTTTGCGTCATGTCGCTGTCCGACAATCTGAAGCCGTGGAAAGTCATCAAGAACCGGCTAGACGCCGCCAATGCCGGTGATTTTGTCCTCGCTTTGTATAATCCGGCGTCGAAAGCCCGCCCGCGCCAGATATTTGAGGCCTTCGACATATTGCGCGCCGGCCGCGCTCCCGCGACGCCGGTGGCCTTTGCGAGGGCTATCGGCCGCGACGACGAGCGGATTTTGCGCTGCTCGCTCGCCGATGCCGATCCGGCTGAGGCCGATATGAGCACGCTGGTGTTGATTGGCGCCAGCCACAGCCGCTGGGTGGCGCGCCCGCATGGCGAGCCCTTTTTATTGACACCGCGCGCCGTTCAGGTGCGGCCATGAGCCAGAATCCACGCCGCCATGGCATCGAGCGCAGCAAAGCTGCGCGCGGCAACCTTGACCGGGCGCGCCAGCAGCAGCACCTCGATCCCCAACTGGCGAGCCGCCTCGATCTTGGCCATAGTCGCGGCACCGCCGGAGTTCTTGCTGACGAGCGTGTCGATCCGCTCCTCGCGCATCAGGGCGATTTCGTCTGCGAGATCAAAGGGCCCGCGCGCCAGAACCAGCCGCGCTTGCTCCAGCTTGTCGATATCGGGCGGCACCTCAATGCTGCGCACCAGATAATAATGTTGCGGGTGGCGCGCGAACAGCGCCATGCCCTCACGGCCATGGCTGAGGAAAATGCGGCGCGGCGGGCCGGCGAGCGCGGCTGCCAGCGCCTCGATACTGGCGAAATTGCGCCACTTGTCGCCCGCGGCGCTGGCAAATTCCGGCCGCTCGAACCGCACCAGGTCGATACGCGCCCTGGCGCAGGCTTCGGCCGCATGGCCGGACATGATCGCGGCAAAGGGATGCGTAACATCGGCCACCAGATCAATGTTATTGCATTGAATATAGCTGGTCAGTCCATCGACGCCGCCAAATCCGCCGATGCGGTGCGGCACCTGGGGCAGGCGCGGCTGGCTGGTGCGCCCGGCCAGCGACAGGATCACCTCGCAGGCGCGCTCTTGCGCCAGCATCGCGACCAGCTGGTTGGCGTCGCCGGTGCCGCCCAAAACCAAAACCCGCATGCCTGCCTCACCCGCCCGCGCGACAATCGTTCGCCGCGCCCAAGGGTCTATCACGCGGGGGCGGCGCGATGAAGCCCTGGCTCAACGTCGTTGGCATCGGCGAGGACGGGCTTGCTGGCCTCACACCGGCAGCCCGGCAGGCGCTGGATCGCGCCGAACTGGTCGCCGGTGGCACGAGACACCTTGATCTTGCAGAGGTTGCGCTCTCCCGGCGCCTCGCCTGGCCGCGGCCGCTGGAGGCGGCATTTCCCGAAATTCTCGCGCGTCGCGGCTCCGGGGTCTGCGTGCTGGCCAGCGGTGATCCGCTGTATTTTGGCGTTGGCTCGACCCTGCTCAAGGCCTTCGCGGGCGCGGAAATCCTGTTCTTCCCGGGCCTTTCGTCCTTCAGCCTCGCCGCTGCCAGGCTCGGCTGGGCCTTGCAGGACAGCACCTGCCTGTCGCTGCATGGCCGCACGCTGGAGCGGCTGATCCCGCAGCTGCAACCCGGGGCGCGAATTCTGGCGCTGTCATGGGACCAGACCACGCCCGCTGCCGTTGCCGCATTGTTGAATTCACGCGGGTTCGGCGACACCATCATGACTATATGCGCATGCATGAATGGGCCGCGCGAAGACCTGCGCAGCACCCGCGCCATCGACTTTTCTCTCACCGGCATCGACCCGCTCAACCTCATCGCTCTCGAAATTCCCGCCGACACGCGCGGCCGGGCCCTGCCGCTCGCAAGCGGGCTGCAGGACGACTGGTTCGAGCACGACGGCCAGCTGACGCGCAGCGACATGCGCGCCATCACGCTGGCGGCACTGCGCCCGCACCCGGGCGAATTGCTGTGGGATATCGGCGCCGGTTCGGGCGCCATCGGCATTGAATGGATGTTGCGCGGGCCGTCCCTGCGGGCGCTGGCGCTTGAACCACGGCCGGATCGCGCCGCGCGCATCCGCCGTAACGCGCTGAATCTCGGCGTTCCCGACCTGCAGATCATTGAAGTCGCCGCCCCGCAGGGCCTTGCCGCCCTGCCACAGCCCGATGCCATCTTTATCGGCGGCGGCGCCGGTGCGCCGGGTGTCATTGAGCTGGCCTGGCAGCGCCTGAAGCCGGACGGGCGGCTGGTGATCAATGCCGTGACACTGCAGACGCAGACCTTGCTGCAGCAACACCATAGTGCCCTTGGGGGCGAAATGGTCCAGATCAGCCTTGCCCATGCCGAACCGCTCGGCCGCTTCCATGGCTGGCGCCCGGCCATGCCGATCGTGCAATGGCGCATCACCAAGGCAAGGGGCGAGCCATGAACATGCAAACGCATTCAGCATGGGCGCTCGGCTTCGGCTGCCAGAGCCATGCCAGCGCCGAGGCGATTGTCGCCGCTGCCACAGCGACGCTTGCGCGCGCCAGAGCGGGCTCTGCAACGCTGCCTGTCTGGCAGCTTTTCACGATTGCCAGCAAGGCGGAGCACGCTGCCTTGCATGCCGCAGCGGCCGGGCTTGGCGTCGCCATCGGCTTTTTTACATCCGACGAATTGCAGCACTTCATGGCTGGCACCACAAGGCGCTCTGCCCTTGTCGAAAGGCTGGTCGGGGTGGGGTCGGTGGCGGAAGCCGCAGCTTTGGCCGGTGCCGGGCCGGGATCGCGATTGCTGGTGGCGCGCACGCTGCATGGCGGCGTCACCACGGCACTGGCCGAGGCTGCAGAAGGAACGGCATCATGACGGTGCATTTTATTGGCGCCGGGCCGGGCGCTGCCGATTTGATAACCGTGCGCGGCCAGCAATTGCTTCAATCATGCCCGGTTTGTCTTTATGCCGGCTCGCTGGTGTCTGAGGAGGTGCTGCGCCATTGCCCGCCCGGCGCGCGCCTCATCGACACGGCACCTTTGGCGCTCGACGCCATCATCGATCATTGCATCGCCGCCACCCGGCGCGGCGAGGATGTGGCGCGGTTGCATTCCGGCGATCTCACTGTCTGGAGCGCCATGGGCGAGCAGATCGCCCGGCTAGGGCAAGCGGGCATCAGTTTCACGGTCACGCCGGGCGTGCCGGCTTTCGCCGCCGCCGCCGCCGCCCTGGGGCGCGAACTGACCGTGCCGGGCCTGGCGCAATCGCTGGTGCTGACGCGCACGCAAGGCCGCGCCACACCTTTGCCCCCGGGCGAATCGCTCGAAGCCTTTGCCGCCACCGGTGCCACCCTGGCCTTGCATCTCTCGATTCATGCGATCGCAAGTATCTGTAAGAAGCTGCAGGCCTTTTACGCGGACGACACCCCCGTCATCGTCGTCGCCCGCGCCAGCTGGCCGGATGAGACGATCCTTCGCGGTTCCCTTACCGACATTGCCGGGAAGGTCGAGGCCGCGGGCATCACCCGGCAGGCGCTCATCTTTGTCGGCACCAGCCTTGGCGAGGGCCTTACCGCCGAAAGCGCGCTATACAGCGTCGATTACCAGCGCCGCTTCCGCAGTGATCCGGAGGCGGGGGCATGAACTTGCAGCTGCCTTCATCGCAATGGTTTCAGGCCGGTTGTCGCCAGAAGCGTACCGGCGCGGTCGAAAATGGCGATTTCAAGCTCGCAGGGGGTTGCCCCGAGCAGGTCCGCCGCCGTGTGCCAGGCGCGTTCGGCGACAACGGCGCTGAGCCTGCCGCTGTCATCGAGCGCCCGGGCATGCAGGGCGCTGTTGGCGGTCTTGATCGCCGCGACGGCGCCAGCGCTGGCGCCAGCTTCGGCCGCACGCGCGCTCAGCCACAGCGGGTCAACCTCGCCGCGCCGCGAGTGCAGGTCGAGCAGGCCCTGGCCAAGCTTGGTCATTTTGCCAAAACCCCCGGCAATGCTCAGGCGGGGCAGGGGGTGGCGGCGCAGGTATTTCAGCATGCCGCCGACAAAATCGCCCATTTCGATCAAGGCCGCGTCCGGCAGGCCATGCAGTTGCATGATGGCAGCTTCCGAGGTCGAGCCGGTGGCACCGGCGACATGTGTCAGGCCGCTGGCGCGCGCCACATCAATGCCGCGATGGATACTGTCGATCCATGCGGCGCAGGAATAGGGCACGACAATGCCGGTGGTGCCGAGCACCGACAGCCCGCCGATGATTCCGAGCCGCGGGTTGAGGGTGCGCAGCGCCAGCGCCTCGCCGCCCGGAATGGCAATCTCGACATGGATATCGACAGCCTTGCCGGCAATATCGGCGATGGCCTTGCTGATCATGGCGCGCGGCACCGGATTGATCGCCGGTTCGCCCGGCGCCAGCGGCAGGCCGGGGCGCGTCACCGTGCCCACCCCCGGCCCGGCATGAAACACAATGCCTTCTCCCGGCAGGGCACGCCAGACCCGGGCGATCACCAGCACGCCATGGGTGACATCCGGATCGTCGCCGGCATCCTTGATAATGCCGGCGCGGGCGAAATCCGGGCCGCGCTCCTGCATGGCCAGCGCAAAGGCCGGGGTCTGCCCCTGCGGCAGGGTGATGGTCACCGGGTCAGGAAAAGCCTCGCCGACGAGGGCGCTGGCGGCGGCCTTGGCGGCTGCGGCTGCGCAGGCGCCGGTGGTCCAGCCGCGTCGCAGCGTAGGGGAGAGGGGTTCGGCCTGCATCGCCGCCCTTGGTATAGCGCCTGTGCGCCGCTGCATAGGGGGGCGACGCCATGAGCCAGCAAGATCGCGCGCCCCGGGGCCTGATGATCAGCGCGCCGCGCTCGGGCTCCGGCAAGACCCTGCTGACGCTTGGCCTGATGCGCGCCCTGACGCGGCGCGGCCATCGCGTGGCCGGCCTGAAAAATGGGCCCGATTATATCGATCCGGCCTTCCATGAAGCCGCATGCGGCCATGCCAGCTACAATCTCGATAGCTGGGCGATGCACGAGGCGCAGATCGGCGCCGTGCTGCGCGCCTTGCCGGCCCCGGCACCGCTGCTGGTGGCCGAAGGCTCGATGGGCCTGTTTGATGGCGTGCCCGGCGCGCCCGGCGCCACCGGGTCCTCCAGCGACCTTGCCGCCATGCTGGCCCTGCCGGTGGTGCTGATTGTCGATGTCAGCGGCCAGAGCCAGTCTGTGGCCGCCGTGGTGCGCGGATTTGCCAGCCATCGCGCCGATGTGCGCATCGCCGGGCTGGTGCTGAACAAGCTCGCCAGCCCGCGCCACGAGCGCCTGACGCGTGAAGCCGTGGCAGAGCTCGGCCTGCCGGTGCTGGGTGCCCTGCCGCGCCAGAACGCGCTGGCGCTGCCCGAGCGCCATCTCGGCCTGGTGCAGGCGGTTGAAACCAATGATCTTGCAGCAAAAATCGACACAATGGCCGATTTCATCGAGGCCCATGCCGATGTTGCCGCGCTCGCCGCACTTGCGGCGCCCCTGCGCCTGCCACCAGCCGGACGCACGCTTCTGCGCCCGCCGGGACAGCGCATAGCTTTGGCGCGCGATGCCGCCTTTTCCTTCATTTATCCGCATCTTTTGGCAGGCTGGCGCGCGGCCGGCGCGGAAATCTTCCCGTTTTCGCCGCTGGCCGATGCCGCGCCCGATCCTGCCTGCGATATTTGCTGGCTGCCGGGCGGCTACCCCGAATTGCATGCCGGGCCGCTGGCAGCAGCATCGCGCTTTGCCGCCGGCCTTCGCTATTTTGCCCGGCACAAGCCTGTGCATGGCGAGTGCGGCGGCTATATGGTGCTGGGCGAGGGCCTCGTTGATGCCGGGGGCCTGCGCCATGCCATGCCCGGCCTCTTGGCCATCGAAACCGATTTCTCCCGCCGGAAGATGACGCTTGGCTATCGCACCGCCACCCTGCGGGCCGATGGCCCGCTCGGCCCCGCCGGCACAAGGTTGCGCGGCCACGAGTTTCACTATGCCGCGCTGACCCGCAACGATGAAGCAGCCTTGGCCGACGGTCAGGATGCCTATGGCAGCCCGGTCACGCCGATGGGCAGCCGTCGCGGCCAGGTTACGGGCAGCTTTTTTCACGTCATTGCGGAGGCTCCATGACGACACGCGCCGACCCACCGATGTTTGATGCCGCCTTTCAGGCCAAACTGGCCCTGTTGATCGCCTGGCGGCGTGATGTCCGGCGGTTTCGTGACGAGGCTGTGCCGCAGGCCATGCTCGATCACCTGCTGGATCTGGTGCAGCTCTCGCCCTCGGTCGGCAACAGCCAGCCCTGGCGCATCGTCTCGGTCACGCAAAAGGCGCGCCGCGCTGCCATTCGCGCCAATTTTGAGCAAGCCAATGCCGCAGCCTTGCAATCCTACCAGGGCGAGCGTGCGGCGCTCTATGCACGCCTGAAGCTTTCCGGCCTCGACATCGCCCCGGTGCACTGGGCGATATTTTGCGATCATGCGACGCGGCAGGGCCAGGGCCTTGGCACCGCCACCATGCCGGAAATGCTCGATGCCTCGGTCAGCGGCATGATCGCCACCCTGTGGCTCGCGGCGCGGGCGCAGGGGCTCGGGCTGGGCTGGGTGTCAATCCTCGATCCGCGCGCGGCCACAGCCACGCTCGATGTGCCGTCCGACTGGAAGCTCATCGCCTATCTTTGTATAGGCTGGCCGCAGGAAGAACACGCCGATCCGGAACTGGTGCGCTTTCGCTGGCAGAACCGCACCCTTGCCGGCCGCCAGGTGCTGGAGCGCTAGCGGCGTCTTGCGCTTACTTGCGCAGCGATGATGTCGAATTCCAGTCGACCAGACTGCCGTCACCATAAAGCGGATCGGGGCGCTTGCGTGCTGGCGGCGGCGGCGGTGCTGCCAGCGGCGCGCTGAAGCCGACCGTCGGCTGCTCCACTGGATAACCGCGCACCGGGAACGTATGCACCGCGACCACCTGTGGCGGCAGGTCAAGGCTCGGGCCACGCCCGCGCGGCAGGGCCTGCTGCACGATCATCGGCGCGGTCCGGCGGCTGGCAACGTCGAGCGGCTCATGCACATGCGGCGGATCGGGCAGATTGTCGATGCGCGGCGATTCCATCGGGTGTTGTGGACGCGGGCGGCAATAGCGACGCGGCCCATGCGAGGTATTGCCATGGAAAGCGAGGTCGAGGTGGAAATGGTTGAAGTGGAAGCGGTCGGCACCCGGCCCCAGCACTGTGGTGAAATCCTCGCAGGCCCCGCCCTCGACATCACGCAGGAACGCCTGGGCGCGCGGGCCACCGCGAGTCCAGTCATGCACAACCGAGATCATGCGGCCATCGGCGAGACGAAACCCGCCCACATCAATGGCATTGCCGAACGAATGCTCTGACAATCTTGCCCCGGGACGGTGATCAATGGTGCGGCAGGCATAAGTGCCCATGGAACTGAGCTCGACCACCCTTTCACCGAACCTCGCCTGCGCGGCGGGCTGAACCACACCCTCAAGCCAGCGGTTCATGGCCTCGATCATCGGGCAGGCCAGAATGAAATGCGCATTCAGGGCAACGGTGCCATTCGCCAGCGCATACATGCGAAATGGCCGCTGCATGCCGCAAATGCCCGGGCCGTTGATGGGATTTTCCGGCCGCAGCCATTGCGAGGCCAGATGCGGGTGCTCTGCAAGACAGGCATCTTCTGCCGCATTGCGCCAAGCAGGACGCCGGGGGGCAGGCTCCATATAGGAGCAGCCGCTGATCAACCAGCAGAGGGCGAGAGCGACATATGGCGATACGCGACGAGCCATTCATCGAAAATGGCGACAATTTTTTAAGATCGCGTTAAGAGAGCCTGTGGCCTCGTGCTGCATCCCTTTTGGCCCTTCGAGATGACAAGATGCCCGCATTTTCGCACCATCAATGGGCGTCGCTGACCACGGCGCAGATCGAGCACATCGACATGGGCGAGGCGATCTGTGTGCTGCCGGTGGCCGCCGTCGAGCAGCACGGCCCGCACCTGCCGCTCGGCACCGATACCATGATCATGGAGGGCTATCTGGCGCGCCTGCTGCCACGCCTTCCCGCTGGGGAGCCGGTGCTGTTTCTGCCGGTGCAAAGCGTCGGGGCCTCGCGCGAGCATGAGAATTTTCCCGGCACACTGTCGCTCGCCCCGGATGTGGCGATGCGCATATGGGGCGATATGCTGGCGCAGGTGGCCGCGACCGGCTGCCGCAAGCTGCTGCTGCTCAATTCCCATGGCGGCAATGTCCCGGTGCTTGATCTTGTCGCGCGCGAAGCCCGCGCCGCGCATGACGTGCTGGCGGTGACGGCGTCGTGGCATCGATTCGGCTATCCCGAAGGCCTGTTCAGCGATGCCGAGCGCCTGCATGGCATCCATGGCGGCGATATCGAAACCTCGCTGATGCTGGCCTTCCGGCCCGAGCTGGTGAACATGGCGCTGGCGGATGATTTTGTGCCAGCCAGCGTCGACATGGCGGCGAGCTTCACCTGGCTCAGGGCCAATCATCCCGTCGGTTTTGGCTGGATGGCAGAAGACCTCTCTGCCCGGGGTGCCATGGGCAATGCCGCCTTGGCGACTCGCGCCAAGGGCGAACTGGCTGCCGAACATGCCGTCAAGGCCTGTCTTGACCTGTTGCAGGATATCAAGAAATTCGATCTTGCGCGGTTGCGCGCCGGGCCGTTCACGTTCGCGTGAATTGCAACTGCTTGGAGTTGATGTCAGCTTGCGTTCATGCCCAGCGTGGCACATCTCGCGTGCTGACTTGAATTGCAACCTTTGGGAAATCGCCATGAGCAAGATTTTTAATGCCGTCATTACCGCCGTTGCCCTGGTTTCTGCGCCGCTGGCGGCCCATGCCACAGCAACGATCGTCCACGTCAAACTTGAGGACAAGACCACTGGTCCGAAAATCAAGGGCATGGTGATGGACGCCGACAAGACCAGCGTCCCGGCCGGCAAGGTCACTTTCATGGTGACGAATGAATCGAAGGCGCTGGTGCATGAAATGATTGTCATGCACGCCGCGCTGCCGGTCACCAAGTTCCCCTATAACAAGGCGACACAGCGCGCGATCGAAAGCAAGATGCATTCGATGGGCGAGGTCTCGGAAACCAGGCCTGGCAAGTCTGGCACGCTGACCGTCAATCTCAAGCCCGGCAATTATGTGCTGATGTGCAACCAGCCCGGCCATCTGATGAGTGGCATGTATGAGAAGTTCGTTGTAACAAAATGATGTCTACGCCCTAATGTGCGCTTGACGTTCGCATGTTGAACAGAAACAGTGCGCCTCGAGAAAGGCGCGCTGGTTCTGGCGCGCAATGATGGGAGGCCCGATATCATGGACATGAATGGTTCAATGCGGATCGAGGCGCCGCGCGAAAAGGTCTATGCAGCGCTGAACGATCCGGAAGTTCTCAAGCAATGCGTGCCCGGTTGCGAGAGTATCGAGAAGCAGTCCGATACCGACATGACCGCGAAGGTGACGATCAAGATCGGCCCGGTCAAGGCGTCTTTTGCCGGCAAGATCACCCTGTCTGACCTTGATCCGCCCAATGGCTATACCATCAATGGCGAGGGCACCGGCGGTGTCGCAGGCTATGCCAAGGGCGGTGCCAAGGTGACGCTGGTTGCCGATGGCGATGCGACCATTCTCAATTATGTCGTTGATGCGCAGATTGGCGGCAAGCTGGCGCAGCTTGGCTCGCGCCTGATCGACTCGACCGCCAAGAAACTCGCGGGCGAGTTTTTCGAGTCCTTCAGCGCCGTCGTCGCTCCGGCCGCGCCGAAGGAAGAGGCCGCCAGTGACGAAGCCGCGGCCGCGCCCAAAAAGGGCTGGCTCGGCAAGATCATGGGATAGCCCGGAAATGACGACCAGAACCGCCCGGGTTGAGGCTGAAGCGGCGGTGGCGACGCTCATGCGCGCGATGGGCGTCAAGGCGCGCCGCGCGGCACGAACACTTGCCATGGCACCCGACGCCCAAAAAGCAGCCGCGCTGCGGGCAGCAGCGGCGGGCCTGCGGGCGCGCGTCGCTGATATTCTGACTGCCAATGCCGGGGATGTCGCCGCCGCGAGGGCGCGTGGCACCTCGGGCTCGTTTCTCGACCGGCTGATGCTCAATGAGGCCCGTATCGAGGCCATGGCCGCAGGGCTTGAGGATATCGCCGCCCTTGCAGATCCTGTCGGCCGGGTTCTGGCGCGGTTCCAGCGCCCCAATGGCCTGTCAATCGAACGGGTCGCCACCCCGCTTGGCGTTATCGGCGTCATTTTCGAGAGCCGCCCCAATGTCACCGCTGATGCCGGCGCGCTCTGCCTCAAGGCCGGCAATGCCGCGATTTTGCGCGGCGGCTCGGAAAGCGCCCAGTCTTCGCGGCTGATCCATGCTTGTCTGGTGGCGGGCCTGAAACAAGCCGGCCTGCCTGAAGATGCCATCCAGCTGGTGCCGACCCAGGACCGCGCCGCCGTGGGCGAAATTCTGCAGGGCCTGAACGGCAATATCGATGTCGTCGTGCCGCGTGGCGGCAAGAGCCTGGTGGCGCGCGTGCAAAATGAGGCGCGCGTGCCGGTGTTCGCGCATCTTGAAGGCATCGTTCACATGTATGTTGACCGCGCCGCCGATCCGGCCATGGCGCTTGATCTCATCATCAACGGCAAATTGCGCCGAACCGGCGTTTGCGGTGCCACCGAGACATTGCTGGTTGATGCCCGTGCCCCGCAGCTGCTCGCACCGCTGGTGAAGGGCCTGCTCGACAAGGGCTGTGCCGTGCGCGGCGATAGTGCGACGCAAAAGGTCGATGCCCGCGTCACCCCCGCCACCGAAGCCGATTGGTCGACCGAATATCTCGATGCGGTCATTTCGGTGAAACTGGTCGACGGCCTCGATGCGGCGCTGGCGCATATCGACCATTACGGATCCCACCATACCGATGCCATCGTCACCGGCGATCAGGCTGCGGCCGCGCGCTTTCTCGCCGAAGTGGATTCGGCCATCGTGCTGCATAATGCCTCGACACAATTTGCCGATGGCGGCGAATTTGGTTTTGGTGCCGAAATCGGCATTGCCACCGGCCGCATGCATGCGCGCGGCCCGGTCGGAGTCGAGCAATTGACCTCGTTCAATTATCGTGTTCATGGCGACGGCCAGACGCGCCCCTGAGCCTCTGCTGCCAGCATTGCACGTGCCGCCCATGGCGCGGGGCATGCGCATTGGCTTGCTTGGCGGCTCGTTCAACCCGGCCCATCAGGCCCATGTGATGATCAGCGAGACGGCCTTGCGCCGCCTCGGGCTTGATGCTGTCTGGTGGCTGGTCTCGCCCGGCAATCCTTTGAAGGACAATCACCACCTGCCACCCTGGCAGGCGCGGCTGGCGCTGGCGCGCGCGCTGGTCAAGCACCCGCGCATAAAAATCACCGCCCTTGAGGTGCGCATCGGCACGCCTTTCACTTACGCGACCTTGACCTGGCTGGTGCGCCGCGCCGCAGGCGTGCATTTCGTCTGGCTGATGGGTGGCGACAATCTGGTGACCTTTCACAAATGGCAACGCTGGCGCGATATTGCCCGGCTCATGCCGATTGCCGTGATCGACCGCCCGGGTGCCACGCTGCGCTCCGCCCAGACCCGGGCCGGGCAGGCGATGGCGCGCCATCAGCTCGATGAAACTGACGCCGCGCTGCTGGCTTTGGCCAGGGCACCGGCTTTCGTTTATCTGCACGGGCGCCGCTCGACCTTGTCCTCAACTCAATTGCGGCAAGCGGCCGCAAGTGCATTGAAATTGACATGATTCGCCTGCATGTTCATGCGTGAGGCGCACATACTGGGCCTCATTGCTCCTGGAGGATTAAACCGCTGAACATTCCCCTCGCCAGCGAAGCTGCCGTGAGCCCGCTTCGCAAGCCGCGCCGGCCCAAAAGCCAGGCCGCCCGCTCCCTCGCCAGCCTGATAGCTGCGGCGCTCGACGATGCCAAAGCTGAAGACGTCGTTTCGCTCGATCTGAGCGGCAAATCCACACTCGCTGACAGTATGATCGTCGCCACCGGGCGCTCGAATGTGCATGTCGGTGCCATTGCCGAGCGCGTGCTTGAGGCCTGCAAGGGCGCCACCGCGACGCTGCGCTGTGAGGGCATGCCGCATAATGACTGGGTGCTGATCGACGCCGGCGATGTCATCGTCCATATATTCCGCCCCGAAGTCCGCCTGTTTTACAATCTTGAGAAGATCTGGGGCGGCAGTCGTCCGGCAGAAGAGCAGGCTGACTGATCCATGCGCCTGACGGTGGCGGCGGTGGGCAAGCTCAAGGCTGGCCCCGAGCGCGCCTTGGTGGAGCGTTACCAGACGCGCGCCACACAATTGGCCCCGGGCCTCGGCTTTTCCGGGCCGGATCTTCGCGAATGCGCCGAGGGGCGCGAGCGCACTGTGGCTGTCCGCAAGACCGGCGAAGCCCAGAGCCTGGCGCGGCTGGTGCCCGACCGCGCCCTGGTTGTTTGCCTCGATGAGCGCGGCGAAAGTCAGAACAGCGCCGATTTCGCGCGCAAGCTGGCGCAATGGCGCGATGCCGGTAATGTCGGTGTCGCCTTTGTCATCGGCGGTGCAGACGGGCTTGATCCTGCTTTTCTGGCGCGCGCCAGCCTGCGCCTCGGTTTTGGCGCCATGACATTGCCGCATCAACTGGTGCGCGTGCTGGTGCTGGAGCAAATCTACCGCGCCATGACCCACCTTGCCGGCCATCCCTACCACCGGGCGTGAAGGGACGCGCGCGCACTGGGCGGGAGCGGGATTTTTCATGAGCGTCGATGTCGCAGCCGTGGCAAAATTTTACGCTGCAAGGGCGCTGAAATTTCCGAGCCGGAACCGGGCCGGATTGGCAGCGGCAATCCCGATGCCGTTTCATCGCCAACCAGCCGCGGCCAGGGTCATTTCGCGGCGTGAAAAAGCGTAGCAATTACATATGGTTATTGTGAAATATATTGCGCCGCTGCAAACCGCCGGCAGCGCCGCGCCGGGCCATGATCACCACGCAAAATCACCCCCTCGAAAGCGTAACGATCCGGTCACCAAATTTTAACAAAAAAACACTTGCATCGCGGCGCAAAAGGCGTATCTCTCGCCTTGCCCAATTTCGCACGTGCCTGTGGTCGTGTGTCGGTTGGCGCTTTTCCGGACAAGAGGCCGGATGTGCGTCAGGTAAAACCGGCAGCCGGAGGCTAACCGGCGAACCCCTCCCAAGGGGGATCGCGACTTGAAGCAACGACGGACCGGGCTTTTTCGTCTCTGTTGACCCTCCAAAGGTCAGCGTCATGAAGAGGCTTGTCTTTCTTGCCGGGCGTGCGGTCGGGACCCAATCCCTACCAAACGATGGCTGATCCTCTCTGGCACGGATTCCGTGACTGGGATGCTCACCACGGCGCAGCACCGGACTGGTTCAGCGACCAGTCTTTGTGGCGGCTCATAAGAGCGCGTGTGGCGTCTCCACAACGCCATCGACGCTTGTCGCCATCACGTCTTTGGTTCGCGCGTCATATTTGACGGCGCGCGAGGAGGGTACTGTTATGACTGATCGCATTCTGGATTTCCTGCGTCACCGACGCGATGAAGGCCCCTGCATGGTGCTCGACCTCGATGTCGTGCGCGAGAATTATGCGCGCTTTGCCCAGGCGCTGCCCGACACCCGCGTCTATTACGCCGTGAAGGCGAACCCCGATGCGCGCGTGCTCGACCTGCTGGCGAGGCTCGGCTCAAGCTTTGATACGGCCTCTGTGGTGGAAATCGAGCAGGTTCTGGCGGTAGGCGTTGGCGCTGATCGCATCTCCTATGGCAACACCATCAAGAAGGAGCGTGATATTGCCCGCGCCTTCGCGCTGGGAGTGCGCCTGTTTGCGGTTGACAGCGAGGCCGAGGTCGAAAAAATCGCCCGCGCTGCCCCTGGCTCCAGGGTTTTCTGCCGCATCCTGTCGGATGGCTCGGGGGCCGAATGGCCGCTGTCGCGCAAATTCGGCTGCGCGCCGGCCATGGCCGCGGGCATCCTCGAACTTGCGCACCGGCTGGGGCTGGTTGCCCATGGCCTGTCGTTCCACGTCGGCTCGCAGCAACGCAACCCGCGCATGTGGGATGGCGCTCTGAAGGATTGCGGCGCCATTTTCCGCGATCTCGCCGAGCGCGGCATCACGCTCAACATGGTCAACCTCGGCGGTGGCTTTCCGACCCGCTATCTGAAAGATGTGCCGGCGGTGAAGGCCTATGGCCAGGCGATTTTCCGGGCCCTGCGGCGCCATTTCGGCAACCGCATTCCCGAGACGATCATCGAGCCCGGCCGCGGCATGGTTGGCAATGCCGGCATGATCGAGGCCGAAGTGGTGCTAATTTCCAGGAAATCGGCCGAAGACAAGGTCAAGTGGGTCTATCTCGACATCGGCAAGTTCAATGGCCTCGCCGAGACCATGGACGAGATGATTCGCTATCCGATCCGCACCGCCTTTGATGACGATGCGCTGGAGCCTTGCGTGCTGGCCGGGCCCTCGTGCGATTCGGTCGATGTGCTTTATGAAAAAGACCCCTACATGCTGCCGGTCAGTCTGGAGATCGGCGCCAAGGTGCTGATCGAGGGTTGTGGTGCCTATACGACGACCTATTCGACCGTCGGCTTCAACGGCTTCCCGCCGCTGAAATCCTATGTGATCTGACACAGCATTGTGAGCTGACACAATAAAAAGACCCGGAGGCAGGAAGCTGCGTCCGGGTCGCTTTTTAACTGCCAGCACGCAAGCTGTCACAACGCGCAATGTGCCCCGCCCGCAACCTCACAACATGCTGGGCAGCACCCGGTCCGGCGGGCGGTGGCCGTCCATGAAGGTCTTGATGTTGATAATGACCTTCTCCCCCATATCGAAGCGGCCCTCATGCGTGGCCGATCCCAGATGCGGCAGCAGCGTGACCTTGCCCTGACGCGCCATGTCCAGCAATTGCGGTGCGACCGCCGGCTCCTGCTCGAACACGTCGAGCCCGGCACCCGCCAGCTTGCCGGCTTCCAGCAAGCGGATCAGCGCTGCCTCATCAATGACTTCGCCGCGCGCCGTGTTGATCAGGATCGCTTCCGGCCGCAGATAGGTCAGGCGCCGGGCCGAGAGCAGGTGATAGGTCGCCGGCGTATGCGGGCAGTTCACCGACACAATGTCCATGCGCGCCAGCATCTGGTCGAGAGAATCCCAGTAGGTTGCCTCAAGCGCAGCTTCGAGCGCCGGGGCGACCCGGCGGCGATTGTGGTAATGGATCGACAATCCGAAAGCCCGCGCCCGCCGCGCCAGCGCCTGGCCGATGCGGCCCATGCCGATGATGCCAAGCCGTTTTCCGGTAATCCGGCGCCCAAGCATCCAAGTCGGCGACCAGCCAGCCCAATGGCCGTTCGGCAGCACCTGCGCGCCTTCGGCAATGCGCCGCGCCACTGACAGGATCAGCCCCATCGTCATGTCGGCGGTGTCGTCGGTCAGCACACCCGGCGTATTGGTGACGATAATGCCGCGCCGCGACGCCGAGACAACATCGATGTTGTCGACGCCATTGCCGAAATTGGCGATCAGCTTCAGCCCCTCGCCTGCCTGCGCGATCAGGCCCGAATCGATCCGGTCGGTGACGGTCGGCACCAGCACATCGGCTTCGCGCAGGGCTTGCGCCAGCGCCGCAGGTGCCATGGGCGTATCGTCGGGGTTGAGGCGGGTTTCAAACAATTCGCACATGCGCGTCTCCACCTCGGCAGGCAGGCGGCGTGTAACCACAACCAGAGGCTTTTTGCGCAGCATAGTGAGGCATTCTCCTCGAGCGGGTCCCGCGACCCGGCTTCATGAATTGTTAACGCAGAAACGGCACCACGAGCACAAGTGGTGCGCCCAGGTTTGTCCTTCTGTCTAGCAGAGGTTCAGGCAAAGACAAATGGCTGTGCGACCTTGTGATGAACCTCGGTTTCGGGAGTGCGCAAATGTCGAATCATGCCAGGCTGGCGAACATCGGGCGCCACCTTCTCGTGGTGGCGGGTCTTGCTGTTACGGGCATTGCCCACGCCGATTCGCAGCCCACCATCGGCTCCGCCTCCGGCCTGCCGCTGCCGCGCTATGTCACCCTTAAGTCCGACAAGGTCAACCTGCGGCAGGGCCCCTCCCGTAATCATCAGATATTGTTTGTGTATCAGCGCCGCGGCCTGCCAGTTGAAATCACCGCTGAAGACGAGATCTGGTATCGCATCCGCGATTCCTCTGGCACCGAGGGTTGGGTGCTGCATTCCCTGCTGTCAGGCGATCGCGGCGTGCTGGTGGCGCCGGACGACAAGGGCGGCGTCTTCAATCTGCACAGCGAGGCCAGCGCGCACTCGACATTGGTCGCGCGTTTGCAGAGCGACGTGATCGCCAGGGTCAAGAGCTGCGATGGCACCTGGTGCCACATCATGGGCACCGGCTACAGCGGCTATATGCGCGAAACCCGGCTTTGGGGCGTCTTTCCCAAAGAGAAATTTCCCTGATCCCGAAGGTTCGCCCGCTCAGGGCTGCACGATGTGAATGGCGTTGAGCGCGTCTTCCAGTGAGCGCGACAGCAGCGCCTGCATGGCCGCCTCGGCTGCTTCCGCCTTGGAATCGGCAATGGCGCGGGCAATCGCCATATGCATCGGCACCAGATGCTCCTGTGGCAGAACGTCAGCGCGCGAGACCTGAAAACTGGCGGCAAGGCACGCCTCGATCACCGGGAACATGGCCGCCAGAAACTGGTTGCCAGTCGCCTCCAGCATGGTGCGGTGAAAGCGGATGTCGGCGGCGATGGATTGCGCCTTGTCGGCACTGCCGAGCAGGATCACATCCTCCAGCATCGTCCGGCGCGCCTCGGGCGTGGCCTTGAGTGCCGCCAGCGCCGCAGCGGGCGGCTCGAATATGCCGCGCAGTTCAAAAAGATCAAGCACCATGCGCTCGTTGAGCCCGCCTTGCGCCTGCCAGGCCAGCACATCGGGATCAAGCCGGTTCCAGTCCTGCTTCGGGCGCACGATGGTGCCGACGCGCGGCACCGCGGTCAGCAGGCCCTTGCCGCACAGCACCTTGATGGCCTCGCGCAGGGAAGGCCGCGACAGGCCGAACTCCCGCGACAATTCCACTTCGGTGGGGATGGTGCTGCCCACCGCCCATTCGCCGGCAACGATGCGGCGGCCGAGATTGATCGCAGCCAGTGAATGAGGCTTGGCCGAGCTGTTACGCGGCATGCGAGGGGCCATGATGTGCCTATCCGTTGGTTTTGCAAGCCTTGATCGCCTCATCGACTGAATGAAACAGGCGATCCGGGCCAAGCAGGTCAGTGATATGGTAGCGCTGCAACGCAGCCTGGGCGCGCAGGGATTCCATCCGCGCCACGGCAAAGGTAATGCCCCGCGCCTGACAATCGCGAATCAGCGCCGCGAAAATCTGCGCAGCGGTAAAATCAATGTCGAGCATCGCCCCCGCCTCCAGCACCAGCAATTTGGCGGGCGGCTGCTGGGTGGCAACAAGCTGCAGGATGTCGCGCCGGAAACTGTAGGCATTGAGAAAGGTCAGGGGTGCCTGGAAACCCGCCACCAGGATGCCGGGCAGGCTTTCCTCGTTCGTGCCGCGCTGTTGCGGCCACCAGATGGTCGTTCCCGGCACATGCAGATAGGCGAGCGCCCGTGCCTGCGTCGCGTTCCAGAGCCCATTGAGCAGTGACAGGCCGATACCTACGCCGACGCCGCGCTCGATCGGCAGCACGATGATGGCGGCAAAGGTCGCCAGCATCAGTAGGAATTCCACCCTGGTGTGCTGAAAAATATCGGCCATGACCCTGGTGCGCAAAATGCGCAGGGCCACGAAAATCAGGATGCCGGCAAGCGCTGCTCGCGGGATATGCGCAAGCAGGCTGGCCCCGAACAGCATCACCACCAGCACGATCAGCGCGGCAAACAGGCTGGCAACCTGTGAGCGCCCGCCGGTCTCCGCCACAATCGCCGTGCGCGGCGGGCTGGCATCGATCGCAAACGAGCCGAGCAGGCCCGACAGGATATTGCCGGCACCGACGCCGATGAAGTCCTGGTTGACATCGGGCGGCACGCCGGGCGCCGGGGGAAACGAGCGCGTCGTTGCCGCCGTCTGCACCATCACCACCATGGCGATAATCACGCTCAGCGGCACCAGCGCGACAAATTTTGGCGCGGCAGCCAGCGGCAGGCTCAGCTGCGGCAGCTTGCCGGAAAACAGGCCGAGCAGGGTCACGCCATGGCTCTGCGCGCCGGACAGCAGCACCACCAGCGTCGCGCCGACCAGCGCCAGCAAGGCCCCGGGAATACGCGGGCTGATCCGCTCGCAGATGAAAATGGTCGCCAGCACGCCGAAAGCCAGCGCCAGCGGCCACGGGTTGATGTGCGGCACGTCACGCGCCAGCGCCAGCAACTTTTGCGGCATGGTGCCGGTGGGCTCGGCCGCGCCAAATGCGGTGGGCAGTTGCGATACCAGAATATGCAGCGACACCCCGGCCAGAAATCCGGTCGTTACCGGCACTGACAGCAGATCGGCAATAAACCCCATCTCGAACAGGCCGGCGGCCAGCAGCCACAGCCCGACCATCAGGGCGAGGGCGGCAGCGGCGACCGGCATGGCCGCTGGATGGGCCGCTACGATCAGCGCCAGCGCTCCGGCAAAAATCGGCGCGATGGTTGAATCCGCCCCAACCGACATGAAGCGGCTGGCCCCGAAGAGTGCAAATCCGACTGCCCCGGCCAGAAATGCATAAAAGCCGAATTGCGGAGGGAATTGCGCCAATCGCGCCGTCGCCATCTGCTCGGGCACAGCAATGGCCGCCAGGGTCAGGCCCGCGATCAGGTCGGGCGCGATGAATCCGGCCCCATAGCCCTGCAGCGATTTGAAAATGACAGCCATGAGCCCACCCCGGCTTCATCTTGAAAGATGCAGGCTAGCTGCAGGATGAAGTCAAGTCAAAATGTCTGACTTTTCGTGAGGCTTGTCTACATGTGCTTAAGGTTAAGCGCCTCTTAACCCGCGCTCGCTAGGCTGTGACTTTAAGGCCATATGGCCATTACGGATTGTGCAGCGCGCCCATGCGAACCACCAGCTTCTCGACCCCGGATTATATTCCTGACCCCGTGCGGAATTTCGCAGCGCGGCGCGGCGCCGAAGCGCTGGGGTTGCTGCTGATGATCGGCACGCTGGCGCTGGGCGTGGCGTTGATGTCGTGGTCGGCCGCCGACCCCAGCCTTGACCACGCCACCATTGGCCCGGTCCATAATGCCCTTGGCGGCAATGGCGCGATCTTTGCCGATGTCTTGATGCAGCTGTTCGGGCTGGCCAATATCGCGCTGATGCTGCCGCCGCTGGTCTGGGGCTGGCACCTGTTGCGCGAGCGCCGTTTGCCGCGCCTGCGCGTGCGCCTTGCCTTTTGGCTGGCCGGCATGCTGGGAAGCCTGCTGGTAGCGGCCGCCCTTCCGGCCTCGGGACATTGGCCGCTGCCGACCGGGCTCGGCGGCGTTGCCGGTGATGCCCTGATCCACCTGCCGCAGCATATTATCGGCACCTCGATCATTGCCCGCATCGTGCTGATACTCGTCGCCGCGGCCATGGCGGTTGTTTGCCTGAATGCGGCCTGCGAGGCCCCGGTCAGCGAGCGTGCCGCGCCCATCAGAGCCGTGCAGGCACCGCGTCCCGCGCGCCCGGGCGTCACCAGCGAGGCCGCTGTAACGCGCGATGACGATGATGAGCCCGGCCTTGCCCTCGTGGCGCTGGGTGCCTTGGTCCATGCCGGCCTTGCGCTCAAATCCGCCATGGTGCGCCGCCTGCGCCCGCAACCGGCTCCGCTTGCCGCACCGGCGCGCGCACCCTGGTTGTCGACCCCGGGGCTAGATGCCGATGCCCCCATGGATCATGACCGAGATCTCACGGTTTCCTCGCCGGTTCGCTCCCCCCATGCCGACGGCCCGCCCTTCGATGTAGCGCCGCGCCCGCCGGCCGCGCCGGTTCGTGCCCCGGCTCCACGCGCACCGGCACCAACCCCGGCCGCGGTTGAGGTCGATCGCTCGGGCTCGTTGCGCGTGACGCCGGCAGTGACCAGCCTGCGACCTGCCAGCCGGAATGAGCGAGACAATCATGCCCAAGGCTTCGCCCAGGCGGTTTATGAAATGCCGCCGCTATTCCTGATGGCGGACGTCAAGAAAAATCCCGCCAACCTCATCAGCGAGGATGCGCTGGAGCAAAATGCCCGCCTGCTCGAAGGCGTGCTGGATGATTTCGGTGTCAGGGGCGAGATCATCAATGTGCGGCCCGGCCCGGTGGTGACGCTCTACGAGCTGGAGCCTGCACCCGGCATCAAATCCTCGCGGGTCATTGGCCTTGCCGATGATATTGCCCGCTCGATGTCGGCGCTCTCGGCCCGCGTCGCCGTGGTGCAGGGGCGCAATGCCATCGGTATTGAATTGCCCAACCAGCGGCGTGAAACCGTCTGGCTGCGCGAACTCATCGGCTCGCAGGATTTCGAGGCCTCCAAACACAAGCTCGCCATTGCCCTTGGCAAAACCATCGGCGGCGAGCCGGTGATCGTCGATCTCGCCCGCATGCCGCATTTGCTGGTGGCGGGCACCACCGGCTCGGGCAAGTCGGTCGCCATCAACACCATGATCCTGTCGCTGCTCTACCGCCTCAAGCCGGAAGAATGCCGCCTGATCATGGTCGATCCGAAAATGCTGGAACTGTCGGTCTATGACGGCATTCCGCACCTGCTCACCCCCGTCGTTACCGACCCCAAAAAGGCCGTCGTCGCGCTGAAATGGGCCGTGCGCGAGATGGAGGACCGCTATAAGAAAATGTCCAAGGTCGGCGTGCGCAACATTGATGGCTTCAATGCCCGCGTCGTCGAGGCCCGTGCCAGGGGCGAGATCATCACCCGCACGGTGCAGACAGGCTATGACAAGCAGACCGGCGAAGCGGTTTACGAGCAAGAGCAGATGGACCTTGCCGTGCTGCCCTATATTGTGGTGATCGTTGATGAAATGGCCGATCTGATGATGGTCGCCGGCAAGGATATCGAAGGCGCGATCCAGCGTCTGGCGCAAATGGCGCGCGCTGCCGGCATTCATCTGATCATGGCAACCCAGCGTCCTTCGGTCGATGTCATCACCGGCACCATCAAGGCCAATTTCCCGACCCGCATTTCCTTCCAGGTCACTAGCAAGATCGACAGCCGCACCATTCTGGGCGAGCAGGGCGCCGAACAATTGCTCGGCCAGGGCGACATGCTTTACATGGCCGGTGGCGGGCGGATTTCACGCGTGCACGGCCCGTTCGTCAGCGACAGCGAGGTCGAAAAAATCGTTGCCCACCTCAAGACGCAGGGCCAGCCCGAATATCTTGACGCGATCACCAGCGATGAGGAGGACGATGACGGCCCGGCTGACACCGGCCCCGCCACCATGTCCCCCGGCAGCATGGATGATGATGAATCCGGCGATTATTACGACCGCGCCGTCAAAGTCGTACTGCGTGACCGCAAATGCTCGACCAGCTACATCCAGCGGCGGCTCTCGGTCGGCTACAACAAGGCTGCCTCACTGGTGGAGCGCATGGAAAAAGAAGGCATCGTCAGTGCCCCCAGCCATTCCGGCAAACGCGAAGTCTTGCTGGGCGAACCGCACGACAGCCGCCTTGCCGATGTTGACGATGACTGAGCCTGCCCACGGCAGGCTTGCCCCAGAATTGCCGCTTGCGCGTGGCACTGCATAAATTCATCATGAGCGGAGCAAAGACAGGCATGACCGAAACGGCTTGCATTCATCGCGCGGCACTTGGCTTCATGTTTGGCGCAGCCTTTTGCGTGGGCACACTGGCAGCGCAGGCCGCCAACGGGCCCCTGCAACTGGTTCCCCCGGGCCAGAACAATGCGGCACCCGCCGCCGTGGCCACGCCGGCCACCATCGACAAGGCCGCGGCTGTGCGCCAGGCCGATGCCTGGCTCAACAGGATGCGGGCGTTTTCGGCGGACTTCGTCCAGACCGCAGCCAATGGCTACAAGACCCATGGCGTGCTCTATGTCGAGCGCCCGGGCAAAATGCACTTTGAATATGCCCCACCGGCACAAATCGAGGTTCTGGCCGACGGCACCTCTGTCGCGGTGCGCAACAAGAAACTCGACACCCAGGACATGTATTATATTGCCCAGACCCCGTTGAAGTTCTTGCTGAAAAATCACATCGAGCTGGCCCGCGACACGCATGTCGTGAATGTGCGGGCCGATGGCGCCGACACCGTGATCTATATCATTGACAAGGCAACATTTGGCGGCACGTCGCGCCTGCAGCTGGTGTTCGATACGGAGACTTTCGCGCTGCGGCAATGGCGGATTGTCGACCCGCAGGGCTATGTCACCACCGTGGCCTTATCCAATATCGACGAGCATCCCAAGCTGAATCCGGCGTTGTTCGTGATCCCTACGCCGGTGCGAAACTAGCGGGAAATGCCCTGTTTATAATTTCTTCATCACATTGGCGTGAGCCACTTGATGTCGACCTCATATGAGACCATTTGTTGATATACAAGCGTAGTCGGGTAGGTGCCTTCGGGCGGCCTGGCCACTTGCCTGCCGTTTACCCCTCACGGCAGTGCGCCACATTTTTGGCGCGCGGCGCCCGGTCTCATTCCCCCCGAGGCCGGGCGTCTGCTTATAAGAAATCTGATAAAAATCAGCAGTTTAGCCAGATAGTGCGCGGGCCCGCCGGTGCGCGGCCCGGACAGCTGCGGTAAGAAGGTCCTGCAAGCCCTCGCGGCCCATCAGCACGTCCAGCGCTGCCGCCGTGGTGCCACCCGGCGAGGTCACATTGATGCGCAGCTGCGCCGGGCTGGTCGCCGGATTTTGATACATGAGTTCGCCAGCGCCTTGCACCGTGGCGCGGGCCAGTTGTTCGGCGACATCGCGCTCCAGCCCCAGGGCCACCCCGGCCCCGGCAAGACATTCGGCCAGCAGGAACACATAGGCCGGGCCGGAACCCGAGACCGCCGTGACCGCATCGACATCGTTTTCCTGCGCCAGCGCCACCACGCTGCCTGTGGCAGCAAGCAGGGCCTCGGCCAGTGCCTTTTGCGCCGGCGTGACCGCATCATTGGCATAAAACCCGGTAATGCCGCGCCCGACCGCGGCCGGCGTATTGGGCATGGCGCGCACCAGGGCGCGAGCCTGCGGGAACCGCGCCGCCACATCGGCCATGGTCTTGCCGGCAAGAATGGAGATGACCAGCGTATCGGGTCCGGTTCGCGCCGCTACTTCCGCGACATGATCCAGCATCTGCGGCTTGATCGCCAGAACCAGCACATCGGCGGCTACACCCTTGGCCACGGGCGGATTGAGGCTGATGCCGCGGTCAGCGCACAGCGCCCGCACGGCATCGGCGGGATAGGGGTCGATCAGCGTGGTGGCGGAAGGCGAGAGCCCGGCCTTGAGCCAGCCTTCCAGCAAGGCAAAGCCCATTTTGCCGACGCCCGCCAGCGTGAGACTGATGCCTTGCAGCGGGCCGTCGTTGCTCATGCGTGGCCTTCGGTCTCGAACATGGCGCCATCGAGCGCCTCGCGGGCGTTCTTTCCCGCCCAGACGACGAATTGAAACGCTTGATAATAGCGCTCGCAAGCCGTCACCGCATGCGTCACCGCCGCCTCGCACTGATGCGCATTCGGGCTGATCCCGCCCGTCAGCATCAGCGCCTGGCGAAACATGATGACCTTGTCTTTCGTCCAGACATCGAAATGGCCCAGCCACAGCTGTTCATTGATGAGGGCCAGCAGCGCCAGCACCTCGCCCTGCCGGTCTTTGGGAACCTTGAGATCGAAAGCGCAGGCCATATGCAGCGCCTCGAGATCAGGAAGCCAGGTAAAGGCCAGATGATAGGAGGTCCAGCCGCCATCAACGGAAAATGATAATTCGTCCTCGTCGTCCCGCTCGAAGCGCCATTCAAGACTATGTGCCAACCTTTCCACGACATCAACCGGGTGCTCACTCCGGCGCGCGGGTTCCAATGCAAGCGTCATACTGACAGGCTCCTGTCGAAAACCTCTACCAAAATCATGCTTGTTTACGACGCAATCTTACAAGGGGCCGATTCATTCTGGTTCTTGCCAGCATAAACGAGCGGTTCGCGAATCATCTTCACAATCATAGAGATATGCGGCCGGAATCGGACTGTCCAATAGCTTTTTGCCCCGTGAATCAAAAAAATGTGGGAAAGCACCGCTCCGCAAATTTGCGAGCCTGGCCAAGACCTTCACGGCCCGAGCGGCTCGATGTCGGCAATATGCTGTGGCCAGCGGCGCGGCATCACCAGAATGGCGTCGCAGCGCAGCACGCCGGCCAGTGCCCAGTCCTTGCCGATCAGCCAGCGCCGTGCCGCCAGTCGCAGCCGGCGGCGCTTGACGCCATCAATCGCCGCCAGCGCCGCCTCGGGGGTGGCGCGGGCCTTGACCTCGACAAAAATGACGATGCTGCCGCGCCGGGCAATGATATCGACCTCGCCGCCGGGCACATTGAAGCGCCGCGCCAGAATTTGCCAGCCTTTCAGGCGCAGCAGCAGCACCGCCAGGCTCTCGGCCTGCCATCCCAGCCGCAGGGCACGGCGCCGTGCCATCAGGCTCATGGCGTATCGCGGCCAAGTTCCAGGGCGCGGGCATAGATCTGGCGGCGCGGCAGGCCCGTGGCGGCGCTGACGATCTCGGCGGCGTCTTTCATGGAATGCGCTGTCATGGCGGCCTTGATCGCCTCGTCCAGTTTCGAGGCATCAAGCGCTGTCGCCTCGGCGCCCGGCGGGCCGACGACAATGACGATCTCGCCCCTGGGGGCCTCTTCCTCACCAAATTGCGCGGCAAGTTCGGCCAGGGTGCCGGCACGCACGGTCTCATAATGCTTGGTCAGTTCGCGGGCGACGCTGGCAGGGCGCGGGCCAAAAATCGCCAGCATGTCCGCCAGCGCCTCGGCGACACGGCGCGGCGATTCATAAAATACCAATGTCGCCGGCACCTTGGCCACAGTGGCAAGCTCCGCCCGGCGCGGGCCCGGCTTGTTCGGCAAAAAGCCGCAAAAGCAGAAGCGATCGGTCGGCAGCCCGGCCACGGCCAGCGCCGCCAGCACCGCCGAGGCCCCCGGCACGGCCACGACATTGATGCCGGCTGCGCGGGCCTCTGACACCAGCTTGTAGCCCGGATCGGAAATCAGCGGCGTGCCAGCATCCGACACCAGTGCCAGCTTCGCCCCGGCCTGCAGGCGCGCCAGCAGGTTGGGACGCAATCTCGCGCCATTATGGTCATGATAGGCTACCAGCGGCGTGCGAATGCCGAAGTGCCGCAGCAGCACCGAGGTGACCCGCGTATCTTCGGCGAGAATGCCATCGACGCCCTGCAAGGTGTCGATCGCCCGCAGGGACATGTCGCGCAAATTGCCGATCGGCGTCGAGACTATGTAAAGTCCGGCGGCCGGCACGGGCTGGCGCTCGACCCCGGCTGAAACTTTGTCGATAGCCCGCAGCCTGTCGGCGGGGAGGGTGGCAAAGTCTGTTGGCACCGCATCTCCTCAGGTTTGCCTGCGCCTTGCGCCGCCGCGCAGCCGTGCACGCCGGACACCAGACGATTTTGACATTAGCAAGATTTTCGCCCAAAAATCCCCCCTTCATCAGCATCCAGTCTTTTTGGGGACAATGTTTGTTGATAACACCCGGTGCGGCCACGTTTTGCCAGGAGACGCGCTTTGCGTAGAATTTGCAAAAGTCCTCAATTTTTCAAAGCGTTGGCCTTAAGCTCGGGCCTGCTGGCAAGCCTGGCGCTCGGCGGCTGCAATTCGATGATGCCGTTCTCGACTCCGGCGCCGCAGCTGCCCAAGGCAGCACCCGCCACCCCCATTACCTCGCAGCCGCTGGCTGCAAATGCCCAGGCAGCGACGCAATTTGGCAACGGCCCTGTGCATATCGCCTTGATCCTGCCGCTGACCCAGAACGGCCAGCCCGATGCGGTTGGCATCTCGTTGCGCAACGCGGCGCAACTGGCGATCGAGCAGAGCTATGCCAATGTCATCACCGTTGATGTGATGGATAACCAGGCAACACCGGCCGGAGCCCGCGCGGCAGCGCAGACGGCGCTCAACAATGGCGATGACATGATCATCGGCCCGCTGATTTCGGCGAATGTCCGCGCCGTTGCACAATTGGCACGCGCCGCGGGCAAACCGGAAATCGCGTTTTCAACAGATTCCAGCGTTGCCGCCCCCGGCGTCTATCTTCTGTCATTCCTCGTCGAGGATGATGTTGATCGCATCGTCGATTATGCGGCCGCGCGCGGCAAGCGCAGTTTGGCAGCGCTGGTTCCCGACAACCAATATGGCACGGTCGCGGCAGCCGCCTTCCAGCAACGCGCTGCGTTGCGCGGCATCAGGGTGCAGGCACTGGTGCGCTACAATTCCGCGACCCTGGCTGCGGCGGTGCAAAAGATTGCCGCAGTGAAATCGCAGATCAACGGCCTGTTCATTCCCGAGCAGGCTGCCGGCCTCACGGCGGTGGCCCAGCAGCTCGCAGCCGCCGGATTGACCGGTCCTAAAGTGCAATTGCTCGGCACCGGCGTCTGGAATGATTCGCGGGTGATGTCGCTGCCGGCGCTTCAGGGCGCATGGTATGCTGCGCCCGACAATGCCGGATTCAACAGCTTCGCGCATAATTACCGCGCCAAATTCGGTACCGATCCGGTGCGTCTGGCAACATTGTCCTATGATGCGGTGACGCTGGCCGGTGCCCTGGCGCGTACCCAGGGCAGCCAGCGCTATGCGGCCTCGATCCTCACCAATCCCTCGGGCTTCAATGGCTCGGACGGCTTGTTCCGGTTCCGCCGCAATGGCTTGTGCGAGCGTGGACTGGCGGTCGAGCAGATCGCTGGCGGTTCGGCCCGCACCATCAGTCCGGCGCCGCAGAGCTTCCCGGCGACCACCGCCGCACGCTGAATACAGCAACGCCCGCCGTTCCATGAACGGCGGGCGCTTCATAATGCCGGCGGGTGTGCTTACGCGGCTTGCTTGACCGCAACCGGTTCCGCGACATGGCCAATGGCGATGCGGCGCGGCTTGGCAGCCTCCGGCACCTCGCGGATGAGGTCAATGTTCAAAAGCCCGTTTTCGAGGCTGGCACCGCTGACGCGCACATGATCGGCGAGTTCAAAGCGTCGCTCGAAAGAGCGCGCGGCAATGCCTTGGTGCAGAACCTGCACCGCCTTGCCATCATTGCCCACCTTCGCCTGTTTAGCGCCAGACACTGTCAACGTGTTCTCGCGGGTCTCGATCGTCAGATCGGCTTCGCTAAATCCTGCGACGGCGAGGGAAATGCGATAGGCATTTTCATCGGTGCGCTCGATGTTATAGGGCGGGTAACCCGGCAGACCGCCTTCTACGCCTTCCGACTGGTCGAGCAGCGTGAACAGCCGGTCAAAACCGATGGTCGAGCGATAGAGGGGGGACAAATCAAAGTGACGCATAGCATATCCTCCAAGAAGCGACATGAAACGCCCCGGACCATCCGGGCGCGCTAACCTGCACGTCCATAAGCGGCCCGTGCGCCACAAGAACTGGTGGTGGCCTATAGCTTTTACAAGGGGGCGGGGCGCGACAAAATGCTTGCCAGATTTCGCCTGCACATGTGAGTTAGAGCCATCAGGGGAATCGTTTCGCTCATGTCCGCTCCGCGCGTTTTCACGATTCCCCCCGGGGTGCCCTTCCTGCCGGCCTTTGCCGCCGCCCTGCGTGCGGGCACCATCGTGCCCGAACTGGTCGATCCGCTGGCGCTGGCGGCGACGACCATCTACGTGCCGACCCAGCGCGCCGGCCGGGCCTTGCTGCGCCACTTGCTGGATGCCTATGGCGGCGAAGCCATGCTGCTGCCGCAGATCAGGCCGCTCGGTGTCGTGGAGGAAAGCGACGGCGCGTTCCAGCCCGATGACGCGAGCCCGCTTGTCGCCATGGCGCCGCTGACCCGGCGGATGTTGCTGGCGCAGCTGATCGCCGCGTGGAGCCACAATCTCGCCCATGCCATTGTCGTCAGGGACGATCCTGAAGCCGAGGCCGAAGCCGGCGAGGAACCGCCGCTTTTCGCCAGTTCCTTCGGCGCGACCTGGAAACTCGCCGGCATGCTGGCGCAACTCATCGATGAAATGATCGTCGAGGGCGTCGACTGGCGCAAGCTCGATGTGCTCGGCGGTGGCTTTGACCGCTATTGGCAGATCACGCTGGATTTTCTGGATATTGCCATGGCGCAATGGCCGGCCTTGCTGGCAGCCTCGAACATGGCCGATGGCGCGCGTGTGCAGGCGGATGCAATCGGGCGTCAGGCGCGGCGGCTGCGCGAGGGGCGCGCTCCGGGGCCGATGATCGTGCTTGGCTCGACCGGTACCAACCGCGCGGTCGCCGGGCTGATGGCGGCGATTGCCGCCAGCACGCAAGGTGCCGTGATTCTGCCCGGGCTCGATCTTGATGCCAGCGATGCCGATTTCGACAGTCTCGGCGCGCTGGACGACGATCACAATGTCACCGGCGCCACCCATCCGCAGGCTGCGCTGGCTCGCCTGCTGCCAGTGCTGCAGGTCACGCGCCGTGATGTGCGCACCTTGAGCGCACCCGAACCGGCGCTTGCCGCGCGCCTGCGCTTTGTCAGCGAGGCGTTGCGCCCGGTTGATGCCACTGCCGACTGGCGCAACTGGCGACGCGCTGCCGGTGATGCCGGAGCGGCCATGGCACTCGCCGATATTGCCGCCATCGAAGCTGCCGATGAGCGCGAGGAGGCGCTCGCCCTGGCCCTGGCCTTGCGCCACGCGCTCGAAGATGCGGACACCACCGCGGCGCTGGTAACGCCGGATCGCGGTCTCGCCGCAAGGGTCAAGGCCGAATTGCGGCGCTGGGACATTGATATCGACGATTCCGGCGGCGAACCGCTGGCGGGCACACCCGCAGGATCGCTGGCGCTGCTGGCGCTTCAGGCCCATGTCGAAGGCCAGACAGCACGTCCGATGCTGGCGCTGCTGCAACATCGGCTCGTGACCTTCGATTGTGAACCCGCGACGCTTGCCGCCGCCGCCAGCGCGCTGGAGATCGGCGTCTATCGGGCGGTTCTCCCCGATATGGACGCCGGCCATGCCGAGGCGCTGATCGGCGCCGCGAAACTGGCCGCCAAGGCCCGCCACGCCCATCCTGCGGCGGCGGCGCTCACCGATGAGGACTGGAGTTGCGCCGAAGCCGTGCTGGCCCGCCTGCAGGGCGCCCTGGCGGAATTTGCCGCGCCCGCGCCCGCAAGCCCGCTCGGCGACTGGGTAGCGCGCCATATGGCGGTGCTGGCCCGGTTGGCACCGCAACGCGCGGCGGCCGATGGCGCTGTCTGGGCAGAGCTCGACAGCTTGTTCGGCGAGCTTGGTGCCGCGTCGCTCGACACGCAAAGGCTCGATGCCACGGATTATTTCAGCCTGCTCGCCAGCCAGATGCGCGAGAGCGTGGTGCGTGTCGCCCGCCCCGGCCATCCGCGCCTGAAAATTCTCGGCCTGCTGGAGGCGCGCCTGCTGCACGCTGATCTGGTGCTGCTCGGGGGCCTCGATGAAACCGTCTGGCCGCCGGCCGCTGCGGCCGATGCCTTCCTCAACCGGCCGATGCGCGCGCAACTCGGCCTGTCGACGCCCGAGCGCCGCATCGGCCAGACAGCGCATGATTTTGTCAGCGCCATGGGCAACCGTCGCGTCATTCTCAGCCATGCGCAAAAGCGCGATGGCAAGCCGACGACGCCCTCGCGGTTCTTGCTGCGGCTGCAGGCGCTGGCCGGTGCGCCCTGGCAAGACTGCGTGCAGCGCGGCGACGCCTGGCTGGAATGGGCCCGTGCCGCCGATAGCGTCGCCGCGGTCGTGCCCATGCCGCCGCCACAACCTTGCCCGCCGCTGGAACTGCGTCCGACACGGCTCGCCGTGACCGGCATCGAGACCCTGCGGCACGATCCCTATGCGCTTTATGCCGACAAAATCCTGAAATTGAAGCCGCTCGATGCGCTCGATCTCGAAGCCGGGGTGCGCGAGCGCGGTATCATCCTGCATGAGATTTTCGCGGCCTTTGCACAAGCGCATCCACGCGGCCCGCTGCCCAGCAATGCCGCTGCGAAACTGGAAGCCCTGGCGCAGCAGGCCTTTGCCAGCTTGCTGCAAAACGATGCCTTCAGAACCTTCCAGGGACCGGTGATCGCCGCCGCCAGGGAGCAGTTTCTGGAATTTGAGGCCGAAGCGCGCAAAGCGTCCGTGACGATCCATGCCGAAATTGATGGCAAGCTCGACTTTGCCCTCGCCGATGGCTCAACCTTCACCCTGACCGCCCGCGCCGATCGCATCAGCGTCGATGAAAACGATAAATGCACGCTCACCGATTACAAGACCGGCAGCGTGCCAAAAAATAAGCAGATTCTGGCAGGCTATTCGCCGCAATTGACGCTCGAAGCCCTGATTTTGCGCGAAGGCGGCTTTGCTCCGGCGAGAAACGCGGCGGAGATTGCCGCCTTGCAGCATCTCAAGCTTGGTTCAGGGGGCTCCGGCGACCCGGTTGTCGTCATGCCGAAAGACCAGACCCTGATCGAACTGATCGAACGTCACCATGAGCAATTGATCGCCCTGCTGAACCAGTTCCGGCTGCCGGCAACGACCTATCCAAGCATGCCACGGCCGGGCATCAGGCTGCGCTACAACCCCTATGACCATCTTGCACGCATTGACGAGGGCGCGGCTGACGATGAGGGGGGCGGCCATGAGTGAAGCTTCACACAGCCGCCGCACCATCGATGAGAACACAAGGGCGCGCCAGTTGCAGGCGTCTGACCCGGGCATCAATGTGTTTGTGTCCGCCAGTGCCGGCTCGGGCAAGACCTATGTGCTGGTGCAGCGCGTCATTCGCATTCTCCTGCAAGGCACCGCGCCGGGCCGGATCCTGTGCCTCACCTATACCAAGGCGGCGGCGGCCAATATGGCCGAGCGCGTGCATGCGATGCTGGCGAAATGGACATTGCTCGACGATGCGGCGCTGATCGGTGAACTGCGCAACATGGCCGTCGATGCCCCGGCCCAGTCGCTGGTGCAGGCGCGGCGCTTGTTCGCCCGGGCCATCGAAACACCGGGCGGGCTGAAACTGCAGACAATTCACGCCTTCTGCGAGCGCATCCTGCATCTTTTCCCCTTTGAGTCGAACACGCCGGCCGGTTTCCGGGTGATGGATGACAATGAAAGCGCGGTGCTGATGGGCGCGGCGCGATCAGAGGTGCTGACGGCCTCGTTTCACGATAACGAACGTCTGGGCAAGGCCGTCCGCGTCCTCGCCGAAGCCGGCGACAGCGAGACTTTTGACAATTGGCTGCGCGCTGCCCAGAAATACCGCGGCGCCATGGCTGCGCAGGCACTCGATGCCGAGGGCACCGCCCTGCGCCGGGCGCTCGGTCTTGGCCCCCACGACACGATAGAGGCCGTTCAGGACGAAATTCTGGCGGGCCCGCTGGGCCCCGCGACATGGCTGGGCCTCGCCGGCCTGCTGGAGCAAGGCCGCCAAACCGATGTCGGCAGGGCCGGGCACATCCGCGACGCCCTCCGTTATTTTGAGGAAAAGCGGAAGCCGCAAGCCATAAACGCCTGGCTCAGGGTGTTTTTCACCGATAAGGGCGAGGGCACGCCGCAAAAGTTGCTGCTTACCAAGGACCTTGACAGGGCTCATCCCGACCTGCGGCGCAAATTTGAAGGTGAGCAGGAGCGGCTGCGAGACCTGCGTGAACGGCTGCGCGGGCTTCGCCATGTGCAACTGGCCGAAGCTCTCGCCATCGTCGCAGAAAATATGTTCGCGCGTTATGAGGCGCGCAAGCGTGCGCAGGGCCTGCTGGATTTCGCCGATCTGATCGCCCGTGTGCGGGCGCTGCTGCAACGCGCCGATGCTGCCTGGGTGCTCTACAAGCTCGATGCCGGCATTGATCATATTCTCATCGACGAGGCGCAGGACACCGCGCCCGAGCAATGGGACATCCTGTGCCAGCTGGCAGAGGACCTCACCACTGGCGCGAGTGCCAACACCCGCGCCCGCAGCCTCTTTGCCGTGGCCGACCCCAAACAGTCGATCTATTCGTTCCAGGGCGCCGCCCCGCGGCGCTTTGGCCAGATGGCAGGGCATTTTGCCCGCGAATTTGCCAATTCTGGCAGGGCCTTTGAAAATATCGGCCTGCATCTGTCCATGCGGTCCTCTGGGCAGGTCCTGCAGGCAGTCGAGGCCGTGTTCAAATGCCATCCACGGGGCCTCGCCACCGAGCAGGAGCCGTTTCCGGCGCATGAACCTGCCAGACGCAGCCTGCCGGGCTATGTCGAAATCACCGAAAGCTTCCCGCATCTGCAGGACCAGACCGACGATGACTGGACCCTGCCCCAGGGCAAGGTGGAGCGCGCCGAACCGGTCGAGCGGCTGGCGCGGCACGTCGCTAGCACCATAGCTGCCCTGCTGGCACCCGATTCCCGCGATCAGGTTCACGACAGCCAAACCGGCGCGCCGCGCAAGGTGCGTGCGGATGATATTCTGGTGCTTGTGCGCCAGCGCAACAAGGTCTTCAGCGGCGTCATCACCGCCCTGAAGGAAGCGGGTGTGCCCGTGGCCGGCGCTGACCGGCTGCGCCTGAACAACCAGATTGCCGTGCGCGATCTCATGGCGCTGGGCCGGGTGCTGTTGCTCGGCGAGGATGATTTGTCGCTTGCCGCCGTCATGAAATCGCCCTTGCTCGGCCTTGATGACAATGATCTCATCGCCCTGGCTCCGGCCCGCAAGTCCAGCCTGTGGGCGGCGCTGGCAGCCAGCGAAGCGCCGGACCATCAGCGTGCCGCAACGCAGCTGGCGCGCTGGCGCGCCAAGGCGCGGGCGCTGACGCCGTTCCAGTTTTATGGCGATGTCTTGATGGCCGACGGCGCAAGACGGGCGTTCAATCGCCGGCTGGGCGCAGAATCGCTCGATGCCATCGACGAATTCCTGCGCCTTGCGCTGGAACACGAAACCCGCAGCGCCCCGTCCTTGAGCGCGTTCCTCACCGAGATCGAGGCGGCCGATATCGAAATCAAGCGCGATATGGAAGCCACGGGCGCCATGGTGCGGGTGATGACCGTGCATGGCGCCAAGGGGCTGGAAGCCAAGATCGTGTTCCTGCCCGACACCTGCGGCCGACTGCGCAATGGCAAGCCCGAGCCGCTGGTCGACCTGGCGCAAGGCGACGACGCCGAACCCGGGGCCCGGCCGCCGCCAGCCATACTGGCCATTAACAAGGGCTGGAAACACAGCCTCGCCCAGGATGCCGAAAACCGGCAAAATGACAGCGCCACGCAGGAACATGCCCGCTTGCTCTATGTGGCCATGACGCGGGCCGAAGAGCGGCTCTATATTAGCGGGCACGATCCAAAGGGCAGGAGCCGCCCTGCCGGGTGCTGGTATAATATGCTCTTGTCCAGCCTTGAGAAGGATGCCGCAGTCGAAATGCCCGATCAGGCGAGCGCTCAACAGGGCCACAAAATCTGGCGCCTCGGCAAGCCCTTGCAGGCGCCCGTCGAGGGCGAGGCCACCAAGCCGTCCCCGCCCGCACCCGCACCCGGCTGGATGCATCGTCCCGCACCCGCAGAGGCGGCGCCCTTGCCGCCGATCAGCCCGTCGCAAACCCTGGCTGCCGCCGAACCGCTTGCGCCTGCCAGCGACGCCATGGCGATGCGGAGCCTGCTGGCGCTGGAACGGGGCCGGGCGCTGCACGTGCTGTTGCAGCATCTGCCTCTCGCCGCTGTGGCTGACCGTCCGGCCGTGGCGCAAAGGCTGCTGGCCTATGGCCGGCCGGAATGGCCGCGCGACCAATGGATCAGCGAGGCCGGGCGCGTGCTCGCCCTCGACGAGATGCAGGCCTTGTTCAGTGGCACCGCCCGCGCCGAGGTGGCGATAGCCGGGCGTCTCACCGACCGGCAGGGCCGCACACGTGACATCGTCGGCCAGATCGATCTGCTGGCCGTGACGGGTCAGGCGATTGATATAGCCGATTACAAGACCGGCAAGGTGCCCGAACCGGCAGCCGTGCCCGCCGCCCATATGCGCCAGCTGGCGCTCTATTGTGCCGTCGTCGGCCGCATTTATCCTGGCAGGCAGGTGCGGGCGCATTTGATCTACACAGCCGGGCCAAGCTGCATCACATTGACGCCCCTTGAACTTGCGCAAGCCTTGTCTGAAGCGCTTGACGGACCCGGGTAGCGTTCATACGTTAGGCAGGAAGTTGCGTGCAGATGTACTGTGCGCCGAATGTGTCCGCATGGGCGCAGGAAAGAGGTTGTCATGTCAACTCACAAAATTACCGACGCCAGTTTCGCCACCGAAGTTCTTCAGGCCAAAGAGCCGGTCGTGGTGGATTTTTGGGCAGAATGGTGCGGTCCCTGCAAGATGATCGGCCCCTCGCTCGAAGAAATCGCCAAGGAAATGGGCGGCAAGGTCAAGATCACCAAGTTGAATGTCGATGAAAACCCCGGCGTGTCCGGCAAGCTCGGCATTCGCTCCATCCCGACGCTGATGCTGTTCAAGGACGGCAAGCTCGCCTCGCAGAAGGTCGGCGCCGCCCCCAAGAGCGAATTGCTGAAGTGGATCAACAGCGCGGTGTGACCGCGCGCTGAACCATTGGCAACGATTCGTCCGCAACACCGGCATGGCGTTGCGGACGCCTTCTGAATCAGGGGCAGGGGGAGCGCATGGAGCTGGTGCAGAACTTCGGCGATTTCGACGCCCTCGGTCTTGCCGGGCTCGTGCGACGACGTGAGGTCTCTCCGTCCGAACTGCTCGCAACCGCCATCGCCCGGCTCGATGCTGTCGAGCCGCGCATCAATGCCATGGCGATGCGCCACGATGATCTTGCCCGCGGTGACATAGCCCGCGGCCTGCCCGACGGTCCCTTTGCCGGCGTGCCGTTCCTCCTCAAGGACATCACCATGCTGGCCGGCACCATGGTCACCTATGGTTCGCGCGCCTTCGCCGATAATGTCGCGGATCATTCCTCGACGCTGGTCGAGCGCTACAAGGCCGCCGGGCTGGTTATTTTCGGGAAAACCTCGACCCCCGAACTCGGCCTCAACATCACCACCGAACCGCGTTTCGGCGGCCCGGCATGCAACCCCTGGAACCTCGCTCATTCCACCGGCGGTTCATCGGGCGGCTCGGCTGCGGCGGTGGCGGCACGGGTGATCCCGCTGGCCCATGCCACGGATGGTGGCGGCTCGATCCGCATTCCTGCCGCCTGTTGCGGGCTTTTTGGCATGAAGCCGACACGCGGGCGCATGCCCATGGGCCCGGGTGTGCTGGAAGGCTGGGCCGGTATGAGCACCGGCCATTGCCTGAGCCTGAGCGTGCGCGACAGCGCCGCCCTGCTCGACGCCACGCATGGCCCGGAACCGGGCAGTCCTGTGCGGATCGCGCCGCCGGAGCGCCCGTTCCTTGAGGAAGTCGGCCGCGATGTCGGGCGCCTGCGCATCGGCTTTTGCACCCGGCACCCGGCTGGCCTCGCGACCGATCCCGAAATCGTCAAGGCGGTCAGCGAGCTCGCCTTGTGGCTCGACCGTCAGGGCCATGAGGTCAGCGATGTCATGCCGGGTTTCGTCGGCAAGGCCGGCGACGCGCAGCTCAAGATCATCGCCGCCAATGTCGAGGTAGCCCTGCGCAGCCGCGAGGCCAGGCTCGGTCGCCCGCTCGGCCCCGATGATCTCGAAATCGTCACCATGGCCATACGCGCCATGGCCGGACATGTGTCGGCATCCGATTACATCAATGCGGTCACAACCATGCACCTTTTCGGCCGCCAGGCCGAATTGTTCTTCGATGATTTCGATGTGCTGATGGTGCCGACACTCAGCCTGCCGCCGCTTGAGCGTGGCCGGCTCGACATGATGAGCAAGGATGTCTCCGCCTATATGAAACTGAGCGGGCACTACGCGCCGTGGACGGCGATGTTCAACATGAGCGGCCAGCCGGCCATGTCCATGCCGCTTGCCACGAGCAAGGCCGGATTGCCGCTGGGGGTGATGTTCGCGGCCAGGGCCGGTGCCGAGGGCACGCTTTATCGCCTCGCCGCCATGCTTGAGCGCGAAAAGCCCTGGATCGGCCGCAAACCACCGGTTTGTGCCTGAGCGCGAAATCCCGCCGTCCGGGCTGGCCTAGGCTGCCCGGCTCGCCAGATCGACCGCCTGGCCTATGCGGGTCTCGTCGCGTTCTGACAGGCGCGAGGCTCCCGCCTCCTGCGCCATGCGCCGCAACAGGTCAGCCGGTCTTGTGCCGGCCTGCATGAGATTATAGGCGAGGCTGGCGAGTTCGATGATCGGAATATCGTCGAGTTCGCGCACCGTGGCGCCCGGCGCACGAAACTGCGGCATGATGCTGACATCGATGCCTTCTGGCCAGAAGATCTTGCCATGCGGCTCCTCGGAGCGGCGCACATTCGGGCTGACCTGCGCCATAATCACCGCCGCCATGCGCTCGGTGACGCGGGCAAAGCCGTGCAGGGCAGCAATGCGCTGGCGCAGCAGCCGTTCCGACACCGGCCCCTCGGTATTGATCACCGCCTCGATCATGGCGCGCAAATGTGGCTGGTACTCCTCCTTGAAAAACGCGACGCGGTCCGGCTTCATGTCCAGTCCGCTGCTGTCGAGTGCCTTGTAGGGAGCCCAGAAGGTCGGCACCGGTGCGCTGGCCTCTGGTTCTGCCGCCTGCGGCAGCGCCGCCGGCTGTTCGGCCTGCGCCATGGCGCCCGGCGGGGGTGCCGGCGGTGCCTCATCAGCCGAGGTAAAGACAATCTCGAACAACGGCGTCGATTCGGCCTGCAGCTTTTCGAGCGCTGCCCGCTCCGCCTTGGTCATGCGCGAGATTTTGAGGTCCTGTTCGAGCGCGCCCTGCAACCGCGCCAGCGCCCGGTCGCTGTCGAGCCACCATTCGAGCGACCAGGCATGATGCACCTGCCAGCCGAGTTCGCGCAGCCGTTGCGCCCGCAACCGGTCACGCTCGCGCGCCGTCGTCGTCTGCTCCATGGCGGCGCCATCACAGATGATCCCGGCAAGATAGAGCGATGGATCATCAGGATGGACGATGCCGAAATCGAGGCCCTGTCCGGTATGGCCGATCTTGGCCCGGACATTCCAGCCTGCGGCCCTGAGCTTCTCCAGCACGATGGTCTCGAAAGACGAGAGCAAGGCAGCGCTTTCGGGACGCTCGACCTGCGCGGTGGCGGCCTGGTCGGCGTGCAGCAAAAAGGCATGAAGATCATGCCAGCCGGCGCCACGCCCGGCTAGCGGCAACAGGTCGGCAGTCGCAAAGCTGGAAAATACCTTGAGCCCGGCCCGCGCCCTTGCAATGGCGACATTGAGCGCGCGTTGCCCGAGGGCCCCGTTGAAGATCACCGGCGCAAGCGCGCTGGCCTTGGCGTCAGCCCTGAAGCCCAGCGACAGCAGCACATGGTCGCGCTCATCGCTTTGGGCCTCGGCAATGGTCTTGACGAACAGCGGCTCGACCGGCCGCGTCGCATCGGCATAGGCCAGTTGCGGGTCATGCGCCCTGGCAGCCGCCAGCAAATCCTCGATCAGCGCCGCCTGCTGGCGGGTCGCGGCGACAATGCCGAGCGATTGGCGCGTCGCCGTCATTTCCGGATCATTCAGATGGGCGATCGCCGCCGCAACCACGGCCTGCGCTTCAGCGAGACTGGCGAGAGCCTGCGGCTTGTCCTCGGCGGCGCGGGCAATGACGTGATGCTGCAGGCCGGTATCGGCTATGACCGGAGCCGGGAAGGTCATCAGACTGCCGCCATAATAGGCCTCGTGCGCAAAGGCGATCATGCTTTCGCGGCGGCTGCGGTAATGCCAGTTGAGTGCCTTTGACGGCATTTGCGCGCCAAGGCAGGCATCCAGCAGGCTTTCCGGCTGGGTCGCGCCTTCGGCACCGGGCGGCAATTCCTGCTGATCGCCGGCAACGATCACCTGCCTGGCCTGTGCCATCACAAACAAGGCATCGTCGGTCGCGAGTTGTGCCGCCTCGTCGATGATGAGCACATCGAAGGGCTTGTTGCCGGGGGCAAGGAATCGTGCCGCGGAGGCCGGGCTCATCATATGGCAGGGCAGCAGGCGGCGCAGCGCCGTGGCGGCTTCGGCCATCAGCACCGCTGGCCGGGGATGGGCCTCGGGATGTTCGATGGCGCGGGCGAGAAACGCCAGTTCCGGGTCCTTGATCGCCGATTTGCGCGGCGGAATGTTCATGGCGAGACGCCCGGCGACCACATGCTGCGCCAGCGTGGCCACGCGCTGGTCAAGCCTCACGAAGCGCTCGATCGCGTCTTCATGCTGCTCGGCCATGAATGTGCGCAGCACCGCTTCGGCATCGACCTCGGCCGCCAGCCAGCCGCGTGCATAAAACAATTCAAAAGCTGTTTCAGTGTCTTGCGCGCGCACGCGGCCCTGCGCTACGGCTTCAACCAGCGGCGCCAGACCCATTTCGGCGAGGGTCGCACACAGCGCCTGCCATTGGCACCAGCGGTGCATCTGCGTCATCGCCCCGGACCATGATGCCACCATCGCGATCGAGGCTTCGAGCCAGGCCTCGTCCATCGGCAGGCCAAAACTGTCATCGACCATCATGGTATGGGCCGCCAGCTTTTTGCGGGCGATATCAAAGCTGCGGAAATCATGCACGAGACAGGCAATGGCGTGGCGTTTGCCGCCATTTTCGCGCAATTCATCGCCAGAAACATTGAGCGTGCGTGTCAGCCGTTCCAGCCAGATCGCGGCGGAAGTTCCCGGATCGCTGATGGCCTCAGCCCGCGCCTTGGTCTGCTCGCACCAGGTCAGGCAGGCCTCAACCACGCCGTCGCTGGTCTCAAAGCCCTGCCAGACCGGGCCAAGACACACCAGATTGGCCTCGAACGGCAAGGCGAAACGGCGCAATTCCTTGAGTTCCAGCAAGCGTGCCAGATCCGGTCCGAGATCAGCCGGCAACGGGCCTTCGGCAAAGGCGCCGAGACCCTCGATCACCTGGTTGCGGCGGCGCGACGGCAGGACGAGGCGCCGCCCCACCATGCGCCAATGCTCGGCATAAAGCGCCAGATCCAGCGCAAACACACCATCGCGATATTTTTGGGAAAGGCCTGAGGCCACAGTCAGATATTTGTCGCGGATAACCTTCCAGCTCGCAAAAGCCAGCCGTTGCGCGCCAATATCCTGGCTGAGCGCCACCAGCGCCAGCGGTGCCACCGGCATGATCGCCTGACCAATGAATGTCAGGATGCGCAGCAACCGCGTCGGGTCACCACATGCCGGCAGGTCGAAAACCGCCATGGCGGCCGCGCTGGTGCGCAACAGGCATTGCGCTGCCTCGGTGTAATTCTGCGCCAGTTCGCTCACTTGCTGCTGCCACAGCGGCGACCATTGCGTCTGCCCGATCATCCGCAGCTTGTGTTGGGCCGGAACCCCCAGTCCGTCGACCGCCTGGGCAAGCTCGCGGCTGCGCCCGCGCAAACGCCGCATCCGCGCCTCATCATGGCTGGCCGCATCCTCGAAACGCAGGGCGATGCCGGGCGCAAACTCCTTGCCGCGAATGACCCGGCCCAGGGCCTCATCCACCGTCAGGCCATTGCCATGACGCCGGCTCAGGGCGCTCGACACATTGTTGAGGCGCTCCTTGAGCTTTTTCAGGTCGGCGGCCGCAACATACCAGTCGCGCGGGGTGCGTAGCGAGCGAGCGTCCCACGAGGCTTTCGCCTGCGCCAGCAAATCCTTGCCGGGCGTATCCTCGGCATGCAGCGCCAGGCAGAACGGCCCGAGCCCGACCGCCCCCAGCCGCAAATGCAGATTGTGCAGCGCCGTCGCCTTGGGCGACACATAAAGCACGGTCTTGCCGTCGCCGAGCAATTGCACGATCATATTGGCGAGCGTCTGGCTCTTGCCGGTGCCGGGCGGCGTCGAGAGCACAAAATTCTGCCCATAGGTCGCAGCCAGAATGGCCGAGGATTGCGCGCCGTCCGCCGGCAGCGGCATGAACTGGTTGCAGGGCTCGATATCACGATCGAGCAGCCGCTCGTCCGGGAACCTTGCCGGATCGGTCATCCTCGTGCCGGCAATAAGATGCGCCAGCGGCGGGTTGGCATCAAACGTCAGGGTATCATCGCGCAGCCGCAGCCATATTTGATGCTGGTGCAAGGGCGCGGCCAGCAGGGTCACCTTGTCGGAAAGTTCGATGCCGGCAACATCGTGAACCATCGCCTCAAAGGCCGCCAGTGCCTTGGGCACGTCGGTAACTTCGCCCGATGGCTCGATGTCATTGCCTTCAAGGGCGAGGTTGAGGCCACGCTCCCGGCGCAGCTTTTCCAGCAGCCACGGGTTGAAGCACACTGCCATGGTCGCGGCGCGCATGGCCCAGCCCTTGGGCTCCACCACTTCCAGCAGATTGACCGGCGCCAGCAGAATGGGCGCGCTGAAGGCCGCGCTCTTGGTTTCGGGACCACAGTTCACCTGGCCCAGGGCCAGATAAAGCCCGTGCGCGCCGGTGGATTCCACGAGATGCGCCTCGGCCCGTGCCAGCCTCGCGAGCTGCGCCTGCAGCTTGTCGATGGCAAGCCTGCTCTGCACCACGGCCTTGGGGCGCGGGCGCCCGGCGGCGGTGCTGCTGCGCGGCAGAATGATGATCGGCTCACGCGTCGCCAGTTGCCCGGCCAGCGCGTCAATATCGATCCCGGTGACATCGAGCGACGTCAGCGGATCGGCGGCGCTCAGCCAGGGCAGATTTTGCGCGGAATCGGCAAGATTACGCTTCGCGAGCTTAAGGCGTCCTGCCACCACTTTGGCCGCCGCCGGCTGCGGCGCTGCCACAGCCTGGGCCTGTGCGGCCTTGGCCTTGCCTAGTTTGCTCTTTTGTCCCGGCACCAAGGCTTCCGCAAATAGCGGCACAACCTGGCGACGGCGCGCCTCGGCAATATCGATCACAACGCCATAATTGGCTTCATTGGGCTCGGCCACGAGCCCGGTGGCTCTGGCGACAGCCGCACGGAAATGGCCGCGCGGACGCACCGCCACCATGGCCGGATCAAACAGCATCAGCTCGCGCTGGGCGAGCTTCTGGCGCAGCGCTAGCGGCCGCGGATAAGTGAGATCGCCCGGCTGGCTCGGTTCCATCCACACGCCCACCGCCAGCATGTCGCGGCCAAAGCCGATCAGCGTTTCAAGCCCGGCCTTTTCCAGCAGCGCTGCGAGCAAGGTCGCCAGCTCAAGCGCGGTTGCGCTCTTGCGCGCCATGATCTCGGCCGGCTGGCTGACCCGGCGCGGGCTGTCGTAATCCGGCAGTGCTGCCAGCATATAGGTGATGTCGGCATCGACGGCGGCGGCAAAAACCGCCTCCACCAGTTCCCAGACGCGGCTCTTGTTGCCGGTCTCGTAACCTGCCAGCGCCTGCTGGCGCCCGCTCTGTTCGAGCTTGGCCGCTGCCACGGTCAGGATCTGCGCCACCGCGGCATCATTCGGATTGACGAAGGTGGCGAGCGTTTCCGGCAGGGCCGCAAGGCCGGGCCAGTCGGTCGCGCTGGTGAGCTCGATCATCGGACTGGCGCCCACCAGCTCGGTTTCGCCCGAGCGCAGCGACATCGCCAGAGTGGCATTGACCGGTTCGGCAAGCCCGCGCAGGAAAGCCGGGTCGATATCGAAAGCCGCGCCATCGAGCTGCCACGAGGCGCCCGCCTTCAATTGTTCGATACGAAACAGCTTTTGCGGCAGGAAGGCGGGTTCGGCCGAAAGCGCCAGCGTCAGATGGCCAAGGTCATGTGCGCGGTGGTTTGTGATCTCGATGCGGGCGACGCTGGCATCGATGAACGGCAATGTGGCGATGCCCATCCGCGCGGGAAAGCCGAGTTTGAGGCTGACGCCGTTAACGCTGCTCTCGTGCAGGGGCACCCCATCCGCGTGAACGTCATAGGCATTTTGGTCTTCTGGCAGCATGAATCATCACATCCGGACTTTGGCAAAACCCGCAAAAATTCGCCACGAGCTGCAATTTGCACGGCTTCAATTGAAACTTCGTGAATGCATGCCCGCCGGAAACGGCCAAATGCGCTTGATTTTAACGTGGTTAGCATCCCTTCAAACAAAACGGGCCCGCGCGTGATCTTCACGCGCGGGCCCGCCTGAAGCGATGCCGGTGCTCAGCTGCCGGCGGACTGCCGGTTGCTCACCAGGTCCGTGACAACGGCGGGATCAGCAAGGGTCGAGGTATCGCCCAGGCTCTCGGTCTCATTGGCGGCGATCTTGCGCAGAATGCGGCGCATGATCTTGCCCGAGCGGGTCTTGGGCAGGCCGGGGGCCCATTGGATGGCGTCCGGCGAGGCAATCGGGCCGATCTCCTTGCGCACCCATGCCACCAGTTCCTTGCGCAGGGCGTCAGTCGGCTCAACCCCCTGTTTCAGCGTGACATAGGCATAAATGCCCTGGCCCTTGATGTCATGCGGGAAGCCGACCACGGCAGCTTCCGCCACCTTGTGATTGGCCACAAGCGCGCTCTCGACTTCGGCCGTGCCCATGCGATGACCGGAGACGTTGATCACATCATCGACGCGCCCGGTGATCCAGTAATAGCCGTCGCTGTCGCGCCGTGCGCCGTCGCCTGTGAAATACAGGCCCTTGAAGGTCGAGAAATAGGTCTGGACGAAGCGCTCGTGGTCGCCAAAGACGGTGCGCATCTGGCCCGGCCAGGAATCGGCCAGACACAGATTGCCCTCACAGGCGCCGATCAGTTCCTTGCCCTCGCCATCGACGATCATCGGCTTGACGCCGGGCAGCGGCAGGGTCGCAGAGCCCGGTTTGAGGGCGGTTGCGCCCGGCAGCGGGCTGATGAGAATGCCGCCGGTTTCGGTCTGCCACCAGGTATCGACCACCGGGCAGCGATCATCGCCGACAACGCGGGCATACCACAGCCACGCTTCCGGATTGATCGGCTCGCCGACCGAACCCAGCAAGCGCAGCGAGGCGCGCGAAGTCTTCTTCACCGGGGCTTCGCCGTCGCGCATCAGCGCGCGAATGGCGGTCGGCGCCGTATAGAAAATATTGACCTGGTGCTTGTCGATCACCTGCCAGAAACGCGAGGAATCCGGGTAATTCGGCACGCCCTCGAACATCAGCGTCGTCGCGCCATTGGCCAGCGGTCCATAGACAATATAGGTGTGGCCGGTGACCCAGCCGACATCCGCCGTGCACCAGTAAATGTCACCATGGTGGTAATTGAACACGTTTTCATGGGTGAAGCTGGCCCAGACCATGTAGCCGCCGGTGGTGTGCAGCACGCCCTTGGGCTTGCCGGTGCTCCCGGACGTATAGAGAATGAACATCGGGTCTTCCGCGTTCATGATCTCGGGTTCGCAAGTCGGCGCTGCGGCAGCGCAGATGGTGGCGTAATCATGATCGCGCCCGGCGACATGCCCGACCTTGCCGCCCGTGACCTTGAGCACGATGACATTCTTGACATCCGGGCAGCTCTTGAGCGCCTCGTCCGAATTGGCTTTCAGCGGAATTGTCTTGCCGGCACGGCGCCCTTCATCGGCGGTGATCAGCAGGCTGGACTTGCAATCGACGATGCGGTTGGCGAGGCTGTCGGGCGAGAAGCCGCCGAACACCACCGAATGGATCGCACCGAGGCGGGCGCAGGCCAGCATGGCAACAGCCGCTTCCGGCACCATCGGCATGTAGATGGTGACGAGATCGCCTTTCTTCGTGCCGAGCTTGCGCATGGCATTGGCGAGGCGGCAAACCTTTTCAAGCAGTTCCTTGTAGGTGATTTTCAGGGAATCGGCCGGGTTGTCCCCTTCCCAGATGATGGCGACACGATCAGGATGCTTCGCGGCGTGGCGATCAAGACAGGAGACCGAGGCATTGAGTTCGCCGTCTTCAAACCACTTGATCGAAACTTTGCCATTGAAATCGGTGTTCTTGATCTTGGTCGGCGCCTTCGACCAGGCAATCCTTTGCATTTCATGGCGCCAGAAACCATCCGGATTCTGGCTGGCCTCCGCGGCCATAGCCTTGTAGCGGTCAGCATTGATGTGGGCATGGGCCGCAACTTCCGGGCGAACCGGGAAGACATGGGCTTCGGTGGGCTGCGTGTCGGACATGATGGCATACTCCCTGAAGGTTTCACTGGACTCCGCCGCGGTTCACCGCCGCCATCTGGAGCTCTAACGCGTCAGCCAAGGCATTCTAGGCAGTTTCGCCAGACCTTGACCAGCATATTGATCATGACTTTGAAAAAAGAAGCGGGGGCTCCCGCTATGCGCGCAGGCCCCCGCTGTATCGTCTGATCTCAACTCAGGCCTTGGGTGCCGGTGCGCCGATCGGCAACACGGTGCGGCCATAGGCTTCGTTGATGACTTCGGCGCCGCCGAGATACATTGCCGCAATGGCGGTTGCGAGGCCGAAATAACCGCCGAGCGTGTGCAGCGAGGCCATGCCGAACTCACCAAAGCCCAGCAGCAGGAAGGTGATGAGCAGCAGGCCGAAAATGATCTGCAGCATCTTGTTCAGGGCGAAGGTGCCGACGAACATGAAGGCGGTGAACACGCCCCACAGCAGCAGCCATGTGCCAACAGCCGTGCCGGGCACGCCCTTGGCGAAGAATTCAACGAACAGGCCGAAGGTGATCCAGAACGCGCCGTAAGAGCAGAACGCGACGAAACCAAAGGTGTTGCCGCGCGGCGCTTCCATCAGGCCGGCAAGCAATTGGGCGGTGCCGCCGAATGCAAAGGCGCAGGCGAGCACCATCGGCACGGCTGAGCCCGGCATGATGCCGGCATTAATGGAGCTGAGCATCCAGGTTGTGACACCGAAGCCGAACAGGCCTACTGGTGCAGGATTTCCCATTTTCATGTTTACGTCTCCCCCATGAAGCCGTCGATCAACCGCCGGCATTGGACTATGAACTTGGCCAAACTCCCGCCATGACGTGCAGGTAATCCAGTCGCTCCTTGTTTAGACGTTAACAGGTTGGTAAGAAAAGCCAGACTTTAGCCCAAATCTGCCTGTCAAAAAGGCGTAGTGGTGCGCATTTGGGCAAGCTGCCCTGCCAGAAGCACAGGTTGACTTCATACAACTGTCGCATTAGAAAGCAGCCATTCGAGGGCGGCTCATCGGGCCGCTTTTTGCTTTGGCCTTTCGGGGACAAGGTGAACTTCGGATAATCGTCGGTTAGTTTTGCCAAAAAGCCAGCCGCCTTGTCGTCGATGAGGCAGAGCCGGTATGAACACGAAGGAAAAACGATGTTCGCAATTTTCAAAACCGGCGGCAAACAATATCGTGTTGCCGCCGAGGACAAGATCTCTGTCATGGCTCTGCCGGGTGCGCCGGGCGATGTCATCAGTTTCAATGAAGTGCTGGCACTGAGCGATGCCACGGGAACCCATGTTGGTTCACCTCTGGTGGCAGGCGCGTCGGTCGCGGCCGAAATTCTCGGCCACAAGCGCTCGGCCAAGTCGATTGCTTTCAAGAAGCGTCGCCGGCAGAATTCCAAGCGCAAGCGCGGCCATCGTCAGGACATGACCCAGGTGCGGATCATGGAATTCCTCACGGGCGGTGCAAAGCCTGCGGCAAGGGCTGCGGCTCCCGTTGCGACCGATCATGACCATGCCGGCATCGCCGCCAACGCTGCGGCCGCAGTTGTTGCCGCCAAGGCCGCAGGCATCGACACCACGAAATTCCAGAAGCTCGACAAGGCCATTGGCGAAGCCGATGATCTTGAGCTCATCGGGGGCATCGGCCCGACCATCGCCAAGAAGCTTTATGCCCTTGGCATCCATCACTTCTGGCAGGTGGTGGCGATGAATCAGGCGGATATCGACGGCATCGAGCACGAGGTTGGCTTCAAGGGCCGCGCCGAGCGCGATCACTGGCGCGAGCAGGCCGGCGAGTTGATGGCTGGCAAGGGCCCCCGTGCCAAGGTCGACCAGAAGCGCGCCGCAACCCTCGGCGAATGACGCTGAACTTGAGAAGATGCAGCGCCTTTGGCGCAAGTAACGACATGAAGGAGCAGAACAATGGCTCATAAAAAGGCAGGCGGTTCATCCCGCAACGGTCGCGATTCCGACGGTCGCCGGCTCGGCGTCAAGAAATTTGGCGGTGAGCACGTCATTGGCGGCAATATCATCATCCGCCAGCGCGGCACCAAATGGCACCCCGGCAGCAATGTCGGCATGGGTGTCGACCACACCCTGTTTGCCCTGACTGAAGGCACTGTGCGCTTCAAGCAGACCCAGGGCGGTCGCGCCTTTGTCTCGGTGGTTCCGGCTATTGCCAAGGCGGCTGAATAAACACGATAACAAGGCTTCAGGGAGGCTGATATGACAGTTGCTGCACCGCTAAGTCACCTGGGCGAGGCGCTGAAGAGCGGCAAGCCTGTCATGTCAGCCTGGAGCAGTTTCGCCGAGCCGATGCTCGCCGAGACCATGGTGCGCGAAGGTTATGACACGGTCGTGCTCGACATGCAGCACGGCGCCCATGACATTGCCTCCGTCCAGCGGGGCATCACCCATGTGACGCTGGCCGGCAAGCCCTGCATTGTGCGCATTCCTGTCGGCGATTTCGCCACCGTGTCACGGCTCTATGATTTCGGCGCCGCCGCCGTGATCGCGCCGATGATCAACAATCTTGCCGATGCCCGCGCTTTCGCGGCTTTCGCCAAATATCCGCCGCTGGGTGATCGCTCATGGGGGCCGGCGAGGGCCTTGACAATGACCGGCATGCCACAACCCGATTATCTCAAGACCGCCAACGGCCTGCAATTGGCGATCGCCATGATCGAGACGCGCGAGGCGCTCGACGCCATCGACGATATTCTCGGCGTTGCCGGCATTGACGGCGTGTTCGTCGGCCCCTCCGATCTCTCCATCGCCCTGTCGAAAGGCGATCATGTCAGCCCCGACAGTCCGGTGCTGGATGAGGCGCTGCGCCACATTGTCGCCCGGGTGCGGGCCCACAACAAGACGGCGGGCATTTATACATTTTCCGGCGCCAAGGCCGCAGCCATGGTGAAGCAGGGCTTCAACTGGTGCACAGTGTGCAACGACAGCCTGCTGCTGCGCCTCGGCGCAAGGGCCGAATTAAAAGCCGCCCGCCAGAGCTGAACCGGGAAATTAGGGGCGCACCACAAGGGCCCACCCCCGTCATTGCGAGCCCTTCCGCCGTCATTGCGAGCGCAGCCAAGCAACCCAGGGGTTTGGCTCGATCTCCCCCACGGGTTGCTTCGTCGCGACGCGCCTAGCCATGACGGGATTTGTCTTTCCTCCCATCTTCGCGGGTGCGACGGTATTGTTGCTTTGGTTGCAGCCTTGTGTTTGGCGCAGCGTTAACTTTGTGCTAATCGACGCTGGCGGCAGTGCTTCTTATGACCTTCCGGCGAGAAGCGGGTGCACGCAAACTGTTTGGTGCGGCTTGCCCGCCCGCTTTGTTCCGTTCTTTAGACTCCGGATTGCGCTTAGATGTCAGGCATTGCCCGTATTTTCGGCTTTATTTTCGCGACCGCGGCGATACTGTTTGTGCTCGGCGCCTCCGCCGGCGCCTTGATCATATGGCGTTTCGAGCAGCATTTGCCCGATTACACCCAGTTGAAAAACTACGAGCCGCCGGTCATGTCGCGCATTTATGCGAGTGACGGCACGATTCTCGGCGAATATTCAAAGGAGCGGCGTATTTTTCTGCCCATTTCGGCGATCCCGCCGCTGGTGCGTGACGCCTTCATTTCCGCCGAGGACAAGCATTTTTACACCCATCACGGCATTGATCCCAAAGGCGTTTTGCGCGCCTTGATCGTGCTGGTCGAGGGCGGCCGCCACATTCAGGGTGCGTCGACCATCACCCAGCAGGTCGCCAAGAATTTTTTCCTCACCGATGCGGTCACCATCACCCGCAAGATCAAGGAAGCGATTCTGGCGATCAGAATCGAGTCGACCTTTTCTAAGGACAAGATCCTCGAACTTTACCTCAACCAGATTTATCTCGGCCTGCATAATTATGGTATAGCCGCCGCGGCGCTGAATTATTACAACGAGAGCGTTGACCAGTTGACCATCGCGCAAATGGCCTATCTCGCCGGCCTGCCCAAGGGGCCCAACAATTACCAGCCGTTCCGCGACACGCAAAAAGCGATCGAGCGCCGCAATTATGTGATCGAGCGCATGGTCGCCAATGGCTACATCTCCAAGGCCGCCGGTGCCGCCGCCGAGAAGGAGCCTCTTGGCGTCGACCCGCGCGTGCTCAAACAGCGGGTGGTTGCCAGCGACTATTTTACCGAGGAAGTGCGCCGCGAGGTCGTCGCTCGCTTCGGCGAAAAAAAGCTTTATGAGGGCGGTCTGCAGATCCACACGACCTTTGATCCGAAAATGCAGGAAATGGCGCGCCAGGCTATGGTGCGCGGACTGGTGCGTTTCGATGAAAGCCATGGCTGGCGCGGCCCGGTAACCTCCGTCAACATTTCCCCCGACTGGGGCGTGTCGCTCGCGGCCGTGCCGGCGCTTAATGACATTCAGCCCTGGCGGATGGCCGTGGTTCTGTCGACAACACCCACCAGCGCCAAAATTGGCCTGCGACCGTCCTTGCTGTCGTCCGGGCAATTGTCGCCGCGCCGCACGACCGGAACCATAACCCTTGCCGGCATGCGCTGGACCCGCAAGGGCAAGGTCAATGCGGCGCTGCACGCTGGCGATGTGGTCTATGTCGCCCCCGATACGCAGCAGCCCGGCACCTATGACTTGCGCCAGGTTCCGAAGATTGAAGGGGCGATGGTGGTGATGGACCCGCATACGGGGCGGGTTCTGGCCATGGTGGGCGGCTTTTCATTCGAAAAGTCCAGCTTCAACCGTGCCACCCAGGCCGAACGCCAGCCCGGTTCGACCTTCAAGCCCTTCATCTATATTGCCGCGCTCGACAATGGCTATACGCCAAGCTCGATCATTCTCGATGAGCCGATTTCCATTCCGCTCGGCAATGGCAGGGGCTATTGGACGCCTCATAATTTCGAGAAAAAGTCACTGGGGCCGCGCACATTGCGCTTTGCCATCGAGCATTCGATCAACCAGATGACCGTGCGTCTGGCGCTCGACATCGGTATGCCGATGATTTCCGAATATGCCAAGCGTTTCGGCATTTATGACAGCCTCCCCAATGAATATGCCTTCGCCCTCGGGGCGGGCGACACGACCTTGCTGAAGCTGGTGACCGGTTATTCGATGATCGACAATGGCGGCATCAAGATCACGCCCACCCTGATCGATCGCATCCAGGACCGTTACGGCAACACGATTTACCGGCACGACAAGCGCGGCTGCGCCACCTGCAACGCGCCGACATGGCATAACCAGCCGGAACCCAAACTGGTCGACAACCGGCCACAGGTCGTCGATCCGATGACGGCCTACCAGATGACCTCGATCCTTGAGGGCGTGGTGCAGCGCGGCACCGGCATCAAGATCAAGGCCGTGGGCAAGCATCTCGCCGGCAAGACCGGCACAAGCAATGATGCCAAGGACTTGTGGTTCATCGGTTATTCGCCCGATCTCGCTGCCGGTGTCTTCATGGGCTATGACAAGCCGCAATCGATGGGCTCCAAAGCCCAGGCCGCCGATTTTACCGCGCCGGTCTTTCGTGACTTTATGGAAGCCGCGCTCAAGAACAAGCCGGACATTCCCTTCCGGCCGCCACCGGGCATCAAGCTGATCAGCGTCAATCCGCACACCGGGCTGCGGGCCTCCGGGCCGGGCACGATTCTCGAAGCCTTCAAGCCGGGCACGGCGCCGCCCGACCATATGGTCGGCGCTGCTGCACCCCAGCCGGCCGCCAATGCGCCCAACCGCAGCACTGATCAGGCGGTGGGTTCAGGCACCGGCGGACTTTATTGAGAGCGCATCATGGCAGGCGCGTCAGGATCACCGGGGCAGGCGCAGGCAGGCGCCGGGCTGGTCAGCACCACCTGCCCGCATGATTGCCCGTCGGTATGTGCGCTCGATCTGGAGCGGCGCAGCGACGGCAAAATCGGGCGTGTACATGGCAACCGCTCGCAGACCTATACCAATGGCGTCATCTGCGCCAAGGTCGCGCGCTATGGCGAGCGCGGCGATCATCCCGAGCGGCTACTGTACCCGCTGGTGCGCACCGGCGCCAAAGGCTCCGGGGCGTTTCAGCGCGTCAGCTGGGACGAGGCGCTGGATCTGGTCGCCAGCCGCTTTCTTGCCATCGAAGCTGCGCATGGCGCCGAAGCGATCTGGCCCTATTATTATGCCGGCACCATGGGCCGTGTCATGCGCGATGGCATCAATGCCCTCACCCATGTCAAGCGCTACAGCCGCTTTTATGAATCGATCTGCGTCAACATGGCCTGGGCCGGCTATCGCGCCGGGGCAGGGGCGATCAGGGGCGTTGATCCACGCGAAATGGCCGAGGCCGATTGCATCGTCTTCTGGGGCACCAATGCCGCCGCCACCCAGATCAACGCGCTGTCGCATGCGGTGCGGGCGCGCCGGACCCGCGGCACCAAAATCATTGCCATTGACGTCTACCAGACCGCGACCCTGCGCCAGGCCGATCTGGCACTCTGCCTGAAGCCCGGCAGCGACGGCGCGCTCGCCTGTGCCGTCATGCATGTGCTGTTTCGCGACCAGCTCGCCGACCGCGCCTATTTGGCGCGTTTTGCCGATGATCCGGCCGGGCTCGAAGCCCATCTGCAGAGCCGCACACCGGCATGGGCCGCTGCCATCACCGGGCTCGACATAACCGCGATCGAGGCCTTTGCCCGGCTGGTCGGCACAAACAAGAACAGCTTTTTCCGGCTGGGCTACGGCTTCACCCGGCAGCGCAACGGCGCGACCAACATGCACGCCGCCCTGTGCGTGCCCACGGTTACGGGCGCCTGGCAGCACCGTGGCGGCGGCGCTTTCCATTCCAATTCCGGGATTTTTCATCTCGACCAAAGCCTGCTCGAAGCCCATGACGCGCGCGACCTGAATGTGCGGGCGCTCGACCAGTCGCGCATCGGCGCGGTTCTCTGCCATGATCCCGAGGCCTTGAAAGGCAGGGGGCCGGTGCATGCGTTGCTGATCCAGAACACCAACCCCATGTCGGTGGCGCCCGACCAGACCCGGGTGCGGCAGGGCTTTGCCCGCGATGATCTCTTTACCGTCGTCCACGAGCAATTCATGACCGAGACCGCCGCCATGGCCGATGTCGTGTTGCCGGCCACCATGTTCACCGAGCATGACGACCTGTATTGTGGTGGCGGCCACCAGCATCTCGCGCTTGGGCCGAAACTTGTGGCCCCGCCCGGCGAGTGCCGCTCCAACCGCGATGTCATCGTCGCCCTGGCGGCAAGGCTCGGGGCAAGCCATCCCGCCTTCGCGCTCGACGCCGCAAACATGGTCGATCAGGTGCTGGGCGCCTCCGGCTGGGGCGGCACGGCAGCTTTCGGTGACAGCACATTTCTTGATGTGCAGCCGGAATTTGCCGAAGCACATTTCGCCACCGGCTTCGCTTGGCCCGACGGCAAATTCCGGCTGAAGGCGGATTGGCAGGCCGCCGCCGCCCGGCCCGATGCCACGCCAACCGGGTTTTCAGCCATGCCGGGCTTTCCTGACCATTGGCCGGTCAACGAACGCGACGATGCCGCCTATCCCTTCCAGCTCACCACCAGCCCGGCGCATAATTTCCTGAATTCAAGCTTCAACAAGACGCCGACCTCGCTCAAGGCCGAAGGCGAACCCACCGTGCTGGTGCACCCGCAGGATGCCGCGCGCCTGCATATCAATGATGCGATGATGGTGCGCCTGCAGAGCCCGCGCGGTCAGGTGCGGCTGCGCGCCAAGGTCATTGACCGCGCCCAGCCCGGCGTGCTGGTTTCCGAAGGCATCTGGCCCAACCATGCCTTTGTCGATGGCTGCGGCATCAATACTTTGACCAATGCCGAGCCTGTTGCCCCGCTCGGCGGCGCGGCCGTGCATGATTGCAAGGTGCAGCTTTACCCCGACGCGGAGGGCGCGCCCGACGCCAGCGCCCGCACGGCTTTGGCCAGCGCCAGCGGGTAGATCCGGTGTTCCTCGCGCAACACCCGCGCTGCCAGCGTTGCAGGTGTATCGTCGGCAAGGACGGCCACCCGCGCCTGCATGATCACCTCGCCCTCATCGAGCCCGGCAGTGACGTGATGGACGCTGCAGCCATGTTCGCCGACCTTGGCCGCCAGCGCCCGGGCATGGGTATCAAGCCCCTTGAAGTCGGGCAGCAGCGAGGGGTGAATGTTGATGATCCGCCCCGCCCAGGCGGCCACAAAATCTGCCGTCAGCACCCGCATAAAGCCTGCAAGGCATATAAATTCAACATGATGGCTTGATAATTGCGCTTGCAGGGCCGCATCAAAAGCCTCGCGACTGGCAAAATTCCTGTGCTCGACCAGCGCGGTCCTGATGCCATGCGCCTGCGCGTAGGCCAGCCCCGCAGCATCGGGCCGATTGGCGATCACCAGATCGATGCTGGCTGGAAAATGCGGATCAGCCGCGGCCTCGACCAGCGCCTGCATATTGGAGCCGCGCCCGGAAATGAGCACGGCCGTCGAAACACGTGCAGCGCTCACGTCAGCGCCAGCTTGCCGTCATAGCGCACCGGCGCGCCTACGTCGCGCGGCTCCAGCACGCCAAGTTCAAAGGCGGTTTCGCCCTCGGCGCGCAGTTTGGCGATGACCTCGGCGGCATCGCCCGCCGCAACGATGACGATCATGCCAACGCCGCAATTGAAGGTGCGCAGCATTTCAGCCTCGCCGAGTGCGCCGACCCGCGCCAGCCAGCCGAACACCGCCGGCACGTCGATCGCCGCAAGATTGACCCGCGCCGCCAGGGCTTCGGGCAGGACGCGCGGGATATTATCGGGAAAGCCGCCACCGGTGATATGGGCGAGGCCCTTGATGGCTCCCGTGGCACGGATAGCCGCCAGCACCGCCCGCACATAGATGCGCGTGGGCGTCAGCAGTGCCGCGCCGAGCGAGCTTGCAGCCCCGTCCTTCGGCGCGAAGGGTGCAGGTTCTGCATAGGTGAGGCCGCTGCGCTCGACAATCTGGCGCACCAGCGAATAGCCGTTGGAATGTACGCCCGACGAGGCGAGGCCGATGATCACATCTCCGGCAGCCATGTCGGGGCGCGGTAACAATTCGCCACGCTCGACCGCGCCGACACAAAAGCCGGCAAGGTCATAATCACCCTTGCGGTAAACGCTAGGCATTTCAGCGGTTTCGCCGCCGATGAGGGCGCAATGCGCCTGGCGGCAGCCTTCGGCAATACCGGCAACAATCGCCGCGCCCATGGCCGGCTGCAGCCCGGCAGTCGCAAAATAATCGAGGAAAAACAGCGGCTCGGCGCCTTGCACGATGATGTCATTGACGCACATCGCAACGAGATCAATGCCGATGGTCGCGTGCAGGCCGGTCGCGGCGGCGATTTTCACCTTGGTGCCAACCCCGTCATTGGCCGCCACGAGCAGGGGATCACGAAACCCGGCTGCCTTGAGATCGAAAATGCCGCCAAATCCGCCAATCTCGGCATCGGCGCCGGGGCGCCGGGTGGCGCGCACCAGCGGCTTTATCGCCTCGACCATGGCATTGCCGGCGTCAATATCGACACCAGCCTGCGCATAGGTCAGGGGAGGGGCGGTCGCGGCTGACGCGAGAGAGGGCTCATCTTTCATGGCCTCTCATAAACAGCCCTCCCTTGGCATACAAGCTGAATGTTCATTTTTGCATAGCTGGATTTCGATTTTGTCTAAATAGCCACGCGCCACAGTTGCGCTGGTAACAAAATTCATGGTAGCATTACTCTAAGTTGGGGTTTGTTGTTCCAGCGCGGGTGACTGCATTTCGTCATCTTTGCGTAAGGCTGAAATTAGTGCCCAAAAGGGCCGGTTGTAAGTCATTAGGGCAAGTCGCAAGACGGTGCTTGTTGTGGCGGATATTGCATAGTGAAGGTTTCTAGGCCAGCATTTGAGGATAGTCATGCTTGATAAAAAGATTGCAGAACCACAGGTCAGTGAAACAGTCACAAAGGCCGATCTGGTAAGGGCTATTTTCCTGAAATTGGGGTTATCACGGCGCGAATCGGCTGATCTTGTGGAAATGGTGCTTGAAGAAATCAGCCAGTCGCTGACGCGCCAGGAGAATGTGAAACTCTCGTCTTTCGGGACTTTCGAGGTGCGCCACAAGTCGCAACGGATCGGGCGCAACCCGAAAACCGGTATCGAGGTGCCGATCCGGCCGCGCCGCGTGATGGTGTTCAAACCCTCCAACGTGCTGAAAGCCCGGGTCAACGGGCTCGATCATCGGTCTGGCGGTTTTTGAAGACTCTGCTAAGCTTGCCGGATCGTAGCTCGCAGTGGCGTGATTCGTGGTCAACGACAGTGAAAAGAGCCAGGACGCCTTTCGCACCATCAGCGAAGTCGCTGAGGCTTTGGCCTTGCCGCAACACGTGCTTCGGTTCTGGGAGACCAGGTTTTCCCAGATCAAGCCGCTGAAGCGCGGCGGCGGGCGTCGCTATTACCGGCCGGAAGATGTCGAACTGGTGCGGGCCATACAGCACCTGCTCTATCAGGAAGGCTACACCATCAAGGGTGTGCAGCGCATTCTGAAGGAGAAGGGCCTGCGCGCGGTGATTGCCGCCAGCGGCGCCATGCGTCAGGAGGGGCGCCTGAAAATGTTTTCGGGCGAGATGGCCGTGGCACCGCGTGACGACGATGCCGACGACGCCATGCCGCAGGGCGGCGGGTTCGAAGGCCTCGGTCTCGACCAGCTCGAAGCTTTCGCGCGCGAGATCGACGCCTGCGCCAGCCTGCTTGAGGCGGCCCGCCTGCAAAACAGCGACGCAGGATGATCTAGCCGCGCCAGTGCAACGCCGTAACCAGCGTGAACAAGCGCCGCGCCGTGTTGAAATCGCACGAAATCTTGCCTTCGAGGCGGGTTTTCAGAATTTCCGCCCCCTGATTGTGCAAGGCGCGACGGCCCATATCCAGAACTTCGATCTGCGCGGGCGTGGCGGTGCGGATCGCTGAGAAATAGCGGTCGCAAATCGCGAAATAATCTTTCAGCACCGGCCGAAACGGCGTCAGTGACAGATGGTGGCTGACCAGCGCCGTCCCGTCCCCGCCGCGCACCTCCATGACGAGCCGGGCATCCTGCAAGGCTAGACGCAGGATAAACGGGCCGGGCTCGCCGCTGGCAAGGCCAAATTCATTGGCCTCAAGCACGTCGTAAATCGCTACCGCCCGTTCGTGTTCCTGATCAGGCGTGCCGCGGCCGATCGAAGCCTCGTCGAGTTCAATTTTGCAAAGCCTCTGGTCGGTGAGTTCGCTCGCCATGGCCTATCCGAGGTTGAGCCTTATGGCGACCGAACGGGCATGCGCACTCAGACCCTCCGACTCGCCCAGCGCTATGGCGGCTGGCCCCAGCGCCCGCAGGCTTGAGGCGTCGCAAGCCAGCAGCGAGGTTCGCTTCATGAAATCGAGCACACCCAGCCCCGAGGAGAACCGGGCCGACCGCGCCGTCGGCAGCACGTGGTTGGAACCGCCGACATAATCGCCGATCGCCTCGGGCGTATAGCCGCCGATAAAAATCGCGCCGGCATTATGGATGCCATTGGCGAGGTTATCGGCGTCCGCGGCGATGATTTCGAGATGTTCGGGTGCGAGACGGTCGGCAAGCGGCACGCCGTCCTGCAATTTGTCGACGAGAATGATCGCGCCGAAATCGCGCCAGCTGGCCGCAGCAATGTCACGGCGCGGCAACGTCGCAAGTTGCGCGGCGACGCTGGCTTCCACATCGGCGGCGAGCCGGGCGTCATTGGTGATCAAGATCGATTGCGCGGCCTTGTCGTGCTCGGCCTGCGCCAGCAGGTCGGCCGCCACCCAAGCGGGATTGGCCGTGCCGTCAGCAAGGATCAGCACTTCTGACGGGCCGGCGATCATATCGATGCCGACCGTGCCGAACACCCGGCGCTTGGCGGCGGCAACATAGGCATTGCCGGGCCCGACGATCTTGGCCACCGGCGCGATGCTGGCCGTGCCATGCGCCAGGGCTGCCACCGCCTGCGCGCCACCGATCCGGTAAATTTCATCAACGCCGCCAAGCCGCGCCGCCGCCAGAACCAGCGGGTTGATGATGCCATCGGGCGTCGGCACCACCATGACAATGCGCCCGACACCGGCCACCTTGGCCGGCACGGCATTCATCAGCACGGATGAGGGATAGCTCGCCGTGCCGCCGGGCACATAAAGCCCTACCGCCTCGATCGCCCGCCAGCGCCAGCCGAGCCGCACGCCGAGGGCATCGGTAAAGACCGTGTCGGCAGGCACTTGCCGCAGGTGAAAGCTGCGAATGCGCTCATGGGCAAATTCCAGCGCCGCCATGGCGCCGCTATCGACCTTGCGGCAGGCGTCGTCGATCTCGTCGTCGCTGATGCGCAAACCGGCGGCGTCGATGTCGAGCCGGTCAAAGCGCCTGGTGTAATCCAGCACCGCCGCATCGCCGCGCGCGACAACATCGGCAATAATGCTCGCCACCGCCGCATCGACATCGACCGCGGCTTCGCGTTTCAGCGCCAGCAGGGCGCGGAATTTGCTCTCAAAATCAGCGGCGCGCGCATCCAGCCGTTGCGGGCCTGGCAGGGTGGTCGGGGGCTGGGTCATCGGGAAAAACGATCCTGGGGCAGGCGACGCTGCGACATCGGCGGCACATTGGTTGACTGGGGTTCGCCGAGGTCGCGCAGGCAGGCTTCGACACATTCGACATGCAGGCGGATGGTCTCGCCATCCTTGAAAGCAAGATCAATCAGGCCTTCAGGCGCCTTCGTGCTGGCAAATTTGATTTCCACCAGCTGCAGAACCTGCGTGGCTGCCCCGAATCCTGCCCGCTCGACCCGCAACACGTGGTCGAAATGCAGGCCTGACTCGCGCCGCATCCACCGCTCATCTTGCGAGGCGATCCAGTCGAGCCGCTCGCAAGCCAGCGCAAATCGCCGCTGTTTGGGCAACCAGACGGCATTGACCGGCGATAGCAAGGCATCCTGCATATGGCTCGACACCGTTGCGAGGTCTTCGGGATCGAGCGCCCAAAGCCGCAGCGGCGGGTTGACAGCAGGGCCGGCAGTCTCGGCTTGCCCTGCCGGGGGCGCGGCTTCATTCACGGTGCTGCAATGCTCCTGAAAGCTTGGTGGATGGCGGGTACCCTGCATAGGCCCGCAACAGCAATTTGGCAACTTTCAGGGCCTGCGAGCCGGGGCCATATGCTGCTTGCTTCAGACACGACTTGATCTTAATCTGGCGTTTTAGGAGAGCTGTCGCCATGCGCAATTTCAAGCTCTGGCTCCTGCCATTATTGCTGGCATCGATGAGCGCGGCCGCAGGCGCGGCAAGGGCCGACAATGATCACGATGGCGGCGTTTTCCACCGCTGGTTCCATCATCATCATCCGCACCCCGCCCCGCTTTACGCGCAGACACCCGGCTATTATCCGCCACCGCCTTATTACCAGCCACCGCAGGTCTATTATCCGCAGACCCCGCCGGTCTATTATCCGCCGCCATCACCACCGCCGGTCTATTATCCGCAACCGGCGCCCTATAGCCCCTATCGCAAACATACGCCGGCGCACGAATGCTCGACCCGGATCGGCCAATGCCAGTTGCCGGGCCCCGAATTTGCCGGGCGTGGCTGCAAATGCTTTTTTGCCGGCTATGGCAATGTCCGCGGCATTGCGACTCCGTGACGCTGGTTTGAAGCTTCACCGGACGCGATGATTCCATGGCATCCCTTGGGCGTGCCTCAGGGGTTTTCAGTGCCTTGCGCAGCCACGCCGCCCGGCCAGGTCGCCGGCGTCGGGCCTTGCTGGCTCTGCGGCACCATCATGCCATCGACGAAAACCTGGGCCGCCGCTGCCCCGCGCTGCGGCGCACCTTGCTTGCCGCCGAACAAGGCCTCATTGCCGAAAGCTGCCGGTTGCAGCGCCACCACCGGGCCTGATGCCGGCCCCAGCGGAATTTTGGGCACAGCTGCGGCCTGCGGGCGCGGCAGCGCCGCCTGCAGGCGCGCCTCGATACTGGTGTTGAGCACCGGCTTGGCCAGTTCATGGCCGATCAGGGCACTGATGTCGGGGATGGGCGCCGGATTGATCAGCACGTCTGCAACTGGCGGCCCGGACAGGGGCGCTGTCACCGGACTCGTGGTTGCCAACGGCACTGCAGGTTTCGACGGGGCCGGCAAGCTTGCGACATCCGGCGCAGCGCCATTGGGACGATCTTTCTGATAGATCGCATCGAGCGATGTTTGCAGAAACTGTGCCGCCTTGTTGGCACCGGCGCGGGTGAAATGAATGCCGTCGGACTTGCGCAGGACGGCGCTGTTGCCCTGCGCGTCGGGGCCGACAGCGTCATAATTGCCCTTGTCGTTCTCGAAACCGTCCCAAAGGTCGACATAGGTCGCGCCCGAATCTGCCGCGGCGGCCTTGTAGATGTCATTGAACGACAGATAGGCCGCAGCCATGCGCGGCGATCGCACAATCGGCAGACCCACCCAGATCAGCGGCACATGTTTGGCAGCGAACAGGTCCATCAAGGCCTTGACGCGCGCCTGATAGATTTGCGTCCATTGCGGCGTGTCGGGCCGGACATAGCCGCTGGCGGTGCGAATCGGCTGATGGTCGTCGGTGCCAAGCAACATGATCGCTGCATCGAGATGCTGCGTGCCGTTGAGCAGCTTGGCCGCCTCGGCCTGCCAGTCATAAAAATCGTCGCGCACCAGCCCGGATACAGGCTTGATCTGCGGAAGGAATTCGATGTCAGGCTTGTCAGGAAAACTTTGGCGCAGGCCATCGACAAGCGACGCTGCCATGCCATTGCCAAGCACCGCCACAAAAAAATCAGGCGTCACCACCGCAGCGGCTGGCGCCGTCGCCATCGTGGCTGGTGGCCCGCCCGCGGGCGGCGACGCGGGCTTTGCATAAATAATGTGGCGGCGCTGAATTTGCTTGAAGTGCCGCGGCTGAAAATTGCGGTGTCGCGCCTTCCGCGGCTTGATCTGAATGAGATGCGGCGTGCTCTCGGCACGCTGCGCCCGCCGTTGCATCACCCAATAGGCCCCGCCCTCCATATCGGTGGACTGGGCGCAGGCGACGCCGGAAAGCGCGGCGAAACCGGACAGAGCCAGCACGCTCACCAGGAACCGCGCGCGGCCCGCACGCGAAGATGTGGCCTTGGCCATGAACCTCACTCCAGACAGGCCAGCATAGCCTTTTTGCGCTTGCTGCGCCATGTGCCTCACACCGGGGTTGCGGGGCCGAGGCTGCGCAGGAACGTGCCAAAGCGCAGCAAACCTTCCGGCCACGGCCCGAAACCCGAGGCATCGTCGAGCCCGCCGGCTTCCCCGGCATCGACAAAGCTCGCGCCCAGAGCCCCGGCCAGCGCCTCGCTGCGGGCGTAATCGGCCGCCGGATCATTGCGGCTGGCGACCAGCACGGAAGGGAACGGCAATTGGCCATGCGGAACCGGTGGCATGCCCGCCGCCCGGGCCTGCGGGCCATGAACCAACGGCGGCGCCACCAGAAAGGCACCGCGCACCCGCCCTTGCGGGAAATCATGCACGGCGTGCAGCGCCACGTGGCAGCCGGCGGCATGGCAAACCAGCACCACCGGCAAGGCGCCCTCCTCCTGCACCGCTTTGCGCAGGGCCGCGACATCATGCGCCAGGGCGCTCGCGCCGTGGGCCAAAGGCTGCAGCCGCCGCGCGGTGGCGAGCCTGGTCTGCCAGCGGCTCAGCCAATGGTTGGCCCCGGCCTCGCCCTCGCCCGGCACCAGAATGATTCGCGTTTCACTTATTTTCATCCTCGCCCCGACGCTTGTTCAGGCCGCAAGCATAAATCGCCTTGATGCGCCTTGTCACGCCCGCCATGGCGCAATGCCTGCAAGCTTGCTATTCTGCCCGGCAAAGACGTCAAGGCGTCAGCGTCCATCGTCCACGAGGTCAAAGATGAACATCCCGGTCAATCCCGCAGCCATGCCGGCGGCGCGCCATCACAGCCAGCAGGTGCTCGTCGGCCATGGCAAGGACGCGGTCGCCATCGGCGGCGGCGCGCCGATTGTCGTGCAATCCATGACCAATACCGATACGGCCGATATTGCCGCCACCGTGGCGCAAGTCGCGGCGCTGGTGCGGGCCGGCTCGGAAATGGTGCGCATCACGGTTGACCGCGCCGAGGCCGCCGCCGCCGTGCCGCATATTCGTGACGGGCTGGCGAGGCGCGGCATCCACGTGCCGCTGATCGGTGATTTCCACTATATCGGCCACACGCTCTTGACCGATTATCCCGCCTGCGCTGAGGCCCTGGCCAAATATCGCATCAACCCCGGCAATGTCGGCTTCGGCAAGAAGCGCGACAAGCAATTCAGCCAGATCATCGAACTGGCGATCCGCCATGCCAAGGCGGTGCGCATCGGCGCCAATTGGGGTTCGCTCGATCAGGAACTGCTCACCAATCTGATGGACGAGAATGCTGGCTCGGCCCAGCCCTTGCCGGCGCGCGCGGTGATGCGCGAAGCCATGGTGCGCTCGGCACTATTGTCGGCGGCACAGGCGGAGACCATGGGTCTGGCGCGTCGTCACATCATCCTGTCAGCCAAGGTTTCGGCGGTGCAGGACCTGATCGGTGTCTATCAAATGCTCGCCGCCCGCAGCGACTACGCGCTGCATCTCGGGCTTACGGAAGCTGGCATGGGCTCGAAAGGCATTGTCGCCTCATCTGCCGCCATGGGGATTTTATTGCAGCAAGGCATAGGCGACACCATCCGCGTGTCGCTGACGCCCGAGCCCGGCGGCGACCGCACGCTGGAAGTGACGGTTGCGCAGGAATTGCTGCAGACCATGGGTTTCCGCACATTCGTGCCGCTGGTGGCCGCCTGTCCCGGCTGCGGGCGCACCACGTCGACCGTGTTTCAGGAACTGGCGCGCGACATTCAGGATCACATCCGCGTCTCGATGCCAACCTGGCGGCAGCTTTATCCCGGGGTCGAGGCCCTGAATGTTGCGGTCATGGGCTGCATCGTCAACGGCCCCGGCGAGAGCAAGCACGCCGATATCGGCATATCCTTGCCCGGCACGGGCGAGAGCCCGGTCGCTCCGGTGTTCATCGACGGCAAAAAGGCAGCGACCCTTCGCGGCCACACCATCGCCGAGGATTTCAAGGCGATGGTGCAAGACTATATCGTGCAGCGCTTCGGCAGCACCGCCAAGGCCTTGTCAGAATGACAGCGCCTTCACCTGCTTGACGCCCGGCAGCGCCCGCACCTTGGTGAGCACCGCTTCGGGCACAGGACCGTCAACCTCAACCAGCGCAATCGCCGAGCCGCCCTGTTCGTCGCGCCCGAGCGCGAAAGTGGCGATATTCACCGAGGCATCGCCGAGCAGGCTGGCAAAGCGGCCAATAAAGCCCGGCTTGTCCTCATTGGTGACATAGATCATCTCGGGGGCAAATTCGGCATCGACCTTGATGCCCTTGATCGAGATGATGCGGGCGCGGCCATCATGCAGCACCGTGCCGGACACAGCGCGAACCTGCTTCTCGGTCGCCACTTCCAGCGTGATCAGGGATTCATAATCGCCATCGGCGGCGCGGGTCACCTCATCGATCATGATGCCGCGCTCCTTGGCGACAATCGGTGCCGAGACGACATTCACATCCGACAAAAGCGGCCGCAGCAGGCCGGCAATGGCGGCGGCAGTCAGGGCCTTGGTCTTGAGCCCGGCCACCTGGCCCTCATAGCGGATCGTCACCTTGTGCAGGCCCGTCTCGGTGAGTTGCCCGGCAAAAGAGCCGAGCTTTTCGGCGAGCGCGATGAACGGCTTCAGCTTCGGCGCTTCCTCCGCCGTGATCGACGGGAAATTCACCGCATTGGAAATCGCCCCGCGTATCAGGTAATCCGACATCTGCTCGGCAACCTGCAGCGCGACATTTTCCTGCGCCTCGGTGGTGGCGGCGCCCAGATGCGGCGTGCAGACCACATTGGGGTGGTTGAACAGCGGGTTGGCCTTGGCCGGTTCTTCGACGAACACGTCAAAGGCGGCACCGGCGACATGCCCGGAATCGAGCGCTGCCCGCAGGGCAACCTCGTCGACGAGACCGCCGCGCGCGCAATTGATGATGCGCACACCCTTCTTGGTTTTAGCGATATTTTCCGCCGACAGGATGTTTTTGGTCTGCGGCGTCATCGGCGTATGCAGCGTGATGACATCGGCACGGGCCAGCAACTGGTCGAGTTCGACCTTCTCGACGCCGATATCCAGTGCCCGCTCCGGCGTCAGGAACGGATCATAGGCGATCACCCGCATCTTCAGGCCAATGCCGCGCTCCGCGACGATCGAGCCGATATTGCCACAGCCGATGATGCCGAGCACCTTGCCGGTGAGCTCCACACCCATGAAGCGGTTCTTCTCCCACTTGCCGGCCTGGGTGGAAATATCCGCCGCCGGAATTTGCCGCGCCAGCGCGAACATCATGGCGATGGCATGCTCGGCGGTGGTGATGGAATTGCCGAACGGCGTGTTCATGACAATGACGCCGCGCGCCGTTGCCGCCGGAATATCGACATTGTCAACGCCGATGCCGGCGCGGCCAATGACCTTCAGATTGGTGGCGTTTTCAAGAATTTTCGCCGTCACCTTGGTGGCGGAGCGAATGGCGAGGCCATCATACTGGCCGATGACGGCAGCGAGCTTGTCCTTGTCCTTGCCGAGTTCGGGCTGGAAATCGACGTCAACGCCATGATCTTTGAAAATCTGGATGGCGGCAGGAGACAGCGCATCGGAAATGACAACGCGGGGCATGGGATGATCCTTGGGAAAGAGGCTTGAAAGGTAACGCGATGAGGGGCGACGGGCCGCCACCCGGGTGGCGGCACAAGCCACAGCGCGGCGCAGGATGGCGGCTCAAGGCCACCGCCTGCACGGCGCCGGGCAGGGGCAGGCGTCAGGCGGCCTGCAGCAGTTTGGCTTTTTCGCTGGCGAAAGCCCAGTCGAGCCAATGGGTCAGGGCTGCGACATCCGAAGCTTCGACCGTGGCGCCACACCAGATGCGCAAACCAGGAGGGGCATCGCGATAGGCGCCGATGTCGAAGGCGACCTTTTCCTTTTCCAGCGCCGAGGCGAGCGCCTTGGCGAAGGCGGCTTGCGCCTCAGGGGCAAGGCCGGTGACGGCCGGATCCACCACTTTCAGGCACACGCTGGTGTTGGAACGGGTTTCCGGCACGCGGGCGAGATGCTCGACCCAGGGGGTTTTTGCCACCCAGTCGGCCAGCACTTTGGCATTGGCATCGGCACGCGCCACCAGGCCCTTCAGCCCGCCGACGCTCTCGCCCCAGTTCAGCGCATCAAGATAATCCTCGACGCACAGCATCGACGGCGTGTTGATGGTCTCGCCGACAAAAATGCCCTCGATCAGCTTGCCGCCCGAGGTGAGGCGGAAGATTTTCGGCAGCGGCCAGGCCGGGGTATAACTCAGCAACCGCTCGACGGCGCGCGGCCCCAGAATGATCACCCCATGCGCGGCCTCGCCGCCCAGCACTTTCTGCCACGAGAAGGTGACGACATCGAGCTTGCTGAAATCGAGCTGCTGCGCAAAGGCCGCCGAGGTGGCGTCGCAGATGGTCAGGCCCTTGCGGTCAGCCGGGATGAAATCAGCATTGGGAACGCGAACACCGGAGGTGGTGCCGTTCCAGGTGAACACGACGTCATTGTCAAAATTGATCGATGCGAGATCGACAATCTCGCCATAGGGCGCGTTGAGCTTGCGGGCATCTTTCAGCTTGAGCTGCTTCAGCACATCGGAAACCCAGCCATCGCCAAAGCTCTCCCAGGCGACCATATCGACTGGGCGCGGCCCGAGCAGGCTCCACAGCGCCATTTCCACCGCGCCGGTATCGGAAGCCGGCACGATGCCGATGCGATAATCAGCAGGCACTTCCAGCACCTTGCGGGTGAGTTCAATGGCTTTTTTCAGCTTGTTTTTGCCGATGGAAGCCCGGTGCGAGCGGCCGAGTGCGGCATCTTTGAGGGCTTCGACAGACCATCCTGGGCGCTTGGCGCAGGGACCGGAAGAAAATTGCGGATTAACCGGCCGCTGACCGGGCATCATATTCGTCATTTCTGACCATCCTTTCAGATGGGCGCTTCCCGTTGGGGGGAAGTGTCCCGATGCCGCCGATAGGCCTGTATCGAACCGGCGTCAAGCGCGAACTTGTCGCGGGCCGGGGCAGGGTCAACACCAGGGTCAACACAAAGTAAAGGCGCGGGCCCTGGAAAGGCCCGCGCCTGGTAACTGTCGTGTCTGGCTATGAGGCGCTGGTCTCAGAAGCGCTTGACGATCGGCTCCTGCGGCGCCGGTTCCCAGGCCACCGGCTGGGTATGTGCTTCGCCGCCGAAGGTCCAGAGCATGCCGAGATGCAGGTCATGCGACGACAAATTGTAGCTCTGCACTTCATTCGGGCATGTCGCGGGAGCAACGCCCTGGCAGACGATGGAAGCCGATTTGGCGCGGCCCATGTTCAGGTAGCGATAGCCCAGTTCCAGCTTGAGGTTGCTGTTGACGCGGTAATCAAGCCCCGCCATCAGCGCCCAGGCGAAACTGAAATTGCCGTGATTGGCGGCATAACCGCCACCGCCATTGCCCTGGCCGGCGGTGCCGCTGCTGCCATAACCGATGTCGGTCAGGCCGCTCACCATATTGTAGGACATGCCGAGACCGGCGCCGACGAAAGGAGTCAGCCGGCTCCAGGTGCCAAGATCAACGTAGCCGTTGACGAGGGCGAGGGTGTGGGCGATCGATGACGTATAGTAATCATGGCCAGTATAAGTGGCTGGCGGCCCCGCCTGGGTGCCGGTATAGCTTTCTGACCCGCGGAAGGCCGTGCTGCCCCGGTATTCCGCCGTCACGTCGGCCCGGAACCAGTTGTTGAACTGGTAGCCAACGCCACCATCAATATAGGCGCCGCTGTCGATAGAGGCGAAGTCGACGCCAGCACCGGTCACGGTGCCGGGTCCCGGAAACGTCGGATTGAACGACGAGAGATGCGTCATGCCGACGCCGACATCGCCACGCAGATACCAGCCTGAATCGCTGGCTTCATAGGGTGCGGCATAGGGCGCGGGCGGGGGCGGCGGCGGCAGCAGATCGGCGGCGCGGGCCATCCCGCTAAAGGCGACTGCGGCGGTCGCAGCAACGGCAAGGGCACGGTACAAGCCCATCTCAAACATCCTTTTAGAAAGGCCAGAGCCTGTGCTGCTGGCAGTGATCAACAGCGCTGACACTGCCGAGTAATGTTTAACATTGGCTTAAGCTTAAAAATTAACCTTGAGACTTGTTAAAAGTTAAATATTTCATGCCGTTACATGCGCATGGTGCGCAAATGAAGCAGCCGGCGCGGGGCAGATTTCGCCCAACGCCGGCTGCATTCTTTTGTAAAGCTTGCCTTGGATGGCCGGGGTTGCGCTTAAAGGCGCGCCAGACGTCCGGCGCCGGGCGCCACGGCTTCATCGCGCTGCGCATCGTTGCCCTTTTCGCGGCTTTCAAGCCCCTGGGCCTTGGCGAGCTCGTCCTGAGCTTCGGCAAGGCGCGTCTTGGCGTCTTCAAGCTGGCTGCCGAGATCGGTGGCGGAATTTTTCAGATTGTCGCGCCGCGCTCGCGCTGCACGTGCATATGTAGAATAAGCGAAATGCGCCGGATCGGTATTGCCGGTGCGGGTTTCCTCATTGGCGATTTCGCGGTTGAGCTCAAGCGCCATGCGCGAGAATTCTGCGATCATGGTCTCCAGCTGCACGACGCGGCGTCGACTTTCCTCGACCTGGAACCGCTTGAGGCGGAGAATGGCATCACGCGACTTCATTTACGCAAACTCCTCGAAACTTGATGCAGCGGCGCACCTGACGGACCCCCGAAACGCCATCCGCAGATAAAACTATGGCGCATCAAAGTTGCATCTTCCTTACCAGCCCGCAAAACGCTATTGCTGGGGGCGAATCAGTTGCGATGACGGCGTCGGCCGGCCTGAAGCCAGCCAGAGTTCGTGGTTCTTCCAAAGCCGGTCTTGCGGTGGCGTAGTTGATGAAATTCGCGGCGTAGCTCATCGCGATGATAATTTATTAACCAATTCATCGTAGCGTTAACGTTGACGATTAACCAACTTCACGTTGGGCTTTGGGCTGACGCCGCGTTGGCGGGGTCAGGAATGCAGGGTTTGACAGCTGCGGGACATGGTGGGGACCTGACATGCGGGTTTTATTGATTGAGGATGACCGCGCAACGGCTCAAAGCATCGAATTGATGCTGAAGTCCGAGAATTTTAACGTCTATGCCACCGATCTGGGTGAGGAAGGCGTCGATCTCGGCAAGCTTTATGATTATGATATCATCCTGCTTGATCTCAACCTGCCGGACATGTCGGGTTATGAAGTGCTGCGCACCTTGCGCGTTGCCAAGGTCAAGACCCCAATTCTGATCCTCTCGGGCCTTGCCGGCACCGAGGACAAGGTTAAAGGCCTCGGCTTTGGCGCCGATGATTATCTCACCAAACCCTTCCACAAGGATGAGCTGGTGGCGCGCATCCACGCCATCGTCCGGCGCTCGAAGGGCCATGCCCAGTCGGTCATTGCCACCGGTGATCTCATCGTCAACCTCGACCAGAAAACCGTCGAGGTTTCCGGCTCGCGCGTGCATCTGACCGGCAAGGAATACCAGATGCTGGAGTTGCTGTCGCTGCGCAAGGGCACGACGCTGACCAAGGAAATGTTCCTCAACCACCTTTATGGCGGCATGGACGAGCCCGAACTGAAGATCATCGACGTGTTCATCTGCAAGTTGCGCAAGAAGCTCGCCAATGCCTCGCAGGGGCGCAATTATGTCGAGACCGTCTGGGGCCGTGGCTATGTGCTGCGCGAACCCGGTGAAGCCGACGAGCGCATTCCCGCCTAAGCCTGCACCGAGGTCGTGATGGCGGCGCTGGCTGCCAGCACCTCGCCAATCAGGGGCAGCGTTATGGCCGCGCCTAGGCCCGGCGTGATCGCCACAGATATATTGATCGCAGCCTGAAAATCCGCTCGGTGACCGATGATCGGTGCCGCAATGCTGGCAATATGGCTCTCAAAGCCGCCGCTGCGCGCGACATAGCCACGACGCCGGTCGGCATCGGCCTGCGCCTGCACCGCCGCCAGTGTCACCGGAATCGCCAGATCCAGCACGGCCAGATCGGCCTGACGGTAGAGCGCGGCAATCGCTTCGGCGCCGAGCTGGGCCAGCAGCATTCGGCCCATGGTCGTGGCATGAGCCGGCAGGCGGCTGCCGACATGCACGATGCCGGCCCGAGAACCTGAAGCCGGCAACCGCAGCAAATACAGCACATCACGACCCTCGCGCACGCCGAGATGCGCCGACCAGCCGGTGGCATCGCGCAGGGCTTCGAGATGCGGCGTCGCCAGCGTCACCAGACGCCGGGTTTCCGCATCGCTGAAGCCAAGCTGCAGCAAGGCCGGGCCCAGCGCATAGGTGCCGTGGCTGCGGTCGTGCACCAGAAAGCCCAATTGCTCCAGCGTATAGGCGATGCGGAAAATAGCCGAGCGGCTGACACCAGCGACTTCCGCCATCTCGCCGGGCGTCAGGGCGCGGCGGCGCGGTGTGAAAGCCTGCAGGACCCGCAGGCCGCGCTCCAGACCCGGCACGATATAGCGATCAGCATTCATGGTCTCTCGCTGGCGTTTTACCTGTAAAATTGACTATGCCCCCCTTTACGGCGCCGGTCTAGCTTTTTGATCGAAAGCTCAAAACGGGAGCATGTCGATGAATTTCATCAGACCACGCCAGTCAAGCGCCGCCCTCGGGGCCGAGCTCAAGCGCCATATTGGCCGGCATGTCGAAAAGCAGTTCGACTGGAATGCCTTTCCCAGCAATAATGGTTTTGCCGATCTGGAACGCGCGCAAATGCGCTATATCGGGGCTGGCGGTTCCCCCAAGGTCGGCGATCCGGCGACCTTGAAGCCCGAGCATTTTACCCTCAGCCTGATTTACAAGCATGTCGGCAAATATGCCGCCTGCCATGCCCACGAGATCGAGGAATCTTTTCTCATCCTCAATGGCGTGCTGACTGTCGGCTGGGAGTTGGACGGTGACGTGGTGGAAGTACGCCTCGGCCCCAAAGACATGATCCTCAATGCCCGCGACATCGGCCATGGCTTTCGCAATGATGGCATCGAGCCGGTATTGATGTCGATCAGCGTCGACGTCGGCAAGCCCTTGCCGCCGCGCTATCTCTACCACCCCAAAAACACCGATCCCGAACTGGCGCGGCGCTTTGGTGCGGCGCCGGGCAAGACCCTTGCCTTTGATCCCGAATCGAGCCACCCGCTGCAAAAGCTCATGGCCCGCCATGTCATACGCGCCACCGGCCAGCCGTCGCATTTTGATGCCGCCGGCATCACCACCAAAATTTATGTCGGGCCGGGCGGCATTGCATCCGAGACCTGCCGCAAGGATATGATGGGCGTGCCGCCGCGTGTAAAAGTGAAACCCTATCAGCGCGATGTCGAGGAGGCGTTTCTGGTGCTGGACGGCGAGATCACCATCGGCTGGATCGCTGAGGACGGCAGCCTTGCCGAAGCCGAGCTGGGCCCGCGCGATCTGGTCATGACCCCGGCCGGGCGTCCGCGCTGGTTTGCCAATAACAGCGTCGCCCCGGCGACCATCTGGCGTGTAGTCGGCGAGCGGGGCACCGAGACGGTGCATTTTACGGCGGATGAGTCATGAACACCATTGATTACGCCGCGCGCGCGCATCAGTCGCGGGCCCGCCCGCTGACCGATGCCGAACAGGCGCTGGCCGATGCGCTGGAGGCGATCTTTGCCACCAGGGTGACCGACTTCACCGAAGTCGTCGCGCAATTGAACGCGCGCGGCGTCGCTATCCCAAGCCGGCCCGGCGGCACGTGGACGCTTGCTGGTTTTACGGCGGAAATCGCGGCTATCAATGCTGCCCTGGATGGGAAACATGGCAACTGAACTCGAATTTCGCGCCGTAACCCGCAAATTTGCCGCCCATGGCAAGGGTGGCGTCGTGACGGCGATTGAAGGTTTGAATTTCAGCGTTGAAAAGGGTGAGTTCGTGGCCGTGCTTGGCCCGTCCGGTTGCGGCAAGAGCACGCTGCTGGGCCTTGCCGCCGGACTCGATCAGCCCACATCCGGCCAGGTGCTGGTCGAGGGCCAAAAAGTGCGCGGCCCCAATCCGCGTGTCGCCTTCATGCTGCAAAAGGATCTGCTTCTGCCCTGGCGCAACCTTGCCGGCAACATTGCCTTTGGCCTTGAAGCAGGCAACTTGCCGGCCACCGAAAAGCAGGTGCGGGTGCAGCGTGAATTGCAGCGTGCCCGCCTGACCGATTTTGCCGCAGCCTGGCCGCACCAGCTTTCTGGCGGCATGCGCCAGCGCGCGGCGCTGGCCCGCACGCTTGCGGTCGATCCCGGCATCATCCTGCTCGACGAGCCGTTTTCGGCGCTCGATGCCCAGACCAAGCTCACCTTGCGGCGCAGCTTTGCCGCCACCATTGCCGAGGCCGGTGTCACCGCATTGCTGATCACCCATGATGTCAGCGAGGCCATTGCCATGGCCGACCGGGTGCTGGTGATGTCACCGCGCCCCGGGCGGATCATCGAAACGCTGGAGATTGATCTGCCGCACCGCGAGGATCCGCTGGCGCGCAGCCGCCATCCGCGCTTTGGCAGCCTGTTTGACCATTTGTTCGAGCACTTGCAACATGACGACGAACTCGTCGCATAGGGGAGACACGATGATCACGCTTTCCAGACGCCAGGCCCTTGCCATGGGTGCGGCCATGAGCGCCACCACGCTGACGGCACGCGCCGCGACCACGATGCCGCTGAAATATCTCTTTCCCGCACCCGATTTCCTGCCGGCCTTTGCGCCGTTTCAATTGGCCAAGTCCCGGGGCTATTACACGGCCGCCGGGCTCGATGTCAGCTTTCTCATCGGCAAGGGCGGTGCCGATGTCGCCAAGCAGGTCGCCGTCGGCAATGCCGATCTCGGCGGCGGCATTGGCGACACGGCCCTGATTGTGCGCCCCAACGGCCTGAAAATTCGTGGTGTTGCGCTGCTAGGCGGCGAGGCCCTGAACCAGATCGTTGTGCGCAACGCCTCCGGCATCAAGAGCTTTGCCGATCTCAAGGGGAGGAAGATCGGCGTCATCTCCTTTGCCGATACGTCGTTTTATACCCTGCAGGGGGTGATGGCGAGCGTCGGTCTTGGCAAGCAGGATGCGTCCATCGAGGCGGTCGGACCGGCTGGCGTCGTGCAATTGATGATCTCGGGCGGGCTCGATGCCATTTGCGCGGTGCCGGAATGGACCGTCGCCATTGAAAACGCCCATGTGCCGGTCACGACCTTCGAGATCGGCAAGGCCTTTCCGGCCATGGCGCAGGCGATCATTGCCTCTGACACGATCATCGCCAAAAGGCCGCAGGCGGTAGCCGCCTTCGTCGGTGCCACCTTGAAAAGCCTGCATGACATCATCGCCGATCCCAAGGCCGCAGCCGCCGCCTATTGCGCCGCGGTGGTGCAGCACAAGGGGCAGGAGGCGCTGATCGAAACCATCATGCGCCGCTATATCGCGCTGGTTTACAAGACAAAGCCGCCGCAGGTTCTCGGCCAGTTTGACCCCGCACGCCTCACGGCTGTTGATGCCTTTTACGTCAGCCATCATATTGCGAGCGCAGCCGTGCCCGTGGCCGATGTCTTTACCAACCAATTCGTCAAAGCCGGATGAGCCATGTCGCTGGAGGCGATCGAGCACACTGAACCCACGTCATCGGCGCCGCCGCGTCGCGAGTCGGCGAGGATGCAGGACGCGGTTGCCATCATCGCCGTGGCGGTGCTGTTTGTGACCGCCTGGCAATTCCTGCCACCACTGTTCGGCATCCCGCGCTATATCATCCCGACCTTCAGCCAGTGCATGGTCGAAATCCCGGTGATGATCGCCCAGGACGCTCTGTTCGCGCAGATCATCTCATCAGCCTGGGCGGCTTTGGCAGGCTTTGTGCTTGGCAGCCTGTTCGGCGCCGCCTGCGGCTATGGCCTCGGCCTGTCGCCGCTGTTCGAGCGCGTGCTCGCTCCCTATCTACTGGCCTTGCAAATCGCCCCCAAAGTCGCCTTCGCGCCGCTGTTCATCATGTGGTTCGGCTATAATGACCTGCCCAAGGTGCTGGTGACGGCGTTGATCGTGTTCTTCCCCATCCTCGTCAACGTGCTGCAGTCCATGAAGACGGTCGATCCCGATCTGGTGCGGCTTGCCCGTGCCTTTTCCATGCGCCGCGCCCAGATTTTCTGGAAGGTGGAATTTCCCGCCTCGATGCCGTCCCTGACCGCAGGCCTGCGCATCGGTGCGACTCTGGCTGTCATCGGCGTCACGGTCGGTGAACTGGTCGGCGGCAATTCCGGCCTCGGTTATCTCATCACCTACGGCGAGGGCCAGGCCGATACCGCCATGGTGTTTGACGCCATCATCCTGCTCACCCTGCTCGGCATTGCGCTCTACGGCGCGGTGGCCGCACTGGAGCGGCGCATCCTGCATTATCTTCCGCGCATCGCGCATTCATGAGGGAGCTTGCGATGAAACCCTTCAATCCTCGTCGCGCCGCCATCGAGGCCCGGATCAATCAGGGCCTGCGTGGCCAATGGTATGCGGCTTGCGCCGCCGCCGACCTGAAGCCGGGCAAGCCCCTCGGCCTGATGCTGCTGGGCCAGAAGCTGGTGTTCTGGCGCAATGATGCCGGCACAGCCATGGCCGTCGAGGATTTTTGTCCGCATCGCGGCGCGCCGCTGTCGCGCGGGCAGGTGCATGAAGGCCACATCGCCTGCCGCTATCATGGCGTGATGGTGGATGGCACCGGCACGATCCAGCGCGTCCCGGCCATGCCGGAATGCGCGCTTGAAGGCCGCAAGGCCCTGAAAGCTTTCGAGACCCATGAAGTCTGCGGTGCAATTTTCGTTTATATGCCGAGCCCGGCCAGCCCCGCGGCGCCGCCCTTTGCCGCACCGGCCGAATTTCTCGATCCGGCCTGGGCCTCGTTCCTCTGCACCTCGCCCTGGCACGTCAATTATCGCTATGCGCTCGATAATCTCGCCGATCCGATGCACGGCTGCTATCTGCATGCCGACAGTTTCACGCTGGCCTTTGGCGCCAAGCAGGATTTGATGCGGCTCGAAACCCGCAATGACGGCTTTCTGGTGTCGCGCATCGCCCAAGCCGGCGAGAATTTCGACTGGACCGACATGGTGGTCACCGAGGCCAGCGTCTATTGCCGCCTCGATATTCCCTATCCGGCAGCGGCCGGGCCGGGCGGCGTGTTCCGCATCATCGGCTATACGACGCCGGTCGACGAAACCCATTGCCGCGTGTTTTTCTGGCGCATGCGCAAGGTCGAGGGTCTCGCCCGCGATGTCTGGCGTTTCCTTTATCGCGCCAAGCTCGAAGCTCGTCACTGGCATGTGCTGGAACAGGACCGCGAGATGCTGGAGGCGATGGATGATGACGCGCGCCAGCGCGAGATGCTCTACCAGCACGATATCGGCGTTTCAAAGCTCCGGCAATTGCTGCTGAACCGGGCAAAGGCGGAGATTGATTTCGAGACTGCGACAGGCCCTGAAGCATGAGCCTGAAGGGCCGCACGATTGTTGTCACCGGCGCAGCGCGCGGCGTCGGCGCGGTGCTGGCGCAAGCCTGCGCCGGGGCCGGGGCCCGGCTGTTGCTGGCCGATATCCTGCCTGAAGGCGAGGGCGTCGCGGCGGCGCTGCGGGCCGGAGGCCATGACGCGCGCTTCATGGCGCTTGATCTTGCCGACCCTGCCTCGATCAGCGATGTCGCCGACAATGTGGCGCGCCACGAGGGCGCGGTGCACGGCCTGATCAACAATGGCGCCATCGCCACCAATGTCGGCGGCAAGGACTTTGACGAGGTCGATCTCGATCTCTGGGACCGGGTGCAAAGCGTCAATGTGCGCGGCACCTGGCTGATGACCAAGGCCATGTCGCCGCTTATGAAGGCGGGCGGGCGCATCGTCAACATGGCTTCCGATACGGCCCTGTGGGGTGCCCCGCGCCTGCTCGCCTATGTGGCCAGCAAGGGCGCGATCATCGCCATGACACGCTCGCTGGCGCGCGAGCTGGGGCCGCGCGGGATCGGCATAACTGCGGTGGCACCTGGCATTTTGCGCAATGAGGCGACCGAATATGTGCCGCGCGCCCGGCATGCGCTTTATGAGGACGGACGCGCCGTGCCCGGGCCGCAGCGGCCCGAGGACATTGCCGCGACCGTGGTGTTTCTGCTCAGCGAGGGGGCGCTGGCGCTGACAGGGCAGGTGCTGCCGGTCAATAATGGGTTTGTCTTTACATGAGTGCCCTCACGACGATTGATCGCGCCGGCATTGCCGCGCTGGAGCGCCCCGGCGACAGCCCGGTGCCGGTCATGTGTCTGCATGGGTTTGGCAGCCATGCTCAAAGCTATGGCGCGATGATGACCGCCTTGCGGCCCGGCCTGCGGGCTCTGGCTTGGGACATGCCGGGCTATGGCGGTTCGCAGCCGCTGCCTATGCCGAACCCGTCCGCCGAAGATTATGCCGCCGCGCTGGCGCGCTTCCTCGATGCCTGCGGTCTCGCCCAGGTGGTTCTGGTTGGCCATTCACTCGGGACCCTGATTGCCGCGGCCATGGCGCGCCTGCATCCACAACGGGTCAAGGCCCTGCTGTTGCTGTCCCCGACCGCCGGCTATGGCGCCGCGCCCGGCGATCCGGTGCCCGAGGTTGTCGCTGGCCGCCTCAAGGCTTTCGCTGTCGAGGGCGCGGCGGCCTATGCCAGCGCCCGCGCCGCCAATCTTGTCCATGATCCGGCCCGGCATGCCGATGTGGTCGCCTCAGTGGCGCGCGGCATGGCGGCCTTGCGTCATGACGGCTTCATGCAAGCTGGTGCCATGCTGGCATGCGCCAGAATTTTCGATGATCTCGCCAAAATTCAAGCCCCGGCGCTGGTGGCCGTGGGGGTGCAGGACAAGGTCACGACCCCCGACAAGGTTGCGCTCATCGCCGCGGCTGTGCCACCAGACTGGCGTCTTGAAACCAGCATGGTGCTCCTCCCTGAATGCGGTCACGCCCTGACGCAGCAACAGCCCCGGCTGGCGGCTGATCTGGTGGCGCGCGTCGTCGATTTTCCCGGCACCATCCCCTAACCCGTCAAGGCAACAAGGCCCAGCATGGTCAAGCTCCTCAGCCCCGATTATCTCGCCAATGTCACGATGCGCGCACCGGGCATCAAGGCCACGCAGCGCTTCTACGAAGCCAATTGGGGCCTGGTGCTCGCCGAAGAAACCGCCGATTCGCTGTATTTTCGGGGCACCAGCGCCGAACCCTTCATTTACGGCCTGCGCGAGGATTCGACCTTCGGGCTCGATGCCGTCACCTTTCATGTCGCCGATCTTGCCAGACTCGAAGCCTTGCACCGGCAATTGTCGGAAACCGGCGTGCGCCTGCAGGGCCCGCTGCTGGCGCAAACGACGCCCGGCGGCGGCATCGGCTTCAGTGCGCTTGATCCTGACCACCGCCGCTTGCGCTTTGTCACCGGCGTCACACCGCGCCCGGCCGCAGGCGATGAGGTGGCGCGCCCGCGCAAGATCACCCATGTGGTACTCAATTCGGCGCGCGGCGATGATTTCGTGGCATTTTATACCTCCTGTCTCGGCTTTCGCATCAGCGATTATTCCGCCGAACAGATGGTGTTTTTGCGTTGCGCCAGCGACCATCACGCCATTGCCCTCAACCGCAGCCCCTATGCCAGCGTCAATCATGTCGCCTTTGAAATGCCCGGCATCGATTCTTTCATGCGCGGCATCGGCCGCATGAAGACGCTGGGTCAGGCACCGGCCTGGGGGCCGGGACGCCATGGCCCGGGCAACAATCCCTTTGCCTATTTCGTATCGCCATCGGGCTTTGTCATCGAATTCACCACCGAGGTCCAGCAGATCGACGAGGCGCATCACCAGCCGCAGGTCTGGCCGCGCGACGTCCCCGAAAAACTCGATGTGTGGATGACCGCCGGGCCACCGACGCCCGCCATGCGTGCTGTCATGCAAGGGCGTCCCGACCCCGGCTTTCCAGAGGGCTGAAATATGGATTTAGGACTTCAAGGCAAGATCGCCCTCGTAACGGGCGGCACCTCCGGCATCGGCCTCGCCGCCGCCGACCTACTGCTGGGCGAGGGCGCGCGCGTGGCGATTTGCGGGCGCGATGCCGGGCGCCTGGCGGCGGCGCAGGCGCATTTGCGGGCGCGCCACGAGCAGGGCGATCTTCTCGCCGCAACCTGTGACGTGCTCGACCGCGATGCGGTCGCCCGCCTGCAGGCGCAGGTGCAGGGCTGGGCAGGGGGGCTCGACCTGCTCGTCAATAATGCCGGCCAGGGCCGGGTCTCGACCTTTGCCAGCACATCCGACGCAGATTGGCGCGCTGAGCTGGAGTTGAAATTCTTCAGCCAGATCAACACGATCAACCTGTTCCTGCCGATGTTGCAGCAAAGCTCCAGCGCGTCGGTTGTTGCGGTCAATTCGCTGCTCGCCTACCAGCCTGAGACCCATATGGTCGCGACCTCGGCGGCGCGGGCCGGCGTGCAAAGCCTCGTCAAATCCCTGGCGCGCGAATTTGCCCCGAAGATCAGGGTCAATTCGATCCTGCTGGGCATTGTCGCCTCCGGGCAATGGGAGCGGCGCTATGCCAAGGAGGCCGCGCCCGGCCAGAGCTATGAAGCCTGGATCGAGGCCGAGGCGGTCAACCGCGCCATTCCCCTGAAGCGCTTCGGCCAGCCGGCGGAGGCCGCGCGGGCGATCCTGTTTCTCGGTTCGCCCGCAGCGAGTTTCATCACCGGCGCCAGCCTCGAGGTCTCCGGTGGCGCCTCGCGGCATATCTGAAATCAATCTGGTAAAAGCGCTTTCGACATGGCCCATTCCTCCGAAATGATCACCGCAGGTGCGGCGCTGGCGCACGGCCTGGCGGAAATGGGCGTCACCCATGCCTTCGGTGTCATCTCCATTCACAACATGCCGATCCTCGATGCTATGGCCACGCAGCAGCGCATTCGCTTCGTCGGCGCGCGCGGTGAGGCCGGGGCGATGAACATGGCGGATGCCTATGCGCGTGTGTCGCGCGGGCTGGGCGTCGTCATCACCTCGACCGGTACGGCGGCGGGCAATGCCGCCGGGGCGCAGGTCGAGGCGCTGAGCGCCTGCTCGCGGGTTTTGCATATCACCTCGACCGTTGACACCGACCTGATGGACCGCGACCGCGCTGCCATTCACGATGTGCCGCGCCAGGCCGATATGCTGAAGGCAATCTCCAAGGCGTTTTTCCGGGTCAATGCCCCGCGCGAGCTTTATGGCAAGCTGGCGGCCGCGGTGGGGACAGCATTGTCGGCGCCGCAGGGGCCGGTGACGCTCGAAATCCCGATCGACGTGCAACGCGCGCTGCTGACACCGCCCCGTATCCTGCCTGCGCCCAATATCCTCACCCGGATACCGGATTCCGCCCTGCTCGATCATGTAGCCGGGCTGGTGCGGGCCGCGAGGCGGCCGATGCTGTTGCTCGGCGGTGGCGCCCGCGCCGCCACCCTGCAGGCCGGGGCGCTGGTCGCCATGGGCTTTGGCGTCGCCACTAGCACCAATGGCCGCGCCGTGGTGCCGGAAAGCGATGCACGCAGCCTTGGCGCCTTCAACATGACGCCCCAGACCCGCGCGCTTTATGCAACTTGCGATCTGATGATCATGGCCGGCACCCGCCTGCGCGGCAACGAGACCCTGAATAACAAGCTCGCCCTGCCGCGCCCGCTGGTGCAGATTGATGCCGATGCCGCCCAGGCCGGCCGCAATCACGCGGTTGATGTCTTTATCGAGGGCGATGCCGTCCTTGCCCTGCAGGGGCTGGTTGACCGGCTTGGCGGCAGGCTCGATGTCGATCCCGGCTTTGCCTATGACATTGCCGTGGCACGCGCCGGTGGCGAGGGCGACCTGCGCAGCCGGCTCGGGCCCTACCAGACCATTGCCGATGATCTTCTTGGTGTCGTCGCGCCGGGCGGCCACGCCTTCGTGCGCGATGTCACCATTTCCAATTCCACCTTCGGCAACCGCTATGTCCACATCAAGGCCCCGCATCTGGGCGTTCATGCGGTGGGCGGCGGCATTGGCCAGGGCATTGCCATGGCGCTTGGCGCGGCGCTGGCCAATCCTTCCACCAAAACCATCGCCCTCATGGGTGATGGCGGCACCATGCTCAACCTCGGCGAATGGATGACCGCCGTCGAGGAGCGTGCGAACATCGTCTTTATCCTGATGAATGATCAGGCCTATGGCGTGATCCGCAACATCCAGGATGCACAATATGGCGCGCGCCATGTCTATAGCGCGCCAAAAATGCCGGATTTCGGCGCGCTCGCCCGCAGCTTCGGCCTCGGCCATCGCCGCATCAGCGACGTCGCCGCCTTCCGTGGTGCGCTCGATGCCGCCCTTGCGACACCAGGCCCGCAGGTGCTCGAAGTCGACATGAATGCCATCGGGCCCTTTGCCGAGGCCTTTGGCGGCCCGCCTGCCGGTGCGGCGGGAGCCAAACCATGAAAATCGGCATGATCGGCCAGGGCGCGATTGCCCGCATCGCGCTCGAAACCCTGCGCAAATGCCAGGACGTCGGCGCCGATGAGGTGATCATCCTGACCCGCGAAGGCGTTCCCGGTCTGAAGCTGCAGGATGGCAGCACCCGCAGTGTTGACCGGCTTGAGGCGCTGATCGAGGCGCGGCCGCAACTGATCTGCGAGGCCGCCGGCCATGATGCGGTGCGCGCCTATGGCGAGGCCGTGCTGCAGGCCGGCATTGATTTCATCATCACTTCGATTGGCGCGCTGGCGGATGAAGCCCTGCATGCGCGCCTCAAGGCCAGCGCTGCCGCGAGCGGCGCGCGGCTCATTCTGGCGACCGGTGCCATCGGCGGGCTCGATATTCTCGCCGCCGCGAAATTGTCGGGCCTGACCAGCGTCATCTATACGGCGCGCAAGCCGCCGAGCGCCTGGGGTCTTGCCCGCCAGCACGGTGCCGAAGCCGTAGCGCTCTATGATGGCCCCGCCCGCGAGGCGGTGATCGCCTTTCCCAAAAACGCCAATGTCGCCGCCGCCATCGCGCTTGCCGGACTGGGCTTCGAGGCGACACGGGTGCGCCTGCTGGCCGATCCCGGCATTGCCCGCAACATCCATGAAATCCAGATTGCCTCGGCCGCCGCCGATGTCCGCATCGAAATTGCCGGCCATGCCGCGCCCGACAATCCCAAAACCTCGCTGACCACCGGCTACAGCCTCGCGCGCGCCATTCTCGACCATCACGGGCGTGCCTGATGCAGGCCCGCCGCACCATGACGGCAGCAGATGTGCGCGCCGCGCTCGATGTGCCGTTCCACCATGGCACGGCGGTGGATTTTCGCCATTGCGACGTGGTCGATGCTCTCGATCTCTCCGGGCTGGTGCTGCCGGGCTGCGATTTCACCGGGGCGCGCTTCAGCCAGCTTTTTGATGCGCGTGGCGCGATCTTCAAGGGCCTCGCCTGGTTCCGCCACGCGCAATTTGCGGCCAGCATCGGTCTCAACGGGGCGCTGTTTGAAAGCGATGGCCGCTTCGATGATGCCGTCACGGCCGGTGCCGCCGATTTTTCGCATCTCGAATGCCGCGGCGTGCTGATGCTGGATCGCGCTTGCTTTCGCAGCGATCTGGCGCTCGCCAGCGGCGTGGTTTTCGGCAATCTGTCGATGGCCGATATGCACCTCGGCGGGCGGGCCGACCTCACCGGCCTCACCTGCTTTGGCGGCTTATGGCAGGCCGGCGCGCAATTTGCCGAAAGGCCGCTGCAGGCCGATACCGAGATTTTCGGCCGCTCGCTGTTGACCTGAAGCCTTTGGCAACAGCGCCGCACCGCCCGGTGCTTGCGATGGCGCATCACTTCGGCTAGCCCATCTGGCTATGGCAGATGATCAATCCAGCGGCGAATCGGGCGCTATCGACAGCGTCAACCTGCGCGATGCGCTGGAAGAGCGCTATCTTGCCTATGCGCTCTCCACCATCATGGGCCGTGCCTTGCCGGATGCCCGCGACGGGCTGAAGCCGGTGCACCGGCGCATTCTCTATTCCATGCACATCCTGCGGCTCGATCCGGCCGCTGCCTTCAAGAAATGCGCCAAGATCGTCGGCGATGTCATGGGTGATTTTCACCCGCATGGTGATCAGGCGATCTATGAGGCGCTGGTGCGCCTCGCGCAGGATTTTTCCTCGCGCTATCCGCTGGTCGACGGCCAAGGCAATTTTGGCAATATCGACGGCGATTCGGCCGCCGCCTACCGCTATACCGAGGCGCGCCTCACCGCCGTCGCGCAATTGCTGATGGAAGGCATTGACGAGGACGCGATTGATTTTCGTGACAATTATTCGGCCGAAAAGCAGGAACCGGTGGTGCTGCCGGCCGCTTTCCCGAATATGCTCGCCAACGGCGCCCAGGGCATTGCCGTCGGCATGGCGACCTCGATTCCCCCGCACAACCTTGCCGAACTTTGCGATGCCGCGCTCTATCTGATCGGCCATCCCGGGGCGACCCCCGCGCAAATGCTGGAATTCGTGCCGGGGCCGGATTTCCCCACGGGCGGCATCATTGTCGAACCGCGCAACTCCATCGCCCAGACCTATGAGAGCGGCAAGGGCTCGATAAGGTTGCGGGCGCGCTGGAGCGTCGAGGATCTGGGGCGCGGCACCTGGGTCGCGGTTATTACCGAAATTCCCTATATGGTGCCCAAGGCCCGGCTGCTGGAAAAGCTCGGCGAACTGGTCAACGAGCGCAAATTGCCGCTGGTCGGCGATATCCGCGATGAATCGACCGAAGATATCCGCCTGATCATCGAGCCGCGCGCCCGCAATGTCGATCCTTTCGTGATGATGGAATCGCTGTTTCGCAGCACCGATCTCGAAACCCGCTTTGCCGTCAACATGAATGTGCTGGTGGATGGCGTGGTGCCGCGCGTGGTCTCGCTGCTCGAAGCCCTGCGCCAATGGCTCGATCATCGCCGCAATGTGCTGGTGCGGCGCTCCCGCTTCCGGCTGGCAGAGATCGCCCGCCGGCTGGAAGTGCTGGCCGGCATGCTGATCGTCTTCCTCAATCTCGATGAAGTGATCCGCATCATCCGCGAGGAGGACGAGCCCAAGCAGGTGCTGATCGCCACGTTTTCGCTGACCGAGGCGCAGGTCAACTACATCCTCGATACCAGGCTGCGGGCCTTGCGGCGACTTGAGGAAATGCAGCTTCGCCAGGAACATGAAGACCTGGCCAAGGAACAGGCGGCCATCCACACGCTGCTGGGCGACGAGAGCGTGCAATGGCGCGTGATCAGCGCCGACATCCGCGATGTCCGCCAGAAATACGGCCCCGAGACCAAAATCGGCAAGCGCCGCACCAGCTTTGCCGAGGCCCCCGCCGCCAGCGCCGAGGTTCTGGTCGAATCCTTGGTCGAGCGCGAACCGATCACCGTCGTCATCACCGCCAAAGGCTGGATCCGGGCGCTGAAGGGCCATGTCGCCGACACGTCGAACCTCGCCTTCAAGGGCGATGATGCGCTGAAAATTTCGTTTTTCACCGAAACCACGGCCAAGGTGCTGGTGCTCGCCACCAATGGCAAGGTCTTCACCCTCGATGCCGCCAAAATCCCCGGTGGGCGCGGCCACGGCGAGCCATTGCGCCTGATGGCCGACATCGACGAGGGCGCCGATATCCTCACCGCGCTGCCCTACCGGCCCGGCGTCAAGATGCTGCTGGTGTCCTCCGATGCGCGCGGCTTTGTCGTCGCTCAGGACGAGCTTTTGTCGTCGACCCGCAAGGGCAAGGCGGTGCTGGTGACGGACGCCAAGGCACAGGCGCAGCTGCTGGTTCCAGCCGTTGGCGACTATGCCGCCCTGATGGGCGAAAACCGCAAGTTGCTGGTGTTTCCGCTTTCGCAAATTGCCGAAATGAGCCGTGGCAAGGGTGTGCGCCTGCAGCGCTACCGTGATGGCAATCTCTCCGACGCCAAGGTGTTCAACCTGGCCGACGGCCTCACCTGGACCGACAGTTCCGCCCGCACATGGACCGTCAGCGCCGACGATCTCAAGGAATGGATCGGCAATCGCGGCGAATCCGGACGCCTGCCGCCCAAGGGTTTTCCCAGAAACAACAAGTTTACCGGATAGGCCTTTCGCCGGATTGCGGCAGGAAGGCCGCGCTCTCGCGGCTCAAAAAGTCCATGAGCCGCGCTGCCGGCGGCAACATATGCCGGTCGGCCCGGCGCACCACAAACCATTCGCGCAAGAGCGGCAGGCCATCGACCGGCAGGGCCTGCAGCCGCCCCTGCTGAATCTCGCTGGCCACCGTGTGCCCGGAAATGAAGGCAATGCCGAGCCCGGCCATGACCGCCTGCTTGATGGTCTCGTTGCTGTCGAGCTCCATGCCCAGATGCGGGGCGATCTGCGCATCCTCAAACAGGCGCTCCATCAGCAGTCGCGTGCCCGAACCCGGCTCGCGGGTGATGAAAATCTCGGCAGAAAGATCAGCCAGTTGCAAGCGATGGCGCGCTGCCATGGCATGATCCGGCGCTGCAATGATCACATGCGGATGCGGGCCGATCCGGTATTTTTCGAGATCGATATCCTCCAGCGGCCGGCCGGTAATGGCAATATCAAGCGAGAAATCGCGCAGCGCCGCCATGATTTCCGCGCGGTTGCCGATTTTCAGCTTGAGCTCGATACCGGGGTTGGCGCGCGAAAACGCCCCCATCACTGCAGGCACGAAATATTTCGATGTCGAAACTGCACCGACGGCGACGCGACCCCCTGTCGCACCCCTCATGGTTTCGAGCGCGGTCATGCAATCGGACAGGGCGAGATTGAAGCGGCCATAAAGATCGAGAAGCTCGCGCCCGGCCTCGGTCGCCACAAAGCCATCAGGCGTGCGCTGCAGGATCGGCATGGCCGCCAGATCCTGCAAGTTCTGCAATTGTAATGAGATAGCCGGTTGTGTGACGCCAAGCTCCTGCGCCGCCGCGGTCAGGCTGCCGGTCTTGATGGTGGTGGCAAAGGCCCGCAATTGCCGGAAGGTGATGTTTTTCAGATGCGACGCCATATCAGAATTTCTTTCGGAGATTTTCAGATTTTGCAATTTTACTTATTCTGCCAATTCGGTCAAACCATGAGTAACTAATGACGCCGGCCCAAATGGCTGGTGCGACCGGGGGAAGCCGATGTCCATGACGCTGGAAGAGGTGTTGGCGGGGAGTGCGACGGGCGAGCGCGCCGCGCTGGCAGCAGTGATCCTGGCCATTGCCGGGGCAACCCGCGATATTGCCGGGCTGATCGCCATGGGGGTCCTGGCCGGCGCCATGGGCGCCAGTCTTGGCCAGAATGCCGATGGCGACACCCAGAAAGAGCTCGATGTCCGCGCCCAGGCGCTGATGATGCAGGCCATGACCGGCGGCCAGGTGGCGGCGGTCGCCTCCGAGGAACTGGACGATTGGCAACTGCTCGACAGCAAGGGCGCCTATGCCGTCGCCTTCGACCCGCTCGATGGCTCGTCCAACATTGATACCAACATTTCCATCGGCACGATTTTCTCGATCCTGCCGGCGCGGGGTGGCGAAAACCCCTTCACCTCTGCCGGATCAGCCCAGCTTGCCGCCGGCTTTGCCGTTTATGGCCCGCAGACCCTGCTGGTGCTGACACTCGGCGCCGGGGTCGATGTCTTCACGCTCGATCCGCGCGACGGCACCTGGCGCCGCACCCGCGCCGGGGTGCAAATCGCCCCCACTGCCAATGAATATGCCGTCAATGCCTCGAATTATCGCCACTGGAACGAGCCGGTGCGCACCTTCGTCGATGATTGCGTCAGCGGCACCGAAGGCCCGCGCGAGAAGAATTTCAACATGCGCTGGATCGGGTCGCTGGTCGCCGAGGCCTTCCGGATTTTGACGCGCGGCGGCGTATTTCTTTACCCCGGCGACATCCGCGCCGGATATCGCGACGGCCGGCTGCGCCTGCTCTATGAGGCCCACCCCATTGCTTTCGTCATCGAGCAGGCCGGCGGGCGGGCCTCCAATGGCGAGACGCCGATCTTGCAGATGCCGGCCATGAGCCTGCACCAGCGCGTGCCGCTGTTTTTCGGATCGCGCGAGAAAGTCGCGCTGATCGAGCGGCTGCATTGCAGCCAGCGCAGCGACATCGCGCCCTCACCCTTGTTCGGCCAGCGTGGCCTGTTTCGCGTCTAGGAAGCCATCATGTCCGTCAAGCACCCGATCATTTCCATCACAGGCTCATCCGGGGCCGGCACGACCTCGGTGAAAAAGACCTTTGAGCAGATTTTCCGCCGCGAGTCGGTTAATGCAGTTTATGTCGAGGGTGACAGTTTCCATAAATACGACCGCCTCGAAATGCGCACCAAAATGGCCGAGGAGGCCAAGCTCGGCAACAAGCATTTCAGCCATTTCTCCCCGGAAACCAATCTTCTGGAAAAGCTTGAGCAAACCTTCAAGTCTTACAGCGAGACCGGCAGCGGCGAGATTCGCTATTACATCCACGATGCCCTGGATGAGGAAGCCCACGGCTACAAGCCCGGCACGTTCACGCCCTGGCAGACGATCCCCGAAAAGACCGACCTGCTGTTTTACGAAGGCCTGCACGGCGCCGTTGTGACCGGCGATGTCAATGTGGCGCGCTATGCCGATCTGAAGATCGGTGTCGTGCCGGTCATCAACCTCGAATGGATCCAGAAGCTGCATCGTGACCGCGCGACGCGCGGTTATTCGACCGAAGCCGTCACCGATACGATTTTGCGGCGAATGCCCGATTATGTGAACTACATCGTCCCGCAATTCACCCAGACAGACATCAACTTCCAGCGCGTGCCGACGGTCGATACCTCGAACCCCTTTGTGGCGCGCTGGATTCCGACCCCCGATGAATCGATGGTGGTGATCCGGTTCAGAACTCCGCGCGGCATCGATTTTCCCTACCTCCTGTCGATGATCCCGGGCAGCTTCATGTCGCGCGCCAATTCCATCGTCATCCACGGCGCGAAGCTCGATCTCGCCATGCAGCTCATTCTCACCCCGATGATCTTGCAACTCATTGATCGCAAACGGCGCGCCTGAAGCGCCACCATTCAGGGAGCAACTTATGGCCCGTATCACCCTGCGTCAGCTTCTCGACCATGCGGCCGAGCACAGCTATGGCGTGCCCGCCTTCAACATCAACAATATGGAACAGGGGCTAGCGATCCTTGAGGCCGCGAGGGACACGGACAGCCCGGTGATCATCCAGGCGTCACGCGGCGCGCGCAGCTACGCCAATGACATCATGCTCGCCAAGATGATGGAAGCGCTGGAGCAGATTTACCCCGGCATTCCGCTGTGCATTCATCAGGATCACGGCAATAATGTCGCCACCTGCCTTTCCGCCATCCAGCACGGCTTCACCTCGGTGATGATGGACGGGTCGCTGCGCGAGGACGCCAAGACCCCCGCTGATTACGAATATAATGTCAGCATCACCCGCGAGGTCGCCCGTCTTGCCCATATGGTTGGCGCTTCGGTCGAGGGCGAGCTTGGCTGCCTCGGCTCGCTCGAAACCGGGCATGGCGAGGCCGAGGATGGCCACGGTTTCGAGGGCAAGCTCGGTCGCTCCATGCTGCTGACCGATCCTGAGGAAGCCGCGCGCTTCGTCGCCGATACCAGGGTCGATGCGCTGGCGGTCGCCATCGGCACCTCGCACGGAGCCTATAAATTCACCCGCAAGCCGACAGGCGACGTTCTCGCCATGGACGTTATCGAGAAAATCCACGCCCGCCTGCCCAACACCCATATTGTCATGCACGGCTCTTCCTCGGTGCCCGAGGAATGGCAGCATGTCTTCAACGCCCATGGCGGCGCAATGAAGGAAACCTATGGCGTGCCGGTCGAAGAGATCGTGCGCGGCATCAGGTCCGGTGTCCGCAAGATCAATATCGATACCGACCTGCGCCTCGCGGCAGTTGCCGAGTTCCGCCGCATTGGCGCCACCAACAAGGCCGAATTCGATCCGCGCAAGTTCCTGAAGCCGGCCATGGATGCCATGGCCAAGGTCTGCCGTGAGCGCTTCGAGGCTTTCGGCACCGCCGGCAATGCCAGCAAGATCAAAGTCATGCCGATTGCCGACATGGCCAGGCGCTACCGCAGCGGATCGCTCGATCCCCAGGTCGCGGCCACCAAAGCAGCCTGAACTCAAGGAGTTGTGCCATGAATGAACATGCCAAAATGGATACGGCCGCCAAGGCGGTGACCGGCAAGGATCGCTACAAGTCCGGTGTGATGGAATACCGTCGCATGGGTTACTGGGTTGCCGATTATGTGCCCAAGGACACGGATATCATCGCCATGTTCCGCATCACGCCGCAAGATGGCGTCGATCCGGTTGAGGCCGCCGCCGCTGTCGCCGGCGAAAGCTCGACCGCCACCTGGACCGTGGTCTGGACCGACCGTCTCACCGCCAGCGAGAAATACCGCGCCAAGGCCTACCGCGTCGATCCGGTGCCCAATGCGCCGGGCCAGTATTTCGCCTATATTGCTTATGACCTCGATCTGTTCGAGCCGGGCTCCATCGCCAATCTCACCGCCTCGATCATCGGCAATGTCTTTGGCTTCAAGCCGCTGAAATCCCTGCGCCTTGAAGATATGCGCTTCCCCGTCGCCTATGTGAAAACCTTCCAGGGCCCGGCCACCGGCATTGTCGTCGAGCGTGAGCGCCTCGACAAATTCGGTCGCCCCTTGCTGGGGGCGACAATCAAGCCCAAGCTCGGCCTTTCCGGCCGCAACTATGGCCGCGTGGTCTATGAGGCGCTGAAGGGCGGGCTCGATTTCACCAAGGATGACGAGAACATCAACTCACAGCCGTTCATGCATTGGCGCGAGCGTTTCCTCTATTGCATGGAGGCGGTCAACCGGGCCCAGGCGGTCACCGGCGAGATCAAGGGCACCTATCTCAATGTCACCGCCGCCACCATGGAGGACATGTACGAGCGTGCCGAATTTGCCAAGGAACTCGGCTCGACCATCGTCATGATCGATCTCGTGATCGGTTATACGGCGATCCAGTCCATGGCGAAATGGGCGCGCCGCAATGACATGATCCTGCATCTGCACCGCGCCGGCCACGGCACCTACACCCGGCAGAAATCCCACGGCATTTCCTTCCGTGTCATTGCCAAATGGATGCGCCTTGCTGGCGTCGATCACATTCACGCCGGCACGGTCGTCGGCAAGCTTGAAGGCGATCCCAACCAGACACGCGGCTATTATGATATTTGCCGCGAGGATTATAATCCTCTCAATCTCGCCCATGGCATTTTCTTCGATCAGCACTGGGCATCGCTGAACAAGCTGATGCCGGTCGCCTCGGGCGGCATTCATGCCGGCCAGATGCACCAACTGATCCATTATCTGGGCGAAGATTGCGTGCTGCAATTTGGCGGCGGCACCATCGGCCATCCGCAGGGGATCCAGGCGGGCGCCACCGCCAACCGGGTCGCGCTTGAAGCCATGATCCTGGCGCGCAATGAAGGCCGCGATTACCTCGCCGAGGGCCCGCAAATACTCGCCGATGCTGCCAAGACCTGCCTGCCGCTGCGGCAGGCGCTCGACACCTGGAAAGATGTCACCTTCGATTATGCCTCAACCGACGCGCCCGATTTCGTGCCGTCTGTCTCCGTCTCGAATTAAGGAGTGCGACCCATGCGCATCACTCAAGGCGCCTTCTCGTTTCTGCCCGATCTCACCGACAGGCAGATTCAGGCCCAGGTGCAATATTGTCTCGACAAGGGCTGGGCGGTGAATTTCGAATATACTGACGATCCGCACCCCCGCAACGTCTATTGGGAAATGTGGGGCATGCCCATGTTCGACCTCAAGGACGCCAAGGGCGTGATGATGGAACTGGCCGAATGCCGCAAGCATCACGGCGATGTCTATATCCGCCTCTCGGCTTTTGATTCCAGCCATGGCTGGGAATCGGTGCGCCTGTCCTTCATTGTCAACCGGCCGGCCACCGAGCCCGGCTTCAGGCTGGCCCGGGCCGAACTGGCCGGGCGCCGGATTGGTTATAGCACCAGCGCCTATGCTGCCAACCAGCCGGAAGGCCAGCGCTACAAGTAGCTTGACGAGATTGGCTGCCGGGCGTCCTCCCTCTCCGCCCGGTAGCCAGCCACAAGGAACATGTCGCCATGACCTCTGCGGAGCCATCCTTGAAATCCGTGCGCCTGCGCGATGAGATCGAAGGTTCGGGCATCAATGAAGTGCTTGAACAGCTTGATCGCGAATTGATCGGGCTGAAGCCCGTCAAGACCCGCATCCGCGAAATCGCCTCACTGCTGTTGGTCGAGCGCGTGCGCCAGAAGCTCGGCCTCACCGGCGAGGTGCCGACCCTGCACATGTCCTTCACCGGCAATCCCGGCACCGGCAAGACCACGGTCGCCATGCGCATGGCCGACATTCTGCACCGGCTGGGCTTTGTCCGCCGCGGACAATTGATTTCGGTGACGCGCGACGATCTCGTCGGCCAATATATCGGCCACACCGCCCCCAAGACCAGGGAAGTACTCAAGCGCGCCATGGGCGGGGTGCTGTTCATCGACGAGGCCTATTATCTGTACCGGCCAGAAAATGAGCGCGATTATGGTCAGGAAGCCATCGAGATCCTGTTGCAGGTGATGGAAAACCAGCGCGAGGATCTGGTGGTGATTCTCGCGGGCTATGCCAGCCGCATGGAGACATTCTTCACCTCAAATCCGGGGTTTCGCTCGCGCATCGCCCATCACATCGATTTTCCCGATTACGGCGAGGATGAACTGGCTTCTATTGCTGGGCTGATGCTGCAGCAGCAAAATTACAGCTTCAGCCCCGAGGCTGAAGCGGCTTTCGGGCGCTATATCGCGCTGCGCCGCCAGCAACCGCTGTTTTCCAACGCACGCTCGATCCGCAATGCGCTGGACCGGGCACGGCTGCGTCAGGCCAACCGGCTGGTCGCCGACCTTGACCGCGCGCTCACTGCCAAGGATATCATGACAATCGAGCCGGCAGATATTCTGGCGAGCCGCGTTTTCACTCAAGGCACACCCGATCATGGCCCCTAATCACAACGAAATCCTCATTGCTCCTTCCATCCTGTCGGCGGATTTCGCCAGGCTCGGCGCAGAGGTGCGCGCCATTGATGAAATGGGCGCCGACTGGATTCATGTCGACGTTATGGACGGGCATTTCGTGCCCAATATCACCATCGGCCCGGATGTGGTGAAGGCCCTGCGCCCGCATACCAAAAAGGTCTTTGATGTTCATCTGATGATCGCTCCGGCAGACCCCTATATCGAGGCCTTTGCCAAGGCGGGCTCGGACATCATCACCGTTCATGCCGAGGCTGGCCCGCATATCCATCGCTCGATGCAGATGATCCGCAGCCTTGGCAAGCAGGCCGGGGTGACGATCACTCCCGGCACCCATGAATCGGCGCTGGAATATTTGCTCGATTCGGTTGACCTGATTCTGGTCATGACCGTCAACCCAGGCTTTGGCGGCCAGGCCTTCATTCATTCGCAGGTCGAGAAAATCCGCCGCATCCGCGCCATGATCGGCAAGCGCCCGATCCGCCTCGAAGTGGATGGTGGCGTCAACCCCGAAACCGCGGCGCTGGTGGCTGCCGCCGGCGCCGATACGCTGGTTGCAGGTTCCGCCGTGTTCAAGGGCGGCACGCCCGATCATTACAAGACTAATATCGCCGCCATCAGAAGCGCCGCCGGGCGCGCCCGCATGCCATGAAGCGCGAGGCGCTGATTTTTGATGTCGATGGCACGCTTGCCGAAACCGAGGAGGTGCACCGCGCCGCCTTCAACGCCGCCTTCACCGATGCCGGGCTGGCCTGGCGTTGGGACGTGCCGCTCTATGGCGCGCTGCTGAAAGTCACCGGCGGCAAGGAACGGCTGCGCCATTATGCGGCGCTTCAGGGAGAGCATCCCGACGACGGCCTTGTGCAGGCACTGCATGCCGCCAAGAACCGGCATTATGGCGTGATGATGCGAGAGGGCGGGGCGCATTTGCGACCCGGGGTTGCGGATCTGGTCGCCACGGCGAAGGCTTCAGGCTATCGCCTCGCCATCGCCACCACCACCTCGCGCGTCAATGTCGAGGTGCTGATCGACGCGACCTGGGGAAGGCCTGGCAGGGGGCTGTTTGCCGCCATCATTGCCGGCGAGGACGTGCCGCGAAAAAAGCCGGCACCCGACGCCTATCTGCAAGCCCTTGCCGCCTTGCACCTGCCCGCCAGCGCCTGTCTCGCCTTTGAGGATTCCTGTAACGGCCTGCAGGCGGCAAGGGCTGCCGGCCTCGCCACCATCGTCACGCCAGGGCTTTATACGGCGGGCGAGGATTTCGCCGGCGCCACAGCCATCCTGCCGGATCTGTCGGGCTTTCAGCTCGCAGCCTATGGCGCCTGAGGCAGACGGCGGCAGGGGTATTCCGGTCAAAATCCCGGTCGGCGGCATCGCGCGATGGCGCCCGCCAGCCGCCCCCCGCCGTTAAATTGGCGATTGCATTGAGGCCGGATTGGCCTTATGCACCGAAGGCGTTTGAGCCGTCCCGCCGGGGCGGCTTTTCGTATTGGTTGATGTCCCCCTTTGACTATCTGGAGAAAGCCGCAAGCCAATGTCCAAGCCCGTCGTCAGTCATCTGCTGCCTACCTACAATCGCGCACCCGTCGCTTTTGAGCGCGGGGAGGGTGCTTGGCTTGAGGCGACCAACGGCGAGCGATATCTGGATTTCGGCGCCGGCGTGGCGGTGACCTCGCTCGGCCATGCGCATCCGGCGCTGGTCAAGGCGCTGACCGACCAGGCACAGAAGGTCTGGCACAATTCCAACCTCTACCAGTCGCCGCTCGGCGAGCGGCTGGCGGCCAAGCTCTGTGACAGCACCTTTGCCGATGTGGTTTTTTTCGGAAATTCCGGCGCCGAGGCGCTGGAATGCGCCATGAAAATGGCGCGCAAATATCATGCTGCCAAAGGCCATCCCGAGCGCTTCCGCATCATCACCTTTGAAGGCGCGTTCCACGGCCGCACCATGGCCAACCTCTCAGCCCAGAAGAAATATCTGGAGGGCTTCGGCCCGCCGCTGGAAGGCTTCGACCAGGTGCCGTTTGGCGACCACAAGGCGCTTGAGGCGGCGATTACCCCGGCCACGGCGGCGATATTGATCGAGCCGATCCAGGGCGAGGGCGGCATCCGTGTGGTGCCACCGCAATGCCTGCGCGGTCTGCGGGCGCTGTGCGACAAGCACGGCCTGCTGCTGATCTATGACGAGGTGCAGACCGGCGTCGGGCGCACCGGCCGTCTGTTTGCGCATCAGGGCCAGGGCGCTGATCCCGACATCATGGCGGTCGCCAAGGGCCTTGGCGGCGGCTTTCCCATGGGCGCCTGCCTTGCCACCAAGGCGGCGGCAGAGGGCATGGTGGCGGGCACGCATGGCTCGACCTTCGGCGGCAATCCGCTCGCCATGGCCTGTGGCAATGCGGTGATGGACGAGGTCAACAACCCGGCTTTCCTCGAACATGTCCGCAAGGTCGCGCTGAACCTGCGCCAGAAACTGGCGGCCCTGCACGACCAGCATCCCGACATCATTGACGATGTGCGCGGTGAGGGCCTGATGCTGGGCCTGCATCTCAAGGTGCCAGTGGCCGAACTGGTCGAGGCGGCGCGGGCGCAGCATCTGCTGGTGATCGCCGCAGGGGACAATGTCGTGCGTCTGGTGCCACCTCTGGTCATTTCCGATGCCGATGCCGCCGAGGCGGTGGCAAGGCTCGATCGTGCGGCGACGGCGCTCGAGCGGGCGCATCAAGGGGGGAGCGCATCATGAGTGGCGTCACAGTGAGGCATTTTCTCGATCTCACCGACATTTCCGCGGCGCAGCTGCGCCGCGTGCTCGATATGGCCGTCGAGATCAAGCGCGAGCGCCAGGCTGTCCGCAGCGGCACGCCCGGTGCCGTGGCCAGCCGCCCGCTGCGCGACAAGGTGCTGGCCATGATCTTTGACCGGCCCTCGACCCGCACCCGGGTTTCCTTTGATGTCGGCATGCGCGAGCTCGGCGGCGAGACCATCATGCTCACCGGCGATGAAATGCAGCTTGGGCGCGGTGAAACCATTGCCGATACGGCGCGAGTGCTGTCGCGCTATGTCGATGCCATCATGATCCGCACCCTCGCGCATGGCGATCTCATCGAACTGGCGCAAAATGCCAGCGTGCCGGTGATCAACGGCCTCACCAAGCGCACGCATCCCTGTCAGGTGATGGCCGATGTCATGACCTTCGAGGAGCACCGTGGCCCGATCAAGGGCCGCACCCTCGCCTGGACCGGCGATTTCAACAATGTGCTGACGAGCCTCATTCACGCCGCCGAGAAATTCGATTTCACGCTGAATATCGCAACGCCGCAGGAATTGTCGCCGCCGGCCGGCGTGCTCGCCGAAGCCCGCCAGCGCGGCGCCCGGGTTGTTGCCGTGCATAACCCGTTCGAGGCCGTGGCGGGAGCCGATGCGGTAATTTCCGATTGCTGGGTGTCGATGGGTGACGAGGACGCCGGGCGACGCCACAATCTGCTGGCGCCGTTTCAGGTCAATGCCCGCCTCATGGCTGCCGCCAGTCGCGACGCGATCTTCATGCACTGCCTGCCTGCCCATCGCGGTGAGGAAGTTACCGACGATGTCATAGACGGGCCACAATCGGTGGTCTTCGACGAGGCGGAAAACCGGCTGCATGCCCAAAAGGGTGTGCTGGCCTGGTGCTTCGGGGCCATGGGCGCATGAACCCGGCTGTCGAGCGGCCGGAACGCCTGATCTCCGACGCGCCGGTCGATGACAGCGCCTTGCCCTTCGCCGTCGAGCCGCTTGATGTGCGTGGCCGCCTCGTGCGCCTCGGCCCGGCGCTCGATGCCATTCTCGCCCGCCATGCCTATCCCGAACCGGTATCGCGCCTGCTAGCGGAAGCCGCAGTGCTGACGACCATGCTCGGCACGGCCCTCAAGGCCAGGGGGCGTCTGCAATTGCAGACGCGCAGCGATGGCCCGGTGCACATGCTGGTGGTGGATTTCGATGCTCCCGACCGGCTGCGCGCCTATGCGCAATTTGATTCCGACCGGCTGGCCGCGCAGGATGACACGTCCGGCGCCGCCCTCCTGGGGCGCGGCCATCTGGCGCTCACCATCGATCATGGCGATGCCGCCTCGCGCTGGCAGGGTGTGGTCGCGCTTGATGGGCAGGGCCTGAGCGCCGCCGCGCATCATTACTTTGCCCAGAGCGAGCAGATACCCACCTTCGTGAAGCTCGCTGTCGGCGAATTGCTGACCGCCGAGGGCCGCCATTGGCGGGCCGGTGGCCTGATGGTGCAGCACCTGCCGTCGCACCCGACGCGCATGGCCGATCTTGACCCCGGTGATGCGCCGGCTGGATTTGTGGCCGATGTCGCCGATGACAACGAGCCGTGGAACGAGGCGCTGGCGCTGGCCGGCACGGTCGGCGATGATGAACTGGTCGAGCCCGGTCTTTCCGGCGAGCGCCTGCTTTATCGCCTGTTTCACGAGCGCGGCGTCAAGGTGTTTCCGGCCCAAGGCGTGCGCGATCAATGCCGCTGCACGCAGGAGGGCGTCGAGGCCATGCTGCGCGGCTTCAGCGCCGGGGAGCGCGCCGAGATGGTCAATGCCGACGGCCGCATTGACGTCACCTGCGCCTTTTGTTCAACCCTGCGGGTGTTCGATCCGGCAGATTTTGCCTGACGCTGCGCCATTAGGCGTACAAACCGCTCGAATCCGCCCTAAATGCTTGCCGGACGCTACAGGGGCTTTTAAGGTCGCATCCATCTCAGGCTTCAGGATGTGATCATGGTCGACGATGTGAACAAGGCTGCCACCGCTGCACCCGCCAGACGAGCGGCGGCCACCGATCAGGAGGCGCTGCTGTTCCATTCACGCGGGCGGCCGGGCAAGCTGGAAATCGTCCCCACCAAGCCGATGGCGACGCAGCGCGACTTGTCGCTGGCCTATTCACCAGGCGTTGCCGTGCCGGTGCTGGCCATCGCCGCCGATAAGAGCCGCGCCTATGATTATACGGTGCGCGGCAATATGGTTGCGGTTATCACCAATGGCACCGCCATTCTCGGCCTTGGCAATCTTGGGGCTCTGGCCGCCAAACCGGTGATGGAAGGTAAATCGGTGCTGTTCAAGCGCTTTGCCGACATTGATTCCATCGATCTCGAAGTTGATACCGAGGACAGCGAAGCCTTCATCAACGCGGTGCGCTATCTCGGCCCGTCCTTCGGTGGCATCAATCTGGAGGACATCAAGGCCCCCGAATGTTTCATCATCGAGCAGAAATTGCGCGAATTGATGGATATTCCTGTGTTCCATGATGACCAGCACGGCACCGCCATCATTGCCGCCGCCGGCATGCTCAATGCCATGCTGCTCACCAAGCGCGACATCAAGAAGACCAGGCTGGTGTGCAATGGCGCCGGTGCCGCCGGCATTGCCTGCATCGAACTGATCAAATCCATGGGTTTCGCCCCGCAAAACGTGATTTTGTGCGACACCAATGGCGTCGTCTATCAGGGTCGCGAAAAGGGCATGAACCAGTGGAAATCGGCCCATGCTGTCGATACGCCGCTGCGCACGCTCGAAGAAGCGATGGTCGGTGCCGATATTTTCTTCGGCCTGTCAGCCAAGGGCGCCCTGTCGCCGGAAATGGTCAAAAGCATGGCCCCCAATCCGGTCATTTTTGCCATGGCCAATCCGGATCCGGAAATCACCCCCGAGGAAGCGCAGCAGGTGCGCAGCGATGTCATCGTCGCCACCGGGCGTTCAGATTATCCCAATCAGGTCAACAATGTGCTGGGCTTTCCCTATATTTTCCGCGGCGCCCTCGATTGTCAGGCCACGACCATCAACATGGAAATGAAGCTCGCCGCGGCCATGGCGCTGGCCGAACTCGCCAGGGCCGATGTGCCCGACGAGGTCGCCGCCGCCTATTCCGGCTCGAGGCCAACCTTCGGGCGCGATTACATCATTCCGGCACCGTTTGATCCGCGCCTCATCCACGTCATTCCCGTGGCCGTTGCCAAGGCCGCGATGGAGACCGGCGTCGCCCGCCGCCCGATCGTCGATATCAAGGCCTATACGGCGGCGCTGTCGGCACGGCGCAACCCGGTCACCGGCGCCTTGCAGCGTATCGTCGAGAGCGTGCGCCGCAGCCCCAAGCGCGTGGTCTTTGCCGAGGGCGAGGAAGAACAGGTGATCCGCGCCGCCGTGTCTTTTGCCGCGCAGGATTTCGGCACGGCCATTCTTATCGGCCGCGAGGACAAGATCAGGGCGGCAGCCAATCTTGGTGATGTCGATCTCGCCAACCGCAATATCGAGATACACAATGCACGGCTTTCCAGCCGCAACGAATATTACGCGCAGATGCTCTATGAGAAGCTGCAGCGGCGCGGCTATCTGGCGCGCGATTGCCAGCGGCTGGTCAAGCAGGATCGCAACACCTTTGCTGCCGCCATGGTCGCGGCCGGCGATGCCGATGCCATGGTGACGGGCGTCACCCGCAATTTCTCGATTGCGCTGGAAGAAGTGCGCCGCGTCATTGATACCAAGCCCGGCCATCAGCTCATCGGCTTTTCGCTGGTGCTGGCGCGTGGACAACCGGTGATCGTCGCCGATACCGCCATTGCCGAAATGCCGACGCCCCAGGAACTGGTGGCGATTGCCAAGGAAGCCGCCGGAGTGGCGCGCCGAATGGGCTATGAGCCGCGCGTGGCGTTTCTCGCCTTTTCAAGCTTCGGCCATCCGTCCGGCGAGCGCTCGACCAAGGTGATCGAGGCCGTTAAACTGCTCGATCAGCAGCGGGTCGATTTTGAATATGATGGCGATATGTCGGCCGATGTGGCGCTCAACCGCGAGGCCATGGCGGCCTATCCGTTCTGCCGCCTGACCGACACCGCCAATGTGCTGGTGATGCCGGCTTTCCATTCGGCGTCGATCTCCACCAAAATGCTGCAGGAACTGGGCGGGGCGACGGTCATTGGCCCGCTGCTGGTCGGCCTCGACAAGCCGGTGCAGATTGTCCAGCTCGGCGCCAAGGACAGCGACATCGTCAATATGGCGGCGCTGGCGGCCTTCAACGTCGGCGGCTGAGGCGGCGCCCTCAAACGTGCAGGACCCATGGGATATAATGGTTTCCCATGAGATAAAGCAGCAAGGTCACCGTGAAAACCGAGACCACGGTGCCGATGACGATCACCGCCGAAGCGCGCTCGACCCAGGTGTGATATTGCTGGGCGAGCACGAATACGTTGAGGGCGGGCGGCAGCGAGGCCATGAGCATAGCCGTATAGGTCCATGTGCGGCCAAAATCGCCGTGCAGTGACAAGAGCAGCCAGACCAGCGTCGGGTGCACCACCAGCTTGATGAAGCTTAGCACCGGCATAACGCCGCTGATCCGGCGGACCGGCCGCAGTGACACAGTGACGCCGAGCGTGAACAAGGCGCAGGGCGCGGCGGCATTTTGCAGGAACGACAGCATCTTGCCGATGGCTGGCGGCGGCACATAATGCCCGTAGGCAGCACAAACCGCGACAAATGTGGCGATGTTGAAAGGGTGGGTGAGGATGCGCCGCGCCACCAGCCGCGCCGTCTGGCCAAGACTCATGTGCTCGGCCCCCGACAGCGCCATCAGGAACGGCACCAGCGTGAACAGGAGGATGCTGTCGAACACGAAAATCAGCGCCGTTGGCACCGCGGCCTGCGGACCGAGCGCCGCCAGGGTCAGACCCGGCCCCATATAGCCAATGTTGGAATAGGCCCCGGCAACGCCCTGGATGGCGCCCTCGGCGAGATTGCCCTTGCTCGCCACCAGCCCGGCGCCGAGCGCCATGGCAAAAGCCAGCGCGGTGCAGGAGGTAGTGACGCCGACAAACTGCCAGTTGGCCAGCTTCTCCAGCGGTACCACCGAAATCAGATTGAAAAACAGGGCCGGCAGCGCGACATAGACTATGAAAATATTCATCCAGCGCAAGCCGCCTTCATCGACGTCGAATTGCCGGGCGCAGAAATAACCAAGCGCGATCAGCCCGAAAAACGGCAATGCGAGATTGAGCACGCCCTCCAGCGCCGGTGCCAGCAGCCCAAGCGCCAGCAAGGCCCCGACGCCCAGCAGCGGCGCGAGGCTGGCAATGAACCGGCGGAGGGGCAATGACGACAAGGCGGCACGACGCTCGAGGAAAACGATCCTCAACTCTTGTGCTAAATTTGCAGGCTTTGTCACCTGCAAAGGCCGTGCGCCCTGTGCATGGCTGCTGCGAATTGTCCGAATCACGCCGGCATTGGCCGCTGAGGCCTCACGACGCTCGCTTCGCCGCCTCAAACGTGTTTTGCATCAGCATGGCAATGGTCATCGGCCCGGCACCGCCCGGCACCGGTGTGATCGCTGCCACATGATCAAGCGTCTCGGCAAAGGCCACATCGCCGACGAGGCGGGATTTGCCATCCTCGCCAACAAGCCGGTTGATGCCTACATCGACCACGATCGCCCCCGGCTTCAGCCAGACACCGCGTACCATTTCCGGCCGCCCGACGGCCGCCACCACCACATCGGCACGGCGCACCACGGCGGCGAGATCGACGGTGCGCGAATGGGCGATGGTCACGGTCATGTCGCGTTGCAGCAGCAATTGCGCCATGGGCTTGCCGACAATGTTCGAGCGCCCGATGACCACGACTTCCATGCCGCGAAGGCTGCGCCCGAGCGCCGCTGCGGCAGCCTCGATCAGCACCATGGCACCAGCCGGCGTACAGGCCACCAGAGCCGAGGCCGTGGCACCCGAGGCGAGCCGCCCGACGTTGAGCGGATGAAAACCGTCGACATCCTTGGCGGGCGAAATGGCGTCGATCACCCTGGCGGGGTCGATATGCGCCGGCAAGGGCATTTGCACCAGAATGCCATGGATCGCCGGATCGGCATTGAGCCGCGCGACATGACCGAGCAGCACCTCTTCACTGACGTCCGCCGGCAGATCGACCTGCACCGAATGAAAGCCGCAGGCATGCGCCATCTTGCCTTTGGATTTCACATAGACCTGGCTGGCAGGATCAGCCCCGACAAGTACGACGGCGAGCCCGGGTTTCAAGCCGGTGCGCGCCACCTCGGCGCCAAGGCGCGCGGTGATCGCCGCCGCCGCAGCCTTGCCATCAATCAACAGCGCCTGCTGGCCTGAGGGGCGCAATATCTGTGCATCATTCATCGGCGAAACTCACGACAGGCCGCCCTTATGCCGCGCTCCGCCAAAGCCCGCAAGCGCATTGGGTTGCGAGCTATCGTGAAATCGCGTGAGGCGGCCTCAGGAAGCGGCGGCAAGTTGCGCCGGTGCGGCGCGGCGGGGAGATTTTTCCCGGGTCAGTTCGGCGCGGCCAAAAAGGTGGCCCTGCAAGAGATCGACGCCCCATTCTGCCAGAAGCCCGGCAGTTTCGTGGCTCTCGACCCATTCGGCGACGACGAGAATGCCGAGATGATGCGCGAGGTTCACCATGGTGCGGACAAAATAGCGATCATCTGGCGATGTCATCAGATTGGGCATGAACGCCCCGTCGATTTTCAGAATATCGACATCGAGCTTGCGCAGATTGCGGAATGACGTGTGCCCGGCCCCGAAATCATCCATCGCGACCCGCAGGCCCAGCGCCTTCATCGCCTGCACCACCGCGCAGGTCGCCTCGATATCCTCGATGGCGCTGGTTTCGGTGACCTCGACAATCAGCCGTGATGTCACGCCCGGATGCAGCGATAGCGCCGCGGCCAGATGCGAGGGCCAGTCGCGGTCGGCCAGCGTGCGGCTCGACGTGTTGATGGCGATGGTCAGCTCCGGATCGGCAACGAGTTCGGCCAGCACCAGTTCGAGAATGCGGTGATCGAGCAACCCGACCAGCCCGGCCTCCTCGGCGACCGGAAACACATGCCCCGGCGCAATCGTATGGCCATCGCGGTCGATCATGCGCATCAGCGCCTCGTGGAACCGGGGCTTGCCGGTGCGGGCATCGACAATCGGCTGCAAGGCCAGCTTGATGCGCCGCTCATTGAGCGCGGCGACAATATCATCGGCAATGCGTGCATTGCGCAGGCGCCGGTCCATCAGCGACTGGTCGCCATCGAACATCGCCACGGCGGTGGCCGGCGAGGCCTGCGCGGTTTCGAGCGCCGATTCGGCATTATGCAGCAGGCTCTGCGTCCCGCGGGCATGCGGACCCGACATGGCAACGCCAATCTTGACGTTGAGGCTCAGCGGCCCGGCGCTGGTGTTGAAGGTCGTGGTCTCGATGGCTTTGGCGAGACGGGTGGCTGCCATGCGCACCTGTTCGGCATCGCAATTCTGCATGACGACGCCAAGGCAGGCCCCGGCATAACGGCCCAGCGAATCGCTGGCGCGCAGGCGTGCGCGCAGCACGTCGGCGAGGCCGGACAAGGCTTCATCACCGGCATCAAAGCCCTGGGTCTTGTTGATACGACCGAGCGATTGCGCCTCGACCAGCATCACCGCCACCGACCCGGTGCTCTCGGCATTGACATTGAGCGCGCGGGTCAGGCGCTCGACGAACAGGCGGCGCTCGAAGGCCCCCGTCAGCGGATCGAATACCGTCGGTGAGCGGCCCGGCCCCGGTTTTTGCCCGCGCTCCTGAATCACCCTGATGACGCCATGCACCCGCAGCGGCTTGCAATCAGGCCCGCAAAACACCCGGCCGCTGTCCTCAAGCCAGGTCTGGTGCCATTCGCCGTCCTCAACCTGCGGCAGGACGAGGCCATATTGCGTTCGGAATGGCGCCCCGGCGCCTCGGTCGAGCGGCGCCGCGGCCAGAACCGCCTCATCGCGCCGTCCCGGGCTTTCCGGCGAAACGAATTGTGTAAACGAGCAACCGCTCTTGAGATGCACGCTGGCAGCTTCGCCGAGCACGTCATCGAGGTTAGGGCCCCAGCGCATAAGATCTGTGGCAATGTCCCAATCATAGACCACTTCGCCGATCGAAGTGAGGATGGCGCGGGGATTGGGCAGGTCGGCGCCGTCAGCTCCAGGTGGCACAAACGACGGGTTTGCAGATTGCCGCACGATGATCTCCGTTTAGCTTGAGATTTCAAGCTGCTTTTGAGTCAGAGTGGTGCCGCAATTGCCTTAAAGATTTGTTGAACCGTTTATAGAAAACTTGACACAATGCTGTGCATGGGCGGTTCAAAGCTGATTCAGGTTAACACGCGCAATGTTCGGCGTGGCGGCGCGGGCTGAATCGACAGGGTTGCCGCCCTTCCCGCCCGCGCAGCCTTGATCCTGACGCTGCACCCGGCCAGCGTCGCCGCAAGGTTTTCACGGCCCGCCAGCGCCGCTGTGAGACGCGTCGCGAGGCTTTCGAGCTTGGCCAACGGCACCACGGCGCCATCATTGATCCTTGCCATGACCAGTCCCAGCGCCCGCAGCCTGATTTCATCAGGCAGGTCGCGCCAGGGTTCGGCAGCGCCGCTATAGCCGGCCTTGATGTCCAAGGTTTGCAGGAATGACGTGGTCGCGGCACTCAAGGCCGCCTCGGCCCTCGCGGCGCGGCGGGCAAGGCGGTTCAAGGTGGCATCACTCAGGCCGAGCCGGGCGCGCTCCGGGGCAAAATGCCGCAAACGCGCGCGCTCGAAGGCAAGATTGCGATTGCCGGGATCATCGACCGCTTCGAGACCGGCCGCGCGGCATTCTTCAGCGAGGCTTTCCTTGCTCAAGCCCAGCAGCGGCCGCCACAGCACCAGATCGCCATGCTTTCGTTGCGGCGCCATGCCGGCAAGGCCACCAATGCCGCTGCCATGCGCGAGGCGCTGCAGCACGGTCTCCGCCTGGTCCCCGGCATGGTGGGCGGTCACCAGGCCATCGGCCTTTACGCGCCCGGCCGCCTCGACCAGCAGCCGGTAGCGGGCCTCGCGGGCGCGCTCCTGAAGGCGTGTAGCCGGCTTGGCGCCTTCCCAGCGCAAATTCATGCAGGCGAGACCAAATTGCGCCGCTGCTGCGGCCACCATCGCCCCCTCGCTGGCCGAAGCGCTGCGCAGGCCGTGGTCAACATGGGCGACGCTCAGCTTCGGGCCGTCACCGCCGCCGGCACGCCAGCGCGCCATGAGCGCCATCAGCGCAAGTGAATCAGGCCCGCCCGATACCGCGATCAGCAGATGCCGCGCCCCGGCCAAAGGCTGGAACAGGGCGTCGATGTCACCAGCCGTCAGCACCCGTCGCGCCGCGCCTCGACATTGGCCTGTTTGATGGCGCTGGTGGATTTCGGATATTTCTGCGCCACCTGGTTGAGCGCGGCGCAGGCATCCTCCTTGGCACCGAGCGCATTGAGGGCAATGCCGAGATGCACCAGCCCGGAGGGTGCGCGTGCCGAGGCCGGAAAATCGGTCGAAAGCCGCAGATATTGCTCGGCCGCCTGGCGATTGAGGTTGCGGTGGGTGTAGCTCAGCCCCAGCACATAAAGCGCATCCGGGGTCTGCGCGGTTTTTGGATTCTTTTCCACGAAACCCTTCAGCGCGATGATGGCATCGCGATAGCGGCCCTGATGGTACAGCGACAGGCCGGAAGCATAGCTGGCCTTCGGCGCATTCGGCGGCGCATTGGCTGCCGGGTTGGTCGGCGCCTTTGAGGTATCGAGCCCGAGCGGGCGTCCAAATTGCGGCTTGGCATTGGTCGTGCCACCCAGTTGCATCGGTGTGCCGGACCGCAAGGGTCGCGACGGCTCGGTGGTGCCAAGCGGCTCGGGGGCACCAGCCGCACCCGGATGCGCAGCCGGATTAAAGGCATCGCCCTGCCCATTGTCGCTTGCTGTGGCACCGGAGGTGGCGGCGGTGGCAACGCCGCCGGGAGCCTGCGACAGCTTCTTTTCGAGCTGGCGCTGGTGAAACTGCAATTCCTGCACCTCGCCCGTCAGCCGGCGCACTTCACCTTCCAGCCGCTGCACCTCAAGGAAAAGTGAACTTGCATCCTCGCCATTCGGACTTGCGCTGGAATTTTGCTGGTAGCCATAGGGCTGTCCATTATAGGGCTGATTGGCATAAGGCTGGCCACTCGGCACATTGCGCGGCGGCAGCAATTGCGCCTGCGCCACCCGGTCGCCCTGAAAGGCCGATGCATTCAGGGGGGCGGCCAGCAACAACAAGGCGGTGAGGCCGGTCATTGCCATGAGCTTGCTTTCGGTCTGGTTCATTTTCTTGCGACGTCTCAGTAATGCCATGATGCTGCTGCAGCCTCGCTTTTCGGCCCGTTCGATCACCTGCGGGTTGATAGCACACAACAAGGCACTCCCGCCAAATTTTTGGCAAAGCCATGGCAGGGGTGCGGCAAATGCAGCAGGCCTTGGCACAGGGCTTAATCGCTCCTAAATAGATGTGCTATTGAATGGCCTTGGGCTGGGGTTGTTACCGCCCGGACTGGACACGATGCGATGAATCAGAATTTCCGCCATTATGCTTTGTGGATTGCCATCTTTGGCATTGCTGCGGCGTTGTTCCTGCTGTTTCAGGGCCCCGGCCAGCGCGAGCCTTCCAGCCAGTTGATTTATTCGCAATTCATCAGCGAGGTCTCGCAGGGCCACGTCCACGATGTGACGATTGACGGCAACACCGTCTCCGGCCACCTCAACTCCGGCGTGTCTTTCACGACCGAAGCCCCCAAAGATCCAACCATGGTCTCCAAGCTGCTCGACAAGGGCGTCAGCATGAAGGTCGATGCGCCGTCAGCAGGCAAATCCTGGCTGATCGGCCAGATCCTGCAGATCGTCATGGTTCTGGGCCTGTTTGCCGCGCTGGTTTTCATGTCCCGCCAGTTTCAGGGTGGCGCCGGCAAGGCGATGGGCTTTGGCAAGTCCAAGGCCAAGCTTCTGACCGAAGCTTCCGGCCGCGTCACCTTCGAGGATGTCGCCGGGGTTGACGAAGCCAAGGAAGATCTGGAAGAAATCGTCGAATTCCTGCGCGATCCGCAGAAATTCCAGCGTCTCGGCGGCAAGATTCCGCGCGGCGTGCTGCTGGTCGGGCCTCCCGGCACCGGCAAGACGCTGCTGGCGCGGGCCATCGCCGGCGAGGCCAATGTGCCCTATTATTCCATTTCCGGCTCGGATTTCGTCGAAATGTTTGTCGGCGTCGGCGCCAGTCGCGTGCGCGACATGTTCGAGCAGGCCAAGAAAAATGCGCCCTGCATCATCTTCATCGACGAAATCGACGCGGTCGGGCGCCATCGCGGTGCTGGGCTTGGCGGCGGCAATGACGAGCGCGAGCAGACCCTCAACCAGCTTCTGGTCGAGATGGATGGTTTCGAAAGCAATGAGGGCATCATCCTGATTGCCGCGACCAACCGGCCTGACGTGCTTGATCCGGCCTTGCTGCGCCCGGGGCGCTTTGATCGCCAGATTGTGGTGCCCAATCCCGATCTCATCGGCCGCGAGAAAATCCTGCGCGTCCATGCTCGCAAGGTGCCGCTGTCGCCCGATGTCGATTTGAAAGTCGTGGCACGCGGGACGCCGGGCTTTTCGGGTGCTGATCTCATGAACCTCGTCAATGAGGCCGCCCTCCTTGCCGCGCGCCGCAACAAGCGCGTTGTGACCATGGCGGAATTTGAAAACGCCAAGGACAAAGTGATGATGGGCGCCGAGCGCAAATCCATCGCCATGTCGGAAGAGGAAAAGCGCACGACCGCCTATCATGAGGCCGGCCACGCGCTGGTTGCCCTGAGCGTTCCTTCAACCGATCCCGTCCACAAGGCGACGATCATCCCGCGCGGCCGTGCCCTCGGCATGGTCATGCAATTGCCGCCCGGTGACCGTTATTCGATGTATTATGAGCAGATGACCTCGCGCCTCGCGATCATCATGGCTGGGCGCGTCGCCGAGGAACTGACCTTCGGCCATGATCGCGTGACCTCGGGGGCCGCCGGTGACATACAGGCGGCGACCCAGCTCGCCCGCTCGATGGTGACGCGCTGGGGCTTTTCCAAAGAGCTCGGCATGGTCATGCATGGCGACAATCAGGACGAGGTGTTCCTTGGCTACCAGATCGGCCGCCAGCCGACCAGCTCGGAAGACACGGCGCGCAAGATCGACGCCGAGGTCAAGGCGCTGATCGAGACCGGATACGCCGAAGCCAACCGCATCTTGACCGAAAAGCGCGACCAGCTGGAAATTCTGGCGCAGGGACTGCTCGAATATGAGACCCTGTCCGGCGATGAAATCACCGCGCTGCTGCAGGGCACGCCGCCCACCCGCGATGGCAACGACGGCGGCAAGCCGGTTCGTTCCGGTTCGGCTGTGCCTACCGCCGGGCGCGCCAACCGTCCCAAGCCCGAAGGCGGGCTGGAGCCGCAGCCGCAAGTCTGACGATTCAAAGGCTGAAGATTGAAAGCCTGAAGAATGAAGTCTGAAGAATGGAGGCCGGCGCGATCCGGCCTCTTTCATTTCAACGCCGGCTTCGGCGTCGGGCTCATGCCAAAACCGGCCCATGCCCAAACTAGCGGAGGCGAAACCATCGGGCGGGCGCTGCCTGAGCTTTTCGCCTTCACCTCAGGGTCAGCGACCGCGCGCACTGCCATCATTGCCGCGCACCAGGCGGATGATGATCAGCAGGATCACCGCGCCGATCGTGGCGTTGATCACGGCGGGAATAAAGCCGAAACCGAGGAAAATGCCGAGCTTCGGCAACAGCCAGCCGCCGATGAACGCCCCCAGAATGCCGATCACCAGATCGCCGATCAGGCCAGAGCCGCTGCCATGCACCACCTTGCTGGCGAGCCATCCGGCGATGATGCCGATGACCAGAGTGATCAAAATGCTTTGATGCGACATGTACATATGCATGGCTACAGGCTCCTTCGCCCAGATTAGGGCCCCGGGCCGCTCTATGCAACAGCCTGGCCTGCGTCGCCATGACAAGACCAAACATGTAACTTTGGTTGCTGGCCTTGCTTGATTTCCTGTCCGAGGTCACGCTAGGCCATGGCAATGCAGCTGATGATTCAACAGCGTCATCACCTGCCGCACCCCCTTGCCGGATTTTGCAGGCTTTCGATGGAACAACGCTTGTCCGAACCTCTATCCCGTGAAGACAGGCTGCGCGCCCTCGACCGGCGCAAGATTTTCCAGGCCCGCAGCACCGGCCACAGGCTGCGCCTGCTCTGGCTGCTTCTGGGGCCGGGGCTGCTGGTCATGCTCGGCGAAAACGATGGCCCCAGCATGGTGTCCTATGCCACCACCGGCGCCACCTATGGCATTGGCTTTTTTGCGCCCTTCATTCTGGCGACCTTCGTCATGGCCTATGTGGTGCAGGAAATGGCACTGCGCCTCGGCATCGCCACCAGCCGTGGCCATGCCAAGGTCATTTTCCAGCGATTCGGCCCGTTCTGGGGCTATTTTGCCATGGGTGACCTGGTGCTGGGCAATGTCCTGACCCTGGTGACCGAATTCATCGCCATTCAGGCGGGCGGGCTCTATTTTGGCATAAGCGCCCCGGTGTCGGTGGTCCTGGCCATGGCCATCATGATCGGCTCGCTGGGGTTCCGACGTTACGCGGTCTGGGAGCGCGCGCTCATGCTGTTTGCCCTGGGCAATCTGCTGTTCATCCCTACCGCCCTGCTGGCCCATCCCGACGTGGCGACCTTGGTGCACGCGCTGGCGAGCTGGCAGCCGCTGCACGGCGGGCTTGGCCATGTATTCTTCACCCTTGTGCTCGCCAATGTCGGCGCGACGGTAACGCCATGGATGATCTTTTTTCAGCAAAGCGCGGTCGTTGACAAGGGCTTGACCCGTGCCGACCTCGGTCAGGGGCGGATCGACACAGCGCTCGGTGCCGCGCTGGCAGCAATTGTGGCGCTGGCAGCGCTGGTGGCCTGCGCCTCCCTGTTCAAGGCGCATGTCAATGTCGCTCAATTTGCCAGCGGCGCGAATTTCGCCGAGGCGCTCAAGCCGCTGATCGGCTCGACCGGTGCCGCGCTGTTCGCGCTGGGGCTAATCGAGGCGGGCTTGCTGGCGGCCATGACCATCTCCGCCAGCTCCTCCTACGCCCTTGCCGAAGTGGCGCTGGCGCGCCACAGCCTCAACCTCGATTTCACCCAGGGCGCGCTGTTTTTCGGCGTTGCCATCATATCCATAGTCATCGCCGGTGCCATTGTGCTCATCCCTGGCGCGCCGCTGCTGGCCTTGACCCTCACCGTCAATGTCATCGCCACCTTGCTGATGGCACCCGCGCTGCTGTTCTTGCTGCTGCTGGTCAATGATCGCGAAATTATGCAAGATCTCGTCAATGACTGGTGGACCAATGCGGCCGGTGCTGTCATTGTCATTGGCATCACCCTGATGGGCGCACTTTACGGCGTGCTGACGGTCTTTCCCGGGCTTTTGGGCAAATAGGAGGGCGGCCTGATCGACAATTCCGAACTTCTCGCAGCACTCGAACCGGCCCAGCGCGCCGCAGCCACGGCGCAGCCCCTGCCGCGCAGGGCGCTTGGTCGCGGCACACGTATGCTGCTGCTGATGATGCGCATCTACGTGTTTATGGCGATCCCGCTGGTCATTTACGCATTTTTCCATGCCCTGCGGGCGGGCTAGAAGAAAAAGGCAAAAAGATCATTTATTTCAATAAGATATAAAGCGTTTTGCGCTGCTCCCGATCTGCATCGGCAGGTCTCGCGGCCATCCTGCATTGCACAAACGCCAGTCGCACACCTCTGGGGATCATGATAAGCTCGCAGGCAAGGCGGCCCCTGTGACAGGAACGTGAGATGCGGCGATTTTTTGTTTTTACCTTTGTTGCGCTGGTTCTGGTCGCGCTGGTGGGGGGCCTTTCCTATTTTCAGTTCATTTTCAAGCCGGTGATGCTGCACAATATCATCTCGAAGATGGTGGCGCCGCCGACCACGGTTTCGGTCGAGGCAGCGCGCTCCGAAGTCTGGGCGAAACGGTTTGAGGGCATTGGCTCGTTTACCGCCGAGCAGGGCATCAACATTGCCGCGCAAGTCGGCGGCATCGTCGAAAAGGTTGATTTCAAGTCGGGGGCCGATGTCACCAAGGGTGCCTTGCTGATCAAGATCGATGACAGTGTCGAGCAGGCCGATCTCAAATCCGATCTTGCCGCGCTGAAAAATGCCGCCCTCAATCTCAGCCGCCAGCAGCAGCTGGCGCAGACCGGCAATGGCGCCAAGGCCAATCTCGATGCCGCTGTCGCTGCCCGTGACCAGGCTGCCGCGCTGGTTGACAAGGTGCGCGCCACCATTGCGCAAAAGACCATTTCCGCACCCTTTTCGGGACGTCTCGGCCTGCGCGCGGTCAATGTCGGCCAATATGTGTCGCCTGGCCTCAATCTCGGCACGCTGACACGGCTCGATCCGATTTTTGTCGATTTTCCTGTGCCGGAGCAGGATATCAACAAGGTTACGCCGGGCAAGAATGTCATCATCAGTGCCGATGCCTATCCCGGACGGGTGTTCAAGGGGGTGATCGCCGCCACCGACGCGCGCATCGATACCGCCACCCGCAACGTCACCGTGCGCGCCAGGATCGATAATCCCGGACACCTGCTGTTGCCGGGCATGTTCGCCAAGGTCAGCTTCGACGAGGGCGCGCCGACGCGCGTCGTCACCGTGCCACGCACCGCTGTGACATTTTCGCTTTACGGCGACAGCGTTTACCTCATCGTCCCGGCGCCGGCGAACGGTGCCGGCGGCAAGAGTGATCAGCTGACCACCCGGCAGGTGTTTGTGCATACCGGCGCCGTCAATGGCGATCGTATTGCTATAAGCGATGGCCTCAAGGCCGGTGAGCGCGTGGTGACACAAGGCCAGATCAAGCTCGTTCCCAATGCTCTCGTCGTGGTTGCCACCGGTGACGCCCTGAAAGCACCGCCGGTCATGTCGAAAGAATAGGGCGCAGCATGGCTTTCACCGATCTTTTCATTCGCCGCCCGGTTCTTTCCACTGTGGTCAGCCTGCTGGTTCTGCTGGTCGGCCTCGTCGCGGGCACCAAGCTGCAAATCCGGCAATATCCCGAACTGTCGTCGACCACCATCACCATCACGACACAATATCCCGGGGCCAGCGCCGCGATCATTCAGGGCTTCATCACCACACCCCTTCAGCAGGCCGTGGCCAGCACCGAGGGCATTGATACGATCGTCTCGAATTCCCAGCAGAATGTCTCGACCATCATTCTCAATTTGGTGCTCAACGCCAACCCCGACCGGGCGGTGGCCGATGTCCTCTCCAAGATCAATCAGGTCAAGGGCACGCTGCCTGCCAATGCGCTCGATCCGGTGGTGGTGAAGCAGACCGGGCAAAGCACCGCCTTGATGTATATGTCGTTTTTGTCGAAGGATCTGAATTCCTCGCAAATCACCGATTATCTGACCCGCGTGGTGCAACCGAAATTGCAGACGATTCAGGGCGTGGCGAGCGCGCAGATTCTCGGTGGCCAGACCTTCGCCATGCGTGTCTGGCTCGATCCCAACAAGATGGCGGCGCGCGGTGTCACCGCCGCCGATGTCCGCAATGCCCTGACCACCAATAATTTCACCACCGCCGCCGGATCGATCAAGAGCAATTTCACCGAAACAAGCATCAATGCCGAAACCTCGCTGACCAGCGCCAGCGCTTTCGCGAAACTGGTGGTGGCGGTGCATGGCGATACGCTGACCAGGCTCGGCAATGTCGCCGATATTCAGCTCGGCCCGCAAAGCGTTGATTCATCATCGGTATTTGATGGCGTCAAGGCGGTATTCGTCGGCATTTATGCCACCCCGACCGCCAACCCGCTCGATGTCATCACCTCGGTGCGCAAGGCCTTCCCTGACGTGCAGGCGCAATTGCCGCCGGGTTTGCACGGTGCCATTGCCTATGACGCCACCGCCTTCATCCGCGCCTCGATTTTTGAAGTCGAAAAGACCCTGGCCGAAGCCGCGCTCATCGTCATTGTGGTGATCTTCCTGTTCCTCGGCAACCTGCGCTCGACGCTGATCCCCATGGTCACCATTCCCCTGTCACTGGTGGGCGTGATGATCCTGCTGCTGGCGATGAATTATTCCATAAACCTCCTGACCTTGCTGGCGCTGGTGCTGGCGATCGGGCTGGTGGTCGATGACGCTATTGTCGTGGTCGAGAATATCTACCGGCACATCGAGGAAGGGCTGACCCCGCGTGACGCGGCGCTCAAGGGCGCGCGCGAGATCGCCGGCCCGGTCGTCACCATGACGATCACGCTTGCCGCCGTCTATGCGCCGATCGGCTTTGTCAGCGGCGTTACCGGCGCGCTGTTCCGGGAATTTGCCTTCACCCTGGCCGGCGCGGTGATCGTCTCCGGCTTCATCGCGCTCACCCTGTCACCGATGATGTGCTCGCGCCTGCTCAAGGCGCCAACCGGCACCGGTGGGCTCGCCGAATGGCTCGACCAGCGCTTTGAGGGCTTGCGCAAGCGCTATGAACGGCGCCTGCATTCGACCCTGAATTTCCGGGCATTGACGATTCTGATCCTCGTTGGCGTGCTCGCCCTGACGACTGTCATGTATATTTCGACGCCCAAGGAACTGGCGCCGCCGGAAGATCAGGGCTTCCTGCTGGCGCTGGTCAAGACGCCGCAATATGCCAATCTCGATTATCTCGAAAACACCACGAAGAAAGCCGCCGCCGCGGTCGCCAAAGTGCCGGAAGTGGCGCATGTCTTCACCATCAACGGCAGCGCCGGCGTACATCAGGCCTTTATCGGTGCCATGCTCAAGGACTGGTCGGAGCGCAAGCGCTCGGCGACCGATATTCTGAAAGAATTATCCGCGAAATTTGCCACCATTCCTGGCGCATCGATCATTGCTTTTTCGCCGCCGTCGCTGCCCGGCTCGACCGGCGGCCCGCCTCTGCAATTTGTCGTGCGCACCACCGGCGATTACCGCGAACTGGCGACCGTGATCGGCAAGATTCAGGATGAGGCGCGAAAAAGCGGCCTGTTCATTTTCACCGACACCGATCTGAAATTCGACACGCCGCAATATGACGTCAAGATCGACACCGCCAAGGCCAACCAGCTGGGCATTTCCATGCAGGACATTGGCTCGACGCTGGCAACGATGCTCGGCGGCAATCTCGTCAATCGCTTTGATCTTTATGGACGATCCTACGAAGTGATCCCGCAGGCGCCGCGCAAGTTCCGTGACGACCCGCAATGGCTGACGCGCTACCGGGTGCGCACTGCCTCGGGGTCGCTGGTGCCGCTTTCAACCATCGCCACTGTCACCCAGTCGGTGCAACCCAATGCCCTCACCACTTTCCAGCAATTGAATTCGGCGACGCTGTCGGGCGTGCCTTTTCCGGGCCGCACGCTCGGTGAAGGCCTGTCATTCCTGCAGCAAAAGGCCAAGGAGCTGCTGCCCGCCGGTTATTCGATCGATTTTGCCGGTGACAGCCGCCAGCTGGAGCAGGAAGGCAACTCGCTGACGGTAACCTTCGTATTCGCGCTGATCGTGATCTTTCTCGTGCTCGCGGCGCAATTTGAAAGTTTCCGCGACCCGTTCGTCATTCTCATTGCCCTGCCGACCTCGATGTTCGGGGCCTTGCTGCCGCTCAATATCCTCAGCCTGATGCAGCGCGGCTCCATCAACATTTATACGCAGATCGGCCTCGTGACCCTGATCGGGCTCATCTCCAAACACGGCATCCTGATGGTTGAATTTGCCAACCGACTGCAAAGCGAAGAGGGCTATGGGCGGCGCGAGGCCATCGAACATGCCGCCGGTGTGCGCCTACGGCCGATCCTCATGACCACAGCCGCCATGGTCGTGTCGATGATCCCGCTGATCATCGCCAATGGTGCCGGCGCGCGCAGCCGCTCCGACATTGGCATTGTCATCGCCTTCGGCATGGCGATCGGCACCATGTTCACGCTGTTTGTCACCCCGGCGGTCTACACCCTGATCTCGCGCGATCATGGTGCCAGCAAGACCGCCAAGGCGCCGTCGGCCACTTTGCCGGTCAGCAGCCACGACGTCGCCGAAGCCGCTGAATAGACGCGGCGGTCCGCTGTCAGGGGCGTCATGCAGCGCTTTTGTGCGCGGTGGTTCTTGCGGATGGCCCCGCCGCGGCGTCGGTTTTCAGAAACGGAAACCGTTGTTGCAGAGCTTCTCAAAGACGTCCGCGTCGATACGCACGAATTCACCGCGCCCGCTGTCATTGAACCACAGCGGCTCGCTGGTTTTGGCCGGGTCAAAGCCCTGTTCCACCAGATCGACCTTGCGCTGTTTGAACGTGCCGGTGAGATCCATGTGATCCTGAATGCGCAGGAACAGCGGGCGCGCATAATCGGGAAGGTTATCAACGAGATGCTGGCGCAGGTCGGCAAGATTGAACTTGGCGGGATCCGACAGCGACAGCGCCGCCATGCCGGCCCGGCCATCGACATGGGGAATGGTGACGCCATAGACATTGGCATCTTCCACCGAGGGGAAGCTGGTCAGCACCGCCGAAACCTCGCCGGTCGAGACATTCTGCCCCTTCCAGCGGAATGTGTCGCCGATCCGGTCGATGAAATAGAAATAGCCGAGCGCGTCTCGCTTCATCAGGTCGCCGGAACGAAACCAGGCATCGCCCTTTTTGAAAACGTCGCGCAGGATCTTCTGTTCGGTGGCGGCCTTGTCGGCATAACCATCAAAACTGCCGGTCGGCACTTTCGGATCATTGACGATTTCGCCAATGACTTCGCCGGTTTCCCCGTTGGCGCATTCGCGAAACAGGCCATCGGCCCCGCGCACCGGCTGCTCGGTCTCGACATCAAATTCGATGATCCTGACCCGCAGGCGGCTTCGCGCCCAGGCGGGAATGCGCCCGACGGCGCCGGGCTTTGAATCGAAATTCAGCAGCGAGATATTGCCCTCGGTCGCCGCATAGAATTCGCGGATCACCGTGAGATGGAAGCGGTCCCGAAATTCCTCAAAAATATCGCCGCGCAGACCATTGCCGAAACAGCCGCGCAGATGGTGCGCCGCGTCGTTCAGGCTTGGCGGCGCCGCCAACAAATAGCGGCACATTTCGCCGACATAGACAAAAAACGTGCACTTCTGCGTGACAATATCGCTCCAGAACTGCCGCGCCGAGAATTTCTCGGCAATGACGCTGCAACCGCCCACCCACAGCATCGACCCGACGGCGCAAATTCCCCCGGTGGCGTGATAGAGCGGCAGCGCCACATACATGCGGTCATCGGGCTTTGACGCAATCGCCGCGGCAAAGCCGGCCATGATTCGCAGCAGGCGCGAATGGCTGATATTGGCGGCCTTGGGCAGGCCGGTGGTGCCGGATGTATAGACGAAAATCGCCCGGTCGGCGATGGTCAGCGGCACCCGTTCGGCCGTGCTCAGCGGCTCTCCGGAAATTTCCGCCAAAGCCAGATCGAGGCGCGGGTCATGGCCGCGACGCTTGTCGCCATAGGTCAGCACCTTCAGGCGCACATCGAAGAAATCGCGCGCCGAATCCACCGCCGCCATCAGGCTGGCATCGGCGATCAGGAATTGCGCGGAGGCGATGCGCACGCAATGGGCCAGCGAGCGTCCGTTCAGCGAGTTGTTCAGCAGCGCGGCCACGCAGCCGGCCTTGACGATGCCGAGCCAGGCGGCGACATATTCGGCGCGGTTGAGCATGAACAACGCAACGCAATCGCCCTTCTTCAGGCCCTGTGCCAGCACCCAGCGGGCATATTGGTTGGAGCGATAATCGAGTTCCGCATAGGTGTAGGATTCTTGCTGTGACACCAGCGCAATACGGTGGGGATGAACCGCCGCCACCATTTCCGCCATCTCGCGCATGGTGATATGCGGGGTCTTTTCGACGCTGCTGGTCTGTTGCAACGCGCGGCGCAGGCCCACGAGATAAGCCCACTCGCTCTTCAGCCTCCCCACGATGTCCATTGCGCGCACAGCCCCCCATCTTATAACGCGTTAGTCGTACGCGTTCGGTTAGATATCAATCTGCGCCAGATCGCTGCATTTGGGAAGATGGTTGCCGGATCAGCCCAAGAGGCCGCCGCCGGCTGGGCGCAACGGATTGGCGCTCAGCGCCGCACCATCGGGCTGGTCGGGTTCGGCAACGCCGGTGAAGGCCCGCCACAACCCCTCGACGAAGGCCGGCGGCAGATCCATCAGGATGAACACCATGCGGGTCGAATGGTCATCGTCCGGCCATGCGGCAAGGCGCACCGGCGGATGGAACACATGCTGCACGCCGTGCACCACCAGCGGCCGCGACGGATCATCGGCCAACGCGACAATACCCTTGACCCGCAGCAATTTCGGCCCATGCGCCTGCCGCAGCATTTCGATGAACATGTCGAAGGCCGCCGGCGTGGCAGGCGTGTCGGTCTTCAGGCAAAAGGCCTGGATACGGGCATTGTGCCGGTTGCGGTCATGATGATGGTGATGGTGATCATAGGCATCGGCTTTCAGCCAGCCTGCCACATCGGGATGCTTGCGCGCGGGATCATAAAGCCCGGCATTGAGCAGCACCGGTGCCAGCGCCGCCTCTCCCTGCAACAGCAGCGGTTTCGCCGCCGGATTCAGTGCGGCGAGCCGCTCCAGCAGGGCAGGCGCGGGCCCCTCCGGCAGGAGGTCGATCTTGGTCAGCACCAGGCGGTCAGCAACGGCCACCTGGCGCAGGGCCTCGACATGCGCATCCAGCGTCGCCAGGCCATTGACGGCATCGACCAGCGTGATGACGCCTTCGAGCCTCAGCCTCAGCATCAGATAGGGATGCAGTATGATGGTCTGCAGGATCGGCGCCGGATCGGCAAGGCCGGTGGTCTCGATGATGATGCGGTCGAGCCGGGCTATGCGGTGGTTGTCGAGATCGCGCAGCACGCCCTCGAGCGTCGTCACCAGATCGCCGCGGATGCTGCAGCACAGGCACCCCGCCTGCATCAGCATCAGATTGTCATCGATGGCCTCGACGAACAGGTGATCGAGGCCGATATCGCCGAACTCATTGATGATCACCAGCGTATGGGCTTGCGCCGGGTCTTGCAATAGCCGGTTCAGCAGCGTCGTTTTGCCCGAACCCAGAAAGCCGGTGAGAATGCTGAGCGGCAGGGGCGAAGGTGGGCGCCGCGTCTCAGCCATGATGTTCGTGCTTCACATCCTTGGCTTTCCTGGTGCCATGATGCACGGCATTTTTCTTGGCGACGCGCTTCTTGACATGGGCAATGTGGTGCTTGTGGCCACGATGCGCCAGGCGCTTGTGGACGATGCGGCGGCGCACCATCTTGCGCGGCGGTGGCGCCGGGAAGGGGGTAATCTCAAGCGGGTTGCTGACGACCGGCGTGACGGCCAGCGACTTGCCCGGGGCCTGGCCAATATAGACTGGCAGCGGATCGAACCGCGGCAGCGGCTCGCTGACCACGGCCACACCGTAATCTTGCGGCTCTCCCGATGCCGACTTGGCGGCAATGCTGACGACGCCATTGCCGGAAGCGGCAGGTGCATCCGAACCCAGCGCATCGCCTTCCGCGCCTTCCACAGCCTGGGCCCGCAATTTGCCGCAGGCATAGGGGTGCATGTCGGAGGGCGCAGCATCCGTAGCCGGAAGTTGCTGCAGCGTGCCTGACGGCCTGTCGTGGCCCGTAAAGGCCTGTTGCAGCAAGTCGGCAGCAACGATATCGCGCTCGCGGCTCGTGGCCTGCCCGAGCACCACTACGCCGAGATGACGATCACCGCGCGTCGCGCTGACGACAATGTTGAAACCGGCTGCGCAGGTAAAGCCGGTCTTCATGCCGTCGGCGCCCGGAAATTTGCCGAGCAAATGGTTGTAATTGCGGATGAGATGGCCGCCGTAGCTCAGTTCGCCGATGTCAAACAGCCCGGCCTCTTCAGGAAAATCACGATAGAGCGCCTCGGCCACCAGCGCCAGATCGCGTGCCGAGCTGTAATGATCCTTGTCCGGCAGGCCGTTGGGGGTGACAAAATGGCTGTCGTTCATGCCGAGCTTGCGGGCGGTGCGGTTCATCTCGGCCGCGAAACTGGCGACCGAGCCGTCGATTCCCTGCGCCACGGTGATCGCCACATCATTGGCTGATTTCACCATCAGCATCTTCAGGGCATTGCCGAGGGTCACAATTGTGCCCGGCTGAAATCCCATTTTCGAGGGCGGCATGGATGCAGCCCGCCGTGTCACCACAAACGGCGAGTCGAATGTAAAGCGCCCCTCGCGCACCGCTTCCAGCGCCACATAAACCGTCAGCAGCTTCGTGGTCGAGGCCGGATACCATTTGTGCGTCGCTTCGTGCTGCTTCAGCACGTCCCCGGTTTTGAAATCAAACACCACATAGGGCGTGGCCAGGGCAACGCCAGTCGACGCAAGACTCAGCGCCGCCACTGCCATTGTCAGCCATGTTTTTGCAAACTTCATTCCGACCGCCTCGAATCATTGCGCATGCTAGCTTTCCGGGACCCCGAGTTTACTAAGTCCATAACTGAAAGCCAAGCCCGGCAATAAGCTGATTTGCGGCAGGTGCCCAGCGGCCATGGCATCATGCCTGGTCTTTGTTCACCCCCGGCGGGTCCGGCAACAGGATTCTGAATGTGGCGCCCGGCGGTTGCGCCCCCTTGTCTGCAGCAACCAATGTCAGCGAGCCGCCGTGGCCGCGCACCAGATCCGAGGCGATGGCAAGGCCGAGCCCGGTGCTGCCGGCTCGTCCCGATCCGCCGAAAGGTGCGAACAGCCGGGCCGCAGCAGCCGCGCTCAATCCGGGGCCATTGTCCACCACATCTATGACGGTGGCCTTGTCATGACGACGGGCGCTGATGATGATGGTGGCTTCCCTGACAGGGGATCCGTCATGCACCATCGACGCCAGCGCTTCCCCGGCATTCTTGCAAAGATTGCCGAGCACGCGCTGCAGCTGGCCGGGATCGGCCGAAATCATCTGGCTCTTCTGGATTTTGTTGACGAGCCGCAACGGGCAGGTTTCGGGAAAGGCCTTTGGATCAACCGGCAGCGTCGCGAAAACATCATCCACCAGCGCATGAAGATCGATCTTGCGGCGCTGCGGCGCTTCGTCGCCGGCCTTGCCGAAAGCCAGCGTCGCCTGACAAAAGCGGATCGCCCGATCGAGCGTCGCGACGAGCCGCGGCGCCAGCAATCGCGTCTGTGGATCGGGCAGATCAGCCAGCCGGTCCGTCAATAATTGCGCCGAACTCAGCATGTTGCGCAGGTCGTGGTTGATTTTCGCCACTGCCAGTCCCAGCGCCGCGAGGTTCTTTTTGGCGCGCAATTCCTGTGCCAGCATATCCTGCATGGCTTTCAGCGCCCGCTCGGCGGCGGCGATTTCATGGGTCGCCTTGGTCGGCACGATGATGCGTGCCGGATTTTCCGGGTCGGCGCCAAATTCCATCAGGTTGCGGGTCAGCCGCCGCACCGGCCGCAGCACCGCCAGCCCGGTGGCTATGGCGGCGAGACTGGCGACAATGGCGGAAATCACCAGTGATTCCTCGAGGAGCCGCAGCGAGAACGTCCGCAAGGCGGCGCGCAGCGTGGTCTCGTCAATGACGATTTCAATCGAGCGCCCGCCCATGGGGGCAGGGCCGGTGACATTCAGCATTCGCCCCGCGGGGGCGAGCAAGGCCCGCAAGGCTGCAGGAATATCTGTGAGAAGTCCGGCGCTGCGGATATCGTACGATTCGTCAATGCGCGGCGGCATGTCGGACACCGCCAGAATGCGGTGCATGCCGTGAATGGTGATGACGATCAACTTCGCGCCGACCGAGGCCAGCAATTCCTGCTTCAGGGCGCGTGGCACCATCGGGGTTGGAGTGCCTTGCAACACCAGCGCGGCAATATAGGCCGAGCTCAGCCGCCGCGCGATCCAGTCCCGCCGGAAGGTGGCAATCGCCGGAAGATAAATGGCGATCTGGGCGATCATGACAAAAATGATGCTCAGGGCAATGACGCGCCCGGAGAGCCCGCCGAGGAGCCGACGCAGTCGCGAAGGTGGTGCCATGTGGGCTTCCTTGCTCAACGGCTCACCTCGCGCCCCGCAGCAGCATTTTGAGCCGCATCATGCCGGAGATACGCGGCCGCGTGCCGGGCACCTGCAGCGCCGCCTCGCGGGCGATGTCGCTCCGGCTCGGGTAGGGCAGCTGCAGACCGGCAAGGTCGGATAGTTTCAGATGGCGTTGCAGCGCCAGCGACCAGAGCGCCAGCATTTCGCCTGCGCCCTCGCCGACGATGCCGACCCCCAGAATGACGCCGTTCCGTCGGGTCATGATCTTGATCAGCCCGCTGGTGTTGCCGGCCGTGCGGGCGCGGTCATTTTCAGCCATCGGCCATCTATAGACCGCGATCTGACGATGTGCCGCCCGCGCCTGTGCTTCGCTCAAGCCGATTTCGGCGATTTCGGGATCAGTCGCGACCACCCGCGGCAAGGGCGCCACAGACGGTCGCGGGCGCCGGCCTGCCACGACATGGCGCAGCAGGCTTTCGGCATGATAGGCGGCGAGATGGGTAAAACAACCCCGGCCGACGACATCGCCCGCCGCATAGATCAGCTTGTTGGCGGTGCACAAATGCGCATCGACCTCTATCCGGCCGTTCTTGATCGGCACCCCGGCAGCATCGAGCCCGAGGCTGTGCACATGGGGCTGGCGACCAACCGCCAGCAGCAGGTGGCTGGCTTCGACCACCGAGGTGCCCTCCGGCCCTTCCACATGCGCCAGCAAACCAGCGCCATGCGGCTCAAGCCGGGTGAGCGTGCTTGATTCACGGATCACCATGCCCTCGCGCCGGCATGCAGCCAGCGCCGGGCCTCTCAATTCAGGATCGACATCGCCCAGCGCCTGCTGCTTTTCGATCAGCGTGACCTCGCTGCCGAGCCGGAGACAGGCCTGGCCGATTTCGACCGCGCTCGGCCCGGCCCCCAGAATCAGCAACTTGCCGGGCAGGATGGCATCAACAAAAAATGAATCCGTGGTGAGGTAGCGGATCATCTCCAGCCCCGGAATGACCGGAATGACCGGCAGGGACCCGGTCGCAACCACAAATCTGCGGGCCTTGACCAGACAGTCTGCGGCCGCGCAGGTATCCTTGTTGATGAAGCGCCCCGCAGCCTCGATCACGCGTATGCCAAGGCCGGTCAGGCGAGCGCGCGAGTCATAGGCCGCCCGTGGCGCCATGGCGCCGGCAATGAAACCGCGCACAAGGTGGGCATCGACCCCGCGGCCCGCAACGCTGACGCCGAGGGGCTGGCTATGCTGCGTCTGCTGCGCTGCACGGGCGGCCGCAATCAGCGCCCTCGTGGGTATGCAGCCGGAATGCAGCCGCTGGCCGCCGAGCCGACCACTTTCAACCAGCACAACCTTGGCGCCCAGCGCCGCTGCTCCTGTCGCCAGTGCCAGGCCCCCGGCACCGGCTCCGATAATGCAGAGGTCAGGGGTGATGATTTCGGACATTTGGTTTCTGCGAAACTCGCGTCATGGGGAATTATAGTGTCGCTTTATGCGGGCGCAAACGCCGAAGCGCAACTGGCAGTAGCGACAGGCCGGCCAAGGCCAGCAACAGGGCCATAATGTGCCAGGAGATAATATCGCCCCAGCCAAGCCCGGCGTGACAGCTGGGTGACGCTGCGCTGGCACAATCTGCGCCTTGCAGGCCGCGCTTGGCCATTAACCCGTCGATCTGCGCTCCGGCGAGCGCGATGATCATGGTGAGCGGCGCAATGCCGAGGCAGGTGGTCCAGAAAAACCGCCAGTAATTCAGCGCCAGCGCCGCCAGCCCGACATTGACCAGCCAGAACGGCACCAGCGGGGTTAGTCGCAGGCACAGCAGCCAGGACACCGAATCACGCTCAAAACCGGCGCGAAAGCTCCGCAGGCCTTCGCCGCCCCAGGCTTCGAGCCTGCCGCGCAGCACGCCGCGCGCTGCCAGAAACAGGAGCGAGCCGCCGAGCAAAATGGCGGTCATCGCCAGCAACCCACCGGCCAGCCCGCCAAACAGCAAGCCGCCGGTCAGGGTCAGAACCGAGGCGGTTGGCACGGCAAGGGCGATCAGCAGCCCGTAACTGGCGACATAGGCGAGGGCCGCCCGCCATCCCCAGGCCTGCGTCCAGCCATGCAGGGCCGCACGTGCCGCAACCAGCGTATCAAGGCGCACATAATGATGCGCCAGCAGCGCTGTCGCCGCCAGAAAGGCGGCGGCCACGACGAGGTGCCAGCGCCATTTTCCGGTTTGCGAGGCAGGGGCGAGTTTGAGGATTTCGCGCAACATGGCCGCCTTTCTAGCAGATTTGCCATGGCAATGCAGGCTCTGGCCGGTGAAATTCCTGGGGGCTGGCATTGGCGCCGCGCTCCCGATCAGCTATGGCGCTGGCCATGAGTGCCCCGCAAGACAGCCACCTGCCGATTGACGCCGTTTTGGGCGACATCTCTGCAGGGCTGGCCGCGAATCCCGCTCTGGTGGTGGTGGCGCCGCCGGGTGCTGGCAAGACCACGCGCGTTCCCTTGCATCTGCTCGATGCCGCCTGGCTGGCGGGCCGCCGCATCATCCTGCTCGAACCGCGGCGCCTTGCGGCACGCGCAGCCGCCGAGCGCATGGCCGCGACCTTGGGGGAGGCCGTGGGCGGCCGCATCGGCCTGCGCATGCGCATGCAGACGCTGGTTTCCGCCAAAACCCGCATCGAAGTGGTCACCGAGGGCGTGTTCGCAAGAATGATCGTCGGTGATCCGATGCTTGAGGGCATCGGTCTCGTCATCTTCGATGAATTTCACGAACGCTCGCTCGATGCTGATCTCGCCCTGGCGTTGACGCTCGACAGCCAGCGCGGCCTGCGCGAGGATTTGCGCCTGCTCGTCATGTCGGCAACGCTCGATGGTGCGCGTGTCAGCGCTCTGCTCGGCCACGGCCCGGTCGTTGAAAGTCTCGGGCGCTCTTATGCGGTCACCACCCATTATCTGGGCCGTAATCCGCAGGCGCGCATCGAGGATGAAATGACCCGCGCCATCACCAGAGCCTTGCGGGCCGGGCCGGGCAGCCTGCTGGCATTCCTGCCGGGCCAGGCGGAAATCACCCGCACGGCGCTCCTGCTCGCCGAAGCGCTGCGCGACGAGCCCGTCGAGATTGCCCCGCTCTACGGGGCGCTGGAGCGCGCCGCGCAGGATGCCGCGCTGCGCCCCGCTGCACCGGGAAAGCGCAAGGTCGTGCTCGCCACCTCCATTGCCGAAACCTCGCTGACGCTGCCGGATATCAGCCTCGTGGTCGATAGCGGTCTGGCGCGGGTGCCGCGGTTCGAGCCGGGGCTGGGCCTGAGCCATTTTGTTACGCAGCGGGTGTCGCAGGCTTCGGCCGACCAGCGCCGCGGTCGCGCCGGCAGGCTTGGCCCGGGCCAATGTTTCCGGCTGTGGGAAGAAGCCGCCCACGCCGGTTTGCAGCCCTTTGCGACGCCGGAAATCCTGTCAGCCGATCTCTCCGGCCTGGTGCTCGATCTGGCGCAATGGGGCGTCGCCGATGCCGCAACGCTCGCCTGGCTCGATCCGCCTCCGGCCCCGGCGCTGTCCGAGGCGCGCAAATTGCTGCGGGCGCTGGGGGCGCTGGACGAGGACGGCAGAATGACCGCCGCGGGTGAGGCCATGCGCGCCCTGCCGGTGCATCCCCGCCTCGCCCGCATGGTGATCGGCGCGCGCGCCAGCGGCGAGGCACAGCTGGCTGCGGAACTGGCGGCCCTGCTGATGGAGCGTGGTCTCGGCGGCCAGGACGTCGATCTGGCGCATCGCATCGAGCAACTGGCGCGTGATGGAGCGCCGCGCGGCCGCGCCGCCAGGCAATGGGCGCGAAGACTGGCGGGGGGCGGTGAAAACGCCGCGCCCGATCCTGCGCGCAGCGGCGCGCTGCTGGCTCTGGCCTATCCCGACCGCATCGCCCGGGCCCGTGGCAAACCCGGCGAATTTGTCATGCGCAATGGCCGCGCCGCCGCCGTCGAGCCGCATCTCGCCCTTGCGCGCGCGCCCTTTGC
>JAGXAM010000009.1 GCA_019075905.1 Hyphomicrobiales bacterium
GCCGACGTCATCGAGAAAATCGCCTCCGGCTGGCCCAACGCCCGTCTCGACGAACTCATGCCTTGGGCATGGGCGAATGACAAAGTCAAAACTACCGACATAAAAATACGCGCGGCCTAAAAAGCTGCGCCCTTGGCGCAACGCTTACTTGCGTACGCGGCGCGCCGACGACAGCCTGCATAATTCCGTCTGTTGCAACCATAAACCCTCCAGGCTGCACGAAGGGTGCGTAAGCTCGAAGCTCGGCAAGCACATGGACGCGTGAATGATTGGAGTCCAGAAGTACCATCACTTTTTCGCCAGGTTTGATCATCGAGCCGACCTTGGCTACCGTGTCAGGGGCCACCGAGGAGCCATCAACCAGCGAAATCAAGGGTGCAAGCAAGTGCCGGTCAATTTCAGCGCGGTTGTGCGGGCGCAACGCGAGCTCAACACCGATGACCCTGCCGCGTTCCATCGCCTTGAACAGGGAAGCGTAGAAGATCAGCCCGCCGCCGTGCGCGACGCCAGTTTCGATCAACACGTCAACAGGATCATGCCAAAGCACCTCTTGCAGGCGCACCATGTCTTCAGGCAATTGAATGACCGGACGTCCGAACCATGTGAAGGCGTAAGGGTATTTAGCATCCCAGGAGGCGCGCAACCAAGCTCTGGAAACGAGATCAAACCCTTCAGACGACGCCAGCTCGTATGAAACCCGTCCCGAAGCGTCTTCCTGTGTGACGGTTGCGGCCTCTTCGTCAATAATTATTCGCATTTCCGGCTCTCCTTTTGACATCATACCAATAATTTTCAAAAGATAAACCGAAATCTTGGGGGCTAAATGAAATTGTATCCGTCATTTTTTTAATGGAAATATCGGGATATATAATGTCTACGGCATCGTCTGTGTATGTAACGTCAATGCCATCTTCTTGAAGAACATGCGAAATAATCTTATTGGTTGTTGAGGTTCCGGACGCAACATTATATATAGATGCGTCGCCATGCAATACGAGATTGAATATAGCTAAAATTGCGTCCGCCAATGCGATGTAATCCTTTTTGCTATTTTCGCCGGTCCTCAATGTTAAGCGACCAGTGGTGGCCGCCTCGCGCGTAATTTGTGATAGGAAATTGGCCGAGACATCGCCCGGGCCGAAGACATTGGAGAGGCGTAGCACACGCCCTTTGCCATGCGCTGCATTCAGGCACATGGTTTCTCCGGCGAGTTTAGACAAATTGTAGATATCATCAGGATTTGCAGGATTGACGGTCAAAGCCTGGCTTTCCTCGCCTTTGGCTGCGTCCTTGTAGACCCTCGTTGAGGAAAGGTAGGTAATGGAGTCAAACCGGTACCGGTCGATGATCTCGACGGGCAATGTTACATGGGCTTCCATAGTCTGCAGCGGAAATTGGCGAAAATCAGCAGTGAGGCCGATCGCATAAATGCAATGCCCAAGGTGCGCACCGGCCGCCGGCCAATTATGCCGCGTGACACGGTCCACAGCAAAGCCTTTGCCGCCAAAATAGTCTGCCAGATTCCTTCCGATGAAGCCACCGGCACCGAATACCGTTACGCGTCCTGTGTCGCCTTGCACATCAGGCAACGCTGAACTCGGCCTCGGTGCGGGCGCGGATGATCTCGAGGCTGATGCCGGGGGCGCGCTCGACCAGCTTCATGCCGCCATGGCCCTTCTTGTCGATGGTAAACACCCCGAGATCGGTGATCACCATATCGACGACGCCCCGCCCGGTGAGCGGCAAGGTGCAAGCCTTTAGCAATTTTGCCTCATCCTTGGCATTGTGCTCCATCACTACGACCACACGCTTGACGCCGGCCACCAGATCCATCGCCCCGCCCATGCCCTTGACCATCTTGCCGGGGATCATCCAGTTGGCGAGATCGCCGTTCTGCGCCACCTGCATGGCGCCCAGAATCGACAGGTCGATATGGCCGCCGCGGATCATCGCAAAGGAATCAGCGCTGGAAAAAAAGCTGGTGGTCGGCAATTGCGTGATGGTCTGCTTGCCGGCATTGATCAGATCGGCGTCCTCGTCGCCCTCATAGGGGAACGGGCCCATGCCGAGCATGCCATTTTCGCTTTGAAGCTGCACATCCATACCGGCGGGAATGTAATTGGAAACCAGCGTCGGAATGCCAATGCCGAGATTGACATAAAACCCGTCGCGCAATTCCTTGGCGGCGCGGGCCGCCATCTCGTCGCGCGTCCAGCCAATGGCCGTGGTTGGGGTATCGCTCATGACCATGTCTCCTTCAGGCGGCGCGCTTGCGGGTGGTGCGCTGCTCGATGCGCTTTTCTCCGGCCGGCACATGCACGATGCGTTGCACGAAAATTCCCGGGGTGATGATCGCGTCGGCTTCGAGCTCGCCGGGCTGCACCAGATGCTCGACCTCGACAATGGTCAGCTTCGCCGCCGTCGCCATCATCGGGTTAAAATTGCGCGCGGTCTTGCGATAAACCAGATTGCCTTCGGTATCACCCTTCCAGGCATGGATCAGCGCAATATCGGCGACAAGCCCGGTTTCCATCACATAATCCTCGCCATTGAAGGCGCGCACTTCCTTGCCTTCGGCGATCAGCGTGCCAACCCCGGTCTTGGTGAAGAACGCCGGAATGCCGGCGCCGCCAGCGCGGATGCGCTCGGCCAGCGTGCCCTGCGGGTTGAATTCCAGCTTCAGTTCGCCCGAGAGGAATTGCTGCGCGAACAGCTTGTTTTCACCGACATAGGACGAGATCATTTTGGCGATCTGCCGTGTTTCCAGCAAAATCCCGAGGCCGGCGCCGTCAACACCGGCATTGTTGGACACAAAGGTCAGGCCCTTGTTGCCGAGGCTGCGCACCGCCTCGATCAGCGCCTCCGGGTTGCCGCAGAGGCCAAAACCACCAGACATCAGCATCATGTCGTCCTTGAGCACGCCTTCGAGGGCGGCAATGGCTGAGGGATAGACTTTGTTCATGCGCGGGGCTCCACAAGCAATCTGCCCCGTGATAACGGGTTGCGGGCGAAATTCAAAGCCCAAAGCCGCCTCATCGCGGGCAGGGCTGCTTTGTTCGCGCTCGCACCACCGGCGCAGCGCATACGAGGGCTCACAAGGGAAGGGCTGGGTCATGATCGGCATGGGAGCCAACCTTCCGGCGGCCAGTGCTGCCTTTATGGCCGCCACCGTCGAGGCGGTCGAGGCCTTCACCATCATTCTGGCGGTCAGTGTCGTGCGCGGGCCGCGTCCGGCACTGCTCGGGGCCGGGGCGGCGCTGGCGCTGCTGGGCGCGCTGGTGCTGGCGCTGGGGCCGCTGCTGGCGCTTGTGCCGCTGCATCTGGTGCAGGCCATCGTCGGCGCGCTGCAGCTGTTGTTCGGGCTGCGCTGGCTGCGCAAGGCCATGCTGCGGGCGCTCGGCATCATCGCCCTGCATGACGAGACCGCAGCCTATCAGAAAACCACGGCGGCGCTCGGCCGCGATGCGGCGCTGGCTGGGCGTGCTGCTGATTGGGTGGCCGGCCTTGCTGCCTTCAAGGCCATGGCGCTTGAAGGGCTTGAGGTGGTGTTCATCGTGCTGGCTGTCGGCGCTGCCGGCGGCACCGCCCTGCTGGCGGCCAGCCTTGGGGCGGGGCTTGCCTGCCTGATGGTGCTGGCGATCGGCCTCATGCTGCGTGTGCCCCTGGCGAGGGTCCCCGAAAACGCCCTGAAATATGGCGTCGGCATCATGCTTTCGGCTTTCGGGCTGTTCTGGCTGGTGGAGGGCATGGGCGGCATCTGGCCCGGCGGCGATCTGGCGATTCTGGCGCTGATGGCCGGGTTTTTCGGCGCTTCGCTGCTGCTGCGTGCCGTCCTGCGCCCGGCGGCCAAGGCCACCATGAGGCCGCGCTCATGAAAATGCTGCGCCTTGTTGCCGCCGAGCTTTTCGGCCTGTTCGTCGATGATGGCAGCCTTGCGCTGGCGATCCTCGCCACCCTTGCCGCACTCGCCCTTGCGCTGCATGCCGGCCTGCCGGGGCGCTGGGCCGGGCCGCTGGGCTTTCTGGCGCTGATCGGCGTTCTTGCCGAAAATCTCGCCCGGACGCTGCGCCGTCGCAAGGCCTGAATGGCTTGACACGCAATCAGGCTCAAGTTTAAGGAAGCGCCCTGTGAGGATCGCAAGATCCTGACCGTGGCGGGGTAGCTCAGCTGGCTAGAGCAGAGGAATCATAATCCTTGTGTCGGGGGTTCAAGTCCCTCCCTCGCTACCAAATCTTCCCGGCGTTCCTGTCGAAACTTCACGCGAACATGCGTTATTGGAAACCGGCAGCGCTAAGGTCATGAACATGAGCGGACGGGCTGGACGCGGCCTGGTTGCAGCCATGAACGGCCGATGTTATCCAAAAAATAATTTGTTCATCCCTTGTTCTCGTGCCTGATATCTGCCATTGTGCAGAAAAGTCCGGGTGGGGTGTCATGATCGAAGTTTCGTCTCTCAGGCAACAGGCCGTTTTGTCCGAAGCCAGGGAGGCCTACGGACCTCGCGGCGAGGAGCAGCAGGTCTTTGGTTTCGAGCCCGTGCATGGCAATCCCCGAAAGCCTGTCCTGACTGGATTTCGGGCTGTAAATCCACCAGCGCGGCCGGATCAAAAATCTGTTCCGGCTTTCCGTTTCATCGATCTCTTCGCCGGGATTGGCGGTCTGAGGCGCGGCTTTGAGCATATCGGCGGTGAATGCGTTTTTACCTGCGAGTGGGACAAATACAGCCAGCAGACCTACAGGGCGAACAATCCCGACGACAATCATGCGATTGCCGGCGATATCCGCGCCGTCGATACCGGGGCGATCCCGTTTCATGACGTCCTTCTCGCCGGCTTTCCGTGCCAGCCATTCTCGATCGCCGGCGTCTCGAAAAAGAATGCCCTGAACCGGCCGCATGGTTTCGCCTGCGAGGCACAGGGTACGCTGTTTTTCGAGGTTGCCAGAATTATCAGGGCCAGAAGGCCGAGGGCTTTCCTGCTGGAGAACGTCAAGAACCTCGTCAATCACGACAAGGGCAACACCTTTCGTGTGATCAGGGACGTTCTCCAGAACGAGCTTGGCTACAACATTTCTTTTCGGGTGATCGATGCCAAATCCTTCGTGCCGCAGCATCGCGAGCGGATTTTCATCGCCGGATTCCTTGATAACGTTGGCTGCGACCTGAAAGACATGGCGATTCCCGATCCGCTCGACGGGCCGAGACTCTCTACCATCCTTCACCCCGAGGACGGCACGGAGCCGCCGGAGGCGCATTTTACCACCGGGGCGAACGCTGCCGTATCCGCGAAATATACGCTCACCGACCATTTGTGGAGCTACCTTCAGGCCTATGCCGACAAACACAAGGCCGCAGGCAATGGTTTTGGCTATGGATTGGTCGGGCCGATGGACGTCGCTCGCACCCTCTCGGCGAGGTATCACAAGGACGGCAGCGAGATTTTGATCCGCCAGCCGGGAAAGGCTCCGCGTCGGCTGACGCCCCGTGAGTGCGCGCGCCTGATGGGTTTCGACCAGCCGGGGATGAGCGAGTTTCGCATCCCGGTTTCCGATACCCAGGCCTACCGGCAGTTCGGAAATTCTGTCGCAGTTCCGGCGGTCAAGGCCGTGGCCATGCACATGGCACCCTTCATCACGAAGGCCATGAACCTTCCCGAGACGGAGGAGCTGTTGCTGGCGCATGGCTGACGTCGTCGATGACGCAACCCGCAGCCGGATGATGGCGGGCATCCGCAGCAGGAACACACGCCCGGAACTCGCCGTCCGCCATGCGCTGCACGCTATGGGCTTTCGCTACCGCCTGCATATGCGCGAGCTTCCCGGCAAGCCGGACATGGCGTTTCCAGGCCGCCGCGCCGCCGTCTTTGTGCATGGTTGTTTCTGGCACGGTCACGACTGCCCGCTGTTCCGCGCACCCTCGACCCGGCCGGAATTCTGGCGCGTCAAGATAGATCGCAACCGCGCGCGTGACGCAACTGTGAGGAAGCAGCTTGCCGAAGCCGGCTGGCGGGCGCTGACAATCTGGGAATGCGCTCTCAAGGGGCGCGACAGGCTTGAACCCGGTCAGGTGATGGCAGAGGCTGCTGCATGGCTGCGTTCCGGCACAGGCTTTTCAGAAATTCGCGGGGGAAGACATGGCATTGGCTGATGTCGGCGACTGGATGAACGAATTTGGCCGGCCTGGCGTTGTCTGGTACGCCAAGCGCCTTTCCGCCAATGACACGCTTGCCACCAACGCCCATCAGGCCGGCCCCTACATTCCCAAGGCATTTCTCTTCAGTGTCCTCCCATCTCTGAACCGGCCGGAAGTGCTGAACCCCGATGTTGATCTCAAGGTTTGCGTCGACTCGCACAAGGATCGCCGGGTGGCGCGCGTCGTCTGGTACAACAACCAGGTGCTCGGAACCGGCACCCGCAACGAGACGAGGGTGACGCGTTTCGGCGGTGCAGGTTCGGCCTTGCTTGACCCCGACAGCACCGGCGCGCTGGCGGTATTTGCCTTTGTTATTGAAGGCGGCAGCGCCAGCGAATGCCATATATGGGTCTGCGGCGCGGAAGGCACAGAGGCGGACCTGTTCGAGGAGCGCATCGGTCCCGTTGAGCCTAAGCAGCACGTCGTCTGGATGCCGGGCGGTGCGCCGCCACTTTCCGGTCTGCTCGCGACAGCACCGGCAGCACCGGCGTCCTGCCACTTGACTGTGGCAGAAATTCCGCCCGCATGGCTGGTTCAGTTCCCGACGGGCGAGGAGATTATCAGGCTGGCAATCTCCAGGACGCCGCCAGCGCCAACAGGCGCCGACATGCGCCTCGTTCGACGGCGGGATTGCGAATTCGAGATTTTCCAGAGCGTCGAGGAAGCGGTCTATCTGCCAAAAATCACTGCCGGATTCAGTGGAATCAGCACGTTCCTGAGCCTCGCGCAGACAATCCTGCAAAGCCGCAAGTCGCGTTCAGGCAACTCGCTCGAACTGCACGCGCGGGAGATCCTGAAAGAGGAGGGTTTTATTGCGGACACAACTTTCACGCACCGCCCCGTCATAGAAGGTGGCAAGCGCCCCGATTTCCTTTTTCCCTCGCAAGCTGCCTACGAGGACAGGTCATGGCCGGATGCCGCACTGCGGATGCTGGCGGCCAAGACCACCTGCAGGGATCGCTGGCGGCAAATCATCAATGAGGCCGACCGCATTCGCGAGAAGCATCTGCTCACCCTCCAGGAGGGCGTTTCGGAGGGGCAGTTTCGTGAAATGACCGAGGCGGGCGTCAAGCTCGTCGTCCCCGCGAAGCTGCATGGTTCCTATCCATCGTCCGTCCGCCCCCACCTCATCACGCTCGCGAGCTTCCTCGAAGACCTGAGACGCTTGCCGGCGCGGCGCCGGTAATCCAAATCTTCCCCCAATCCCCCCGTTTTCCCCTATCCCGTTTACGATCCGCTAACAAATCTCGTTCATGCTGGCTCTTGAGTGAGGCCTTGTTATGCGTGGATTGTTTGGTGCCTTGGTGCTGGGGCTGGCCATGACGCCTGCCAGTCATGCTGCGCAAGATCGCTTCTGCATCGCCTTTTCCTTCGCGGGCCGCATCACCTACATCACCGAGCCCTTCACCAGCCGCGCTTCGCAGGCCGATGCCGAGGCCTATTTTCGTAATCAACTCGACTCAGCGCAGGTCAGATATGATGCGGTGCAATGCCCGGCGCCTGAATCAAACGCTGGCACACAGGCCTCGCTCGCCACCGCCCGAAGCTTCAACGCCAAAATGGGTTTCAAGGTGCTCACCTTGCGTTTTTCCGGCAACCAGCTGGTTTTATCGCGTCGTTAGCCGGGATTTCCGCGAATCTTCTTGACTCTCGACGGCAATTGTCGCAGGCGAGACACGCTGTTGCCCTCCAGGCGGAAGGGTGACCTTGATAGCGGCCGCGCCCAGGCGTGCCACACCAAGCTGAGCCTTGCCTGATACCGACGGGCCCCTGCATCATTGCGGGCCACACCAGGATAAAAATGAACTTTTCCGATCTCGGACTTTCCGAAAAAGTATTGCAGGCGGTCACCGCCTCCGGCTATTCAACCCCGACACCGATCCAGGCTGAAGCCATCCCCCATGCACTGGCCGGGCGCGACGTCCTTGGCATTGCCCAGACCGGCACCGGCAAGACCGCTGCCTTCACGCTGCCCATGATCACCAGGCTGGAAACCGGACGCGCCCGCGCCCGCATGCCGCGCACCCTGATCCTGGAGCCGACCCGCGAACTCGCGGCCCAGGTCGAGGAGGCCTTCACCCGCTATGGCGTCAACCACAAGATCAGCGTCGCCCTGCTGATCGGCGGCGTGTCCTTCGCCGACCAGGAAGCCAAGATCACCCGCGGCGCCGATGTGCTCATTGCCACGCCCGGACGCCTGCTGGATTTTACCAGCCGTGGCAAGCTGCTGCTGACCGGCATTGAAATTCTGGTGATCGACGAAGCTGACCGCATGCTCGACATGGGCTTCATCCCCGATATCGAGAAAATCTGCCGCCTCGTGCCGTTCACCCGCCAGACCCTGTTCTTTTCCGCAACCATGCCGCCGGAAATCACCAGGCTCACCGAAACCTTCCTGCATAATCCAGCGAGGGTCGAGGTCGCCCGCGCCGCCACCGCCGCCGCCACCATCACCCAGCGCCTTGTCGCTTCGGCACCCGGTGCCGCCAAGCGCGAGACCCTGCGCCGCCTGCTGCGCGAGAGCGAGGGCCTGAAGAACGCCATTATTTTCGCCAATCGCAAGCGCGATGTCGCGCTGTTGCAGCAATCGCTGGCCCGCCATGGCTTCAATGCCGGCGCCTTGCATGGCGATATGGACCAGCGCGCCCGCATGGCCGCGCTCGATGCCTTCAAGAATGGCGAGACGACGATTCTGGTCTGCTCGGATGTCGCCGCCCGCGGCCTCGACATTCCCGATGTCAGCCACGTGTTCAATTTCGATGTGCCGACCCATGCGGAAGACTACGTCCACCGCATCGGCCGCACCGGCCGGGCAGGGCGCAGCGGCACCGCCTATACCATCGTCACCAGGGCCGACACGCGCTATCTCGATGATATCAAGAAGTTGATCACCACCGACATCGTCTGGCTCGAAGGCCATGGCGTCAATGATATCAGCCACGCTGCCAGCGATGATGACGAGGATGAGGCACCGCAACGCCAGTCGCGTCTCCGTGCCGCGCGTGGTGACAAGCCGGAAGCGCGCCGCGAGCGCGGCCGTCGGGAGGCGCCGCGCAAGGAGCCGGCCGCCGCCGTCGCCCCGCCGCGCGAGGCGCCCCGGCACCCGCCACGCCATGCCGACAAGCCGCGCCATGGCGAGCTTCGCCATCCGCGCCCCGCGCCGCTCGATGAAGCCAGCCCCGCCGGCATGGGCGATCACGTGCCCTCGTTCCTGTTGCGGCCAGTGCGTCTCAAAACCCCGGCCTGACGAGAAGCGCGCGCGGCATGATCCAGCGAGCCAGTGCCGCGCTGACGCCTGAAACCCTGTTGCGGGCCTATGCCATCGGGCTGTTCCCCATGGCCGAGAGCGCTGACGATCCGCACATATTCTGGGTTGAACCGGAACTGCGCGGCATTTTCCCGCTCGATGGCCTGCAGGTCGGCCGCAGCCTCGCCCGGACCATCCGCCAGGAGCGGTTCGACATCCGCATCGACCATGATTTCGACGCCGTCATCGCAGCCTGCGCCGGGGCCCGGCCCGATGGTCACGGCACCTGGATCAATGCCACCATCCGCGCCCTGTTCACCGATCTGTTCCGCCAAGGCTATGTGCACACGGTCGAGGCATGGCAGGATGGCGCGCTGGCCGGCGGACTTTATGGCCTGGCGCTGGGGCGGGCGTTTTTTGGCGAAAGCATGTTCCACCGCGTCACCGATGCCTCCAAAGTGGCGCTGGCGCATCTGGTGGCGCATTTGCGTGCCGATGGCTATGAGTTGCTCGACGCGCAATTCCTGACCCCGCATCTTGCCAGTCTAGGGGCCATCGAGATAACGCGCGATGCCTATGCGTTACGGCTGGCGCTGGCCCTGTCGCCTGCGGCCGGGCAGCGCCCCTTCGCCACCAGGCAGCCGTTGCGCGGCGCTGAGGTGCTGGCCTTGCTGCAGCAGGGCCCCAAGGCAACGGCAAAATGAATTTGAACGCTCAATAAATCCCGTCGTGGCCCTGCAAGGTCGGCGGTGCCACCGGATAGAAGCGTTGGCGCGGCACAACGCGGCGGCGAATGACCCGGCGCACCGGCGCCCGCGGATGCTGGACCACGAGCGCTCGGGGCGGTGCCGGTGCTGCTGGCACAGCGGCAACAGGCGGATTTGCCGCCCCGGGCGCGGCCGGGCTCGTTGCCGGGGCAGGCTGCACGCTTGGTGCCGGAATTTCCGGTTTGGCGGTGACAATGACCTTGGTGCCGCCCTCACAAGATTTCAGCCAGACATCGTAAATCGGATGCTCGATGCCGTTCAGGCCGGGGCTGTCAGCAAAGATCCATCCGGAGAAAATCTGCTGTTCCTTGTTTTTTGATTTGATTTCATCAACCTGGATGAAGCTGTCAGTTTCCGGGGCTTCAGTCGCCGGGCGGCTGTTGCAGATTCGGGGTGTGATCAGCAGCGTGCCAAATTGCACCGTCTCGCCAATCGCCGCCTTGAAATGGATGATCCGGCCCGTCACCTTGTCGAGTCCGGCAAAGGTCGCCGTCGGATTTTCAATCCGGTCAGCATGCGCGAGGCCGGTCGCGCCGGCCATCGCCGTGGCCACGATCATGAGGGGCAAGAAGGGTTTCACCAGCCGCATAGTCTGCTTTCCATGCCGTGATCAGCGCGCCGCTGCCCTCTCAGGTGCCGGGCGTCCAGGCATCATAATCGCCCGATGCCGGCGGGCGCACGCCGGAAGCCAGCAGCGAACCCGCCGGCCGGTAGGCCCGGGCCGTGCCGGTCATGTTCGGCAGAAACGGTGCCTCCCAGGGATGGCGCTGATAAGTCTCGCTGGTCGGCGGTGTGTCGCAGGTGTGGTGCAGCCAGCCATACCAGCCGGTCGGCGTCATCGAAGCCTCGGTCGGCCCGGCATAGATCACCCAGCGCCGCTCAAAGCCCAGCGCCGGATCAATCACGCCGCCGCGCGTGCGATAATAGGCATTGCCAAATTCGTCATGGCCGACCAGCTCGCCATGGCGCCAGGTATGAAAGCGGGTGTTGAGCGTCTGCCCATTCCACCAGGTGAAGATCTGCAACAACCATTTCATCGCGTCATATCCTTTGGGCGCCACTGCCAGTGCTTATGCAAGCCGCGCATCAATATGTCCAGTTCCCAAATGCAGGGCAGGGGCATCATGTCTCCACGCTGGCGCAATCGATGATGCGCAGTTGCACCCGGGCGCGTCCCAGCCAGCTGTCGTGCATCAATGTGCCGGCGACATGCAGCCGCGCGCCGCGCGCGGCCAGCAGGGCGTTGCCGAGCGGGCGGCCATAGGCGCGAAAGGCTATGGCATCGACCATGCTGCGGTCGGGCCCGCGCAGCCGCAGCTTGACATGCTGATCCTTGAGCACGAGCGCATCGACCACATAATGATCGGCCAGCGCGAAAACCGGCTCGGGATTGCCAGCCCCGAATGGCCCCGCCGCCTCAAGCGCCTGCGCCAGCGCCGGTGTCAGCCCGCCCGCCGCCAGTGCGGCATCGATCTCGAAACGCGCCTCCGCGCGCAATTGCTGCATTTTGCCGGCAAAGCGGCGCTCCAGCCAGGCGCGGAACGCCCCCAGCTGGTCGCGCTTGATGGTCAGGCCCGCCGCCATGGCATGGCCGCCACCCCTAACCAGCAAGCCGGCATCCACCGCCTCGCGCACCGTGCGCCCGAGATCGATCCCCGGCACCGAGCGGCCGGAGCCCGTGCCGGTGGCGCCCCGGTAGGCGATGGCGAACGCCGGGCGCTGGAAGGTCTCGCGCAGCCGCGAGGCCACCAGCCCGACCACGCCGGGATGCCAGTCATCGGCCGCCGTGACGATGACCGCCGGCAAATCCGCGCCGCCCTGCGCTGCCTCGGCCTCGGCCTGCGCCTCGTCGAGCGTTGCCGTCTCAATTTTGCGGCGCTCCTCGTTGAGGCGGTCGAGTTCGCCTGCCATGCGCGCCGCCTCAAGCGGATCGCGCTCCAGCAGTAGCCTTGCCCCCAGCGCTGCATCGCCGATCCGCCCGCCCGCATTGATGCGCGGCCCGAGTGCAAAACCTAGATGGCTGGCACGCGGCGGCCCCTGCAGGCGCGCCGCATCAGCCAGCGCCGCCAGCCCGACGCGCTGGCGTTGCGCCATCACTTCCAGCCCGCGCCGCACATAGGCGCGGTTGAGCCCCACCAGCGCCGCAATATCGGCCACGGTCGCCAGCGCCACCATATCCAGCGCCGCCATCAGATCGGGCTGGGCGCGGCCCCCGGTAAACCAGCCACGCCGGCCAAGCTCGCGCTGCAACGCCACCAAGGTCAGATGCACGACGCCGGCCGCACAAAGATAGGTCAGGCCCGAGACATCATCCTGCCGGTTGGGATTGACCACCAGCGCCGGTGGCAAAACCTCGGGCGCCTGGTGATGGTCAAGCACGATGGCCGGCAAGCCGCTCGCCAGCGCTCCCGCCAGCACCTCATGCGACATCGTGCCACAGTCAACCGTCACCAGCAGTTGCGCGCCATCCTGCCGCAAGGTCTCGATGGCTTCAGCATTGGGGCCATAGCCCTCGAAGATCCGGTCGGGAATATAAATCAGGCACGGACAATCCATGGCCTGCAGATATTCCGCCATCAGCGCCGTCGAACAGGCACCATCGACATCGTAATCACCGAAGATCGCGACGCATTCGCGCCGCTCTATCGCCTCGGCCAGCCGCGTCACCGCGCCCTGCATATCCTGAAGCAACAGCGGATCAGGCATCAGGTCGCGCAATTTGGGGTGCAAAAACCCTTCCGCAGCTTCCGGTTTGATGCCGCGCCCGGCGAGCACCCGCGCCAGAGCATCGTCATAACCCCCGGTCTGCACCATGGCACGGGCGGCATTGTCACCCGCCGCATCCAGCCTTCCAACCCAGCGCTGCCCCAGCGCCGAGGCGGTGACATCGAGAAAGGCAGGCACCATCACGCATCTCCGAAGCGACCGCCATGGACGCCGCACTTGACAAGCCGGTCACATTTCCGCACGCACGCCGTCAAGGTCAATGTCGAATGTTTTGGGGGATTTTCAGCCCCATCGGGATTTTCAAACGCGCCTTGGGCCGTATGCCAGCTTTATGTTACGTCAAGGGCAGTAAGGCCAGCCCTGGGCGCGGCCCAGATTGCAGAGGTTGCCATGAGTGAGAAACACCAAGCCAATACCGCCCTGCCGGACTTCATGCGCCTTGATAATCAATTGTGCTTTGCGCTTTATGCCGCAACCCACGCCATCACTCGGGCCTACCGTCCGCTGCTCAATGACCTTGACCTGACCTATCCGCAATTTCTGGTGATGCTGGCGCTATGGGAAAGGGATGCCCAGACGGTCAGCGCCCTGGGGGCGACCCTGCAACTGGATTCCGGCACGCTCAGCCCGGTCCTGAAACGGCTTGAAAAATCCGGCTACATCGCCAAGGCCCGCCAGAAGGCCGACGAGCGCGTGGTGGTGGTGATGCTTACTGAAAGCGGCAGGGCCCTGCGCGGTGATGGCGAGCGCGCCTGCCTCAATGTGCGGGTCCAGACGGCCATGGAGTCCCAGGATGTCACGGCGCTCTGCGTCGAGTTGCACGCCCTGAACAAGGAACTCTCGCAGCGCAACCTTGAGGCCCATGTCGACACCGCCCGGCCGTTGCGGCGTAAATCGGCATGAAGCTTGTTGACAGCACCGCCGCGCTGGCCGAGGCCTGCGCCCTTCTGAAATCCTGCGAATTTGTCACGGTCGATACCGAGTTTCACCGCGAGACCACCTTCTGGCCGAAACTCTGCCTCATCCAGATCGCCGGCGGCCCCGAGGCCTTTGCCATTGACGCGCTGGCGCCAAGGCTCGATCTCGAACCCTTTCTGGCGCTCATGCGCGATCCAGGCATCATCAAGGTGTTTCACGCCGCGCGCCAGGATCTTGAAATCCTCTGGAAATTATCCGGTTTCATCCCGGCGCCGCTGTTCGACACGCAAATCGCCGCCATGGTCTGCGGCTATGGTGACCAGGTCTCCTATGGCGAACTGGTGCGCCAGTGTTGCGGCCTGACCATCGACAAATCCTCGCGCTTCACCGATTGGGCGCAGCGCCCGCTCAGCGCTGCCCAGCTCGATTATGCCATCGCCGATGTCACGCATCTGCAGAAGGTCTACCGGAACTTGCGTGATCAGTTGCAGCGCGAAAAGCGGCTGGGCTGGCTCGACGAGGATCTCGCCCTGCTCAAGGACCCGGAGACCTACAAGCAGTCGCCCGAACGCGCCTGGGAGCGGTTTCGCAGCCGCGCCCGCAAGCCGCGCGACATTGCCGTGCTGATGGAACTGGCACAATGGCGCGAGCGCGAGGCGCAGGAACGCGACATCCCGCGCGGCCGGGTGCTGAAAGATGATCTGCTGATCGAAATCGCCCTTGCCGCCCCGAAAGACGCCGCAGCCCTCGCGCAATTGCGCTCGGTGCCGCGCGGCATGGAGCGCGCCAAGGCCGGCATGGATATTCTGGCCGCCGTCGCTGCGGCCTTGCAGCGCGATCCCAAAACCCTGCCGGTGCCGGAGCGCCATCAGCGCAATGGCGCCAGTGGCGCCACCGTGGAATTGCTGAAAGTGCTGCTGCGTCAGGTGAGCGAGGCCGAAGGTGTGGCGCCGCGCGTGATTGCCACCACCGATGATCTTGAAGATATTGCCGCTTCCGATCATGCCGATTGTCTGGCGCTGCATGGCTGGCGCCGCGAGATTTTCGGCTCCAAGGCGCTTGAGCTCAAGCATGGCCGCCTCGCCCTGACTTTGGAAGAAGGCCGGGTGATCACGCTGGAATGGCAGGACGCGGGCACGCGCTGATCAGGGCCGGGGTGATCCCGGCCGGGCGAGGGGCTGCCATGCCGGCATGCCGGTCAAGGCGGCAGCGATCAGCGTTGTTCCCACCTTCTGCGGGCCGATTTCGACACCGGCCATATTGGCCATCATCTGCGCCAGATGCGCGGTCGGCTTGCCGTCGGGCTGGAACAATTGCAAATCCTGACCGCTCGCCAGTTTGATATGGGCGCCCGCCGCCGCCGCATAGGCATTGACGCGCACGCTGCCGCCGGCACAAAGCGGCGCCGGTTTGCCGCGCGCAGCCACGCGCCGCTGCATCGGCGCAAAGAACCGGCGCAAGGTCGCGCCCCGATGGCTGGCGAGCCAGCGGGCCCGCAGGGTGCCGCCAATGCCATGGGGTGCATCGGCATGGGGAACCACCAGCGCAATGCCGGCAAAACACGATGCCGGCGCCCAGTGCGACACGATGGCGAAGGCGCTTTTGCGATGAAAATCAAGATAATAGCGCCGCAACAACTGCGCTGCCGCTACAGCCCCCGCCAGCGGTGAGGCAAAGGCGGCATGGCCGTCGCGGTCATGGCCGATTTCGCCCGCCCAGGCCCGACCCTTGATGCACCAGTAATTATTGAGCCTGACGCAGCGCGCTATGGCAACATGCGGCGTTTCCGGCGTCGGCGCGTGGAGGCCAACCCGCAAAATTCCGGCGACATGGCTGCGCAGGTGCAAGGTGGCGATGGCACTGCTGCGCCAGTTGCTGACCTGCGCGGTTGCCGCATTGAAGGCCACCGGCTGCGGCGGGCGCATATGTTCCACCGGCCGGGTCCAGGTCAATTGCAGGGCAAGAAATTGTGCCAGCATGCCGATCGCCACGCTCAGCCGGTCGCAAGTTCGCGCAGGCCGCGCCGGATCAGGGCCCCGGCCTCGGCCGCCTCACCCAAAGCCTGCAGCGCACTCGCCACGGCGGTTGCTGCCTGCGGCCGCGAATAGCCAAGATTGATCAGCGCCGAAATGGCATCCTGAACCGGGCGCGGCAGGCTCCGCTCGCCCTCGTCACCGGCAAGGCGCGCCGCTGCCGGATCCAGCCCGGACGCAAAGGCCGGAGCCTTGTCCTTCAGCTCGGCGACCAGCCGCGCTGCCAGTTTGGGGCCAACCCCGGGGGTGCGCGCCACGGCGGCCTTGTCCTGCAAGGCCAGCGCCTGGGCAAGATCGGCCGGCGCCAGCGTGCCGAGCAGCGCCAGCGCCACCTTGGCACCGACGCCCTGCACATTTTGCAGCAGCCGGAACCAGTCGCGCTCGTCACGGCCAAGAAAGCCGTAAAGCCTGATCGCATCCTCGCGCACCTGCGTCTCGATCGCCAGCGCCACAGCCTCGCCGCGCGGCAACCGCTGCAGGGTGCTGGTCGAGCAAAACACCACATAGCCAACGCCGCCGACATCGACGATGGCGTGATCGTCTTCGATCGTATCAACAATTCCCTTGAGCTTGCCGATCATGCCAGCCTCGCCAGTCTTTGCCGCGAGGCCCGGTGCTGGGCATGGGTGATCGCCACCGCCAGCGCATCAATGGCATCAGCGCTGCTGGCCGTGACTTTTGGCAATAGCACCTTCACCATCATCGCCACCTGGTCCTTGTCGGCATGGCCGGCCCCCACCACGGTCTTTTTCACGACATTGGCAGCATATTCCGCCACCGGACAATCCATCAGCGCCGGGGCCAGCAGGGCAATGCCGCGCGCCTGGCCCAGTTTCAGCGCCGATTGCGGATCGCGATTGACGAAAGTCTCCTCGACCGCCGCCTCATCCGGGCGATGGGCGCCAAACACCGCCAGCAGCCCCTCGTGCAATTGCCGCAAGCGCACCGCCATAGCCAGCGTCGCCGTGGAATCGATCCGCCCGCAGGCGACAAAACTCAGATGCGTGCCGTCCTGGCGGATGATCCCCCAGCCGGTATGGCGCAATCCCGGATCAAGGCCAATGATGCTGACAGGGCCGGGTGATCCGGGAGCCTGCATCATCAGTTGCCCATGCGCGCCATCAGCGCATCGGAAACCTCGAAATTGGCAAAGACCGTCTGCACATCGTCATTGTCTTCGAGCGAATCGATCAGCTTGATGATTTTCTCGCCGACCTCGTCATCGACGACGACGGTGTTTTGCGGACGCCATTCCAGCGCCGCCTTGATCGGCTCACCGAATTTGGCTTCCAGCGCCTTGGCGACATCGCGCAGCGCTTCCACCGAGGTGATGATCTGATGCGATTCGTCGGCGCTGACGACATCATCGGCACCGCATTCCAGCGCCGCATCGATCATGGCGTCGGGGCTTGCGACCTTGAGCGGAAATTCGACGACGCCGACGCGGTCGAACATGAAGCTGACCGCGCCGGTTTCGGCAAGGGCGCCGCCGGATTTGGTGAAATAGGAGCGCACCTCGCCCGCCGTGCGGTTGCGGTTGTCGGTCAGGGCCTCGACGATCACGGCGACGCCGCCGGGCGCATAGCCCTCATAGCGCACCTCGAAATAGGTTTCGGCATCGGCGCCCGAAGCCTTGCGAATCGCCCGGTCGATATTGTCGCGCGGCATGTTCTCGGCCCGCGCCGCGATGATCGCCGACCGCAGCCGCGCATTCATCGACGGATCAGGCAGGCCGGCCTTGGCGGCCACGGTGATCTCGCGTCCGAGTTTGGAAAACAATTTGGCCCGCAGCGCATCCTGCTTGCCCTTTTTGTGCATGATATTCTTGAACTGGCTATGTCCCGCCATCTTGCCCTCAATGATTCACAGCCCCGCCGCCGCTCCGGCAGCGCAGGCACTTGACCCTGTCACAAAACTGTCCTCGCATAAACGCCCGCCTGGGGCGAGCGGCCGGACATATTTTAACGCCGACGTGTATACGCTGGCGCGGCCCGCCTGCAAAGCCGCAGCAATCGAAGGAAAGTCCATGGCATCGCGCTTGTTCATCGGCATCATGTCCGGAACCTCGATGGATGGCGTCGATGCTGTGCTGGCCGAGGCGCATGACGCCAGCCTCACCCTGCGCGCCAGCATCGCTCTTGCCTATCCTGCAGACCTTGCCGCGGCCTGCCTCGCGCTCAACCAGCCGGGCGATGATGAGTTGCACCGCGCCGGCCTCGCCGGGGACGCCATGGCCCGGCTTTATGCCGAGGCCGTGACCCACCTGCTTGCTGCCGCAAAAACAGCCCCCGGCGCCGTCAGCGCCATCGGTGCCCATGGCCAGACCGTGCGCCATCGCCCCGATGCCGGCTACACCTGGCAATTGCTGAACGGGGCCCTGCTGGCAGAACTCACCGGCATTGCCACCATCTGCGATTTTCGCAGCCGCGACATGGCGGCGGGCGGGCAGGGCGCGCCGCTGGTGCCGGCCTTCCATGCAGCGAGCTTTGCGGTGCCGCAGCGCCGGGTGATCCTCAATCTCGGCGGCATCGCCAATATCACCGTCCTGCCCGGTGACAGCGCGCCGGTCACCGGTTTTGACACCGGCCCGGCCAATATGCTGATGGATCACTGGTGCGCCGTGACCACCGGCCAGCCCTATGACAAGGGTGGCGCGCTGGCGGCGAGCGGCACTGTCAATGATGACCTGCTGGCAAGGATGCTGCAGGAGCCTTATTTTGCCGCGCCGCCACCCAAAAGCACCGGCCGCGATCTTTTTGGCGCTTCCTGGCTGCAGCGCCATATTGACGGCTGCGGCCTGCCTGAGGCCGATATTCAGGCGACCTTGCTGGCCTTGAGCGTCGAGAGCATCGCGCGCGGCATAGCCCTTGCCGGCGATCCGCCAGCCGATGTGCTGGTCTGCGGCGGCGGCGCCCTCAACGAGGCGCTGATGGCAGCGCTCGCCCGCAGGCTCGCCCCCGCCAGGGTCACAACAACCAAAAGCGCCGGCATGGACCCGATGGCCGTCGAGGCGCTGGCATTCGCTTGGCTGGCGCAGCGCTGCCTTGATCAGGCGGCAGGCAATCTGCCGGCCGTGACCGGCGCGCGCGGCCCCCGCGTGCTCGGTGCGCTTTACCCGGCCTGATCCTGCGGTTCGGTCTTGAACCAGACCTCGACCGGCCCGACGAGTTTCAGCGTCATCGGTTTGCCGCGACGGTCGCGGGCCGTGCCGACCGCCACCCGCACCCACCCCTCGCTCAGGCAATATTCATCGACATTGGTTTTCTCGACACCCTTGAAACGCACGCCAATGCCGCGCTCCAGAATGGCCGCATCATAAAACGGGCTGTCAGGATCGGTAGCGAGGCGGTCGGGCGGCGTGTCGGACATGGGCAATAACCTTCTGTTGCAAGCGCCGCTTCATGTGCCGCAGGGCATGATTCTGTCAAGAACGCCAACGCCGGCGCCGTGCCATTCAGCCAGGGTTCATCCTGCAGATGGCCATTATCTGGTTCCTCGACCTCCTTTCACAAACCCGAAGAAGCATGACATCGACAGCGCTGCAGCCACAGCACAAACCCTGCATCGCGCCACCAATCTGGCGCACTCAGCCTTGTTCTGGTAGGCTGACATCTTTGGGCAGGTGGCATGTGCAGTTCGATGCGGGCTTGAGCCGGGCCATCCGGCCGCTGAAACTGGTGCCGGCGCTGATGCTGGCCGCGCCGCTCTGCGTCCATGCCGCCGGGCCTTCGCCATGCGGGCCGTCACCGGGCCTGCCGGGCGGCAAGGTCACCAGCATTGACCGCTGGCTCGATGTGCATCTTGCCGATGGCAAGGTGCTGCATCTAGCGGGAATCTGGGCGCCCGCCTGGCACGTGCAGGGCCGGGATTATGCCAGTGTCGTGCGCAGGGTCATGCAACAACGCCTGATCGGCAGAAACATCGCCTATGCCCTCGTGGCGCCAAAGCCCGATCGCTGGCGGCGTCTCGACGCCATCTTGTTCGTCAAGGACGCCGCCGGTGCGCCTGCCGACCAGCCGTTGCAGCAGACGCTGCTGTCAGCCGGGCTGGTGCAGGTGCATATTGCCCCCGCCATGCCGTGCCTCACCGTCTGGCGTGCGGCCGAGCAGAGTGCGCGCGATGCCGGCTTTGGCCTCTGGTCCGATGCTGACCATGCCGAAGTCGATCCTTCCCGGAAACATGCCTTTGCGCGCCTGAGAGGGCATGAGATCGTCGTGCGTGGACGGGTTTATAGTGTCGAAACAAAAGGCTATCGCACCTATATCCGCTTTGGCCCGCGCCGTTACCATGATTTTGAGGTCTCGATCACCAAGCCCGATCTGAAAAGGTTTGTCGCGGCCGGTGCGCCGCCGCAAAACCTCAAGGGCCACATCATCCGGGTGCGCGGTCGGCTCTCGACTAAATTCGGGCCGCAAATTGAGGTTGCCCGTCCGCAAGCAGTTGAGATAACAGACACCAGTGGGTCTTGGCCTGCGCAATCACGGGCGACCAGCACACATTGATGAAAGCCATCGGCACATACACCCTCGATTTTGCAGTGCAGCGGCGCTGGAAGCAGCTTGTGGCGCTGGTGCTGCCGCTGACGCTTGCCGGCTGCTTCGGCATTGGCGGGCAGGGGCCCTCGACCGCCGCGCTCAATGTCGCCTTGCCGGCCGCAGCTCCCGCTGTGCTCGGCGTGCCAAAACGCCTGCCCGCCGATGAGCGGCGCATGATCGCCACTTTTGGCGGCGTCTATCATTGGCCGGCTGCTGAAAATTATCTCGATGGCGTGCTGCGCAAGCTCGCCGCCGCCACGCCCGGCACGGTGCAGCCCTATCACCTGACTATTCTCGATGCGCCGCAGGTCAATGCCTTCGCGCTGCCCTCGGGGGATATTTATGTCACCCGCGGCCTGCTGGTGCTGGCCAATGACACCTCGGAAATTGCCGCGGTCATGGCCCATGAAATCGGCCATGTCACCGCCCACCATGCCGCCAAGCGTGCCGAATATGCCAAGCGCATGGCTTTGATCAGCCATGCCGCCGAACAGGTCGAAACGCCGCAGCAGAGCGCCGCAACCCAGAGCCGCTCCGAGCTGGCGCTGGCGAAATTCTCGCGCCAGCAGGAGCTTGATGCTGATAATATCGGCATTCATGTCATAGCCCGCGCTGGCTATGATCCCTTTGCCGCCGCAAGGTTTCTCACCAGCCTCAGCCAGTCGACGCAATTGCGCCAGAGCCTTTATGGCCTGCAAAGCAATGCCTCGCGCCCTGACATTATGGCGACGCACCCTTCGACACCGCAACGCATTGCCGCCGCCCTGCGCGAGGCCCGCGCCATGGGCGCGCCCGGCATAGGCCAGCGCGGCCGCCGCGCCTATCTGCAAGCCATCAACGGCATGGTTTATGGCGATTCCCCGGTCAATGGTGTCGTCGAGGGCCGGGTATTCCTGCATCCCAAGCTGGATTTCGCCTTTACCGCGCCGCCCGATTTCGTGTTGCAGAACACCCGCCAGGCGGTGCTCGGGGTGGACAAGGATGCCTCCGAAGCCCTGCGCCTCGACAGCGTGCAGCTCGGCTCCCAGACCAGCTTGACCGATTATTTCAAATCCGGCTGGCTCGATGGCCTCGACGCTTCCACCATCACCACCGGCGAGACCAACGGCTTCCCCTCGGCTGTTGCCATAGCCCATTCCGGGGCATGGGATTTCCGGGTCGCGGTCATTCGCTTCGGCGCCGATGTCTATCGCATGATCTTTGCCACCCGCAAGCTCACGCCGGATGTCGACAGCGCCTTCACGACCTCGATCGGCTCGTTCCATCGCCTCAGCCTGCAGGACGCCGCCAATGTCCATCCCCAGCATATTGCCCTGGTGACGGCCAAGCCGGGCGACACCCCCGCCACGCTCGCCGCCTCGATGGCGACGCAGGCCCGCGCCGTGGATTATTTCCGCATGATTAATGGCCTTGCCGACAATGCCACGTTGGTGCCGGGGCAGGAATATAAAGTGATCGCGCAATAGGCGCCCTCCGGACGGCAGCAGCCATGTTATTTGCTGCGCCAGTGATCCACGCCGTCATCGCCCACGTAAAGACTGCCCAAGAGACAGGAGCAGCCGATGTCATGGCTTGTCGGAGTCGGAAACCAGTTCATCAAGGCCGCCATGCAGGCGCCCTATCTGGAGCGCGATGAGGAACACGGGCTGGCGTTGCGCTGGAAAGAGCAGCACGACCAGGCCGCCCTGCACCGGCTCACCGAGTCGCATATGCGGCTGGTGGTGTCGATCGCCGGTCGCTTCAAGAATTACGGCCTGCCGGCAACTGATCTCATTCAGGAAGGCCATATCGGCCTTCTGGAAGCCGCCGCCAGGTTTGATCCGGCGCGCGAGGTGCGCTTTTCCACCTATGCCACCTGGTGGATCCGCGCCGCCATACAGGATTACGTGCTGCGCAACTGGTCGATTGTTCGCGGCGGCACCTCGTCAGCTCAAAAGGCCTTGTTTTTCAATCTGCGACGCATGCGCGCCCGCTTGCTGGACAAGCCCGGCCAGGGTAGCACCGCCGAAATGTTCAAGGCCATCGCCACCACGCTCGGCGTCTCGCCCGGCGATGTCGAATGGATGAACCTGCGCCTGTCGGGCGGCGATGTCTCGCTCAATGCCCAGGTCGGCAGCCAGGACGAGGGCGAGGGCTCCGAGCGGCTCGATTTCATGATCGATGCCAGCCCGCGCGCTGATCAATTGGTCGAAGAGGGCACGGATCAGGCCCATCATCATGCCTGCCTGCAACAGGCACTGGCCACTCTCAACCCGCGCGAACGCGAGATCGTCCAGCGCCGTCGCCTTGAGGAAACCGGGCAGACCCTTGAGGAACTGGGGGCGCAACTGGGGATTTCCAAGGAGCGCGTCCGCCAGATCGAAGTGCGGGCGCTGGAAAAATTGCGCCAGTCAATGATGGCCCAGGGCGTCCACACCCTGTGAGCCTGCGCCATTGCCAGACGTGCCATCCTCGCGCATAGACCATGCAGCACATGAGGGGGCAGGGGCATGTCGGGAGAGATCAGCGCGCGCGTAAAATCGGGAATTGCCACGCTGACGCTGGCAACACCGGCACGCCTCAACGCCATTTCGCTGCCCATGTGGCAGAGCCTGCCCGGCCTTGTCGCGCGAGCCGAGGCTGATGCCGATGTGCGCGTCATTGCCCTGACCGGGGCTGGTCACAAGGCTTTCAGCGCCGGGGCGGATATTGCCCGCTTTGGTGAGGAGCGCCACGACACCGCTTCGGCCCGCCTCTATGATGAAGCTGTTGATGCCGCTGAATCGGCGCTCACGGCGGCGCAAAAGCCAACCGTGGCGCTGATCAACGGGCTTTGCTTTGGCGGCGGCATGGGGCTGGCGCTGGCCTGCGATTTCCGGCTGGCGGCGGCAAGTGCGCAGTTTCGCCTGCCACCGGCCCGCCTCGGCATTGGTTACGCCTTTGCCGGGGTTGAAAGGCTGGTTGCGGCCATCGGCGCCGCCGCTGCTGCGCATGTGCTGTTCACGGCCATGCCCTTTGATGCCGGCCAGGCCCTCACCTGGGGCCTCGTGCAGCAAATCATCCCCGAGGCTGAATTTGCTGCCGCCAGCCATGTGCTGCTGCAAAGCATCGCCGACAATGCCCCGCTCTCGCTCCTGGCGGCCAAGGCGGCCCTGCGCGAGCTGGCGCGGCCCGGTCGCGATCATGATACCAGCCTCGTCGAGGCCGCCGTCGCCCGCTGTTATGAGAGCGATGATTACCGGGAGGGCCGCGCCGCCTTTGCCGAAAAGCGCAAGCCGGTCTTTACGGGCAGGTGAGGCCTGCCCACCCGGCGCTGCCGCATTTTCGCCCGCCGCCGGCCATTCGCATGACAAGGATAGTGTGGTAGCGTCGGCAGGATCGAAAACCATGTTCGGATTTTCCCGGCTGGCAAGGCCCGCCCGACACGCTACATAAGTGCTATGCCGATCATCGAGCCGCCACAACGCCGTCCTGACATGCCGCCGCAGCTGCGCCGCGCCGCGCGCCAGGCCGCTGGCGTGCTGATGTGGGAACAGCTCTGGCCGGTGCTGGCGGCGCTTCTGGTGCTGGCGGGCCTGTTTTTCAGCCTGTCCTACGCGGGCCTGTGGCTGATGCTGCCGCGGCTCGGCCGCATCATCGGCGTTGTCGCCTTCGGCTTTACCGGCCTCGCCATTCTCGTGCAGGGCGCGCGGCTGCGCTGGCCAGGAACGCCAGAGCGTCTGTCGCGGCTCGATCGCGATTCCGGCAGCGCGCATCATCCCGCATCCGGCCTCGTCGATGCGCTGGCCAACCCTTCGGCCGATCAGGCCACCGGCGAACTCTGGGCCATGCACCTGCGCCGGCTTGCCCGCGCTGCCAGCGCCATTCGTGTCAAGCCGCCGCGCTCGCCGCTCGCACGGCTCGATCCCTTTGCCCTGCGCGCCGGGGTGCTGGTGGCGCTGGTCGCCAGCGCCATTGTCGCCGGAAGCCAGCGCGATATTCGCGTGGCGGCGGCCTTTGACTGGCGCGAGGCCTTTGTCCCCGGTCCCGGCTTTCGCGTCGATGCCTGGCTGAACCCGCCCGCCTATACCGGCAGGCCGCCGCTGCTGGTGAAGCTGCATCATGCTGCCGCCAAGGCGCCGCTGGCGGTGCCGGTCAATTCGCAACTGGTGGTGCAGGCCGCCCATGCGCCGGATTTCAGGATTCTCGCCGGTGCCGGTCTCAAGCCGCTGCCGCCTGGGCAGAAGGCGGCCGGCACGGCGGCAAAATTCCTTCTGACCCAGGATGCCCGCGTGAGTTTCAGCGCCGCTGGCAGCGATCTTGGGTCGGTCAGCCTGCATGCCATTCCTGACCGCCCGCCCACCATTATCCTCACCGCCCCGCCCAAGGCCAATGCGCGCGGCACGCTGACGCTCGCCTACAAGACCGGCGATGATTATGGCGTCACCGGCGTCACCGCCACCTTCACTATGCTGCCGCTGCCGGCGCGCCTTGCCAGAGGCCGCGCCCTCGTCGGCCCGCCCGCCACCAGCCTGCCGCTGCCCGGCGCCCAGGGCGGCATCGGCGAGACCAGCGCCACCATCGATCTCACCAAAAGCCCCTATGCCGGCCTGCAGGCGACGCTGGTGCTCAGCGACCATGACGCCATCGGCCAGAAGGGCCTGAGCCAGCCGGTGACGATCCGGCTGCCGCAGCGGCCCTTCAGCAATCCGCTGGCCCGCGCCCTTGTCGAGCAGCGCCGCAACCTACTGCTGGATGCCGATCATCCCAATGTCGTGGGCCGGGCCTTCGAGGCGCTGCTGATCGCCCCCGCCACCTTTCACACCCCCTCATCGGCCTATGTCGGGATGCGCCACGTCGTCGATGCGCTGGAGCGCGCCCCCGATGACGCAAGGCTGAGGCAGCTTGGCGATTTCATCTGGCAGATGGCGCTGGATCTGGAGGATGGCCATATTCCGCAGGCGGAACTGAGCCTGCGCAATGCCCAGGAGAAATTGCGCCGGGCCCTGCAGCGCGGCGCCTCACCCGCCGAAATTGCCAGGCTGAGCCAGCAATTGCGCTCGGCTCTTGATAAATTCATGGCGGAAATGGCCAAAAAGGCCGCCCGCGATGCCGGCAAGGCGGCCCCGCGCCAGGCCGAGGCCCAGGGCCAGGGCAAGATCATCACCCCCAAAGACCTGCAATCAATGATGGATCGCCTGCAGCAAATGGCCGAAGCCGGGGACACGGCCGGCGCCCGAAAGTTGCTGGACGAGATGCAGAAAATTCTCGAAAATCTGCGCACCGCCAAAAATGTGAAGCCAGATGCCCGCCAGCAGCAGATGGACAGGGCCATGGGCGCGCTCGACAAGCTGACGCGCCAGCAGCAGGCCCTGCGCGACGATACGTTCCGCCAGGACGAGACCCGGCAAGACCAGAACCGGCAGGACCGTCAGGGCCAGATACAGGCCCGGAGCGGCCTCGCCCGGCGCCAGCAAGCCCTGCGTGATGCCCTGAACCGGCTCGAAGGGCTTCTGCCCGGGCAAAGCGGCAAGGCCGGCAAGGCGCTGGGCGATGCTGCAAGGGCCATGGGCCAGGCCGAGCAGGCGCTCAAGAATGGCCCGCCGGGCAGCAACCCCGATGGTCAGGGTCAGGGACGGGCGGTTGACGCGCAGGGCCAGGCGCTGCAGGCCTTGCGGCGCGGCGCCCAAGCGCTGGCCGATGCCATGGCCAAGGGTCAGGGCATGGCCGAGGGGCAGGGCCAGCAAGGCGGGCGTGGCCAGCAGGGCCAGAACCCCGGACAAGATCCGCTCGGGCGCGAGATCGGACGCTATGGCAAGGGCGATTCCACCAGCCGCATGCATCTTGATGGCCTGCCCGCCGTCGAGCGGGCGCGGCGGGTGCTGGAGGAATTGCGCCAGCGGCTGTCGCGCCCCGATCTTGCTCCCGACGAGCGCGCCTATCTGCAACGCCTGCTGCGCCACCAGCAATAGGCCGCTGGGGCGTCATTTCCCTTGCAATTGCGGGCCGACACGGCAAGATGATGCACCCCTAGCGCGCCGCGAGCCCCCGCCATGAAGAAGAAAGATTACGCCGCTGCCTATGCCGACTTTGATCTGGCGCAGTTGCAGCGCCAGTTCCATGGCTCCTTCGCCACCGGCATCAATGCCTGCGTCGAATGTTGCGACCGCTGGGCGCAGGACAATGCCACAGCCCTGAACTACATCGGTGCCGATGGCAGCGCCCGCACGCTGACCTTCGTGCAACTGCAAGGCGAGGCGGCTCGCTTTGCCAATCTTCTCAGGAAACTGGGCGTCAAGCCCGGCGATGTCGTTGCCGGCATGTTGCCGCGCGTGCCGGAATTACTGGTGACGATTCTGGGCACATGGCGGGCCGGTGCGGTCTACCAGCCGCTGTTCACCGCCTTTGGCCCCAAGGCCATCGAGCAAAGGCTCGCCACCAGCAATGCCAGGCTGGTGGTGACCGATCCTTCCAACCGGCCCAAGCTCGATGGCCTGCCGATGCGCCCGCAAATTGCCGTCGTGCGCCGCGCGGCCAGCGACCCGCTGGCGGCGGGCGACCTTGATTTTGCCGCCAGCGTCATGGTCGAGAGCGATCATTTCACCCCGGTGCTGCGCAAGGACAGCGACCTGTTTTTGCTCATGTCTACCTCCGGCACCACCGGCATGCCCAAGGGCGTGCCCGTGCCCCTGCATGCGCTGCTGTCGATGCGCGCCTATATGGTCAATTCGATTGATCTGCGCCCGCGCGACAAGTTCTGGAACATCGCCGATCCCGGCTGGGCCTACGGGCTTTATTACGCCGTCACTGGCCCCCTGCTACTCGGCCACGCCACCACCTTCTACGATGGGCCCTTTACGGTCGAGAGCACCTATGGCGTGATCGAGCGGCTCGGCATCACCAATCTGGCGGGCGCCCCCACCGCCTTTCGCCTGCTGATCGCTGCCGGGGCGGAGCTGGCCACGAAAATCAAGGGCAGGCTGCGGGTGGTCTCCAGCGCCGGTGAGCCGCTCAATCCCGAAGTCATCCGCTGGTTTGAGGAGGTGCTGGGCGCGCCGATCCGTGACCATTACGGCCAGACCGAAACCGGGATGACCGTGTGCAACCACCATGCGCTTGATCACAAGATGCATCAGGGCAGCGCCGGCCGGGCACTTCCGGGTTACAAGGTGGCGGTGCTCGATGAGGCCGGCCATGTGCTCGGGCCGCACCAGCCGGGCGTGCTGGCTATCGATATGGCGGGCTCGCCGCTGCATTTCTTCCACGGCTATCTCAACCAGCCGACCCCGGCCATTGCCGGCGGCTGGTACCGCACCGGCGATTCCGTCGAGCTGGAACCCGATGGCACCATCACCTTTGTCGGTCGCTCGGATGATATCATCACCTCGGCCGGCTACCGCATCGGTCCGTTCGAGGTCGAAAGCGCCCTGATCGAGCATGGCGCGGTGGTGGAAAGCGCCGTGGTCGGCAAGCCCGATCGCGAGCGCACCGAAATCGTTAAGGCCTTCGTCGTGCTGAAGCCGGAATTTACCGCAAGCCCCGCGCTCGCCGCAGACTTGCAGGATTTCGTCAAGAAGCGGCTCTCGGCCCATGCCTTTCCGCGCGAGATCGAGTTTGTGACGCAATTGCCCAAGACCCCCAGCGGCAAATTGCAGCGCTTCATCCTGCGTGATCAGGAAATCGCCAAGGCCAGGGCCTAGGTCGCAACAGGGCGCGATAAAAAGGGCCGGATCAATGTCGATCCGGCCCTTCTTTTGTTGTTGGCACCAATCAGCCTGTCATTGGATGCGCACCGGCTGCTCCGGCTTCTTGGGCGGCTCCAGCGGATGCGGCACCGGATGCACCAGCACGGGCGGATGCACGATCACCGGCGGGTGGACCGGCACCGGCGGCAGATGCGGCTGCACCGGGTGGAACACCACATTCGGCGCGCAGCCCCCCGGAACCGGGTGCTCGTTGACCGGGCACCGCACCGGCGGATGCGTCGGTCCGCCGGTGACGGGAGGCGCACCATCGGGCAGGCAGGCCATGCTGCCGGGCGGGTGGTGGAACCCGGTCTGGCAGCTCAGCACCACCGGCGGCACCAGCACGCAGGCACCGGCGGCATTGCGATGTTCGCCGTTGGGGCAGGGCGGCGGCAGGGTTGCGGGGCCGCAACCATTGCCGATCCTGATTTCACCGCGCGGGCACGGCGGCGGCAACACGATCGGCACACAGGCATTGCCAATCTTGCGTTGACCGACCGGGCAAGCGGTCACCGGGGTATTGGGCACACATCTTGCGGGCACAACGCCAAGGACGGGATGCGTGCCGGGCGGGCAGGGCGTCGTGCCCGGCCCATTCGGGCCACCTTGCGGCGGGCACGGCGGTCCGGTCAGCCGCTGCAGGCAGTTGGGCGGTGCCGGGCAGTTCGTCATGCCGGGCTGGCAGGGCGGCGGCGGTGGCGGTACAAGACGGCGGCATTCCCACCCGAGCGGGCCACCATGCTGCGGCAATGTGCCGGGCGGGCAGCAGTTCGGGCTGTTGGTGAACACGGCGCCGTCACGGCTGATCACCTTGCACAGCGGCGGCGGTGGCGGCGGCGGGCAGTTGATGGTGCCCTGCAGGCAGCCAGGAGGTATATCCGGCTGGCAGGTGAACGTATCAATGCCATTGCGCACCTTGTGCTCGCCGGGCGGGCAGCAGACATGCTGCGTGACGATGCCACCATTGACGATCGGGCAGGGCTGGCCGCAAACCCAGCCATGGCCCGTGCGCTCGGGCGTCGAGCCGGGCGGGCAGCACCAGGGTTCGGGCCAGGCGCCAAGGCCGTTCTGCACCGGCAGGCAGGGAATATGGCAGACCCAGTGGCCATTGATGAAGGCCGGCCGTTCACCGGGCGGGCAGGTATAGCAACCCCAGTGATCGTGATCCCAGCGGCGGAAATTCACCGGCGGGCAGTGCCACCAGCACGCCATGTGACCATCGACCCAATGCGGCTCATAGCCGGGCGGACAGGTGCTGATGACAACCGGCGGTGTGCAATAGGCATCGCCGTCCGCCTCATAGCCGATCACATAGCCGGGCGGGCATTCGGGGCCACCGACCACCACGGGTGGCGGCATCACCGGCAAGGGCAGCGTCGCCTGCTGGCCACTGCAAACCGGATTGGGAATTTCCAGCAATTGCAGCAGATATTGAGCCCGCGCCACTTCGCTCGGGTTGCCCGTTGTGCTGAACTGCGCCAGGTAGGCCTGATAGGTGGCGATATCATTGCGCCAGATCGCCGTATAATAGGCGGTCTCGGCATCCATGCCGGTCAGCGGCCCTGAATCGCTCAGATACGACGCGGCTGCCGCCTGCAGCGACGCCTGCGTTGCCGAGGCATCGAACACAAACGGCGGCTGTGTCGGGCTGGTCTGCTGCCAGGGTGTCTGCGCCCCCGCGGTCGCCTGATGCACGTCAAGGCGCAACAGGTGCAGCATGGTTTCGATATCGGGGGTAGGCGTCGCCGAAACCGATGCGAAGGCAGCGGCATAGGCGTCGTTCTGGTCGGTCGGCTGCGGGGCCGGCAACATGTCATGAATTTCTGCCGAAAGGCTGAAGGTCGTGGCCGTCGGCGGCGTCAGGCCAATCAGCCCGCGTGCGAAGCTCACCGAACTGACGCTGGCCGGGATCGGTCGCGCGCCATCGAGCATGACGAGGTTCATGGTGGTGCTGATCTGCGAGAGATCCTGCATCACCCGGGTCATCGACAGCGAAATCGGCGGCACATCCGACGGCGCGTGGATCTGCGCGTCGACAGGCAGCAGGTAATCATCGCAGCCGACCGTGACGGCAAGGCCGCCAAGATAGACCGAAACCGCCACGCCCTGCGGCGCCTGGCGCACCTGCGCCAGAAAGGCCTGGTATTGCGCCGCCAGGCTGGCCGTGTTGAGATCGTGCAATTCGGTGACCGCAAAACCCTGGTTGCGCAGGCTTTGCGCCATCAGCGCCGCATCATTGGCGGTGGTCTGCAGGGTGTCGCCGTTGTAACTGGCCTCGCCGATCACCAGGGCGAGGCGATTGGGCATCGCTGGCTGCGCCAGCCCGGGCAGCGCCAGACCCATGGCGAGGCCCATTCCCGCCAAAAAGCCCTTCAGTCTGCCCTTCAGGGACATAAACGTGAATGACATGGTTTCCTCCCTGATCCGGCTTGCAAAAGGCGACAGGTACGTCCTGAAAACCGCACATGAACAACGGATCTGGATGAGAAAATATCAATCAGCTTGAATACAGCATGAATGAACGCCAAATGAACAATCTTGTCAAGGATATAGTCAGAATTGACAGACAAGTCGCATTTTACACTTCACGCAGCGTTCAGCGTCAGTAACTCATAAGTTGCCACCAGTTCGCCATTCTGGCTGCTGAGGCGCACATCCCATGTGACCTCCCCCTGGTCCTTGCTGCGGCGGTTCCTGGCAAGAGCGGTCAATTCGACGCTCATGGCATCACCCGGCTTCACCGGCTTGATGAAGCGCAGGCGGTTGAGGCCATAATTGGCCAGCACCGGGCCGGGGGCAGGGTCGACGAACAGCCCGGCGGCAAAGGCCAGCAGCAGATAGCCATGCGCGACCCGCCCGCCAAACAGCGGGTTGGCGCTGGCGGCAGCCTCGTCCATATGCGCATAGAACGTGTCGCCGGTGAAATGCGCGAAATGCTCGATATCGGCCAGGGTCACCTCACGCGCGGCGCTCCTGAAACTGCGCCCGGGCGCAAGCTCGTCGAATTTCAGGCGGAACGGGTGCGGCCCGTCATAGACCTGCGGCGCGCCGGGGAACCAGCGATGGCTGATGGCGGCGAGCATGCGCGGCGATCCCTGCAACGCCGTGCGCTGCATGTAATGGGCCAGGCCACGCAGGCCGCCCATTTCCTCACCGCCGCCGGCCCGGCCCGGCCCGCCATGCACCAGCCCCGGCAGCGGCGCACCATGCCCGGTTGATTCACGCGCACAATCCCGGTCAACGATCAGCAGGCGGCCATGGAACGCCGCCACGCCGGTGACGACGGTTTCAGCAACGGCGACATCCGCCGTGAACAGCGACATCACCAGCGAGCCCATGCCGCGCCGCGCCAGCGCGATGGCGTCGTCAAGACCATCATAGGCCATCAGCGTCGCGACCGGGCCAAAGGCCTCGGTATCATGGATATGGCGGGCCTGATGCGGCGCATCGCAATGCACCAGCACCGGGCCGAGAAACGCGCCGCCCTCCGGCGCATCGGCCAAAACGCCGTCGGGCGTGCCAAAGACGATGCGCCCATCGCTGGCAATGGCGGCGAGCTTGTCGCGCACATCGGCGCGCTGGTCACGGCTGACCAGCGCCCCCATGCTGACACCTTCCTGCGCCGGATCGCCGACCTTGACCGCCGCCAGCGCCTGTTTCAGCGCCGCCTCGACCGCGCCAACGGCAGCGCGCGGCGCCAGAATGCGGCGGATGGCGGTGCATTTCTGCCCGGCCTTGACCGTCATTTCCCGGACGATCTCCTTGATGAACAGCGCAAATTCCGGGCTGTCGGCACCAGCATCCGGCCCAAGCATGGTCGCGTTCAGACTGTCACATTCGGCGATAAAACGCACATTCTCGCGCATGATCACCGGATGCGCCCGCAGCTTCAGTGCCGTCGCCGCCGAACCGGTGAACGACACCACATCCTGCCCGCCAAGATGGTCAAACATTTCGCCAAGGCCGCCCACCACCAGTTGCAGCGCCCCCGCCGGCAGAAGCTCCGCCTCCTGCATGATGCGGAAGGCGTGCTCGGTGACATAGGCGGTGGCACTGGCCGGCTTGACGATTGCCGGCATGCCGGCAAGTAGGGTAGGTGCCAGCTTTTCCAGCATGCCCCAAACCGGGAAATTGAAAGCATTGATATGAAGCGCAACCCCTTGCAACGGCGACATAATATGCTGGCCCACGAAGGAGCCGCGCTTCGATAGCACTTCAAGATCGCCGTCCAAGAGAATCGTATCATTGGGTAATTCGCGCCGGCCTTTGGAGGCATAGCTGGTCAGGGTGGCAATGCCGCCTTCGATATCGACCCAGGAATCGCTGCGCGTCGCGCCGGTGTGGCGGCTGAGCTCATAAAGCTCCTCCTTGCGGGCCAGCAGGGCATCGGCGAGGCCCTTGAGCAGGCTCGCGCGCTGGTGAAAAGTCAGCGCCCGCAATGCCGGGCCACCCACCTTGCGGGCATGAGCGGCCATGCCGACAAAATCGAGTCGCTGCTGGCCGATCCGCGCCACCTCAAGGCCGGTAATGGCCGAGGCGACACCCGCGCCTGCATCCGTGGCCACGTGCCAGCGATCAAAGGCATAGGAGGGCAGCGCGCGAACACTCATGGGCCTGGCTCTGGTTTCGGGTGAATTTCCCTCACATTAAGGCCAAGGCCAGGCAGTGGCCAGAGCAGCTGTGCGAAAAAGTAGGTTGCGGTGGCGCCGTTTCACGGTCAAAGATGACATCCGCGCCGCAACTTGTGTCCTATGTAGCCAAATTTGATGACCTCCGAAAAACCGCCGGCCCTGACCTTTCCTTTTCCCGATCCGCCCTTGCCGGGCGAAGTGGTGACAGTCGCCCCCGGCCTGCTCTGGGCCCGCCTGGCGCTGCCGTTCCGGCTCGATCACGTCAATATCTACCTGATCGAGGATGGTGATGGTTATGCCGTGCTCGATACCGGCATTGCCAATGCTCCCACCCGCGAGGCCTGGCAGGCGCTGGTGGCGGGGCCGCTGCGTGGCCGGCGTCTGACGCAATTGATCGTCTCGCACTTTCATCCCGATCACATCGGTCTGGCAGGCTGGCTGTGCGAGACCTATGCCATGCCGTTGCTGACGACCCAGACCTGCTATCTTGGCTGTCTCAACATTTCCCTGTCGCCGGGCGCCATGGACCTGCCGGTCTATGCCGATTTTTACCGCCGTCACGGCATGAGCGAGGAAGCGGTGCGGCTGGTGACAACGCAGGGCCATAGCTATCTGCACATGGTGGCGCCATTGCCCCCGACTTTCCGGCGGCTGGTTGCTGGCGAGGTGCTGACCATCGGCCGCCGCCGCTTTGAGGTGCTCACCGGCGATGGCCAAGCTCCCGAGCAGGCCATGCTTTATTGCGCCGCCGAGCGCCTGTTTTTGTGCGCCGATCAGGTGCTGGCAAAAATCTCGCCCAATATCGGCGTCTGGGCGGTTGATCCCGATGGTGATCCGCTGGGGCTCTATCTGCGCTCGCTTTCCGGCCTCATCCGCGACATTCCCGCCGATGTGCTGGTATTGCCGGGGCATAACCTGCCTTTCACCGGGCTCCACCAGCGCTGTGCCGAACTGATGGCCCACCATGATGCCCGCTGCGAGCTCATCGCCAGAGCCTGCGCGACGGGGCCGCAATCAGTGGCCGAGATCGTGCCGCTGCTGTTCACCCGGGCGCTCGATCCCCACCAGATGAGCTTTGCTTTCAGCGAGGCGCAAGGCCATGTCAATTACATGATCCGCCAGCAGCGCCTTGTCTGGATCACCGCCGCTGATGGCACCTGCCGGGCGGCCTTGCCCGCCTAGAACCGGCGCGCAAAGCCGGTATAGAAAATGGCGCGCGGGGTATATTTGTTGAGGCCGAGATAGGCGCCGGCATCAATCTGCAGGTTTTTGGCGACAAGATAGGTCACGAACGGATCGAGGCTGAGACTGAACTGCCGCGTGTCCATCGGCACTGAACCCGCCAGCTCGATGCCGACACCCAGATGCTTGACCGGCGTCCGGTAGGAGACATTGGCCACAAAGCCATAGCTGCTGGTATAGCCATTATTGGCATCATTGCGGATATAGCCGTAATCGGCTTCGACCTCAGCCTGGCCATTGCCCGGAATGTTGAAGGCAAAGGGCACAGCCAGCGCATATTCGGCATAGCCGTTGCCGAGCGGGTCCTTCGCCGTCGGAATTTTCACCGAGGGCACCAGCCCGAGCGCTGGGCCACCCTCATTGCCGAACAGGTTGATGCCGAGCGCCACCGAACTGTCGCCAAAGCCATGGGCTTTGGTGGTACTTGTGCCGTCAAATTGCGACTGGAAATTGAACAGGTTGGTGCCGATGTCGAGTTCCATGAAATTCGTCAGGCCGACATAAAGAATCGGCGCGCCGATCGTCATGGCCCGCGTGCCCGGGTGCACTGAATTCAGGGGATCATTGGTGATGTTGACGAAGTCGGATTCTAGTTCGATCTGGCCGGCATCGAGCGTGGTCGCGCTGTTGGCCTTGCCGGGGCGGTGCGGCGAAAATTCGCGCAAAAGCGCTTTGGGTGTCGGGTTGAACAGGGTGTAGGCGCTTTTGTCGGCCGTCTGGGCCGGTGCCGCGGCATCATCAGCAAGGCATGGCTGCAAGGCGGCTGCCACCAGCGCTGCGCCGACCAACCCCGACCTCACCATGCCGCACCTCTCCCCTTGACCGATGCGGTGCCCGTCAACGAACGCGCCAGCGTCCCCTGCATGCGCCTTGCAACAGTTTTGCGACAGCCGCGCCGGATCCGCCAGCCTTCGCGTCAGACCTTGTCGAGCCCGTAAAGCATGTGCAGCGTGCGCACCGCCAGCTCGGTATAGGCGGCGTCGATCAGCACCGAGAATTTGATTTCCGAGGTGGTGATGGCACGGATATTGATGCCTTTTTCCGCTAGCGCCTTGAAGGCCCGCGCGGCAACGCCGGCGTGGCTGCGCATGCCGATGCCGATGGCCGACACTTTGACGAGATCGGTGGCGCCCTGCAGGTTGGTATAGCCGATCATCGGCTGTGCCTTTTCCAGCACCTGGCGGGCCTTTTCATAATCGGCAGCGGGCACGGTGAAGGTCAGATCGGTCGTGGTCGTGTCATCAGATACCACCTGGATGATCATGTCGACATTGATATTGGCCTCGGCCAGCGGCACAAAAATCGCCGCGGCGACGCCGGGCTTGTCGGCCACGCGCCGCAGCGTCACCTGTGCTTCATCGCGCGTGAAGGCAATGCCGGTGACAACTTGTTGTTCCACAATATCCTCCTCATGACAGATCAGGGTGCCGGGGCTGGGATTGTCCGGCGGATCAAACGACGACCGCACATAGGTCTTGACGCCATGCACCATGGCGACTTCGACCGAGCGCACCTGCAACACTTTGGCGCCCAGCGACGCCATCTCAAGCATTTCCTCGAAGGCGATCTTGTCCATGCGCCGCGCCTTGGGCACAACGCGCGGATCGGTGGTGTAGACGCCGTCGACATCGGTATAAATATCGCACCGGTCCGCCTTGATCGCCGCCGCCAGCGCCACGGCGCTGGTATCGGAACCGCCGCGCCCTAGTGTCGTCACCCGCCCGGTGGCCTTGTGAAGGCCCTGGAACCCGGCGACGACCGCAACTTCCTGACGCTCGGCGAAGCGCTTGACGATCTCGTCGCCATGGATGCTCTCGATGCGCGCCGAGCCATGGGCATCCGATGTCAGGATTGGAATCTGCCAGCCCTGCCAGGAGCGGGCGCCAATGCCGAGATTTTGTAGGGCTATGGCCAGCAATCCGGCGGTGACGATCTCGCCCGAGGCGACCACGGCATCATATTCACGCGCATCATGCAGCGGCGAGATATCGCGGCACCATGCCACCAGTTCATTGGTCTTGCCGGACATGGCCGAGACGACGACCGCAACCTCGTTGCCGGCATCGACCTCACGCTTGACATGCAGCGCGACATTGCGGATGCGCTCGATATTGGCGACGGACGTGCCGCCAAATTTCATCACCAGTCTGGCCATAATCAGATAACGCCCTCGGCAAAACGTCACAAAAACGACGCGGCGCCTGCATGAAGTGCCCGGGCGCGCCTGTCAATGCGCGCGCACGACCGTCGGGAAAAAATCCACCGCGATGGCAGCCGCCGCGCCAGCATGCCGGGTTGGGGAGTGGTGCGGACGGCGGGGCTTGAACCCGCACTCCTGGTTACAGGAAACAGATTTTCGTACCACTTCGGCTTGCGCCGCCGCCTGGCCGCGTGCCGGCCCGGCGTTCGTGGTCTGGACCATCCCTTCGCCATGGCTCACCGAGCCGAAGGCGCCGCCCGTCTGGCCTCTACACCTTCCCGCCGGGGCGGGCTTGGCTCGGGATTGGCCGCATGAACGGCGTTCCCCGAATTTGAGCGGTTCTGCACCGGGGGTTTCCCCGCCGGGCACTCCAATTAAAGTCTGCTGCGTCTACCGGTTTCGCCACGTCCGCGTGACGGCTGCGCTTGTGCCACATGCGCTGCCGCTGTGGAAGGGGCGTGGCGCAATTTCGGGCGCTGCGCCGCTCAGCGCAAGGCTTTGCCCGGCTTGGCGATGAAGGAAACCATATTTTTTTGCGTCAGAAACCGCCTTGTCGCTGCCTGAACATCGGCCGCGGTGATTTTCTCCATTCCGGTTGCCAGCGTGCGAATCACATCGAGTTCCTGCGGATGCGCCTGAATCCCGGAAAGATCGGCAAGCCAGAACTCATTATTGGTGAACATGTGCTTGCGCTCTTCGAGGCTCGGCGCCTTGGCGCGCACCATTTCGTCGGGCGTCACGCCATTTTTGGCCATATCCGCCGTCACTTCATTGATGGCGGCAAACACCTTGGGCACGAATTGCGGCTTGGTGTCGATCCTTTCATAGACATAGCCATAGCTTGGCACGCTTGACGAGAACATGGCCGTGCCCTGCGGCGAATAGGTAGCACCATCCTTGACCCGCAGGCGCGCCAGCAGCCGGTTTTGCAAAATGTCGCGCGCGAGCATGATCGCCCGGTCCTGCTGCAGGTTGACGAACAGCCCCTGCGTTGGCCAGATAGCAATCGAAGAGGCCTCATCGGCCTTGCCGCCATGCATGATGACGGTGGGTGTCGCCGAGGGCTTTGGCAATGTCTCGGTGGCCGGCGTCACGGCCGCGACATCGTCCCGCATTGGCAGGGCGCCGAAAGTCCGGGCGATTTCGGCCACCGCCGCATCCTTGCTGATATCGCCGACAATGGTGATCTCGACCGGCCCATGCGCCAGCGGCGCCGCCATCAGCGCCTTCAGCCGTTGCGGCGTCGCCGCCTTGATATTGGCCTCGCTGGGAAAGCCCCAGCGCCGGTCATTGCCATGGATGAAACCGTCCAGCGACTTGGTCAGCGCACCTGACATGGTTGCATCGAGCTGGGGCAGGGCGCTGAGATAGCTTTGCCGCAGCCGTGCCACCGCCTCGGCGCGATAGGCCGGGTCGGTCATATAGGCGGCCAGCATCTGCATTTCGAAGGCAAAATCCTGCGGCCTCGTACTGCCCGACAGGCGAAAATGGTCCTCGCCGATCTCAAAATCGGTCTGCACGACATGGCCGGTGGCCGCATCCTGCAATTGATTGGGGGTCAGTTTGCCAAGCCCGCCCGCCAGAAAGGCGTGGGTCAGCCAGGCACTCGACGGCGCCTTGGGATCAAGCCCGAGCCGCCCCTGGCCGAAATCCACACTGACGAGGATCTGGTCCTTGCGAAAGGCGGTCGACTTGACGTTGAGGCGGACGTGATTGGCAAACTCGATCTCGTCGACACCGAGATCGGCAATGTGCCGGTCGCTGATGACCTTGCCGGGCGTGCCGAAATTCGTATAGGGCCAGGCCTTGGCGATAGGTGCCGGCGGCGGTGCCAGCGGCGCGGCCTCGTCGGCGGCAAAGGCCTTGGCCAGCGTCTGGTCATTGAGGCCGGCGACCGGGGCGCTGGTGACGATGACCGTCGGGCCGCTGCCGCTGAACATGTGTTTGAGCGCGGCATTGACGGTAGCCACCGTCAGTTTCGGCTTGGCGGCCTCAAACAGCGCCAGATCCTGCGCCGGGCTGGTAATGACACCGTTTTGCGAAACATTGCTCAGCATATTCTGGGCAATCGACGTTGACGTGCGCGTCGACGCCGATTCGGCTGCGGCCTGGAACGACACCTCGATGTCCCTGGTGGCGAGCGCCACCTCATGGGCGGTGACGCCATAATGCACGATCTGCCGCAGCGCCCGTGTTGTCGCCGCCAGCGCCCGCGACCAGCCCTGCGGCGTCGCCGAAACCCCGATCACGCCACCTCTGGCAGTGCGCTCGATGGTGTTTGAGCCGGCATAGCCGCTCATGAACGGCGGATTGGCCTCATTGACGCGCTGCATCAATCTTTTGCTGAAGATCGCGCTGGCCACCCGTTCCTGCAATTGCCGGGTCTCGTTGGCGACCGTATCGCGGTGCTCCTTGAAGGGCCGGGCATAGCTGATTTCAAGGCTGGTCGCCGCACCCGGCTCATTGATCACTTTCACCGCCGTGCCACCGGGCTTGATCGTCCCGAAATCCGGCCGCGGCAGCGCTGGTGCCTGCGGCTTCCATGAATCGAAATGCTGGTGGATGAGCGCTTCGACTTTCTTGACGTCGACATCGCCGACGACAATCAGCGTGGTGCGCTTCGGGCGGTAATTGGCCTCGTAATATTTGCGGATCTCACTCACCGGTGCCGTTTGCACGACATGCACCTTGCCGATCGGAAAGCGTTTGACATAGAGCGTGTCTGGCATGGCGAAGCGCAGCGCCTGCGTCATGGCGCGGTAGCCGGGGGTGTCGCGCATCCGCGCTTCCGCCAGCACCACGCCGCGTTCCGGCTCCAGAGCCTTGGGATCGAGCGTCAACTCGCTGGCGGTCTCGCGCATCAGCATCAGCACGGTATCGAGCGTGTCACCTTTGGATTCCGGCACGTCGAGTTCGAAAGTCGTGGCTCGAAAGGCGGTCTGGGCATTGGTGTCGGCGCCAAAGGCGAGGCCCTTGCGCTCAAGAATCTGCACCATGTCGCCCTTGGGCACATGTTTGGAACCCTTGAACGACATATGCTCCAGCACATGCGCGAGGCCGCGCTGCGCATCGGTCTCGTCATCCGAGCCCGAGCCGACCCGCATGCGCACCACCGCCTGACCGGGCGGCGTGAGATTGCGCTGGATAATATAGTGCATGCCATTGGCGAGCACGCCGAAATGCACATCGGGATCAGGCTTGATATCGCTGTTGTCCTGCGGCCATGCCGGAGTGGCAGCGGCCGCAGGGGCGTGTGTCAGGGCGCTGGCGCAGAGCAGGGCAAGGGCTGCAGCGCGAAGGGGCGACACGACGCGAAATGATGACATGACCCGAAATGATGACATGGAGACGACCTTCCGGCGCAGAATTTTCAGCACGGCCGATTCTGCAAAGCGACAACGCAAGACCTGAACCTTACCAAGCTAAGGCGCAGCCCGACAATCCCGCCGGCACCAAGCTTAAAAAATGTTAATTCGCCCCGCAACCAAAGCACCCCCTAGGGCGCCCCTTGCACCGCCAGCCGGCGCCGCAGCAGGTCACGCGCGCTGGTGATGGTGCAGCCCTTGACCCTCGCCGAGGTGTAATAAAGCCAGGGCGAAGCGCCGCTATCGGCAAAAATGCGTGATTTTGCCTGAGGATCGATCAAGGACGGATAGGCTATGACTTGGCCGCCGGTGCTGCACGGATCATCATAATAGGTCGCTCCGGCCAACAGCAGATGCGGCAGGCCCCAGTGCAGCAAGTCCTTGCCTGCGGCATAATAAAACCCCGAAACAGGGAACAGCCGGTCATCGCGCTTGGCCATGAAGATTGCCAAAAATTCATGCGTCCCGCGCAGCCGCACCAGCGCGCCGACCGGCGCCGGGAACGGGGCGATCACCTGGCAATGCGTCGTCATCGACACCTTGTGCCGGTAGGGATCGGGGAAATCGGCAGCAAAGCCATGCCCGTCAATGGCGCGCCACGAACCGGCGATTTCCGGCGTGCGGCTCTTGAACAGGCACACACCGCCCGGCTGGCCCTGCCATCCGGTCGTGCTCGCCATGAAATAGGCGGCGCCATGCCAGGGCACGATGTTCGAGGGGTTGAAAAACCCGCGATGGCGGCCCTGGAAGGCATCGGCGCGGAACGGGACGCTGGCCACCACCGCGCTGGCCTGATGCTGGAAATGCCGGCCGCTGTCGGATGATGCCGCCTCAAGGATGGTATTGTACCAGCAGGCCATCATCGAGGTGAAGCGGCAGGCACCTTCATGCTCGTTGCCGTGATATTCATGATGGATCAGCGCGCTGACATGGCGGCCATCGCGCGTAAACAGCGCGGTGATCCACGAATGGTCATCATAGGCCGCCGGATCGGCATTCCCCGGCGAGGCCAGAACCACGCCGCAATCGAGCTTCATATGGTCGAGGTCGGGCCCGCGAAAGGCGCGGTTGGTGTCATGCAGGCCGAACATGACGAGGCTGTTGTCCGGCGCGCGAAACACCCTTGCCGGGGCATCGGGAATATCATTGCCATCGCAGCCCTGCGATGGCGTGAACATGACCTGCGCCGGCCCGTCGATCTGCAGGCGCAGGCCCTGCGCCGATGCCGGCCCGCCAGGGCCGAGCAGCGCCGCAAAAAGCAGCGCCCAGGCGCAGCGCCGCATCAATTGGCGTAGCGCTTCAGCTCGGCCCGTGCCACCTGCCGCCGGTGCACCGCATCCGGGCCATCGGCAAGGCGCAGGGTGCGCAGCCCGGTCCACATCCTTGCCAGCGGGAAATCCTGGCTGACACCGGCGCCGCCATGCATCTGGATCGCCTCATCGGTGATTTTCAGGGCAATGCGCGGGGCCACGACCTTGATCTGTGAAATCAGCGGCTGCGCTGCCTTGACGCCGAGATGATCCATGGCATGGGCGGCCTTGAGGCAGAGCAGCCGCGCCATTTCAATATCCATGCGGCATTCGGCGATGATGTCGTAATTGGCACCAAGATCGGCGAGCTTCTTGCCAAAGGCGCTGCGGGCACTGGCGCGCCGGCACAGATATTCAAGCGCCCGCTCCGCCTGGCCAATGGCCCGCATGCAATGGTGGATGCGCCCCGGCCCGAGCCGCCCCTGGGCGATCTCGAAACCGCGTCCCGGCCCGAGGATCACATGATCGGCCGGCACGGTGACATTGCGAAAACGGATGTGCATATGGCCATGCGGCGCATCATCCTGGCCAAACACCTGCATGGCGCGCAGCACCTCGACCCCCTTGCTGGCGGCCGGCACCAGAATCTGGCTGTGCTGCTGGTGCTTGGCAGCGGCAGGGTCGCTCTTGACCATGACGATATAGAGCGAGCAGCGCGGATCGCCGGCACCCGACGACCACCATTTCTCGCCGTTGAGCACCCAGTTGCCATCCTTCAGCACCGCTTCCATGGCGATATTGGTGGCGTCAGACGAGGCCACCTGCGGCTCGGTCATCAGATAGGCCGAGCGCGTGCGCCCCTCCAGCAGGTCCGGCAGCCAGCGCTCCTTTTGCGCCTGCGAGCCATAGCGCTCCAGCACTTCCATATTGCCGGTATCGGGCGCCGAGCAGTTGAAGGTCTCGGCAGCCAGATGCGACCAGCCCATTTCTTCAGCCAGGTAGGCATATTCCACGGTGCTGAGCCCATAGCCGCGCTTGGAATCAGTCAGCCAGAAATTCCACAGATTCTGCGCCTTGGCCTTGGCCTTCAGGCCTTCGAGAATCTCGATCATCCGCGCCGTCGGCTTGAAGCGGTCACCACTCTTGCCGATTTCGGCCTCATATTCACCTTCGAGTGGCATGACCTCGCTGTGAATCATATGGCGAACCTTCTCAACCAGAGGCTTCACCTTGTCACTCATTCCCAGATCCATCGAGGCCATCACCACATCTCCCTTGTTTATGGCGGCAAGATTGCCCCGCCGGGTCTCCACTGACAAGGACATTCATCAAAAAATGCCATTATGAAACGGATAATCGCAAAAATGGAATTTCAATTCCATTTCATTCAGGGCATGATAGCCACAGCAACAGCGGAGCCGGGCGGGAATGGACCAGAGTTTGCATGAATTTGAAGCCTTGCAGGTGCGGCTGCGCGAGAGCGGGCCTGCCATGCCCAAGCGTTTGCGCCAGGTGGCGGAATTCGTGCTGAGCCACGCCGAGGATTTTGCCTTTGCCACCGCCGCCGAAGTTGCCGAGGCCGCGCATGTGCAGCCTTCAACACTGGTGCGCTTTGCCAAGTCCATCGGTTTTTCCGGGTTTTCGGAGTTGCAGGCGCTCTATCGCACAAGGTTGCGCCATGGCTTTCCCGATTATCGCCAGCGGCTCGCCACCCTGCGCGGTGCCGGCGGGCCGATCACTATGTTCGATGGCTTTGCAAGGGCGGCCGAGGTCTCGCTGACCCGGGCCCGAGCCTCGCTGCATCCGGGCGCACTCGAAAATGCCGTAACTTTGCTGGCGCGCGCCGACACGGTTTACCTGCTGGGCGCGCGCCGGGTCTATCCGATGGCGGCGGCGCTGTTCTATGCCTTTTCCAAGCTCGATGTCCGCGCCGTCCTGATCGACAATTCCGGCGGCATGGCTCCCGAACAGGTCAATTCGGCGCGCAGTGGCGATGCTCTGGTGGTCGTGAGCTTCTCGCCCTATGCGGCGGTGACGCTGGAGACCGCCCGCAGCGCCAAGGAGCGGTCGGTGCCGGTCGTCGCCATCACCGACAGTCCGTTCTCGCCGCTGGCGCCGCTGGCCGATGTCTGGCTCGAGATCGCCGAAGCCGATTTTGGCGCCTTTCGCTCGCTGGCCGCCACCCATGCCCTCGCCATGACGCTGGCCGTCGCGACCGCCGAGGCGCGGGCCTGACAGGTTTTCCACACATCCAACCCACGAGGTCTCCCATGTCATCACATCTCCACTTGCGGCCCCGCGGCACCAGCGGCTGCATCCATGAGGTCACACCGCAATCGGCGCACTGGACCTATGTTGGCTTTGCCGTGCACCGGCTTGCAGCCGGCGAGGTCGTCACCGTCGATACAGGCTCGCGCGAATTTTGCGTCGTGCCGCTCGCCGGCTCCGTCAATGTCGAGGTCGGGGGCCACTTATTGGGCTCGATTGGCGGGCGCGAGGGGCCTTTTGCCGGGCCACCCTCATCGGCCTATGTGCCGCCGCGCGCGCATATGGTGCTGAAGGCAACCTCGCCCTGCGAGGTGGCGCTGTGTTCGGCACCGGCGCAGGGGCTTTTGCCGGCCCGGCTGATCGCGCCTTCTGACGTCGGTCAGGAAACCCGCGGCAAGGGCAGCAACACCCGCCATGTCGCCAATATTCTCCCCGACAGCAGCCCGCATGCCGAAAGCCTGCTGGTGGTCGAGGTCATCACCCCGGCCGGCAACTGGTCGAGCTACCCGCCGCACAAGCACGATCGCGACGCCTTGCCGGCCGAAAGCCAGCTCGAAGAAACCTATTACCATCGCTTCAACCCGCCGCAGGGCTATGGCGTGCAACGGGTCTATACCGATGACCGTGCCCTCGATGAAACCATCACCGTCGAGGACCGCGACGTGGTGCTGGTGCCGCGCGGCTATCATCCGGTTGGTGCCGCGCATGGCTATGACCTGTTTTATCTCAATGTCATGGCCGGGCCGAAGCGCATCTGGAAATTCCACAATGACCCCGCCCACGAATGGCTGATGAAAGCATGAGAGACCCATGAAGCCCGAACGCCTCACCGCCTTCACCGATGGTGTCGTCGCCATCATCATCACCATTATGGTGCTTGAACTGAAAGTGCCAGCCAGCGCCGGGCCGCAAGCCCTGCTGCAACTGGCGCCCACCCTCGGCATCTATGTGCTGAGCTTCATATTCGTCGGCATTTACTGGAACAATCATCACCACCTGTTTCAGGCGGTCACCGCCGTCAGCGGCATGACGCTCTGGGCCAATCTGCACCTGTTGTTCTGGCTCTCGCTCATTCCCTTCGCCACCGAATGGATGGGGCACAGCCAGTTTGCCAGCCTGCCGGTGGCCTTTTATGGCGTGCTGCTGATCATGTCGGGCGTCGCCTGGTCGCTGATGACCCGCACCCTGCTGGCCTTGCATCCAACCGATTCCGCCCTGCATCAGGCTTTGGGAACCGACCGCAAGGGCATGCTCTCGGTGGTGCTCTATATGCTGGCGCTGGCACTGACGCCGCTGTCGCATTACGTCTCGCTGGCGCTTTATGCCGTGGTCGCGCTGTTCTGGCTGGTGCCCGACCGCCGTCTGGAGCGGATTTTGGCGGGGTAGGGCGAGGCCTCGTCACGCTCCGTCGCGCAAGATCAGCCCCGTCACCCTTCGGCCCGCCACCGCCACCAGCGCCATCAGCCCGGCCAGCAGCCAGAAGGCGTGCGCAAGGTCGAACCAGTGCGCGAACAGACCCATCGCCGCCGGCCCGGCCAGCCCGCCGGCATAGCCGGTGGTCGAGATCGCCGCTATGGCGAGGCCCGCCGGCATGAAGCGCTGCGTGCCGCCGAGGCGAAACAGGATCGGCACGATATTGGCGGCACCAAGCCCGACCAGGGCAAAGCCGGTGAGGGCCACGACGAGGGCAGGGGCCAGCAACACCATGATGAAACCGAGCATGGCCAGCGTCGCGCCGCCAACCATGGTGGTGCGGTCACCCAGTGCCGCCACCAGCCGGTCGCCACCGAGCCGCCCGAGCGTCATCGCCACCGAGAAAAACGCAAAGCCAATGCCGCCGCGGGTCGCCGGTGCCAGATGCTGGCCCACCAGCAGCACGGCGCTCCAGTCGAGCACGGCGCCTTCAGCCAGAAACATCGCCGCCGCCAGCAGCGCGAGAATCAGCACGAATCCATGCGGCAGCGCGAAGATCGGGCCGGGTGAAGCCTCGGCCTGCCGCAGGATTCGCGGGGCGGCAAGGGCCAGCAGCACACCAATCAGCCCGGCATCCACGAGGGTGCAGGCCAGCGGCCCGACGCCCAGCCACAACAGCAGCGTCATCAGCGCCGCGCCGACGACCCCGCCAATGCTGAATTGTGCATGAAAGCCGGACATCAGCGGCTGGCGCGCCTGGCGCTCGACCTCGACCCCGTGCATGTTCATGGCGACATCGAGCGAGCCCAGCGCCGCACCGAAAAGAAACAGCGCAGCACCGAGGCCGGGCGAGGATGAGGCAAAGGCCAGCGGTGGCAGCAGCACGATCAGGCCGAAGCCGCTCGCCAGCATGACGCGGTGCGGGCCGTAGCGGGCGCTATATATCCCCGAGATCGCCATGGCGGCGATCGAGCCGAGGCCAATACAGGCGAGCAGCAGCCCCAGTTCACCATCGCCGCTGCCAAGACGCGCCTTGGCAAAGGGCACCAGCGGCGCCCAGCAGGCAATGGCAAAGCCATTGGCAAGGAAAAACAGCCGCGTGCCGGTGCCAGCACGTTGCAGGACCAGCCGCCCGGCGCTGAGGGTCGCGTCACTCATGGCGAGGCCATGTCACGGCGCGATGTCGCGCGCGCGAAAGACGAAGCCGGAACGTCAGCACAAGTCCCAAGGCAGCCTTCCTCCGGCGATTCGGATGCATCTGCCTTCAGCCTGCGCCGTATGACAATTGGTTGCAACATAGCCGGCAGGGCCTCCCGGGTGCGCCGGTCCCGGCGCCGGATGTATCGCCGGGGCGTCAAAGGGGCAGAAATGCCGCTGTTTTCAGCTGCGTCCTTGCCTGAACCGCGCCGCCGGCAGCCTGGCTTGCGGCCAGAAGCGCAGCATGCAACCCTCGCCTGCGGCAAAGCGGGAGATCATGGCACCCGAATTGCTTGCCCACATGTCAAACGGTAGGGAGATTGCCTTGGCCTTTGATGAAATGAACGGCGATGATGGTGCCACCCGCGAGGTCTATGCCGGCCTCTCCGACTGGCTGGCCGCCACCCCGGGCGATCAACTCGCGCACCGGCGCGGCGAGGCTGAGGCCATGTTCCGGCGCATCGGCATTACCTTTTCGGTTTATGGCGACGAGCAGGGTGGCGAAAGGCTGATTCCCTTCGACATCATCCCGCGCCTGCTCGCCATGAAGGAATGGAAGAAGCTTGAAGCCGGGCTGGAGCAGCGGGTGCGGGCCCTCAATGCCTTTATCGCCGATGTTTACGGCGCCCGCGAGATCGTCCGGGCCGGCATCGTCCCCGAGGATCTGGTGCTCCGCAATGCCGCCTTCCGCCCGGAAATGACCCGCATCAAGCCGGCTGCCGGCCAATATGTCCACATTGCCGGCATTGATGTCGTGCGCTGCGGCGAGGATGATCTTTATGTGTTGGAGGACAATGCCCGCACGCCCTCGGGGGTTTCCTACATGCTGGAAAACCGCGAGGTCATGTTCCGGCTGTTTCCCGAGCTTTTCTCGAAAATGCGGGTGCGCCCGGTCGATGATTACCCCGACAAGCTGAAGGCAACCCTGCGCTCGCTCGCCCCGGCGAGCGCCTCCAAAGAGCCGGAAATCGTGCTTCTCACCCCGGGCGCGCTGAATTCGGCCTATTATGAGCACAGCTTTCTGTCCGACAAGATGGGCATCGAACTGGTCGAGGGCCGCGATCTGTTCGTGCGCGGCAATGTCGTGTTCATGCGCACCACCGAGGGCCCCAAGCGCGTCGATGTCATCTACCGGCGCATCGATGATGATTATCTCGATCCCTTGGCCTTCCGGCCGGATTCAGCCCTCGGCGTGCCGGGTCTGATGTCCGCCTATGAGGCCGGCAATGTCACGATTTCCAATGCGGTCGGCACCGGCATTGCCGATGACAAGGCCATTTACAGCTACATGCCGGAGATCGTCCGGTTTTTTTCCGGCGAGGAGCCGCTGCTCAAAAATGTGCCAACATGGCGCTGTCGTGAGCAGGATGCCCTGAAATATGTGCTCGCCCATCTTGGCGAGATGGTGGTCAAGGAAGTCAATGGCTCGGGTGGTTACGGCATGCTGGTCGGGCCGCATGCCTCACGCGCCGAACTCGATGCCTTTGCTGCCCGGCTGCGTCATGATCCTTCTGCCTATATCGCCCAGCCGACCCTGTCGCTCTCGACCGTGCCGTGCTTTCTCGACAATGGCATCGCCTCGCGCCACGTCGATCTGCGCCCCTTCGTGCTTTGCGGCGCCGACAAGGTGCGCATCGTCCCGGGCGGCCTGACGCGCGTGGCGATGACGGCCGGCTCGCTCGTGGTCAATTCCTCGCAGGGCGGCGGCACCAAGGACACCTGGGTGGTTGATGATGATCCGGCCGCGCCCGCCTTACCGCATTGATGAGCAAAGAGTGATCCTGCCATGCTGAGCCGCACTGCTGACAGTTTGTTCTGGCTGTCCCGCTATATGGAGCGGGCGGAAAATCTGGCGCGAGTGCTCGATGTCGCCTCGCGCATGTCAACCCTCCCGACCGAATATTCCGGCACGATGAACGAGTGGGAAAGCGCTGTCGCCACAGCTGGTTGTGGGAGTTTGTTCAGGCAACACCGCGAGAAGGCGACGCGCGAGTCGGTGGTCGATTTTCTGGTTGCCTCGCCCGATAATCCCAACTCGATCCTCGCCTGCATCCAGACCTGCCGCACCAATGCGCGGGCGGTGCGCGGCGCCATGACCGCGGAAATGTGGGAGGTGGTCAACGGCGCCTGGCTGGCTTTGCAGAATGTCGATTTTGCCGATATCAGCGGGCCGGCGCTGGCCAGGTTCCTGGCGATGATCATGGAGACCTCGCTGCGCTTTGACAGCGTCGCCTATCGCACCATGCTGCGCACGGATCCCTACTGGTTCCAGAGACTTGGCACGTTTGTCGAGCGCGCCGACAATTCTGCCCGCCTGCTCGACGTGAAATATCACGTGCTGCTGCCGCAAAGCGAATCGGTCGGCGGCGGGCTGGATTATTTCCAGTGGACCTCGCTGCTGCGCTCGGTTTCCGCCCTCACCTCGTTCCAGTGGGTTTACCGCGAGAGCGTCAAGCCCTGGCTGGTGGCGGATTTTCTGATCCTGCGCCCGGAACAGCCGCGCTCGCTGATCGCCGTCTATGGCGAGATTACCCGCTTTCTGGAGCGGATCGCCGATCTTTACGGGCGCCAGGGCGAAAGCCAGCGTCTGGCGCGCGCGATGCTGGCGCAATTGCAGAACACGCCGATCGACCGGCTGTTCCAGCAGGGCCTGCATGAGTTCCTCGGCGGCTTCATCAATGACAACAACCGGCTTGGCAGCGCCATAGCCAGCCAGTATCTGCAATGACATGCGTCTGAAACTCAGCCATAACACCCGCTACCATTATGGCGTGCCGGTGCGTCACGCCATGCAGGTGCTGCGCCTGACGCCGCGTGCCCATGACGGCCAGTTCGTGCGCGATTGGCGTATCGCCATAGATGCCGATGGCCTGCTGCTGGCGGGCGAGGATGCTCTCGGTAACATCACCCGTACCTTTTTCATTGAAGGCCCGGTCAGCGAGGTCAATGTCACGGTTTCCGGCATTGTCGATACCGCGGACACTGCAGGCAGGGTCAGCGGCACCCGCGAGACGTTTCCGCCCGGCTTCTGGTTGCGCTCCAGCGACCTGACCCGCGCCGATCCGGCAATCGCGCAATTTGCCTTTGGATTGCGGGCAGCCGAGGGCGCCGACAGCGTTGCCACCCTGCATGCGCTGATGCGCGCCATTCAGGCGCAGATGCGCTTTGTCCTCGGCGAAACCTCGATGATGACCAGCGCCGCCGAGGCCTGGGCCAATCATAGCGGCGTCTGTCAGGATTTTGCGCAAGTGTTCCTTAGCGCCGCGCATGTGCTTGATATTCCGGCCCGTTACGTCAGCGGTTATTACCTTCTGCATGAAACCACCGAGCAAACCGCCGGCCATGCCTGGGCCGAGGCCTATATTGAGGGCCTGGGCTGGATCGGCTTTGATCCGGCCAATGGCGTGTGCGTCGATGAGCGTTATGTGCGGGTTGCCATTGGCACCAATGCCCATGATGCCGCGCCGGTGCGTGGATCACGGGCGGGCGGCGGCACCGAGACCCTTGACGTTGCCGTGCATGTCTCGCAAATTATCGCCACATCCGCCCAATGAGCGGCCCGCCCGCAAGCTTCGAGAGTATGTGACCGCTCATGACTTATTGTGTCGGCATCTGCCTGCAACAGGGTCTCGTCGTGCTGGCCGATACCCGCACCAATGCCGGCCTCGACAATATCGCGACCTTCCGCAAGCTGCATGTCTTCGAGCAGCCCGGCGAGAAGCTTTTCGCGCTCGCCACCGCCGGCAATCTCGCTTTCACCCAGAGCATCCTTGCGGTGCTGCGTGAAGGCTTTGAGACTGCCGAGGGCACGCGCACCCTGCTGGACCAGCCCACCATGTTCCGCGCCGCCCAATTCATCGGCGAGGTGGTGCGCCACGCTTACCAGTCCGAGGGAATCGCCATCGAGCAGGCCGGCACCTCGCTGGATTTCACCATGCTCTTTGGCGGGCAAATCAAAAACCAGGCGATGAAGCTCTATTTGATGTACCGCGCCGGAAATTTCATCGAGGCAACGCCGGACACGCCCTATCTGCAAATTGGCGAGCACAAATACGGCAAGCCCATTCTCGACCGCGCCGTCACCTATGAGATGGATCTCAATGACGCCCTCAAGGTGGCGCTGATTTCCATGGATTCGACCATCCGCTCCAACCTCGGCGTCGGCATGCCGCTAGATTTCATCATGCTGCGGCGCGATGCCATGGCATTTGATCTCAAGACCCGCATCGAGCCGGGCGAGCCCTATTTCCACGATCTGCGCGAGCGCTGGTCAGCCGCGCTGCGCCGCGCCCATATGGATATTCCTGCGCCGCCCTACGGCCGGCAGGGCAGCTGAAACCGGCCGGCCAGGCTGTGCTGCGTCGGCACAGCTGATTCGCTTCAGCCCCAGAGCGCGGCCACGGGCGGTTGCAGCAGCGATTGCGCGCAGGCCATGGCCGGCACCCGGTCCTCGCCCAGCAGCAGCGGCGCGTCGAGATCGACATAATCAGCCGCGCCGGTTAGCATCATGGCAGGGGCAATCCCGAGCGAGGACGCCACCATGCAGCCGACGAATATGCCAAAGCCGAGCTGGCGCGCCGCATCGATCAGCGCCAGCGCCTCGGTCAGTCCGCCGGTCTTGTCGAGCTTGACGTTGATCATGTCATAGCGCCGGCGGAGGCTGGCGAGGCCATGGCGATCATGCACGCTCTCGTCGGCGCAAAGCCTGATATGGCGCGGTAGGTCCGCCAGAACCCCGTCCTTGCCGGCCGGCAGCGGTTGCTCGACCAGCGTGACACCGCAGGCAAGGCAGGCGGCGAAATTTTCGTCGAGCACCGCTTCATCCCAGCTCTCATTGGCATCGACGATGAGTTCGGCCTGCGGTGCCGCGGCCCGCACCGCATGCAGGCGCGCGGCATCACCATGGCCGCCAAGCTTGAGCTTGAGCAAGGGCCGGGCCGCCTCGTGCGCCGCCTGCGCCGCCATGGCCTCGGGCGTGCCAAGCGACAGCGTGAAGGCGGTGATGGTCGGGGCAGGGGCGGCAAGGCCGGCGATCTCCCAGGCGCGGCATCCTGCTTCCTTGGCGGTGAGATCCCACAAGGCGCAATCCAGCGCATTGCGGGCCGCGCCCGCCGGCATGGCCCGTTGCAGCGAGGCCCGGTCCATGCCCTGGCGCAAGGCCGCACGCTGCGCCGCGATGGCGGCAACCACCCCCTCGATGCTCTCGCCATAGCGCGCATAGGGCACGCACTCGCCGCGCCCGCACACCCCGCCGCGCCGCAAGCTGACAGTGACGACGCTGGCATGGGTGCGCGCGCCGCGTGCAATCACAAAAGGCCGGGCCAGCCGGAAATGTTCGATTTCGACGGCAAGATCAATCGCTACAGGGTTTTCTGCGATGAATTCCGGCAATTCTTTCATTCTGGATCCTGTGCTTTAAGTGATTTGAAGGAGGTTTGGCGCAAAACCTGTTGCCAGGTCGTAAAAGCCGCGTTTTCGGAGTAATGTCATGCGCAGTGTATGGATTGGCAAAAGACAAGGCAATCGCACAGCATGTTCCATCAAGGCCAAAGTTTTCGATGATGAAAATCCAGCCATTGCTGAACTGACGATCATTGATCTCAGCCCGACCGGCGCGCGTGCGCGGCTCGAGAAAAATGTGCCCTTGCCCGAGTTTTTCCAGATTTCGATCCCCTCGCGTGACGAGACCCGTTATGCGCGGCTGCGCTGGCACCGCGATGTGCTGGTCGGTTTCGAGTTCATCCGCGTCAGCGAAGTGGAAATTCTCAAGGATGTCACCACCCTGACGCGCCGCCTCAACCTGCTTGAGCAAAGTCTGGCGCAACGCCTCAATCTCGCCGAAGGCGAGGGCTTTTATGCCGATGAGGGCAATGATCCCGGCCCGCTTGGCGACAAGACCCTGGTGCCGATCTCGGTCATCCACACCACCACAACCGCCGCCGCCCCCGCCATCGACGCCAGCCAAAGCCAGGCCATCGAATCGCTGGAGCAGCGGCTGGAGCGGCTCGAAGCCGAAATGACCAAGGCGCTCGACCTGCTGCACGCCGAAGTTGCCGAGCGCATATCCGGCAATCTCGCGGCGCGCTTTGCCGCCTTTGAGAACCGCAATGTCGAGATCATCCAGACCCTTCACAAGCTTCTACCCTTGATCAACCGGGCGGCGTGAGCGGGCAGGGGCTATCGAAACCAGGCGCCATCGCCGCTTGCCATCCTGACTTGTGCCCACACATCCTGCGCGCAGCGCCGCGGCTGCGGCGTTGACACGGGCGCTTGTGCGGAAGCCTTGCTTGTCCCGCAAAAGTCTGCTCAAGTTCGTCCCCGACGTAACCCTTTCGCCGCGCGCAGCGCAACTGTCGTTGCAAGCCATGGATCGCAACGGGTGGGGCGCATGAATCCTCTATTTGAAAAAATCGGTCGCGCGCTCGCAGGATTTCTGAGCAGGGAGAGGCATGTTCACAGCGCCGCGCCGGTGACGCCGCCGGACCAACTGGTGAAGAGCCTCGTGCCGGGCGATGTGGTGCTGGTCGAGGGTTCATCGCAGGTCAGCGCCGCCATCAAATATTTGACCCAGTCCACCTGGTCGCACGCGGCGCTCTATGTCGGGCCACCAGGTTCTGGGCTGCTGGTTGATCCGTCGCATTGCTTCATCGAAGCCGATCTCGTCTCTGGCGTGCGCACCGTCGGCATCGAGCCCTTCATGACTGTGCCGACCCGCATCTGCCGGCCGGTCGGGCTTGGCGCAGCGGACCGGCGGGCGATCATAGATTTCGCGCTGCGCCAGCTCGGCCACCGCTATGACCTCAGAAACATCGTCGATCTTGCGCGCTATCTGTTGCCAACGCCGCCGGTGCCCACAAAGTGGCGGCGGCGGATGATTGCGCTCGGAAGCGGCGACCCCACAAGGGCCATTTGCTCGACGCTGATCGCCCAGGCCTTCCAGTCGATCAATTATCCGGTGCTGCCGACGGTTGAGCACCGCGCCGCAGCGACCCAGCAATGTCCTGACTGCGTCGATGAGGTTCTGCACATCCGCCATTACTCACTGTTTGTCCCGCGCGATTTTGATTTGTCGCCATATTTTGAGATCATCAAGCCGGCGCTCGAGGAGAATTTTGATTACAGGGTGCTTCATTGGCAGGCCGAGGGCGGAGCCCCGTGATCGACCGCGTCGCGCTTTTATGGCGGCGACGGGCCTTCCGCGCCTGGCGTGGGGCTGCTGCCTCGACTTTGCCTTACCTTTCACCTAAGGCATAGGTCGGTTCGACGGGGCTGCGCGGATGATGGTCATACGCAAATCGGTGATGCGGCGCATGCGGAATGGCCTCCGCGATGCGGCCATGATGCGCGGGCATGCTTTTGTCCGCTGAGCCGTCGCCACGGCCGGAATTGACGCCGGCGCCATCCGTATCCCTGATCGAGAGCGGGCAGGGGCCGGTTCTCGCCTTTGCCGGCTCATGGACCAGCGCCGAGGCGCGCCGGGCCGAACGGGCCGCCCGCGCCATTGCGGCGACCCTTCCTGCCGGCCACACGCTGACGCTTGATCTTGAGAATTTGGCGGCGCTGGACACGGCCGGGGCCTTTCTCATCCATCGCCTCGCCGACAAATTAAGCAACGCCTCCAACCCCATTGCCCTGCGCGGCGCCAATGCTGCCGAGCAATCGCTGCTGGTCAATGCCGCACGCGAACCTGCCCCTGAGGTTCTGCCGCGCGTCGAGCCGTTCTGGCTGCTTTTTCTCGCCGACATTGGCGAAACCATCTCCGAGACCGGGCGCGATATTGTCGGCGGCCTCGAATATCTCGGCAGGATCGTCACCACGCTGCTCGGCGTCTTTGTGGCACCGCGCCGCCTGCGCCCGATTTCGGTGGTGCATCACATCGAGAATTTCGCGCTGCGCTCGGTGCCGATCATCGTCCTGATCAATTTTCTGGTCGGCGCCATTGTCGCCCAGCAGGGTATTTTTCAGCTCCAGCGCTTCGGTGCCTCGGCCTATGCGGTCGATCTCATCGGCATTCTGGTGCTGCGCGAACTGGGCGTGCTGCTGACGGCGATCATGGTGGCGGGCCGGTCCGGCTCGGCCATCACCGCCGAACTCGGCTCCATGAAAATGCGCGAGGAGATCGACGCCCTGCAGGTCATGGGCCTCGATCCTGTCGAGGTGCTGGTCATCCCGCGCCTGTTGGCGCTGATTATCAGCCTGCCACTGCTCACCTTCATCGCCGATCAGGCCGCCATTCTCGGCGGCATGGTCGTCGCCTTCATCTATGGCGGGCTGACGCCGGAGGCCTATTTCAACCGCCTGCAGGAGGCCATTGGCGTCAACACCTTTGCGGTCGGCCTGATCAAGGCCCCCTTCATGGCGCTGATCATCGGCCTGATTGCCACGGTCGAGGGCTTTGCCGTCAAGGGCTCGGCCGAATCCCTTGGCCGGCAAGTCACCAATTCGGTGGTCAAGGCCATTTTCATGGTGATTTTTCTCGACGGCCTGTTTGCGGTATTCTTTGCCGCGATTCATTATTAGGCGCGGCAATGACACCCCCTCACGTCAGGCAAAAAACCGCAGAATATGCCGTGCGCGTCCGCGATGTGGTCGTGGGTTTCGACACGAAGCTGATCCTCAAGGGGCTTGATCTTGATATTCGCAAGGGCGAGGTGCTCGGCTTCGTCGGCGGATCGGGCACCGGCAAATCAGTGCTGACGCGCACGATTCTCGGGCTGATCAAGAAGCGCTCCGGCATGATCGAGGTGCTCGGCCATGATATTGACGCGCTTGACGCCAAAGCCTATCGCCAGCTTGAACGACGCTGGGGCGTGCTGTTTCAGCAAGGCGCATTGTTTTCCGGTCTGACCGTGCGCCAGAACATCCAGGTGCCGATGCGGGAATATATGCGTGTTTCGCAAAAGCTCATGGATGAACTGGCCATGCTGAAGCTGGCCATGGTCGGCCTTCCCCCCGATGCTGCCCATAAATTCCCGTCTGAACTTTCCGGTGGCATGATCAAGCGTGCGGCCTTGGCGCGGGCGCTGGCGCTCGACCCGGAATTGCTGTTTCTCGACGAGCCGACCTCGGGCCTCGATCCGATTGGCGCTGCGGAATTTGATGACCTCATTGCCGATCTGCAAAAATCGCTGGGGCTTACGGTCTTCATGGTGACGCATGACCTTGATTCGCTGTTTGCGATTTGCGACCGTGTGGCGGCGCTGGCCGAGGGCAAAGTCATTGCCATCGGCACCATGTCGCAGATGCTGGCGGCCGAGCATCCGTGGCTGCGGGCCTATTTCCACGGCAAGCGGGCGCGGCAGGTCAGTGCACTGATGGCGGCACCTGCGCCCGTGCTGGCAGCGCAAAAAGGATAGGCCGATGGAAACGCGTGCGCATTATGCCATTATCGGCGCCTTCACGCTGGCCGTGATCGGCGCTGTCTTCGGTTTCGTGCTGTGGATTGCCGGCGGCACGCAATTGCAGGCCCAGACCTCCTACCGGGTGATTTTCAAGGGCTCGGTCGCCGGTCTCGGCAAGGGCGCCTCGGTGACCTTCAACGGCCTCACCGTCGGTGCCGTCAAAAGCCTCAGCCTGATGCGCGACAATCCCGGCGCCGTGCAGGCGATCATTGCCATTGACGGCCGCACGCCGGTGAAAACCGATACGCACGCCGAATTGTCGCAAACCGGCCTCACTGGCGTCGCTTCGGTGGCGCTGTCGGGCGGCAGTGCCAATGCGCCGCCCTTGCGCGCCAAAGAGCCGGGCGAATTGCCGGAAATCAAGGCCGAGGCTTCGGAAATCCAGAGCCTGCTCACCATGGTGCAGACGCTTTCAAAGCAATCGACCGCGGTGCTCGACAAGGCCAATACCCTGCTCGGTTCCAATATCGGTGCGGTGCAGCAGTCGATCAACAATATCCAGATCTTCACCAAGACGCTTGCCGATAATTCCGCCGGGGTCGGGGCTTTCCTGAAAAGCACCGCAGCGCTCGGCAAGAGCCTTGCGCCGCTGGGGCCGCGCATCGACAAGCTCACCAATGATGTCGATGGCGTCGTCAATGCGGTAAAGCCCGATGATGTCACCGCCATTATCGCCAATGTGAAGGCGCTGACCGAAAAGCTCAACAAGACCTCGGACAAGCTCGATGCGCTGGTCGGTTCCGCCCAGGGCCTGATCGGCTCGAAATCCTCGGCCGGCACGCTTGAAAGCGTCTCTGCGGCGGCCACGGCCCTGCGCAAGCTGGCGCTCGATCTTGACCGCGAAACCAGCGCTATATCGGTGGGGCTCAAGCGCTTTTCCGGCGAGGGCCTGCGCCAGTATCAGGGGCTGGCCGAAGATGGTCGCCACACATTGGATGAAATCAACAAGACCGTGCGTTCGTTGCGCAAGAACCCGAGCCAGCTGATTTTCGGTGCAAGGCCATCGGTGCCGGAATATCCGTCGCGATGAACCTGCAAGGCCCGCTCCGCAATCCCAACCTGATGAAACAAGGTTTCAGGCATGAATGACCGGCAACACCATCGCGGCACAATCCGGCCGGCGCGCACCGCCGCCAGCGCCCGTGTGCCTGTGGCGCTGGCCCTGGCAGGCGTGGCGCTGCTCGGCGGCTGTGCCACCAGTGCCGAACCTGCGCGCATTTATGATTTAGGCACGTCGCAGGATGTGCCCGCAAGGCCGCTGCGCCATGCCGTGGATGTCAGCCTGCCGGTGGCGATCCAGCCCTATGACAGCGACCGGCTGGTAATCCGCACCGGCCCCGATACCATCGCCTATCTTGAAGGCAGCCAATGGGTCGATGGCCTGCCGCGCCTGTTGCAGGCCCGCCTGCGCGAGGCGCTGGAAAATGCCGGCGCAGGGGCCCGCCCGCACGCCGGGCTCAGCAAAGAAACCCTCAAGATCAATATCCGGCGTTTCGAGGTTGATGTCACCCGGGGGCAGGCCATCGTCTCCCTGTCGGTGCGGCTGGTGGCGACAGCGAGCGACCGGGTCATTGCCGGGCGCATCATTCGCGCAACGGCTCCGTCTCCAGATCACGGAGGCGCCGCCATGGCGGCCGCGCTCAATGCCGCGACCGGCAAGGCGCTGCGCCAGATCATCATGCTGGCCGCCTCAAGTCGCTGATCAGCCGACGACCATCTGCGCCTGCCGCGCCGCGCGCTGCAGAGCGGGCAGGAATGTGCCGACCATGGTCGCAGCGCTGACCCGCGCCGCCTGGGCGCTGAGATTGATGGCAAAACGCGTCTTGCCCTTGCCCTGGATCGCCACCGAAATCGAGCGCAGGCCGAGTTCCAGTTCCTCGCTGACCAAAGCATAGCCATCGGCCCGCACCGTTTTCAGGCGCGCCCGCAAGGCATCGCGATCGGTGATGGTGGTTGGTGTGAAGCCCGTGAGCCTGGCGGCGCGAAGATAATTATCGAGCTCATTAACCGAGAGCTGCGACAGCAGCGCCTGGCCCATCGAGGTGGCATGGGCCGGCAGCCTGGCCCCGACGGCGAGCGTGATCGCCATGATGCGGTGGCTGGCTGGCGAGCGCGCCACATAGATGATGTCGGTGCCATCCAGCATCGCTGCCGAGGATGATTCCCCCAGTTCGCGGGTCAGGTCGCGCAAGATGTCCTGCACGCTGTCGAGCTCGGACATGCCGGTCAGGTAAGTATGGCCGACCTCCAGCACCGCAGGGGTCAGCTCAAAATGCTTGCCATCGGTGCGCGCCCAGCCCTGCTCGCACAAGGTATAAAGAAAGCGCCGGGCGGCGGCGCGGGTCATGTGGGCGCGTGTTGCTACATCGGTGATGGTCTGACGCCGGTCCACCCCCGTTCCAAACGAGCGCAGCACTTCAATACCCTTGGCGAAAGATTGCACGGTCTCATTGCGGCCTTGCATGGTTTCCCTCTCATGCAAAATATCCATCGACAATCTGCGACCACTGCGAACATAAGACCGCATGGCGAACATCGTTGCGATAAGTCAAAGCGGAAAAAATGACAAGTGCCTTATGGGCTTGACAGCTTCATCCGGCGCGCGTGTTCGGAGGGCGACTCGTCAACCTTGCACCCGCAGCGTCGCAACTGCAACGCCGGGAGGGCCCATCACCGCATCAATGGACTATAATCAGTCGGCGCGCGCATTGCGTTCAATCAAATGCCGGCATACCACTCGTAGTCGATTTCATCTTCCCAATAGCCGCCCTTGCCCCCGCCAATGTCGGCAAAGGAAGAAACTGCCGCTATGTGCATGACATATTTGGCCTGCTTGTAGCCGAGTTGACGCTCGACCCGCAGCCTTGTCGGCGCGCCGTGCTTCACTTCCAGCGGCTGGCCGTTCAGTTGCAGCGCCAGCATGGTCTGGGGGTGAAAGGCATCGACGAGATCGATCGATTCATAATAGGGCGTGCCTTCGAAATCATCAGCGCAATAAAACATGATGTAGCGGGCCGCCGGCTTCAATTTCGCTTCATGAAGGATGGCCGCCAGCCGCACCCCGGTCCAGCCGCCGATGGCGGTCCAGCCCTCGACGCAATTATGCTGGGTGATCTGCGTTTGCTGCGGCATGGCCTGCAAATCGGCAAGGGTCAGGCTCAGCGGCTTTTCCACCAGACCATCGACCTTGAGACTCCAGCTTGCAAAATTATCGGCGATCAGCGCCTGATAGGCCGGTGATTTCGGCATGGTATTGCCATTGGTGCGGAAAATCGGCGACAGGTCAGCCTTGGTATATTCCGGGGCCAATGCGTTGCGACCGAGCAGGCTGCGCTGCACCAGATAGGTCAGTTTCTCGCCCATATCGAGGAATTTGGTGCCCCTGGCACTGGAAGCAAAGCGGTCACACCCGCTCAGCAGCAGCCCCGATCCGCCGGCGATGCCGGCCAATATCTTGCGGCGGTTGATCATGGCTTCGCTCCCTCTGCCTTGCCCGATGGCTTGCGCTCGCGCGGCAACCGGAAATTGCCGGTAATCATCGAGCGGATTTCGTTGAAGGGGCCGACCACGATCACCAGCGCCAGATGGATGATGATGAAGCCGACGATCAGGCTCATGCCGATGAAATGCAGCGATCTGGCGCTGGCCCGCCCATGGAACAGCCACAGCAGCCATGGCCAGGAGGCGGTCATGCCTGGCGACATGGTGAGGCCGGTGAGGATCATCAGCGGGATCAGCCCGAACAGCACGCCAAGATAGGCGAATTTCTGCAAGGTGTTATGATGCAGCGCCGCCGCACCGCGCGGAAACCGCAGGCGTGCATGGTCGACGACATCCTGCCACAGGTGACGCGGGCGCAATTCCGAGCGCTCCGGGGCGAGATCGCGCCAGATGTGCCGGTTCGCCAGACTCCACAGCATATAGAGCACATAGGGCAGCACCAGCAGCCAGGCGAAGGTCAGATGCCAGCGGCGCGCCTTGGCGAGATCATATTCAGCGGGCAGGGTCACCCAGCTCGGAAAGGCATTGTCATTGACCGAACCATCCGGATAGGTCGACAGGCCGAGCACCCCGGTGGTGTTGAACTTCACATTGCCAAGTTTCACATAACCGGTGGTCTTTGTATTGTTGATCTCGAACCACGGATGATCATAATCCGCGCCATATTGCCCCCAATAAAGCATGGGATGGGCGTTGAAGATCATGAGGCCGCTCATGATCATGATGAAGATCGTAAAGGCGTTGAACCAGTGCCACAGCCGCGTGGACAGCCGGTGCCGCCTGACGAGATCACCGCCCTGCGGCGTCGCCGCTGGCATGGCTTCAGCCACATCCCCGGCCGGCGCGAGGCCGAGCCGCGCCTCGCTCGAATTTCCGCTCATGGTCCCATCCCGACAACCCGCGCCCGTTTGCGGCGCAACAAGCCATGCGCCTGAGCGCGCCGGGAAAACCAGCAAAGCTCAGTTCGCGGGGACAATATGGCACGCGCCGTCATTGTGACGCCAATCACAATGCCGCGAAAGCCGGGTGATGGGAGCGCCTGCGAGCGTCATGGCTCTGGGCGCAACCCGGGCTGGAAGCGGGCAGGGATGTTCACGCCGCCCGCTGCCATAGTCTTCAGGGTTTTGGCGCCGTCGCCAGATAATCATAGGCGACTTCGCCGAGCCCCAGCGTCAGGTCGGCGATGTAATGCACCGCCGAGACCACCTCGCGCACCGGCAGGCGCGCAACATCGGCCATGACATGGGCGTGCAGTTCCAGCGCCGCCGGGCTGGTCCAGGCGCCCTTGATCTGCACATCCTCAAGATAATAGCGCACCAGTTCGCAAATGCGCACGGTGCCATCGACATGCGGGATGATTTTCATCAGAAAGCTCGGCGCCAGCATCGCTTTCAGCAGCGGGCCGGTATCGCTGATGATCTTGTGCTTGTAACCCATGGTGGCATTGACCACCAGCGCCTCGCCATAATGCAGCGTCGCATGCACCAACTCGCCCTCATGGGCGATCTTCGGGCGCGCCAGCTTCTTGGGGAAGCCCCAGATTTCCCGCCCACCGGCAATCGGCGCATCATCGTCGAGAAACATCGAATGCACGTAGCCGCCATCGACACCATTGAGCCGCACCGGAATGACCTGTCCGGTCTCGGTATAATCGCCAAAACCGGTGGAATCCGGCATGCGGATGAATTCATATTTGACAATCGGATCAACGATTTCAAGCGGTTCTGGCACAACTGCCCGCAGCGCATCCATATCGGTGCGATAGGTGATGATCAGATATTCACGGTTGTAAAAGCGATAGGGGCCGGGCGGATAGGAGGGGTTGGTGAGCGGCATGGCAAAGGCCCTGGCGCGCACATCGTCAATCTTCATGGTGGCTGACCTCATGGAAGGATGAGGCCGCCAGTCTAGCCCTGCAGGCTGCCAGCGGCAACCACGCGCCGCCTCACCCCTCCGGCAATTTGTAATCCTTGAAAATCTCGCGCAACTTCAGCTTGTTAATCTTGCCGGTGGCGGTATGCGGGATTTCCTTGATCAACTGCATGTCATCGGGCACCCAGAATTTGGCCGTACGGGCGCGCAGGAAGGCGATCACGTCATCGCGCTGCGGGCTCTTGCCTTCCTTCGGCACTACGATCAACAGCGGCCGCTCGTCCCATTTCGGATGGGCAACGCCGATGACCGCGGCTTCGGCGACATCGGGATGACCGACGGCGATATTTTCGAGATCGACCGAGGAAATCCACTCGCCACCCGATTTGATCACATCCTTGGCGCGGTCGGTGATCTGCATATAGCCATGGGGATCAATGGTGGCGACATCGCCGGTGTCGAAAAAGCCTTCCTCATCGAGGATATTACCGCCATCGCCACGGTAATAGGCGGCGGCGGTGGCAAAACCCCTGACCTTGAGACGCCCGAAAGCACGGCCATCCCAAGGCTTTGGCCGACCATCGTCATCGGTAATTTTCATCTCGATGCCAAACAGCGCCCAGCCCTGCTTGGCCTTGAGCGCCATGGTCTCGTCATGCGTCAACTGACCCAGGGTGCTTTTGATGGTGCCGGTCGAGCCGACCGGGCTCATCTCGGTCATGCCCCAGGCATGGCGCACATCAACGCCGTAATTTTCCTCAAAGGTGCGGATGAGCGATTCCGGGAAGGCCGAACCGCCGACGCCAAGCCGCTGCAAGGTTGAAAATTTCAGGTTGTTGCGGCGCAGATGGTCGAGCAGCATCATCCATACGGTCGGCACTCCCGCCGTCATCGTCACCTTCTCGGCTTCCAGCAATTCGTAAACCGAGGCGCCGTCGAGCTTGGGGCCGGGCATCACCAGCTTGGCCCCGCGCATCGGGGCGGCATGGGCAAGGCCCCAGGCATTGGCATGAAAAAGCGGCACCACAGGCAGCACCGAGTCGCGATAATCGATCATCAGGCCATCGCTGGAGGTCGCGGTCATGGCGTGCAGCGTGTTCGAGCGGTGCGAATACAAAACCCCTTTGGGGTTGCCGGTCGTGCCGGACGTGTAGCAAAGTCCGGCAGCGGTGCGCTCGTCGAATTCCGGCCAGACATAATCCTCGTCGGTTTCTTTCAGCCATTCCTCATAGGCCACCGCGTTGCGCAGGCTGGTCTGCGGCATGTTGGCGGCATCGGTCAGCACCACATAGCGCTCGATGGTCGGCACGTGCGCCGCGAGCTTTTCCATCAGCGGCACAAATGTGGTGTCGAGAAACATCAGCCTGTCTTCGGCATGGTTGACGATCCAGGCGATCTGCTCGGGGAACAACCTCGGATTGATGGTGTGGCTGATGGCGCCGAGGCCGCAAATGCCATACCAGACCTCAAGATGCTTGTCGGTATTCCATGCCAGCGTCGCCACCCGGTCACCGAGCCTGATGCCATTTTTCGCCAGCATCTTGGCGATCCGCAGGGTCCGCTGGCGGATGGCGCCATAGGTGGTGCGGGTGATCGGCCCGGCCACCGAGCGCGTCACCACCTCTTGCGATCCGTGCTGGCGCGCGGCGTGATCGATGATCTTGTGGAGCAGCAGTGGCCAGTCCTGCATCAAACCTTGCATAGCGTCTCACTCCTCGATGTCTTGTTTTGCTTTGGTATAGATAGGAACCGTCAGCATGGCAATCGCCGCCGTGCCCTGGTGCAACCATGCAGCGGGTGCCGCCCGTCCGGCCCTGGTAGCGCCGCAACCCCTGCAACTTTGCCGCATTGCCATGCTGTAATCGGCCCGGCTTGGCAGTTGATAAAAGTTCTAAAACACGTCACACTTGCTCTAGCCATCGAAGGAACGCTCACCGAAGGAACGCCCTTGGACGACACTTCAAGCCCCGACCATGCCAGCCCGATGCCGGTCTTTGAAGTGCGGCTGCGCCCGCACCGCTCGCTCAATGCCCGGCAGTTTCGCACGCTGATGTTGTGCATTGCCGGTGCCGGGATGTTTGTCACCTTGCCGTTCTGGATGATCGGCGCCTGGCCGATCATCGGCTTTGTCGGCCTCGATGTGTTGCTGGTCTATCTCGCTTTCCGGGCCAATTTCATCGCCGCGCGTGCCTATGAGGATGTGCGCCTGACGCCGCTGGCGCTGGATTTCGTCAAGGTTTCGGCAAAGGGCCAGCAGCGTTCCTGGCATTTCAACCCGGCCTGGGTGCGCCTGACCCGGGTCGAGCATGAGGAATATGGCATCTTGCGGCTGGCTTTCGCCTCACGCGGGCGCGAGGTGCAGGTTGCCGGCGATCTCGGCCCGGCCCAGCGTGCCGATTTCGCCCGGGATTTCTCGCGCGCCCTCCATGAGGCGCGGCGCGGCATCCGCTATAACTGAGGGCGAAATCGGGTGGCTTCGCGCGCCCGGTTGCGCCATGCTGGCGGCATGATGGCTTGATGGAGACCCCTGATGCTGACCCGCGTCACTGAACAACCCTGCGACGATTATGCCCGTGTGCAGGAGGCTCTGGCCTTCATGACCGGCAAATGGCGCTCGCATCCCGGTATCGACGCCATTGCCGCCCATGTCGGCCTTACGCCCAAGCAGTTCCACGATGTATTCCGGCGCTGGGCAGGCCTCAGCCCCAAGGATTTTCTGGCGGCATTGACCCTCGCCCAGGCGCGCAAATTGCTGCGCGATGGCGCCAATCTGTTCGAGACCAGCCTTGAGCTCGGCCTCTCCGGCCCCTCGCGCCTGCATGACCTGTTCGTCACCCACGAGGCGCTGTCGCCGCATGAATATCGCAAGGGTGCCGCCGGGCTGGTGCTGTCCTATGGCTTCCATCCCTCGCCCTTCGGCGAGGCGCTGGTGGTGACGACCCCGCGCGGCATGGCGGGGCTGGGCTTTGTCGATGGTGCGCGTGCCGACGCGCTCGCCGACATGCAGGCGCGTTGGCCGGGGGCGCATCTTGTGGAAGATCAGGAACTGACCGCGCCCTATGCCGCCCGCGCCTTCCAGCCCGAGCTCTGGCAGCCGGAGACACCCTTGCGTGTCGTGCTGATCGGCACGGATTTCGAGGTCAGCGTCTGGGAGACCCTGCTGACCATTCCCATGGGCCAAGCGACCACCTATGGCCGCATCGCCAGCAAGATAGCCCGCCCGAAGGCAGCCCGTGCCGTTGGCGCTGCCGTCGGGCGCAACCCGATCAGCTTTGTCGTGCCGTGCCATCGTGTGCTCGGCCAGACCGGCGCGCTCACCGGCTACCATTGGGGCCTGACCCGCAAACAGGCCATGCTCGGCTGGGAAGCGGGGCAATGCCGGTGAGGGGGGTGCCCCCCTCAGCTGCACCCCGTCGTTGAGCCGCAGGTGTCGCATTTCAGGCAGGTGCCGTTGCGCACCATGGTGAAATTGGCGCATTCCGGGCACGCTTCGCCGACATAGCCCTTCATGCGCGCTTCGGCGCGCTTGTCGGCGGTCGTGGGCTGCGGGGCAGACCAGGCGAGGGCATCCATATCCTCGTCCTCTTCGGCCTCAACCTCGCCCTTGAGCGCCGTCGCGCCTTCGGTGGCAAACATCGTCACCGCCTCGGGGGCGATTTTCACCGGGCTTGGCACCAGCATCAGCCGGTCGGTCTTCGAGCGCACCAGCCCCCTTGAGACCACCGAGGCATTGCCGGCGGGCGAAGATGGCCGTCCCTCATCGACCCCGCCGCCCAAAGCCGCCGGGCCAATATCCTCGGGGCGCACATGGGCTAGATCATGGCGCCCGACATAGGAAATGGCGAGTTCGCGGAACACGTAATCGAGGATCGAGGTCGCGTTCTTGATCGCGTCATTGCCCTGCACCAGACCCGCCGGTTCAAAGCGCGTGAAGGTGAAGGCATCGACATATTCTTCCAGCGGCACGCCATATTGCAGGCCGAGCGAGATGGCGATGGCGAAATTGTTCATCACCGAGCGGAAGGCCGCGCCTTCCTTGTGCATGTCGATGAAAATCTCGCCGAGCCGGCCGTCCTGATATTCGCCGGTGCGCAGATAGACCTTGTGCCCGCCAACCACCGCCTTTTGCGTGTAGCCCTTGCGCCGGTCAGGCAGCTTTTCGCGCTCGCGCGCCCGCTCGACCCGCTCGACAATGCGCTCGACGATCTTCTCGGCGACCTGCGTCGCCCGGGCCGGGGCGTTCTGCGCCACCAGTGCCTCCACTGCCTCGCCATCCTCATCGTCATCATCCTGAATGAGCTGGGCATTGAGCGGCTGCGACAGTTTCGAGCCATCGCGGTAAAGCGCATTGGCCTTCAGCGCCAGACGCCACGACAGCAGATAGGCGTCTTTGCAATCCTCGACGCTGGCGTCATTGGGCATGTTGATGGTCTTGGAGATCGCCCCCGAGATGAAGGGCTGGCTCGCGGCCATCATCCTGATGTGGCTCGCCACCGACAAAAAGCGCTTGCCGGTGCGCCCGCAAGGATTGGCGCAATCGAACACCGCATAATCAGCAGGCTTGAGGTGCGGAGCTCCTTCCACCGTCATCGCGCCGCAGACATGAATATTGGCGGCCTCGATCTCGGCGCGCGAAAAGCCGATGAAGCTCAGGAGATCAAACTCCGGATCTTCCAGCCGAGCGGCAGGAACCTTCAGCGTATCCTTAAGGAAATCAACGCCAAGCGACCATTTGTTAAAGACAAACTTTATATCGAAAGCCGAAGCCAGCGCCTTTTCCAGCCCCTCCAGCTTGTCGCTGGTGAAGCCCTTGGCGGCTAATGTCGTATGGTTGATTCCGGGGGCCTGGCGCAGGCTGGCATGGCCCACCGCATAGGCCTCGATCTCGGCAATCTCATGCTCGCGGTAGCCCAAAGCCCGCAGCGCCTGCGGCACGGCGCGGTTGATGATCTTGAAATAGCCGCCGCCCGCCAGCTTCTTGAATTTTACCAGCGCGAAATCCGGTTCGATGCCGGTGGTGTCGCAATCCATGACAAGGCCGATGGTGCCTGTCGGCGCCACGACGCTGACTTGCGCATTGCGATAGCCATGCTGTTCGCCGAGCTTGAGGGCCTTGTCCCACGCCGCCCGGGCATGCACGCCCAGCGCCGCATCCTTGAGGCTGGCATGATCCAGCGGCACCGGGGCCACCGACAGGCCCTCATAGCCCGCCACCTCGCCATGGGCGGCGCGGCGGTGGTTGCGGATGACGCGCAGCATATGGACGCTGTTGGCCTTGTAGCCCTTGAAAGGCCCGAGTTCGCCGGCCATTTCCGCCGAGGTCGCATAGGAGACGCCGGTCATGATCGCCGAAAGGGCGCCGCAAATCGCGCGGCCCTCGCTGGAATCATAGGGCGTGCCCGATGACATCAGCAAGCCGCCAATATTGGCAAAGCCCAGCCCGAGCGTGCGATATTCATAAGAAAGGCGAGCGATTTCGCGCGACGGGAACTGCGCCATCAGCACCGAGATTTCGAGAACGATGGTCCACAGCCGCACTGCGTGCTCATAAAGATCGAGATCGATGGTGCCGTCGGCCTTTCGGAATTGCAGCAGGTTCAGCGAGGCGAGATTGCAGGCGGTGTCATCGAGGAACATATATTCCGAGCAGGGGTTGGAGGCGATGATCTCGCCCGCTGCCTTGCAGGTGTGCCAGTCATTGATGGTGGTGTGATATTGCAGGCCGGGATCAGCCGAGGCCCAGGCGGCCATGCCGATTTTTTCCCAAAGATCGCGGGCTTTCACCACCTTGTGGGTCTTGCCATCGAGGCGGCGGGTGAGGTGCCAGTCGGCATCATTCTCGACCGCGCGCAAAAACTCATCAGTGACCCGCACCGAATTGTTGGAATTCTGCCCGGCCACTGTGAGATAGGCCTCCGAATCCCAATCGGTATTATAGGTGGCATAGGAAACGTCGGTATAGCCCTGGCGGGCATATTGGATCAGCCGCTTGATCATGCCATCGGGCACATCGGCGCGCCTTGCTAGCTTGATCTCGCGCTTCAGCGCCGGGTTTTTCTCCGGGTTGAAGCAATCATCATTCTCGCCCTCACAATTGAGGCAGGCCTTCATCAGCGCTTTGAGATGGCGCTTGACCGTCTTTGAGCCCGCCACCAGCGCCGCAACCTTTTCCTCTTCCCTGACCTTCCAGTCGATATAGGCCTCGATGTCGGGATGATCGACATCGACCACCACCATTTTGGCGGCGCGCCGCGTGGTGCCGCCAGATTTGATCGCCCCGGCCGCCCGGTCACCGATCTTCAGGAAAGACATCAGCCCCGAGGATTTGCCGCCGCCCGAAAGCTTCTCGCTCTCGCCGCGCAGTTTCGAGAAATTCGAGCCCGTGCCAGAGCCGTATTTGAACAGCCGCGCCTCACGCACCCACAGGTCCATGATGCCGCCTTCATTGACCAGGTCATCAGCCACCGACTGGATGAAGCAGGCATGCGGTTGCGGATGCTCATAGGCCGATTTCGACGCCGTCAGCCTGCCGGTTTCATGATCGACATAAAAATGTCCCTGGCCGGGGCCGTCGATGCCATAGGCCCAGTGCAGGCCGGTGTTGAACCATTGCGGCGAATTGGGTGCCGCCATCTGACGCGCCAGCATCTGGCAGAGCTCATCATAAAAGGCGCGGGCATCCGCCTCGACGCTGAAGGTGCCGCCCTTCCAGCCCCAATAGGTCCAGGCGCCGGCCAGACGGTGAAACACCTGCTTTGCCGAGGTCTCGGAGACATAACGCTCGCCCTCGGGCAAGGCTGCGAGCGCCTCGCTGTCAGCCACCGAGCGCCACAGGAACGAGGGGACATTGTTCTCCTCGACCCGCTTCAGGCGGGCAGGCACACCGGCCTTGCGGAAATATTTCTGCGCCAGCACGTCGCTGGCCACCTGGCTAAAGTTGGCCGGCACCTCGACATTTTCCAGCACAAACACCACCGACCCGTCAGGATTGCGGATCTCCGAGCGGGTTGTGGTGAAGGCAATGCCAGCGAAGGCTCCCTCTCCGGCTGATGTGGTGCTGATGCGCCGTTGAATATGCATGATGTCTATTCCTCGAATTCTGGGCGCGGAGCCGATCCCGCAGGCTTAAACATGGCAAACAAGAGCACTTCACATCGCAACGCCATTCGCGGATGCGCTCCCCGCCGGGCGGGGCGGCACACACCTGCAACAGGCCTAGCCACAACCGCAAGGACGCATCTTTCACTATGACACGTCATCGCGGCAAAGCTGGGGCCTGTCAACGCGAAACTGACTACTGCTAGTTAAAAAATCGTTCACGACCACAAGATGTAGAAGCTGGGCTCCGTCATGCAGCGCGATCATTGTCATATTAACGCCATGATTCTGCCACGTCCGCAAGCGCGGTTTTGGCCAGGCCCTGTGCACAAATGTGGATAGTTCGGCCGTCAGACCGAGAAGCTGACACCGCAGCCGCATGACGAGACGGCGTTGGGATTGTCGATCTTGAAGGCCTGGCCGATCAGATCATCGACGAAGTCGATTCGCGCCCCGTGCAGGAAATCGAGCGAGGTCGAATCAATCAGCACGGTCGCGCCAAGATGCTCGATCACCAGATCATCGTCATGGCGCTGGTTGTCGATCGCAAAATCATACTGGAACCCGGAGCAGCCGCCGCCGCGCACACCGATGCGCAAAGCCGACCCGTCCGGCTCGCGCGACAGCACCTTGGCAACGCGTGATGCAGCCCGATCGGTCAGCACGACATCTTGCAGGACGCTGGTCATGGGCAAACTCCGGCTTGCATCACGTGGTAAAGATAGGCTTGATGGCAGCCATATTCAACCAGACCTCCCGCCGGTATCCAGTTTCATCATGAACAAGGCCTTGAATCATCTGGCTGCCTATGCCTGCGACGCTGCAGCCAGCCGTGGCCGTCTGGTCGCCGAGGCCGATTCGCCGACGCGCAGCGCTTTCCAGCGTGATCGCGACCGTATCATTCACGCCACCGCCTTTCGTCGCCTTGCCCACAAGAGCCAGGTCTTCGTGCCCTTCGAGGGCGATCATTTCCGCACCCGGCTGACCCACACCATTGAGGTGGCGCAGATCGCCCGGGCGCTCGCCCGCGGCCTGCGCCTCGATGATGATCTCGCCGAGGCTGTCGCGCTCGCCCATGATCTTGGTCACCCGCCCTTCGGCCATGCCGGCGAGGATGCCTTGCGCCGGGTCATGGCCGGGCAGGGCGGCTTTGATCACAATGCCCAGGCGCTGCGGCTCGTCACCAGGCTGGAGCATCGCTATGCCGGCTTTGACGGGCTCAACCTCACCTTTGAATCACTTGAGGGCATGGCCAAGCACAATGGCCCCTTGCTGGGCACGTTTGCCGCCGGCGGCAGCACGCCGCGGCCCGTTGACGGCTATATCCTGGAATTTGATGCGCTTTTTGCGCTCGATCTGGCGCAGTTCGCCGGGGCCGAGGCGCAGGCCGCCGCCATTGCCGACGATATAGCCTATAATGCCCATGATCTTGATGACGGCCTGCGCGCCGGGCTTTTCACCCTTGAGGATCTCGCTGCTGTGCCCTTCCTCAAGGGGCTTCTCGACGAAATCGCCGCGCTTCATCCCGGCCTCGCGACCCCGCGCCGCATTCATGAGCTGGGCCGACGCGTCATCACCAGATTCATCGAGGATGTGCTCGGCCACAGCGCGGCGCTGCTTGGTGACCATCACATCACCAGCGCTGCCGCCGTGCGTGCGCAACAGCGCGCCATGGTCGCTTTCTCGCCGTCCATGGCCGAAGCCGAGCGCGCCATCAAGCAGTTCCTATTTGCCAGAATGTACCGCCATCCGGCGATCATGGCGGTGCGCCGCGAGGCAGAATCGGTGCTGGAGGCCCTGTTCACACGCTTCCGGCAAAATCCGGAGGATTTGCCGCCCGAATGGCGCAGCCCCGCAGCAGACGCCCGCGCCATCGCCGATTATATTGCTGGCATGACGGATCGTTTTGCCGTCATGGAACATGTCAGATTGTTCGGCAGCGCCCCGGACCTGCGGGCCGACCTGACGAAACCACCCGCAAGCCCATAACGCAACCCAGGGGTTTCGGGGATGGCTGCGGTTAGGACACAACAAACCCCTTGGGTTGCTTCGCTTCGCTCGCAATGACGGGGGTTTGTGCTCATCCCCTGCCGTCATGGCGCAGTGTTTTGGCGCTAAAGCATTGAAATGATTGGTGGGCGCTGTAGGGATCGAACCTACGACCTATTGATTAAGAGTCAACTGCTCTACCAACTGAGCTAAGCGCCCTACCGTCCTGAAACGGCGAGCGCGGGATAACCCCGCGCCGCACCCTGTTATCGCAGCCGATTTGCGATGTCCAGCGCTTTTGCTGAAATCTCAGCGTCCTGCTGCCATTTGATCCGGCTTGGCCCCGCGGGTGTTGCGCACGGCAAGCTTGTTCAGCGCTGCCAGATAGGCTCGCACCGAGGCCACCAGCGTATCGGGATCAGCCCCGCGCCCGATCACCGACTTGCCCTCTTCCGAGAGGCCGACCGACACCTCCGCCTGCGCATCGGTGCCCTCGGTCACGGCATGAACCTGATAGAGATCGAGTTTCGCCTGATGCGGCACTAGTTTGGCAACGGCGTTGAAAATCGCATCCACCGGGCCATTGCCGGTGGCCTGGCAGGTGACGTGATTGCCCTCGATATCCAGCGTCAGGGTGGCTGATTGCGGCCCCATAGTCCCGGCGATCACGGTCAGCGCCACCAGTTTCACCCGGTCATGGGCGCTGACGATCTCATTGTCGACCAGCGCCTCGATATCCTCGTCGTAAACCACCTTCTTGCGGTCGGCGAGATCCTTGAAGCGCTTGAAGGCGTCGGCGAGAGCGTTTTCGCCGAGGTCATAGCCGAGTTCTTTCAGCTTTTCCTTGAAGGCATGCGAGCCCGAATGTTTGCCCATCACCAGCGAGGTCTTGGAGACGCCGACGCTCTCGGGGGTCATGATTTCATAGGTCGAGGCATTTTTCAGCATGCCGTCCTGATGGATGCCGCTCTCATGGGCAAAGGCATTCCGGCCGATGATCGCCTTGTTATATTGCACCGGGAACGAGGTCACCGCCGAAACCAGCTTGGCGGCGCGGTTGAGATATTTGGGCTCGACCCCGGTTATATAGGGCAGGGCATCGCCGCGGGTGCGAATCGCCATGACGATTTCTTCGAGCGCGGCATTGCCCGCACGCTCGCCAATGCCATTGATGGTGCATTCGATCTGCCGGGCGCCGCCGCGCACGCCGGCCAGCGAATTGGCCGCGGCAAGGCCGAGATCATTATGGCAATGCACCGAGAAAATCGCCCGGTCGGCATTGCTGACGCCCATGCGGATCTGCTCGAACATCGCCTGATATTCCTCCGGTGTGGCATAGCCGACCGTATCGGGCAGATTGATGGTGGTGGCCCCGGCCTTGATCGCGGCATCGACGCAGCGCTTGAGGAAATCCAGCGGCGTGCGCGTCGCGTCCATCGCCGACCATTCAATATCCTCGCAAAGATTGCGGGCGCGCGTCACCGAGGCGACGACGAGGTCGAGCACCTCCTCCTCGCTCTTCATCAACTGGAATTTCAGATGGATCGGCGAGGTGGCGATAAAGGTGTGGATGCGCCCGCGCTGCGCCGCCTTCACCGCTTCGCCGGCCCGGTCAATATCCTTGAACCCGGCGCGGGCGAGCCCGGCCACGGTCGCGTGCTTGACGCGCCTGGCAATGGCCTGCACCGCCTCAAAATCGCCGTCACTGGCAATGGGAAAGCCGGCCTCGATAATATCGACACCCATGGTATCGAGCAGGTCGGCGACCTCGAGCTTTTCATCGAAGGTCATGGTTGCGCCCGGCGATTGCTCGCCGTCGCGCAAGGTGGTGTCGAAAATCAAGACTTTATCGGTATTGTGACTGGCTTGGGTCATGGTTTGCATCCTGAGGAAAACGCCTGGCACGAGCGGGTGCAGGCCTGAAGCGGGAAAAAGCTTGAAACCCCTGCAGGCCTAGGCAATGCCCATAAGGCCTCAGGGGCGAGGAAGCAGCAGGCCAAGCCGCAGGCCGGAGAGGGCGTGCGGGGCGTTGGTCAGGGTCGTGAGGGTCACAAAGTGATGCACGAGAAATGCCATGAGCTGAACTTTGCCGGAATACTAGCCCAAGCGCGCGGGCGCTGGCAAGAGCCTTGGCCGTCCCCGTGCCTCATTCTCTCGCAGGGCCCGGCTCTTTGCCATTGCCAAGCCGGGCGCTTGGCTTTAGGAAGCGCGCAGTGACTTGTCCCCGATCGAGGAGTGCCGGATGGCTGTTCGCCGTCTCGCTGAGATTCAGCCAGAGAGCTTTGCCTTCACCCCTGAAAATCTGAAGTGGTGCGAGGCACAGATTGCCAAATATCCGGCAGGCAGGCAGGCTTCGGCAGTGCTGTCGCTGCTGTGGCGCGCCCAGGCGCAAAACGATTACTGGCTGTGCAAGCCGGCGATCGAGACGGTCGCCACCATGCTTGACATGGCGCCGATCCGGGTGCTCGAAATCGCCACCTTCTATTCCATGTTCAATCTCGAACCGGTCGGCAAATATTATGTCCAGCTTTGTGGCACCACGCCCTGCGCCTTGCGCGGTGCCGGGGCGATCCGCAAGGTGTGCGAGAGCAAAATCGGCCCCGAGCGCAAGGTTTCTGCCGATGGCCTGTTTGCCTGGGCGGAAGTCGAGTGCCTCGGTGCCTGCTGCAACGCCCCGATGGTGCAGATCAACGATGATTATTACGAGGACCTGACCCCCGAGAGCTTCACGCAGCTGCTCGACGATCTTGCCGCCGGCAGGCCGGTGCGCAAGGGCTCGCAAACGGGCCGCATCAGCTCGGAGCCTTCAGGCGGCGATACCACGCTGAGCGATCCTTCCCTTCATGATGGCTCTGCGCTTGGTGTATGGAAACAGCGCTTCGAGACCGTCACGCCCGACCAACAGCCCGGATGAAAACCCATGCTTGCTGACAAAGACCGGATTTTCACCAATCTTTACGGACGCCATTCGCCGGGCCTGAAGAGCGCCATGCAGCGCGGTGCCTGGGATGGAACCAAATTCCTCATCGATCAGGGCCGCGACTGGATCATCAATGAAATGAAGGGTTCGGGCCTGCGGGGGCGCGGCGGCGCCGGCTTCCCGACCGGGCTGAAATGGTCCTTCATGCCCAAGCCCGATCCGGCACGACCCTCCTATCTCGTCGTCAATGCCGACGAATCGGAGCCGGGCACCTGCAAGGATCGCGAGATCATGCGCAATGATCCGCATCTGCTGGTCGAGGGCTGCCTGATAGCTTCCATGGCCATGGGGGCGCACGCCTGCTACATCTATATCCGCGGCGAATATATTGCCGAGCGCGAGGCGCTGGAGCGCGCCGTGGCCGAGGCCTATGATGCGCGCCTGATCGGCCGCGACAATGTCCATGGCTGGCCGTTCGACCTTTATGTCCACCATGGCGCCGGCGCCTATATTTGCGGCGAGGAGACCGCACTGCTCGAAAGCCTTGAGGGCAAGAAGGGCATGCCGCGCATGAAGCCGCCATTCCCGGCCAACATGGGGCTTTATGGCTGCCCGACAACCGTCAACAACGTCGAATCGATCGCCGTGGCGCCGACCATTCTGCGGCGCGGTGCTGCCTGGTTCTCGTCATTTGGCGCCAAGAACAACGCCGGCACCAAGCTTTTCTGCATTTCAGGCCACGTCAACAATCCCTGCAATGTCGAAGAGGCCATGTCGATTCCCTTCCGCGAATTGATCGACCGGCATTGCGGCGGCGTGCGCGGCGGCTGGGACAATCTGCTTGCCGTCATTCCTGGGGGCTCCTCGGTGCGCTGCGTGCCGGCCGACCAGATCATCGACACGCCGATGGATTTCGATTCGCTGTCGAAATTGCGCTCCGGCCTCGGCACGGCGGCGGTCATTGTCATGGATAAGTCCACCGACATCGTCCGGGCGATTGCGCGCCTGTCGTATTTTTACAAGCACGAAAGCTGCGGCCAGTGCACGCCCTGCCGCGAGGGCACCGGCTGGATGTGGCGCGTCGTCACCCGTATGGCCGAGGGCAGGGCGCAAAAGCGCGAGATCGACATGCTGCTCGATGTTTCCAAACAGATCGAGGGCCATACGATTTGCGCGCTGGGCGATGCCGCTGCCTGGCCGATCCAGGGCCTGATCGCGCATTTCCGCCCCGAGATCGAGCGGCGCATTGATCAATATGCCGCCAATCCCCATGCCGATCCGGTCCTGATGGCTGCGGCGGAGTAAGCCATGGCGACCCATATTGCCGAGCTCAATATCGGGCGCTTTCGCTATTCTGCTGATGATGCGCGCATGGCTGGGTTCATGCAGAACCTTGACCGCATCAATGCGATTGCCGAGCGAAGCGCGGGCTTTGTCTGGCGGTTGAAGGATGAGAGCAATAATGCGACCGCAATTCGCCCCTTTCCCGATCCCGATATGGCGGTGAACCTGTCGGTGTGGGAGAGCGCCGAAGCGCTGGAGGCCTTCGTCTGGAACACGGTTCACGCCCGCATTTATGCCGGCAAACCCGCCTGGTTCGAAAAGCTCGATGAGGCCCATCTGGTGATGTGGCCCATTGAGGCCGGGCATATCCCCTCGCTGGAAGAAGCCAAGGCGCGGCTCGAACATTTGCGCCAGCACGGGAACAGCGATTACGCTTTCGGCTGGTCGCACCTGCCGCACATCCGCCAATGGATGGCAAAGAAATGCGGGTGAGGGCGAAATACGGTGACACTTGCTTGAATTCCCCATTGTCGATATCGACTCTCGCGGGGATACAAGGCGCTTGCGTTCGAATGCCAATTGGAAAATGAAGCAAGTGTCACCGTAATGCCTCTTTATGTTGGAGACTTTGCAGCAGAAGTATCCGACGAAAACGATTATTCGACATGACGAGCCATGCGGCGCGACAAAGCCCGGAGAATGAGCTTGGTTCTATCGGCCCCAACGATGCGGCGATTGACGATCGTTCGTCACCTTTACAACTTGGCTCTTGAGCAGGAGCGCAAAGGCGATCTCCTCGGCGGTCTGGCGCTGCTCCCATTTCACGACGCTGTCGAACTGTTTCTCCAGGTCGCGGCTGAAAATCATCCTAAGGTGAAGCTAACCAAGTCGGTAGAGTTCATGGGCTACTGGCCAGCGTTCAACGCCGCCGAACTTACGCTGCCGTATCTAGAGCAGATGCGCAGGTTCAACAATGCTCGCGTGGAGATCAAACATAGGGGCACATTGCCGTCAAGGCATGATGTTGAGGGTTTCCGCGCGACAATCACCGCCTTCCTGGTCGAGGCAGCGCCGAAGCTGTTCGAGATCGAGTTCGACAGTATCTCGTTGTCTGCGCTGGTGCGGTCAGAAGAGGTAAGGTCAGCATTACAAGCTGCCGAGGCGGCCGCGCGTGAGGAGCGTTTCCCTGCTGCCTTGGAACATGCCGCGAAGGCTTTTCGCAGATCATTGCGGCTCCACCGTTACGGCGCAGCCCCACCGACCCATGACCGGCGGCTTTTCGATCCCACAGATGTCGCGCGTGACCTGAAGTGGAGGGGAAGGGAAATCGGCGAATCGGGAACTTCCAGATTGTTGGATGCTGTGGCTTACATGGGCCAGAGCCTCGGCGAGGCAATCACTGTCATTGCATACAATCTAGACTACGACGGTTATCGGCATATTCTGACCTACGGGCCTGCCATACACGAGATGGTCGGGGGCAACATGGTTATGGATTGGATGAAGACGCCGACGACCGACAAACGCATCGTCGACCGTTGCGTCGCTTTCGCGGTCGATGCCGCTCTCCGCCTAGAAGGGCGCGCCGATCCTGCCGATCAGAGTTAGAGGAGCGTGAGTTACGCTAACAGTGCCCGATATCATCGCGCCGAACGCCATGTGTTAGCTGGCCCATCTCGCCCGCATCGTTCTTTCTAGCCTTCCCCATTGTGTCACACAACGCGGCGACGGCGGGGCGTGAGCTTCTTTCACCGACGCGGATTACGCCTCTTACCGGGACCTTCTCGGCCGGTATTGCGAGGGAAGCGGGCGTCGAGTTCGGGTATCGTCGGTGATGCCTGACATCAGTTGTTTGCGCTGTCACCGTAAACCGCCAAACATCTCGCCCAAAATCAACCTGCAAGTCGAAAAATGGCTTCCAGCCCTCGCACCTTTCCAACTGCAACGCCATGATGTGCATGTTCTGCTGCCTATAGGATTTACCCCGCGCCGCGACACGACCGATATGCCGCCAATCCCCATGCCGATCCGGTTCTGATGGCTGCGGCGGAGTAATTCTGGCACCCTGCATGCCGGGGCTGGTTGCGTGACTTGTCACCGGCCGGGATTTGTTCTAGCCTGAAGTCGCTAGCCTTTAGTCTAAAACCAAAGGCGCAAAAGCGAAGGGGGCAGCCATGGGCAATCTCAAATCTGGCCTCATCCTTGGCCTTGGTGCGGTGCTTGCCATGTCATCGCTGGCGCATGCCGGCGACCTGACCCGCGTCGGCCAGTGCGAAATGACACGCATCAAGCAGATCATGGGGCGCATCACCCCGCGCCCCGACAATTCCGGCACCGGCATCGCCTACGCCGATGGCGTCATGGGCTTCAGCTACCAGTTCATCGCCGCGATTGCCCGCTCGCGCGCCGGTGATCGCGTGCGCCTGTGCCTGGTATCCGTGCCTAAAAACTGCCCGCCCGGCGACAATCGCGGCAGGTTTTACAGCGCCCGCAACATGCGCACCGGCGCCAGCTGGAAATTGCCCGACGCCGAACACATGTGCGGCGGCGCCTGAGCCTGCTCATACCCGCTCGATCAGTGCGGCAATGCCCTGGCCCACGCCAATGCACATGGTGGCAATGGCATAGTGCCCGCCCATTTCGTTGAGGCCGTTGACCGCGGTCATGGCAAGGCGCGCGCCTGACATGCCGAGCGGGTGGCCGAGCGCAATCGCTCCGCCATGCGGATTGACCCTCGCGTCGTCATCGGCAAGGCCGAGCTGGCGCGTCACCGCCAGCGCCTGCGCCGCAAAGGCCTCGTTGAGCTCGATCAGGTCGATGTTCTTCAGCTCCACGCCGGTCAGCGCCAGAAGCTTGCGCACGGCGGGCGCCGGGCCGATCCCCATGATGCGCGGCGGCACCCCGCTGGAAACGCAGGCGACCACCCGCGCCCGCGGCGTCAGCCCGTGCTTTTTGGCGCCTGCCGCGCTCGCCAGAACCAGCGCCGCCGCGCCGTCATTGACGCCCGAGGCATTGCCGGCGGTGACCGAGCCGCCCTCCTTGCGAAACGGCGTCTTCAGCGCCGCCAGCATCGCCAGCGTGGTCTCGGCGCGCGGATGCTCGTCAGCCTCGATTCTGGTGACCGCGCCCTTCTTGCCGGCAATCTCGACAGCCATGATCTCGCGGGCGAAATAGCCGCTCGCGGTTGCCGCCGCGGTGCGTTGCTGCGAGCGCAGCGCAAAGCGATCCTGGTCAGAGCGGGAAATCTGGAATTCAGCCGCAACATTTTCGGCGGTCTCCGGCATCGAATCCACGCCATATTGCGCCTTCATGGCCGGATTGACGAAGCGCCAGCCAATCGTCGTATCGAAGATTTCGGCGCTGCGGGCAAAGGCCTCGGAGGCCTTGCCCATCACGAAGGGGGCGCGGGTCATGCTCTCGACACCGCCAGCAATCACCAGTTCGGCATCGCCGGCCCGCAACGCCCGCGCCGCCATGCCGACCGCATCCAGCCCCGAGCCGCACAGCCGGTTCAGCGTCACCCCGGGCACGCCCACCGGCAATCCGGCCAGCAGCAGCGCCATGCGCGCGACATTGCGGTTGTCCTCGCCGGCCTGGTTGGCGCAACCCATGATCACATCATCGAGCGCCTCCCAGTCGATCTGCCGGTGGCGCTGGTGCAGCGCCCGCAGCGGCAGGCTGGCGAGATCATCGGCGCGCAGGTCCTTGAGCGCGCCGCCATAGCGCCCGATGGGCGTGCGGACATAGTCGCAGATAAAGGCTTCAGGCATGGCGCGCTCCCTTGAGGCTCTGGTTCCGCCGTTTCATAGCCTGAAGCCTCAGGCCCATCAAACGCCATCCCTTGCCCTTTGCCCGGCTTCGCGTCATGCTGCGAACAAAGCCACGCTGAACGTGGCGGCCTACGGGAGATGGCTTTGGAAAGCGCAGTAATCGTCAAGAAGCACCACGGCTGGCATGAGGTGACGCTGAACCGTCCCGAGCGGCTCAATGCCTTCACCACGGCCATGCACAAGGGGCTGGCCGATGCTTTCGCCGGGATCGAGGCGGACGCCTCCTGCCGCGCCGTGCTGCTCACCGGTGCCGGGCGCGGCTTTTGCGCCGGTCAGGACCTGACCGAGCGCATGGACCGCACCGTGCCGGTCGATCTCGGCGCGACGCTGGAGGCCACCTATAACCGGTTGGTGCGGACCATCAGGTCGCTCGGCAAGCCGGTGGTTTGTGCCGTCAATGGCGTCGCCGCCGGGGCAGGGGCCAATGTCGCGCTGTCCTGCGACATCGTGCTGGCAGCGCGTTCGGCGCGCTTCATCGAGGCCTTCATCAAGATCGGGCTGGTGCCGGACGCCGGCGGCAGCTGGTATCTGCCGCGCCTTGTCGGCCTCGCCCGCGCCAAGGCCATGGCCATGCTCGGCGAGCCGGTCAGCGGCGAGGAAGCGGCGCAATGGGGGCTGGTCTGGAAGGTGCTGGATGATGAGGCGCTGATGCCGGAAGCCCGCCGCATGACCGCGCATCTCGCAACCTTGCCGACGCAGGCCTTGGCGCTGATGAAGCAGCAGTTCGACGCCTCCCTGACCAACACGCTCGATCAGCAGCTCGATCTCGAACGCGATCTGCAGCGGCGCGCCGGTGCCACCCCCGACAATCTTGAGGGCGTGCGCGCCTTCATCGAAAAACGCGCGCCAAATTTCACGGGACGCCCCTGATATGGATGACCTTGAACAGCGCCACGCGCTGGCGCAAAGGGCGGCGCGTGCCATGTGGTCGCGCGATCATGCCGCCCGCCATCTTGGCATCGACATCAGCCGCGTCGCCCCTGGCGAGGCCGTGCTCACCATGAGCGTCACCGCCATCATGCTCAACGGCCATGACATCTGCCATGGCGGCTATATTTTCACGCTGGCTGACACTGCCTTTGCCTATGCCTGCAACAGCGCCGGGGAAACGACTGTGGCGATGCAGGCCGAGGTGCATTTTTTGAAGCCCGGCCGCCTTGGTGATGTTTTGCGCGCCACCGCCAGCCATAGCGCCGGCGAGGGCCGCTCGGGCATTTATGACGTGGTGGTGGAACGAGATGGCGAGGTGCTGGCCATGTTTCGCGGCCTGTCGCGCCGTATCGGGGGCTCGTTTCTCGGGGAGGGGACATGAAACCGGATTGTTTTGAGCCGATTGAGATGGCCTCGCGCGACGAGATCGAGGCGCTGCAGGTGCAGCGGCTCCGGCAGACCCTTGCCCATGCCTATGAAAATGTCGCGCCCTGGCGCGCCAAATGCCAGCAGCGCGGCGTGCATCCGGCCGATGTGCGCCGCACTGCCGACCTTGCTGCCTTTCCCTTCACCGAAAAGAGCGATCTGCGCGATCATTACCCCTTCGGGCTTATGGCCGTGCCGCGGGATCGTCTGGCGCGGGTGCATGGCTCCTCGGGCTCGACCGGCAAGCCGATTGTCGTTGGCTATACGGCCGCAGACATTGCCACCTGGGCCCGTCTCATGGCGCGCTCGATCCACGCCGCCGGCGTGCGCCCCGGCATGATGGTGCATGTCGCCTATGGCTATGGCCTGTTCACCGGCGGCCTTGGCGCCCATTACGGCGCTGAGCGCCTCGGCTGCACGGTCATTCCCATGTCAGGCGGCATGACCGAGCGCCAGGTGCAGCTCATTGATGATTTCCGCCCCGATGCGATCATGGTGACGCCCAGCTACATGCTGGCCCTGCTTGATGGCTTCCGCAAGGCCGGGCTTGCGCCGGATGCCACCTCGCTGCGCTTCGGCATTTTCGGCGCCGAACCCTGGACCGAGGCCATGCGCGCCGAGATCGAAGGCGCCTTCGCGCTCGATGCCACCGATATTTATGGCCTCTCGGAAGTGATGGGTCCGGGCGTCGCCCAGGAATGTGTGGAAACCAAGGATGGCCTGCATATCTGGGAGGATCATTTCCTGCCCGAAATCGTCGATCCCGACACCGGAGCCCCGCTCGCCGATGGCGACAAGGGCGAACTGGTCTTTACCTCGTTGACCAAGGAGGCTTTCCCGGTCATTCGCTATCGCACGCGGGATTTGACGCGGCTGTTGCCGGGCACCGCCCGCCCGGGCATGCGCCGCATGGAGAAGGTCACCGGGCGCTCGGATGACATGATCATCCTGCGCGGCGTCAACCTGTTCCCCAGCCAGATCGAGGAATTATTGCTCAAATCCTCGTGGTGCAACGGCCATTACCAGCTGGAACTGACCCGCCAGGGCCGCATGGATTCGCTGCTGGTCAAGGCCGAGGCGCGGGCCGAAAGCTGGGACGGCAGCGGTCTCGACCAGCATGCCGAGGTGCTGATTCGCCACATCAAGGCCACCATCGGCGTCAGCGTTGGCGTCGCCATCACGCCGCCTGGCACGCTTGAGCGCTCCAGCGGCAAGGCCAAGCGGGTTTATGACCGGCGCGGCAGCTAGGCCCTTGCGGCCTCGCCCGGCTTGTCCCATATCAGGCGCGTGCGAAGGAGAGCGCTATGGATAATTCACGGGGCCGTATTCTTGATGACTTCACCCGCCTCATGAACGATGCGGCCGGCATGGCCCAGGGCGTGCGCCGCGAGGCCGAGACCATGATGCGCGCGCAGGCCGGCAAGATCCTCTCGACCATGGACGTCGTCAGCCGCGAGGAATTTGAGGCCGTGCGCGATATGGCAACGCTGGCGCGCGAGCAGAACATGAAGCTCGAAGCGCGGATCGCGGCGCTTGAGGAGCAAGTGAAAGCAGGTCGTTGAAGCAGGCGCGCGCGCGAATCCGCTGAAGGAATGTTTCGCGCGAATTGGCTGGCAGGAAGGTCAGCAGCCCGCTGGTTTGCTTCGCATGCGCTCGCAATGACGGGGGAAAGAGCGAGCATCTTCCACCGCCATGGGCCCAACTTGCGCCCTCAGAGCAGCGCCGCCATTTCCGCACGCAATTCGGCCAGGCCGGTTTTGGCTTCCGCCGAAGTTGCCAGCACCTGCGGATGCGCGGCCGGGCGCCGGGCAATCCCCGCCTGCGTCGCCTCGATCATCGCCGCCAGTGCGGCGCGCGGCACGGCATCGGCCTTGGTCAGGACGATCTGGTAGATCAGCGCCGCCGCGTCGAGATCATCCATCATCGGTGTGTCCTGCGGCTTCAGCCCATGGCGGGCATCCACCAGAATGAAAACCCGCTTCAGCGTCGCGCGGCCGCGCATGTAATCGCGCATCAGCAGCGTCCAGGCATCGACCTTGCTTTGCGCGACCTTGGCATAGCCATAGCCCGGCAAATCAACGAGGCGCAGCACCGCCGTCTCCGGCGTGCGCCCGAGCGCGAAGAAATTCAATTGCTGCGTGCGCCCTGGCGTCGATGACGTGCGCGCCAGCGTGTTGCGCCGAGTCAGCGCGTTCAGGAGCGAGGATTTGCCGACATTGGAGCGTCCGGCAAAGGCAAATTCCGGCGCCCCCGGTGGCGGCAGCGCCTTGATCGAATCAGCCGCCCAGATGAACTCGCACGGCTGCTCGAACAGGATCCGCGCCTCTTCCGCGTCCATTACGGCGTCCCGGTGCTCGGCCTGCGGCGGAACATGTTGGTGAGATTGGACCACAATTCCACCTTCACGCCGGCCCGCTTCATGATGAAGCTCTGCTGGATCAGCGTTAGCGTGTTGTTCCATGCGTAATAGATCACCAGTCCCGCCGGGAAGCTGCCGAACGTGAAGGTGAAAATCAGCGGCATCAGCGTGAACAGCTGCCTTTGCACCGGATCATCGGGTTCCGGGTTGAGCTTCATCTGGAGGAACATGGTCAGGCCCATGACCAGCGGCCAGATGCCCAGATGCAGGAAATGCCCGAATACCGGCAATTGCGTCGGGTCAAACGGCAGCAGCCCGAACAGGTTGAATATATTGGTCGGGTCAGGCACTGACATGTCCTTGATCCAGCCGAAAAACGGCGCGTGCCGCATTTCGATGGTGGTGAACAGCACCTTGTAGAGCGAGAAAAACACCGGAATCTGGATCAGCATCGGCAGGCAGCCGGCCACCGGATTGATTTTCTCGCGCTTGTAGATCTCCATGGTCTCCCGCTGCACGGCGCTGGCATCATCGGGAAAACGCTCTTTCAGCGCCTTGATCTGCGGCTGGATCGTCTTCATCCGCGCCATCGAAGCGAAAGAACGATTGGCCAACGGGAAGAACAGGCCCTTCAGGATCACCGTCGTCAGTAGAATCGCCAGCGCAAAGCTGCCGGTAAAATTGCGCAGGATGTCGAGCAGGCGGAACATCGGCTGGGTTATGAACCAGAACCAGCCCCAGTCGATCATCAGATTGAAATTCTGGATCGACAGCTTCTGCTCGTAACCATAAATCAGGTCCGTGACCTTCGCCCCGGCAAACAGCCGCGTGGAGCTGGTGCTGGTCGCGCCAGGCGCCAGCGTCACCATCTTGCCAAGGGTCTCGGCGCTATAGGTGCGCTCGGTCTTGCCGACCGACTGAAACACGCCGTGGATCGGGGCGCTCTGGTCGGGAACAAGCGCCGTCGCCCAATATTTGTCGGTAAAGCCCAGCCAGCCGCCGGTGCCCTTTTGGTCCTGCAGGCCCTGGCCTTCCTTGTCGATGGAGGCATAGGTCAGTTCGGTCAGCTTGTTGTCGCCAACCTTGCCGAGCAGCCCCTCGAACAGGGTGGCATAGCCATCAACCTGCGGCGTGCCGACCCGCACCAGCGCGGCATGCGGATAAAAGCTCACCGGGCTCGTGCCGTTGTTGGTGACACTGTCCGAGATGGTGAACATGTAATTGTCATCGACCGAGAAGGTCCGGTGGAAAACCAGCCCGGCCTTGTTGTCAAAGCTCAGCGTCACCGGATGGGTCGGCGTCAGCTCGCCGCCAGACGAGGTCCAGAGGGTATCGGGGCCCGGCAGCACTTCCGATGCGCCCTGCGGCGGCACGGCATCAAAATCGGCATAATAGGCGCCCTTGCTGGCCTGCGGGCGCATCAGCACGATCTGCGGGCTCTGCGGCGAGACGGTCTCATGGTAGGTCGTCAGCACCACATCGTCGATGCGTGCACCCTTGAGCGCGATCGAGCCACCGAGTTTCGGCGTGGCAATCGCCACCCGCGGGCTCAGCTGCAACGCTGCTGCCCGGGTCAGCGAACCGGGCGCCACAACCCCGGCCGGCAATGCCGGCTTGGCGATTTTCGCCTGCAGGCTCTTGGCGGCAAGGGCAGCGCGCTGGGCCGCCATGCGCGGGTTGACGACCAATATCTGCCAGCCGGTGATGAATAGCGCCGACAGCAGCATGGCGAGAATGAGATTTTTCTGGTCAGATTTCATCTTGTGTCTCGGATGGGCGCGAGCGCCGGAACAGCCGGGCCTTGGCTGGCGCGGGCAGGCTTGGATCCCAGCGCGTGGGCGAGCTCGCGTTGGAGATCCACAAATGGCATTGTCAGCGCCCCAAGTCTCGCGACCAGCACATAATCATGCCCGGGGCGAAAGGGAAGGCCGGCAGAGGCCGCCACCGCCGCGCGCAATCGCCGGCGAATCCGGTTGCGCACCACGGCATTGCCGACCTTCCGGGTGACAGTGAACCCGACACGTGGCGCTTCTGTGACATCATGCGAAGCTGCTGGTCTTTCGACATATTGCAGCACAAACGCCGTGCAGTGCCGTCTGCGGCCTTTTGCCGCTGCTAGAAAGTCAGCACGCACCCGCAACCTTGGCGGCGGGCTTGGTTTTTCTTGCCAGAACAGAGGGGTGTCAGTTGTTGGCACCAGCACCCTCCTTGTCCGCGCCATTCATAACGCGGCGGCTGGAATTCAGGCGGAGAGCCGCTTGCGACCGCGTGCCCGCCGTGCGGCAATGACGCCGCGGCCGCCAACGGTGGCCATGCGCGCACGAAAGCCGTGCCGGCGCTTGCGCACGATCTTGCTTGGTTGATAAGTGCGCTTCACGTCAGGCTCCACATCGTTCGGCTGCGAAACACAGCTTCGGCCGGTTCCCGCAAATTGGTTTCATGGCAAGCGGGTTCGTGTCCCAGAACAAGCACCCTTGCCGACTGGAGTGTCTTTTGACGCAAGGCAGCCGCCAAGTCAACGCCTTGATGCATCTTTGCTTCGCATCTTCTGTGCCAGCTTCTGCGCCGACCCTCGTCCTGGCGCGCGGCCAAACTTGAGTTTCGGGCCAAAAGCGCGCATCACTCGCCCAACTTTGCCAGCGAATCGCGCCCTTCGTCATGTTGCTTGCCCTTATTGCCTATCCTCGCTTCAACCCGGTGTTCTTTCACATCGGGCCGCTGCCGGTGCGCTGGTATGCTCTGGCCTATGTCACGGGGCTGGTTTTGGGCTGGCTCTATGCCCGCTGGCTCGTGCAGCGCGATAATTTGTGGGGGTTAATCAAGCGTCCCGACGCCGTCAGCCTTGATGATCTGCTCGTTTATGTCGCCTTCGGCGTCGTGCTCGGCGGGCGCATCGGCTATATCCTGTTCTATAACCTGCCATATTATCTGCAGCATCCGCTGGACATGCTGGAAGTCTGGCATGGCGGCATGGCCTTCCACGGCGGCATGCTGGGTGCGGCCCTCGGCGTCTGGCTGTTTTCGCGCAAATACAAGGTTGGCGCCTGGAGCGTCGCCGATATTTGCGCCACTGTGGTGCCGGTCGGCCTGTTTCTGGGCCGCATCGCCAATTTCATCAAGCCCGAACTTTGGGGACGGCCGACCGATGTGCCCTGGGCCATGGTGTTTCCCGGTGCGGGCCCGCTGCCGCGCCACCCCAGCCAGCTTTATGAAGCCGGGCTCGAAGGCATTCTCCTGTTCATCCTGCTGCACATTGCCGTGCGGCGCGGCGCCTACAAGCGCCCCGGGCTGGTGACCGGCCTTTTCGCCATCGGCTACGGTCTCGCGCGCATCACTTCAGAATTTTTCCGCGAACCTGATCCCCAGCTCGGCTTCCTGTTTGGCGGCGCCACCATGGGCATGCTGCTGTCGATACCGCTGGTTTTGGCTGGTATCGGCATTGTCATCATGGCCCTGCGCAAGCGCCGCGCCGCGCAGGCACCCGTCGCGTGAACAAGCTTGAGGCCGATATTCGCGCCATGATCACCCAGCAGGGGCCGATCAGCTTTGAGACCTTCATGAATCTTGCCTTGCAGCACCCGCATTACGGCTATTATCGCCGCCAGATGCCGCTCGGCGCCGCGGGTGATTTCATCACCGCGCCGGAAATCAGCCAGATGTTCGGAGAATTGCTCGGCCTCTGGGCTGCCGCCGTGCATGAGCGCATGGGCGCCCCGGGGCGTATCCTGCTGGTCGAGCTTGGCCCCGGGCGTGGCACCCTGATGCGCGATGCCTTGCGGGCGGCGCGGGTGGCGCAGAATTTTTTCAGCGCCCTTGAACTGCATCTCGTCGAGGTCAATCCGCGGCTGCGTGAGGCGCAGGCCGCGGCCTTGTATGATTCCGGCCTGACCCCGCATTGGCATGCCAGCCTTGACGATCTGCCCGAAGCGCCGATGATCGTCATCGCCAACGAATTTTTTGATTGCTTTGCCGTGCAGCATTATCTGCGCCGCGATGGCGCTTGGCATGAGGTCTGCGTGCATATCAATGCCGCCGGCGCCCTGGCGCTGGCGGCCGCCCCCCTGGTGACGCAGGGTCTGCCCGAACCCGCACCTGAAGGCGCCATGCTCGAAATCGGCGCTGGCGCCCACCGCGCCATGTATGACCTTGGCCGGCGCATTGCCCGCCAAGGTGGCGCTGCCCTGGTGATTGATTATGGCCATGTCGCCAGCCGCTCCGGCTCCAGCGTGCAGGCCCTGCGGGCCCATCGGCGGGTCGAGGTGCTGGCCGATCCCGGCGAAAGCGATATTACCGCCCATGTCGATTTTGCCAGCCTGGCGCGGGCGGCCCGCGCGGCAGGCCTGGAGGTGGCCGGCCCGGTCAGCCAGCGGGCCTTCCTGCGCGCCATCGGCATCGAGGCCCGCGCCGCCGCCCTGATGCGCCGCGCCGATGCCGCCACCGCCGCGTCGATCGAGGCTGCCCTGGCGCGGCTGATCGGTCATGATCCGGGCATGGGCAGCCTGTTCAAGGTGCTGGGCGTCGCATCGCCCGGCCTAGCCATATTGCCGGGCTTTGTTGCAGGAGATGATGATGGGCAATGATCAAGCAGAGATGTTGCAGGCAGAAAATCTGGCGTCGCCGGATATTTCGCACGGTTTCTTCACGCGCCGTGGCGGCCTGTCACAAGGCGTCTATGCCTCGCTCAACGGCGGCGTTGGCTCGCGCGATGCTGCCGAGGCCGTGACCGGCAACCGGGCGCGCATGGCCGCCGCCATGGATGTCGAACCCGGGCGGCTGATGGTGCCTTATCAGGTGCATTCCGCCGAGGCGCTGATCATATCCGCGCCCTGGAAGCCGGAGGCGCGCCCGCGTTGCGATGCCCTCGTCACCACCATGCCGGGCCTCGGCCTCGGCGTCACCGGTGCCGACTGCGGCATGGTGCTGTTTGCCGATCTTGATCATCACGTCATCGGCGCGGCCCACGCCGGCTGGAAGGGCGCGCTCCATGGCGTGCTTGAGGCGACCCTCAGGGCCATGGACCAGTGCGGCGCCCGCCGCGCCAGCATCGTCGCCGTGCTCGGGCCGATGATCCATCAGGCCTCCTACGAGGTCGGTCCGGAACTGCGCGCGCAATTTGTCGAAAAGGCCGCCGCCAATGCCGCGTTTTTTGTCCCCTCGCAGCGCGAGGGCTATTTCATGCTGGATTTGCCGGGCTTCATCATCGCGGCGCTGCAAAGGGCCGGGGTCGGGGAGGCGGTCAGTCTCGGCCTCGATACCTATGCCGATCCGGAACGCTTTTACAGCTATCGCCGCTCGACCCACCTGAAAGAGGCCGATTACGGCCGCCACGTCAGCGCCATCGCCCTTCAGAACGGGTGATATTGATAGGCCCAGGTCTCGCTCAGCGCCTTGCCATCGAGCCGCAGGTAGAGCCGCAGCTCGACGGGGGCCGTGCCTGTGACTGTCAGGTCGAATACCGCCCGCCAATGGCCCTTGACGCCATCGGGCACGGCTTCGGTAAAGACCAGCGAGAACGTGCCGCGTGACGCGCTGAGCACCGCCTCGGGCCTGGTGCCGAAAGGGATATTTTCCAGCGTGGCACCTAGAAATTCAACAACGAACTTGCGCACGCCCGGCGGGCGCGGCAGGCCCGGCTGGCCACCGCGGCCGATGCGGGTGGCAACGCAGCGCGCCAGCGGCCCCGGCTGCGGCTGGCGCGACTGCCAGTAAAGCCTGTAGCCGATGTCCAGCGTCTGTCCGGCCTTTGCCGGGGCCGCGGGCACCCATTGCGCGACAATATTGTCGTTGGTCTCGTCATCCGTTGGGATTTCGATAAGTTGCACCGCGCCGGCACCCCAGTCGCCCTTGGGCTCGACCCACAGGCTCGGCCGGTCCTGATAATTCACGCCATCGAGATAATGATCAAAATTGCGGTCACGCTGCATCAGCCCGAAGCCGCGTGGGTTGGTATCAAGAAAGCTCGACACGCTGGTGGCAGCCGGATCATTGAGCGGGCGCCAGATGCGCTCGCCCGCCCCGGTATGAAGCGCCAGCCCGTCCGAATCATGCACCTCCGGGCGCCAGTCGATGCCCTCCGGCTTTAGCGTCTCGGAAAACCAGTACATCGAGGTCAGCGGGGCAATGCCGAGCCGCTCGATATCGGCGCGCAGATGCAGGGTGGCATCGACCTCCATGGTCACCCCGGTGCCGCGCTGCAGCGCGAATCGATAGGCGCCGGTCAGTGACGGCCCCTCCAGCAGCGCATAGACCCGCACGATCGGATCGCCGGCCTGCTCCTCGATATAAAACGCCGTAAAGTCCGGGAATTCTTCCGGCCGCGAACTGGCAGCATTGACGCTGATGCCGCGCGCCGACAGGCCATATTGATGCAGGTCACCTATGGCGCGAAAATAGCTGGCGCCCAGAAATGCGGCCCAGTCATTGTTTTTCCAGGGATATTTGCCGCCCGGGGTTTCCTGGAAGCGAAAGCCGGCAAAACCGGCCCCTCGGCGCAGGCCATGGGCAGGGGACGTGGCCGGCATGGTGAAAAGATCAGGGCTGTAGATCACCTGCCGCGAGGCCGCACCGGTGATGATATGCATGGCGACCGGCAGACGCGAGAATTTGCCGAGGTGAAAAAATGTCACCGGATAGGGGCCGCTGCCGTCAGAAAATGGCGTATCGGCCGTGTTGTAATGAATTTGCCCCAGGGCCTCATAATCCAGCTGGTCGAGCACTTTGGGCTCGGGGGCAGGGCGGGCGTGGAAGGGTGTCGTGGCAAGGCGCGCCGCCTCTGCCTTGAGCGCATCGAAGCTGAAGGGCCGCGGCGCGGCGAGCCGCAGGGTGCCGGGCGCTTTGGCGAAACCATCGAGGCTGGCAAGGCTGCTGGCGCCAAGCCCGATCAGCGCCGCACGGCGGGTGAGGGGAAGCTTCATCGGAGCGGGTGCCCTCAGCCGCGCAAGGGCTCGGAGCGCAGCGCCACGCGCATGAAATAGACCAGCAACACCACGCCGATCAGGCTGAAAGCCGCCTCGGTGATATGGGCCAGCAGCGGCGGAAAGCCATAAAACCCGGCCAAAGCCCAGCCCGCAGCCCAGGAGGCGCCGATAAATTCCGTGCCCACCAGCACCGCTACGGCCAGCAAGGTCGAGGCATTGGCCATATTGATGGGGGGTCTGGCGGGCATGGTGTCTATCATCCTTGGAGAAGCCGTTCAGCCCGCTAGATAGGCCAGCCAGACGCCAGACGCAACCAGCGGGGCTTGGAGGCATCTCCAACCAAGCTGGTCAGCCGCCCTTGCGCCTGATAAAGTCGACGAAGTCCAGCCCTCACGCAAGGCACGCACGACAGTGGTCATCGCCCCCGAACGTATCGCCGTTGCCGGCCCCTCCATCACTGAACGCGAGGTCGAACTTGTGGCCGAGGCGACGCGTCACGGCTGGTATTCCCGTCATTATGAATACAACCGCAGATTTGAAGAGATGATGGCCGGCTATATTGGCGTTGCCCATGCCATTGCCGTGCCGCACGCGACATCGGCGCTGCATCTGATCCTGGCATCGCTGGGCGTCGGGCCAGGCGATGAGGTGATCGTTCCCGACGTCACCTGGATCGCCTCGGTCGCGCCCATCACCTATGTCGGGGCCGAGCCGGTGCTGGTCGATATCCTGCCCGATACCTGGTGTCTTGATCCGGCGGCGGTGGCAGCGGCAATTGGCCCGCGAACAAAGGCCATTCTGGCTGTCGATCTCTATGGCTCGATGTGTGACTGGCCGGCCTTGCAGCAGCTTGCCGACCGTCACGGCCTGCACCTGATCGAAGATGCCGCTGAAGCGCTGGGTTCGCGCCTCAATGGCAAGGCAGCAGGCAGTTTGGGCATTGCTGCGGCCTTCAGCTTCCATGGCTCAAAGACCGTGGTGACGGGCGAAGGCGGCATGCTGGTGACCAATGACACGGGCCTGTATCAGCGCGCGCTGGTGCTGTGCGACCATGGTCGCCCGGTTGGAGACACCTCGTTTCTCAACCACGAAATCGCCTTCAAATACCGCATGAATGGCATTACCGCCGCGCTCGGCGTCGCGCAGATGGAGCGGGTGGAGGAGCTTGTCGCGCACAAGCGCCGGATATTGGGCTGGTACCGCGAGAGGCTTGCGGGCCACAATGCCATCACGCTCAACGCAGAACCCGAAGGCGTGATCAATTCGGCATGGATGAGCACGGTCGTCATCGACCCGGCCCTCAAGTTCGACAAATTTCATCTGATAGGCGAATTGAGCCGCCGCAACATTGATACAAGGCCATTCTTCTCGCCGCTTTCGAGCCTGCCAGCTTTTGCCGACCGGGCCGCCGCCCGCCGCTTCGTGACGGATCGCGACAAGGGGGTGGCCATCGCGAGGTATGGAATCAACCTGCCGTCGGCTCAGAACATGACCGAAGACAAAGCGGACATTGTAAGTCGGGCGCTGATGGAAGTGCTGGCTACAGCAAATAACTGAGCGACAATCATGACCAATGTCGTGATCAGCCAGCCGATGTTCTTCCCCTGGCGTGGCTTTTTCGAGCAATTGGCGCTGGCGGATGTCTATATTTATCTGGATGACGCGCAATTTTCCAAGGGGTCGTTCACCAATCGCGTCCGCATCAAGCGCGGCGCCGCGCTGGAATGGCTGACCGTTGCGCTTGCGGACAAAGGGACATTCACGCCGATCAATCAACTGCGGGCCGCCCATCCGGACTGGCGCAATCAGCATAGAGCCCAGGTGCAACGCGCCCTGGCAGGCGCAAAGCACCTCGACCGCGCCATCGGCCTGATGGATGCGGCGCATCGACATGAAAACCTCTGCGATGCGCTGATTGAAAGCTCGGAGGTCATAGCCGCCCACCTGAAGATTGGCGCGAACCGGCAGGTGTTGCGTTCCAGCGAGATGCAAAGCGCCGGATCGTCCTGGCGTCGCGTTCTGGACCAGGTCAAATCCGTTGGCGGGACGCATTACATCACCGGCCATGGCGCGGCGCATTACCTTGACCATGAAGCCTTTGAAAAGGAAGGCGTGTCAGTAAGTTACATGGATTACGACCTGTCGCCCTATCCGCAAGGCCTGGGGGAATTTTCGCCCTATGTGTCAATCCTCGATCTGATAGCGCGTCATAACCAGCCCCTGGAAAAGCTGCGCAGCCAGATTCTCCCGTGGCGCAGCTTCATGGCCTTGAAGGGTTATGGGTGATAGACGTGCACCGTGAATTCGAACGGCAGATAAGCATTTTCAAGGCGCAGTTTTGAGGAAAGATTGGTCTGGCAGAAGCTTAATATTTCAATCGGATTTCGGTAGAACAATTTTGGATCGAAAAAGTTCACCCGGCTGCTCATCATATTGAAGGCAATGCCTTTGCGCGCCAGTTGGAACATTTTTGTCATGAGCGCGAAGCAGTATTTTTCCATATCGAGCAGGCTGGCATGATGCTTGAACGTCATGATGCCGTTGCACACGACGTAATCGTAGGTTTCGTGCCATTCTGTTTCCAAAAAATCCCCGGCCACGAATAGACTGTCGGGGTGCAGCGCACGGGCGTGGGTGATCATGTCTCCAACGAGATCATTGCCAGTGTAGTCAAGCTTGAGCTCCAGCGCGTGCGCACGGGTCAACAGCGCGCCATAGCCGCATCCCACGTCCAGCAGGCTGACGGATTCGGCCCTGTCCTGTTCCGTCACCACCTTGAGCATCATGTCCTGACGCAGTTCGGCGCGATCTTCGTGAACCCAGTCCACGCCTTTCGCGTTGGGTCCGTGCTCACGGATTTTGCCGGAATAATGTTCAACGAATCCAGCGGTGATGCTTTCGCGTGACATGGTCAACTCCAGGGTGCGCAGTCTTAAGGTTGTGGCAAGTTTGCGCGCCGAATTCGGTTCGCGTCAGCTGGCCGCGAGCGCGCGTAGGTAGCCAAACCGCTCGAAATCTTCGCGATAGGCCGCAAATATCATGTCTGCCTGTTGCTGGCTGAGCGAAGCCCGCGCGCCGCCGGGCTGCTTGACATTGTGGACACGGACTTTGGCCCTGTCCGCGGCGCGGAGCCTTTGCAGAATGGCGCCAAGGTCAGCGTCCAATGTTTCAACACGGCCAATGACATCGGGCGCGGCCGCGCCTTGCGGCACCATGGTCGACATCAGTTGCCAATGACCGTTTATCCCGGCTTTGGCGGTGTTGCAGGCCAATGTCACAAAATCGGCGAGCGGCAGTGGCCGGGTTTGATCCAATTGTTCAGGAACCAGACCGCCGCGACGCAGCACGTCTCTTGAGCGGCGATCAAGCCTGACGGGTTGCGCGGAGAACTTGTCAACCCAGCAGGAAACAAGCCGGCGGTAAGGATTGCGCACAAATGTCAGTTTCAGCACGTCCGGGCTCGTGGCCATGGCGTAAAAATGCTCCAGCCCGAGTTCGCGCGGGCCCTTGATGCCGCTGCGCTTGCGATCGTGAGCCACATGTTCATCGGCCAATGAAAGGCCGCTGTCGGCTTCGGCAAGAGTCGCCAGAACCGTGGATGAACCAGCCTTGGGCACTTCGTAATAGATGGCTTTCAACCGCTCGAACACATGGAAGGAATGGGTTGGCGACATGCAGTCGGCTTCGAGGTTCCGGTAAAAGGCTACCGCCTCCGGATGACGGGCCGCCAACTGCCGATCCGCCATGGCCGTCAGGCTGCGCCGCGCCGTGCCTTTCACATATCCACCAAAACCAAACATGATAGCTTCCGTTGCTGATCAGCCAATAATAGCGCGGCGCAGCAACCGCGTCATGCGGAAAGTGTGGCGATGCGCGTCGAGCGACAGACGCGCCTTGAGATAGAGATGCTCGCGCGCCGGCAGCGCCGCCTCATCGACGCGCCTTGCGCAGAACCTCACATAATCGCGAAATATCGCGCGCTCCACCGCCGGGGCCGCCGGCGTCCGGCCCCGGGCAAAGCCGGTGCGCTGCATGAACCAGGTTTCATTGGTCAGAAACACGCATGGCTTGATCAGGAAGGGGTAAAGCATCAGATGGTCGCCCGCCCACTCGTGGGGGTATGCGATCTGGCATTGCCGAAAGACCGGCATCACCGCCTCGCGCCGGTACAGGCCATAAAACCATTGCGCGCGCACGCCGGCCAGCAATTGCCGGCGCGCTCGCGCCGGGTCCGCCGCCAGCGCCGGGGTCGGGAAGCGCCGCTCGCGGCCAGAGCTGACGTTGAGCGTGCGCGCCTCGCAGGCCGCCAGTTGCGCTTGCGGGTGCGCGTCGAGGCCCCGCGCCAGCGCTTCGATGAAATTGTCCGCCGCATAATCATCATAGGCGCGCCATGCGAAATAGGGGCTTTGCGACAGCGTCAGGCAGCGCGCGAAATTGTCCCAGGCCGAAATGGTTTCATCCAGCGCCGCCATGCGAAAGCGCCGGTCGCGGGCGACGAATTCCTCGGCAATCGCACGGCTGTCATCGGTGCTGCCATTCTCGCAAATGAGCACCTCAAAATCATCATAAGTCTGGCGCGCGAGGCTCTCCAGCCCCTCGCGCAGCAGGTGCGCGCCATTATAAAGCGGCATGCCGATGGTGACTTTAGGCATGGGACATCTGTTCAAGCTTTGCATCCTCCCGCAGGTCGAGAAGATGCGCGAAACGCTGCGGATGGCTGGCGACGATGGCGGGCATGTCGGATAGCGGGGTGACTTCGACCGGCAAGCCATCGGAGTCGCGGCGCTGTTCCATCAATCCCGCTATTCTGGCGGTAAAGGCTTCCGGCCTGTCATCCCAGCCATATTCGGCTTTCCAATCATGGGCGTAGGCTTTCACCTTGTCGTGCATCATCTCGGGCGATTTGACCGATGTGAAATGCCAGGCGCCCTTCAACACGACGCGGCGGGACAGCACGGCATGAAACACCCGCAGGGAATAAAACCACCAGGCCAGCACTTCCAGCCGCGGCGGCATGCTGCGCGAGCGCACCTGCATCAGGCGGCGCACCGCGCGCACATTGCGCAGATATTTGCGCCTGAGCATGCGCGGGCCGAGCAGCACCCGCCCCCAAGTCGATTGGCAAAGCCAGTTCAGTTTGAACTGATATTCCTTTACGCCGAACATGAACAGGTTCGGGCCGTTGACGTCGGACAGGATCGCGAATTTGAGCATTTCCGCGCGGGGAATCTCATCGCAATCCGACAATATGACATAATCATTGGGCCTCGCCTTGGCGAGGCCGCGCAGCATGGCCTCGCGCTGCCAGTGCTCGCGCACCCAGGGATCGTCGGTTTCGGGGAAATCATCGACCACGACATGAATGAATTTATCGCGGTATTGCGCCCAGCGCTCGATGTTTTGGGCAAAATTCAGCGGCTTGTCAGCGCCCTTGAAAGTTTTGGTGGCCTCGACGATGACAAAGAAATCGACAACCGGATCAAGCTCGGCAAAGCGGATGTCGAGCATGTCATATTCATCGAAAAAGATGAAACAGTCATAAACCCTGGGCCGCTCAGTCATGGCCATGGCCACCAGGGGCAGGGCGCCGGAAAGCCCAGATATTGCCAAAGGAAAGATCGATCTGGAACATCAGCCCCGCGTCGATCATCTGCTTCATGATGGCGCTGGCGGCGACATCGCTGACAAGGTCGGTGTGCACCTGGATCATCACCGCTCGCAGCATGCCCAGCGGGCAGGTGGGCACGACTTCGGCCTCCGCGCCCTCGATATCCATGATCAGGACGTCGGGCCTCACTTCGGCGAAAATGCGGGCAGCAGCGTCAGCCGGCGCCTCGATGGCGCGGCTGCCGCGCGTCGCGTCGGCGCCTGACGAGATGATATCGCTGTTGACATGAAAAGTCAGGGTGCCGTCTTGCGTGCCGATCGCCCGGTTGCGCAGGTCGACATTGAAATGATTGGCCTGCAGATTGGCCGCGAGCAGGGCAAAAGTGTCGGGCGCAGCTTCATAGGACACGATATTGCCGGCGCCGACGATGCGCGCGGCGGTAATGGTCACCAACCCGAGTCCGGCGCCGAGCTCCAGCACACGGTCGCCCGGCTGCAGCAGCGCTTCGGCCACCATGCGTTTCGGGGTTTCATAAACGCCGCGCAGCATCTGCGAGCGAATGCGCCGGTCAGTGTCGCTGCCGGGCAGGTTGAGCGTAATTCCGTCCTGCACAACCCTTTTCGGGGCGCTGATCGCCCGCCACGCCGCCAGCAGCTGCGGCGCCCGCAAGGCCTTCTGCCGATGGTGATAATTCACAGTCATGCGCGACCGAACCCTTCGTCTTGTTGCGCGTGGACATAGCGCAATGCCGCAGGATTGGCAAAAGGCCCGAGCGCCCATTTTGCAAGTAACTTGCAAAACTTGTGGCCGACGCCTATGTGGCTCTCGGGTTATCCTTTATGAGGCAACGGGCGGCATGGCGCGACCGGCTAAATGGTCTGACAAGGTTCTGGCGGCGCTGGCCGCGACCCCGAGCCATGGCCTGACGCTGGAGGAATTGCGCGCCGACATCGGCCGGCAGGGCCAGGAGCCGGAATTTTCGGCGCTGTTTCGCGCGGTCGAGCAACTGGTCGCTTATGGCACGGTGCGGCGCGTGGCCATTGCCGGCCGCGCTGCCCGTCACGAACTCGCCGGCCAGCATCACGATCATCTGCTCTGCACCGCCTGTGACCGGCTGGTGCCGGTCGGCTGCCTTGCCGCGAAGCTCGATCTCGCCGGGCTGGAACATGCCACCGGCTTCGCGCTGGCGGCGCATGATATCGTCCTGCCCGGCCTTTGCCCGGCCTGCCGGGGCGCGCCATGATCAACCTCTGGAACCCCATCCATGTCTCGGTGCCGGTCGATCTGCTGACGGCCTTTCTGCTCGGCATCGTCCATGGCATCACCCCTGACGAGCACACCTGGCCGATCACCTTTGCCTATGCGGTCGGGGCCTATTCCACCTGGCGCGGCATGCGCGCCGGCTTCCTGTTTTCCGCCGCCTTCACGCTGCAGCGGGCGCTGGCCAGCGAATTGGCCTGGGCGGGGCTGTCGCGCTTCATCGAGCGCCCCGGCTTTGAAATCATTGTTTATTTCGTGGTCGGCACGGTCATGGTGATTTCCGCCTGGATGATCGCCTCCGGCAAGGCGGCGCCGCACCTGCACATCGGCCACAATTCCGGCAGCCATGACAGTGACCTGCATGATCCGCGCTGGTGGCTGCCGCTTTTGCACGGCTTCATTGCCGGCTGGGGCATGGGTGCCTTTGCCGCGATTCTTTATGGCGTGCTCGCCCCCGCCATGCCCGATGCCATGCTCGGCTTCGCGCCCGGTCTGGCCTTTGGCCTCGGCACCATGGTCACGCAGATCGCCATTGGCGGGCTGGTTGGTGCTTGGGCGGCCCGCGCCCGGCTCGCGCCCGAGCAATTGCGCCAGATCGCCCTTGCCAGCGCCGCCCGCACATTGGCCTGGGGCGGCGCCGGGCTGGTGCTGGTCGGCGCGCTCAACCTGTTGGTCCCGAAATGGGCCGGGCTGCACTGGAACACCGGGCTGCATATCCACAACCTGCACACCATCGACCTGCCGATGATCATTCTGATCACGGTGATCTTTGTCGCCGGTGTTGGCGGCTTCGTGCGCGATGCCCGCGCCACTGCGCGCCGCATCGCCCGCCCGGCCTAGGTTATTTCTTTTTCAGATATTTGCTGAGCGAGGGCACGCCGGCCTTTTTCAGCACGTCGCCGAGCTTGTCATGGTCGGCAAAACCCGGGGCGAAATTCTTGCCATAGGTCTGGCGCAGCGTGCTCACCAGCGTATTGTCATGCTTGCGTTCGATTTTGCCGGATTTGTCGCGATGGCGACCATCAAGGCCGGCATGATTTTTGGTCTCGGACATTATCATCTCCAATGGTTGAATTGGTGTATGAAAGGCCCGTCAATCGGTGCATATCTCAATGGTTGCGTCAAGATTACAGACGCCAGCGGCTCTCGTCTGCCGCCATGGTTGAGGCGGCTGCAAACTATGGGTGCATGCCACTAATGTTTGGGAATAAGCTGCTGTATTGCGTATGCTGCGTCATGAAAATACGAACAGTCCCGAGAAATGCAAGTATAAATATCGCCTGAGATCCATGAATACAGACATAATCGGCTTGTGAATGTTTATCAATACAAAGGCGCCTGCAACGTTGGGCCAGGCGCCGGCATCTATGGCCTCAAAATCAGGGCTTTGACATGATCTTCCGCAGGTGAACTAGGCGGCGTGGCTTTTGGGCGTGAGTTGAGCGAGGCTGTCGACAATGGCTTGAAGTGTGGAAAAGCTGCGTCGGTTGAGCATGGTCGAGGGAAAAACCACATCGAACTCGCTTTCCAGCGACAGCATCATCTGCACGGCGTTGAAGGATGTCAGCCCCGAGGCATATAAATCCTGGTCCATGGCGACGTTCTGCGGGTCGCTGATTCGGGTATGGCGGGCCAGAACGCTGCGAACTTTCGCTTCGAGAGCGGCACTATTGTCGAGAACGGACATAAATCACCTTGGCAAAGGATGCAGACATTTGCGCTACATGGCGCAACGACCCTTAACAAGCTGGTAACAATGGCCGTTTTGTGCCGTGTTTATGGCGTTGTGGTTACGAAGCTCTCACCATTGCGTGAAGGCGCCCTCTCAGGCGCGCAGCAGGGCCTTCAAGGGCCGCCCGCTATCGGCCAGCACGGAAGGGTCGATCACGGCGGCGCGTTCCACCAGCATTTCAGCAATCCGCATGTCGCGGCCGATCTGGCTGATGGTGCCAAGGCCGCTGGCGCCTGTCAGCCTGCCGGCATCATCAAGATCAAACAGGATCAGCCCTTCGCCCGGCGTCCCGCGCCGGACCTGAACGCCCTTGTGCAGATTGAGCCCGCAAATTTGCAAATGCAGATCATATTGATCCGACCAGAACCAGGGCAGGGCATGAAACGGCGTGCCCACGCCGGTCATCGCCTGCGCAGCGTGACGCCCCTGCGCCTGCGCATTGCGCCATGATTCCAGCCGCAGCCGCGCCATGTCATAGCGTGCATGCAGGAAGGCGCAGCAATCCCCGGCAGCAAAGATCGCCGGATCGGAAGTTTGCAACCGCTCGTCAACGGCAATGCCATTGCTGATGGCCAGCCCGGCTTCCGCCGCCAGCGCCGTCTCGGGCTCGGCCCCGACGCCGGCAATCAGATGGTCAAACGCAAAACCCCTGCCATCGGCAAGTGTCACCTGCAGGGCGGCGCCCGCCCGCGCGACATCGACGAGCGCCACGCCGGTCATGAGCATCACGCCCTCGCTGACGTGGCGCCGGGCGATCAGCGCCGCCAGCTCTTCGGGCACCGCCCGCGCCAGAATGCGTGGCGCCAGTTCGAACACCGTGACCTCGCAGCCGAGCTTGCGCGCGCTCGCCGCCAGTTCCAGCCCGATGAAGCCCGCGCCGATAATGCCGATGCGGGCAGGGGGCTGCACGAGGGCCCGCAAGGTGAACGCATCCGCCATCGTGCGCAGGTAATGCACCGGCACATCGCCCGCTCCCGGCAGCCGCAGCCGCCGTGCGCGCGCGCCGGTGGCGATCAGCGCCTGATCATAGGAATGGGTCGTGCCATCGGAGGCAATCACCTGCCTGCTGGCCCGCTCCAGGCGCAGCGCCGTGCAACCGCGACGCACGCCAATATTGGCGGTTTCAAGCCCGGCGGCGCCGCCAATCGGCGTCGGCGCCATGGAATCGTCCATCAGAAAGGCCTTGGAGAGCGGCGGTCGCTCATAGGGTGCCTCGGCCTCGGCGCCGAGCAGGGTAATGGTGCCGGCATGGCCGCGCGCCCGCAATTCCAGCGCCGCCGCGACCCCGGCCTCGCCGGCGCCGATGATGACGATTCGATCATTCAAAGGCAAATCTGGATCCGCCCGTCGATGATTCTGGTCGCATAGGTTTTCAGGTCAATGCACACCGGCGCCCCCTTGGCGGCCCCGCTGCGCAGGTCAAACCGGCCATTGTGCTTGGGACATTCGATAATGTGGCCCATCACCAGCCCGTCGGCGAGATGCACCTGCTCATGGCTGCACAGGCCGTCGGTGGCATAAACCTCATCATCCTCGGTGCGGTAAATCGCAAAGGTGCGGCCCTTATGGTCAAAGCGCGTCACATCTTCAGGCTCGATCGCGCTGAAGGCGCAAGCATCAATCCAGGTCTCTCCCATGTCATCCTCTCTGGCTTTGGCGACAACGCCCCGCCCCGGAGCCCCCGGGGCCCCTGTCGCGGCATGTCGCTTGATTGACTGACCATGCCAGCATACGCCAGCCGAACATAGAACGGAATAGATATTCCAATTAACAAAGAAATATATCATGCATTCCAAAATTTACTGGACGCAGGCTGCAGGCGCGGTATGATGCCTGCATAAAAAGGCCGTCCCAAGACGGCGCACCACGAGGAGCGACCGGGTTTGTCAAACAATATCTCATTCGCGCTCAACCACATGAGCGCGCCGAAGCTGCCGCACCGGGCCTTTTTCAAACTGGCGCGCCAGCTCGGCATGACCGATGTCGAAATCCGCAATGACCTGCAGGGCGTGGCGCTGGCTGACGGCACGCCGGCCGCAGACGTGCGCACCGCAGCTGCGGGGGAAGGCGTGCGCATCATTTCGATCAATGCCCTGCAGCGCTTCAACCAGTGGAGCGATGCGCGCGCCAGGGAAGCTGCGGTGCTCGCGGCCTATGCCAGGGACTGCGGCGCGGCGGCACTGGTGCTGTGCCCGGTCAATGATACCGCCTGGCAACCCGGCGATGCCGCCCGCCTTGAACATTTGCGCCAGTCGCTAACGGAGCTGGCGCCGATCCTGCGATCCCATGGCGTGCGTGGCCTCGTCGAACCGCTCGGCTTCATCGAATGCTCGCTGCGCCGCAAGCGCGAGGCGCTCGATGCCATTGATGCCACCGGCACCGGCGACATCTTTGCGCTCTTGCATGACACGTTCCACCACGTCGTCGCCGGCGAAACCGAAATGTTTCCCGCCCGCACCGGCCTCGTGCATATTTCCGGCGTCGCCGACCCGGCCGTGCCGGTCAGCGCCATGCGCGATCCGCACCGCGTGCTGGTCGGCAAGCCTGATTTCATCGGCAATATCGCGCAAATCGCTGCCTTGCGCGCCGGGGGCTTCACGGGGCCCTTCTCGTTCGAGCCCTTTGCCAGGCAGGTGCATGACCTTCCCGACATTGCCGCGGCCCTGCAAGCCAGCCGCACCCTGATCGATTCAGAGCTTCACATCGCCGCTTGAAGTTTGAGCGGTGATGCCAAGGCCGGGATGATCCCGGTGAAACAGCCCCTCAAGGGGTGCCGGAATCCAGTCAGGCGCAACCGGGCGCCTTCAAGGAGGATGACCAAATGATGAAACGCACTTTGCTTGCTCTTGCCGCAGTCACCATGCTGTCACAGGGCGCCTTCGCCGCCAAGATCGGCGTCACCATGGACAAGTTCGACGACAACTTCCTCACCGTGCTGCGCAACGGCATGACCGACTATGCCAAGAAGCACAAGATCGACCTGCAGGTGCTCGATGCCAAGGATGACCTCGGCACCCAGATTAGCCAGGTGCAGAATTTCATCGCCAACAAGGTCGATGCCATCATCGTCAATGCCGTCGATACGTCGGCAACCCCGAAAATGACCGCGCTCGCCGTCGCCGCCCATATTCCGCTGGTCTATGTCAACCGCAAGCCCGCCGACAAGGTGCTGCCGGCCGGCGTTGCCTATGTCGGTTCCGACGAAAAGCAGTCAGGCACGATGGAAACCCAGGCCATGTGCAAGCTCATGGGTGGCAAGGGCAATATTGTCGTGATCGAGGGCGAGCTGTCGAATGAGGCTGCCGTCACCCGCACCAAGGATATTCACAACGTGCTGGCCACCAAGGCCTGCAGCGGCATGCATATCCTGCGCGAGCAGAGCGCCAACTGGGATCGCACCAAGGCCAACGACCTGATGACCAACTGGATTTCGGCCGGCGTCAAGCCGGATGCCGTCATCTCCAACAATGATGAAATGGCCATTGGCGCAATTCAGGCGCTGACCACCGCTGGCATGACCAAGGTGAAGGTTGCCGGTATCGACGGCACGCAGGACGGCCTCGCCCAGATGAAGGCCGGGCGCCTGCAGGTTTCGGTGTTCCAGAATGCCGCCGCCCAGGGCGCTGGCGCCATCACCACCGCGCTGAAGCTGATCGCCAAGAAAAAAGTGCCGAGCATGGTCTGGGTGCCGTTCGAACTGATCACCCCGGCCAATATGGCCAAATACATGGCCAAGAATTAAGCTCACGCGCAACGCTGGGCGCGGCCGCTCCGCGCCCGGCCCCAACGTGCATTGCGACCCGTCGCGAGGTTCACCATGCTCAGCCCCACCACCATGAAAGCCGTGCGTGAAAGCGGCGCTGTGCCTCAAGCCTCATGGCTGATGGAAATTCAGGGCGTCAGCAAGTCCTTCCCCGGCGTCAAGGCGCTGGATGACGTGTCATTTCAGCTGAAGCGCGGCACTGTTCATGCGCTGATGGGCGAGAATGGCGCCGGCAAATCGACGCTGATGAAGATCATCGCCGGGATTTATACGCCCGATTCCGGCTCCTTCAAATTGCGCGGCCAGGAGATCAAGCTGGTTTCGCCGCTGGATGCGCTCGAAAACGGCATTGCCATGATCCATCAGGAACTGAACCTGATGGCGCCGATGACGGTCGCCGAAAATATCTGGATACGGCGCGAACCGGTCAATCGCTTCGGCTTTGTCGATCATGCCCGCATGTATGACATGACCGCCGCGCTGTTTCGCGAACTCAACATCGATCTTAATCCCGACACCACCGTCGGCACCCTCAGCATCGCCAACCGCCAGATGGTCGAGATCGCCAAGGCCGTGTCCTATGAATCAGATGTGCTGATCATGGATGAGCCGACCTCGGCGCTCACCGACAAGGAAGTCACCCATCTTTTCGCGATCATCAAGGCGCTGCGGGCCAAGGGCAAGGGCATTGTCTACATCACCCACAAGATGAACGAACTGTTCGAAATAGCTGATGAAGTGTCAGTTTTTCGAGATGGTCATTATATCGGCACCCGGGACGCCGCCGCGGTGACGCGCGAGGACATCATCCGCATGATGGTAGGGCGCGAAATCACCCAGATGTTCCCCAAGGACGATGTGCCGATTGGCGAGGTGGTGCTGTCCGTCAAGGACTTGTCGCTCAAGGGTGTGTTTTCCAACGTCAGTTTCGATCTCCACAAGGGCGAGATTCTTGGCGTTGCCGGGCTCGTTGGCTCGGGGCGCTCCAATGTTGCCGAGGCCTTGTTCGGTGTGATCCCGGCCACCTCCGGCACCATTCACATTGCCGGGCAGGAGGTGGCGATAACCTCGCCACAGGTGGCGCTCCAGCATGGCCTCGGATTTTTGACCGAGGATCGCAAGGAAACCGGCTGCTTTCTCATTCTCGATGTCCAGCAGAACATGCAGGTCGCCGTGCTCAGCGGCGATCATATTCGCGGCGGCTTCGTGCGCCAGGGTGCGCTCAGCAAAGTGTGCGAGGCCATGCGCGACGCCCTGCGCGTGAAAACGCCCAGTATGCAGGAGCGGGTCGAGAACCTCTCCGGCGGCAACCAGCAAAAGGTGCTCATCGGCCGCTGGCTGCTCACCAAGCCGCGCATCCTCATTCTTGATGAACCGACGCGCGGCATCGATGTCGGCGCCAAGTCCGAAATCCACCGCATGGTCAGCCAATTGGCTGGCGATGGTGTCGGAATTATTATGATTTCATCGGAAATGCCAGAAATTCTTGGCATGTCTGACCGCATTCTGGTGATGCACGAAGGCCGCGCCACCGGCATTTTGAACCGCGACGAAGCAGATCAGGTCAAGATCATGGAACTGGCTTCGCATTGACCCCATGCCCCGCAACCAAAAGCAGATGATCCCATGAGCGCTGACAATACCCCAGCACCTGCCGTCCCCGCCAAAGCCCGCGTCCGCCGCCTGCCGCCGGAATTCAACATCCTCGTGGTGCTGATCGGCATGGCGCTGATGTTCGAGGCCCTGGGCTGGATTTTTGAGGGCCAGTCGTTCCTGTTCAATATCCTGCGCCTGCGCATCATGATTCTGCAGGTCTCGGTGATCGGCATCATCGCCATCGGCGTGACGCAGGTGATCATCACCAGCGGCATCGATTTGTCGTCAGGCTCGATTGTCGGCGCCACAGCCATGGTGGCGGCATCGCTGGCGCAGAGCTCGGACTATACCCATGCCATCTACCCGCATCTCACCAATCTGCCGGCCTTTGTGCCGATCATTGCCGGCATAATCGTTGGCGGGCTCGGCGGTATGATCAATGGCGGGCTGATCGCCTGGACCGGTATCCCCCCCTTCATCGCCACGCTCGGCACCTATGTCAGCATTCGCGGCTTTGCCAAATGGTATACACGCGGCAATCCCGTCAGCTTCCTGACGCCGCAGTTCAATTATATCGGCTCCGGCATCGTTCCGGTGTTCATCTTCCTGATTTGCGCGGCGATTTTCCATGTCGTGCTGGGCTACACGCGCTATGGCAAATTCACCTATGCCATCGGTGCCAACCGGCAGGCAGCGCGCGTTTCAGGCATTGATATCAAGCGCCATCTGCTGCTGGTCTATACCATTGCCGGCTTGCTCTCCGGCCTCGCCGGCATTGTCACCGCGGCGCGGGCGCAATCGGGCCAGTCGGGCATGGGCGTGGGCTATGAGTTGCAGGCCATTGCCGCGGCCGTGATTGGCGGCACCTCGCTGACCGGCGGTGCCGGACGCATCTGGGGCACGGTGTTCGGCACGCTTATTCTCGGTGTGGTGACTTCCGGCTTCACCTTCCTCAACATCAATGATTACCTGCAGGAAATGGTGCTGGGCGGCATCATCGTCGGTGCGGTGATCGTCGACCAGTTCCGCCAGGCCCGCCGCGCCAAGGCTTGAGGCCGGGGAGGCGGGCTGGCCGCAGCGCGCGCCGCGCCTATATCATGGGGGCGGCGTCCAGGGTGGCTCATGGCGATCTGCCCCCGCTGCGCCAAGGGAGCCCTGCCATGGTCAAAGCCATCTGGAACGATCAGGTCATCGCCGAATCGGATGATACGGTGGTCATTGAAAACAACCATTATTTCCCGCTCGACGCCGTCACCCCCGGTGTGCTCGCGAAAAGTGACACCACCTCGATCTGCCCGTGGAAGGGCACGGCGCATTATTATTCGCTGCAGGTGGCCGGGGCCGAAAATCGCGATGCGGCCTGGTATTATCCCGAGCCGAAACCGGCAGCGAGCAGCATCAGGGGCCGCGTCGCCTTCTGGAAGGGTGTCAAGGTTGGGTGAGGCCGGGCTGCGCCGTGGCACGCCTTTCCATCCGCACCGCTCTCGGGGCGAGCGGCTCATGGCAGGCTGAACAGGTCATCACCGGATCAAACTGGGTGTTGCAGCTGCAATGGCGCAGCTTCACGGCGCGCTCGGTGCCGGGCGGCAGCATCTGCGTGTCGCCCCAATGCATCAGCGCCATCATCACCGGGCTCAAGGCCGCGCCCTTGTCGGTCAGGCGATATTCATAGCGCGCCGGCTGGCTTTGATAGGCGACCTTGCGCAGCACGCCATCACTCACCAGCTTGCGCAGGCGCTGCGCCAGCACCGGCCGGGTGATGTTGAGGGCGCCCTGCATTTCCTCAAAACGCCGGTGCCTGAAGAAAATCTCCCGCAGGATCAGCATGGTCCAGCGGTCGCCGATCACCGACAGGGTGCGGGCAATCGAGCAGGGCTCCTGATCAAGTTCATTCCAGCGCATGGCACATTATAGCTTGACAAGTTTTAATTTCAAACTGATTATGCGTCAGTTTAGAAAATAAACTAACGTCAAAAACGCGCGATGCCTGCGCGTTCGCATCTGGAGCCGCCATGACCAGCACCCGTCCAGACCCGTCCCCGACGCGTGAAAGGCATGTCACCTGGCATGATCCGCTGGCGCTGGCCGCTGCGGCAAGATCCATGGAGGGCATCGCCTTTCTCCAGGCCATTCAGGCGGGTGCGCTGCCGCCGCCGCCGATCATCGCGCTGCTCGGCATCACCATGGCCGCCGTGACGCCAGGCAGCGTCACCATGGTGCTGCCGGCCGGCGAATATCTGTTCAACCCGATTGGCATGGTGCATGGCGGCGCGCTGGCGACGCTGCTGGACAGCGTCATGGGCTGCGCCGTGCAATCCGTCCTGCCGCCCGACAAGGCCTATACCACGCTGGAAATCAAGGTGAATTACCTCAGGGCCATGACCATGAAATCGGGCGCGGCGACCGCCGTCGCCACGGTGCGCCATCTTGGTGCGCGCACCGCCGTCGCCGAGGCGCAGGCCACGGATGCGCAGGGCCGCCTCCTCGCCACCGCCAGCACCACCTGCATGGTCATGGACCTGCCAGCCGCACCGGGAAAAACCGCATGACCGACGCTCTCGCCGCCTCCGACCTCGACCTTGCCGACATCGCCGGGCCTGCGAGCCCGCCGGTTGCCCTCAACCCGCGCACGCTTGCCATGCTCAGCGCGCCGATCCTGCCGCTGCTGCTGCAACTGGCCTGGCCCAATGTGCTGGTGATGCTGACGCAATCCTCGACCGGCCTGATCGAGACCTATTTTGTCGGCAAGCTCGGCACGGATGCCCTCACCGGCATGGCGCTTGTGTTTCCCGGCGTCATGCTGATGCAGATGATCTCGGCTGGCGCCATGGGTGGCGGCATTTCCTCGGCCATTGCCCGGGCGCTGGGCGCGCGCCGCCAGGACGAGGCCGACAGTCTGGTGCTGCACGCAGTTTTCATCAATGGCGGCCTCGGCCTGATGTTTTCGGTGATCATGCTGCTGTTCGGACGGCCCATCTACGCTGCGCTCGGCGGCCACGGCGCCGCCCTCGATGCCGCGCTGGTCTATTCCAATGTGGTGTTTGCCGGCACGATCTCGCTATGGCTGATGAATGCCTTTGCCAGCGCCATTCGCGGTGCCGGCAACATGCTGGTGCCAGCGCTGGTCAATCTGGTCGGCGCGCTTTTGCTGGTGCCGCTGTCGCCGGCCCTGATTTTCGGCATCGGCCCGTTTCCGGCCCTCGGCATTGCCGGTGGCGCTTATGCCTTTGTCGCCTATAATGTCGCCGGGGCGCTGTTTCTTGGCTGGTATACGCTGTCGGGCCGCAATGTCGCGCGGCTGCGGCCCTCGAAACTGCGCTGGCCGCTGTTTGCCGGCATTTTGCGGGTCGGGCTGGTCGGCGCGGTCGGTTCGGTGCAGACCAATCTGGTGATCATCTGCGCCACGGCGCTGGTGGGAACCCGCTTTGGCGAGAACGCCATCGCCGGTTTCGGCACCGGCGTGCGGCTCGAATATCTGCTGGTGCCGCTGGTCTTTGGCTTTGGCGCGCCGATTGTCGCCATGGTGGGCACAAATATCGGCGCCGGACAGGGCCCACGCGCCTTGCGGATCGCGCAGATCGGCGCCGCCATGTCCTTCCTTGTCTGCGAGATCATTGGCCTTGCCGCCGCACTGTTTCCGGCGCCATGGCTGGGATTGTTCAGCCACAATGCCGAGATGCTGGCTGCCGGCAGCGCCTATTTGCGCATAGTCGGCCCGCTTTACGGCTTTTTCGGCATGGGTCTCGCGCTTTATTTCGCCTCACAGGGGGCAGGGCGGCTGCTGGTGCCCTTGCTGGCAGGCTCTGCCCGCCTGCTCATCACTCTGGTGATCGGCTGGCTGGCGCTGGCGATGACCGGATCACTCAATATGCTGTTTGCGGTGCTCGCCCTCGGCCTGTTTGCCTATGGCAGCATCATCGCCGTCGTGGTCGGGCGCGGCGGCTGGTTCCGCACCGCGCGGGCATGAGGAGCTGTCAGAAGCGGTAATTTATGCCGAGACGGAAAACACTCATGTCCTCGGCAAACTGGGCATGGCCCGGAGGCCTAAAAAGTTGCGGGATGGCAAAGGACAGGCTGTTGACATGGACGTAGAGATATTCAGCCTCGAAAGAAATATGTTGCGCAAGGGCCACATCCGCGCCCGCACCCAATGTCCAGCCTGGCACCACGGTTGACCTCGTGACCGTGGTGGTGGCACCCGGAAACGGAAACGGCGTCGCCGGAATGAAGGTGGCATCGGTCCGCGCCCAGGCGAGACCCCCCGTGGTGTAGAAAAGCGCCGGCCCCACGGCATAACCAAACTTGCCCCGCAGCGTCCCCAACCAGTCATTGCGGACCTTGAGCGACCAGCCAGCAGCAGGATTGGTGAGCGTGTCAGAGCCACTCAACAGTCCGAAATCGCCGACCGCCCCCAGAACCAGACCATTGCTGAACTGGTAATTCCAGGAAAGGCCCAGCGACCCGATTTCGCCAACGGGATCAGGTCTGCCAAGAAGGAAGAAGGAGGTGGCCGTAACATTCTGGCCCGTCGTGGCACCAAAGCTGCCGCCAACGCCTGCACCTATGGCAAAGCCCGACCAGTTGACCGGGGCCGCCTGTGTCGGGGCCGATGCCAGCAAAGTCGCAACCATCACCGGTAGCAGCGCTGCCGTAGCCATTTTCATTTTCATGTCGCGAATCCCCCGACGCCTGTCCCGCCGGTCAAGTGTCTATGAGTCGCAGGCACCCGCGTCAATCTGTCATTGCCGATTATGTTGCAATATAAATATGTTAAAGGCGTGCGGCAGCCCTGCAAGCCTCGCTTGGCCCCGCACTGCGACAGCGCCCCGCACCCCCGGGGGCTGGACAGCCTGCCGCGAGGGTCTATCATCAGCCCCGGCGGCCAGAGGCCCCGCCATCGGGAGCCCTAGCCTCCGGATCATCATCACGGGAGTGATCGCATGAGCGCCAATCTGCCGTTCGGGAGCGGGCCGTCACAAGGCCTCAACAGCGCTGTCCATGCGCTGCGCCATCGCGCCCTGTGGATCATCGTCTTCGGGGTCGTGGTCACCGCCCTCGGCTTGCTGGCCTTCAACTCGGTGCTGCGCGCCACGCTGGTCTCGGTCTATGTCGTTGGCTTCATGATGCTGCTCGCCGGCGTGGCGGAAGTCGCCATGGCCTATCATGCCAAATCCTGGAGCCGGTTTCTGGTCTGGATTCTGCTCGGCCTGATTTATCTCGCCGCTGGTGTCTCGGTGCTCATGAACCCGCTGCTGGCGGCCGGCATTTTGACCTTGCTCCTCGGTGCCTTTCTGGTCGCCGGCGGCCTCATGCGCATGTTTCTCGGCTTTCAGATGCAGGCGGGTTCAAGCTGGTGGCTGGTGGTGCTGTCGGGGGCGATCACCACCTTGCTCGGCCTCATCATTCTCGCCCACTGGCCAGTCTCCAGCCTCTATGTGCTCGGCGTGTTCCTGAGCCTTGACCTGATGTTTGCCGGCATCGGCTGGATCGGCCTCGGGCTGGCCCTGCGACGCCATATCGACCCCTGAAGCGAAAGGTATGGCCCAGCATGAGCGCGTCAGCAGACAAGCAGGAACTGGTCAGTGTCAATGTCACCAGGCTCGACAAATATCGCTTCGAGGTGGATTTCGGTGACGGGCTGGAGCGCGCTTTCGCCGATGAACCGGCACCGCTGGGTGAAGGCACCGCGCCCTCGCCGGTGCAATGGCTGGCCTCCGCCGTCGCCAATTGCCTCGCCGCCAGCATGGTATTCGCTTTCGCGCGCTATCGCGAGGATGTCGGCGCGCTGCAAACCGCCGTCACTTGCGAGATCGGCCGCAATGACAAGGGCCGCCTGCGCGTCATCGGCCTCGATGCGCAACTCACGCTCGGGCGCGATCCTGACAGCCTCGAACATCTGGAGCCGGTTTTGCGCAGCTTTGCCGATTTCTGCACCGTCTCGAAAAGCGTCGAGGCCGGCATCCCGCTGCGGATCGCGGTCAAGGCCGAAGATGGCCGGGTCCTGAAACAAGCCTGAGCCCAGCGCCGGCTGCGTTTCAACGGGGACATAAAACTTGATTTGCGATGTGGCGGCGTGCAGGGCAGGAGTGCGTCGGTTTTGTTCGCGAGGGGCTTTTTCGCATGTGTGGCATTGTCGGCATTCTGGGGCGCGAGCCTGTGGCTTTGGCGCTGGTGGAGGCACTGCGTCGGCTTGAATATCGTGGCTATGATTCAGCGGGCGTCGCCACCATTGAATCGGGGGCCATCGAGCGGGTGCGGGCCGAGGGCAAATTGCGCAATCTCGCCGAGCGCCTGCATAATCATCCGCTTCAGGGCCATGTCGGCATCGGCCACACCCGCTGGGCCACCCATGGCAAACCCACCGAGAACAATGCCCATCCCCATGCCACCGCCAAAGTCGCGGTGGTGCACAATGGCATCATCGAGAATTTCCGCGAATTGCGCGATGAATTGCGCCAGCGCGGCCATGTTTTCGTTACGGAAACCGACAGCGAGACCATCGCCCATCTGGTGACGGACAATCTCAACAACGGCCTGTCGCCGCAAGAGGCCATGGCCGCCAGCCTGCCGCGCCTGCACGGCGCCTTCGCGCTGGCGCTGATTTTCGCCGGCCACGAAGACCTGATGATCGGCGCAAGGCGCGGTGCGCCGCTCGCCATCGGCCACGGCCAGGGCGAAATGTTTCTGGGATCGGACGCGCTGGCGCTCGCCCCCTTCACCGACACCATCACCTATCTGGAAGACGGCGACTGGGTGGTGCTCACCCGCGCCGGTGCCACCCTTCACGATGGCACCAACCGCGTGGTGGCGCGCCCGGTGCAGAAGCTTCTGGCAAGCTCGCAGATCATCGACAAGGGCAATTTCCGGCATTTCATGGCCAAGGAAATCCACGAGCAGCCGGAAGTGATCGGGCGCACCCTGGCGCATTATCTCGACATGGCGCACGAGCGCGTGCGTCTGCCTTTCGAGCTTGGTTTTGATGTCGCCAGCCTGCCGCGCCTCACCATCTCCGCATGTGGCACCGGCTATCTTGCCGGCCTGACAGGGCGCTACTGGTTCGAGCGCTTTGCCGGCCTCGCGGTTGATATCGATGTCGCCTCGGAATTTCGCTATCGCGAGGCACCGATGACCCCGGGCGGGCTGATGCTGGTGGTCTCGCAGTCGGGCGAAACCGCAGATACGCTCGCCGCCATGCGCTATGCCCGCACCCAGCGCCAGCACGTCATGTCGGTGGTCAATGTCCCAAGCTCGACCATCGCCCGCGAAAGCGACATTGTCGCCCTGACGCTGGCCGGCCCGGAAATCGGCGTTGCCTCGACCAAGGCCTTCACCTGCCAGCTGGCCGTGCTGGCCTGCCTCGCCATCGCCTTCGGCCGGGCCCGCGGCTTGATCGATGACGAGCGCGAGCGCCAGCTGGTGCGCGAACTCATCGCCGTGCCCGGCCTGATGGCCGAGGCCATGACCCGCGAGCCGCAGGCCGAGCAGATGGCACATATGCTGAGCCGCGCCCGTGACGTGCTCTATCTGGGCCGCGGCACCAATTACCCGCTGGCCCTCGAAGGCGCGCTGAAACTGAAGGAAATCTCCTATATCCACGCCGAGGGCTATGCAGCAGGCGAGCTCAAGCACGGCCCGATCGCGCTGATCGACGAAACCATGCCGGTCATCGTCATTGCCCCGCGCGACCACGTTTTCGAAAAGACCGTGTCCAACATGCAGGAAGTGGCGGCGCGCGGCGGTCGCATCCTGCTTCTGACCGATGCCGCCGGCGCCAAGGCGACCGGGCTTGATCTGAAAGCGCTGATCATGCCTGATATGGCTGACGAATTCACCGCGCTGGTCTATGCAGTTCCGGTGCAGATGCTGGCCTATCACACCGCTGTGCTGATGGGCAAAGACGCTGACCAGCCGCGCAATCTGGCGAAATCGGTGACGGTGGAGTGAGGGTGTTGCATGGTCTATGATCTTTTCATCATCGGCGGCGGCGTCAATGGCACCGGCATAGCCCGTGATGCTGCCGGGCGCGGCCTCAGCGTCGCCCTGTGCGAGAAGGGCGATTTTGCCGAGGGCACCTCGTCGAAATCCTCCAAACTTGTGCATGGCGGCCTGCGCTATCTCGAATATTACGAATTCCGGCTGGTGCGCGAGGCGCTGATCGAGCGCGAGGTGCTGTTGCGTTCGGCCTCGCACATCATCTGGCCGCTGCGTTTCCTGCTGCCGCATTCCCCCGAGCAGCGCCCGGCCTGGATGGTGCGCCTCGGGCTGCTGCTTTATGATCACCTCGGCGGGCGCAAGATCCTGCCGGCCTCGCGCGGCCTGCGCCTGGATTCCGTGCCCGAGGGTGCGGCTCTGAAACCGCAATTCCAGCGCGGCTTTGAATATTCCGACTGCTGGGTCGATGATGCGCGGCTGGTGGTGCTCAACGCCCTCGATGCCGCAGCGCGCGGCGCGAAAATCATGCCGCGCACCACGTTGGTTTCGGCGCGGCGCCAGGACGGGCGCTGGATGGCTGACCTTGTCGCCAGCGACGGCACGCGCATCAGCCTCGAGGCCAAGGCCATCGTCAATGCCGCCGGCCCGCTGGTCGATGAGGTGCAGGGCAGGGGCCTTGGCCAGAATGACGGCCCGCTGGTGCGCCGCGTCAAGGGTAGTCATATCATAGTGCCGAAATTCTTTGAGGGTGAACACGCCTTCATTCTGCAAAACGACGATGGCCGGGTGATTTTCATCATTCCCTACCAGGGCGATCTCGCCTTGATCGGCACCACCGACATAACCTTGTCGGGGGATGAGCCAGCCGATACCATCACCGATGCCGAGACCGATTATCTGATCGCCGCCGTCAACCGCTATCTGGTCAGGCCGCTGGCGCGCAGCGACATTCGCGCCAGCTATGCCGGGGTGCGGCCCTTGCATGAGGACCACGCCGCCAATGCCTCGGCGGTGTCGCGCGACTATGTCCTCGACGTCAAGTCGGATGGCGGCGCCGCGCCGGTGCTCTCGGTCTTCGGCGGCAAGATCACCACATTCCGCAAACTGGCGGAACATGCGCTGGCGCAATTGCAGCCGTGGTTTCCCCACATGACCCCGCCCTGGACGGCGCAGGCTTTCCTGCCGGGTGGCGATATTCCCGGCGCCGATTTTGCCGGCTTTGCCCGCCAGCTGGCGGCGCAAAATCCCTGGCTGCCGGAGGCGATGCTGATGCATTATGCCCGGCTCTATGGCACCAGAGCCCGCGATCTTCTCGGCGATGCCACCTCTCTGGCCGATCTTGGCCAGCATTTTGGTGCCTCGCTCTATGAGCGCGAAATCCGCTTTCTGGTAGCGCAGGAATGGGCGCAAACCGGCGAGGATATCTTGATGCGCCGCACCAAATATTATCTGCGCCTCGATGCCGGCGCGCAGGCCGCCGTTGCAGCCTTTGTGACGGAGCTTCGCAACAGCGCCTGACGCCGTCCCCCGCTCACACGCCGCAGGCGGCGCCGTCGCTGCGCGGATCGGCCGCGCCCTCGATCAGCCCGTCAGGATGGCGCACCAGCGCCCCGGCATGGCCCATCGTGTCGGAAAAAGCCTCATCGAGCACATCGACGACATGGCCGCTGGCGCGCAATTCGGCGACCAGCGCCGCATCGAACCGGCTCTCCAACTTCAGCGTCGTGCTGGATTCGCCCCAGGTGCGCCCCAACAACCAGCGCGGCGCGCTGACCGCGCTTTGCAGGTCCTGGCCAAAGTGAGCATAGCGGGTGAACAGCGCCGCCTGGGTCTGCGGCTGGCCCTCGCCACCCATGCAGCCATAGGGCATGACCCGGCCATCGTGAAACAATGCCAGCGCCGGATTCAGCGTGTGGAACGGCTTGCGGCCGGGTTCAAGCGCATTGAGCGCGCCAGCATCGAGCGAGAAACTCGATCCGCGGTTTTGCCACAAAATGCCGGTGTCACCCGCCACCACGCCAGAGCCAAATTCAAAAAACACGCTTTGAATGAAGCTGACGGCGCAGCCATGCCGGTCAATCGCCCCGAGCCAGACGGTGTCGCCTGGCTGGGCCGGGTGCGGCCAGGGCGCGGCACGGGCCTTGTCGATGGTCGAAGCCAGGGCGTCGAGCTTGGCCGGTGCCAGCCACTGCGCTGGATTGCCCGGCACCCTTGCAGGATCGGTCACCACCTTGTCGCGCACCCGAAACGCCGCCTTGGTAGCTTCGACGAGGCCGTGGAGATGGGCAAAGCCTTCGGCCTCGCTGACACCAAGGCGCTCGAACAACCCTAGAATCATCAGCGATGCCAGGCCTTGGGTCGAGGGCGGCAGGTTGAACACCTGTGCCCCGGCAAGATCGAGCCGCAGCGGCGTCACCCTTTGCGCGCGATAGGCGGCAAGATCGGCGCGGCGCAGCGGGCTGCCGCAGGCCTCAAGTCCGTCCGCGATCCTTCGCGCCAGGTGGCCACGGTAAAAATCATCGAGACCATGGCGCGCGAGCTGGCGCAGGCTCGCCGCCAGCCCCGGTTGGCGCAGGATATCGCCCTGGCGCGGCGCCGCGCCCTCGCGCAGAAACTGCGGCGCAAAGCCCGGCATATCGCGCAATTCAGCGAGTTTGCTGGCCGAAAGCGCGGCCTGCGAACGCGTGATGGCGACGCCCTCCTCAGCATGGCGGATAGCATCGGCCAGCAGCCGCTCCAGCGTCATCACACGGGCACCGCCGCTGCCGGCAACATCAAGCGCCGTCTGCCAGCCGGCCACCGTGCCTGCCACCGTCAGCGCCGCCTTCGGCCCGCGCGTCGGGATTGCCTTGTCGCCCTTGTAAAAGCCGGCATGGGCCAGCGCCACGGCCGGGCCGCTGGCATCAATGGCCAGAGGCGCCTCTCCCGGGCGGTGGATGAGCCAGAAGCCGTCACCGCCGAGCGCATTCATATGCGGGTAGACCACGGCAATGGTAGCGGCAGCCGCAACCATGGCTTCAATCGCCGAACCGCCATCGCGCAGGATGTCGCGCCCGGCCTGCGCGGCCAGATGGTGCGGCGCCACCACCATGCCGCCGAGCGCCATAGTTGATGTCAGCATGGTCATATCAGCATCAGCCCCCCTGAACCCTTGCCTCCAGACTAGCCGCGAGTCGCCTGCGGATCAACCAGCAAGGCGGCGACTTCTGCCTCGGAAAAGGCCGCCGGTTGCGCGCCGCCGGTGATGCTCACCAGCTTGCGGGTCCGGCCCGAGCGCAGGATCGCGTCCATCACATCCAGCACATGAAGCCCCAGCGCCCCCGAGGCGCGCGGCTGGCGCTTGTGGCGCACGGCATCGGCGAGTTCCGCGACCCCGAGCATGCGATAATTGGCAAATTGCGGGTTGATGTCGGGATGGTTCGGCTTGCCGGTCACCTGCCCCGCAGTGGCGGTGACGCTCCAGGGCTCGCGCGCCGCGGCAAATTCTACATCGCCGCCGAAGAAATTCGGATCGGGCACGCGCAGCGAGCCTTCGGTGCCATAAAGTTCGAGCGGGCGATGGCCGTGCTGGAACACGTCCCAGCTCAGCGCCAGCGTCGCCAGCGCGCCATTGGCAAAGCGCAGCGTCGCCAGCGAGGTTGTCGGTGTTTCGACCGTGATCGCCTCACCCTTTTTCGGGCCTTCGGCGGTGATGATCCGCTCCGCCAGCCCCATGCCATCGAGAGCCATGACGTCACGCACCGGCCCGATCAGGTTGATCAGCGCCGTCAGATAATAGGGGCCCATATCGAGCACCGGCCCGCCGCCCGGCTTGAAGAAGAACGTCGGATCGGGGTGCCAGTGCTCCATGCCGCGCGACATCAAAAACGCCGAGGCCGCCACGATCCGGCCGGTCTTGCCACCCTCGATCAGAGAGCGGGCATAGCGCTGGCCCGGCCCCAGAAACGTGTCAGGGGCAACCCCGAGCCCCAGCTTGTGCTTGTCGGCAAGCTCGACCAACGCCCGCCCTTCACGCGGCAGCACGCTCAGCGGCTTTTCCGAAAACACATGCTTGCCAGCGCACAGCGCCCGCCGCGACACGGCAAAATGCGCATTGGGCACCGTCAGGTTGATGATGCCGTCAATGGCGTCGGATTTCAGCGCCGCCGACACCGACATGGCCTTGATGCCATGCGCCTTGGCCTGCTTGCGCGCAGCTTCCGGGCGCAAATCGGCGCAGGCAACAATTTTGACGCCGCGAAACATCGGCGCATTTTGCAGATAGCGTCCGGAAATGACGCCGCAGCCGATCACGGCAAAATTCATGTCACTCATGGTCGATCACCAGGCTTTCAGGGCTGCAAGCGAGCGGGTCGCAAAGCGGCGCGGATCATTGGGCTTGTCATGTTCCAGCACATAGAGCTTGACGCCGGCATCGCGCAGCGCCGGCTTCAGGCGCGCCCAGTCGAGCGTGCCATGGCCAAGATCAGCCCAGCCGTCCTCATCGGCATGGGTGCCGGCCGGGGCAATGTCCTTGATATGTGCCGCCGCCACGCGGTCGCGATATTTCGCCAGTTCCGCCACCGGCTCAGCACCACCGCGCACGATCCAGGCGACATCAGCCTCCCATTCCATTTCGGGAGCCTCATGGAACAGGATATCAATGCCGCGCGCGCCATTGTCGAGCGTGGCATATTCCCAATGGTGGTTGTGCCAGCCAAAGCGCAGGCCCTCGCCGCGCACCTGGGCACCAAGTTCGCCAAGCTCGCGGGCAAAGGCGGTCCAGCCCGCCGCATTCATGTCGCGCTGGCCCTGTGGCGGCGCTGGCACGATCAGAAAGCCGATACCAAGTTCGCGGAAGATTTTCGCGGTGCCCTTGAGATCATCGCGCAGCATCTCGATGCCGACATGGGCCGAAGGCGCTTTCAGGCCGTGCCTTGCCAGCGCCGCCTTCATCAATCCCGGATCCTTGAACTGGCCGCCGAACGGCTCAACCTGGGTAAAGCCGAGGCTGGCCATCAGCGCGAGCTGGTTTTCCAGCCCCTCCATGTTGCGCACCGAATAGAGCTGAATCGAAATTTCTGAAGCATCCATGTTACGCGTCCTTCCTTGTCGGAAAATCAAAGTCTGTCGCCACTTTCGCTGTCGAACAGCGAGGCTTCCGCTGGGTCGGCGCCAAGTGCAATGCGCCCGGGATTTTGCGCCGCACCATCGAGCCGCGTGGTCAATTGGCAGGCGCCGATGCGGCACCAGGCGAGGCTGTCGGCACCCATGGTCTCAAGCAGTTCGACATCGGCCATGCCGAGCGGGGCGACGCCGTCACCGGCCGCCACCACGTGCTCAGGCCGCAGGCCGAGCGTCACCGCCTGACCAGCCCTGCTGCCGGGCGGCAGCGGGCGGCGCAGCGTGAAGCGCATGTCATCATTGACGAACATCGCGCCGTCATCGCTGGCCTCCAGCCGCCCCTTGATGAAATTCATCGCCGGCGAGCCGATGAAACCGGCGACATAAAGATTGGCCGGCCGCGCGTAGATGGTGCGCGGCGTATCATATTGCAGGATCTTGCCGCCCTTCATGATGGCAATGCGATCCGCCAGCGTCAGGGCCTCGATCTGGTCGTGGGTGACGAAAATGATCGTCGCGCCGATGCGCTTGTGCAGGCGCTTGATTTCCACCCGCAATTCGGCGCGCAACTGCGCATCGAGGTTGGAGAGCGGCTCATCGAAGAGATAGACCGGCGCCTCGCGCACCAGCGCCCGGCCGATCGCCACCCGCTGGCGCTGGCCGCCCGACAATGCCGAGGGGCGGCGATCCAGCAAGTCACCGATTTTCAGCAGGTCGGCGGCGGCCTGCACCCGGCGGGTTATTTCCGGCCGCGCCATGCCGGCGACCGTCAGCCCGAATGACAGGTTCCTGCGCACGCTCATGGTGGGGTAAAGCGCATAGGACTGGAACACCATGGCGATGTTGCGATCCTTGGGTTCCTCATGGGTGACATCGCGCCCGCCGATCATCACCTTGCCGCCCGAGACATCGATCAGCCCGGCAATGGCATTCAGCAAGGTTGATTTGCCGCAACCCGACGGGCCGAGCAGCACCACGAATTCAGACTGCTTCACCTCGATATTGAGCTCGTTGAGGACGCGCACCGCCCCGAACTTCACCTGCAGGTTAGCGACCGAAACATTGGATGCAACGCTCATGCTTCAACCCTTCACAGCGCCGGCAGTGATGCCGCGCACAAACCAGCGTCCGGAAACGAGATAGACCAGCAGCGGCACCGCCGCCGTCAGGATGGTGGCGGCCATGTCCTGATTGTAGAAGCGCGTGCCGGTGGTGGTGGTGACGATATTGTTGAGTTCAACTGTCATCGGCATGTTGTCGCGCCCGGCAAAAACCAGGCCGAGCAGGAAATCATTCCATATGCCAGTCACCTGCAAGATGACCGCGACAATGACGATCGGCGTCGACATCGGGAAGACGATCGAGGCGAAGATCCGCCAGAATCCGGCGCCATCAACCCTTGCCGCCTTGAACAATTCGACCGGCAGGCTCGAATAGAAATTCTTGAACAGGATGGTCATGACCGGCAGGCCGAAGGTGGTGTGGACAATGACAATGCCGGTCAGCGTCCCGAAAAGGCCGAAAAACGCCAGAATGCGCACCAGTGGATAGATGAACACCGCATAGGGAATGAACGCCCCGATCAGCAGGATCAGCACCAGCAGGCTCGCGCCTGGCAACCGCCAGAATTGCAAGGCATAGCCGGCAATCGCCCCGACGGCGATGGAGATGATCACGCTCGGAATGAGGATTTTCACCGAATTCAAAAATCCCGCCGACAATTTATGCGCCGAGACCAGCCAGGGGGCGATGGTCGGGATATGCGGCAGGGCCAGGATATTGCCGCTGGAAATCTCGCTCATATGTTTGAGCGAGGTTATCACCATCACATAAAGCGGGCCCAGCACGAACAGGGCCATGGCGATCAGGCAGGTGTAGATCGCGACCCTTGCCGCCAGATGTTTGCGGGCGCGGCTCATCGTCCCGCCCCCCGCACATCGCGTCGCCATTGCCATATTTGCCAGGGGCCGATGAACACCAGCACAAACCCCAGCATCAGCGTCGAGGCGGCTGTGGCAAGGCCGATGTCCTGATGGTCGAACAGATAGTCATAGATGAATTTTGCCGGGACTTCCGAGGAATCGCCGGGCCCGCCGCCAGTCATGGCGATGATCAGGTCGAACAGGCGCACCACGGTCAGCGCCAGCAGCACGGTGACGGTGGCAATCGCCCCGCCCAGCATTGGCAGAACGATGGAAATATAAGTGCGCACCGGCGAAATGCCTTCGATGCGCGCCGCCTTCCAGATTTCATCATCGACGCCGCGCAGTCCCGCCAGCATGATCGCCATGACCAGCCCCGAGCCCTGCCAGACCGCCGCCAGCGCCACCGTATAAAGCACGGTCGAGCTGTGGTTGATCCAGTCGAAGTGAAAATGCGCAAAGCCGAAATTGCGCATCATTTTCTGGATGCCCAGCGTCGGTTGCAGGATCCATTCCCAGATCAGGCCGGTGACGATGAACGACATCGCCAGCGGATAAAGATAGATGGTGCGAAACAGCGCCTCGCCCTTGATGCGCTGGTCCATCAATATCGCCATTAGCGTGCCGGTCACCAACGAGGCGATGATGAACATGAAGCCGAAAAACACCAGATTACCGACCGAGGTGTTCCAGCGGTCAGTATTGAGCAGGCGCACGTAATTATGCAGGCCGACATAATGATCGGATGGCAGGATATGCGAATCCGTCAGGGAAATGCGTACTGACCAGATCGTGCAGCCGACATAGACCACGAGCACGATCAGCAGCGCCGGCGAAAGCGCCATCAGGGCGGAAAAATTCCGTCGCAGCCAGATTTTCATCATCGTGATTTCCTGCCGGGCTTGACGCCCGGCAGGCTCATTATGAGGGCATAAATCCAGGCATCAGCCGTGGATGGCGGCGGCGAATTTCTTGACGAAATCAGCCGTCGACATCTTCGGGTCGTTCCAGAACTTGTTGATGACGTCGGTTTCCGCGCCGACCACCGACGGCGTCGCCACCATGTCGACCGAAGGTGTCTGGTTGGCGGGGTTGGCCATCAGCTCATGGCCGTGCTGGGCGCAGATATCGAGGCTTTTCACATCGACATCCTGACGGATCGGGATCGAGCCCTTCTTGGCGGCAAAGCGCAGTTGCGTGCCCTTGCTCATCATGACCTTGACCAGCAGGTCCTGCGCCTTGGTCTGGGCCGGATCCTTGTTTTTGGGGAACACGAACACGTCGCCGCCCACCACATAGGAGGCGCCCAGAATGGTGCAGCCAAATTCCTTGCCGGCGGTCTGGTGGGCATTGGCAAATTCGCCCTTGGCCCAGTCACCCATGAACTGGAACGCAGCCTTGCCCTGGATGACCATGGCGGTAGCATCATTCCAGTTGCGGTTGTTGGCGCCCGGATCGGTATAGGCCTTGAGCTTCTTGAATGTGTCGGCGACCTTGGCGAAAACCGGGCCGGAAATATCCTTGTCGCCCTTGCCGCTCCAGATATCGACATACATTTTCCGGCCGCCGACGCTGGCCAGCACCGAATTGAACAAGATCGCTTCCTGCCAGGACTGGGTCGAGGCTGCCAGCGGCACCACACCCGCTGCCTTCAGCTTGGGCATGTCCGCCAGCACGTCATCGAATGTTTTCGGCACCGGCACCCCGGCCTTGGCCAGAACCCCGGTATTGTACCAGAGCCAGTTCTGCCCGTGGATATTCACCGGAATGGCATAGATGTGGCCATGGCGTTCCACGGCCTTGAGGAACAGCGGCGGCACCGCTCCCTCCCAGCCGCCAGCCTTGGCGTCGGCATCGAGATTGCGCAGCAGATGGTTGTTGACGAGATCGTCGAACTGTTTGCCGGTATTGAATTGCGAGGCGGTCGGCGGCTTGCCGCCAACGATACGGTTGATCGCCGCGGCGCGGGCAGCATCGCCCCCGGCAACCGCATCATTGAACCAGTTGCCACCAGCCTTGTCATAGTCTTCGGCAAACACATGCACGGCCGCAGCTTCACCGCCCGAGGTCCACCAATGCATCACATCGGCCTTTTCGGCAGCCGCGGCCGCACCGATCCCGAAGCCCATGGCGAGGGCGGCAACACTCGCCCGCAAGGGCGCAGTCTTCATCGAAAATTTCATGCTTCTCTCCCCGATTCATCCACTTCGGGATGTTATGAAAACGATTGCATTTGCAGTTTAGGCGAAGTCCTGCAGATTGCAAGCGCATTTCTCGGCGCATGAATTTCGGGGTGATTGGGTGCTTGCCGGCGCCAATTCAGCGGGCAGGGCGCCGCTCGCTCAATCGACGTCGAGCGGGGTCGCCCCCTTGGCCTTGCCATCGGCACCCATTGTGATTTTTTCGATGCGGGCATCAGCCTGGTTGAGCAGGGCCTCGCAGCGGGCCTTGAGCTTTTCGCCGCGCTCGAAAATCACGATCGACTGCTCAAGCGGCACCTGACCCTTTTCAAGGTCAGCTACGATCTTTTCGAGTTCCGCCATCGCCTGCTCGAACGGCATTTTGGCAATATCTTCATCGGCCATCTGGCTCACTCCTGCTTGTGCGCGGCCCTAGCACGTGCGTCGCGTCAATGCCAGCCGACCCGCAGACCCGATGTCGCCCTTGCCTCGCCGTCGCGGCGCGCGAAGCGATAGAGCGCTGCCGGGCGCCCGCCCGTGGACGTTTCGAGCAGGCCGGTATCCTCAACAATATCGGCACCAAACACCAGACGCCGAAAATTCTGCTTGTGCAAGCGTCGCCCGGCAATAGCCTCGACCGTACGCTGCAACGCCGTAAGTGTGAAATTGTCGGGCATGAGGTCGAAAATCACCGGCCGGTATTTCAGCTTGGCGCGCAGCCGGCCGATGGCGGTGGCGAGAATGCGGCGGTGGTCGAATTGCATGGAGCGCCCCAGCGCCGGGCGCAGCGCATCGCTCAGGGCATTGTCGCGCTGGTCGCGCGCCGCCTCCTCGACCAGCCCGGCTTCATAAAGCAATTCATAGCGCTCCAGCGCCGCTTCATCCTGCGCCAGATCCGGGCCATGGCCGAACAGGCGATTGACGCGTTCGGCAAATTGCGGATGGCTGCGACGTGCCGGATCACGCAGCGCCGGCAGGATCACCTGGTCGATCAGGGCAGGGCGGCCGTCACGCCAGTCCTCCCATGGAAAAAAATCATACCAGGGCCGAAACCCGCCGCTCGCCAGCACATGCGCCTCGTCGGGGCGGGTCAACGCCAGATAACCCACCGAAACCACATGCGGATCAGGATCGCCCGGGCGCGAATGCCGGCCGCGGTCGCCAAATGTGTATAATTGCTCGGCATAACCCAGCGATACCCCGACCTGCGCCGCCACAAAGGCCCGCAGGCCAATCTCGAAGGTGCGGTGCTGCAATGGGTTGAACGGCCCGAACGGCAGGGCCGGCGGCGCGGCACCCGCACCCCTTGCGAGGATCAGCGGCGTCTCGTTGGCCAGCGCCACAATGGCCACCGTCAGGCCAATCGACAGTGGTGGCGGCGCGCCCTGGCTCATTTTTGCCAGTCTTTCAGGTTCAGCATGAAAGGCTCGCCCTCATAGCAATCCCGCCCGCGCCCCAGCGCGGCAATGGCGGCATTCATCCGGCCCTCGCGGTCGAGCATGTCATCGGCCAGCGCCACCAGCCGCGCATTTGGCGTTGCCGTCGGTGACATTTCGCGAATATGCGCAGCGAGCGCCAGCTCATTGGCATTGGGCGCCAGCGTGCAGGCGGCAATGAAGGCCGCTGCCGTCGAACGCGACACACCGGCAAAGCAATGCACCACCATCGGCTGGCGCTGGTCCCAGTTGAACAGGAAATCCAGCAGGCGGCGCACATGGCCTTCATCGGGCACGACATAGCCCAGCATCGGTGCGACAATATCCGACAGCGCCAGATTGAGGTGCTGCTCGGGCGGCACGATTTCCGGCCGCTCGATCTTCATGCCCGGCCCGACGAGGCTCAGCAACGAGCGCGCCTGCACCCGCTCGACGGTTCCCGGCATCAGCGCCAATGAGCACACATGGATTTCAGCCATGCTGCGAGGTTCCTGCGGTGAGGGCATGATCGAGTTCATGATAGCGCGCCAGAAACCGCGCCTGCGCCACCTCGACCGGTTGCAGCGCCAGCAAGGCATCTGCCTGCGGCGTCAGTGTCACCGGTGCACCAAAAAACTTGTTGGCCTCCGCGGCCGCAAAACCGGCTAGCCGCACCGCCTCATGATGCGCGGCAGCGCGGTCGGCGCGCTTGATCTTCGCCTTGAGCGCCGGCGGCGACGGATTGGCCAGGCCAAAGCGCAGATGGATCGCAGACAACAGCCCCTCCTCGATTCGACGATAGGCATCGCCAATGACCGCCTTGAACGGCGAAATCATGTCACCGATCACATATTCGGGTGCGTCATGCAGCAGCGCCGCCATTTGCCCGGCGGCATCGGCGCGCGGCTCCCCGGCGCTGAAAATCGCCTCGACCAGCAGCGAATGCTGCGCCACCGAAAAAATATGCGCGCCATGGGTCTGGCCGTTCCAGCGCGCCACCCGCGCCAGACCATGGGCAATATCGACAATCTCGACATCGAGCGCCGCCGGTTCGATCAGGTCGAGGCGGCGCCCGGAAAGCATCCTTTGCCAGGCGCGTGGCCTGAGGTTGGCAGCTCTCATGTTCGCCTCACTGTCTGGCATCGGGCATGGCAGGCACAATCCAGGAGATGGTCATTGACCATGCCGACCGCTTGGCAAAAGGCATAGATGATGGTTGGTCCGCAAAAATTGAACCCGCGCTGGCGCAGATCCCTGGCGATCGTCTCGCTTAGCGGCGTGCGCGGCGGCACCTCACCCATATCGCGCCAGCGGTTGACCTGAGGTTTCCCATCAAAAAAACCCCATAAATAATTGGAAAAGCCTTGCTTTTCCTGAATTCCCAGCCAGGCTCTCGCCGAACTTGCCGAAGACCTGATCTTGGCGCCATTGCGGATGATGCCGGCATTTTGCATCAGCGCATCGAATTTCGCCTCATCGTAGCGGGCGATGATTTCCGGATCGAAGCCGTCGAAGGCCAGCCGGAAGGCATCGCGCTTGCGCAAAATCGTGATCCACGACAGGCCAGCCTGAAAGCCATCGAGGATGAGCTTTTCAAACAGCGCCCGGTCATCAAATTCCGGCACGCCCCATTCGTCATCGTGATAGGCCATGTAGAGCGGGTCGGTGCCCGCCCACGGGCAGCGGGCGATGCCGTCGGCGTGGCGCAGCACGGGCCGCAGTGCAGGTTCAGCCATGGTTCTCCCCGCCATCGGGCGCAAAGAGCGCTGTCAGTTCAATCATGCCGGCCATAGCCTTGCCGCCGGCCGCCGCGAGCCGGTCGAGCCGCACCAGCGCCAGACAAATCCCCCCGGCGCTTGAGCCGGTGACGCCAATCTCGACATCCCCGGCCAGCAAGGGCGTGCCGGGCGGCGGGCTATCGCGCCGGTAGTTCATGGGGATGAAACGGCGACGCGCGAGGCCGCGATGCTCAACCCGCGACACCACTTCCTGCCCAACATAACAGCCCTTCGTGAAATCGAGGCCATGCAGCCGGTCCATATTCGCTTCATGGGGGAAAATATCGCCAAAGGCGAAATCAACCCCGCCTTCCGGCACAAAGGCGCTGATGCGGCGCCGATGCCAGGGCGATTCATCACCTGCCTTTGCCGGGCCTGGCATGATAGCCCGCCAGCCCAGCGCATCATGACGCGGATCGGGTGCAGCAAGGCCCAAGGGCAGGGCGCCTTCGCCCACAACCACATGATGCGTCAGGCTGGCATCGACAAAATCAACCTTGCTGCGCAAACGATACATGCCAAGGCGCTTGATCAGGCTGGCGCTGCTGTCCGCGCGCACATCGAGCCAGAAACCGTCACTCGTGGACAGGATCAGCATGTCGAACAGGATCTTGCCTTGCGGGTTGAGCAGCGCCGCAAAGCGCCATTGTGCCGCGCTGGCCCCAGGCACATCATTGCTGAGCAGGCCCTGCAGGAAAGGCGCAGCCTCCGCGCCGCTGACACGAACGAGGGCGCGACTGGCCAAAATTGTCGGTGACATTTCAGCTTTTTCCATTCACAAACCGCCTCGCCTCGTTAAATTCACATCAAACGCGCCCCGTCGGGTGCTGCGCAAGGGAGCATGACATGCCCACGACCTATGACATGATCTTGAAAGGTGGCACGTTGGTCAACCAAAATGGTGTCGGCATCGGTGATCTCGGCATTGCCAACGGCACCATTGCCGCGATCGGTGATCTTGCGCAAGCTTCCGCCGGCCAGACGGTCGATTGCCATGGCCTGCACCTGCTGCCGGGCGTCATTGATACCCAGGTGCATTTTCGCGAGCCCGGCGCCACCCACAAGGAAGATCTCGAATCAGGCTCGCTTGCTGCGGTCATGGGCGGCGTCACCGCGGTGTTTGAAATGCCCAACACCGATCCCCTGACCACCAGCGCCGCCGCGCTTGCCGACAAGCTCGCCCGCGCGCGCCGCATGCATTGCGACCACGCCTTCTGGGTCGGCGGCACCCATGACAATGTCGCCGACCTGCCGGAGCTCGAACGTCTGCCCGGTGCTGCCGGCATCAAGGTTTTTATGGGGTCCTCGACCGGGAATCTGATGGTGCCCGATGATGCCGGGGTCGAGGCGATCCTGCGCGCCACCCGCCGCCGCGCCGCCTTCCACAGCGAGGATGAATTCATGCTGCGCGCCCAGACCGGCTGGCGCGTGCCCGGCGATCCCTCAAGCCACCCAGTATGGCGCAGCGTCGCCGCCGCCCTGTCCTCGACCCGCCGCCTCGTCGCCATAGCGAGGCGCTGCGGCGCCCGCATCCACGTGCTGCATGTCACCACCGCCGAGGAACTCGACTTTCTGAAAGATCACAAGGACCTGGCTTCCATCGAGGTGACCCCGCACCATCTGACCCTGTCTGATGCCGATTACGGCCGGCTTGGCACCCTGATCCAGATGAACCCGCCGGTGCGCGACGCCAGCCATCGCGCGGCGCTCTGGGCCGGCCTCAATGAGGGCATCGCCGATATTCTTGGTTCCGATCACGCCCCGCACACCCTGGCAGAAAAATCCAGGCCCTATCCCGAAAGCCCCTCGGGCATGACCGGGGTGCAGACGCTGGTGCCGATCATGCTCGATCACGTCCACCATGGCCGCCTCAGCCTGCAACGCCTTGTCGATATGACCAGCGCCGGTCCGGCGCGGCTGTTCGGCATCGCCTGCAAGGGCCGGATGGCGGTTGGCTATGATGCCGATCTCACCGTGGTTGATCTCAAGCGCCGCGTCACCATCGAGAACAGCTGGATCGCCTCGCGTTCCAACTGGACACCCTATGCCGGGCGCGAGGTCACCGGCTGGCCGGTCGGCACCATCCTGCGCGGCAAGACGGTGATGTGGCAGGGCGAACTTCAGGCCGCAGGGCAGGGCGCGCCTGTTCGCTTCAGTGAATCCCTGCCGCGTCAGCCCTGACAGGAGTCAATTGCGGGTCGGCAGCGAAAATTCGCCATTGAGGATGCGCTCGGGCAGGCGCGCCATGACTTCCGCCACCTGCGCCTCGCCAAATTCATGCACCAGATGCAGCACGGCGGCATGGATCGAGGCATGGGCGAATGCGTCGCCATCAATGCCCGACATCAAGGCCTCGGCAAAGGCATCCGTCACCGATCCGAGGGCGGCATCGGCGCGGCGCTGGGCTTCGACATCGTCGCCGATCCCCAGATCATGCGACACAGTGGGCTTGCTGTAGTTCATGGCACCTACCATAGACGCAAGCCCGTGGTTTGGCGACAGATTCGGCTTATAAGGGTTAATCTGATGCCGTGACGCCGTAATCTTCGGAAATGCCCTCGGCAATGGCGCGGCTTTTGACCATGGCGCGGTTGATAATGGCATGGGCATTGGCAGTGCAGCGGTGATAGGTCAGGGCATAGGCCCCATAGCCGCGGTTATAGGCACCAACCAGCGCGCCGCTCTGCCCGGGCGATTTTGCCGTTGACTGGATCAGCGCGCTGATCCTTTCGCGCCATAGCGGCGCATCGGCATCATGGCAGAGGCCGCGCAAATAGGCGATGGTGCCGGAAAGCTCAGCCAGTTGCAGCAATTGCGGCTCATAGGGCGGCAAGCTCGGGACGGCAGGCACCGGTGCCGGTGCGGGCGCAACGACCTTGGCTCCGGCATGCGGTTTGGCCCTGGGGGCAGCACCGGCCGGCATCAAACTGCCAGCAAGGCCCATCGCGACCCATGCCGCAACCAGCAGGGCGCGAAGGAGGGCGGGCCGGGGGGCGACGGGCTGGCGCATGGCGGCCTTGTCTCACAGCTTCATGCGGGCGGCAAGATCAAAGGCCCGTGCCAGCATCGCCGCCATGCCTGCCGCAAGGCCGGCCGGGGCGGGCTGGTCCGGCGCGAGCCAGATCATCTCCTCGACCTCGTCGCTTTTTGCGCCCTCGCCCGCAAGCCAGCGCCCGAGAAAACAGGCGACGATATAATGGCCGCTGCCGATGATTTCATTATGATCGATAAAGGCGAGGATCTCGCCGCTCATGCCGGTTTCCTCGGCAAGTTCGCGCAAGGCCGCCGCGCGCAAGGTCTCGCCAAATTCGACCTTGCCGCCGGGGAAGGCATAGAGCCCCTGCGCCGGAGCCTGGGCCCGGCGCACCAGCAAGAGCTTTCCAGCGCGCATCAGCGCCACACTGGCGCCGGGCACCGGGCGCGCATCGCTCACGGATAAAGCCGCTCGCGCTGCCAGGTCCGGCCATCGCCGCCCTGCGTGAATCTGACGCGGTCATGCAGCCGCGATTTGCGATCCTGCCAGAATTCGATGCTGGCGGGCATGATGCGATAGCCGAGCCAATGGGGCGGGCGTGGCGGTGCCTTGTCGCCATACTGGCCGGCAAGCCGAGCAATCCTCGCTTCCAGCGTCGCGCGATCAGCCAGCGGGCGCGACTGGTCACTCGCCCAGGCGCCGATCTGGCTGCCATGCGGCCGGCTGGCAAAATAGGCATCAGCCTCGGCGGCGCTGACGATTTCCACCGGGCCGCGCGCCCGCACCTGGCGGCGCAGCGATTTCCAGTGGAATACCAGCCCGGCCTTGGCCTGCGCCCGCAATTCCTCGCCTTTGACACTTTGCCCGTTGGTGTAGAAAACAAAGCCGTTCGAATCATAGCCCTTCAGGAGCACCATGCGCACGTCAGGCAAACCTTCAGAATCAACCGTCGCCAGAGCCATGGCATTGGGGTCATTGATCTCGCTGGCCTCTGCCTCGCTGAGCCAGTTTGCAAATAATGCCCACGGATCAAGGGCCTCGGTGAAGTCACCTGAAATTAACCCATTCACGGTTTAATCCTTTTCAATAGCGCGCATCACATTCGCGGGGGCGAATAACCTCAATTAAGGTGGCGCGCGCGCTCAATTTCCAAGGCATCACACGATGCGGTATTGCGTAGCGGTATTATCAGCTTTTCTGCTGGCTTCAAATCTCGCCGCCTGTTCGGTGGTCATGCCCTTGCCCTCGATGTTCGGTCGCTCCGACGTCACCGGCACCATCAAGCCCACCAGGGTTGCCGATACGCAACCGCTGGTGCTGCCATCATCTTCCGCCGCCGGGGCCATCGACCCGAAATCGACCTTCGGCGAGGCGCTCGATGCCAATGACTGGATCGCGGCGCAACCGGCGCTCTCGCAGGCTTTGGCGCTTCCGCCGCGCCTGCAGGCCTCGGTGCCGTGGTATGATCCCAAAACCGGCGCCTCCGGCACCTTCAAGCAGCAGGCGACCACGCTGGCGAGCGAAGTCGGCGATTGCCGTGATTTTGCCGCCAGCATCAATGCGTCTGATGGCGAGCACGATCTTCTCGGCCGCGCCTGCCGCGATTCCCACGGATCGTGGAGCGCCAAGGAGATTTTACCGGCCACGCCAACCTGAATTCCGGCTTGCGCTGGCGCGGTTTCTCCCCACATAAACAGCGCACCACAACCACGCCGCCCGGCGTGCTGGACCAGCGGAATTTTTCATGCGTGACCCCTATGATATTCTTGGCCTTGGCCGTCAGGCCACGGTAGGCGAGATCAAGAAGGCCTATCGACGCCTCGCCAAGGCCAATCATCCCGACCAGAACAAGGACCCCAAGGCCCGCGACCGCTTCAACGAGGCGACGCAGGCCTATGACCTGCTCAGCGACGCCAAGAAGCGCGCTGCTTTTGATCGCGGCGAGATCGATGCCGAAGGCAAGCCGAAGTTTCAGGGCTTTGATGGCTTTGGCGCTGGCGGGCCGCAGACCCGGCGCCATCCCGGCGCCAGCGGGGCCGCCAGCTTTGATTTTGGCGGCGGGCGCGGTTTTGATGCCAGCGATATTTTTGCCGACCTGTTTGGCGGCGGCGGGCGCACGGCGCGCGGCGCGCAGAGCCAGCGTGGCCAGGATATCGAGGCCAGCCTTGAGGTCAGTCTCGAAGATATTGCCCGCGGTAACCCGGTGCGCGTCACGCTGCCCTCGGGACGGACGCTCGATATCCGCATTCCGCGCGGCGCCGAGGATGGCAAGGCCATCCGGCTGAAAGGCCAGGGCGAGCCGGGCCCGGTCTCGGGTGACCTGCTGCTGACGCTGCATTTTGCCAAAAACGCCCGCTTCACCCGCGAGGGCCGCGATCTGCGGCTCGATGTGCCGGTGACGCTGTATGAGGCGGTGCTCGGCGCCGAAATCGAGGTCACCACGCTCGATGGCGCCGTAAAGCTCAAGGTACCGCCGGGCGCGCATCATGGCCGCGCCATGCGCCTCAAGGGCAAGGGCCTGCCGGGGCCGGGCACCGAAACCGGCGATCTTTATGTGACCTTGCGCATCACCCTGCCGCCCGAGCCCGGCCACGACCTTGAAACCCTGATGCAGCAATGGCGCGAGACCCGGCCCTATCAACTGCGCCGGTAAGATCGGGCGATTTTGGCAATTGCCACATCAATCTGCCTCGCCTATAAGCGCCACAGTCGGAGTGTAGCGCAGCCCGGTTAGCGCACTTGTCTGGGGGACAAGGGGTCGTGGGTTCGAATCCCGCCACTCCGACCATTTCCTGATTTGTACAGTCCTGAGACATAGGTAACAGAGTGTACCTAAGACATGGGTGACAACCACAAGCCGAATGGGTTGTCGAGGGGTTGAAGGGTTTTCTGCTCCAAATCGATATAGCCAAGATCATAGTGCATGAAAGAGACGAGCCAAATGCCC
>JAGXAM010000032.1 GCA_019075905.1 Hyphomicrobiales bacterium
CTTCCAGAAGCCGGGCGATGAAGCGCAACCGTTCGTCCATGACCGAACTCACTTTCCACGGCATCCACACCTCCCGCCACCAAAAAAATGGCAAAAAGTGTAACCCATGTGTCCGGTACAAAATGTCACCTGTCTCTCAGGCCGTACATAAAGGATGCTTGGCCTCTCCGCCTTTTGCGCCTCGGTATTTGGCGCCTCTGTCTTTGACGCCTCTGCCTCAGGCGCTCACCAGACGCTGTTCGAGTTCATGGCGCATGGCGGTGACGATAGGCGCGGCCGCTTCGATAATTTGTGCTGCCTTGAAGAAATCCAGCACCCGGAAGCCTTCGACCGGCGGCTTGAGCAGAATGTCCGGCGCGCGGGCCTTCAGCATTTGCGCGGTGATCGAGCCGGCCATGATCTGCGCCGCGCCAAACATCAGTTGAAAGGCAGTCGGGCGTCGGGTGCTGTCCTCAACCGGCCCGCCGGTGACGTCAACCGCAATGATGATGTCGGCTTTGCCGAACAGGTGGTTATAGGGCAGGGGATTCACCGCGCCACCATCAACCAGCAGCATGCCCTCGGCCACCACCGGGCGGATCAGGCCGGGAATGGCCATCGAGGCCGCCACGGCGGGCGCCAGCGGTCCGGATTGAAACAGCGCCTCGCGGCGACCGGTAAAATCAGTCGCAATCGCCATGAACGGGATTTCGAGATCCTCGAAACGGTCCGGCACCGCCTGCGGCCAAAAATGATCGAGGAAAATCTCGGAATCGATGGTGATGGGATTGTTGAACTTGCCGGCGAACAAATCGGTCAGGCGCCCGACCCTGGCCTTGAGCAATTTGGCCATGACATCAGGCCGGTCGGCCGCAAGGCTCAGCACATGATGGCGCAAGTTCGCGCCGCTCAGCCCGGCCGCATAAGCCGCGCCAATCACCGCGCCAATCGAGGTGCCGGTGATGAGCGCAGGGCGCAGCCCCATGTCATCGAGCGCTTCCAGCACCGCAATATGTGCCAGTCCGCGCGCACCGCCACCGCCCAGCGCCAGCCCGATCCGCGGTTTGCCCCCCGAGCCTGCCTTCATCGCGCCGTGCCCCTGCCAGTTCTGCTGCCCCGCATATGGGGTGTCGGTCACAGAAAGGCCAGCAGCGCCGCCGCACAGGCCTGCGGATTTTCTTCGGGCAGGAAATGCCCGCCATCGAGCGCGACCCCGGTAATGCCGGGTGCCAGCGCCGCCCACAGTTCCAGCGGGCCGAGCCCGCTTTGCGCCCCGGCGGGAATGCCGGCCGTGCCCCAGAGCGCCAGCACCGGCATGGCGAGGGTCTTGCGCGCCGCCAGATCGGCCTCGTCGGCCAGCCGGTCATGCGTCGCCCCGGCGCGGTAATCCTCGCAGCAGGCATGGATGCGCCCCGGCGCGGCAAAGGCGGCGCGGTATTGTGCCAGCGCCCGCTCGTCAAAGCCCTGCAGCGATTTGCCCTTCGTCCAGCTCGCCAGCGTGTGGTCGAGATAAAGCTGCGGCGCACCGGCAATCAGCGTCTCGGGCAGGGGCGCCGGTTGCGCCAGAAACATCCAGTGATAGGCCTGCATCGCCCGCGCCGCATCCATGCGCGCCCACATCTGGTAGGTGGGCAGAATGTCGATCAGCGCCAGGCGGGTGACGCGCTCGGGATGGTCCAGCGCCAGCCTGTAGGCGACCCGCGCGCCGCGGTCATGGCCGACGACGGCAAATTGGTGAAAGCCAAATTGCGCCATCAGCGCGATCACATCTTCCGCCATCAGCCGCTTGGTATAGGCGTCACCGCCATGGCTTTCCGGCATGGCCGAGCCGCCATAACCGCGCAGGTCGGGAATGATCAGGGTGAAGCGCGCCGCCAGCGCCGGCGCGATCTTGTGCCATTCGGCATGGGTCTGCGGAAAGCCGTGCAGCAACGCCAGCGGCGGCCCCTGGCCACCGACCCGCACGAACAGCCCACCGCCCGGGCTCGCCACCTGATGCTTGGCAAAACCGGGGAAAAGGTCAGCGGGCGTCGGCATGGAAGCGCTCAGGCCTTGATCAGGTCAGCGAGATCCTTGGCTTCAAAATCGCCCTCGTGGCGACGGCCATTGATGAAAAATGTCGGCGTCGAATCGACCTTGAAGCTGTTCGAGGCAATGTCGCGCATCTTGTTGACATTGTCATAGAGCGCCTTGTCGGCGAGGCACTTGTCGAAATCGGCCTTGGTGATGCCGACTTCGGCCACCAGCTTGGTGAGCGCCGGAATTTGCTTATCGACATAGACCCATTCGTTCTGGCGGCGAAACAGCATGTCCACCAGCGCGTTACGCTTGTCATCGCCGGCATAGCGCGCCAGCATGAAGGCCGCCGTCGCCAGCGGATCGAGCGGGAACTCGCGCAGGATATGCACCGCCTTGCCGGTATCGAGATAGTCCTTCTTCAATTGCGGCATGGTCGCGACCTGAAAATGCGCGCAATGCGGGCAGGTCATCGAGGCATATTCGATGATGGTGACCGGCGCACCGGCCTTGCCTTCCGGCAGGTCCTTCAGCGGCATCGGCACCATGAGCTGCGCCATCGTATAATCGGGCCCGGCGGCGAGGGCCTGCCCGCTTCCGGCCATGAGCAACACGCTGCCGGCGCCTGCGGCTTGCAACAGGCGGCGACGGTTGAGGGACGGGATATTGGACATGCGAACTCCAGACCAGATGATGTGCGGTTAATTCATTCCCTTAGTGCATTTTCACTTTGTCTGAAAGACGGCAAATGACGGCGTATTCGCGCGCCTCGCAATGATGTGATCATCCCTGTTCGCGCAGCACCAGCGCCCCGAGCGCGGCAAGGCGGGCGCGCAAGGCCTCATCCTCGATGCCGGCGCTGAGCGCCGCGGCGCGCGCCTGCATTTGCGCATCCGGCGCCGCCCGGACGGGCTTTTTCAAAGGCCTTGCCACCACCGGGCCCTGGCGCAGCGCCAGCTTGCCGACCGCCGCCCAGCCGAAATGGCCGTTGATCTTGCTGATGATCACCGGGGCGAGATGCTGCACTTCCAGCGCCACGGCGCTCTCCACCCGCAGCACCAGAATTGCCGGCTCGTGGGGCGCGTCCGGCGCGCGCTTGCGCCCGGGTGGTGCATGCTGCATTTTTTCTGGCATGCAGACGCGCGCCAGCCTTTCGCCGACAATGGCCGGCCATTGCTGTATCAGGCCGGCTTCGGTAAAGCCGCGCTTCGCCAGCAGCGGGTCGAGCGTCGCGCCGAGCAGGGCGCCCAGCGGGCTGGCGGAACTGCGGCGGGCAGGTCTGGTTTGCATGGGCCGGCAGCAACCTCGACGACAACGACAAGCGTGGCTATAGCACAGCCATGAGCACCACAAAACCCGCAGCCGCCAGCTTCTCGGCCGATCTTCTGGCCTGGTATGATGCCGGTCACCGCGATCTGCCGTGGCGCGCCGCGCCCGGGAGCAGGGCCGATCCCTACCATGTGATGCTCTCGGAGATCATGCTGCAGCAAACCGTTGTGGCGACAGTCATTCCCTATTTTCATGCCTTTCTGGCGCGCTGGCCGGATGTGCAGGCGCTCGCCGCCGCCGGGCGCGAGGACATCATGCGTGCCTGGGCCGGCCTTGGCTATTATGCCCGCGCCCGCAGGCTGCATGAGGCGGCGCAGAAGATCGCCTTTGATCGTGGCGGCGTCTTTCCGGACGATGAGGCCGGGTGGCGGGCACTGCCCGGTATTGGCCCCTATACCGCCGCCGCCATGGCCGCCATTGGCTTTGCCCGGCGCGCCGTGGTGGTGGACGGCAATGTCGAGCGCGTGGTGGCGCGCCTCTTCGCCGTGGCCGAGCCCTTGCCTGCCGTGAAGCCGCACCTGCGCGATCTTGCCGCCGGGCTGACACCGGCCGCGCGCCCCGGCGATTATGCCCAGGCGATGATGGACCTTGGGGCCACCATATGCACGCCGCGACGCCCGCGCTGCCAGCTCTGCCCGGTGGCGCATCATTGCGCCGCCGCTGGCGCGAAGGCTGCAGATTATCCGCGCCGGGCACCAAGGGCGGCCCGGCCTGAGCGGCGCGGCGAGGCCTATGTTCTTACCCGGCCCGACGGCGCGGTGCTGCTGGAGGCAAGGCCGCAGCGCGGTCTGCTGGGCGGCATGACCGGGTTTCCGCTGGCAGGTTTCGATGACACCAGGCCAGTGCTGCCGCAAGGCGTCACATGGCAGGCCGTGCCGGGCGAGGTGCGCCATGTCTTCACGCATTTCAGGCTGACATTGCAGGTGATGCGCGGCTCTGTTGCTGCGCCCGCCGCCATGGCACCGCACCAGACATGGGCGCTGCCGCAGGCGCTGGGCGAGGCGGCCCTGCCGAGCCTGATGCGCAAGATTCTCGCCCATGCCATCAACCAAACGGGGGCCCGGACATGAGCGTTACCTTTGCCAAAGGCGAGGTGCTGGTCAGCCTTGGCCAGATGACGGCGCGGCTTGCGACCAGTCTTGAGGATGATGAACTGGTGATCGAGCTTGACCATCTCACACATTGGCAGCCGCCCGACGATGCCGTGGAAGTCACGCTTGAGGACCTCATGGCCATCACCGTGATGATCGAGCGCGAGGCCGACCGTCTTGGTCTCGCCATCGCCTTTGCCTGAGAGCGCTGCCGCCAGCCGGCGGGGTTCGCTGTTGACGCTGCCAGCTTATCTGCGCACATTGGCAGTTCCCTGTTGCAAAGATCAGCCATGACCCTGCAAATTTTCTCCGGCGTGCTTCCCGCTCTCATGACACCCTGCGGCGCCGATGGTGCGCCGGATTTTGCCGCTCTGGTGCGCAAGGGCCAGCAACTGGTCGCGCAGGGCATGGCCGGCGTCGTCTGGTGTGGCTCGATGGGGGACTGGCCCTTGCTCACCGACGAGCAGCGCTGCGAGGGCGTCGAGCGCCTGGTTGCTGCTGGCCTGCCCGTAGTGGTCGGCACCGGCGCGCAAAGCCCGGCCCGGGCCGCTGCGCTGGCCGCCCATGCCCGGCGCGTCGGTGCGGCCGGGCTGATGCTGATCCCGAGGGTGCTGTCGCGCGGCAGTTCGGCGGCGGCGCAAGAAGCGCATTTCAGCGCGGTTCTGGCGGCAGGCGACGGCTTGCCCAGCGTCATTTACAACAGTCCCTATTATGGCTTTGAAACCAGGGCCGACCTGTTTTTCCGGCTGCGCCGTGCCTATCCGCATCTCGTCGGCTTCAAGGAATTCGGCGGCGCTGCTGCCCTGCGCTATGCCGCCGAGCATATTACCGGCGCCGAGGCCGGGCTGGTGCTGATGGTGGGTGTCGATACCCAGGTGTTCCACGGCTATGTCACCTGCGGCGCTCTCGGGGCGATTACCGGCATTGGCAATGTCTTGCCGCGCGAGGTGCTGCACCTGGTGGCGCTGTGCCGCAAGGCTGCGGCAGGCGACGTCACGGCGCGGCGCGACGCGCTCGAACTTGAGGCGGCGCTGGCAGCGCTCTCAAGCTTTGATGAAGGCGCCGATCTGGTGCTCTATTTCAAATATCTGCTGGTGCTGGAAGGCGATGGCGACTATGCGCGCCATTTCAATGCCTCCGATGCCCTGACCACCGGCCAGCAGAATTTCGCCCGCGACCGGTTGGTGCAATTCAAGGCCTGGTACAAGGCCTGGACCGGGAGCGCCGCGTGAAACCGTTGCAGGTGATTGATTCCCACACCGAGGGCGAACCCACCCGCATCATCATCGCCGGCGGCCCCGATCTTGGCGACGGCGACATGGCGACGCGGCGGGCGAATTTCGTGCGCCACCACGATGCCGTGCGCCGTTGCGCGCTTCTGGAGCCGCGCGGCTGGGATGCGCTGGTCGGTGCCTTGCTGTGCGAACCGGTCGATCCGGCCTGCGCCGCCGGGGTGATTTTTTTCAACAAGGCCGGCATGCTGTCGATGTGCGGCCATGGCCTGATGGGGCTGGCGGTGACGCTGGCGCATTTGGGTCGCATCGGCCCCGGCCACCACCGCATCGAAACCCCCGCTGGCGAGGTGAGTTTCGAGCTTTTGTCGCGTGATACTGTGAAAATCGAAAATGTCGCCGCCTTTCGCCATGCGGCCAATGTCAGCGTCGATGTTCCCGGCCACGGCATGGTTCATGGCGATATTGCCTGGGGCGGCAACTGGTTTTTCCTGACCAAAGACAGCCCCTGTGCGCTGGAGGCGCGCCATATTCCGCAACTCACCGCCTATGCGCAGGCGATTCAGGATGCACTCGACGCGAGAGGCCTCGGCGGCGCCGGTGCGCCGGTCGATCATATTGAAATCTTTGGCCCGCCGGGCGGGCAGGGCGCCAACGCGCGCTCCTTCGTGATGTGCCCCGGCGGCGCCTATGACCGCTCGCCCTGCGGCACCGGCACCAGCGCCAAACTCGCCTGCCTTGCCGCCGATGGCGCCCTCGCGCCCGGCCAGACCTGGGTGCAGGAAAGCATCATCGGCAGCCGCTTCAGCGCACATTACCGCCGCGCGGACGCCGGCCACATCATCCCGACGCTCACCGGCCGTGCCTGGATCATGGCCGAGGCGACATTGCTGCGCGACGACAATGATCCCTTCGCCGATGGCATGGCGGCGGGCTAGATCCCGAGCTTCTGCTTCAGAAGCTCATTGACGCTCTGCGGATTGGCCTTGCCGCCGGTCTGTTTCATCACCTGACCGACAAACCAGCCGAGCATGGTCGGCTTGGCCTGCGCCTGCGCCACCTTGTCGGGATTGGCGGCGATGATCGCATCGACCGCAGCACTGATCGCGCCGGTGTCGGTCACCTGCTGCAAGCCGCGCTCGGCAACGATTTTCGCCGGGTCACCGCCTTCGGTCCAGACGATTTCGAACAGATCCTTGGCGATCTTGCCAGAAATGGCCCCCGAGCCGATGAGGTCAATGATCGCGCCTAGGCTGGCGGCGCTCACCGGCGCATGGACAATATCGAGCCCTTCCTTGTTGAGGCGCCCGAACAATTCGTTGATCACCCAGTTGGCGGCGAGCTTGCCATCACGGCCCCGCGCCACGGCCTCGAAATAATCCGCCGCCTCGCGCTCGGCCACCAGCACACCGGCATCATAGGAGGTCAGGCCATAATCGGCCATGAAACGCGCCTTTTTGGCATCCGGCAATTCCGGGAGCTTGTCGCGCAGGGCGGCGATGAAGGCATCGTCGAATTCCAGCGGCAACAGGTCGGGATCGGGAAAATAGCGGTAATCATGCGCTTCTTCTTTCGATCGCATGGCTCTTGTCTCGCCCCGTGCCGGATCGAACAGCCGGGTTTCCTGCACGATGGCGCCGCCATCTTCAAGAATGGCAATCTGGCGTCGCGCCTCGGCATCGATCGCCTGGCCGATGAAGCGGATCGAATTGACGTTCTTGATCTCGCAGCGGGTTCCGAGCGCTCCGCCCGGCTTGCGCACCGAGACATTGACATCTGCGCGCAGCGAGCCTTCCTCCATATTGCCGTCGCACGTGCCAAGGTAGCGCATGATCGAGCGCAGCTTGGTGACATAGGCCCGCGCTTCATCCGCCGAGCGGATGTCCGGTTTGGAAACAATTTCCATCAGGGCCACGCCGGAGCGGTTGAGATCGACGAAGCTCAAGGTCGGCGACTGGTCATGCAGCGACTTGCCGGCATCCTGCTCAAGATGCAGCCGCTCGATGCGCACCTTGATCTGTTCGCTCGGCGTGACATCGACCACCACCTCGCCTTCGCCGACAATCGGGCTCTTGAACTGGGAAATCTGGTAGCCCTGCGGCAGGTCGGGATAAAAATAATTCTTGCGGTCAAAGGTCGAGCGCTTGTTGATTTCTGCCTTCAGGCCAAGCCCGGTGCGCACCGCCTGCCTGACGCATTCCTCGTTGAGCACCGGCAGCATGCCGGGCATGGCGGCATCGACCAGCGACACATGGCTGTTGGCCTCGGCACCAAAGCCGGTGGAAGCGCCGGAAAACAGCTTTGACTGCGATGTTACCTGCGCATGCACCTCAAGGCCGCAGATGATCTCCCAGTCGCCGGTCGCCCCGGCAATGAGCTTTTTGGGATCGGCTGTGCGGATATCGAGCGGCGCGGCGGCGTGGGTCATGGCAGGGCTTTCGTGAACAGGATGCTGCTAGCTTTTAGATCAGACCGTCGCCAGAGGGAAACCCAAATTCGCGGATGCGCGCGGGCGGCGCTTATTCAGCTGCCAGCCCCACCACATCCTGGGGCGTGAAAACGCCATTGCTGCCGGGCTGCATGACGATCTGGCGTTTGTGGAACGCGGTCAGCGATGGCCGGTGGCCGATGGAAATGATCGTGGTATCCGGCAAGGCTTCATTCAGGGCGCGGTAGACGCGCGCTTCTGTGGCTTCATCGAGCGCCGCCGTCGCCTCGTCGAGAAACAGCCAGTCGGGCTTGGCGAGCAGGGCGCGGGCAATGGCGACCCGCTGCTGCTCTCCGCCCGAAAGCCGCTGCGACCAGATATCTTCTTCATCGAGCTTGCTGACATAATCCGGCAATTGCGCCCGCACCAGCGCCGTGCGGATCGCCTCGTCACTGAACGTGTCTGCCGCCGCCGGATAGGTGACGGCGGCCCGCAGCGGCCCCATCGGAATATAGGGGCGCTGCGGCAACAGCAGCAGGCTCGCGCCCTCGGGCGGGCAGACATTGCCCTCGCCAAACGGCCAAATGCCGGAAATCGCCCGGAACAGGCTGGATTTGCCCGAGCCCGACGGCCCGGTCAGCAGCGCGCTCTGGCCCCGCAGCAGCGTCAGGCTCGGCACGCTGACAATGGTGCCGCCATCCGGCCGGCTGACATTGAGCCCCTGCAAAACCAGATCGGGTGCCCGCCCGGCGCGCTGGTGAATATGCGGCGGCGTCAGCCCCAGCAGGCGCGCCCGGGCAATATCGGCCTCGAAGGTTGTGAGGCGGTTCACCACTGCGGCAAAATCGGCCATCGAGGTGTAACTGTCCATGAAATAGGTCAAGGACGATTGCACGCTCGAAAACGCCTGCAGGGTCTGCATCATCACCCCGAGGGTGATCTTGCCGACGAAATAAAACGGCGCCGCCACCACCAGCGGCACCAGCGAATTGATCTGTCCCAGAAAATTCAGGAACATGGTCAGGAATTTGCGGATGCGGATGATCTTCAGGTAATTGTCGAAAATATTCTGGAACCGGCCTTTGATCGCCGCCCCCTCCTGCGCCTCGCCGCCAAGCAGCGCCACCTGCTCGCCATATTCGCGCAATCTTGCGAGGCCGAAGCGGAAATTCGCTTCAAACCGCTGCTGCGCAAAGGCGAGCCGCACCAGCGGACGGCCGATGAGATGGGTAAACAGCGTGCCGGCCCCGGCATAAAGCACCGCCACCCAGAACAGCATGCCGGGGATGATCAGCGCCGTGCCCGGCAGGTTGAAATTGCGCGACAGCACCCACAGCACGATGGCATAGGACACCAGCGAGGTCATTTGCGCGATCAGGCTGATCGAATAGCCATAGACGCCATAAGACGTATTGGAGCCGAAAATCCGGTTGGTGCCGCCATCGATGAAGGCGTTGATGTCATCCTGGATGCGCTGGTCGGGGTTGTCCGTCGCCATGCGCCCCACCGCCATGCGGTAATGCGCGCTATGCGACAGCCAGCGCTGCGTGAAATGCGCCGTCAAAAACCGCCGCCAGCGCAGCACAAGATAGGAGGTCGTCACGAATTCGACCACCACGGCGGCAATGAACACCATCGCCCAAGGCAGCAGCGCAAAAAAGATCAGGTGCCAGAATTGCCCGGCATTCTTGACCTGCAAGGCATTGAACAGCGCCTGGTTGACGAAGGACAGGCGCACGCTGATGGCCACCTCAAGCTGGTTGAGCAGCACCAGAAACACCACCATGCCGGCCGCCAGCCGCGAAAGCTTCACCGTGAAGCGCGGCAGCGGCCCGATCCCGGCCGTGGTGATTTCGTTGGTGGTGAAATAGGGATCGGCCAGCGCCATGATCTTGCGAACCACGCCAAGGCGGCTGACGATATAAACCGCGATGCCGAACATCGACACCGCCAGCGCCAGGCTGTCCGGTATCTGGAACGGTTTCAGCGCCGGTGGCAGCGAGCCGAGATGGCTTGCCAGATAGACCCCGCCGAACAGCAGCGTCTCGATGCCAAAAATTATCATGAGAATTTTGAGGAAGGCGGAAACACGCCCCGAAAACCACAAGGCCACCGCCTCGCCGACGCTGGTCGCGGCCAGAAGCAGGGTCATGCTGTCATCGAGACGCACACCCGCCCATGCCGCCGCCACGGCGAACGCACCCACCACCAGGGCCAATTTCCTCATTGCACAGCCTCGACCTGATCCCATGCCACTGCGGGCATGCTCAGCCCTGCCGTTTGGGCGCAATCTTCCGATTATGCAAATGAAACTTCAGTTAATTATGCGTGAAAATCGAGCCCCGACGGCCATTGTTCACGGCATTGATGAGCCGTGGCGACGCCTTGAAGGTGGTTACACGGCGCGGCTTGATCACCGCCGGCGTGCCGGTGCGCGGATTGCGGCCGATGCGCTCGCGCTTGTCGCGCGTGGTAAAGGTGCCAAAGGCACGCAAGTTGACAGCCTCGCCACGCTCCA
>JAGXAM010000033.1 GCA_019075905.1 Hyphomicrobiales bacterium
CAGGGCAGCCCGAACGAAGCGTCACCCGCGCCAGGGCCCAAATGGCCGAATGAAGCATCACCCCGCCAGCATGACCGGCAGATTCCAAAATGGCAACAATATAAACGATATAGAATAAGCGCTATAACTGCCGCGCCCGACAGTCCGACGGGCAATTGTGTTTTTTCACCGAAGAGCGGCTCTGACACACTTTTGGTGAAAAGATAATCATGTAAAGGACAGTCAAGCCTTTGTTTCTCTGCACATTTTTTCCGGTACTCAACGATTGCCAAACTATGAATTCTTCGAGTCCCGACGGAAGGCACGTGCCAGCAGAACCAGCGGGCAATTTCAGCGTTCTAACATTAAAGCAAAATTGTCCATCTGCATCAAAAGTGCGTCAGATACCCTTTTCGATGCTTATTCGGGGTCCCAATTGCTTGCTGATTGACAGACAATGGCGGATTGACGTGACGGGCGGTGTGGAACGAAGGGATTGCGAAAGGTGGAGAAGACTTCGGCAAATCGTTGCACTCCACGCCAGGATCGAAATCCCTGCATGATGTTGTCCCGTTTTCGCAAGGGAACATGAGAATTCCCGGCCCGGCTGTTCAGCCCTTTGTGTGAGCGATGATCGAAGTCCGGCATGAGCTTGCGGCGCGCGGCAGCGCAGGGGCCGAGTTTATCCGTGATCATGGGGCGGAGCCCGCGCCCCTGCCTGCCCAACAGGCGACGGAGCAGGAGCATGGCAGCCTTTGTGTTTCGATGAACTTGAACGATCTCGTCGAGAACGTACCCATCCTGGTCAACCGCCCGCCACAAAGAGCGCTTCTCGCCAGCAATCGAAATGACGTCGTCGTCAAGATGCCAGGTAACGTAGCGCCCGGGAACCTTGCGCTTCAGCCGCCACGCGTGGTCCGGCCCGAACTTCATCGCCCAGCGCCGGATCGGCTCACGGGAAACAACGATCCCTCGCTCAGGCAGCATGTCTTCGACCAGACAGAGGCTCAAGGGAAACCGGAAATAGATCCACACCCCATGGGCCATGACCTGCGGGGAAAGCGGTGGAGCTTGTTGCTGATGGTCACGCCACGCTATCAGCCGGAATCGCTTGACCAAAAGTTGACGTGACATCGCCAAATGACCGGCCCCATCTGCTTTTGGGTGATCTAGGCATGCCGGCCTTTGTCTAGAGGACAAGCACGATCCCTCGCCTCATGTGCGTATTGCGAACAAAATTCGGTCGGAAGGACGACGGGATTGATCCGCCGTAAGTTTGGCGTGACCTTGTCGAAAATAATTCGAGGGAGCGACATGATTACTGGAAATTCCACGCTGCCGCTCCGTGCGGTCGCAGGTAGTGGGCGCGCGCTGGTCATGACGGCCGCAGCCATTTCCATGAGTGGTTGGGCGGCGCCGGCGGCGCAAGCTGCCACCAACATCGTGCTCAACGAATTCGTTCCGCCGCGCGATCCGATGAACACCAAGGTCATCAATCCATGGACTAGGGATGTCACCAAGGCTACTGATGGAAGGGTGACTTTCACGATATTGCCAACCAGTGTCGCAGCCCCGGACCAACTCTGGCCTTCGGTACAAAATGGCATCGTTGATGCAGCTTATCTATTCAATGGTCTGGTCGCCAACCAGCTGCCACTCGAACAGATTGCGGCTTTGCCATTCATTCCCGGCACGTCTCAAGCGCGCTCGCTCGCCATCTGGCGGACTTACAAGAGATTCTTTGCCGCCAAGGGCGAATACCGCCCGGTGAAACTTCTGGCGATCTTCTCGCAGCCGGTGGCCAAGCTCTACAGCATGAAGAAGCCTGTTACGAAACCGGCGGACCTCGTCGGGATGCGGGTGTGGGCGCTGCCGGGCGTTCCCCAAAAGCTGTTCGAGGGAACCGGGGCTGGTGTCGTCTCGCGTCCGGCAGTGCAAATGTCAGAACTGGTCACAGGTGGCACTGTGGATGCTGTTGCGGGCTTGTCGGCATTCAGCATCTCGCGATTCAAGGTGATGCCTTACATGAAATACGAGACCGATTTTCCTGGCGGCCTCACCTCGGCGACCTTCTCTTTCATCATCAACCGTTCGAAGTGGCTGTCGATCCCGGCGGCAGATCGCAAGATCATTGAAAAATTGAGCGGCGAAGCGCTGGATCAGCGTTTCAACGCGGTCGATCAGGACGACGAAGTTGCCGAAAAGCAAGCCCTGGCGGGGGGCGTCAAAGTTGTAAAGCCAACGCCTGAGCTCATCGCCCTGATCAAGAAGCAGGGGGCGCCGCTTTATGCCGCCTGGATCGCGAAAGCCAAATCCCTCGGCGTCGACGGCAAGGCAGCCCTCGCCTATTTCATCGCGCAATGCGCGCATCCAGACCCCGCGCCATGAGCCTCGGCGAACGACGCGACGACCTCCACGTTGATCTTTCTGATCTGTGGATTGTAGGCGTCATCGTCGTCATCCTGCGGATGACCGTCATGTTGGCAGCCACTGGCATGATGCTGGTAACCGTGACGAACGTGGTACTGCGCTATCTGTTTGCTTCTCCGATCAGCGGCAATGACGAAATCATTCAATATCTTCTGGCCATCCTGATATTCGCGGCCTTTCCCATCGTAACAGTTAACCGGCGGCACTTTGCGGTATCGCTGTTTGCTGGTCGCGCGCGGGGGCGGGCGCTGTTTTACAGCCACATGCTTGAATTCGCCGTAAGCCTTCTGGGATGTGCCATCATGACCTGGAAGCTCGCGACCGAGGCGCAGGAGCTGTTCGCCGAGCATATGACGACGATGGTGCTCGGCCTGCCGCAAGGCCCGCTTGCCGTTTGGATGAGCGCCTTGTCGGGAATTGCGGCGATGGGGCTTGTTATGGTGCTGGTCAGATACATCCGTAGCGGCGGGGATCGTCCATGATCATCGCGCTCGAGGGCTTCGTTGTTGTCCTGACATTCGCCTTCCTGGGCGTTCCCTTGTGTTTTGCGATGCTCGTGACCGGTATTGCGATGTTTGCACTATTGCGAGGTCTCGGACCTGCGCTCGGCATGGCGGGACAAACCATCCAGGCGCTCGCGACAAACGAGGGCCTGGCAGTTCTTCCCATGTTCATTCTGATGGGAACACTGATTTATCGCAGCGGTCTTGCCGAAGAACTTTACGATGCCGCTTATGCGCTGATCGGCCACCGGCGTGGAGGGTTGGCTTACGCGACCGTTATGGCCAGCGCGGCCTTTGCCTCCATGTCCGGCAGTTCAATCGCTACCGCGGCGACAATGGCCAAGGTTGCGCTGCCACCGATGCGGCGACGCCATTATGCCGATTCACTCGCTAGCGGCTGCGTAAGCTCTGCCGGTTCACTTGGGTGCCTGCTTCCGCCAAGCCTGCCGCTCCTGATATACGGCATCATCGCGCAGCAGGATGTGGCCAAGCTTTTTATCGCCGGTATCATTCCCGGACTTATGCTGGCTGGGCTGTTCATGTTGGCTGTCTATGCAACAGTTGCCCGGGATGCAAACAAAGGACCCTCTGGCTCGCCGGTGCCGCTGGGGGAAAAATTGCGGCGACTGAATAAGGTCTGGGGCGTTCTTGTGCTCTTCGGCATTGTCGTCGGGGGTCTTTACAGCGGCATATTCACGGCCTCGGAGGCTGGCGGAGTAGGCGCCATGGGGGCGGTTCTGTTCACCTTGTCACGCCGGCGTCTGACTCTGGAGCTGTTCCGGGTCTCGGTGATTGAGGCCGGCGGAATGACCGCCATGATATTCGCTGTTGCTTTCGGCGGCATGGTCTTTGCCAATTTCATCACCATGTCCGGCCTGACGGCGGCCCTGGTCTCGATCATCACCGCTCTGCACCTGCCGATTCTTGGGGTTATAGGGTCCATTGTCATCGTCTACATCATCCTGGGATCACTGATGGAGGCCCTGTCGATGATGTTGCTTACAGTCCCGGTGTTTGCCGCCGTGTTGGCGCCGCTCGGTGTCAACATGGTGTGGTTCGGCATATTCGTGGTGATGATGATTGAGATAGGCATGATCCATCCGCCGATGGGGATGAACGTTTTTGTGGTCAAGGCCATGGCCCCGGATGTGAGCGTTGGCACGATCTTCCGGGGCACTCTGCCCTTTCTCGCCGCTAACATTCTGGCGCTGGCGCTGCTGGTCATGTTTCCGGCTCTTGCTACCTGGCTGCCACATATGGCGCATTGAAGCGAACGAGGTCGCTCGAACGACCGCCAGTCGCTGGGCAAGAGAACCGGCCTTGCCTGCCGCTCCGCTCAGCCCTGCGGTTTCAGATGACGCCGCGCGGCGAAGTCACGACCAAACACCTGCCTGTAGTGCGCTTCATCCCAGACGCCAATCACCACGCCTGAGGGTTCGCCTTTGGACATAGCATCGATCCGTTCGCGGGTAACGGTGATCTTGTTGTGATGGCGCCTTGCCCATTGCGCGATTTCGTCGGCCAGCCGGTCGCGAACGTCACTGCAGGCCGGATCAGCCCCCAGATCCGTCAATTCTTGCGGATCAGCCTGAAGATCGAACAGGATCGGGCGAAAGCCCTCAACATGTATATATTTGTAGCGCCCATCGAAGGCCATGATCAGCCGCGCGTCTTCCTGGGCGACTCCAAGCATCTGGCGCGCCACTCGTACCGCATAATCATATTCGGAAATCGCCACGCGCCGCCACTCACGCGGAGCTGCGGCGTCATGGAGAAGGCCGGTCAGATCGCGGCCCTCGAGAATATGCGGCTTGGGACTGCCGCCGAAAGCGCCAAGAAAAGTTGGCGCGAGATCGATCGCCTCGACCAGTTCCGCGCGAACCATGCCCCGCGTCGCATCAGCCAGTGGGCGGGGATCGGCGATGATCAGGGGCACCTTGACGCTTTGTTCGTGAAACAGCTCCTTCTCACCCATCCAGTGATCACCGAGGTAGTCTCCGTGATCGGAGGTGAAGACGATCATGGTATTGTCGATGAGCCCGCGCGACGCCATGAAATCGAACAGCAGCCCGAGTTGATCATCGATCTGTTTGATTAGTCCCATATAGGCGGGGATCACCCGTTCGCGCACATCATCGCGTGAAAACGTGGCACAGATCCGCGAGCGCATATAGGCCTCCAGCAGCGGATGGGCGCCTGCGCGCTCGGCGGCGCTGCGCACGGGTGGCAAAATGTGCGACGGGCCATACATGTCGTGATAGGGCGCCGGTACAATATAGGGCCAATGAGGTTTTATATAGGAAAGGTGACAGAGCCACGGCCCCTCACCGGCATCACGCATGAAATCCATGGCCCGCGATGTCATATAGGGCGTTTCGGACAGTGGCTCCGGCACGTTGGCCGGCAGATGGGAATATTTGAGCAGCCAGGCTGAGAGCAGTTCACCGTCGTCGCCGACGCCTGAATTAGCGAAATCCTCCCAGGGATTCGCCGAATCGAAGCCATTTTTTCGCAGAAAGGCGTCGTAATCGGGATCAGGATCATAAGGCCCGAACGGGTGTAGGCCATCATCTCGCTCGAATGGCTCGAATCCGCATTCCGCCCGGGTGACCCCGATGACCGAGCCCGGTTCGATGCCAAGCCACGCCATGCCTTCGCGATCTGCAACCATGTGCGTCTTGCCGACCAGCGCCGGGCGCACGCCGATAGCTCGCAGATGATCGCCAAGGGTGGGTTCTCCGACGCGCAGCGGCACGCCATTCCAGGTCGACCCGTGCGACAGGCAGTAGCGACCGGTATAGGAACTCATTCGTGACGGGCCGCAGATCGGCGATTGTACATAGGCGTTGGTGAAACGCACGCCCCGCCTCGCCAACGCATCGATGTTCGGCGTCGCCAGATGCGGATGGCCGTAACAGGACAGGTAATCGTACCGAAGCTGATCGGCCATGATCCATAGAACGTTGAGAGGCTTGGTCATTGTGCTGCCCGCCAAATGATTTGGTGTGAGGGGTGCGAATTCGAATTCATTGTGTCGCCAGGTGTTACGCAACGCAACGGCAATTCCGTCAGATCAGGGGAACAAGCCAGATTTTCAACCGGCTTTGTCGCATGAATGGAGGTAAGCGTACCTCTGTTGCAAAAAAATCCATCCGGCAAGGAAAGCCCCTCGTTCTCTGCTATCAAGCGGTCTGACTTTGTAGATTCTGGGCGAGCAGTTCCACGGCTTCTGTCAACGCGCTCGGCCCGATACCAAAAGCGCGTTCAACGATACGCGCTTGCCCACGGATGTCTCGTATCAGGTTGAAAATAGCAGCCTGGGCCTTGCGCAACGCCCGCATGACTTCGAAGCCCTTGATCGTCGCATATGCCGTCTTCAACGTCTTGAACCCTCTGACCGGTTTGATCAGCTGCTTCAGCTTGCCGTGGTCAGCCTCAACGACATTGTTCAGGTATTTGACCTGCCGATGCACCAGTTCACCGGGGCATTTGCCTTCGGACTTCAACTGCGCGATGGCAATCCCGCAGGTTGGCGCTTTGTCAGTGTTGATGACACGCGGCTTTTCCCAGTCTGTGAACAAGCACCGAAATGGACCCCTCGGAAAACTCAGGGTAACTCGCTGAGTCCACGGAGGAAATTGACCGCTGACCGGGATTCCAATCGGCGCCGGTCGGGACCCCCTTTAAATTGAGTTGCTGTTTTGATATCAAGGGTTTGAAACGAGCATCGGAGGGGTTCGGCTTCGGTGCTGATTCACAATGCAAAGCCCGGTCGCCAAGATATGTCGCCAAAACGAGCTGAATGAGGGCGCGCCTGGCGTCGCGCGACCTTCAACGGCGCTGGCGAGCCAGCTTTGTCGCGCGCGGAGGAGCGGCCGGAGTGCGCCCCCCGCGCGGGCGATCCGGTCAAGACGGCTGGGTCATTGAGAAACCCATAACCCCCCATCGGCGATCTCGTCAGGCTTGCCGAGCCTCGCAAAAAGACCTTCAGGCACCTATCGCGCCTTGGCAAGGTTGGCGTCGATCCATTGCAGATGGCTCCTGTAGTCTGGATCGTCGGGGTGCGCGGCAGCGAGCGGGGCAATGATTGCCCGCCCGGCAGTCAACGCCTTGCGGGCCTCAACCTTGTTGGGCGGGGACATGTCGAGATAAAGCTCCGCGATATGGGCATAGGCACTCGCAAGACCATCCTGAAACCCCACATTGCCGGGGTCGAGCTTGACGAGGCTCTGCCCAATGGCGAGGAATTTCTGGTAATCCTGCAAGGCCGAGTTGAGATGGCCTTGTTTTTCAACGATGTCGCCGACAAACTGATAGGCACTCGCAAGACCATACTGAAACCCCACCTTGCCGGGGTCGAGCTTCACAAGGCGCTGATTGATGGCAAGTTGCTGCCGGAAATCCTGCAAGGCCGCATCGAGATGGCCCTGTTTTTCGGCGACGATGGCGACATCCTGATAGGCACTCGCAAGGCCGTCCTGATACCTTAGATTGCCGGGGTCGAGCCTGGCGAGACGCCACATGACGGCGAGAAAATTCTGGTAATCCTGCAGGGCGACATCGAGACGACCCTGCTTTTCGGCGATGATGCCGATTTTGTTGAAGGAAGCCGCGAGACCGTCCTTATATCCCACATTGCCGGGGTCCAGTTTGACGAGACGTTGCTCGATGGCGAGATAGTTCTGATAATTCTGCAAGGCGGCGTCGAGATGGCCCTGCTTTTCAGCGATGTACCCGACCCACTGATAGGCATCCGCGAGACTGTCCTGATAGAGCCGTTTATGGGGCGCGAGTTTGACGAGCAGCTGATCAATAGCCAGTTCCTGCTGGTAGTCCAGCAAGGCCGCATCGAGATGGCCTTGGTGGCGGGCGATGTCGCCGACGTGCTCATAATCACCAGTAAGTTTGAACTGATACAGCCGGGTGTAGGGCGCGAGCTTGACGAGACGCTGATCAATTACTAAGGCCCGTTGCGCGTCGATCGCAGCGCCCTTGTCATCGCCCTGCCTTCGCAGGACGCCGCTGGCCGTAGCTAATGCCGAGGATTTGGCTGCGAGCATGTCCGTGCTGGCGGCGCCGGTCGCGGTCAGCTGATCCAGCATCTTGATCACGGGATCGAGCAATTGGTGCAGCAGGGCGACGGAAACGCCCTTCTGGTTGCGGTACTTCTGGGCAAGGTCAAAGACGATCACATTTGCCGTTTTGGTGGCTTTGCCAAGCGCCTGTTCGGCCTGCCCTTGCGCCTTCACCGCGGCATTGCGCTGAAGCCAGACCCCGGCCCCGGCCAGAGCCACGACGATCACCGCCGCGCCTGCCGTCAGCGCCAGCCTGCGCGCGTTGCGGGCGCGCGTCTGCGCCTCTTCCGCCCGGGCCCTGGCCAGCGCCAGTTCATTGTCCTGCGCCTGCTGCGCCTTGGCCCTGGCTTCCTGCTCGCGCGCCGTGCAGGCTTCCAGATAGGCCCGGTCGCGATCATTGAGCCGGTCAAACAGATCAGTGCGGCCTTTCAGGCTCAGCGCGTCGTCAAGACGGTTGCCCTGATGCGCCAGCCAGCTGTCGGCCTTGTTGTTGGCGTCCCAGTCGCGCGCCGCCTCACGCAGGCCCTCAAGGCTGGCGAGCAGGCCAAGATCCTGATCCAGCCAGCCCTTCAGCATGCCCCATTGCCGCAGCAAGGCCTCATGCGCCGGCTCCAGCGTCGCAGCGGCCGGCGTCGCAGCACTTGCCTCGTTATCCCTCGCCCTGCCGCGGCCCTCCACCAGCAGCCGCTCGCCGATCATCAACTCCACAAGGGGGGTTGCTTCCGGCGGTATGTCACTCTTCAAGGCGATCGCCCGGCGCGGCAGGCGCGTTGCCGGGTCAATGCCGGCGAGCCAGGGGACCAGGCCGCGCCGCAGCAGCACCAGCCGCTGGTCCTTGTCCCGGGGAATGTCGGGCCGCGCGTCGGCCTTGCGCATGACCCGCGCCATGGCGGCATCAATCGCCCCGCCAATGCCGCCCGATGCCTCATAATGTCCGAGCTTCAGGGCGCCGCTGCCGCCATGGTCGCGAAACAGGTTTTCGAGCACAAAGGCTATCAGCGGTAGCGTGTCGCCGCCGCCGCTCGCCTCCGCGTCCGCCATCAGCCTTTCGGTCAGGGCAGGGTCAATATCGAGCTTCTGGCCAGCTTCGGCGCGGCGGCGGGCCGGGCCCTCGATGACGTCCCTCAGGTTGCCCTTCGGCATGGCCGGCAGCAGGAAGGGTTCCTGCCCCGAAGACCCAAGCGCACGCTGCATGTCATCCAGGGCGTCGGCCCGCAAGGTGAAGATCACGATCAGCGCCGGATCATCGCGCAGGCTGAGTTCACGCAGCAGCGCCAGCAGCGCCTCGCTCTCCTCCAGCCCCGGTTCGCGCAGCAGTTCCTCGGCCTGGTCTATGGCCATGAGGATGGCGGGCGGCGGGCGGGTGTCATCCGCCGCCAGCATGGCGCGGCGCCTGGCTTCCACCAGTTCCTTCAACAGCGGGCGCAGGCCCTCGGCTCCCGCGCCGATGGCGGCGCGCAAGTCCGGCCCGGATTTTTGCGGAAAGGCCAGCCGGAGCGCCCCAAGCAAGCCATTGTCGCCATAAAGCGCCGCGCCCTCGGGGCGGATCGGCGCCAGGGGCAGAAAATGCGCATCATCGCGCGCCAGGCGCGGCAACAAGCCAGCGCGCAGAAACGAGGACTTGCCCGCTCCCGACGTTCCCAGCAGCAGCAGCAGCCGCGGCGCCGAGGCCCTCCACAGTTCGCGAAGCTTGTCACCCGCCGCAATCAGCGAAGCGTCGCGGCCAAAAAACACACCGGCGTCCCGCGCCTCCAGCGCCTGCAGGCCCGGATAGGGCGAACGGTCCGGTTCATCTGCCGGCGGCCAGGCAAAGTATTTGGGATCAAGCCCGGCCTGTTCCAGGCCAGCCTTCAGCCGCCGGAGCCCGGCCTGTGACCAGGTGACATGGCCCTCTTCCAGGCCGCCAGGCAGGACGGCGCGGCGGATCAGCCCGTCCGTGCCGCCGGCAAGATCAGCCATCTGCCAGGTGGCGGCAAGATCAGGGCGCTCCTTGCGCAGGATGTCAATGGAGAGATTGCGATCGATGATCAGCCCGAGCATGGGCTTGTTCAGCGCCCGCGCAAGGCCATATTCGTTGCCGCACCATGGCGAGTTCAACCAGGCGCGCGAAATCAGGAATATGACCGCCTCGCAGCGCTGCGCCGCATCATGCAACGCCCGCTCCCAGCGCTGTGCCGCCTTGATGCCGCGATCCGGGTCAATATCAAGAAAGACCTCATGCCAGCCCTGCTCAGACAGCCAGTTTGCCAAAGCCTGCGCGCCAATATTGTCGGCGCTGGAATGGCTGATGAAGATCTTCGACATGAAAGTACCCCCTAGCCGTCCACCCCTTGTCAGGGCAGCCCGAACGAAGCGTCACCCGCGCCAGGGCCCAAATGGCCGAATGAAGCATCACCCCGCCAGCATGACCGGCAGATTCCAAAATGGCAACAATATAAACGATATAGAATAAGCGCTA
>JAGXAM010000010.1 GCA_019075905.1 Hyphomicrobiales bacterium
CCTTCCAGAAGCCGGGCGATGAAGCGCAACCGTTCGTCCATGACCGAACTCACTTTCCACGGCATCCACACCTCCCGCCACCAAAAAAATGGCAAAAAGTGTAACCCATGTGTCCGGTACAAAATGTCACCTGTCTCTCAGGCCGTACAATTTTTGCCTGATCATCCCGGTCGGCCGCGAGCCTGCAACCGGCGCGGCTCAAGCTTTCATGGCACCTTTCTTTGCCGCCGGGCGCTTGGCCTTGGCAGCAGCGGCTTTCGGCTTTGCGGCTTTGGCTTTCGCGGGCCTGGCGGCCGGCGACATTGCCGCCTTTTCATCGATCAGCTCAATGGCTTGCGCGAGCGTTACATCTTCCAGATTCGTGCCCTTGGGCAAGGTTGCATTGGTCTTGCCATGACTGACATAGGCACCAAATCGGCCATCGCGCATAGTGATGGCACCGCCTGCCGGATGTTCGCCCAGCACCCGGCCGCCCGAAGCGCCGCCACCGCCCTCGGCCTTGGCCTTCAGCAAGCCTATGGCCGTGTCGAGATCGAGCGTTGCCGGATCAGTGCCCTTGGGCAGGGTGGCGTTGAACTTGCCATAGCTGACATAGGGCCCGTAGCGGCCGGATTTGACAATGATGTCGCCGCCATCAGGATGGGCTCCCACCACCCGTCCGGCAACGCCGCCACCAAACCGGCTCGAGGCCCCGCTCTCCTTGGCGACAATCAGGTCGATCGCCCGGTTGGCGCCGATCTCCAGCACATTGTCATCGCGCCCGAGATTGGCGTAGGTCTTGGCGTGCTGCACATAGGCACCAAACCGGCCGATCCCGGCCAGAATCGGTGCCTTGGTCACCGGATGCAGCGCCACCTCGCGCGGCAATTGCAACAGGCCGATGGCGATGGCCAGCGTCACATCCTGCGCCGCCATGCCCTTGGGCAGCGATGAGCGCTTCGGCTTGTCGCCCTCGCCCTGCTGCACATAGGGCCCGAACCTGCCATCGCGCAGGCTGATGTCATCGCCGGTCGCCGGATCCTTGCCCAGCACCTGCACCCCGGGCCGGCCCTGCGCATCGGCGCCATCGCCTTCACCTTCCTTGACCGAAAGCTGGCGGGTATATTTGCATTCGGGATAATTCGAGCAGCCGACAAAGGCCCCGTATTTGCTGAGTTTCAGCGACAATTGGCCCTTGTTGCACGAGGGGCACAGCCGCGGATCGCCGCCATCGGCGCGCTTGGGGAAAATATGCGCCGCAAGGCTGTCGTTGAGATGGTCGAGCACCTGCGTCGTGCGCAGGTCCCTGGTGTCATCAATGGCGGCAGAAAAATCCTTCCAGAAATCGCGCAGCACGATTTTCCAGTCGATTTCATCATTGGAGACCCGGTCGAGCTGCCCTTCCAGCGCCGCTGTGAAATCAAAGCTCACATACCGGGCAAAAAAGCTTTCGAGGAACGAGGTGACAATGCGGCCCTTGTCTTCCGGCACCAGCCGCTTTTTCTCCAGCCGCACATATTCGCGGTCACGCAGCACGGCGAGAGTCGACGCATAGGTCGAGGGCCGCCCGATGCCGAGCTCCTCCATGCGCTTGACCAGCGAGGCCTCGCTGAAGCGCGGCGGCGGCTCGGTAAAATGCTGGTCGATGGCAATATGGTCGCGGGTAAGGGCATCGCCCGCGGCCATGGCCGGTAGCCGTGAGGCCTCCTCATCGCCATCATCATCGCGCCCTTCCTGATAGAGCGCCAGAAAGCCCTCAAACCGCACCACCTGGCCGGTCGCCCGCAGATCGAGCTTGCGCCCGCCGGCCTCAGCCAGAATATCAACCGTGGTGCGTTCGAGCTCGGCGCTTTCCATCTGGCAGGCGATGGTGCGGTTCCAGATTAGTTCATAGAGCCGCGCCTGGTCGCCATCGAGGTGGCGCGCCATGTCGCGCGGATGGCGCGACGGGTCGGTCGGGCGGATGGCCTCATGCGCCTCCTGCGCATTCTTGGCCTTCACCAGATATTTGCGCGGGGCGCCGGGCAGGAAACGGGCCGGAAAGTCGCGGGCAATCACCTTGCGCAGCGCCGCAACCGCCTCGGGCACGATATCGACGCCGTCGGTACGCATATAAGTGATGAGTCCCACCGTCTCGCCGCCAAGGTCGATGCCCTCATAAAGCTTCTGGGCGAGCTGCATGGTGCGGGCCGGGGCAAAGCCGAGCTTGCGGGCCGCCTCCTGCTGCAGGGTCGAAGTGGTAAAGGGCGGCGAGGGGTGGCGCTTGACCGGCTTGGCCTCGATCGCCGCCACATGAAATTGTCCGGCCTGGAGCGCCGCTTCAAAGGATTTGGCCTCGGCCTGCGTGCCGACATCCAGTCGGTTGATCTTCTTGCCGTCGGCGCCCACCAGCCTTGCAGTGAAAGCCTCGCCCTTCAGGGTTTTCAGATGCGCGACAATCGACCAGTATTCGCGCTTGATGAAGGTCTCGATCTCGCGCTCGCGGTCGCAAATCAGCCGCAGCGCCACAGATTGCACCCGGCCCGCCGAGCGAGCGCCCGGCAATTTGCGCCACAACACCGGCGAGAGATTGAAGCCCACGAGATAATCCAGCGCACGGCGCGCCAGATAGGCGTCAACCAAGGGCTGGTCGATGGCGCGCGGATGGCGCATCGCCTCCGTGACGGAATCGCGCGTGATGGCGTTGAACACCACCCGTTCGACCGGCTTGTCTTTCAGCGCCTTTTTCTGGCGCAGCATTTCCAGCACGTGCCAGGAAATCGCCTCGCCCTCGCGATCAGGGTCGGTCGCCAGAATGATCCTGTCGGCGCTGCGCGCTACACTTATAATGTCGCTGACCCGCTTCGAGGCCTTGGCATCCACTTCCCAGAGCATGGCAAAATCGGCATCAGGATCGACCGAGCCATCCTTGGCCGGCAAATCGCGGATATGGCCGAAGGATGCCATCACCTCAAAGCCGCGCCCCAGATATTTGTTGATGGTCTTGGCTTTGGCAGGCGATTCGACAATGACAAGATCCATGGAATTCATTCCGGGCAATGGGGCAGGGCAAGCGTGCAGGCGCGCGGGAAAATGCGGCAGCAGGCCGACACTGTCAATGCAGCCTCGCAATGCAGCCTCGCGCCGTTAGCCATCCAGCAGCCGGCGCGCCTGCGCAAACACGGCATCAAACATGGCTGGTGTCAAAACGCCGGTATTGGTATTGTAGCGCGAGCAATGGTAGGAATCGATGATATTGATCATGCGGCCCGCGCTAGTCGCCACCCGGTGCACCGCGCCATGGCTGAAGGGCGCCAGCGCCAGCCTTTGCCCGCAGGCCTTGATGGTGGCCTCATGGGCGATCCGCCCCAGCGCCACCACACAGGCCAGCCCGGGCAAACGGCCCAGCTCCGCCTCCAGAAACTGGCGGCATTGCGAGATTTCCGCCGGCAGCGGCTTGTTTTGCGGCGGCACGCAGCGCACCGCATTGGTGATGCGGCAATCCACCAGGCTCAGGCCATCATCAGGCGCCGCGGCAAAGCTGCCCCGCGAAAACCCGAATTTCGCCAATGTTGCATAAAGCAGGATGCCGGCATGATCGCCGGTAAAGGGCCGCCCCGTGCGGTTGGCCCCGCGCAAACCGGGCGCGAGGCCGACAATCAGCAGCCGCGCACCGCCATCCCCGCCCCATGAGGGCACCGGACTGTTGAACCAGTCAGGCTCGTCCAGCCGCACCTTGTTACGAAAGGTCGCGAGGCGCGGACACAAGGCACAGTCGGCAGCAGGCTGGTGGCCGTTACTATTGCTGGCCACCCTCAGCCGACGGGCAGATTGTCGTCATTGGGGTGATCGGGCGAGAAAGCCGGGATCGGCCGCCGCTCCTGGAAGCGCTGCACCCGGTCCGGCCGCTCGCCGGGATCGCGGCCAACGCGGTTGATTAGCTGAGTAAGATCAATGAATTCATCGGCCTGCCGACGCAATTCATCGGCTACCATCGGCGGCTGGGTAGTCACGGTCGAGACCACCGAAACCCGCACACCCTTGCGCTGCAGGGCTTCCACCAGCGAGCGGAAATCGCCATCGCCCGAAAACAGCACGATGTGATCGAGATGGTCGGCCATTTCCATGGCATCGACAGCAAGCTCAATGTCCATATTGCCTTTGATCTTGCGGCGGCCCATGGAATCCGTGAATTCCTTGGCAGGCTTGGTGACGACGGCAAAACCATTATAGTCAAGCCAGTCGATCAAAGGGCGAATTGATGAATATTCCTGGTCTTCCACCAACGCAGTGTAATAGAAGGACCGGATGAGCCGCCCGCGGCTCTGGAATTCCTTGAGGAGTTTTTTGTAATCAATATCGAACCCAATCATTTTCGCGGTGGCGTAAAGATTGGCTCCATCAATGAAAAGGGCGATACGTTCTTGCTGTTGCATGATGCTCTCTAAAATAAAAATGATTTCCAAAGTCGCGCTTTCGACCCTAAAATAACCGGGTCTTTTGCCATGTCGACAAATTCCCTAAACCTCAAGACACAGCGCAACGACACATACGGCGCGGCAACGAAAGTCCCATCATTTACCCGCAAAGCAAATGTATCATGCGCGCAGTATCAGTCAAGAGCGTGCGACGTAGGTCATTGAGTTTTAAGTTCCATTTTTGGCGTTAACAATCCCGGCGCAAGCTCCCCTTGCGCAAATGCGACGTCCCGCCGGCCCCCCCCGGCGCGGCCCGCGGCGCCCCTGCGATGCCAGGTTGATTTTTGGCCGCCGGGCCATTAAGGGGGAGGCAAGAAATTCCTCTTGATTTTGGTGGTACATGGCGCGCGTCACAGTCGAAGACTGCATTGAAAAAATTCCCAACCGGTTCGATTTGATCCTGATGGCGAGCCATCGTGCCCGTCTGCTGGGTGCGGGCTCGGGCCTGACGGTCGAGCGTGACAATGACAAGAACCCGGTCGTGGCGCTGCGCGAGATCGCCGACGGCATGCTGGCGCCCGAGGACCTGCGCGAGAATTTTATCCATTCCCTGCAAAAGAATGTCGAGGTCGACGAGCCGGAAACCCAGGCAGCGCCCAGCCTTGCCAGCGTCGCCGACATTGCCGTCGATACCGCGGATGATGGCCAGTTTGATCGCATGACCGAAGAAGATCTGCTGCGCGGCCTGGAAGGCATCGTGCCTCCAGCGGCAACGGACGACGACGGCGACTGAGCCCGGGCGCAGGTGCGGGTTCGGCAGGTGGGTGTGTAACGCAAGTCCGGGCCTCAGCCCGTCAATGAGAAAGTCGCCTGACCCATCATGATGCGGCAAATGGACCTTGTTGATCGGGTGTTGCGCTACAACCCCAGTGCCAACGAGGATTTGCTGAACCGGGCCTATGTCTATGCCATGCGCGCCCATGGCACCCAGAAGCGGGAATCGGGCGATCCCTACCTGTCGCATCCGCTTGAAGTCGCTGCCATTCTCACCGACATGAAGCTCGATGAGGCTTCAATCGTCGCGGCGGTGCTGCATGACACCATCGAGGATACGGCCGCCACCCGCGAGGATATAGACACCATATTCGGGCCGGAAATCGGCGGCCTGGTCGAGGGCCTGACCAAACTCAAGCGACTCGATCTCGTCAACAAGCGCACCGCCCAGGCTGAGAACTTTCGCAAACTCTTGCTTGCAGTAGCGCAAGATGTCCGGGTGCTGCTGGTGAAGCTGGCTGACCGGCTTCACAATATGCGCACCCTGAACCATGTGTCGCCGGAAAAGCGCCGCCGCATCGGCGAGGAGACGCTGGAAATCTATGCGCCTCTGGCTGGGCGCATGGGCATGCAGGCGATCCGTGACGAGCTTGAGGACCTGTCGTTTCGCGCCGTCATGCCGGAGGCCGCCGCCACCATTGCCGAGCGCCTCGAGAGCCTGCGCAAAAACTATGGCGGCGTCATCAAGCGCGTCGAAAAGGATATAACTGAGGCTCTCGCCGCACAGGGCATCAAGGCGCAGGTGGTCGGGCGCGAAAAGCAGCCCTATTCGATCTGGCGCAAGATGGAGCGCAAATCCATCGCCTTCGAGCAATTGTCGGATATTTACGGTTTTCGCGTGCTGGTTGAGACCACGCCGGAATGTTACGCCGTGCTCGGCGTGGTGCACACCCGCTGGCAGATCGTCCCGGGCCGCTTCAAGGATTATATTTCCCTGCCCAAGGAAAATGATTACCGCTCTCTGCACACCACGATTGTCGGCATTGGCGAGCAGCGGGTGGAATTGCAGGTCCGCACCCGGGCGATGCATGACATTGCCGAAAACGGCATTGCGGCGCATGCGCTCTACAAGGATGGCGTGCCCGGCGGGCCGGGGGCGCTGAATTCCGAAAGTCGGGCCTATCAATGGCTGCGTCGCACCATCGAGCGCCTCAATCAGGGCACCACTTCGGAAGAATTTCTCGAACATACCAAGCTCGAATTGTTCCACGACAAGGTGTTCTGCTTCACCCCCAAGGGTCGCCTGATCGCCCTGCCGCAGGGTGCGACCTCGCTGGATTTCGCCTATGCCGTGCATACCGACGTCGGCAACCGCGCAGTCGGTGTCAAGATCAATGGCAGGATCGCACCGCTGATGGCGCCCCTGCATAATGGTGACGAGGTGGAAATTGCCGGCTCGACCAAGCAGACGGTAACTCCCGCCTGGGAGCAGATGGTGGTGACCGGCAAGGCCCGCGCCGCCATTCGCCGCGCCACCAGAGAGGCGCGCCGCGAGCAGTTCAAGGGTTTTGGCCGGCAGATCCTGCGCGTTGCCTTTGAAAAGATCGAGAAGGTCTATTCCGACGACGCGCTCAAGAGCGTGCTGCCGCGCTTTGCCATGGCTTCGCTCGATGATCTTCTGGCTGCCGTTGGCGATGGCGAGGTTTCTGCCGGCGAGGTGATCGGCGCGCTCTGGCCTGATTACAAGAAGGAGCGCGTGGCCGGACGCCGGTCGGGCGCCGGGGCCAAACGCAGCGTCGATGGCTGGTTCGGTCTCAGCCGGGCGGCGAGCCTGGTGTTTCGCGTGCCGGGGGCTTCCTCGCCGCCGCGCGCCCATGAAAGCGTGCCCATTCGCGGCGTTGGCGAGGATATGGCGGTGCGCTTTGCCCCCAATGGCGGCGCGGTGCCGGGCGATCGCATCGTCGGCATTATCACGCCGGGCGAGGGCATCACCATCTATCCGATCCAGTCACCCGATCTTGTGCAGTTCGATGACCAGCCCGAGCGCTGGCTGGACGTGCGCTGGGATGTCGAGGACGACCAGAAGAACCTGTTTCCGGCCCGCATTGTCGTCACTGCTCTCAATGAGCCGGGCACGCTGGGTGCGGTCGCGACACTGATCGGCCAGACCGGCGCCAATATCGACAATATCGGCTTTGTTGCCTTGTCCCCGGATTTCCGCGACATGATCATCGATGTGTCGGTCTGGGATCTCAAGCATCTAGATACGATCCTGCGGCAATTGCGCGCCCATCCGGCGGTAAGCAAGGCGGAGCGGGTCAATGGCTAATAAGGGCAGGGGAACAGCGAGGCGATGAGGCGCTTGCGTCTGGGAGTCAATATTGATCACGTCGCCACGGTGCGCAATGCCCGCGGCGGCCGGGTGCCCGATCCGTGCCGCGCCGCACTGGCAGCCATTGCCGCCGGGGCTGACGGGATTACCGCGCATCTGCGCGAGGATCGCCGCCATATCAGCGATGCCGATATTGCCGCCATCCGCGCCGCCATCGGCAAGCCGCTGAACTTTGAAATGGCCGCCACCGATGAAATGGTGGCCATTGCCTGCCGCACCAGGCCGCATGCTGCCTGCCTCGTGCCGGAAAAGCGCAGCGAGCGCACCACCGAAGGCGGGCTGGATGTCATTGGCGGCCATGATCACGTCGCGGCGGCGACGGCGCGGCTGACGGCGGCCGGCATTCGTGTCTCGCTGTTTGTCGAGCCCGCGAAGGCGGCGCTCGAAGCCGCCCGCAGCATCAGGGCCCCGGTGGTCGAGTTGCATACCGGTGCCTGGGCGGAAGCGGTGCTGGCCGGCGAGACCGGCAAGGCCGAAGCGGAATTTCAACGCCTGCGCGCCGCCGCCAGCCACGCTGCCACCCTTGGCCTCGAATGCCATGCCGGCCATGGTCTCGATTATGACATGGCTCGCAAGCTGGCCGGCGTGCCCGAGATCATCGAACTCAATATCGGTCATTTCCTGATAGGCGAGGCCATTTTTGTCGGGCTCGATGCGGCAATCAAGACCATGCGCGCCGCCATGGACGAAGGGCGCGGGGCGGCATGATCATCGGCATAGGTCAGGATCTTTGCGATATCACCCGCATTGCCGCGACAATAGCGCGTTTCGACAACCGCTTCATCCAGCGCTGCTTCACACCGCATGAACGCGCCCGCGCCGAGCGCCGGGGCGATCGCGCCGCCACCTATGCCAAGCGCTTTGCCGCCAAGGAGGCCTGTGCCAAGGCGCTCGGCACCGGGCTACGGCGCGGGGTGTTCTGGCGCGACATGGGCGTCGTCAACCTGCCTTCCGGCCAGCCGACCTTGCAGCTCACCGGCGGCGCGGCCCGGCGGCTTCAGGCCCTGACCCCCGCTGGCTGCGAGGCGATCATCCATCTGACCATGACCGACGAAAAGCCCATGGCTGCCGCCATGGTGGTGATCGAGGCCCGCCCCGTGCTTGCCCCCGGGGCCATCGCCTGATGGTTGGCGCCGGCACTGACCACACGAAACCGCGACTCGAGGGCGGGCCCGCCGTCATTCTGGTGCGCCCGCAACTGGCTGTGAATATCGGCATGTGCGCGCGGGCCATGGCCAATTTCGGGCTCTCGGACCTGCGCCTGGTCGCCCCGCGCGAAGGCTGGCCGCAGGCAAAGGGGCTGCGCAAGGGCGCCTTTGCCGCGGCCTCGGGCGCAGCCTTCATTCTCGAAGGCGCCAGGCTCTATGATGATGTGCGCAGCGCCATCGCCGATTTGCATTATCTTTATGCCACGACCGCGCGCGAGCGCGGGCAGGGCAAGCCGGTGCTCGGCCCGGAACCGGCCATGGCCGCCAGCTTTGTCGGGATCAGCGCCGGCCATCGCCACGGCATCCTGTTCGGGCCGGAGCGCACCGGGCTGGAAAACGACGAGGTGACGCTGGCCGACGCCATCATCACTTTTCCGGTCAACCCCGCCTATGCCTCGCTCAATCTGGCGCAGGCCGTGCTTCTGACCGGCTATGAATGGATGCGCGCCAGCAAGGGCGTCGCGCCGCCGTTCCAGCCGATCGCCCAGTCGCCGCCCGCTACAAGAGATGCGGTACTTTCGTTTTTCGATTATCTTGAGGGCGAACTGGATCGCAGCGGGTTTTTTCGCCCGCAGGGCAAGCAACCGGTCATGCGGCGTAACATGCGCAATATATTCCATCGCATCGGCATGACCGAGCAGGACGTGCGCACGCTGCGCGGCGCCATTGTGCGGCTGGTGCAGGGGCCAAGACTGAAAGGGCGCAAGGATGACACGGGCGAAGCTTGAACCAGCGCGGATTTTGGTGTTCGATTCCGGTCTTGGCGGTCTCACCGTGTTTCGCGACATCCGCCGCCTGCGCCCGGAGGCGCGCTACACCTATTGCGCAGATGATGCGGTGTTTCCCTATGGCGAACTCGCGCCCGACGTGGTGATCGCCCGGGTCGCCGATGTGCTGGCCGCGCAATTTGCGATCTCGCAACCGCATGTTGTCGTCATTGCCTGCAACACCGCCTCGACACTGGTGCTCGGCCCGCTGCGCGCCCGCTGGCCGGATATTCCCTTTGTCGGCACGGTGCCGGCCATCAAGCCGGCGGCGGAAGCCAGCCATTCGCGCATGATCTCGGTGCTGGCGACGCCCGGCACCGTGGCGCGCGATTATACGGCAGCGCTGGTGCGCGACTTTGGCAGCGATTGCGCGGTCAATCTCGTCGGCTCGGCGCGGCTTGCGCCGCTGGCCGAGGCGGTGCTGCGCGGCCGCAAGGTGGCTGATGCCGAAATCGTGGCGGAAATCTCGCCCGCCTTCGTGACCGGCCCGCAGGGCCGCACCGATGTGGTGGTGCTGGCCTGCACGCATTATCCGCTGCTGATGGCGCAATTGCGCCGCCTCGCGCCCTGGGAGGTCAACTGGATTGATCCGGCCCCGGCCATCGCCCGCCGGGTCGATCATTTGCTCACCAAGGCGGGCTTTGCTGCGGGTGGCCCGGCATCGGGCCTCGGCAAGGCCTGCTTCACATCCGGGGCAGAGCCCAATGCCGCCCTGACCGCCGCCCTTGCGGCCTATGGCCTTCATAGGGTTGAATGGTCACTGGCGCCGACAAGCATCAACGCCTGAGCCAATACGAGGAGACGCCATGACAAACCAGACAGCCACCAGCAACCGGCGCATCGTGCTGGCATCGCGACCGGCCGGCATCGCCGGACCGGAGAATTTCCGCATCGAGAACGTGCCGATGCCGACCCCCGCCGAAGGCGAGGTGCTGGTGCGCCATCTCTGGCTGTCGCTCGATCCCTATATGCGCGGGCGCATGAATGATTCGCGCTCCTATGCCGCGCCGCAAAAGCTGGACGAGGTGATGGTTGGCGGGACGGTTGGCGAGGTGGTGGTGTCGCGCAATCCTCATTACGCCGCGGGAGATCATGTCGTCGGCATGGGCGGCTGGCAATTATATGGCATTTCCAACGGGCGCGACATGCAAAAGCTCGCCGTAACCGGCGTGCCACTCTCAGCCTGGCTCGGGCCTGTCGGCATGCCGGGCGTCACCGCCTGGTATGGCGTCAACAAGATCATCGCCCCCAAGGCGGGCGAGACCCTGGTGGTCTCGGCGGCCACCGGCGCGGTCGGCACTGTCGTCGGGCATCTTGCCCGAAAGGCCGGCGCGCGGGCGGTAGGCATTGCCGGCGGCCCCGACAAATGCGCCTTTGCGGTCAATGAACTCGGCTTTGATGCCTGCATCGACCACCGCGCCGCCGATTTTGCCGAAAATTTCAAGAAAGCCCTGCCGCAGGGCATTGACGGCGTCTTTGAGAATGTCGGCGGGCTGCCGCTGCAACTTTGCATGCGCCGCCTCAATCCTTTCGCCCGCCTCGCCATTTGCGGTCTGGTCGCCTCGCGCTATGACGGCACGCCCTCCACCATCCCCGACATTTCGCCGATGCTGACCATGCGCGCGAAAATGGAAGGCTTTATTGTATCCGAGCATCTCGATATCTGGCCACAGGCCATGAAGGAACTAGCCGCCGATGTCATCAGCGGCAAGCTGAAATATCGCGAGACCATTGCTGAAGGGCTCGATGCCGCCCCCGCCGCCTTTTTCGGCATGCTGCGCGGCGAGAATTTCGGCAAGCAACTGGTGCGTCTGGGGTGAAGAACCGGCCCGCCATCCTCCCATCGTTTCTTGCCTGATTTGGTAACCCGAGTTACTATGTGCCTCTGCTTGCCGTTCAAGGAGGCGAAACATGTGGAGCAAGACACACAGCCAGCTGGTCAAAGGCCTGCAGGCAGACGATATTTGGAAGGTGTGGACTGATGTCAATAACTGGCACATCTGGCAACCTGATATCGAATATGCCCGGATCAACGGTGATTTCAAAGTTGGCAACTCCTTCACACTCAAGCCCAAGAGCGGGCCTGCGGTATCGATCGAGATCATCAGCGCCGAGCCGGGCCGCAAATTTATCGACCTCACCCGCTTTCCCGGTGCCCGCATGTATGGTGCCCACGAATTCACTTCGCAAGGCGATGAACTGGAGATCCGCACGACCATGAGCATAGAAGGCCCACTGTCGTTTCTGTGGAGAAAAATTGTCGCCGAAAATATTGCCAATAATATGCCGCAACAGACCGAGGCGTTGATTGCCCAAGCCAGAACAACCTGAGACCTCGCCCTTCAAACATGGCGAGGCGGATGACAGCCCCGGCTTCCTGCTCTGGAAGCTGATCGCCCTGTGGCAAGCCAGGCTGGCGGGAATTTTCGAGGAGTTTTCCATCACCCAGACGCAATATGCCATCATGGCATCACTGCTCTGGTTCGAGCAACGCCACAAACCACCCACCCAGGCTGCTTTGGTCGGGCACGCCCGAATTGATAAAATGACGCTCTCCAAAGCCATCCGGAAGCTCGAGGACCGCCACTTGGTGGACAGGGCACCATCTTCCACAGACACCCGCGCCCTGCAGGTCCGCTTCACGCCTGCCGGGCGCGAACTCATCCATCGTGCCATCATCGCTGTCGAGAGCGCCGATGATGAAGTCTTTGCTCATCTCGATGAACAGCAACTGCAGACATGGAAGGCGCTTGCCATCGCCCTCATCGCCGGTAATACCTCGTCATCAGTCCCTCTTTGAGTCCTGAAACCAGGTCGGCGACGCGCGCCGTCAGCCCCCCCGTTGACTCGCCTTGCCAGCTATGGCCCATGCGCAGGTGGGGAATTTCAACAAGGCTCATTTCATGTCGATCATCAAATCCGTGCGTTCGCAAATGGTGCCGATCCATCCCGAGGGATATATTTTCATCGGCATTGCTGTGGTCTTGACGTTTTTGCTACATTATTTCTGGACACCGCTCGGCTGGGTCGGTGCCATCATCACCTTCTGGGTGATCACGTTTTTCCGCGATCCGCCAAGGGTAACGCCGGTGCGCGACGGCCTCGTCATCGCCCCCGCCGATGGCACGGTCTCCAGCGTCGGTTTCCATGTGCCGCCCAAGGAGCTTGAGCTCGGCGACCAGCCGATGCAGCGCATCTCGATTTTCATGAGCGTGTTCAATTGCCACGTCAACCGTGCGCCGATGGCCGGCCGCGTCAGCCACATTGCCTATACGCCGGGGGTGTTTCTCAGCGCCGATCTCGACAAGGCCAGCGACGATAATGAGCGCAGCGGCATGGTGCTGGAAACAGCGCAGGGCCAGGTGGGTGTTGTGCAGATCGCCGGTCTGGTGGCGCGTCGCATCGTCAGCTTCACCCATGAGGGCGCCAACCTCAACGCCGGCGAGCGTTTCGGCCTGATCCGCTTCGGCTCGCGGGTGGATGTCTATCTGCCCGGCACCATCAGCGCGCTGGTCGGGGTCGGCAGCAAGACTACGGCCGGCGAAACCATCCTCGCCGATTATGCGTCGGGCGAGAAAGCCCGCAGTTTCAGGATCGGTTGATTGACAGCGCTATATCCTATGAAATATCACGAAGCGCGTGAACTTTTTATAGGGACGGTCACAATGGCAATGCACTCATCACCGGCACAAATCATTATGCCCCAGCGTGGCGGCCATTTCGCCCATGGCAGCGGCAGGCTCGCATTGACGGCGCTGGCGGCGGCCACGGTCATGGGCACGGCCCGCGCCGCTGGCGTTTTGCATGTCGCCTTTGCCGGCTCGATGGGCGCGGTCATGGACCATGGTCTGGCACCGGCCTTCAACAAGAAGGAAGGCGTGACCATTCAGGGCACCGGGCAGGGAGCGCTGGCCCTTGCCCGCCTGATCAAGAGCGGCACGCTCGCTGAAGATGTGTTTATCTCGATCACCCCGGGGCCGATGCGGCTGTTGCAAAAGGCCGGACTGGCAGGCCCGGCCGTGCCGGTCGCCAGCACCTCCATGGTGATCGCCTATAGCCCCAAGAGCAAGTTTGCCACCAGTTTCGCCAGCGCCGCGGCCGGCAAGGCTGATATTTTCAAAGTGCTGCAAACCAGCGGCCTGCGCTTCGGGCGCACCGATCCGCGCACCGATCCGCTCGGCCAGAACATCATCCTGACCCTGAAACTTGCCGCCCTTTATGACCACCAGCCGGGGCTTTCCGCCAAAATCATTGGCAAGACTATCAATCCCGCCCAGATTTTCGCCGAGCCGTCGCTGCTCTCGCGCCTCGACGCCGGGCAGATCGATGCCGCCGCTGCCTATGCCAGCTTTGCCGCCTCGCACCACATGAACTATGTAAAATTGCCCGATGAGGTCAATCTGTCGGATCCGACCAAAATGGCGTCATGGTACAGCAAGGTCAGTTTCATGCTTCAGGGCGCCAAGGGGCCGGCCAAACAGATCAAGGCATCGCCGCTGGTGTTTTATGCCGCCGCCATCAAGAAGGCTGCCAATCCCAAGGCCGCGCAGGATTTCGTCACGTTCCTGAGCGGCCCCGAGGGGCAGAAAATCCTTGCCGCCCAGGGCTATGGCCCGCCCAAGGGTGCCACCCTGACGCCTTCTAGACCTTGATGATCCCGGCGCCAGCACCGCGCGAACACCGGCTGCTTGTGCCGGGCCTCATGGCGCTGCTGGTGCTGGCCCTGCTGGTCGGGCCGTTTGCGGCGCTGGCGCTCGGCACCGACTGGCGGCACTTCGATCTTGCCGAGGGCGATGGCGCCGCCATCATCACCTCGCTCGGCCTGAGTCTCGTCTCGCTCGCCATGATTCTGGTTCTGGGCACGCCGCTCGCCTGGTGGCTGGCCCGCACCCGTTTTCGCGCCCAGGTCCTGATCGAGGCGCTGGTGCTGCTGCCTCTGCTGACGCCACCGCTGGCGCTTGGCATCATGCTGGCTGCGCTTTACGGGCCACAAAGCGCCATCGGCCATTTTATGGCGGCCCTCGGCATCAGCCTCACCAACAGCGCCCCGGCTTTCGTTTTGGCGCAGGTCTATGGCGCCATGCCCTATTATCTGGTCGCGGCCCGCGCCGCCTTTGAGGCCGTGCCGCGCGATTATGAGCAGATCAGCCTCACGCTCGGCAAAACCCGCTGGCAGACCTTCTGGCGCATCAGCCTGCCGCTGGCGCGCGCCGGGGTCGCGGCCGGCGCCGCGCTGGCCTGGGTGCGGGCCATGGGGGAATTCGGCATCGTGCTGATCATCGCCTATTTTCCGCAAGGCATTCCCGTCAAGCTCTGGGTGAATTTGCAGGATGACGGGCTAAGCGCGGTCTATCCCTTGCTTTGGTGCTTTTTTGCGCTGGCCCTGCCGCTGCCGCTGGTGCTCGGCCTGCGCTCGCGCCGGGTTGCGGGCTGAACCATGCAGATCAGCGCCAGCCTGACCCGGCCCCTCAAACTCGACGTCGCCCTTGAGGTCGAAGGCTTTACCGTGCTGCTCGGCCGCTCCGGCGCCGGCAAGACCACGCTGCTAAAGGCGCTGGCCGGGCTGGTTCCCGGCACCACGCCCCCCTTTGGCGCCCGCCCGCCGGGGCAGCGCCCCATCGGCTATCTGCCGCAGGGCTTTGCGCTGTTCCCGCATCTCGATTGCTGGCGCAATGTCGCCTATGGCCTCGCCAAGGGCGCTGGCCGCGCCGAGGCTGTCGCCCTGCTGGCGCGCTTTGGCATGGCCGGTTTTGCCGAGCGCATGCCGCATACCTTGTCGGGCGGCGAGCAGCAGCGTGTGGCGCTGGCGCGGGCCCTGGCACGCAAACCGCAATTGCTGCTGCTCGACGAGCCGACCTCGGCGCTCGATGCCGCCACCCGCGAGGATGTGTTTGACGAGGTGCGCCAGATGATCGCTGCGCTCGGCATGCCGGTGCTCGCCGCCACCCATGACCCGCATCTGGCGCTGAAGGCCGACCGGCTGGCGGTGCTGATGGACGGCACCATTGCCCAGCAGGGCGTGCAGGATGATTTTTATCTGCGCCCTGCCAGCGCTGCCGTGGCGCGGCTGTTCGGCTGGCGCAACCTCGTCAGCGGCAAAATTCTCGCCGCCGACGAGTCCGGCCTCGCTTTCGGCAATGGCGCCGTGACCTTGCTGGCCGCACCGCAAGCCTGGGCACGCCCGGGAGCCTCCGCCATAGCCGCGATCCGGCCGGAATCGCTGCAGGCCGGTGCGGGCCTCGACGCCGCGACCCGCAACCGCCTGCGCGCCCGGCTTGCCGCCAGCGCGCAGGAAGGCCCGATGCTGCGGCTGATTTTCGACGCGCCATGCCGCCTCGAAGCCCTGACCGTCCGGCCCTCGGCCGGCCTCGCCTTTCAGGTTGGGGACACGCTCGATCTGGTGATCCCCGAGGCGCTGGTTCACGTCATGCCGGGCTGAGGCTGCGCCGCGCGTTCGGCCTCAAAAAGCTCGATCGTCGCCTGCGCCACCTCTGCGGCCTTGGCCTCGGCATCACGATAATGTGCCACGAGCCGGGCCCCGAATGCGGTCAGCGCCGCGCCGCCGCCAGCCTTGCCGCCGCCCTTTGCCACTACCACCGGCTGTTTGAACATGTGGTTCATCTCATCGACCAGGAGCCAGGCGCGGCGATAGGCCATGCCATGCCGGCGTCCGGCAGCAGCAATCGAGCCGGTGGCCGCCAGCGCCTCCAGCAGGGCGATCTTGCCCGGCCCGAGCCGTTTTCCGTCGGAAAAATCAAACCGCATGGTCACGCGCGTTGCCGTCACAATCAATCCCGCAAGGCTTGCCTTGCCGCCAGAATGCGCCATTTTTGCGCGATTTTCAAAGCCTTCCTCAAGCCCGAGGCTTTATTGCGGCAAGGCGTCATGCCACAAGATGAGAGGCCGCCGCGGCGGCGAGGAAAGCTGGCGTCATGACCCTGGAGCAATTGCGCATCTTCGTTGCTGTCGCCGAGCGCCTGCACGTGACCCAGGCCGCCGAAGCCCTGCACATGTCGCAATCGGCGGCGAGCACGGCGCTGGCGGCGCTGGAAGCGCGACATCATGTCCGCCTGTTCGACCGCATCGGCCGTCATCTCGAATTGACCACGGCCGGCGCGGAATTTCTGGTGGATGCGCGCGAGGTGCTGGCCAAGGTGGCGCAGGCCGAGGCCTTGCTCGATGACCTCGCCGGGTTGCGCCGTGGCCGGCTGACCATCTTTGCCAGCCAGACCATTGCCAGCTACTGGCTGCCGCGCCATCTGGTGCGCTTTTACGAGCGGGCGCCCAAAATTGATCTTGACCTGCGCGTGGCCAATACCGCCGAAGTCGCCGCCGCCGTGCATTCGGGCCTTGCCGAGCTCGGCTTTGTCGAGGGCCGCATCACCGCCCCCGATCTTTCCAGCCGCAATGTCGCGCGCGACCAGCTCATGCTGGTGGTCGCCCCCGGCCATGCTCTGGCGCTGGAGCCGCCGCAGGGCCTGCAGGATTTGCGCGGCGTCGCCTTTGTCATGCGCGAGGCCGGGTCGGGCACCAGGTCAGGCTTCATCGAGGCCTTGCAGGCCAGCGCCATGAGCCTCGATGATATTACCATTGCCCTCGAATTGCCCAATAACGAGGCGGTGCGGGCCGCTGCCGAAGCGGGAGCCGGTGCCGCGGTGCTGTCAGCCTCGGTGGTCGCTTCCAGCCTCGAAGCCGGCTTGCTGGTCGGCGTGCCGCTGGCCTTGCCGGTGCGCGATTATGCGGTGCTGCAACATGTCCAGCGCCGCCCCGGAGCTGCGGCGCAGGCGCTGCTGGCGCTGCTGCCGGAGCAGGTGGCTGATTAGGCTTACGGCAATCTGGCGAGCGCGTCGCGGATTTTCGCCGCATGTTCGGCCAGCACGTCCGGCTTGGCCATGGCTCCGCCATGCGGGCGCAGCGCGACATCGGCAAAGCGCGGAATAATGTGCATATGCAGGTGAAACACCGTCTGCCCGGCCGCCGCCTCATTATATTGCACCAGCATCACGCCCTCGGCATCAAAGGCAGCCTTGACGGCCCGCGCCACCTTCTGCACATCGCCCATCATCGCCCCGAGCACCGCCGGATCAGCATCGATGAGGTTGCGCGATGCCGCCTTGGGAATGACCAGCACGTGGCCATCGGCGCGCGGCATGATGTCCATGAAGGTCAGCGTCTGCGCGCTCTCGTAAACCTTGACGGCCGGAATTTCGCCACGCAGGATTTTGGCAAAAATATTGCTGGGATCATAGGTCATGGCAAACATCGCCCCCTGTTGCTGAAACATCCGGCCACTCATGCCGGCTGATCGTGCCGGAACGGCATATGCGCCTCATAAAGTTCGATATCCGCTTCGACAAGCTCGCTCTCGCGGGCCAGATAATCGCGGAGCGCCGCCATCATACGCGGATCATCGAAATGATGCGCGGAATGCGTGGCGACCGGGCCATAGCCTCGCGCCAGCTTGTGCTCGCCCTGGGCACCGGCCTCGACCCGCTTCAGCCCGCGCGTCAGGGCAAATTCGATCGCCTGGTAATAGCAAAGCTCGAAATGCAGGAAGGGATGATGCTCGATCGCCCCCCAGTTGCGGCCATAAAGCGCGTCCGCGCCGATGAAATTCAGCGCACCGGCGATCCAGCGGCCATGGCGACGCGCCATCACCAGCAGGATATGCGGCGCCATGCTCGCACCCACCGCCTCAAAGAAGCTGCGGGTGAGATAGGGCCGGCCCCATTTGCGTGCCCCGGTATCCATGTAAAATTCAAAAAATGCGTCCCAATGTTCCGGCTTGAGATCGGAACCGGTGAGGCAATGCACCTCGATGCCGGCCGCCAGCGCCGATTCGCGCTCATGGCGCACCATTTTGCGCTTGCGCGCCGCCAGTGCGCCAAGATAGGTGGCAAAATCGCCATAGCCGGGGTTCTGGAAATGGAATTGCTGGCCTTGGCGCGCCAGAAACCCGGCTTGCGCCAGCGCCGTGCGGTCGGCATCGCCGATGAAATTGACATGCACCGACGAGGCTTTGCCGGCACGCCGCAACGCCTCCAGCCCTTGCACCAAAACGCTGCGCCCGGCCGCGCTTTTCGCCAGCAGCCGCGGGCCGGTGACCGGCATGAACGGCACACCGCTTAGCACTTTGGGATAATAGCGCCCGCCGGCGCGCTCCAGCGCCTCAGCCCAGGCGTGATCAAACACATATTCACCCATCGAATGGGTTTTCAGATAGGCCGGTGCCACGCCCGTCAGCACGCCGTCGGCGCTCTTGGCGAGCACATGCGCCGCTGTCCAGCCGGTGCCGGGGCCAACCGAGCCGGAAACCTCCAGTGCATGCAGGAAATCATGGCAGGTGAAGGGGTTGAAGCGTTCCTCGCGCTGCGGATCCTGCAAGGCGGCACCAGCAGCGCAGCCATCCCAGGCGGCGCGCTCGACTGCAGCGATGCCGGGGATGATATTCAGCGACACGGTCTCTGACATTGCGCGTTTTCCGGGTGGAGACGGCCATGCCGGGCTTTGCGCCCGGTGCGGCAAGGGCACGGCCCTCAGGGGTCGATATGTTCAAAAACGATCTGATCGCAATAGGTGAGGGCGGTTTGTCTTTGCGCGGCGCTGCGCACCGTCCAGGTCATCACCGGCAGATGCAGGCCAAGGCGCAGCAGCGCGGGAATGGCATGCGGCAGGTCACCCACGTGCCAGGATAGAAAATCCGGCCGCGTTTCCGGAAAATGCAGGAATGCGGTCATGCTCTGGCGCAGGGGTGGCGGCACGTCGCGCCAGTCCGGCGCATCATAGGTGGCCATGGCGATGACACCGAGCGGCAGCCTGGTGCCGCCGGCGCGCAAATGCGCAATGATTTGCGGATCGAAGCTTTTGAGCGCCATCGGCCCGTCATAGGCCTGTGCCAGCACCAGCGTGCGGTCAGCAAGCCGCATGTCGCCGTCAAACCGGCTCTTGATCTCGCACACCAGGGGCACGCGCCCGGCGATGAGCTTCAAGAAATCGGACAGGCTCATGATGTGGTCGCGGCACTGGCGAAAATTGACAGCGGCCAGCGCGGCGGCGCTGTGCCGGTCGAGCCGTCCGGTCGCCTCGGTCAGGCGGTCGAGCGTGAAATCATGGAACACGACCGCCTCGCCATCGCTGGTCAGCTGCACATCGCATTCAATGGCAAAGTCGCGGGCGATGGCTGCCCTTGCTGCATCGCCGGTGTTTTCTACACATCCGGCCGCAGCATCATGCAGGCCACGATGGGCGATGGGGCGGGCGGTCAGCCAGGGCCAGTTCATGGCTTGACCTCAAAAATAGCCTCGATTTCGACGGCGCTGTCGAGCGGCAGCTGCGCGACGCCAATGGTCGAGCGGGCATGGCGGCCTGCATCACCGAACACCGCCACCATCAGGTCCGACGCGCCATTCATCACCTGCGGCATCTGCTGGTAATCGGGCCTTGTGTTGATAAAGCCGCGCATTTGCACGCAGCGCGCCACCCGGTCAAGATCGCCCAGCTCATGCTGGACCAGCGCCAGAATGTTGAGCACGCACTGGCGCGCCGCCGCCTGGCCGGCCGCAAGATCAACCTCGGCACCGAGCTTGCCGCGATACGCCGGGGCCAGCCCGTCCGGACCGCCGGCCAGTTGCCCGGACAAGATCAGCAGGTTGCCGCTGCGCACGCATGGCACGTAATTGGCGATAGGACTGACGGGCGGAGGCAGGCTGTGGCCCAGCTCCTTCAATTTCGCCGCAATTATGGACATTCTGGAGGGTTCCGATCATCGCTCTGGCGCGCCTTGCGGCGCGTGAGCCCTTGTTAAGATATGCTATGCTAGCAGCATGTGCGCACGGAGGCCAAAAGAATATGCGACAGCTTTTCAACGGGTACGTCATCGCCTCCTTCATGATGATGGCCCCTGCAGCCCTTGCCGCCCCGGCCGCAGCGCTGGCAACAAGGATCATGCCCCTGGCCGCCCATCAGGCGGTTTATGATCTGGCGCTGGTGCCCGGCACCGGGCCGCAATCACCCGCCGGCGCGCGCGGACGCATCGTTTACCGCTTCACCGGTTCAAGTTGCCTTGGTTATCAATCGCAATACCGGCAGATGACCCAGATCGAGCCTTCAGGCGCATCGACCCGGCTTTCCGATGTCGTCAGCGACACATTTGAGGACGGCAACGGCAAGAGCTTCCGCTTCAAGCTGCATTCCACCATCAATGACCGCACCGATCAGGAAATTGACGGCAGCGCCAGGGTCGGCACCAAGGGCGGGGTTGATGTCACCCTGCAAAGCCCCAAGCCCGAACAATTCGGCTTCAAGCAGGATGTGCTGTTTCCCACCGGCCACATCCAGCACATCATCGCCGCCGCGCTCGCCGGTCAGAAAACGCTGAGCGCGCGAATTTACGATGGCTCGGAAACCGGCCGCAAGACCTATGACACCTTCACGGTCATCGGCAAGGTCAAGGTTGGCAAGGCGGCCAACAAGGTGGCGCAGATCGGCGATCTCGCGAGCGTGCCGCGCTGGCCGGTGACGGTCAGCTATTTTGATCACGAGAGCCACAAGGACAAGCCCGATTACGTGCTGTCCTTCGATCTTTACGAGAATGGCATTTCCCGCCGCCTCAAGCTCGATTACGGCACATTCGCCTTCACCGGCACATTGGTGCACCTGAAGCTGCTGCCGCCGGCAGCGCCCTGTCCCTAAAGGTTGACGCTCTTGCCGTCGCGGGCGCTCTGGGCAATGGCGGCCAGCGTCACGGCAATGTTCTGGCTGACGGCGGCATAATCATCCATCATCGCCTGGTTGCCATTGGCGATCATGCCGGCAAAGGCTTCTGCCGCATAGCGAAAGCCGCTGCCGCCCGGCGTGTTGATGACCTCGAAGGGCACGGTATTGGCAATGCCGCGCCGCAGCCGCATCAGGCTCGGCAGATAGCCATGCGGATGCGCGACATCCTCGCTGCAATGGTTGAGATATTCGGTTTCGAGCGTGCCCTTCGTGCCGACGATCAGCGCCTGGCGGAAATTCGCGCCATCCATGGCGCAGGCGAGCTGCGCCCGGCGGCCATCGGCATAATGCAAGGTGGCCATGGTCGAAATATCAACCCCTGACGCCGCGTAATTCGCCTGCGCCTCGACCCGCACCGGCGCCGCCCGCATGGCGAGGCTGATCAGGCTCAGGGGATAGCACCCGGCATCCATCAGCGCGCCGCCGCCAAGATCGGGGTTCATGCGGATATTGCCGTCGGGCTTCATCAGCGTGAAACCGAAGGCCGCCTGGATGAAGCGCAGCGGGCCGATCTCATAGCCGCCGCTGCCGTCGATAAAGCTCATCATCGCCGCCGTCTGCGGCTGGAACCAGTAGGGATAGCTTTCCAGCAAAAACACTTTGTGGCGGCGCGCCGCAGCAAACATGGCCGCGGTCTCGCTGCCGTTCATGCCGAGCGGTTTTTCGCACAGCACATGCTTGCCATGTTCGGCAGCCTTGATCGCCCAGGTCGCATGCATGGAATTGGGCAGCGGCAGGTAAATGGCATCGATATCAGCGCTGGCGAGCATCGCCTCATAGCTTGCAAAGGTCTTGGCAATGCCGAAAGCCCCGGCAAATTCCTTCGCCTTGGCGCCGTCACGGCTGGCAATGGCGGCCAGCTTGACCAGCTTGCTGCCGGAAACATCGCGGGCAAATTGCCGGGCAATATTGGCAGCGCCCAGAATGCCGAGACGCAAGGGTTTGGAAGAGGTGGTCATGACTGGCTCCGAATGCTTCGATCAGGTGTGAACGGGCGTCGCCGCCAGCGGTGTCAGAGCGTGCGACAAATAAAGAAACATCGCAATACCCAGCACGATCATCAGCCCTGCAAGAATGAGATTGGGCGCGAGGCTCGGCGGTTCGGCCGCCGCTTCCTGGCGCAAATCCCGCTCGGTCTTCAAATAACGCCAGGTGGCAATCGCCACCATCAGCGTGCCGGTGACGATCAGCGACAGGCCGGCAATATTGCCGAATTTCTCGCCCGGCACCGATAATTTGCGGCCAACAAAATTCGGCCCGGCCAGCGATAAGAACAAGTCGAATTTCTCGACCAGAAAGCCGAAGGCCATCACCGTTATGGCGGTTCGCACCCAGGCGAGAAACGTACGCTCATTGGCGGAATGGTCAGAGAAATTCTTGATCATGCAATGCCTTGTTGCAAAAACCTCATGCGACACATTATCATGCGCCTCACCCCGCGAGCTGCCCGAAACCCTGGGCAAGATCATCCTGCAGATCGGCCATATCCTCAAGGCCGACCTGAAAGCGCAAGGTCGGGCCACCAGGCGCCCATGTCGTTGCGGTGCGATAGCTTGAGCAATCGAAGGGAATGACGAGGCTCTCAAACCCTCCCCAGGAATAGCCCATGCCGAACAGCTTCAGATGATCGAGCATGGCCTCGACCCGCGCCTGCGCCACGGGCTTCAGTACCACCGAGAACAGGCCCGACGACCCGGAAAAATCGCGCTTCCACAGCGCATGGCCGGGGTCATCGGCCAGGGCCGGATGCAGCACGCGCAGCACTTCCGGGCGCCCTTGCAGCCAGCGCGCCAGCGCCAGCCCTTGCCGCTCTGCCTCACGCAGCCGCAATTCCAGCGTCCGCAACCCGCGCAGGGCGAGAAATACATCCTCGGGCCCGGCGCAGGGCGACATGGCATCAAATGTGGCGCGCAGCTGCGGGAAATAGGCGGCATTGGCCGAAACCAGACCCAGCAGCAGGTCCGAATGGCCGGAAAGATATTTGGTGCCGGCCTCGATCGCCAGGTCGACGCCATGCCCATGCGCCGGAAAAAACAGCGGCGTCGCCCAGGTATTGTCCATCATCACGCAAATGCCACGCGCATGCGCGGCCGCGGCAATTGCGGGAATATCCTGCATCTCGAAGCTCTGCGAGCCCGGTGCCTCGGTGAAAATCACGCTGGTCTGAGGCAAGATCAGTTCGGCAATGCCGGCACCGATCAGCGGATCATAATAGCGTGTCGTGACGCCGAGCCTCGCCAGCACGCTGGCGCAGAAATTGCGGGTCGGCCGATAGACCGAATCGGTGATGAGAATGTCATCGCCGGCCTTGACCACGCTGAGCAGCGCCAGCGCTATGGCCGCAAGCCCGCTCGGCAGCAGCACCGTGCCGGCCGCTCCGGCAAGCTCGCTCCAGGCATCTTCCAGCGCACTGGTGGTCGGCGTGCCATGGGTGCCATAGACATAACCCTCACGGGCTTTCAGATGCGCCACGGTGGGGGACAGCACCGTCGATCCACGGTAGGTCGGGGTGTTGATGAAACCATGCTGGGCCGAAGGATCGCGCCCGGCGTGCACCAGCTGCGTGCGGCGGCGATAGGGGCGATCCTTCGCGCTCATGACGTGCCGCCCATGCCTCCGTCGGCCAGAAACCGCTCCAGCCAGTGAATGTCATAATCGCCATTCTGGATGTCGGGATTCTGCACCAGCGCCCGGAACAGCGGGATAGTGGTATCAATGCCATCGACGATGAATTCGCCCAGCGACCGGCGCAGGCGCAGCAGCGCCTCATTGCGGTTGCGGCCATGGACGATGAGCTTGCCGACCAGCGAATCATAATAGGGCGGGATCGTGTAACCCTGATAGACTGCCGAATCGACCCGCACGCCGAGGCCGCCGGGGGGATGATAATAGGCGATCTTGCCCGGCGACGGCCGGAAGGTCGCAGCATTTTCGGCATTGATGCGGCATTCGATGGCGTGGCCGCGCATATGCACATCGGCCTGGGTAATGCTGAGCTGGCTGCCCGCGGCAATGAGGATCTGTTCATTGACGAGATCGAACCCGGTTACCATCTCGGTCACTGGATGCTCGACCTGGATGCGGGTGTTCATTTCAATGAAGTAGAACGCGCCATCCTCGTAGAGAAACTCGATGGTGCCGACCCCCGAATAGCCAAGCTTGCGCATGGCGGCGGCGCAGATTTCGCCGATCTCCTCGCGCTGGCCATCATTCAGCGCCGGTGAGGGGCTTTCTTCCAGCACCTTTTGGTGGCGGCGTTGCAGCGAGCAGTCGCGCTCGCCAAGATGGATCGCCCGGCCCTGGCCATCACCCAGAATCTGGATTTCGATATGGCGCGGCCGCATCAGGTATTTTTCGAGATAGACCGCGTCATCGCCAAAGGCCGCCTTGGCCTCGGTGCGTGCGGTCGCCAGCGCATCGGAGAGTTCGGCCGCCGAATGCGCCACCTTCATGCCGCGCCCGCCGCCACCCGATGCCGCTTTCACCAGCACCGGATAACCGATGGTCTCGGCCACCCGCAGGGCTTCGGCATCTTCGGTGATCGCCCCGTCCGACCCCGGCACGCAGGGAATACCCAGTGCCCGCGCTGTGCGCTTGGCCTCGATCTTGTCACCCATGATGCGGATATGGTCGGCCTTGGGGCCGATGAAACCAATGCCATGCTCGGCAAGAATGTCGGCAAATCCGGCATTTTCCGACAAGAACCCGTAGCCCGGATGCACGGCATCGGCGCCGGTAATTTCGCAGGCGGCCAGCAGGGCAGGGATGTTGAGGTAGGAATCGCGTGCCGCCGGCGGGCCGATGCACACGCTTTCATCGGCGAGCTTCACATGCATCGCCTCGGCATCGGCGGTAGAATGCACGGCAACGGTGGCTATGCCCAGTTCACGGGCGGCGCGCAGGATGCGCAGCGCAATCTCGCCGCGGTTGGCTATGAGGATCTTGTCAAACATCGGGGCGCTGGAATCCGGCGGCGTGGGTCATTCGATAATCATCAGCGGCTGGCCATATTCGACGGGCTGCCCGTCATTGACCAGAATTGCCGTCACCGTGCCGGCGCGCGGCGAGAGGATATCATTGAAGGTCTTCATCGCCTCGATCAGCATGATGCGATCCCCTGCCGCAACCTTCGAGCCGATTTCGATGAAGGGCTTGGCTTCCGGGCTGGCGCGCAGATAGGCAGTGCCCACCATCGGTGCCGGCACCGGTTCACCTGATTGCACAACCTCCTCGCGCGCCGTTGCCGCGCTGGTCGGAGCCTTGCTGGCTGGCAGCGCATGCACCACCTGCATCGGCGCCGCCGCCATCGGCGCGCCCTGCTGCATCATCGTCGCCGTGCTGTGGCGGACGATCTTGATGCGCAGATCGCCCTTTTCGACCTCGATTTCGCCCAGATCGGTATCTTGCAGCAATTTTGCCAACCGCGCCACCAGCGCGGTATCAATGGCATTCGAAGCCACGCTTTTGATGGCGGGCGCGTTGCCGACGCTCGCCCTGGGCTTGTTTCCCGCCCGCGCTGACGTATCAACCATGCTCAACTCTACCCCTTGCGAAATTTCGCGGTGAAATCATTCCGTCGTGCGCCACACTAATGCGTGGCGCCTGAATTGGGAAGGCGTGTTGCCGACTTACGAACAGGCGACCTTGCCGCATTTCTCCATATTGGAGATTTTGGTCTGCAATTCGTCATAGCCCACGGCACCGACAATGACATCATCGCCGAGCACGAAGGTGGGCGTGCCGGTGAGGTTGAGCTTGTCGGCGACATCCATGACCGCGCTGATCCCGCCCTTCACGCTGGCAGAATTCATGTCGGCCTGCACCTTGGCGAGATCGGCGCCCTCATGCTTGGCAACCGCCAGCGCCTCGGCCTTGCCGACATGCACCTTCTGGCCGAGCAGGACATTGTGAAAATCCGCAAATTTCGCCGGTGACAATTGCTGGCGCACCGCACCCGCAACCCGCGCCGCCTCGACCGAGCCCGGCCCCAGCACCGGAAAGTCCTTGAGCACGATCTTGAGATCGGGATTGGCCTTCACCAGCTTGGCCAGCACCGGCATGCTCAATTTGCAATAGGGGCAATTGTAATCGAAAAACTCGGCGAGGACGACCTTGCCGTCGGGATTGCCGAGGATGGCATGATGCGCCGAGGTGAAAATCACCTTGGCATTGGCCTTGATCGCCGCGCTCTGGGCCGAGGCGGCCTCGGCCTTGCGCTTGGCGCGCAGGGCCTTTTCAGCTTCCTCGATCACCTCGGGATGGCTGACGAGATAGGATTTCACAATCGCGCCAATGGCCTGCGTCTGGGCGGGCGAAAAGCTCGCCCCATCGGCCCGCGCCCGGGGCGCCAGCGATGCGGCCGCCACCAGTCCCGCACCAAAAACCAGCCCTGTCGCCAGCCAGCGGCGCGCAAAATTTTGCAAATTCATCATGACGAACCATCTCCTCGCAGGCCACGCTCGCGCACCGGCCGCTCGTTCAAGTTGGCACGCCGCCCGGTTCCGGTGCGGGTGCAGTCTTCGAAATGGTTCATGCCACATAAGCGTCAAGGGCGCAAAGCCAATGCGGCTGACTTTGACCCCTGACGCCGAATCCGCTAGCGAACCGGCCATGAACCCGCAACCTCACGAGAATCTGGATCGGCGCGCGCATGAATGTGTTTGATGAGATCGCCCTTGCGCTCACCAGCGCCTTCGCCGCCCTGCAACAGGAAGGCCGCCTCGACGGCGCGCTGACGCCCGACCGCTTCAGCGTCGAGCCGCCGCGCGATGCCAGCCATGGCGATATCGCCACCAACATTGCCATGGTCTATGCCCGCGATCTTGCCCCGGGCTTCACCTCGCCGCGCCAGTTTGCCACCGAAATTGTCACCCGCCTCGGCCAGCACCCGCTGGTGGCGAAGGTTGACGTCGCTGGGCCGGGCTTCATCAATATCCGCCTGCAGCACGCGGCCCTGGCCGGCGTGCTGCGTGCCGCCCTGCAGCAAAAATCGCGATTCGGCCGCCCGCCTGCGCATCATCAGCCGGTCAATGTCGAATATGTCTCGGCCAACCCGACCGGCCCGATGCATGTCGGCCACGGCCGCGGTGCCGTGTTCGGTGATGCGCTGGCGGCTTTGCTGGAATTTGCCGGTGCCAGGGTCACGCGCGAATTTTACATCAATGACGCCGGGGCGCAGGTCGATGTCCTCGCCCGCTCGGCCTTCCTGCGCTACCGCGAGGCGCGCGGCGAGACCATCGGCGCCATTCCCGAGGGGCTTTATCCGGGCGATTACCTGAAAGCCATCGGCGCGCAACTGGCGCGTGACCACGGCGATGCCCTTGCCGCCATGCCTGAAAAGCAATGGCTGCCGCTGGTGCGCCAGGCGGCGATTGACGCCATGATGGCCTTGATCCGCGACGATCTCGCCGCCCTCAACATTCGCCACGACGTGTTCTTTTCGGAGGCCTCGCTCACCCGCAATGCCAGCGCCGCTGACCAGGTGCGCGCCGCCATTGACGCCTTGCAGGCGCGCGGCCTGATTTATCAGGGCACCCTGCCGCCGCCCAAGGGCGCCTTGCCGGATGACTGGGAGGATCGCGAGCAGACCCTGTTCCGCTCGACACAATTCGGCGATGATGTTGACCGCGCCTTGATGAAATCGGACGGCAGTTACACCTATTTTGCCAGCGACATCGCCTATCATGCCGACAAGCTGAAGCGCGGCTTTTCGACCATGATCGACATCTGGGGCGCCGATCACGGCGGCTATGTCAAGCGCATGAAGGCGGCGGTAGCGGCGCTTTCGGACGGCAAGGGCGAGCTCGACATCAAGCTCTGCCAGCTGGTCAAGCTGATGCGCGACGGCGAGCCGGTGAAAATGTCAAAGCGCTCGGGCGAATTCGTCACCCTGCGCGAGGTGGTCGACGAAGTCGGCGTCGATGCCGTGCGCTTCATGATGCTGTTTCGCAAGAATGACGCGCCGCTCGATTTCGATCTTGCCAAAGTCATCGAGAAATCGCGCGAAAACCCGGTGTTCTATGTGCAATATGCCTTTGCCCGCACGCAATCGGCGTTTCGTCAGGCAGCGCAGGTGTTCCCGGACCTCAATGTCGCGCCGGAGGCCCTGGCGGCCAGCGACCTCGATCTCGTCAATCACCCGGCAGAACTTGAACTTTTGCGGATAATGGCGCAATTTCCGCGCCTGATAGATCAGGCAGCGCGTGCGCACGAACCCCACAGGGTGGCGTTCTATCTGCATGATCTTGCCAGCGCTCTTCACAGCCACTGGACGGCCGGCAAAGATATGCCACACTTACGCTTTGTTAATGAAGAAAATAGACAATTGACTCAATCTCGTTTGGCGCTGGTTGCAGGCGTGGCTGAAATATTGCGGACGGGGCTGGCGCTGTTGGGGGTTGGTGCGCCCGATGAAATGCGTTGATTGAAACTATTGCGGCAAGGCTTGAAACCTGGGGTGCCCCTGGCAACCAGACGGCGACCTTGCCCGAGACGCGATCCGGCGCCGGTCGTGGTGCGGGTCGTCCGGTTTGAAAGGTTGAATGAATGGCTGAACCATCCACACGCGCGCCCTTCGCAGTGAGCCTCGAAGAATTCGAGCGGCGCTTGCGCGGGCCTGCAGCCCCGTCGGGTGTGGCTGCGCTGGATCCCCTGGCAGCCTTGGCGCAACTTGTCGGCGACGAAGGCAAGACCCAGAACAATCGTCAGGGCCTGTTTGCCACAGGCGCTGAAGGACGCGCTGCGGCCCGTGCGCAACCCTCGCCGGCGCCAGCGCCCGCACCGGGCCCCGCGGCTGCTGCGCCCAAGGCACCCTCGGTCCAGCAGAACTTTGCCGAGCAATTGCGCGCCCTTCATGCCCATCATGATGCCATGCGCCGGGCCCTGGTCGATGGCCGCCCGCTCGACAGCCCCGCCGATGACGAGGGCGAAGTGCCTCATGCTGAGTCGAGCGAGGCAGAGTTGCATATTCGCGGCTTTGAGGAGTCTTTTGCCGGCGCCGGTGTCGGCGTCGCGCAGGATGCGCATGCCGCGCCCGAGTGGAACTTCGAGCCGCCGGCGGAATCCTTCGAGCCCCAGGCCGAGCGCCCCAGCGTTTATGCGGCAACGCAGGCTGACGCCACCAATGCGCGCCGTGCCTCGCCGCTGATCTATATGGGCAGCATATTTGCCGTCAGCTTCCTGGTACTGGGCGGGATCTTTGCCTATCGCCATGGCGGCGCCCACGCCGAGATGGGCGGCGTGCCGCTGATCAAGGCCGATTCGACCCCGGTTCGGATTGTCCCGGCCAAGCCGGAAGGCGTGGTCGTTGCCAACCAGAACACCGATATTCTCGACAGCGGCAAGCAAAAGGCCATCGATGCCGCCAATCTTGCCAAGGACAAGGTCGTGGCCAATCTGGAGCAGCCCGACGATCTCAATGCCTTGCCGAAATCCACCGCCAAGGCCCCCGCAACCAGCGCCCAGACCGTGACGTCCGCAGTCGTGGCCCCGCCTGCCGTTGCCTCATCCGCGCCCAATCCGCAGGCAGCGCAGGATCAAGGGCAGGTCACTGCCGCCGCAACTGCGCCCGATGCCAATGCCAATACCAGCGGCGATGTTCACCAGGTGCACACCGTGCTGGTGCAGCCCAACAGCTCTTTGGGCGCTCTGGCCCCCGCAGCACCGCCGGCCGCCGTGGCCATGAACGCTCCGGTCAAGCCGGCGCCGCACAAGCCTGCACCCGCGCACCTGGTCAAGCCCGAGGCCGCCAAGGCTCATGACATCAAGGCCCATGACATCAAGGCGCATGTCGCCAAGCCGGCGCCCCGGCCGCAGCTGGCCCTGCGCAAGCCGGTGCACGCCGCGCCGGCCCGCAACGCCCCGCTGCAACTGGTGCCCTCACCGATCCGCGCCCGGCAAAAGCCGCAGCAGGTCGCCAGTCTTGCCAAGCCTGCGGGCGGCGCCCGTGGCTTTTTTGCGGTCCAGCTCGCAGCGCCGGGCACCGAGGCTGGTGCCAAATCCATGATGGCGCGCCTGAGCGCCCGTTATGGCTCGGCCCTGCAGGGGCATCATCTCGGCTATCATCGCGTCAGCCTCAACGGCCATGATGTGTTCCGCGTGCGGGTCGATCACGTCGATAGGATCGCTGCCCTGTCGATTTGCAAGGCCATTCGCGGCAAGGGCGGCTCGTGCTGGATCAGCGCCGACTGACATGGCGGCGCGCCGGGGAGGCCAGTCTTGAACATTCGCGCCTTGATTTGCGGTTGCTCCGGTCATGATCTGACCAGCGATGAAGTGGCGGCGCTGCGCACCATCTCGCCCTGGGGCCTGATCCTGTTCGGCCGCAATGTCAGCACACCTGAACAGGTGGCAAGGCTCACCGCCAAGTTCCGCGAAATTGTCGGGCGCGAAGATGCGCCGGTGCTGATCGACCAGGAAGGCGGCCGCGTGCAACGCATGAAGCCGCCGCACTGGCGGGCTTACCCTGCAGCCAGCCGCCTTGCCGGCCTTGCTGCCGGTGCCGGTCTGGTCGAGGAAGAGTTCATCGCCCTCAACAGCCGGCTGATGGCCCATGACTTGCGCCGCGCCGGTATCAATGTCGATTGCCTGCCGGTGCTGGATGTGCCGGTAGCCGGGGCCCATGCGGTGATCGGTGACCGCTCCTATGGCGCGGATGCCGCCATGGTGACGCGGCGCGGCCTCGCCGCCGCACGCGGGCTGATGGATCAGGGCGTGCTGCCGGTCATGAAACATATTCCCGGCCACGGCCGCGCCGAGGCTGATTCGCACCTGGCGCTGCCCGTGGTTCATGCCAGCCACGCCACCCTGAGCGCCAGCGACTTTGCTGCCTTCGCACCGGCCCGGCACCTGCCCATGGCCATGACCGCGCATATTATTTTCACCGCGCTCGATGACGAGCGCCCGGCGACGCAATCGCCGGTCATCGTCGAGCGCATCATCCGCGGCGAGATCGGCTTTGATGGCCTGCTGATGAGCGACGATATTTCCATGAAGGCGCTTTCAGGGGATTTTGCTACCCGTGCCGCCGCCATTTTTGCGGCCGGGGTCGATGTCGCGCTGCATTGCAATGGTGACCTTGGCGAACTTCACGCAGTGGCCTCGGCGACGCCATGGCTGCAGGGCAGGGCGCGCCAGAGGGCCGAGGCCGCCCTCGCCATGATCAGCGGTCCAAAACCCTTTGATCCTGTGGAAGCCGCCGCATTATGCGACGAAATCCTTGCGAAAGCCGACCTGAGGCAGCATGCTGTAGCGTGAAGCTTGCGGGCATGGGCGGTCGATGGCGGATGTCGGACACATGGGGGATGTTTCTGCGCATGAGCCGGTGACGGCCCAGGGCGAGACCGCGTTCCGTGTCGATCTCGATGGCTTCGAGGGCCCGCTCGACCTGCTGCTCGAACTGGCGCGGCGCCAGAAGGTCGATCTCGCCAAAATCTCCATTCTGGCGCTGGCAGAGCAATATCTCGGCTTCATCGAGGCGGCGCAAGGCCTGCGGCTCGAACTTGCTGCCGATTATCTTGTGATGGCGGCGTGGATGGCCTATCTCAAGTCGCAGCTGTTGCTGCCGGCCCCGCCGCGCGGCGACGAGCCTGATGCCGCGACGCTGGCGCTCGATCTCGCCTTGCGGCTGCGCCAGCTCGATGCCATCCGCAAGGTCGCCGGGCATCTGGGCACGCGCCCGCAGCTGGGGCGTGATTTTTTCATGCGCACCGGCGCTGCCAGCGACAACGAGCCGCCGGAAGCGCCAAGGCAGGCGAGCCTTTATGATCTCCTCAGCGCCTATGCCGCCCTGCGCCAGAAAGCCGCCAGACCAAGCGTCGTGCTGCAGGCCCGCCAGGTCTGGTCGATTGCAAGGGCAAGGGCCGCGCTTGAGGATATTGCCGCGCTCACGCTCGATTGGAGCGTGCTCGATGAGTGCCTGCGCGCCTATTGCAAGAGCGCGCCGGTCACAAGGACCATGCGCGCCAGCACCTTTGCCGTGAGCCTGGAAATGGTGCGCCAAGGCCGCATCGGCCTGCGCCAGGACGGCGCTTTCGCGCCGATCTATCTGCGCGCCAGCCCCGCGCCGGTGCCATGAGCGCCGCCCTGCAGCCTGACCTCGCGCCGCCCCGGTCCGCTGATGATGGTTTGGCTGACGCGGTGCGGCTTTGTGAAGCGGTGCTGTTTGTGGCCGCCGCCCCGGTGCCGACAAGCGCACTCGCCGCCAGGCTGCCATCGCATCTCGATATTGGCGTCGTGCTCGATCAAATCGCCCGCCATTATGCCGGGCGCGGCATCCAGCTGGCGCGCGCCGGTGACGCCTGCTATTTCCAGACCGCGCCGGAGCTGGCCGCGGCGCTCGGCCCGGAGCGGCAGGAACCGCGCCGCCTGTCACGCGCGGCGCTGGAGATCCTGTCAATCATTGCCTGGCACCAGCCGGTGACCCGGGCGGAAATCGAGCATATCCGCGGCGTCGCCCTGTTCAAGGGCACATTGGATGCGCTGTTCGAGGCCGGCCTCATCAGGCTGCGTGGTCGCCGCCGCACGCCCGGACGCCCGGTGACCTACGGCACCAGCCAGCAGTTTCTGGTGCATTTCGGGCTGGAAAGCATCGATGATCTGCCCGGCCTCGAAGAGTTGAAAGCCGCCGGACTCTATGAGGGCAAGGTGCCGACGACCCCCTTGATGCCATCACCGCCCGATGAAGATGCCATCCCGGCCGATGAGGCGCCGCTCGGCAGCGACGATGATCGCCCCGACGCCGCGTGAAATTGTATCAGTCCTTGAAATTACCGTAGTGCAGGGCTAAGACGCGTCTAAGCGCTGCCCCACATGGGGCGGGTGTTTTGAAGGAGTTGTCTCATGGGTGGTCTGAGTATCTGGCACCTGATTGCGCTCGCGGCCATCGTCTTTGTGTTGTTCGGCGGCAAATTCAAGTTCTCGGACATGATGGGCGATGTCGCCAAGGGCATGAAAGCCTTCAAGGCCGGCATGGCTGAAGACACGACGGCGCCGGCTGAAGATGCTGCCAAGACGCTGGACACCAAGACGGGTGCCACGCTTGATCGAACCTCCGATACCAGCAAGGTTGGCTGATCAACCACAGGTCTGCCTGTCGACAGGGCCTTGGCGGATGACCGGCTTCGGGATCGTGATGGATGTTTAACTTTGACTTCGCAAAGCTGCTGGTTGTGGGCGTGATGGCGCTGATCTTCATCCCGCCCAAGGATCTGCCGCGGGTGCTGCGCCAGCTTGGCCAGGGATATGGCAAATTGCAGCGCCTCGCCGCGGATTTCCGGCGGCAGATCACCGAGGCGCTCGAAGAAGCCGATATCGACAGCGTCAAGCGCGAATTCACCGACCTGACCGATTCCACCAATTTTGATTTCGATGCGCCTGCCGAATCAGCTTCACCCGAAGCGCTGCCGGCACCGGCCGAATCAGCGCCGCTGACCCCGGAACTGGCAGCCCCCGCCAAAATGACCAAGGCCCGCCAGACCAAAACCGGCGAGGCCAAGACCAGCAAGGCCAAGACAAACAAGGCCAAGACCAGCAAGACCGAGCCGAAACCTGATGCCAGCGCAGCTGCCAAGCCGGCCAAAAAGCCGGCACGCGCGCCGCGAAAAGCCGTCAGAGCCGCGCCCGAAACCCCTGAAATGGTGCAGATCGACAGGGCGGCGGAATGACTGAAACCGATATCGAGGCGTCCCGCGCCCCCCTGATGGATCACATCTACGAATTGCGCACGCGGCTGATCTGGTCGCTGGCGACCTTCTTGGTGCTGTTCGTACTGTTTTTCTGGTTGTCGAAGGACATTTACGGGCTGCTGGTCGAGCCTTATGGCCGGGTGGCCGGCCCCGATGCCCGGCTGATCTACACCGCCCCGCAGGAATATTTCTTTACCGAAATGCGCGTCGCCCTGTTTACGGCCGCGTTTTTTTCGCTGCCGGTGGTGTTCACGCAGCTCTACCGTTTCGTCGCCCCCGGGCTCTACAAGCGCGAAAAGGCGGCCTTTGCGCCTTATCTCTTTGCGACACCCGTGTTTTTCGCGCTCGGCGCCTTGATGGTCTATTACGTCGTCATGCCCAATCTGCTGCGGTTTTTCATCAGCATGCAGGTCGCCAAACAGCCGGGGCAGCCGCAAATCGAGATGCTGCCGCGCGTCAGTGAATATTTGTCACTTGTGATGACCCTGATCTTTGCCTTCGGCATCACCTTTCAAATGCCGGTGGTGTTGACCCTGCTCGGCAATGTCGGCATCGTGACCTCGCAATTTCTCATCAGCAAATGGCGTTATGCGACGGTGGTGATCGGCGCGGTGGCGGCAGTTTTGACCCCGCCCGATCTTTTCAGCATGGCAACGCTTGTTGTTCCCGGCCTGATGCTTTACGGCCTCTCCATCCTCTCCGTGATGTATATTGAAAGACAGCGCGGAAAAGCATTGGCCGTTCGCGATGACGAGGGGTGAGCGGCCCTGTTGATGGTATCGAGAGCCGCTGACCCATGCATGATATTCGCCTGATTGCCGAAAACCCCGCAGCTTTTGACCAGGGGCTGGCAAGGCGCGGCCTGCCGCCGCTGGCGCAGGAATTGCTCGGCCTCGATGGCGCGAGGCGCGAGGCGATCGCCGCCCTGCAGCGTGCCCAGGAGCGCCGCAACGCCGCCTCAAAGGAAATCGGCCAGGCCATGGCCGCAGGGGATATGGCGCGCGCCGAGGCCCTGAAGGCCGAAGTCGCCGAAATCAAGACCCGGATGCCGGCGATGGAGGAGGCCGAGCGCATGGCGCAGGCCGCGCTGCAGACCCGCCTGCTGGAAATCCCCAACCTGCCGCATGCCGACGTGCCGCAAGGCAAGGACGAGCACGACAATGTGCAAATCCGCACCCATGGCAATGTTCCGGCCTTTGCCTTTCCGGCAAAGGAACATTTCGCGCTGGGTGAAGCTCTGGGCATGATGGATTTTGAGGCCGCAAGCCGCATGTCTGGCGCCCGCTTCGTGGTGCTGAAGGGCGCTCTGGCGCGGCTCGAACGGGCGCTGGGGCAATTCATGCTCGATCTGCACACCGGTGAGCACGGCTATGGCGAAATCAACCCGCCGCTGCTGGTGCGCGACGAGGCCATGTATGGCACCGCGCAATTGCCGAAGTTTCGCGAGGATCAATTCCCGGCCGGCGATGAATTCTGGCTGATTCCCACCGCCGAGGTGCCGCTCACCAATCTGGTGCGCGAGCAGATTCTCGAAGAGGCAAGCCTGCCGGTGCGCGTTACTGCGCTCACCGCATGTTTTCGCGCCGAAGCCGGCTCGGCCGGGCGTGATACCCGCGGCATGATCCGCCAGCACCAGTTCAACAAAGTTGAACTGGTGTCGATCACCACGCCCGAGGCCGGAGAGGCCGAGCACGAGCGCCTGACCGCCTGCGCCGAAACCGTGCTGAAAAAGCTCGCGCTGCCGTTCCGCACCATGCTTTTGTGTTCGGGCGACATGGGCTTTGCCTCGCAGAAAACCTATGACATCGAGGTCTGGCTGCCGGGGCAGGGGCGCTATCGTGAGATTTCCTCATGCTCGCTGTGCGGTGATTTTCAGGCGCGGCGCATGAATGCCCGCTGCCGGACGCCTGACGCAAAACAGACCCGTTTCGTGCATACGCTCAACGGATCGGGCCTTGCGGTCGGCCGCACGCTGGTGGCGGTGATGGAAAACTATCAGAACGAAGACGGCAGCATCACGGTGCCGGACGCGCTTTTGCCTTATATGGGCGACATCAGGCGCATTGGCTGACACAAGGGCAGGCGGGGGCACATGCGCATATTACTCACCAATGATGATGGCATTCACGCTCCCGGCCTTGAGACGCTGGAGCGGGTTGCGCGCCAGCTTTCAGATGACGTCACCATCGTCGCCCCGGCCATCGACCAGTCCGGCGTCTCGCATTCCTTCTCGCTCAATGATCCCTTGCGGCTGCGGCAGATTTCGCCGCGCCATTTTGCCGTCAAGGGCACGCCGACCGATTGCGTGATCATGGCGGTCAAGCACCTCATGAAGGACAATCCGCCCGATCTGATCCTTTCGGGCATCAACAGTGGCCAGAATGTCGCCGAGGATGTCACTTATTCCGGCACCATTGCCGGCGCGATCGAAGGCACCATCCTCGGCATTCCCTCGATTGCGTTGTCGCAGGCCTATGGGCCGGCCGGGCGCGACAAGATCCGCTGGGATTGTGCCGAGGCGCTAGCCCCGGCCCTCATCCGCAAACTGACCTCCCGGGGATTTCCGCACGAAGTGCTGTTCAACCTGAATTTTCCCGATTGCGCGCCCGGCGAGGTGGCCGGCGTGCAAATGTGCGCGCAGGGGCGCCGCGACACCAACCTGCTGCGGGTTGAGGAGCGCCGCGACGGCCGGCAATTGCCCTATTACTGGCTGGCTTTCGCCCGGCCGACCTATTCACCGGGTCCCGGCACCGATCTTGCCACCCTCGCGGCGCAGAAAGTGGCGATCACGCCGCTGCGCATCAATTTGACCGACGACGCAACCTTGACACAATTTGCAACTCTGTTTGACTGACATCGCGTCAGGCGAGGTGAGGCAGGTGCTCGAAGGCAGCGACGATCAGGCAAGCGAACGCGAGGCCACTGCGCAGTTTGTGCTGAACCTGCGCGGGCGCGGCATCGGCAACCTTGATGTGCTGCGGGCGATGGAGAGTGTGGCGCGGCGTCATTTCGTGCCCCATCACTACCGCGACCTTGCCAACCGCGATCTGGCGATCCCGATCAGTTGCGGCCAGACCATGCCGGCGCCCTGGCTGGCGGCGCGCATGGCCGAGGCGCTGGACCTTGGCGGGCGCGAGCGCGTGCTCGAAATCGGTACCGGCTCGGGCTATGTCACCGCCATTCTGGCGCGTCTCGCCGGGCATGTGGTGTCGATCGAGCGCTACCAGAGCCTGACCCTCGCAGCCAGGACAAGGCTCGCCCATCTGCGTGCGGATAATGCCGAGGTGCATTGGGCCGATGGTCTGACCCTGACCGGGGCCACCGGTTCGTTCGACCGCATCATCATTCATGCGGTGATGACCGGGGCGCCGACGTCATTCCTGCCGTTGCTGAAGCAGGGCGGACATATGATGTTTGCCCGCAATATTGCCAGCCACGGCCTGCAGCCCTGGCAAAGGCTGGTAACCCTGTCGCGCAATTCGGCGGGCGAAATCGCGGAAATCGACATCTGCGACTGCCACCTCAGGCCATTGACGCCGGGAAAATCGGCGGAATTGTGAATCCGGCTTCATGCAAGATGGTGAAAATCGATTCACCCTAAACGCTCCTTTAACACTCGTGGTGTATTTCCTGGAATGTTGGTGGCGTAGCAGTGAGTTCGGGTCATGGTTTCAGATTATCGTTTGTCTTGCCTGCGCTGGGCCTCGCGGCTCGCATTAGTGGGTGCCGCTGCCGGATTGTTGGCCGGCTGCGCCGATTCGAGCCGGTTTTCGGATCCTTTCAGCAATCCCTTTGGTTCGGACCACATGGCGACAGGCAGCATCCGGCATACGCGACCGATGCATCACCCGGCCATCTATCATCCGCCCGTGCAATATGCCCAGCCGATCACCTCGGAGCCGCTGGCCGCGCCGAAAATCGCCCGTTACGTCGCCCCGGTCAGCAGCGCGCCATCGGCGGGCTTCGTCGGCGCCTCGGGCGTTGCCATTGTCGCTGGCACCGGTGACAGCGCCAGCGTGCTCGCCCGCCGGTACAATGTGCCGGAAGCTGCCCTGCTGCGCGCCAATGGTTTTCACAGCGCCGCCGATATCCAGCCCGGCACGCATCTGATCATTCCCTACCAGACCCAGAAAGCCGCCCGCGCCGCGCCATTTGCTGCGGCACCGGTGATGGCTGCTGCAAGGACGCGCGTGCCGCGGCTGCCCCTGGCGTCCCGTCAGCCGGGTTCATTCACCTATTCGCATCCCGATCTCGCCCCGCGCTCGTTGCAGCAGCAGGCCCGCGGCGCGCCGCATATTCCGGTGGCGGCTGCCGCCGTCGGTGCCGCAGCGGTCGGCGGTGGTGCCTTTGCGCTGACCCGCATGCATGACCTCGCCGAAATCAAGAAATACAAGGCCGAGGCTGCCGCCGCCCGGGCCGAGCTCGCCGAGGCACGTCAGGCCCAGCACGCCGGCAGCCGCACCGCCTCGCCGAAACTGGCCGCCGCTAGGGCCGCCAAGGTTGCTGCAACGCAAAAGAAGCTTGCCGCCCTGCAGCAGCATGAAGCCATGTTGCGCGCCAAAAAGCTCGCCGAAGCCCGGCAGGCGCAGTCGCTGAAGGCGACCAAGGCACAGCAGGCCAAAATTGCCAAGGCGAAGCTGGAAAAGGCCGAGCAGACCGAAAAGGCCGAAGCTATGGCCCGTTCGAAGGCGCATGCCACCCAGAAGGTGGCGATCGCCCGTCAGGCTCAGGCACCCGCAGCCGTCAGCCCGAAGGTTGACACCAAGCCCACCGGCTCCATTGCCATGGGCTGGCCGGTGCACGGCCGCATCATCCGCGGCTTTGAGCCGGGCGTGAATGACGGCATCAATATTTCGGTGCCGGACGGCACCCCGGTGCGCGCCATCGATGGCGGCGTCGTGGCCTATGCCGGCAGCCAGCTCAAGGGTTATGGCAATCTCGTGCTGATCCGCCATCCTAACGGCTTCATCTCCGCCTATGCCGACAATGGCGCGCTCAACGTCAAGCGCGGCCAGACGGTGACCCGCGGCGAGGTGATCGCCCATTCCGGGCAGAGCGGTGATGTCTCCTCGCCACAGCTGCACTTCGAATTGCGCAAGGGCACGGTGCCGGTCAACCCGACGCATTTCCTCGCCGGGACCTGAGGGCGAATCATGAAGGGCAGGCGCCGGGTTGCGATCGGCGCGCCCTGAGACGAATCAAGGTTTTCCAGCCTGCCGAGGCGGTGGGCATGGACAAGGCGCGGTGGGTCCAAAGAAAGGCCCACCGCGCCGATATTTTTGAGGCCGACTTTTTTTGAGATTTTCGCAACACCGGCACGCTTTGTCCCGAGGTTTCCTCATGGAACAAAAACGCCCGGGCAATTGGTGCGGCCAAGAGGACTCGAACCTCCACCTCGGTTAAAAGACTAGCACCTCAAGCTAGCGCGTCTACCAATTCCGCCATGGCCGCAGGCTCTAAAGCGGGGTTCCGCGTTAGCCCGGCACCGTGTAACAAATGCCTTTGCCAGTGACAAGGGCCTAAACATGAATGTGCGTCGTTCAATTGAGTTCAAACCGGTGGCGGGCTCTGCGCCGGTGCAATGGTGTGTCTCGGAGGGTCTCGTCGCCTATGAGCCGGCGCTGGCGGCCATGGAGCGGCGCGCCGAGGCCATCAGCCAGGGCAGGGCACCTGAATGTCTCTGGGCCCTGCAGCACCCGGCCATGTTCACCGCCGGCACCTCGGCCCGCCCCCAGGATCTGCTCGATGCCGAATTTCCGGTGCATGTCGCCGGGCGCGGCGGCCAATATACCTATCACGGTCCCGGCCAGCGGGTCGTTTATGTCATGCTCGATCTCAACCGGAGGCGGCGGGACCTGCGCGCCTTCGTCTGCGCGCTGGAATCATGGGTGATCGCGGCGCTGGCGCAATTTGACATCGCCGGCGAGACCCGCAGCGGCCGGGTAGGGGTCTGGGTGCCGCGCCCCGACAAGCCCGCCGCGCCCGATGGCAGCCCTGCCGAGGACAAGATCGCCGCCATCGGCATTCGCGTGCGCCGCTGGGTGAGTTTCCATGGCCTCGCGGTCAATGTCGAACCAAATCTGACACATTATCGCGGTATCGTGCCCTGTGGCATCAGCGAGCAGCACCTCGGTGTCACCAGCCTCGATGATTTGGCCCGCGCCCGCGGAACTGCCGCGCCCGGCATGGGGGCGTGTGATATTGCACTGCAACAAACCTTTCGCGAAATTTTTGGGTCGCTCGACCTGCAATCTCCGGAAACGCGGGGCCTTGTTTAGATAATGTCTAACAATTTCGGCGAAAATCGCTGTTGATGGGCACCAAAATGTCACATGCTGCACTGCAAAATGTTCATTGACAAATTTTTGTGCAGTGCCTATATGCGGATCATCAAAGAGGGGCTGGCATGGCTGGCGGTTCTTTGAAACATTTCCCCCGCGTCAGGCGCGAAGCGTCCGACCAATCCCGAGGTGCACCATGGCTACCAACAACATCGAAGCTTTCCAGAAGTTCGGCAAAGACCAGTATGAAGCTGCCACCGCCGCGACCGCGACGCTGACCAAGGGCCTGCAGAAGATCGCGTCCGAGACGACCGATTATTCGAAGGCTGCCTACGAGCACGGCACCGCCGCTTTCGAGAAGCTCATTGCCGCCAAGACCCCGGATGCTGCTTTCCAGATCCAGAGCGACTACGCCAAGTCGGCCTACGAGAGCTTCATCGCCCAGGCCACCAAGATCGGCGAGCTCTACACCAACATCGCCAAGGAAGCCTTCAAGCCGGTTGAAGTTGCCTTCACCAAGGCTCAGGAAGCTGCCAAGAAGGCTGCCTGAAACGTTTCAAGCGCCTCGCGCGCCAGAGTTTTATGACGTACAGGCCCGGGCTTTGGCTCGGGCCTTTTTCTTTTTTTCGAGCAATTTCAGAGTGTGACGCTGCCGGCCGCGCGCCACGTCGGCCCTCAATTATTTTTTGCCCCGCGCCTGCGTCAACAAAATGCCGCCCAAAACCAGTGTCACCTCTGGTGCATTGGCGTGGGGCGACTTAGATTAGGTGTTCAGCCACAACCGGGATGCGGAAAATAGCGCGATGAGCACGGGCACGATTCAGAACCACTTGCAGGGCCAGCTCGCCCAGGCCGGGGTCATGGCCCCTGCCGGCGCCGCAACGCGTGGGGCTGGCCAGAAGGGCGAAGACGACAAGGGCGGCAATGGCGCCGGCACATCGGTGATCACCCGCACCAAGGCCGTCACCAAAAAGCCGGCCATGTATCGCGTGCTGCTGCTCAACGACGATTATACGCCGATGGAATTCGTGACCCATGTCCTGCAGAAATATTTCCAGAAGGCGCTTGATGAAGCCACCCGCATCATGCTGCACGTTCACCAGAACGGCGTCGGCGAATGTGGTATCTATACCTTTGAGGTCGCCGAGACCAAAGTGACCCAGGTGATGGATTTTTCACGCAAGCACCAGCAACCGCTGCAATGCATTATGGAAAAGAAGTGACCGCGCGTACCATGTGCCCGCTATCGATGCCTGTCCGTTCATAAGGGAGTCCGCATGCCATCTTTTTCGCGCAGTCTGGAACAATCCTTGCACCGGGCACTGGCGGCCGCCAACGAGCGCCACCACGAATATGCGACGCTGGAGCACCTGCTGCTCAGCCTCACCGACGATGCCGATGCCGCCGCCGTCATGCGCGCCTGCTCGGTCGATCTTGCCGTGCTGAAAAAGAGCCTCGTCGATTATATCGACCAGGAACTGGAAAATCTGGTGATCGACGGCACCGAGGACGCCAAGCCGACCGCCGGTTTCCAGCGGGTCATCCAGCGCGCGGTCATTCATGTGCAATCTTCCGGGCGCGAGGAAGTCACCGGTGCCAACCTGCTGGTGGCGATCTTTGCCGAACGCGAGAGCCATGCCGCCTATTTCCTGCAGCAGCAGGACATGACCCGCTATGATGCCGTCAATTACATCAGCCACGGCATTGCCAAGCGCCCCGGTGCCAGCGAGAGCAAGGTGCCGCCGCGCGGTGCCATTGACCCCGAAGAGGCCAAGGATGGCAGCGAGTCAAAGGACAATGGCGAGGCCAAGAAAAAGGAGCAGGCGCTCGACACCTATTGCGTCAATCTCAACAAGAAGGCGCTTGCCGGCCGTATCGATCCGCTGATTGGCCGCGAACACGAGGTGCAGCGTGCCATTCAGGTGCTGTGCCGCCGCCAGAAGAACAACCCGCTGCTGGTGGGTGATCCCGGCGTTGGCAAAACCGCCATTGCCGAAGGCCTTGCCCGCAAGATCGTCAAGAATGAGGTGCCCGAGGTTCTGGCCGGGGCGACGGTCTTCGCGCTGGACATGGGCACCCTGCTGGCGGGCACCCGTTATCGCGGCGATTTTGAAGAGCGCCTGAAGCAGGTGATGAAGGAAATCGAGACCCATAAAAACGCGATTTTGTTCATCGACGAGATCCACACCGTCATTGGCGCCGGGGCGACCTCGGGCGGTTCGATGGATGCCTCCAACCTGCTGAAGCCGGCACTGGCGCAAGGCACCTTGCGCTGCATCGGTTCGACTACCTACAAGGAATACCGCCAGTATTTCGAGAAGGACCGGGCGCTGGTGCGCCGCTTCCAGAAAATCGATGTCAATGAGCCGACCATCCCTGATGCCATCGAGATCATGAAGGGCCTCAAGCCCTATTTCGAGGAATTCCACAAGGTCCGCTTCACCAACGAGGCCGTGAAGGCCGCGGTCGATCTTTCGGCCCGCTATATCCACGATCGCAAGCTGCCGGACAAGGCGATTGATGTCATCGACGAGACTGGCGCCGGGCAGATGCTGCTGCCCGAGCCCAAGCGCAAGAAGGTGATCGGCGTCAAGGAGATCGAGGCGACCATTTCGACCATGGCGCGCATTCCCCCCAAATCCGTCTCCAAAGACGATGCCGAGGTGCTCGAACATCTCGAGGAGACCTTGAAGCGCGTCGTCTATGGGCAGGATGCTGCCATCGCCATTCTCACCTCGGCGATCAAGCTAGCGCGCGCTGGCCTTCGTGATGGCGAGAAGCCCATCGGCTCGTTCCTGTTTTCCGGCCCGACCGGCGTCGGCAAGACCGAGGCGGCACGCTCGCTCGCCTCAGCACTCGGCCTGCATCTGACCCGTTTCGACATGTCGGAATATATGGAGCGCCACACTGTCAGCCGCCTGATCGGCGCGCCGCCCGGCTATGTCGGCTTCGACCAGGGCGGCTTGCTGACCGATGCGGTCGATCAGCACCCGCATTCGGTGCTGCTGCTCGACGAGATCGAGAAAGCCCATCCTGACCTGTTCAACATCCTGTTGCAGGTGATGGATCACGGCAAGCTCACCGATCACAACGGCAAGCAGATCGACTTCAGGAATGTTTTCCTGATCATGACCACCAATGCCGGTGCCGCCGACAATGCCCGCAACACCATCGGCTTCACATCAGGCAAGCGCACCGGCGAGGATATCGAGGCGATCAACCGGATGTTCACCCCGGAATTTCGCAATCGCCTCGATGCCGTGGTGCAATTCGGCCATCTGCCGCATGATGTCATCAGCAAGGTCGTGGACAAGTTCATCGCCCAGCTCGATGCCCAGCTCGCGGACCGCAGTGTCACGGTCGAGCTCTCCGATGATGCCCGCAAATGGCTGGCACAGAAGGGTTATGACGAGGCTATGGGGGCAAGGCCCATGGCTCGCATCATCCAGGAGACCATCAAGACGCCGCTGGCCGATGACATACTGTTCGGCCGCCTCAAGAATGGCGGCACGGTGCGGGTGATCGTCGCCGGCGAAGGTGCTGCCGCCAGGCTCGCCTTCGTCTTCCCCGAAGGCCCGGTGCTGCCGCGTCCCGAGGCCGATATTATCGAGGCCTCGCGCAAGCGCGTGCGCGCCGAGCCGGAAGTGCGCCGTGCCAAATCGCGCGCCGCCGCCGAGGCGCGCAAGAATGAGAAGCCCCGGCCCGTGCCCGATATTCTGCCCGCAAAGGACTGAACCGGCGCATGGACATGGAGGGGCAGGTGGCAGGGCAGGCGCGCGGGCGCCTGGCGTGGTGGCGTGAAGGCGCGCGGCAGGCCATCATCGGCCCTGCTTGGGTCGTTGCTTTCTCGCTGTTTGGCATTGGCGGCCTCGCGCGCGCCGCGCATTACCCGCTGGGCGTCGCCATTGCCGCCACGGTCGGCATCTGGGCCGGGCCAGCGCAGGCGATTTTTTTCGTGGCCAGCGCCGCCAAGACCGCCTGGCCGGTGATCGCGCTGTCCGCCTCGCTGTCGTCGATGCGCATGCTGCCCATGACCATCGCCCTGCTGCCGCTTTTACGCAGCCCGAAGACCCGGCTCACCAGCATGGTTGCCGCCTCGTGGTTCATGGGCATCACCGTTTGGACCGAGAGCCTGCGGCGCACCCCGGCCTTGCCGCGCGAGGTGCGCCTGCCGTTCTATTTCGGCTTTGCCATGACCTGCATGGGGGTCGCGACCTGCACCACCGTACTCGGCTATGAGATTGTCTCGCGCGTGCCGCTGCCGCTGGCGGCCGCGCTGCTATTCTTGTCGCCTCTCTATTTCGTGGTGGCGCTGTCGCGCAACGCCCGGGTGGCGGCTGACTGGCTGGCCATCGTCCTTGGCATGGCGCTCGCGCCCCTTGCCATGGCCTATGTTGGCGGCGGCTTTGACCTCTTCGTGCTAGGGCTGGTCGCTGGGGGCGTAGCGTGGTTCTGGGGTTATCGCACACGCAAAAGGCTGGCAGGCCCATGAGCGAAGCTTGGTTTGACAGCGCCAGATCGCCTTATTTCGTGTTGTTCGCCTTCGGCTTTCTGCCCACCATCGGCTGGAAGCTGGGCAGCGCCTTCATCGCCCACGGTATTGATGAGGATTCCGAATTGTTCCGCTTCATCAACAGCGTCGCCTCGGCGCTGCTGGCCGGCATTGCTGCGCGCTTTTTGTTGCAGCCCCAAGGCGCGCTGGCACATGCGCCGCCGCTGGCGCGCATCGGCGCGCTCGTCATCGGCCTTGCCGCTTTTGCCGTTACCCGCCGCTCGGTCTTTGCCGGCGTGCTGGCCGGCGAGGCGGCGATTATGGTGCTGACTTTCGCAGCCTCGCATTGAGCCGCTCGCTGGCGGCAGCATTGATCCGGTTCATCAGCGGCAGCTCGATATGGCGATAGCTCAGCAGGCCGAGGCCGATGGTGATCGCAACGCCAAGGCAGATGAGGGCCAGCACGTCGCCCTTGCTGGTGGCATGCAGCGCCCGCGCCAGATGCAGCAAGATCACCGCCACGAAAGTGTGCAGCAGGAACACGGCAAAAGCCGTATTGCCCAGCGCGATGAACGGTTCGCTGCCGAGTCGGCTTGGCTTGCCATCGCGCTCGCACAGCGCCAGCAGCGCCACCAGCACGACGAACCACGGCAGCACCGCCGGAACCGGCACGGGGCTCAGCATCAGGCCGATGAGGCCAAGCGCGAACAGGTGCGGCACGGCCCAGGGCAGGCGCAGGCGCGGCAGGTCGCGCACCATCACCTCCACCGCCATGCCGGCAAAAAACATCGGCACCGCCCGGAAGGCACCGCCGTCATAGGTTGCCTCATACCAGGGCCGCAGCCCCATGGCATCGCGCACCAGCGCCATGACCAGCGCCGCAAGCAGTGCCATCATGAAGGAGGCGCGCACGCCGCCCTTCGCCAGCAGCACCACCATCAGCGGAAACAGCAGCGACAGCAGCAATTCCGCCGACAGCGACCATGACGGGAAATCAAGCCCGGCGTGATGGGTGACACCGAAGGCATGCAACAACAGCAGCGTTGGCAACACCAGCTTGAGATCGAGCGAGGCCGGGTCATAAATGTGAAAATGCCCGAGCACCACCACGGTGCCTGCCAGCGCCATCGCCAGGGTCGTGAACAGATGCAGGGGATAAAGCCGGGCAAACCGCCGCGTCATGAACCGGCCGAAGTCATCGAGCCCAGCCATGCGCGCGCCATAGGCGTGCATCAGCACGAAACCCGAGAGCGCAAAAAAGAAATCGACGAAATAGAGCCGGTCGGTGGCAGCCAGGCTGATACCCAGCATATCGTGGAAATGCCCGGCAAAATGCCCGATCATCACCGCACAGGCCCCGAAGAACCGGTAGGTGTCGAGCACATAAAAGCGCTTGGGCATTTTCGGCGGCAAGCCATCCACTCCTTGGCCCGCTGATCTAGCGCCGATGTCTTAAATGCCTGCAAATGCGGACCGGTTTTCCCGAAACTGGTAAAGCCCCCGTTAAGGCGCATAACCCGGCGCGGCTGGTGGCGCCGTCATCGAGAATCGGCTAAGACAAAGGTTGCTTTGCCAACCAACGGGACAAATTTTCTTGGCCGAACCGACTGACCCGCCGCCACCGCCGGGCTCTGATATCCGCACCGCTTCCATCGTCGATGAAATGCGCCGCTCCTATCTCGATTACGCGATGAGCGTTATCGTGTCGCGCGCGCTTCCCGATGTGCGCGACGGCCTGAAACCCGTGCACCGGCGCATCCTGTTTTCGGCGAGCGAGGAAGGCCATACGGCCGACAAGCCGCATGTGAAATCGGCCCGCATCGTCGGCGATGTCATCGGTAAATATCACCCCCACGGCGATCTGGCGATTTACGAGGCGCTGGTGCGCATGGCGCAGGATTTTTCCATGCGCCTGCCGCTCATCGACGGCCAGGGCAATTTCGGCTCGATCGACAATGATCCGCCAGCGGCCATGCGCTACACCGAGGCGCGCATGTCCAAGGCGGCGATGGAGCTGGTCGCCGATCTTGATCTCGATACCGTCAATTTTCAGGACAATTACGACGGCAAAGAGCGTGAACCCACGGTTCTGCCAGCGAAATTTCCCAATCTTCTGGTCAATGGCGCCGGCGGCATCGCCGTCGGCATGGCCACCAACATCCCGCCGCATAATCTCGGCGAGGTGATTGATGCTGTGGTGGCGCTGATCGACAATCCGGCGCTCGACAGCGAGGCGATCATGAAGATCGTCCCGGGGCCGGATTTCCCGACCGGCGGCGCCATCCTCGGGCGCGGCGGCATCCGCCAGGCCTATCTCACCGGGCGCGGCTCGATATTGATGCGCGCCAAAGTCGCCGTCGAGCAGGGCAAGCGCGACCGCGAGATGCTGATCGTCTCGGAAATTCCTTTCCAGGTGAACAAGGCGGCGCTGATCGAGAAAATCGCCGAGCTCATCCGCGAGAAGCGCATCGAGGGCATTGCCGACCTGCGCGATGAATCCGACCGCGATGGCATGCGCATCGTCATCGAGATCAAGCGCGATGCGGTCGGCGATGTCGTGCTCAACCAGCTTTACCGTTACACCCAGCTGCAAACCAGCTTCCCGGCCAATATGATCGCCCTCAATGGCGGCCGGCCGGAAACCCTGACGCTGCGGGATTTTCTGGTGGCCTTTGTCGATTTCCGCGAGGAAGTCGTCACCCGCCGCACCAAATTCCTCCTGAACAAGGCGCGCGACCAGGCGCATGTCCAGGTCGGTCTCGCCATAGCCGTCGCCAATATCGACGAGGTCATTCACCTCATCCGCACCTCGCCCGATAGCAATGCCGCCCGCGAGGCGCTGATTTCGCGGCTGTGGCCCACCAAGGATATGGCGCCGCTGGTCACGCTGATCGCCGATCCGCGCTATATGCTGCTGGAGGATGGCACCTGCCGGCTCTCCGAGGTTCAGGCCCGCGCCATTCTGGAATTGCGCCTCGCCCGCCTGACCGCGCTAGGGCGCGATGAGATTGCCGACCTGCTCACGAGGCTCGCCGAGGAAATTGCCGAATATCTCGATATACTGCATTCGCGTGCCCGGCTGTTCGGCATCATCAAGGATGAGCTCGCCGCCATGCGTGCCGCCCATGCCACGCCGCGCCGCACCGAAATTCTCGACAGCGAATTTGATTTCGAGGATGAGGACCTGATCCAGCGCGAGGATATGGTCGTCACCGTATCCCATGCCGGCTATGTCAAGCGCGTGCCGCTCTCGACCTACCGGGCGCAACGACGCGGCGGCAAAGGCCGCTCGGCCATGCAGACCCGCGATGAGGATTTCGTCACGAGGCTTTTCGTCGCCTCGACCCACCAGCCGCTGTTGTTCTTTTCCTCGAAGGGGCAGGCCTATAAGGAAAAGGTCTGGCGTCTGCCGCTGGCCGCTCCGCAGGCGCGAGGCAAGGCCCTGGTCAATATCCTGCCGCTCGAACAGGACGAGCGCATCACCACCATCATGCCGCTGCCCGAGGACGAGGCCGCGTGGGAAGCGCAGGATGTGATGTTTGCGACTACCCGAGGCTCTGTGCGCCGGAACAAGCTGTCGGATTTCGCCAATGTTAACCGCGCCGGCAAGATCGCCATGAAGCTCGATGACGGCGAGAAAATCGTCGATGTGCTGATGTGTAATGAGGCCGATGACGTGCTGCTGACCTCCCGCGAGGGCCAATGCATCCGCTTTGCCGTGCCGGAAGTGCGGGTGTTCAAGGGCCGCGATTCCATGGGTGTGCGCGGCATCAGCCTCGCTGAGGGCGACAGCGTCATGTCGCTGGCGATCCTGCGTCATATGGATGCCGAACCCGCCGAACGCGAGGCCTATCTGAAAATGCGCCGCGCCGTTTCCGGCGAGGCCAGCTCCGAGGAACCGGCGCTGGAGGACAATGGCGAGGGCGCCAGCGCCGCGATCTCGACCGAGCGCTATGCGCAAATGTCGGAGGCCGAGCAGGTGATTCTCACCGTATCGGCCAATGGCTATGGCAAGCGCTCCTCGGCCTATGAATATCGCGTCACCGGGCGCGGCGGCAAAGGCATTGTCGCCATGGTCGTCAACGAGCGCAATGGCCCGCTCGTGGCTTCCATGCCGGTTGGCCACGACGACGAGATCATGCTGGTCACCGATGGCGGCCAGTTGATCCGCTGCCCGGTCGAGGACATCCGCATGGTGTCGCGCGGTACGCAAGGGGTGATCGTCTTCAAGACCGCCGAAGACGAGCATGTCGTCAGCGTCGAGCGCCTGAGCGATGTCGGCAGCAGCGAGGCGGGCGAGGGCGGCGACGAGGCTGGCGAAGCGGGCGAGGGGCCATGAGCCGCGTCGCGCTTTATACCGGCTCCTTCGATCCGCTGACGCTTGGCCATGTCGATGTCATCCTCAGCGCAGCCGCGCTGTGTGACCGGCTGATCGTCGCCATTGGCCGCCATGCCAGCAAGACCGCGCTGTTTTCGCCAGATGAACGCGCCGCCCTGATCAAGGCAAGCTGCGGCGCCATGCTGGCGCAGCGCCAATGCCAGCTGGAGGTGATCAGCTTTGATGGCCTCGCCGTGGAAGCGGCGCGGGCGCAGGGCGCGAGCCTGTTCGTGCGCGGCCTGCGCAATGGTTCCGACCTCGATTATGAAATGCAGATGGCCGGCATGAACCGCACCATGGCGCCGGAGGTGCAGACCATCTTTGTCGCTGCCAGCCCCGGCTTCAGCCATATTACCGCAACATTGGTGCGCCAGATCGCGCAGATGGGCGGAGATGTCACGCCCTTCGTACCGCCTGAAGTGGCAGCCGCGCTGCGCCGCAGACTGCAACCCTGAAGATCAACCAACGACCTGAAAGGCTCTATTGCCCATGATATCCCGCAGACTCGCCCTGATTTGTGCTGCAACCCTGCTTGCCGCGCCGACTGCCCTTGCCGCCAGCCAGAAGGATGTGCTGCACCTTTATACCAGCCACGGCATGGTGACGATCCAGTTGCGCCCCGACCTTGCTCCCAAAACCGTCAAGCAGATCGAGACGCTGACAAAGCAGGGCTTTTACAACGGCTTAAAATTTCACCGGGTGATTGCCGGCTTCATGGCCCAGACCGGCGATCCCACCGGCACCGGCGCCGGCGGCTCGAAGCTTCCCAACGTGCCGGGCGAATTCAACAAGGCGAATTTCGGGCGCGGCAGCGTCGGCATGGCCCGCACCAGCGATCCCAATTCCGGCAATTCGCAGTTTTTCATCTGCTTTGCCGATTCGAGCTTCCTCGATGGCAAATACACCAATTTCGGCCAGGTCATCCACGGCATGAAAGTGGTGGACGAGATCAAGAAAGGCGCGCCCGGCACCGGCACAGTCACCGATCCCGACATCATCGTCAAAATGGTGATGGCCGCCGACGATCACAAATAGGCAGGGTGCGGGCAGGGGCCCAATTGCCCAAAGCCCGCCTTGGCTTTAGGACAGGCATAGAAACTTGGTTCTCGCCGCCGCATGTCGCGACGGCTTGGCATTTTTCAGGGAAACACCATGTCAGATTCATCGAACACATTGACGCTCGAAACCACCAAGGGCCCGGTTGTCATCAACATGCGCCCGGATCTCGCCCCCGGCCATGTCGCCCACATCAAGAAGCTGGTGTCCGAGGGCTTTTATGACGGCATCGTCTTTCATCGCGTGATCGACGGCTTTATGGCGCAGACCGGCTGCCCGCATGGTACTGGCACCGGCGGCTCGAAATATCCGAACCTCAAGGCCGAGTTCAACAATGCTCCGCATGTGCGCGGCACCGTGTCCATGGCCCGCGCCCAGAGCCCCGACAGCGCCAATTCGCAGTTTTTCATCTGCTTCGGCGACGCCGGCTTTCTCAACCGGCAATATACCGTGTGGGGCGAAGTCACCAGCGGCATGGAAAATGTAGACAAGATCAAGCGCGGCGAGCCTGTGATCCAGCCCGACAAGATCATTTCTGCCAAACTGGGGTAGGGCGCCCGAGGGCGGCTTGAACCGGCAGGGGCGGCCCGGCGGCGATAACCCACTGCCGCCCGCGCCTTGCGCGATCTCGCACGAAATGAGCGCTTTGCGGCCGCGCCGGCCTGTGTCAGAAGCACTCGACACAACAAGAGCCTGATTTCGATGCGTGTAGATGCCTTTGATTTCGATCTCCCCAAAGACCGCATTGCCCTGCGCCCGGTCACCCCGCGTGATGCCGCGCGGCTGCTGCGGGTCGATTCCGCGGGGGCGCTGAGCGATCATGTCTTTACCGACCTTGCCGGCCTGCTGCGGCAAGGCGACGCGCTGGTCGTCAATGATACTCGGGTGATTTCGGCGCGCCTGACCGGCATCAGGGTGCGCGAAGGCCAGAGCGCCCGCATCGAGGCGACGCTGCACCAGCGCGTCAAGGGCGATCTCTGGCGCGCTTTCCTCAAGCCCGCCAAGCGGGTGCGGCAGGGCGAACGCATCCGTTTCGGATCCGAAACAGAAAGCGGCGTATGCCTGCTCGATCATCTTGATGCCGTGGTGGAAGAAACATTCGCAAATGGCGAAGCAAGCTTGCGTTTTGCCTTTTATGGCCCGGTACTCGATGAGGCCGTGGAGCGGCTCGGCAACATGCCGCTGCCGCCCTATATTGCCTCGCGGCGCCCGACCGACGAGGCCGACCGCGCCGATTACCAGACCATGTTTGCCGATGAGCCGGGCGCCGTGGCGGCCCCGACAGCCGGCCTGCATTTCACGCCCTCGCTGATGGACCGGCTGGCCGCATGCGGCGTCAGCCTGCACCGTCTGACCCTGCATGTCGGCGCCGGAACCTTCCTGCCGGTCAAGGCCGACGACACCGACAACCACAGGATGCACGCCGAAAACGGCCATATCAGTGAGGCCAGTGCGGCCGCACTCAACGAGCTTCGCGCCGCAGGCGGGCGCATCGTTGCTGTCGGCACCACCGTGCTGCGCCTGCTGGAAAGCGCCGCAACATCGGGCCGGATCGAGCCCTTTGCCGGCGAAACCTCGATTTTCATCACCCCCGGCTACCGCTTCCGGGCCGTCGATGCGCTGATCACCAATTTTCATCTGCCGCGCTCGACGCTGTTCATGCTAGTCGCCGCCTTTGCCGGGCTGGAGCCGATCCAGCGCGCCTATGCCCATGCCATCGCCGCCCATTACCGATTTTATTCCTATGGCGATGCCTGCCTGCTGGAAAAGCCGGCCCGCGGCTGGCCATGACCGCTCCCTTCGGTTTCAGCCTGCTGGCGCAGGATGGCGCGGCGCGGCGCGGCGAGGTCCGCACCGCCCATGGCAGCATCCAGACCCCGGCCTTCATGCCGGTCGGCACGGCGGCGACGGTCAAGGCCATGCACCCCGGCGGCGTGCGGGCGCTCGGCGCCGATATCGTGCTCGGCAACACCTATCACCTGATGCTGCGCCCCGGGCCGGAGCGCATCGCCGCGCTCGGCGGCCTGCATCGCTTCATGAACTGGCCGCACCCGATCCTCACCGATTCGGGCGGCTTTCAGGTGATGTCGCTGGCGAAATTGCGCAAGCTCGATGCCGATGGCGTGACCTTTCAATCGCATATTGATGGCAGCCGCCATCGCTTGACGCCGGAACGCTCGATGGAAATCCAGGGCCTGCTCGGTTCGGATATCCAGATGCAGTTTGATGAATGCGTGAAACTGCCGGCTAGTCCGGCCGAGACCGAGCGGGCGATGAACCTGTCGCTGCAATGGGGCGAGCGTTCGCTCCGGGCCTTTGCCGGCACGGCCGGGCAGGCGGCTTTCGGCATCGTCCAGGGCGGGGCCGAGGCGGCGCTGCGCCGCACCAGCGCCCGCGCGGTCACCTCCATGGGCTTTGGCGGCCATGCCATCGGCGGTCTGGCGGTCGGTGAACCGCAGGCAGTGAGGTTGGCGATGATCGAGGAGGTCGAGCCGCTGCTGCCACAGGACAAGCCGCGCTATCTCATGGGCGTCGGCACCCCCGATGACCTGCTGGCGGCCGTGGCGCGCGGTGTCGATATGTTTGACTGCGTCATGCCAACCCGGGCCGGGCGCCATGGGCTGGCCTATACGCGCTTTGGCAAGATCAACCTGCGCAATGCCCGCCATGCCGATGACCCGCGCCCGCTCGATGCCGCCTCAAGGGTGCCAGCCGCCCGCGATTATTCACGCGCCTATCTGCATCACCTCGTCAAATCCGGCGAAATCCTCGGCATGATGCTGCTGACCGAGGTCAATACCGGCTATTATCAGGACCTTATGGCCGGCGCCCGCCAAGCCATCGCCATCCAGGCCTTCGCGGCCTATGCGGCAGGTGTTCGCGAGGGCTGGGCGCGCGGGGATGCTGAACCAAGGGCCTGAGCGCGGTCGCTAAACCCCGTGTGCCTTCAGCCATTGCACCGCAAGCTCGAAGGATTTTGCGGCATCGGCCTTGTTGTAGCTCGGCCGGTAATCGGCATGAAAGCCATGGCCGGCATCCGGATAAACGATGATCCTGAATTTATCGCCGGCCGCTTTCAGCCGCGCTTCCATATCGGCAATATTGGCCGCGGTGATGCTGGGGTCCTGGCCGCCATATTGCCCCAGCACCGGCACTTTCAGCGCGCCAACGATATCGGGCGGGTTGAGCGGATGGTTGGCATCCTTGGGCGGATCGAGCGGCCCATACCACAGCGCCACCGCCTTGAGGGCCGGGTTATGGGCGCCATAGAGCCAGGCCTGCCGGCCACCCCAGCAAAAGCCGGTCACCGCCGTCCGCGCCGCATCGACCGAACCCGAAGCTTTGGCAAAGGCATAGGTCGCATCAAGGTCTGCCGTCACCTGCGCGTCGGGGGTTTTCGCCACAATGCTGCTGAGCAGCACCTTGAAATCGGTGATTTTTGAGGCATCGCCAGCCCGGGCAAACAGGTCAAGCGCAATGGCATAATAGCCGCGCTGGGCCCAGCGGCGACATACATCCTGAATATATTCATGGACGCCAAAAATCTCGTGAATCACCATCACCAGCGGAAACGGCCCGCCATGATCGGGCATGGCCCGGTAAGCCGGCACCGCAAAGCCGCCCGACGTGATCTTGACCTCGCCAACTGTCAGCCCGGTTGCGGGTGTCTTGATCACCTGCGCCCAGACCGGGGCGATGGCGGCACAAAATCCGGCACCGATCGAGGTCTTGACCAGGGTGCGGCGGCTTGGCTTCGGCAATTTGGCAAATAATGCGTCCGTGTTGGCATCCATGGTGGTGATCTCCTTCTCGCCTCATGAACTAGCGCGGCTTCAGCCCGGCTCAAGAGCAGATTTGCCATTGACAACGCCAGCCCATGCTTTAGCGGGCGAGCATGACCCGCCTTTTCAACCGTGCCATTCCCCTCACATTCGTCCTGATCTGGTCCACCGGCTGGATCGTTGCGCGCTATGCGGCAGATTTTGGCGACCCGCTGACCTTTCTGCTGTTGCGCTATGTTTTTGCTGGCACGGCCCTTCTCGCGCTGGCGATCATCGGACGTGCCGCCTGGCCAAAAAATCCGTCTGCCTATGGTCATGCGATGCTTTCCGGAGTCATGCTGCACGCGCTCTATCTGGGCGGTGTGTGGTGGGCCATTCGCCACGGCGTGCCGGCCTCGGTATCGGCGCTGATCGCCGCCGTGCAGCCGATTCTCACCACCGTTCTCGCGCCACTGGTGCTCGGCGAAACCATCACCGCGCGCCGCTGGCTTGGTGTTGCGATCGGCGTGGCCGGTCTGCTGCTGGTGCTGCTGCCGGGGCTGGCGCAGGTCGATGCGGCGGCGCTGAGCCAGCAACTGACTGAAATCGGCATCAATGTTGGCGCCATGGTCGCCGTCACCTGCGGGTCTTTCTACCAGAAGAAATTTGTCGCCACCGGCGACCTGCGCACCACCACCATCCTGCAATATACCGGCGCGGCGTTGGTGACGCTGCCGGTCGCCTTCCTGCTTGAACCCATGCACATTACCTGGAACCTCACCATGGTGCTGACCATGGCCTGGTCGGTGCTGGCGCTGTCGCTGGGGGCGATCAGCCTTTATCTGATCCTGATCCGGCGCGGCGAGGTCTCGCAGGCGGCGCAATTGATATTCCTCGTGCCGCCGACCGCTTCGGTGCAGGCCTGGCTGCTGTTTGGCGAAAAGCTCAGTGCCCCGCAATTGCTCGGCATGGCGCTGACAGCGCTGGGTGTGGCGCTGGCCAGCCGCACCTGACGCCCCCGCCTTTTTGCCAACTTGTTTCATCGCGCTTAATGATGTTGCGTCGCAACATGAAGGAGTTCTCATGATGATCGATGCCGCCCGTCAGCCCAGTGAGGCCCCTGCGGAAGTTTTTGAACCCGCAGCCCTTGTCGCCGCCTGTGTGGGCGCCCTCGGCCCGATCGAGCAGATCTATGGCGAGGCGCTCGGCAGATTGCGTCTCGCCTTCACCGAGGGCAACAAGCTTTCGGCCGAACGTATCGAGGCGGGCCAGCATCTCGCCCATGGCCTGTCCTGGCTGGCAACGACCCTGCAGGGCCTGCGCGAAATGACGCATTTTGCGCAAAGGCAGCTGGAACAGGGCCAGTTTGGCGAGATCGAGGTGCTGCTGACTCGCATCGGCATGGGCGAATATCTGGCACAGGTCTTTGGCGGCATCGCCATGAGCCAGGTCGAGGTTATCCGTCCCGGCGAATTTGGCCTCGGGACGGCCTTTCTGGCCAGCCGCCGCACTGCCGATGTCGAGCACCTCATCGCCACCGGCAATACGGCCGAAAACCGCGCCCGCCTGGCGGCGCTGATCGAGGCCCAGCCCGGCGCTGCCACCTTCGGTGCTTCCGGTCTTGACGAGACCATGGAAGCGATCCGCGATGAAATGCGCAAATTCTCGCTGGCCGAGGTCGCCCCGCACGCCCATGAATGGCACCTCAAAAATGAATATATTCCGCTCAACGTCATTCAGGGCCTCGCTGATCTCGGAGTTTTCGGCCTGACCATCCCCGAGGCCTATGGCGGCATGGGGCTCGGCAAGGCGGCGATGTGCGTTGTCTCTGAGGAATTGTCGCGCGGCTATATCGGCGTCGGCTCGCTCGGCACCCGCTCGGAAATCGCCGCCGAACTGATCCTGCTCGGCGGCACCGCCGCGCAAAAGCAGGAATATCTGCCCAAAATCGCCTCCGGCGCGATCCTGCCGACGGCGGTCTTCACCGAGCCCAACACCGGCTCGGATCTGGCGTCGCTGCGCACCCGGGCGGTGCGGGCGGGCGATACCTACCAGGTGACCGGCAACAAGACCTGGATCACCCATCCGGTGCGCGCCGATCTCATGACCCTGCTGGTGCGCACTAACCCGGCCGAACCCGGCTGGCGTGGCCTTTCCATGCTGCTGGCCCAAAAGCCGCGCGGCAGCGATGCCGAGCCCTTTCCCGCGCCCGGCATGTCGGGCGGCGAAATCGAGGTGCTCGGCTATCGCGGCATGAAGGAATATGAAATCGCCTTTGACGGTTTCGAGGTGCCGGCCTCAGGCCTGCTTGGCGGCATCGAAGGGCAGGGCTTCAAGCAATTGATGCAGACCTTCGAATCTGCCCGCATCCAGACCGCAGCGCGCGCCGTCGGTGTGGCGCAGGCGGCGCTCGATCTCGCCCTGCGCTATGCCACCGAGCGGGTGCAGTTCGGCAAGAAGCTCATCTCCTTCCCGCGTGTCGCCGACAAGATCGCCATGATGGCGGTCGAAATCCATATTGCCCGGCAGATCACCTATTTTGCCGCCAAGGCGAAGGATGCCGACAAGCGCTGCGACATCGAGGCCGGCATGGCGAAATTGCTGGGCGCGCGGGTCGCCTGGGCCGCCGCCGACAATGCCCTGCAAATCCACGGCGGCAACGGCTTTGCTTTGGAATATCCGGTGTCGCGGGTGCTGTGCGACGCGCGCATCCTCAATATTTTTGAAGGTGCGGCGGAAATCCAGGCGCAGGTGATTGCAAGGCGTCTGCTGGAGGGCTGAGGCCCTAATCGCGCTCCGGCCCGCACCAGCCCGGCAGGTAATCCGCCTCACGGGCCCGCGCCAGTTCGAGCGCGCCCTGCAGCGCCTTGTCGAAATCCTTCTCGACGAGGCCGAGCGGGACGCGGCGGCGCATGTAATCGGCCCAGAGGAATTCGCTGAACGGCGTTGAGGTCTTGGCATAGCCGCCCATGGCGCGCAGTTCGCCGGCGAGGCTGCGATAGGGATCATCATCCATTTTGGTGATAGATTTGGGAATGTCATCATAGGCCCGCCGCCGCCCGTGCGCATCGAAAGGATGCAGCCAGCCGCGATTGTCGAGCACCACGAAAAACGCATCCTTGCTCAGCACCGAGAGATTGGCGACGATGGTCACCAGCACGCGGCTGACGCCTTCATCGGACAAGGCGCGGGCAAGGTGGTGATGGTCGATGAGGTAGGGCCGCCGTTTCGGCCCGAGCACCACAGGGATCATGTGCGAGCCCAGGAAATCGGCGGATTTTTTCACCGCCTTCTGGTTGATCTCCAGCCATTCTTTCTGTTTGCGCCTGACTTCGCGATAGCCAACCGTCATTTGCGTAGGCCGCAATTCGCTGATGAGCACCGGGTGAAGGCGCGGGTCGGGCGTATGGTTCATAGGCAATGATCCCCAGGGCAATTCATCGATGCTAACGCATAAATTACCGGGCTTCAAATCGTCATGTCATGAAAATCCGTGTGCCCGGCACCTGCGACAAAATGCCGGGCAACAAGGACATCCGGGCACGAAAAAGCCGGGGGAGACGCTTCGCCACCCCCGGCTTCGATTCCCGTCCTTAACTGACCTGTCACGATGCTCTTGCTTTCAAGATCGGGGCCGACCCACAGGCCAACCCGCATCGTATAAAATCAGCGTCCTCCCGAGACCTGGACTGCGTAGCAGGCATTATGATGCCGCTCGCTTCAGCGAACGCTCAAATTTAATGCAGATTGAAACCTTTGTCACGCCTGATTCGAGGTGCAGGTGCCTGCAATCGCAATTTTTTTTCCGTAGCGTAAATGTCATACAGCCCAGGGCTGCCTCACGGCACCTGTTGCATGCCGCGCAGCGCCGCCCGGTCGCCGACCATAATCGCGCCGCGCTGCAGCCTGACCCAGCCACGCCGCGCAAATGTCGCGAGATTGCGGCTCACCACCTCGCGCGCCGTGCCGATGTCGCGCGCCAGCGCCTCATGGGTGGTTTGCACCCGCGCATTATGCTCGCTGAGCTGCAGCAACCGCTGCGCCAGGCGGTGGTCGATGCGCTCATTGGCCATTATGCCGACCGCCGCCGCCAGATCGACGATCCGTCGCCCCTGACTGGTCAGGACATGATTGCGAAAACCGGCGGATTCGGCCAGCAACCGCTCGAACAGCGGTGCAGCTATGCGCACGATGCGCGCTGCGGTCTCGGCCTGGGCGCTGGCAAAATACGGCGTCTTGCCGAGCAGCAAGGCCGTGGTGACGACGCAGGAATCACCGCGCCCGAGCCGGTAAAGCAGGATTTCCTTGCCCTGCGGGCCGAGCACATCGACCCGCACGATGCCCTCGCACAGCAAGATGAAATGCGCGCAGGCATCTCCCGGCCGGAACAGGGTCTGTCCGGCCGCCACCGTGAAGGGAACCTCGCCCTGCGCCAGAAGCGCCCGCAGGTGAGGTTCCAGATCATCGAACCATGCAAACTGGTCAACCCAGGTCACGCCAGGCCTCAGGCTTACTTTTTCTCCAGCTTGCACGTGCTCATGCCCAGCAGCGAATAGGCCGGGCAGGTGCGCATCAGCGCTGTGCCGATCAGCACCACACCGACGATGCCGACGATCCACATGCCGACACCAGTCTGATAGAAATAGGCAACAGCCAAGAGCACAAGGCCGATGATGATGCGCGCCATCCGGTCCACGGATCCAACATTGGTGGTAAACATTGTCAATCTCCTCTCTACCCCGAGTGCAGTCTCAAGCCGGGCCAGATTGCATGCGTCCCGTACTTCGACGCCCACAATAGCGCCACGATCGAAACCGTCTGTGACTCTATCACAGAACGATGCACTTCTTGCGGTCATGATGACGCAGCCGCCTTGCCTCAGCGCGGCCCGCCGAGCATCAGGTCGAGGTTTTGCACGGCCGCACCCGACGCGCCCTTGCCGAGATTGTCGAGCCTTGCCACCAGCAGCGCCTCGCGCCCCTCGGCCGGGCTGAACACGAACAATTCCATCATGTTGCTGTCATTGAGTGCTTGCGGCTCCAGCCGCTCGGGGTTGAGCCCGGGTGCCATCACCTTGACGTAATGCGCGCCGGCATAATGGCGCTGCAGCGCCTCGTGCAGCGCCACCGCCCCCGGCCGGCCGGGCAGGGCGTCCAGATGCAGCGGCAGCGACACCAGCATGCCCTGTGCGAAATTGCCCACCGACGGGATCATCACCGGTGTTTGCCGCAAACCGGCGTGCCGGGTGATTTCCGGCAGGTGCTTGTGCCGGAAATTCAGGCCATAGAGCTCGAAGGCCGGGGCATGGCCACTTTCATAGGCGGCAATCATCGATTTGCCGCCGCCGCTATAGCCCGACACCGCATTGAGTGCGAGCGGCATGTCGGGGGCTATGAGGCCTGCCGCCACCAGCGGATGGATCAGTGCTATGGCCCCTGTCGCATAGCAGCCGGGATTGGCAACCCGCGCCGCGTCGGCAATCAGCTGCGGCTGCGCGCTATCGAGTTCGGGAAAGCCATAGACCCAGCCCGCCGCCGTGCGATGCGCGGTCGAGGCATCGAGCACCCGCGGGCCCTGGCCTGCGAGATCATCGACCAGCGCCACGGTCGCTCTGGCGGCATCATCGGGCAGGCACAGGATCACGACATCGGCCTCGTGCAACAAGGCCCGCTTGGCCTCGGGGTCTTTGCGCTTGTCGGCATCGATCGCCAGCAGCTTCATGTCGCTGCGTTCGGCGAGCCGCTGGCGCAGGCCCAGCCCGGTGGTGCCTGCCTCGCCATCGATGAAAATGCGCTTGTGCCGCGAGATTATGTTCATGGCCTTGATCCGGAATTATGCGGGAGGTGCTGGCACCCCGCTTTAACATAAAAAAAGGGCGGCCCGAAAGCCGCCCTTTGATCGCTTGTTCTGAAGCGCTCAGCGCTTGGAGAACTGGAAGCTGCGGCGGGCCTTCTTCTTGCCGAATTTCTTGCGCTCGACCACGCGCGAATCGCGGGTCAGGAAGCCTTCCTTCTTGAGCGCAGCGCGCAGCGCCGGCTCGAAATAGGTGAGGGCCTTGGCAAGACCATGACGCACGGCGCCAGCCTGGCCGGAAAGGCCACCACCGGCAACGGTGACATTGACATCATATTGCGTCGAGCGGGCGGCAACCACCAGCGGCTGTGCCAGCAGCATGCGCAGCACCGGCCGTGCGAAATAGACTTCCAGTGTGCGGTCATTGACCGTCACCTTGCCGGTGCCGGGCATGATCCAGACGCGGGCGACCGCGTTCTTGCGCTTGCCGGTGGCATAGGCGCGGCCGAGCTTGTCGAGCTTCTGCACATGCACCGGCGCTTCCGCGACAGGTGCTGCGGTCGCCGTCTTGAGATCGGCAAGAGATGAGAGACCTTCAGCCATAATCATTCGCTCCGCGAGTTCTTGGTATTGAGGGCGGCAATATCGATGAGGGCAGGAGTCTGCGCCTCGTGCGGATGGGTTGCCCCCTTGTAGACCCGCAGGTTGCTCAGTTGCTGGCGACCCAGCGGCCCGCGCGGCAACATCCGCTCGACGGCCTTTTCCAGCACGCGCTCGGGGAACTTGCCCTCAAGAATGAAACGCGCGCTGCGCTCCTTGATGCCGCCGATATAGCCGGTGTGGTGGAAATAGACCTTCTGCTCGCGCTTGCGCCCGGTCAGCACCACATGCTCGGCATTGATGACGATGACATTGTCGCCGCAATCCATATGCGGGGTGTAGGACGCCTTGTGCTTGCCGCGCAGCCGCAGGGCAATCAGGGATGCGAGACGGCCGACAACGAGGCCCTTGCCGTCGATCAGCACCCATTTCTTGTCGATTTCGGCGGCTTTGGCCGAATAGGTCTTGTGACCAAACATGTTTCTGAAACTCCGCTTTTCATGCCAGGCTGGCCACACCTCTTCAAGGCCCGGCACATCTTGCTGCGCCGCTCCTAAAGCGGGGAAGGGCGTCTGTCAACATGTTGGCGCAATATTTGTTGAAATCACAATAAAAACATATGTTTATAGCAAAAGGTAACATAATACCATATATCACGTCGCGGGGCATCTTCAGCCCTCCCGCAACCCATGCGCGAAGTTGGGCCTCTTCCTTGATCGGCGATGCCTGTTCGTGCAAGAAGCGGCTCGCGGCGACTTGGCGTCCTCCCCACATTTCAAGGCCTGGAGCACATGGTGGAAAAATTGCGTATCGGCATAGCTGGACTGGGCACAGTTGGCAGCGAGGTGGTGACCATGCTGCAAATGCGCGCCGGCCAACTTTCCGGGCAGTCCGGCCGCCAGATCGAGATCGTCGGCGTCTGTGCCCGCGACCGCACTAGAATGCGTCCCTTCACGCCGGGCCCATGGACCTGGTATGACACGCCCGAAGCGCTTGCCGTGGCGCCGGATGTCGATATTTTCGTGGAATTGATCGGCGGCGAGGATGGCCCGGCCCTGAACGCCGTGACCCTGGCGCTGCAGCACGGCCGCCATGTCGTCACCGCCAACAAGGCGCTGCTGGCGCGCCACGGCCTCGAACTCGCCCGCCTTGCCGAGGCCGGCAAGGTGGCGCTGGCCTTCGAGGCGGCGGTCGCGGGCGGCGTGCCGGTGATCAAAATGCTGCGCGAGGGCCTCGCCGGCAGCCAGATCAACCGCATTTCCGGCATTCTCAACGGCACCTGCAATTATATCCTCTCGAAAATGGAGACTGAGGGCCTGAGCTTTGCCGATGGCCTCGCCGAGGCGCAGCGGCTCGGCTATGCCGAAGCCGACCCGACCTTCGACATCGGCGGCTTTGATACCGCCCACAAGCTGGCGCTGCTTACCAGCCTCGCCTTCGGCACCGCGGTCGATCGCGATGCCATCCACATCGAGGGCATCGAATCCATCACCCTCGCCGATATCCGCGCTGCGGCGGCCCTCGGCTTCCGCGTCAAGCTGCTGGGCGTCGCCGAACGCAACGAGCATGGCATCGAGCAGCGCGTGCACCCGACCATGATCACCCATGCCGCGCCTCTGTCGCAGGTGATGGGCGTCACCAATGCCGTCAGCATCGACGCCGATGCCCACCAGCGCCTGACCCTGATCGGGCCGGGAGCCGGCGGCAAGGCCACGGCGGCGGCGGTCATGGCCGATATCACCGACATCGCCCGTGGCAATGTGCCCCATCCTTTCGCCGTCCCGGCAACCTCGCTGACGCCGGGCGAACGCGTGCCCATGCAGGCGCATCGCGGCGGCTATTACATCCGCATGTTTGTCGAGGACCGGCCCGGCGCCTTTGCCACCATCGCCACCCGCATGGCCGAGCATGGCATATCGCTCGAAAGCATCATGCAGCGTTCCGGCACCGAGCATTTCCTTGGTGCCACCTGCGTGCCGGTTGTGCTGATCACCCATGCCACCACCGAAAAGCTGGTGCGCGACGCGCTCGACGCCGTTCTTGCCGATGGCTATGTCAGTGAACGTCCACAGATTTTCCGCATCGAGCGTGAATAGCCCGGCAACATTCCTCGCCTGACGGCTTGCCAGCCACGCCGTCGCCCCTTATAGACCCATCCAGCGCAGGCCTTGCTGCCTGCGCCGAGGCGCCCATCGTCTAGAGGCCTAGGACACCGCCCTTTCACGGCGGGAACAGGGGTTCGAACCCCCTTGGGCGCGCCACTCAGGCTTGATTGCGTGACTGAACTTCCCTCCCATCGCTTTTGCGTCGCGCCCATGATGGAATGGACCGATCGCCATTGTCGTGCCCTGCATCGCACCATGTCGCGGCGGGCGATGCTCTATACCGAGATGGTCACCAGCGCTGCCATCATCCACGGCAATCCCGAGCGCCTGCTGGGGTTCTCGCCGCAGGAGCAACCGGTGGCGGTACAGCTTGGCGGCAGCGATCCGGACGAACTGGCGAAGGCCGCGCGCGTCGCTGCGGCCTTCGGCTATGTCGAAATCAACCTCAATGTCGGCTGCCCGTCCGACCGGGTGCAGAGCGGCGCCTTTGGCGCCTGCCTGATGCGCGAGCCGGCGCTGGTCGCCCGCTGTGTCACCGCCATGAAGTCGGCGGTCGATCTGCCGGTGACGGTCAAATGCCGGCTTGGTGTCGATGACCAGGACCCGCATGTCGCGCTGTTTGCCATGACCGAGGCTTTGGTGGCGGGAGGTGTCGACGCCCTGGTCGTCCATGCCCGCAAGGCCTGGCTCAAGGGTCTCAGCCCCAAGGAAAACCGCGATATTCCGCCGCTCGATTACGGGCTGGTGCATCGCCTGAAACAGGCATTTCCGCAGCTTCCGGTTATTATCAACGGCGGCCTTGCCTCGCTGGAAGAGGTGCAGGCGCAGCTGGCCCATGTAGATGGCGTCATGCTCGGGCGCGCCGCCTATCATAACCCGATGTTGCTCCTCGGCGTTGATCCGCTGATCTTCGGAGATGAGGCGCCGTTCAAGGATGGCCATGCCGTGCTTCGCGCCTACAAGCCCTATCTGGAGCGCGAACTGGCGCAAGGCACGCGTCTGGCGCTGATGACCCGCCACCTGCTCGGCATGTTCGCCGGCCAGCCCGGCGCCCGCGCCTTCCGCCGCCACCTCGCCGAACACGCCCATGCGCAAGATGCCGGTATCGAAGTCGTCGACGAGGCCATGGCCCTTGTAACCCCAGCACCACTCCCCAAAGCCGCCTGACCACCAGGCCGCCCGGGGGGCTGGAGCAGAGGTCCATCAAAACCCCCTGGATTGCTTCGCTTCGCTCGCAATGACGGCGTTGGGTGGGTAATCATCCCCGTCATTGCGAGGAGCAAAGCGACGAAGCAACCCAGGGGGCTCGCTGGGTGTTGCGGGAGAGATCCATCAAAACCCCTGGGCTGCGTCGCTTCGCTCGCAATGTCGGGTAGGGCTCGCAATGATGGCGCGCGCTTGTTTTGATTCAGAATCGCTTGCGCATTTGCGCCTGGCGATCCTGCTTTTTCCCTCCTTGGGCTAAGGCCTTGCCACGAAGGCCAGCAGGAAGGCTGTTTCGGCCAGTTGCTGGGCGGCGCCGGCGACATCGCCGGTCTGGCCGCCGATATGCCGCGCGGCGAGGCGCGTCATGCCATAGGCGCCTGCCAGCGCCAGCACCAGCCCGGCGAGCCCGGCCCCGGGGCGGGCACCGGCCAGAAGCGGCAAAAGTACTGCCACCACACCGAGCGCGCTGGCAAGGCGCAGGCCCTCCGGAGCGGGGCGCGACAGCCCGGCGCCGAGCCCGTCAGCCCGTGCCGGTTTCAGCAGTATGACCGGCACCAGCCCGGCCAGCCGCGACACACCCGCAGCAGCGACCAGCACAAGCGCCGCCTGCGCGCCCGAACGCGCCGTCAGTTCCGCCAGCATCATCACCCGCGCCGCCAGCACCAGCCCCAGCGCCAGCGCGCCAAAGGTGCCAAGGCGGCTGTCCTTCATGATCGCCAGCTTGGCCTGCCTGTCACGCCCGCCGCCAAATCCGTCGGCGACATCGGCGAGGCCATCCTCGTGCAGGCCACCGCTGGCCAGCACCAGGGCCGCGGTAGCTGCAAGGGCGGCAAGCGATGGCGCCAGCCCGGCACCGCGCGCCAGCACCAGCACCAGCGCGCCGCAAAGCCCGATCACGACGCCGGCAACCGGCACCAGCGCCACATCGCGGGCAAGGTCAAAGCCTCGCAGTTCCACCGCGCCGCCGATGATCCGGCTGACCGGCAATCGCGAATAAAACGCCAGCGTCGCCGCCAGTGATGTCAGCGATTGCCGAAAGCGCAGCGGCAGGGCTTGCATGGCCATAATCCTCCCTTTTCAAGGCGTCGCGCCCGGCCCGCAGCGCCGGTCATTCAGGCGCGGGCACGGCCCTGTGCCGGTCTTTTCACCACAGCGGGCAGGGCTTGTCCACATATGCGGATGGCGGGCACCGCAAAGCTCGGGGCGCAGGCCTGTTCATGCCACGGACGCTGGTCTATGAGCCCTCATCACTGCCGCCCGTCGCGAAAGCCCCACGCCCATGACATCCCTTCTGCCTTTTGACGATATTCGTGAAATGTTCCGCCTGATGCCGCAGCTTGATCCTGTGGCCGAGGCGGCGGCGCGGGCCCGCGATCTCGATCTCACCAAGCCCCCCGGCGCCCTCGGTGATCTCGAATCCATGGCGATGTTCGTGGCCGGATGGCAGGGCCGGGCACGGCCGAGCTTCGAACGTCCGCAAATTGTCGTCTTTGCCGGCAATCACGGCGTGGTCGAGCGCGGCGTCTCACCCTACCCGGCCTCGGTGACGCGGGCCATGATGCAGAATTTCAGCGCTGGCGGTGCCGCCATCAACCAGATTTGCGGCAGCTACGGGCTCGGGCTGAAGGTCTTTGAACTGGCGCTCGACCTGCCGACCCGCGACATTGCCAGCGCCGCCGCCATGGACGAGAAAGAGGCCGCCGCCACTTTCGCCTTTGGCATGGAGGCCATAGCCGGGGGCGCGGACGTGCTTGGCCTCGGCGAAATGGGCATCGGCAACACCACCATTGCCGCAGCGATCTATACCGCGCTTTATGGCGGGAAGGCCGCCGATTGGGTCGGGCGCGGCACCGGCGTCGATGATGCCGGGCTGCAACGCAAGATCGCCGCGGTCGAGGCGGCGCTTGCCCTGCACAAGGACCACCTGCGGGACCCGCTGGAGATCATGCGTCGGCTCGGCGGGCGTGAAATCGCCGCCATGGCCGGGGCGATCATGGCCGCAAGGCTGGAGCGCGTGCCGGTCGTGCTCGACGGCTATGTCGTCTGCGCCGCGGCAGCCCTGCTGCATGCTGTCGACGCCACGGCGCTCGATCATTGCCTCGCCGGGCATGTCTCGGCGGAAGGCGCCCATGCCCGTGTGCTCGCGCGGCTCGGCAAGAAACCGCTTCTCGATTTCGGCATGCGGCTCGGCGAAGGCTCGGGCGCGGCGCTCGCCATGGGCATCATGAAGGCCGCCATTGCCTGCCACAATGACATGGCGACCTTCAGTGAAGCAGGCGTCGCCAACAAAAGCTGAAAAAAAAGCCGTCGCCAACAAAAGCTGAAAAAAGCCGTCGCCAACAATAACTAAAGGAGCGTCGCCGAAAACGTCCGCGCCGGAGCCTGTGCGAACGGATTGTGCTTGTCCGTGAAATCACTTGACGCCATGGGTCTCTGTGGTCTTACATATGCCTTTAAGGATCGCTGGAATGATCGGCCCGCCGGAATGAGGCCGATCGCCGCAAGGGAGTCAAAATTCAATGCCGATTCCGCAATGTCTGGTGCATGCCCCCCATGATTCGTGCGGGGTGATCGTCGTCGAGGGCTTGAAGGGCGGCACTGACATGCTGTGCCTGATCACCGAAAACGACACGACCTTCAACCTCAAGGCGCTGGAAGATATTCCTATCGGCCACAAGGTGGCGCTGAAGGACATTGCCAGCGGCGAGACCATCATCAAATATGGCGAGGACATTGGCCGCGCCATTGCCCCGATCAAGAAGGGCACGCATCTGCATGTCCATAATGTCAAAACCAAGCGCTGGTGAGGAAATAAAGGCCATGCAGCAACATTCCCAACGCGCCATTGCGGCGTCAACCGCGCAGACGGCGGGTCATCTCGCCACACAGAATTATGGCGAACTGACCTTCTACGGCTGGCGGCGCGAGAACGGCCGCGTCGGCGTGCGCAACCACGTCATCATCCTGCCGCTGGATGATCTCTCCAATGCCGCCAGCGAGGCGGTCGCCCACCAGATCAAGGGCACCATGGCCCTGTCGCATGCCTATGGCCGGTTGCAGTTCGGCAAGGACCTCGACCTGTTCTTCCGCACGCTGATCGGCATTGGCTCGAACCCGAATGTCGCGGCCGTGGTCGTCATCGGCATCGAGGAAGGCTGGACCAAGATCGTCGTCGACGGCATCGCCAAGACCGGCAAGCCCGTCACCGGCTTTGGCATTGAAGGCCATGGAGATATTGCCACCATCGCCCGCGCTGCCCATGCCGCCAAGCATTATCTGCAATGGGCGAGCGAGCTGCAGCGCGAGGAATGCCGGCTGAGCGAATTGTGGATTTCCACCAAATGCGGCGAATCCGACACCACCACCGGCCTGTCGTCCTGCCCGACCGTCGGCAACATGTATGACAAGCTGCTGCCGCAGGGCATTTATGGCGTCTTCGGCGAAACCAGCGAGATCACCGGCGCCGAGCATCTTTGCAAGGCCCGGGCCGCGACCCCGGAACTGGGCGAGCGCTGGTTCAAGATGTGGCAGGCCTATCAGGACGAGGTGATCGAGGCCCATAAAACCGACGATCTCTCCGACAGCCAGCCCACCAAGGGCAATATTGCCGGCGGCCTCACCACCATCGAGGAAAAGGCCATGGGCAACCTCGAAAAGATCGGCCGCAATTCGCGCTATATCGATATTCTCGAACCTGCCGAGGCCCCCTCCAAGGGTCCGGGACTGTATTTCATGGACTCCTCCTCGGCCGCTGCCGAATGCGTTACCTTGATGGCGGCGGGCGGCTATGTCGTGCACACATTCCCGACCGGGCAGGGCAATATCATCGGCAATCCGATTGTCCCGGTCATCAAGATTACCGGCAATCCCAAGACCATGCGCACCATGAGCGAGCATGTCGACGTCGATGTGTCGGGCATCCTGCGTCGTGACCAGACGCTGGCCGTGGCCGGCGACGCGCTGATCGGCATGATCCAGCGCACCGCCAACGGCCGTCTCACAGCTGCAGAATCGCTCGGGCATCGTGAATTCGTGCTGACCAAGCTTTATCGCAGCGCCTGATATGGCCAGGATCATTATTTCCGAATTCATGGACGAGTCGGCGGTGCGCGATGGCTTCAAGGCCCATGAAGTGGTTTATGACCCCGGTCTGGTCGATGACCCCGCGCGTCTGGCCAGCCTCGTCGCCGGGGCACAGGCGCTGGTGGTGCGCAACCGCACGCAGGTGCGCGGCGCCTTGCTCGCGGGCGCGCCCGGCTTGAAAGTCATAGGCCGACTCGGCGTCGGGCTGGACAATATCGATGTCGCAGCCTGCACGGCCCGCGGCATTGCCGTTTGTCCGGCGACCGGCGCCAATGATGTGGCTGTCGCCGAATATGTGCTGGCTGCGGCGATGATGCTGCTGCGTGGTGCCTATCAGGCCACGCCTGCCATGACCGAGGGCGCCTGGCCGCGCGAGGCGCTGATCGGCCGCGAAATTTCCGGCAAGACGCTCGGCCTCGTTGGCTTTGGCGCCATCGCCCGCGAAACCGCGCGCCGGGCGGCAGTGCTCGGCGTCCGGCTGGTGGCCTATGATCCGTTCCTTAAGCCCGATGACCCGGCCTGGAGCGCCTATGACGTCACGCCGCAACCCTTCGAGGATCTCCTCGCCGAGGCCGATATCGTCTCGCTGCACGTGCCGCTGACCGATGCCACCCGCGGTCTCTTCAATGCCGAGGCTTTGACAAAAATGAAACCCGGCGCCGTGCTGGTTAATGCCGCGCGCGGGGGCATTGTCGATGCCGAGGCGCTGGCAGCAGCGCTGCTCACCGGTCATCTCGGCGGTGCCGCGCTCGACGTCTTTGCCAGGGAACCGCTGCGCGGCGATGACGGCATCGTCTTTCGCGATGTCCCGAACCTGATCCTCACCCCGCATATAGCCGGGGTCACCGAGGAATCGAATGTGCGGGTGTCATGGGTCACCGTCAAAAACGTGCTGGCGCATCTGGGAGGAGGCTGAACCATGCGGCAACTCTCGTTGGAAGCGGCTCAGAAACTGGTTCATGAAAAGCTGCTGAAGCACGGGTGTTCCAGCGAAAATGCCAGGTCAGTGGCGCAAGCCCTGACCCTCGCTGAAGCCGATGGCCTCAAGGGCCATGGCCTGTCGCGGCTGCCGTCATATGTGGCGCAGCTGAAGGCCGGCAAGGTCGATGGTGCTGCCGTGCCGCAAGCCACCCTTAAGGCGCCCGGCGTCATCAACATCGATGCCGCCCATGGCTTTGCCTTTCCGGCGCTCGATCTGGCGCTGGCGCGGCTCGGCGAACCGGCGGCCGGCTGCGGTCTCGCGGTTGCCACCATCCGCCGTTCGCACCATAGCGGCGCTGCCGGCCATCCGGTCGAGCGCCTTGCCGAGCAGGGCCTCGTTGCCATGTTTTTTGCCAATACTCCGGCCGCCATGGCGCCCTGGGGCGGCCGCAAGCCGCTGTTCGGCACCAATCCCATTGCCTTTGCCTGTCCGCTCGAAGGCATGCCGCCGCTGGTGATCGACCTGTCGCTGTCGAAAGTCGCGCGAGGCAACATCTTGCAGGCCCGGCAGAAGGGCGCGCCGATCCCCGAAGGTTGGGCGCTTGATAAAGAGGGCCACCCGACCACCGATGCCGATGCCGCGCTCGCCGGCACCATGGTACCTATGGGCGATGCCAAGGGCACGGCGCTGGCGCTGATGGTGGAATTGCTCGCTGCCGGCCTGACCGGCGCCAAATTTGCCAGCGAGGCCTCCTCCTTCCTTGATGACAAGGGCGGCCCGCCCGGCACCGGCCAGCTGATCCTGGTGCTTGATCCCGACAAGCTCGGTGGCCCGGGCACACGCGCCCATTGCGCGCGGCTGGCTCTGGCCGTCAGTGACGAGCCGGGCGCACGGCTGCCGGGACGCCGTCGCCTGCAGGCCCGCGCTGCCGCCCAGCGCGAGGGGGTCGGCATCACCGCTGATCTTGCGGCGCAATTGGAGGCCCTGTGAGGGGCTGTGACCAGGTATTCCAGCGAGGCTTGCCTAAATGACCGATAATCCCCGTCACCGCAGCATCGCCAGCCTGCGCAGCCAGCGCTGGTTTGCCGTCGATGACATGCGCGCCTTTTCGCACCGCCAGCGGTTCCAGCAGGTCGGCTACAACCGCGAAGAATTCATGGGCCGCCCGGTGATCGCCATTTTGAACACCTGGAGCGACATGAGCCCCTGTCATGCGCATCTGCGCGAGCGCGCCGAGGCGATCAAGCGCGGCGTCTATCGCAAGGGCGGCTTCCCGGTGGAAATTCCGGTCATTTCGGTCGGCGAGATCGTCGTCAAGCCCTCGACCATGCTCTACCGCAATTTCCTTGCGATGGAGGCCGAGGAGGCGCTGCGCTGCCACCCGATCGATGGCGCGGTGCTGCTGGGCGGCTGTGACAAATCCACCCCCGGCCTGCTGATGGGCGCCTATTCGATGGATCTGCCGGTGATCTATTGCCCGGCCGGGCCGATGTCGAACGGCCAATGGCGCGGGCAAACCGCCGGAGCTGGCACCCATACCAAGAAATTCTGGGAGGAGCGCCGTGCCGGCCGCGTCAGCGACCAGGAGTGGATCGACCTCGAAACCACCATGACGCGGTCCTTTGGCACCTGCAACACCATAGGCACCGCCTCGACCATGACCGGCATTGCCGAGGCTCTGGGCATGACCCTGCCGGGCGCCTCGTCGATTCCGGCCGCCGACAGCGCCCATCCACGCATGGCGGCGCGCTGCGGCGAGCGCATCGTCGATATGGTGCTGGAGGATATGAAGCCCTCGACCTTCATCACCCGCCAGTCCTTCCTCAATGCCATGGCGGTATGGATGGCGCTCGGCGGCTCCACCAATGCCGCCATTCACATGATCGCCATGGCCGGACGGCGCGGCATCGACATTTCGCTGCGGGACATGGCCGAAGTCGCCGCCAGGGTGCCGGTACTCACCAATGTCTATCCCATCGGCAGCCACCTGATGGAGGATTTCTTCTTTGCGGGCGGCATGCAGGCGCTTATGCGCAAGATGGGCGCGGCGCTGGATGGCACGCAAATGACCGTCAACGGCAAGACCATTGCCGAAAATTGCGCCGGTGCGCCGTGCTCGAATGATGACATGATCCGCGATTTCGACAATCCGGTGGTGCCATTGAGCAAGGGCCGCACCCTGGTGGTGGTCAAGGGCAATCTCGCACCCGATGGCGCAGTCATGAAGACCTCGGCGGCGAGCCCGCATCTGCTCAGGCATACCGGCCCGGCGCTGGTGTTTGATTCACCCGCAGATATGGCGCAGCGCATCGAGGACATGAACCTCGATGTCACCGCCGACAGCGTGCTGGTGCTGCGCAATGCCGGCCCGGTCGGTGCGCCGGGCATGCCGGAATGGGGAGCCTTGCCGATCCCGAAAAAGCTGCTGGCGCAAGGCGTGCGCGATATGGTGCGCCTGTGTGACGGGCGCATGAGCGGCACGCATTATGGCACCTGCGTGCTGCATATTGCCCCGGAAGCTGCGGTCGGCGGGCCGCTGGCCCTGCTGAAAACCGGCGATATGGTGGCGCTGGATGCCGAGGCAGGCACCCTCGACATGCTGGTCGATGCCGCCGAGCTGGCAGCGCGCCGCGCCGCCTGGACGCCAAAGCCGGCCTATGCGCGCTCCTATGCGGCCCTTTACCAGCACCATGTCAGCCAGGCCGACAAGGGCTGCGATTTCGATTTCCTTAGCGCGCCGGGCACCGTGCCCGAACCGCCGATCTTCTGAGCCGCCATGACCGCTTCCCCCTATAGCAGCGTGCTTTACCACTCCCTCAAGGGGCGCCATGTCGTCATTACCGGCGGCGCTTCCGGCATTGGCGCCGCCATGGTCGAGGCCTTCTGCGTGCAGGGCGCGCGGGTCAGTTTCCTCGATATTGCCGAGGCCGAAGGCCGGGCGCTGGCCAGCGCCACCGGTGCCAGCTTTCATCCCTGCGACATCACTGATCTCACCTTGCTGCAGCAGACTATCAAAACGCTTGGTGAAGCGCCGGGCGGGCTTGACGTTCTCGTCAATAATGCCGGCAATGACCAGCGCGAGCCCTTTGAGGAGGTCACCCCGGGCAGCTGGCACCGCCTGCTGGCGCTCAACCTCGATCATCAGTTCTTTGCCACCCAGGCCGCGGTGCCGTTTCTCACCAGGGCCGAACATCCCGGCGTCATCATGCTGGGCTCGGTATCGTGGATGCGCGGGCGCCCGGGCATGACCGCCTATACCAGCTCCAAGGCGGCGATTAACGGCCTGACCCGGACTTTGGCGCGCGAGCTCGGGCCCCGTGGCATTCGCGTCAACTGCATCGTCCCGGGGGCGATTGTGACGCCGCGCCAGACGGCCAAATGGATCACGCCGGAAATGAATCAGGAATTTCTCGCCTTGCAGGCCCTGAAATTCCGGCTTGATGTCAGCCATGTCGCCAGGCTGGCCCTTTATCTCGCTTCAACCGAGAGCGCCGGCTCGACCGGTGCCAATTTCATCGTCGATGCCGGCATCACGCAAAATTAGGGGATCATCGTGGTCAAAACCATTCGATATGGCCTGATCGGGGTCGGTACCATGGGGCAGGAGCACCTGCGCAATCTGGCCCTGATCGAGGGCTCGCGCGTCACCGCTCTGGCCGATCCGCACGCGGCCTCGCTCAAGACCGCGCTCACCCACACGCCCGACCAGCCGCAATGCTTTGACAGCGCCGAAGCCTTGCTGGAGAGCGGCCTTTGCGATGCCCTGATCATCGCCAGCCCCAATGACCAGCATTTCGCCACCATGAAAATGCTGTTTGCCAGCGGCAAGGCCCTGCCGCTGCTGGTGGAAAAGCCGGTCTGCACCAATGGCGCCGATTGCCTGGCGCTGGCCGCGCTCGCCAGCCATTATGCTGCGCCGGTCTGGGTTGGCATGGAATATCGCTACATGCCACCGGTGCAGGCGGTGCGCGCCGCCCTGGCTGCGGGCGAGGCGGGCAGGGTGCAGATGATCGCCATGCGCGAGCACCGCTTTCCGTTTCTGGTGAAGGTCGACGACTGGAACCGCTTTGCCCGCCGCACCGGCGGCACCCTCGTTGAGAAATGCTGCCATTTCTTCGATTTGATGCGCCTCATTGCCGAGGCTGATGCCGTGCGCGTATATGCCTCCGGCGCCCCCGATGTGAACCATCGCGACGAGCGCTACGATGGCCATGTGCCCGACATTATAGACAATGCCTTTGTCATCATCGATTTTGCCAATGGCCGGCGTGCCGCGCTCGATCTTTGCATGTTCGCGCAAGGCTCGGGCTGGCAAGAGGAATTTGCAGTTACCGGCGATCGCGGCAAGGTCGAGTGCTTCGTGCCGCCAGACGAGAATTTCTCCACTGCCGGTGGTGGCCGCAAGGCGGAAATCGTCATCTCGCCGCGCCAGCCGCAAGGCCCGCGCCACCGCGAAATCGAGGTCGACGCCGCCGTGCTCAAGGCCGGGCATCACCATGGCGCCACCTATTTCCAGCACCTGGGCTTCCGCAAGACAGTGCTTGAGGGCGCGCCGGTCGAGGTCAGCCTCGATGATGGCCTCAAGGCCGTGGTGATTGGCCTTGCCGCCGAACTGTCGATCCGCGAGCGCCGTGCCATCGCCATCGACGGCCTGAAATTCGGCTAGGGGCAGGGCGCGCTCCAAAATTCATCGCTGAAACGCCTCGGCGGTGGCGAGCGTAGCGAATCAACCCTCCGGGTTGCTTCGTCGCTTCGCTCCTCGCAATGACGGTGATGATGCGAGCCCTTCCCGTCATTGCGAGCGCAAGCGAAGCAAACCAGGGGTTTCGCTCAATCCTCGCCGCTGCATGTCCCGAGCCATCTGGTTGCTTCGTCGCTGCGCTCCTCGCCATGACCGCGTAAGCGCTGCACACTGCGCCATGACGAGAACAGGGGAACACTCGACCAAAATTTAGTTGCACTGAAATTGTGCGTATGATAGCTTGGGGCATGACGCTATCTGACTGGCTCGCTGCGCAAAAGTTAAGTCGCAAAGAATTTGCGAAAAGGATCGGCGTATCGGCCGGAGCGATCACCCAGTTTTGCAATGATCCGCATTCGTGGGTGTCGCGCGACACCGCCTTGCAGATCGTCGCGGCCACCGGCGGCGCGGTCACGCCGAATGATTTTCTCGCCCTCAACCCCGGGAGCACGCACGTGTCTAATTCCGTGACGCAAGCCATTGAAGCCATCGCCAAGGGCGAGATGGTCATTGTCACTGATGACGACGATCGTGAAAACGAGGGCGATCTCATCATCGCCGCCAGCCATTGCACCACCGAGGCCATGGCTTTCATCATCCGCAATTGCTGCGGCATTGTCTGTGCGCCGATCACCGCTGCCGACGCGCGCCGCCTCGGCCTCGCGCCGATGGTTTCGGCCAATGATGCGCCGCTCGGCACGGCTTTTACCGTGACGGTCGATGTGCGCCACGGCCTGACCACCGGCATTTCCGCCGAGCAGCGCACCAACACCGTACGGGCGCTGGCTAATGGCAATATGGGCGCGGGCGATTTCGTCCGTCCCGGCCATGTGTTTCCGCTGATTGCCCGTGATGGCGGCGTGCTGATGCGCTCCGGCCATACCGAGGCGGCGGTGGACCTCTGCCGCCTTGCCGGTCTGCCGCCGGTCGGGGTGATTTGCGAACTCGCCAATGATGACGGCACGGTCATGGCCGGACGCCAGATCGAGGCTTTCGCCAGAAAGCATCACATCAAGCAGATTTCCGTGTCGGATCTCATCGCCTACCGGCAATCGCGCGAGAAGCTGGTCGAGCGCATCGCCAGCTTGCCGGTCGCCTCCAGCGTCGGGCCGATGACCGCCCATGTCTTTGTCACGCCCTTTGACCAAGTGCAGCATTTTGCCTTCGTCTACGGCAATATCGGCGATGGCCTCGACATGCCGGTGCGCCTGCATCGCGCCGATATTCTCGCCGATGTCATCGGCGGCGGCGCCAGTATCACCAGCGCCCTGAAAAGTTTTGCGGCGCGCGGGCGCGGCATTCTGGTCTATCTGCGTGATGGCGCCGCCGGTGTGCCGGTGACGCGGGCCGGTGAACCGGCAGGATCGGAATTGTCGCGCGCCCGGCAATGGCGCGAGATTGGCCTTGGCGCGCAAATCCTGCGCGATCTCGGCGTCACCTCGATCCGGCTACGCTCGTCAACGCCGCGCAAATATGTCGGCCTTGCCGGATTCGGCATTGATATCGTGGCCGTCGAAGGCCTCGATGAGGCCGCCGGTGCCAGCCTCGCCGAACCGGTCTGAGCCCGCGATCATGCACTTGATCGCCAGCCTGCTGGTCGGCCTTGTCGGCCTCGAACACGTCTATTTTCTTTATCTGGAAATGTTCCGCTGGACGGCGCCCTCAACCCGTGCCGCCTTTGGCACCACGGCGGAATTTGCCGAAGCGACCAAAGTGCTCGCCGCCAATCAGGGGCTTTATAACGGCTTTCTTGCCGCCGGGCTCTTCTGGTCATTGCTGCCCGGGGCGCACGCCCTTGCGCTGCAGGTGTTCTTTCTTGCCTGTGTGATCATCGCCGGAATTTATGGCGGCTTCAGCGTCAAGCGCAGCATCTGGTTCATTCAGGCGCTGCCGGCTGCGCTAGCGCTGGCGGCGACGCTCATTGCCGCGCACTGACCCCAGGCCGACGGGCCTGCCTCAGCGGGTTGGCACCGGCGTGCCGCTGCGATAATCGTAAAAGCCGCGCTGGGTCTTGCGGCCGAGCCAGCCGGCTTCGACATATTTCACCAGCAGCGGGCAGGGGCGGTATTTCGAATCGGCAAGGCCTTCATGCAGCACCTGCATCACCGAAAGGCAGGTATCGAGGCCGATGAAATCGGCCAGTTGCAGCGGCCCCATCGGATGATTGGCACCGAGCTTCATGGCGGTATCAATCGAATCAACCGAGCCGACGCCCTCATAAAGCGTATAAATCGCCTCATTGATCATCGGCAGCAGGATGCGGTTGACGATGAAGGCCGGGAAATCCTCGGACATGGTCGAGGTCTTGCCCAGCCTGGCGATAAAGCTCTTTGCTGATTCAAACGTCGCATCATCGGTGGCAATGCCGCGAATCAGCTCTACCAGTTGCATGCGCGGCACCGGATTCATGAAATGAATGCCGATAAATCGCTCGGGCCGGTCGGTGACGGAAGCCAGACGGGTGATCGAGATAGACGAGGTGTTGGAGGCCAGCATCGCCTCGGGTTTCAGCGACGGGCAGAGCTTGATCAGGATCTTGCGTTTGAGCTCTTCGTTTTCGGTCGCGGCCTCAATCACTAGATCGCTGTCGGCAAAAATCTCGTGCGACATGCTGGCATTGATCTTCGCCAGCGCCGCCGCGCGCTCTCCCTCGGTGAGCTTGCCGCGGGCGATCTCCTTGGCCAGATTGCCATTTATGGTGGCAAGCCCGGCATTGAGCCGTTCATCGGAAACATCGTTGAGCGCAACCGACAAGCCTGCCAGCGCACAAACCTGCGCAATGCCGAGGCCCATCTGGCCCGCACCAATTACCCCGATCTTATGGACGTCCAAACCCGCGCACTCCCTGCCCAGCCGCATCGCCTGCCATGCAATCATAATGGCTTGCGCGGCGAGAACAAGCGTTGATTTCGTTATGTCCCCGACTTTGCCAATTCTGCCGAGAGTTCTGGCAGCGCCGTGAACAGGTCGGCCACAAGGCCGTAATCGGCAACCTGAAAGATCGGAGCGTCCTCGTCCTTGTTGATGGCAACGATGATTTTCGAATCCTTCATGCCGGCAAGGTGCTGGATCGCCCCGGAAATGCCGACGGCAATATAAAGATCCGGCGCGACGATCTTGCCGGTCTGGCCAACCTGCCAGTCATTGGGGGCATAGCCGGCATCAACCGCCGCCCGCGACGCGCCCATGGCGGCGCCGAGGCGATCAGCCACCGGCTCGATATAGGTCTTGAAATTCTCGGAATTCTGCATCGCCCGGCCACCGGATATGATGATCTTCGCCGATGTGAGTTCGGGCCGGTCGGATTTCGCCAGTTCCTCGCCGCGAAACTGCGACAGCGCCGGATCACCGGCAGCAGCCACCGCCGCGACCGGCGCCTTGCTGGCTCCGGCAGGCGTTGCCGCAAAGGCAGCGCAGCGCACGGTGATGACCTTGATCTTGTCGGATGATTGCACGGTCTGGATCGCATTGCCGGCATAGATCGGCCGCTCGAACGTGTCGGCGCTGATCACTTTGGTGATTTCCGAGACCTGCATCACATCGAGCAGCGCGGCGACGCGCGGCATGACATTCTTGCTGAGGCTGGTTGCCGCCGCGACAATCGCCTCATAGCCGGGAGCGACCGCCACGATCAGCTGTGCCAGCGGTTCGGCGAGATCATGCGCATAGAGCGCGCCATCGGCGACCTTGACCTGCGCCACGCCTTCGAGCGCCGCCGCGCTCTGGGCCGCGGCCTCGCAGCCTTCACCGATCACCAGCACATCGACGGCAGCATTGATGGCGCGCGCGGCTGTCAGCGCCTTGGCGGTGAGGTCGCTGAGTTTGCCGCCATGAACCTCGGAAATGAGCAAAACAGCCATCAGATAACTCCTGCTTCATCGTGCAACCGCGCTACCAGCTCGGCAACGCTCTTCACCTTGATTCCGGCCTTGCGCCCGCCCGGTTCCACCGTTTTCAGAACGGTCAGGCGCGCTTTGGTATCGACACCGAGCGCCTCCGGGCTGGTCTCGTCAATCGGCTTCTTCTTGGCTTTCATGATATTGGGCAGGCTGGCATAGCGCGGCTCGTTAAGGCGCAGGTCGGTCGTCACAATGGCCGGCAGTTTCAGCGCCACGGTTTGCGCGCCGCCATCGATTTCGCGGGTCACCACCACGTCGTCAGCGCCGAGCTCGACCTTGGAGGCAAAGGTGCCCTGGCCCCAGCCCAGGAGGGCCGCCAGCATCTGGCCGGTCTGGTTGCAATCATCATCAATCGCCTGCTTGCCCATGATGATCAGGCCGGGCGTCTCGTTGCGGGTCACGGCGGCAAGCATTTTCGCCACGGCCAGCGGTTCGGTTGCCTCATCGGTTTTCACATGCACGCCGCGGTCAGCGCCCATGGCGAGCCCGGCCCGCAGGGTTTCCGCCACCGGGGCAGGGCCGATCGACACCACCACCACCTCGCTGGCCTTGCCGGCCTCGCGCAGCCGAAGCGCCTCCTCGACAGCAATTTCGTCGAACGGGTTCATCGACATTTTGACATTGGCAAGATCAATGCCGGTGCCATCGGGGCGCACGCGGATTTTTACATTATAATCGACCACACGCTTGACCGGCACGAGAATTTTCATCGCTAAGCTCCTGAACCTTGCCCGCGATACCTATTTAAGCGGCATGCGCAAGTCAATCGCCCCGCTTTAAGCCGTTTGGCGGTTCTGTCCGGGAACCCACAGCACGTCGCCCGCGGCGCCATTGGCATGGCGCGCCAGCATGAACAGCAAATCCGAAAGCCGGTTGATATAGGTCAGCGCCGGCGCACCAACGCTCTCGCCCGGCGTCTGGCCCAAAGCCGTCATCAGCCTCTCGGCCCGGCGGCACACGGTGCGCGCCTGGTGCAGATAGGCGGATGCGGCACTGCCGCCCGGCAGCACGAAGGATTTGAGCGGTGCCAGAGCACCATTATATTGGTCGATCGCCGCTTCAAGCGCTTTCGTCTGGGCCTCTACCATGCGCAGGCGCCCCTGCGTTGCCGGTGACGGCGGCGTGCATAAATCCGCGCCAAGATCGAAAAGATCGTTCTGTACCCGCGCCATCAGGGCGTCAGCTGCCGGATCATCCTTGAGATGGAGCCGCACCAGGCCGATCACAGCATTGGTTTCATCAACCGTGCCATAGGCCTCGATCCGCAGATCGAATTTCGGCCGGCGCTGGCCATCGCCAAGCGCTGTCGTGCCATCGTCACCCGTTCGCGTATAGATGCGGTTGAGGGTGACCATGCCGCGCGTCAGTGCCGGAAGAAATAAACGGTCATCACCACGATGATGGCCAGAAACTGCATGCCGACACGCCAGCGCATCAGCTTTTGAGACAGGTTGGGATTATTGCCGCGCATCATATTGACGAGCCCGGCGACCAGCACACCGAACACCACCAGCACCGCGACGCCAACGATAAAATTGTCCATCCCGCGATGCCTTCTTTTAGGGCCTGCGCCTCATGCGCCCCCTGCATATAGGGCGCGCTGGCCAGCCCTCAAGCAGCCTTGGCGGCTTCGGCGTGCTTTTTCATGATGTCGCGCTTGAGAATCCGCGCGCCGGGCGACAGCTCTTCGAGCCGTGCCTTGATCAGGAAATTGTCGAGGCCACCGCGATGCTCCACCGATCGCAATGCCGCTGCGGCGATACGCAGGCGGATCGAACGGCCAAGCGCTTCTGATTCCAGCGTCACGGCGCACAGGTTCGGCATGAACCGGGTCTTGGTCTTGATATTGGAATGGCTGACCTTGTGGCCAACCTGCACGGCAATACCAGTCAATTCACAGCGGCGAGACATGCCGTTTCCTTTCAACAGAACGATGCTCTTCAGACAAAACCTCGTGCGAGACCGGTCTGAGGGGGTAAGGTTGCCGGGAAGGCAGAAACTGCCAAGTCTCCAGCTGTGCCGCGTGTCCTAGCGAAGCAGAGGCCTTGCGTCAAGGTCGCTTCGCTTGGCGCGCGCTGCAAAATCATCTAAGCGCAAGGGCGCGACATTCGCCCGAACCGAGCCTTGCATCTATCATGACCGACGTGAAAACCGAAGCGACCGATTATTCTTCCACCCTGTTTCTGCCCAGGACCGAATTTCCGATGCGCGGCGGGCTGCCGCAAAAGGAGCCGGAAATTCTGGCGCGCTGGGCCAAGATCAATCTCTATCAAAAGCTGCGCGAGGCCGGGCAGGGGCGCGACAAATTCGTGCTGCATGATGGCCCGCCCTATGCCAATGGCAATATCCATATCGGCCATTCGCTCAACAAGATCCTCAAGGATCTCGTCACCCGCTCGCAGCAGATGCTCGGCAAGGACAGCAATTATGTGCCCGGCTGGGATTGCCACGGCCTGCCGATCGAATGGAAGATCGAGGAGGAATACCGCGCCAAGGGCCTGAACAAGGATGCCGTGCCGGTTGCGGAATTTCGCCGCCAGTGCCGCGCCTTCGCGCAAAAATGGGTGGATGTGCAGCGCGAGGAATTCAAGCGTCTCGGCATCACCGGCGATTGGGATCACCCCTATCTCACCATGACCTATGCCGCCGAGGCGCAGATCGCCCGCGAAATCATGAAATTCGCCGGCAATGGCCTGCTCTATCGCGGCTCCAAGCCGGTGATGTGGAGCGTGGTCGAAAAAACCGCGCTCGCCGAGGCCGAAGTCGAATATGAAGACCACGTCAGCGACACGGTTTATGTGGCGTTTCCGGTCAAATCTGCGCCGATCACGCACCCGAACCAGCCCGGACCGGAAAATGCCAAGCATGCAGCCTTCATGGCAGCCTTGAACTCCGCCAGCGTCGTCATCTGGACGACGACGCCCTGGACCCTGCCGGGCAACCGCGCCGTCGCTTTCTCGCCGCGCGTTCCCTATGCGCTTTACCGTGTGACCGCCGCTCCTGAAGGCAATTGGCTGAAGACCGGGGCGACCTATATTCTGGCAGAGCCCTTGGCCGGGGAAGTCTTCGCGGCGGCAAAAGTCGAAAACTACGAAAAGCTGGCTCCCATCGAACCTTTCGACCTGGGGGCAATGCTTCTGCGTCACCCGCTGGCCGGTGCCGACTACACGTTTGATGTGCCACTGCTGGAAGGCGAGCACGTCACCGCCGACACCGGCACGGGCTTCGTCCATACCGCGCCGGGTCATGGCCGCGAGGATTTCGACCTGTGGACGGCGCACGGCCAGGAACTGGCGCGACGCGGCATCGACACCCGCATTCCCTATACGGTTGATGAAGACGGCTTTTACACCAATGAGGTTCCGGGTTTCGGGCCGACATCGACCGGCGGCCATCCGGCCCGCGTCCTTGACCAGAATGGCCGACAGGGCGACGCCAATGCCCGTATCATCGAAGCGCTGGCCGCAGCCGGCCATCTCGTGGCGCGCGGCAAGCTCAAGCATCAATATCCCCATTCCTGGCGCTCGAAAAAGCCGATCATTTTCCGCAACACGCCGCAATGGTTCATCGCCATGGACAAGGCCTTCGCCCTCGCCAGCGGCAAGGATGAAGCCAGCTTGCGCGCCGTGGCGCTTGCCGCCATCGAGGCGACGCGCTGGGTGCCGGCTTCCGGTCAGAACCGCATCAATGGCATGATCGCCAACCGGCCGGACTGGGTGGTCTCGCGCCAGCGCGCCTGGGGCGTGCCGCTCGCGGTCTTTGTCAGCAAGGCCGACCAGCAGACGATCCTGCTGGATGACAGGGTCAACAGGCGCATCGCCGAGGCCTTCGACAAGGAAGGCGCCGATGCCTGGTTTGCACCCGACGCCGCCCGGCGCTTTCTTGCGCCCGAGCATGACCCGGCCGACTACATCATGGTTCAGGACGTGCTCGACGTCTGGTTCGATTCCGGCTCGACACATGCCTTCGTGCTCGATGACCGGCAGCATTTTCCGGCGCTCGCCAATATCCTCCGCAAGATCAGGGGCGGCAGGGACGAGGTGATGTATCTTGAAGGCACTGACCAGCATCGCGGCTGGTTCCATTCCTCCCTGCTGGAGAGCTGCGGCACGCGCGGCGAGGCCCCCTATGACGTGGTGCTGACGCACGGCTTCACCCTTGATGAAAAGGGCCGGAAAATGTCGAAATCGCTCGGCAATACCGTGGTGCCGCAAAAGATCATCGAGCAATCGGGCGCCGATATCCTGCGCCTGTGGGTGGCTTCGGTCGATTTCACCGATGACCAGCGCATCGGCCCGGAAATCCTCAAAAGCGTCTCCGACACCTATCGCAAGCTGCGCAACACCCTGCGCTGGATGCTGGGCACGCTCGCCCATCATGACGCGGGCGATGCCCTCGATCTCGCGGCGCTGGAGGGTTGCGAGCGCCTGATGCTGCACCGGCTGAGCGAACTCGACGCCACCGTGCGCGCCGCCTTCCTCGCCTTCGATTACAACAAGGTTCTCACCTCGGTCAGTGCCTTCATGGTCACCGATCTTTCCGCCTTCTATTTCGATGTGCGCAAGGATGCGCTTTATTGCGACGCGCCCTCAAGCGCCCGGCGCCGGGGCGCTCTGGCCGTCATTGCCGAGATTTTCCGCGCCGTGACCACCTGGCTCGCACCCATTCTGGTCTTTACCTGCGAGGAAGCCTGGCTGCAGGCCTATCCCGATGCCGTGTCGGTGCATCTCGAAACCTTCCCGGTTCTGCCTGCGGTCTGGCGCGACGAGGTGCTGGCCGCCGACTGGGCAAAGATCCGCAAGGCCCGCGCCGTGGTGACGGGCGCTCTTGAAATTGCACGCGCCAACAAAGAGATCGGTTCATCTCTTGAAGCGTCACCTGAAGTATATGTCACCGATCCGGCCTTGTTCGCCTTGCTCGGCGGCGTCGATTTTGCCGAAATCTGCATCACTTCCGGGATCAACCTTCTGGCCGGCGAAGGCCCCGCAGATGCCTTCCGCCTCGCCGATGCCGCCGGCGTTGCCGTGGTCAACCGCCGCGCCGAGGGCATCAAATGCGCCCGTTCGTGGAAATATTTTGATCCCGCCACCGCCTTGCCCGGCTATCCCGGGGTCACCCCGCGTGACGCTGTTGCCCTGCAGGAGCTGGGGGCCATGGCGGGGCAGGCGTCGTGAGCGGCAGCATCCGCGCCCGCGCCCTTGGGCTGGGAGCGGCGGCCTTGGCCTTCATCGCCGACCAGGCGGATAAATATTACATGCTGCGGGTCTATTTCGCCCGCCACCCGCCGCCGGTGGCCTTCGGGCCCTATCTGACGCTGGAGCGGCAATGGAACCCGGGGATTTCCTATTCGCTGCTCAGCGCCTCGACGCCGCTCGGCCGCTACGGGCTGCTGGCCCTGGCGCTGGTGGCGATTGGCGCGCTGCTGGTCTGGCTCTGGCGCGCCGTCAGCCCCCTGACCACGCTGGCTCTGGGGCTGGTGATCGGCGGCGCCTTTGGCAATGCGCTGGATCGCGCCCGCTATGGCGCGGTGGCGGATTTCTTTTATGTCCATGCCGGAAATTTTTCCTGGTATGTCTTCAATCTCGCCGATTGCACCATTGTTGCCGGCGCGGCGCTTTTGCTCTATGAAAGCCTGATCAGTCCCGCCGCGCCCGGCAAAGTCGCCTAGGTCGCAAAATCGCCCCAAATCCCGGGCATGGATGGACTGGTTTTTACGAGAGGCCACTTATGCTTGCGCGACATTATCTGTATCGGCCCGCCCTGGTTGCCGCCGCATGGCTCGCATGGGGTGCCTGCCTGCAACCGGCCATGGCCGCCGATGACGGCTCCGGCTCGATCCTCTCCGGCCTGATGGGCATTGCCGGCGTGGACAAGAAGCCCGCGCCCGATATCTTTTACCGGGAACGCCCGCCGCTGGTGGTGCCGCCGCGCTACAACCTGCCCAAGCCGCAGGCGCGCATCTCCCGCACCGATCCCGCCTGGCCCAAGGACCCGGATGCGATCGCGCGCCGCCAGGCCCGCCATGCCAACAAGTTCAGCTTCATTCCGGTGTTTCATGACCAGGGACGCCTGCTGACACAGCAGCAATTGCTGGCCCATCGCCTCGCCCCCGGCACCGCCCCGGCCGTGGCGCCCGACCCATGCAATGGCAGCTATCGCAGCCGCGAATGCGAATTGTTGACACCGCAGCAACTTGCCGCCTTCAAGCCGGCGAAACCCGCCGACGTTCTGACACCGGGTGTCGAGCCTGCGCGTCGCAGCCTGACCGATCCGCCGCCGGGCTACCGGATCCCGACCCATGCGGTCAAGGAAACCCGCATGGCGCCCAAGGATAGTGACCAGAGCCAGTTTGCCTTCACGCGCGATCAGGCCAAGCACTAGTCAGGCACGCGGCACCGCCGGCACATTGCAGCCGGGGGGCGCCCGCCGCCGACATGACGTTTTTTTAACATCAAGGGGTGACGCGGCGAGGCATTGCAGCCTATATGCTGAAGCATGTTAGCCGTCAGCAGGCCATGCCTCGACCCAAGAAGGGTATTTCCTGCCGACCTGATGCAGGAAGCGCCATGAACGAGCATGCACTCACCCCGACGCCAGCCGCCGCCGGACTCGCGGCCGGCCCGCCGGTCAGCCATTTCACTTTGGCCAATGGCATGGAAGTGGTGTTGATCGAGGATCACCGGGCCCCGGTTGTCACCCATATGGTCTGGTACCGCAACGGCTCGGCCGATGACCCGCCGATGAAATCGGGCATAGCCCATTTCCTTGAGCACCTGATGTTCAAAGGCACGAAAAATCATGAAAAAGGCTATTATTCCAACCTGATTGCCGATCTCGGCGGCCAGGAGAATGCCTTCACCTCGAATGATTACACTGCCTATTTCCAGCGCGTTGCCCGCGAGCACCTTGCCACGGTCATGGCCTATGAGGCCGACCGCATGGTCAATCTCGTGCTCGATGATGCGACCGTCAATCCCGAGCGCGATGTCGTGCTGGAAGAGCGGCGCATGCGCACCGACAATGATCCGGCCGCGCAATTGCAGGAGGCGGTGCACGCCGCGCTCTTCACCCAGCACCCCTATGGCAAGCCGGTGATCGGCTGGGGCCACGAGATCGAGACGCTGGATCGCCATGACGCCATGGCCTATTACCAGCGCTTCTATACTCCGGAAAATGCCATTCTGGTGGTGGCCGGCGATGTCACGCGCGCTGAGGTCGAGCCTCTGGCGCAAACCCATTATGGCGCCATCCCGGCGCGCGGCGAACGCCCGGTGCGGCTGCGCCCGCAGGAACCCCCGGCCTATGCCCACCGTCTGGTGGAATTGCGCGATGCCAAGGTCGAGCAACCGAGCCATCAGGCGCTCTATATCGTGCCCTCCGCCCTGACAGCGAAGGCCGGCGAGCAGGATGCCCTTGAACTTCTCAGCCATTTGCTCGGCGGCGGCCAGACCAGCCTGCTTTATCGCAAACTGGTGCTCGAACAGCAGATCGCCGTCGCCGCCGGCGCCTATTACATGGGCGGCGCCGTCGATGACACGCGCTTCTTCCTTTATGCCGTCCCGGCCGAAGGCGTCGAGCTCGAGGCGCTCGATGCCGCCATCGAGGAAGAACTCGCCGCGGTGCAGCGCCATGGCGTTGACGAAGCCGACCTCGCCCGTGCCAAAACCCGGATGATCGCCGATGCGGTCTATGCCCAGGACAGCCAGGCGACCTTGGCGCGCTGGTATGGCGCGGCGCTGGCGACCGGCGAAAACGTCGCCAGCATCAGCGAATGGCCGCAGCGCATTAGCGCAGTCACGGTTGATCGCATTACCGCCGCCGCGCATTTGCTCAAGCGCCAGGGCGCAGTAACCGGCTATTTGAAGACTGTCGAGGCGGAAGCAAACCATGAATGAATTGTCGCAAGCCGGCCTCACGCCATCGCGCGCCAGCCGCGTGCAAAAGGTAACCTCGCCCTCCGGCGTCACCGCCTGGCTGGTCGAGGATTATGCCGTGCCGATCATCGCCGTCGATTTCGCCTTCCGCGCCGGTGCGGCGCAGGACCCGGCCGGCAAATTCGGCGCGGTCATGCTGATGGCGGCGCTGCTCGATGAAGGCGCCGGCAAGCTCGATGCAGCTGCCTTCCACAATGCCCTGGATGACAAGGCCATTGAACTGTCGTTCTCGGCCGACCGGGATCATGTCAGCGGCCATCTGCGTGCGCTTGCCGGTGAGGCAGCCAGTGCCTTTGCGCTGCTCGGCCTTGCGTTGAATGAGCCACGCTTTGACGAGGATGCGCTGGAGCGCGTCAAGGCGCAGATGGTGGCAGGCCTGAAACACGAGGCTAATGACCCTGACAGCGTCTCGGCGCGGGCTTTCCGTGCTGCCGCTTTCCCTGGCCATCCCTATGGCCATGCCGCCCGCGGCACCATTGACAGCGTGCCCGGCATCACTCGCGCCGATGTCGCCGGCCTGCATGCCGCCTTGCTGGCTCGCGACAATCTCCGCATCGCTGTCGTCGGGGCCATCAGCGCCGCGACCTTGGCGCAGGAACTCGAACGCGTGTTTGCGCCGCTCGCTGCCGCGGCAAGAACCCGCGCCATTGCCGCAATATCCATGTCGGCCCTGGGTGAAACCCGGGTCAGCGATCTCGATCTCACGCAATCGACCGTGCGCTTTGGCCGTCCCGGCCTCGATCTGCATGATCCCGATTACAGCGCCGCCATGGTCGTCAACCACGTGCTCGGTGGCGGCATTTTCACGGCAAGGTTGTTTCGCGAAGTGCGCGAGAAGCGCGGCCTTGCCTATTCGGTCTATTCGCAACTTGCCAATTATGACCGCAGCGACCTGCTGACCGGCGCCACCACCACCAAAAACGAGCGCGTCGCCGAATCGCTTGAGGTCATTTCCCGCGAGATCAAAGCTTTGGGTCAGGATGGCCCGACCGCCGAGGAACTCGACAAGGCCAAGCGCTATCTCACCGGCTCCTATGCCCTGCGCTTTGACACTTCCAGCAAGATCGCCGGGCAATTGGTGTTCCTGCAGACCGCCGGCTTTGATGTCACCCAGCTTGACGCCCGCAATGTCGAGATCGAGGCCGTGACCATGGCCGATGCCCGGCGCGCCGCGGCGCGGCTGTTTGGCGATGGCAAGCTGCTCGTGTCGATCGCCGGGCGCCCGCAAGGCCTTTGAGCCGGACGCGCCAGCGATGAGCCAGATCCGCCGCCTTGACCCCGTGCTGATCGACCAGATCGCCGCCGGCGAGGTGATCGAGCGCCCGGCCGCCGCCGTCAAGGAACTGGTCGAAAATGCGCTCGACGCCGGGGCCAGGGCCATCGAGGTGGTTATCGAGCAGGGCGGCAAGCGGCTGATCCGCGTCACCGATGACGGCGAGGGCATGACCGGCGCCGATCTGGCGCTGGCGGTCGAGCGCCATGCCACCTCGAAATTGAGCCACGGCAATTTGCAGCGGCTGACAACCCTTGGTTTTCGCGGCGAGGCCTTGCCGTCGATCGGCGCGGTGGCGCGGCTCGACCTCACCTCGCGCCGGCATGACGGCAGCCCCGGGCACCGGCTGGGCGTCGATGGCGGCATCAAGGGCGAGGTCATGCCGGCCGCCGCCATGCCTGGCACCAGGGTGGAAATCCGCGATCTTTTCGCCGCCGTTCCGGCACGACTGAAATTCCTCAAATCCGACCGCGCCGAGGCGCTCGCCGTGGCCGAAGCGGTCAGGCGGCTGGCGATCGCCAACCCTGCGGTGCGTTTCAGCCTGCATGGCGACGCCATCCAGGGCTTTGACTGGCAGGGCTGCGGGCCCGATGATGATGGCACGGCGCGGCTCGGCCAGAGTCTGGGCGAGGATTTTCTCGCCAATGCGCTTGAGGTCAATGCCATGCGCGAGGGCGTGACGCTCGCCGGCTATTGCGGCCTGCCGACGCTTCATCGCGGCAATGCCCAGCTGCAATATGTCCATGTCAATGGCCGCCCGGTGCGCGACCGCCTGCTGCAGGGCGCCGTGCGCGCCGCCTATATGGATTATCTGCCGGCCGACCGGCACCCGCTGCTGGCCTTGTTCATCACCTGCGATCCTGCCTTCGTCGATGTCAATGTCCATCCCGCCAAGGCCGAAGTGCGCTTTGCCGATCCCGGGCTGGTGCGCGGGCTGATTGTCGGGGCACTGAAGGCAACCCTGGCAGGGGCGCTGCACCGCGCTGCCAGCACCGGCGGCGACCGGGCGCTGCAGCGGCTCGATGCCTATGCCGCCACGGCGCGCCCGCCCGGCAACTGGGACTGGCAGGCCTCGCCCGCCGCGCCCGGCTTTGCCGGCATGGGCGAGCCGGCGATGCGCCCCTATGAAGCCGCGCCGGCGCCTGAGCCGGCTGAGGCGCCGCTGGGGGCCGCCTGCGCGCAGATCCATGATGCCTTCATCCTCGCCCAGACCGGGCGAGGCCTTGTGATTGTTGACCAGCACGCCGCCCATGAACGGCTGGTCTATGAGCGCCTGAAAAAGGCCCGCGCCGCGGGCCCGCAGGCCGGGCAGGGGCTGCTGATGCCGACGGTCATCGCCCTCGATGATGCCGGACTTGCGGCGCTGGAAGCAGTGCAGGACGAGCTTGCCGGCCTTGGCCTCACCCTTGAGCGCTTCGGGCCGGGCGCCGTGCTGGTGCGCACCACCCCGACCACGCTTGGTGCCATCAACCCCGAACAACTGGTGCGCGATCTCGCCGACACGCTGGTCGATGAGGGCCGCCTGATGGCGCTGGAACAAAAGATCGACCACGTCCTCAAGACCTTCGCCTGCCACCATTCGGTGCGGGCCGGGCGTCGCCTGCGGCTTGAGGAAATGAACGCGCTGCTGCGCGAGATGGAAGCGACCCCCGGTTCCGGCCAGTGCAACCATGGTCGCCCGACATGGATCGAATTGCCGCTCAGCGATCTCGAACGGCTGTTTGGCCGCAAATAGGGCGTGATGCCAGCTTGTTTCGGCCACGCCATGCTGGCACAAGGGCGCTCTTGACCCCGCCCGGAAGCCTGTCATGTTCGCGATTCACGCCCATCAAATCCTTGCTCGATATGGCTATGTGGCAATTTTCATGCTTGTGGCGGCCGAAAGCCTGGGCCTGCCCTTGCCCGGCGAAATCGTGCTGGTGAGCGCCGCCATTCTGGCAGGCACCGCCCATGCCCTCAACATTGTCGCCATCATCACAATCGTGTCATTGGCGGCCTTTGTCGGCTCGACCATCGGCTATGAAATCGGCCGTCATTTCGGTTTGCGGCTGTTGCTGAAGCACGGCGACAAGATTGGCATGAACTCAAGCCGCATCAAGCTCGGCCAGTACATGTTCCAGCGCTACGGCGGCCTGATTGTATTTCTCGGTCGTTTTGTCGCGCTGCTGCGCGCATTTGCGGCGCTGCTTGCCGGTATCAACCGTTTTGCCTGGCCGCAATTCATGGGCTGGAATGCGGCTGGGGCGATCGTATGGGCGACGTTCTATGGCCTCGGCGGCTATTATTTCGGCAAATCCATCGACAAGGTCACCGGGCCACTTGGTATTGCCGCGCTTTTGCTGGCGCTCATCGGCTTCGCTCTGGTCTGGCGGCTGTTCAAGCGCCGTGAGGCCGATTGGCAGCGCGCCGCTGAGGAGGCCTTTCCCGGGCCGCTCGTGCCGTGAATCGGGGCCAGAGGGCCGCAAATTAAGCAGACCGACAAGTATCCGCGCCGCTACAATTTGCGCTAATGACAGTGTAGTTACGAATGTGTTAGCACTCCTGCGCATCGCACGTGTCCCGGGGCTTTTACGGGGATGCGCCGAGCGAGACCGGCCGTGTTTCGCCTTGGTGCCGGGAGATGTCGTGGTGTAGCGTGATGTCGAGGTGTAGCGTGATGTCGTTGAGGTTCATGCCTTCTGCCGCTCTGGCAGCCATGCTGTCCATGACCCTGCTGCCGGCTTGCAAGGCCCATGGTGTCGCCGATGCCTTTCTGGTGCGGGTAACGACTGCGGTGCCGCAGGGCGAGATTATCATCAGCCAGCGTCTTCGCCGCCTGTTTTTCACCCTCGGCCATGGCCAGGCGATTTCCTATCCGGTGGCTGTCCCCAAGCCTGGCAAGCAATGGCGCGGCGCCACCTACATCAATGCCAAATATGTGCGCCCGGCATGGTCGCCCCCGGCCTCGGTCAAGCATGATTTCCCGAATTTGCCCGCCGTCATCGCCGGTGGCTCGCCGCACAACCCGATGGGCGTGCGCGCCTTGTCGCTGGAGCGCAACGAGATTGCTATTCACGGCACCGACATGCCGTGGAGCATAGGGCACGCCGTCTCTTATGGCTGCATCCGCATGCACAATGCCGATATCCGCGATCTTTATGCGCGGGTGAGCGTCGGCACACGGGTCATCATGGAGCCCTGACTGGCGGGCCAGCCAGCGATGTTAGCAGACAGGTCAAAAAATCAACAAGGAGGGCCAAAATGACCGATCATCTCGCAAGTGTAAGAAAATATGCCGCCAAGGCTGACGAGCAGCATGTGGCGGCAATCGTCAAGCATCTCGGAATCGCCCTGCGCAACCGCAATTCATCGCTGGTCGCCTGCTCCGACAAGGCCGAGCTGGACCGGGTGCGCGAGAGCTGGTGCAAGCGCAAGCTTGGTCTTGCCGATGACGGCAAGATCGATGCTGCCATCAAGCAGGTCTGCACCACCATGCATGCCGACCACGACAAGGCCCGGGTGACCTTCTATTATCTGCTGGCCGCGCATTTCAAGAAACTCGACAGTCTCATCAAGACATAGCGGCATAACCCGTCACGGCGCGTGCAGATGCGGCGTTAGGGCGGCAAAAGCCCCTTTGGTGCACCAGCTGTGACGCCGGCCACCGTGATAGACCCGCACCAGACCCGCCGCCAGCATCAGCCCGTCGAGATTTTCCGGCGGGGCTTGCGGCGCTGTCGGATCATAGACCCAGACGCTGGCATCAATCCGCCCGCCATATTTGTCGACTCCGACCTCGCGCAGCATCACCCGCCGCCCACCGATGAAATCGCGCAGGGTCGAGCGCGCCGCTTTGGCACCACGCGCCTCGGCGGCGCAGCGGGCGTGCAATTCGGGTGCATCAATCCCACGCACCCGCACCAGCGTGACTTTCTCAAGACCAAACCAGATCCGCATCTTCGCCTCAAACGTGTCGCCATCGACAATATGCGTGACCAGCGCTGGATAGGGCCCGGGCAGCGGATCACGGCGAAAGCCGCCGCCAAGGGCGAAATTCGGCGTGGCAACCGGCGGCCGCGCCGCGCTGCTGCGTCGCTGGCTGAAGGCAGGAATGCTCGCCGCCAGCAGGCAGGTCGTGGCCACCAGCATGAGCTTGCGCCGTTGATTCATGTCGTGCTCCTTTCATGAAAGCCAAAAAAAGACATCCGCCAGGCTCGGCCTTCACCACCGCAAATAGGCCTTGTGTCCTATTATCACGAAATTAGCGGAAAACAATCCTATTATGAGGACATAATCCTGTTTTGTTGTGGCGGTGACGTCGCGACGATCGCCGCCAACGCGGCAAAGGCGCGCGCCCTTTACACATTCGCGCCGATTGGCTATCTGGTTCGCGCAACAGCCCCGGCCTTGCGCCGGGTTTTTTTTAGCCTGCAGTCGCAGTCGTCGGGGCGCGCGCGGCAGAATCGGTGCAAAATATGGCGAATGTGGTGGTCGTTGGTGCCCAGTGGGGCGATGAGGGCAAAGGCAAGATCGTTGACTGGCTGTCGACATCCGCCGATGTCGTGGTGCGGTTTCAGGGCGGCCATAATGCCGGCCACACGCTGGTCATCGGCAACAAGGTCTATAAACTGGCGTTGCTGCCCTCCGGCATCGTCCGGCCGGGCAAATTATCCGTCATTGGCAATGGCGTCGTGCTTGATCCCGAACATCTGGTGAAGGAAATCGCGGCGCTGCGCGCCGATGGCGTCGCCATCAGCCCGGAAAACCTCAAAATCGCCGAGAATGTCACGCTGATCCTGCCGCTTCATCGCGAACTCGATGCGCATCGCGAGCAGGCCGCCGGCACCGGAACCAAGATCGGCACGACCATGCGCGGCATCGGCCCCGCCTATGAGGACAAGGTCGGGCGTCGCGGCATCAGGCTGATGGACCTTGCCGAACCTGCCAGCCTCGATGACAAGATCGCCCGGGTGCTGGCGCATCACAATCCCTTGCGGCGCGGGCTTGGTATCGGCGAGGTCGATGCCCCAGCGCTGCGCCAGTTGCTGCTCGGCCTCGCGCCGCAGCTTCTTCCCTTTATCGATGTCGCCTGGCAGCGGTTGACCGAATTGCGCCGCGCCGGCAAGCGCATCCTGTTCGAGGGCGCGCAGGGCTCGCTGCTTGATGTCGATCATGGCACATACCCGTTCGTAACCTCATCGAACACGGTGGCGGCGGCAGCGGCCACCGGCTCGGGCCTCGGGCCGGGCGCCATCGGCTATGTGCTCGGCATTGCCAAGGCCTATACGACACGCGTCGGCGGCGGGCCTTTCCCGACCGAACTCGACAATGAGATCGGCCGCCGGATCGGCGAGCGCGGCCGCGAATTCGGCACCAATACCGGGCGGCCACGCCGTTGCGGCTGGTTTGATGCGGTAGCGGTGCGCCAGGCGGTGGCAACCTCCGGCATCAATGGCCTCGCCCTGACCAAGCTCGACATTCTCGATGGTTTCGAGACGCTCAATATCTGCACGGCCTATGAGCTTGACGGCCAGCATATCGACCACATGCCCGCAGCCCAGGCGGCGCAGGCGCGCCTGAAGCCGGTCTATGAAACCATGCCCGGCTGGTCGGGATCGACCAGCGGCGCGCGTTCCTGGGCCGATCTTCCGGCGCAAGCGGTGAAATATGTGCGCAGAATTGAAGAATTGACGCAGGCTCCTGTTGCAATTGCCTCGACGAGTCCTGAACGTGACGATACGATTCTGGTGCATGATCCATTTCAGGACTAGGGTGAAGGGAACAGGCGGCATCACCTATGGCAGATTATTATTCCCTGATTGAACGTGCCGTCGCTAATCTGGCGCCTGACAACGTCAGCGGGCGGGCGGAAAAATATCGCCAGGCCGAAAAGGCGCTGGCCAATTATCTTGCGGGCATGAACCCGCCGATGAGCGCCGAAGGCGTCCAGACCGAAATGGCGGCGCTGGCCTCTGCCTGCCGGCAGGTCGAAGCAAAATTCGCCAGCCCTGGCCCGGCCAGCCCGGCGCCTGAGCCCCCTCCCGCCACCATCCGCCCGCCGGGCCTGCCGCCGGTCGAGACCAAAGCCCCGTCGGCCCCGGTCGCACCGGCGCCACCGCCGCAACCGGCAGCACAACCGCCCGCGCAACCGGTGTCGCCGCCGCAATGGCGCCCGCCGGTGCAGTCGCCCGCGACGCAAACGCAGCGCCCGCCGCTGCCCGATGCCGTGAGCCAGACCCGGGCTCGCGACACGGCGGACGAAACCCCGGCAAGACGCGGCTATCTGGTGTTTCTTGTGCTGGGATTGCTGGCGATCGGCGCGGCCGCCGGGGTCGCTGAATTCCTGCTGCCGCCCAAGCCGCTGAGCAAGCCTGTCGCCATCGCCACCACCAAGGTCCACAAGGTCAAGGTCGAGCCGGTGACGCCGCCCGCCGCCGAACCGGCCGCCCCGGCGAAGAACACCGCGCAGGTCGGCACCTCGAACGACACATCTGCCACCGCCGCAGCTTCAAGCGCCGCCGCGCCGCCCGCCACCGACAACAGCGCTGCCGACCAGACGCCGGCCTCCCAGCCTGCGCAGGACCAGACCCTCGTTGCCAGCCACGCGCTGCTCGTGATCCAGGTCGCGCCTGCGCCCGGTGCCACCGGCGACCAGCCGACCCAGAAGGGCTATCAGGGCACGGCGACCTGGCGCGTGGTCGATGTCAACAATGCTGGCCAGCCGCTGCAGAAGGCCGTGGTAGCCAATGCCGAGATCCCCGACGCCGACATGAGCGTCAAGGTCACGATCCAGAAGAATACTGACAAGGTGTTCCCGGCCTCGCACACCATCAGGGTGGATTTCAAGCAATTGCCCGGCAACACCACAGGTGCCGTCAAGGTCATGTTGATGCCGGCGATGCGCGAGGAAGCCAAACCCGCCGGCACGCCGCTCATCGGCCTGACGACGCCGGTGCTGGACAATCATTTCATCGTTGCCCTGCAGGACGATCCCAACGTCGAAACCAAGAACCTGGACCTGCTGAAGGCCAGGCCGTGGATTGATCTGCGCGTTCGCTTCGCCAATGGTCTCGTCGCGGTTTTGTCGATCGAGAAGGGCACGCAAGGCGATCAGGCGCTGGGCGAGGCGCTGAAATCCTGGGGCGAATGAAGCCGCGCTTCGCCCGGTGCCGGAAGGGCAGGGCGAGGCGCACCGGCTTTAGCTGGCACCGCCAGAAAACGGCGTGCCATGCAGCACCTGCAACACATGTGTCGTGACCTTGCGCCCCTGGCACACAATGCCATTGCGGCGCGCGCCAAGAGCAGCCACAATGACCCCTGACCAACGGGAGACCCGCATTGACATCCTATAGCCACACCAAAGCGACCCTGGAACTGATGCACCGCGCACCGGTGATTCCGGTTCTGACCATCGATGATGTCGAAGGCGGCGTCGAACTGGCGCGCACGCTGGTGTCAGCGGGGCTGATGGTGCTTGAAATCACCCTGCGCACGCCCGTCGCCCTCGCCGCCATCAAGGCCATGGCCGCGGCCGTGCCTGGTGCCATCGTCGGGGCCGGCACCATTGTCGAAGCCTCGCAGATCGAGGCCAGCATCAAGGCCGGCGCTACCTTTCTGGTATCGCCCGGCATGACCCCGGGCCTTATGGGCGCAGCGCTGGCAGCGCCGGTGCCGTTCCTGCCCGGTGTTGCCACCGCCAGCGAGGCCATGCACCTGCGCGAACACGGCTTTCGTGCCCTGAAATTCTTTCCGGCCGAATCCGCCGGCGGGGCAGGGGCGCTCTCCTCGTTGGCCGGGCCGCTGGCCGACCTCTCCTTCTGCCCCACCGGCGGCATCGATGCCGCCCGCGCCCCGACCTATCTTGCCCTGGGCAATGTCGAATGCGTCGGCGGCTCTTGGATGGTGCCGAAAGCCGCACTCGCCAACCGCGATTACGCCACCATTCACGCGCTGGCCGCCGCTGCCGCTAGACTGGGGCGTCCGTGAGGCCGGCCGGCGACGGCATCCTGATCGCCGATTTACCCGGCGGCGATGGCGTCGATCTCGCCTTGCCATCGGTGCTGCTAAGCCCCCTGGTAGTGAGTTCGCCCCATTCCGGGCGCACCTTCCCGCCATCCTTCCTCAGCCAGGTGCGGCTCGGCATTGCCGCACTGCGGCGCTCGGAAGATGCCTTCGTTGATGAATTGTTCGGCTGCGCCCCGGGCCTCGGCGCGCCGCTGATTTCGGCCTGCTTTCCGCGCGTCTTTGTCGACGTCAACCGCGAGCCGCTGGAGCTCGACCCGCGCATGTTCGACGGACGCCTGCCGCCCGGTGCCAACACCCGCTCGCTGCGCGTGGCTGGCGGCCTCGGCACCCTGGCCCGCCTCGCCGGCGACGGGCAGGAACTTTATGGCGAGCGCCTGCCGGTCAGCGAGGCCCTGCGGCGCATCGAGGGCTTCTATCTGCCCTATCACAGCAAACTTGCAGCCCTCATCGCCAGTGCTCGCGCCGCCTTCGGTGTCTGCATCCTGATCGACGCCCATTCCATGCCTTCGACCATGATGGGCACCAGCGCCCGCGAGGAACCGATGCGCGCCGATGTCGTGATCGGTGACCGCTTCGGTTCGAGCTGCGATCCGCGGCTGATTGAGGCGATCGAGACCAGCCTGCGCAGCGCTGGTTACATTGTGCAGCGCAACAAACCCTATGCCGGCGGCTACATTACCGAGCATTATGGCAACCCCTATAGCCGGGTCCATTGCGTGCAAATTGAAATCAATCGCGCGCTTTATATGAATGAGGCGACCTTCGAGCGCCATGCCGGCTTTGCCGCCGTGCAGGCGAATATCGAGCGTTTGTGTAGTGATATCAACAAGATGAGTTTTGGCAGCTTTATCTTGCCGCGTCGCGCCGCCGAATAGGCAAAAAAAGAGGCCGCCGTGTTGCCACAGCGGCCCAAGTCTAGGGAGGAAACGCCCAAGGAGGGCATCGGCAGTAACAGCGTTACTGCACCGCAATAATATGCTCTTGCGCTGCACAAAAAGCAAGGGGGAATTTTCATGCCGGTGGCGCCTGTGACGCCCTGTCGCAAGTTGCGGTCTATCTTCTTGAAATCACTATAATTGTTCGCATTCGCAACAAGGCCGCGCCAAGGCGCGCGGCTTTTCAATCATGGCAATTTCAAGGCAGAAACCCGCACCTTCGCACCTGCAAATCACCGCCAGCCGTCGGGCTCGCTCAGTTCAGGTCAATGGCGTGAAACTTGCCCTTGTCGTCGATCACCGTGCCCCAGACCTTGTGTGAAGCCTGGTGGTTATCCATCGAGAATGACAGCGGCGTGCCGAGACCCATATCGTAATTATGCAGCGATTCCAGCGAGCTGACGATGCTGTCGGTGGTGATCGGCCCCTTGTCGACATCAATGGCATGCAGCAGCAGCTCGGCGTCAATATAGCCTTCGAGCGAGACATAATCGGGTGCCTCGCCGGGGAAATATGTCGAGATCGCCGACTTGTATTTGAGAATCAGCGTCGAATAGGCATCGACCGCCGGCACCACCTGGGTGACGACCACGCCATCAGCATATTTGCCGCCGAGCAGCATCAATTCCTCGGCGAGCGAGGTTGAGCCGACGAAGGAAATGTTGGTGTAGATCATTTTCGGGAAATGATCCTTGGTGCGGCCGATGAACCTTGCCGCGGCGCGATAGGTGGCGATCATGATCACCGCCTTGATGCGCCCGTGGAGGGCCATCAGCTGCTTGACCGCCGGCTCAACCTCGATGGTGTTGCGCTTGTAATTGAAGCGCGGCGGCGGCAGCGGATTGCCGGGCAGGGCCCGGTAGGCCTTGGCGACCCCGGCATAACCGGCATCGCCATAGCCGTCATCCTGCGCAAAGACCGCGATCTGGTTGGGCTTGAGGCGGCGCACCTGCAACAGATAATGCACGGTTGCCGCCATTTCCTCGCCATAGCTGGCGCGATAATTGAAGACATAGCGGTCAGGCGGGTCATTGCGCAGCAGCGCCGCGCCGGTAAAGGCCCCGAAGAACAGTTTATGCGCCTTGAGGGCGATCGGCAGCGCCACGGCTGACGTCGGCGTGCCGACATTGCCAATGAAACCGAAAACCTTTTGCTGGTCGAGCAACTGGTTCATGGCATCGGCCGTGCGTGAGGGCTGATAGCCGTCATCGGCAACAGCCAGCTTGAAAGTGACGCCGTGCACGCCGCCCAGCGCATTGGCCTGGTCGAAGGCGCTTTCGATGCCGATTTTCATTTCGCGGCCGAGCGAGCGGGAGGGGCCGGTGAACGGCGCCACCATGCCGAATGTCAGGGTGCGGGCCGCCGCAGCCGCTGCCGGTGATACGGCCGCCGGCGCCGGGGTCGCGGCTTGCGGGCCCTGGCCGGTTGCCGAGGGCAGGGCACTTGTCGCCTTGGGTGCCGCTGCCACCGGGGCCGCCTGCGCCATCACCAGCTTGGCTGCCTTGGCCGCCGTGTCAGCGCTGGCTGCCGCATCTGGCAACACCAAGGCCGGCGGGCCACCTTGCTGCTGGTCCTGATCGCTTGCAGTTTCGGACGCCTGCGCCGCCAGCGGGTTATCAGTCTGTGAGGTCGTCTGCGTCCGCGACACCGAAAGAGTGCTGCCGGGCAGGACGCGCCCGTGCAGCACGAAGGCGGTGGCAGCGGCTCCTGCCAGCACCAGCACTCCCAGCAAAGCGGCGAGGCTTGCGGTATTGCGTCCCGGGCCGGATTTGGGCGAGGCATGATCCGGCATGGCGCGCTCCGGTGGTGGTGTCGTCTGGTTGACTTCGATGACGCCGGTCTCATGCGCCGCCTGCTGCAACACCGCGCCAAGCGAGGTGCGAGCATTCAATTTGCCGGGCGCGCGGCCGCTATAATTGCTTCTATCACTCGAACGGGGAGACCACATTGCCATTCCCGACTCCTCGATACAGGACGCACAAATCACGCTATACTTATTCTAAACTATTGGATTGACTAGCATATTGAAGAACATGCCGCAAGCCGGGCCGCAGCACCGCTCCGCGCGGCCGGACTTTTGGTCGCTGCAGAGGGGTTGCGCACCGCGATCTGAACCGCGATGGTAGAGGACAGGACATAACGGGGAGATTATAATTGTCTTATGAGAACATCATCGTCGCCACCCATGGCGCCGTCGGTCTGATCACCCTTAACCGGGCAGCGGCGCTGAACGCCCTCTCGACGCCGCTGATCGACGAGATGAATCTCGCCCTGACGGCTTTTGAGGCCGATGCCGGCATCGGCGCCATCGTCATAACCGGTTCGGCCAAGGCCTTTGCCGCCGGGGCCGACATCCGGGAAATGCGCGACAAGCGCTATTTCGATGTCTATCTCGAAGATTTCATCACCTCCTGGGAAGGCGTCAGCCGCACCCGCAAGCCGGTGATTGCCGCTGTTGCCGGCTATGCCCTTGGCGGCGGCTGCGAGCTTGCAATGATGTGCGATTTCATCATCGCCGCCGACAATGCCAAATTCGGCCAGCCGGAGATCAATCTCGGCGTCATTCCGGGTGCCGGGGGCACGCAGCGCCTCACGCGCTTTGTTGGCAAGTCCAAGGCCATGGACATGTGCCTGACCGGGCGCATGATGGACGCCGCTGAAGCCGAGCGCGCCGGTCTGGTATCGCGCATCGTGCCGCTGGCGAGCCTGCTCGACGAGGCCCTCAAGGCGGCCGCGACCATTGCCGGCTTGTCACGGCCCGCCGTGATGCTGGCCAAGGAAAGCGTCAACCGCGCCTATGAGACCACGCTCGCCGAGGGCATCAGGTTTGAGCGCCGGGTGTTTCACTCGCTGTTTGCTGGCCAAGACCAGAAAGAGGGCATGACGGCATTTCTGGAAAAGCGCCCCGCCAAATTCCAAAACCGCTGAGCTGAGAGCACCCCGATGTTCCTGCTCACGCTGGCGCTGCTGTGCGTCGCTGCCTTCACCGCCGGCTTCATCGATGCCATTGGGGGTGGCGGCGGGCTCCTGACCGTGCCGGTGCTGGCGCTGGCGGGCTACAACCCTCTGGCGGCGCTCGCCACCAACAAGCTGCAATCGACCTTCGGATCGGGCACGGCGGCGCTGGCCTATCTGCGCGCCCAGAACATCGAATTGCGCCAGGTCTGGCCGCTGCCGGTGGCGGCCGGGCTCGGCGCCTTGCTCGGCGTCGCCACGCTGGCGCAATTGCCCTCTGGCCTGATCATGAAGGCGCTGCCGGTGCTTCTGGTGCTGGTGGCGCTGTATTTCCTGTTTTCGCCGCGCATCAGCGATTCAGATTCGCATGCCCGTCTCGGCCTGCCGGTGCTGGGCCTGACGCTGGTGCCGCTGCTCGGCTTTTATGATGGCGCCTTTGGGCCCGGCACCGGCGCCTTCCTGATGATCACCTTTGTCGAAATTGCCGGCTTTGGCATGATCAAGGCGGCGGCCCACACCAAAATCTGCAATCTGGCTTCCAATGTCTGCGCGCTGCTGGCCTGGATCATTGCTGGCAAGGTGGTGTGGGGTGTCGGCCTGATGATGGGCCTGGCGCAGTTTCTCGGCGCGCGTCTTGGCGCCCGCATGGCGGTGTCTCGCGGGGCGCAGCTGGTGCGCCCGGTGCTGATCGTCATTTGTCTCGTGCTGGCGGTCAAGATCGGCCTCCAGCATTACTGAACTGCGTGCGGCGGAAGCCAATCCTTAACCATGTTGAGGCAAGCTGTGAACCACTAACCGGGGGCGGCAGCCTCGCGCCTGCCTCTCGTTCCTGCCAGCAGAACCGCCCATGCCACAAGCACTTCGAACCCTCGCGCGCCGCCACCGCTACCTGTCGCTGGAAGGCGCGCTGCAGTTGCTGTGGTGGGCCGCCATTTCCATTTCATGCATCGAGGATATAAAGCCCGCGCCCTATGACATCCTGCTGGTAATGATGATGCCGGTCTGGCTGTTCACCCGCTTCACGCTGAACCGGGTGCAGATCGTCTTTTTCGGGCTGCTGCTGGCGCGCCAGTTCCTCGAAATGTTTGCGCTGCTGCCCTATGTCACCGAGCCGGACGCCTTCCAATACACCTATTATTCGACCGTGGTCTTTACCTTCGCGATGTTTGCGGCGCTGTTTCTCGCCAATAACACCCACGAGCGCGTAAATATCTTCCTCAAGGCCTATTTCATCTCCTGCTGCATCACCAGCCTCGCGGCGGTGGTCGGCTTTTTGAACATTGGCGGCATGGCGGCGCATTTTGAGGTCGAGGGCCAGCGCGCCGCCGGCACTTTCAATGATCCCAATGTCATGGGCTCATTTTGCGTGCTCGGCGCGCTTTATGGCCTGCAGGTGGTGCTGCGCTCCAGCCCGAAGCGGGCGATGATCCTGTTTCCCTTCCTGCTGCTGATATGCGGCGGCATTCTCCTGAGTTTTTCACGCGGCTCATGGGGGGCGCTGGTCGTCACCTCGATGCTGCTGGGCTTCCTGACCTATGTCACCAGCCCCGATGCCCGGGCCCGCCGCCGCGTGGCGCTGACCTTTGCCATCATCGTGAGCCTCGCCGTGCTGTTATTCCTGGTGCTGCTGCTCAACGCCGATTTCAGCAGATTCTTCTTCGAGCGCGCGCAATTGCTGCATTCCTACGACACCGGCGCCAATGGCCGCTTCGGCAACCAGATGCGCTCGCTCAAGCACCTCTTCACACTGCCCTGGGGCTATGGGCCGCTGCGGTTCCGGCTGTTTTACGGGCTTGAACCGCATGAATCCTACATTGGAGCCTTTGCCAATTCCGGTTGGCTCGCCGGTTTCGTCTTCATCGCCCTCGCCATAACCACCAACTTCGTCGGCTTGCGGCTCGCCCTGAAGCCCTCGCCCTATCAGCGCTATGCCCAGATCATCTGGCCGGCGACACTCGCGCATTTCATGCAGGGCTTCCAGATCGACATTGATCACTGGCCGTTCTTTTCACTGGCCATGGGTGCAGTCTGGGGGCTGGAGGCCGCCCGCCAGAACTGGCTCGGGCGCGCCCGTGCCGCCGCCTTGCGCGCGCCGCCGCATATGCCGCTGCCCGATGCCCGACCTGCATGAAATGAGGCCTTCAGGGCGGTGATTGCCACTGTTCAAATGGCGAACGAGCGCCTATATTCGTAGCGTCACCGCAAGGCGACTATGGCGATAAACGGACTTCGTAATAGATTTTCCGGACCCGGGGGCGGTACCCGGCGCCTCCACCCAAGCAGCCGCGTGGCCGTTTGGGTGGGGGCGAAACAGCTTCGACGGGGAGTTGAAAGGAAGTTTTTTTGCCCGGCATGATACCACCGTTATCGGGTCAAACCTGTAGTTGCAAATGACAACTATGCTCCGGTGGCCCTCGCTGCGTAATGCAGTGCTGGTACCGAAATTAAGCCCTGTGGGTTAGCCCCTTCAGGCGGGGTCCGGAGGCACCTGGCAACAGAAGCCTCCACTTTATTGATGATGGCACTTTGCGAGGCAGGCACGAATAAAATGGCAGACGACCTGATCCGCTATGATCTCAAAGTTCAGAAAGCCATGCGCCAGGTGATACGCGGCGTCATTGGCGATGCCGCCCGTGACGGCTTGCCCGGCGGGCATTTTTTCCAGATCAGCTTCCGCACCGATGCGCCCGGCGTCAAACTCTCGCCGGAACTGCTGAAGCGCTGCCCCGAGCAGATGACCATCATCCTGCAATACCAGTTTCAGGATCTGGTGGTCAGCGATTACAGCCTGGAGGTTGTGCTGTTTTTCAACCATGTGCCGGAGCGGCTGGTGATACCCTTCAGCGCCATCACCGAATTTTACGATCCCTCTGTGCAGTTCGGCCTGCGCTTTGATGTTGCCAGCGCTGATGAGCCCGCCGCCGAACCGGCGCCAGCGGCCAGCAAGGTGGCAACCCCGGTTTCGGCCGCCGCGCAACTGGCAAAGAACATCGAGGAGCGTGGCAAGCGCATCCAGCGCGAGCCCCAGGCCGATGCCATAACTTCCGATGACAGCGGCAAGGTGGTCGCGGTCGATTTCTCCCGCCGCAAGCCCTGAGCGGCGCGCGCGTGGCCGAGATCATCAATCTGCGCCGCGCCCGCAAACAGGCAAGACGCGCCGAGGCGGCGGCGATAGCCGCGCAGAACCGCGCGCTGCATGGTCGCAGCGGTGCAGAGCGCGATGCTGCCGCCGCCACCGAGGCCCTTGAGACAAGGCGCTGGCAGGCCCATGTCATGACGAGGCGCAATCCTGAAGATGAGCGCTGATCCGACCCTTGTGACCAAACATTCGGTGATCATTGCCGGTCATGCGACCAGCATATCGCTCGAACATGCCTTCTGGCAGGCCTTGCGCAACGAGGCGGCGCGTCGCGGCATGTCACGCGCCGCGCTGATCGGCGAGATCGATGCGCAGCGCGGCAAGGCCAATCTTTCGAGTGCGCTGCGCGTGCATCTGCTGGAGCGTGCCGCCCTCAATGCGCCGGTGCCGTCCCCGCCGGTGGCACCAGCATGAGCGGTGGTGGCACCGGCTTGGCGGGCGCGCCCTGAAAGTGCAGCGGCGCCAGCGGCTTGATGACAAGGGGTGCCGGGGCCACTGACTTGGCTGGCGTCATGATCTTCTTGGCTGCGAGCAGGGCCTTTTGCGCAGCACTGGCTTCGGCGGCCTTCCGGGCCTCGGCAGCAGCAGCGCGCTCAGCCTCGAATTTTTTCTCAAAGGCCGCATCGCGCTCCATCTTGCGCCAGCCGCGCAACCGTCGCTCGAACATCGCCCGCTCCTGGACGTCGGCCTTGAAAGCGGCAATTTTCGCCTTCTGCACCGCTATCGCCCGCGTGGCGAGGCCATCGAGCAAGCCTCCCATCTCGATCTGCCGCTGCGGCGCCGCCACCGGGCCGCTGAAACTCAGGCCGATCTGCGGCGGCGGGCCGCTCCACAGTGCCGGGGCCGGGGCCGGGGGCAGCGACAGGGTTTCTTTCAAGGTCGATTGCGCCAGATCAAGCGTGATATGCAGGCGCGCCGCCGCGCCAGCCGGGCGCAGATCGAGAACCCCGCCCGAAAGTGTCGCCACGAGCGGCTGATCGCCAAGCTTGAAGGCGCCCTTGTCGAGCCCGGCCTGCAGCAAGGCACCGACATGGCCCGCGCCTATGTGCCGTGCGCCATCGCCCAGCGCCTGCAGGGTAGCGGCCAGCGCCTGCGGATCAGCCCTGGGCACCTCGGCCTCATGCAAGGTCACCGAGCCCTCGCCAGCAAGCGCCTTCAGCAATCCCGCTCGCGAGGAACCGGTCGTCGCAATATTGATTGTGCCATCCACAAGCGCCTTGAGGCCGGGCACATCGACCCGGCCACCGGCAAGCCGGGCGGTGCCTGTGGCCGAGGCCTGCGTGCCATGGCGCGAGATCGTCAGCTTGCCGCCGAGCTTGCCCCCGGCAAGGGTGCCCACAAAGCGGTCGATCGTCAGGCTGTGGTGCTGCAGGCTGAGATTGAAGGAAGCCGGAGCCGCTGGCGTCGCCCCGTCATCGAAGCTGAACTGCGGCGTCTGCACATGCAAGCCGGCTATATCGAGACGATCAAAGGGCGCACCGAAAGCCTGCACGGATGTGAAGGCCGATCTTTGCGGGGAGAGGGTGCCAAGCACCAGCGCACCAAGGCCACGAAACGTCAAGGCGCCGATATCGAGGCTGCCGCCGACCATTCCATGTTTCTGCTCGCCAGCCTGCCAGTGCAAATCGCCTTTAAAATCATTGCCGTCGGCAACGCCCTTGAGCGCGCTGATGGCGAGGCCGTCATCATCGCGCTTGAAACTCGCGCTCAGGTTCAGCGGCATTTGCGCTTCCGTCACAGGCAGGGCCAGCGCCAGCGCCCTTGTCAGCGGCAGAATATCCGGGCTCTGGACCTGCACCTTGCCGCCGCCATAGAGCCCCTTCGGCTTCAAGACGAGATGGCATAGGCAATCAAACACTCCGCCCGCCACTTTGGCAGTGGTTTTGACGCTATAGCCGGTGCCATCGCTTGCAAGATCGAGCGTGACATCGGCGCGCCCTAGGCCCTGCAAGGGCAGGGTTTCAAACCCGATCTGGCGCAAAAACGCGGCGCTGTCCGGGGCCTTGAGGGCGATATGCGCATCGGCGCCCTTGACGCCGGGCGTAACGCTGCCGGTGACGGCGGTTGCCGCCAGCGTGCCGCTGATCTGCGCGCTCACCGGCAGGCCGGGCGCGCCCTTGCTCGCGGCCTCGATATGCAGGCGAGCTGGGGCCAGAAACGGCGCCCGCACCTGCAAGGCAGCGCTCAGCGGCCCGGGAAACAGCCGCGCCAGCAATTGGCTCGCCGCAACGAGGCGGCTCGCGGAAATATCGGCTTGCAGCACGCCGCCACCAGCGCCGAGGTTTCCCGAGGCGACAATATCGGCACCGCCGAGATGCGCCACTTTCAGGCTCTTGAGATCAAGCTGGCCGTGACTGCGCGTCAGGTGAAAATCCACATCGCCGGCATCGATCATGCCGGCGCCAAAATGCGCGACGCGCACCGCATGCGCCCGCAGCGCCAGATCGAGATCGAGCGCGGCATCGCCCAGAACCGGGCTTTGCGGCACCTGGTCAAGATCAAGCATTGGTGCATCGACATCGGCAAAGAGCCGCGCCGGTTTTCCATCTTGTGCCGCCGTATAGGCGAAGGCCCCGTTCAGCCTTGTGCGATCGAGCCGCAATTTTGCGTTGCGGCTGGCAAAACTCACCTGCGACAGCTTGAGGGGGCCCTGCCAGCCAACCGCCTCGAAGGGCAGGGCCTTCAGCCATGTGGCAAGGGCGTCTGCCGGTGCCAGTTGCAAGCGGTGAAGCCAGCGCGCCAGCGCCGGCGCATCATCGGTGCTCGCCGCAACATCGCCGTTGAAATCCGCCGCCACCCCGCGATCGACCGCGCCATGCACATCGAGCTTGCTGCCGCCAGGCGCCAGCGCCGCAAAATCCAGCCGCACCGGCTGGCCCGGCGCAAGTTGCAGCCTGGCGCTGACATTGCGCACACCATCCGCCCCCCAATTGAGAATCGGCGTTGTCGCCGTCACCGTCAACGCCAGCGGCAGGGATGGCGGCACTCCAGGCGGCATCAGCCAGGCCAGCGGATCGAGGGTTGCCACCGTCAGGGCAGGGTCAGGCTTGACCGGCCGTGCGGCGATCAACTGGTCGAGGTCGAGCTGGCTGGCCACAAGGCTGACAGCTGCTCGCGGTTGCGGCGCAAAATTGACGCTTGCGGCACCACGCGCATGCAGCGCCGCCGCGCCGCCGCCAAGCGTCAGCTGCAGGTTGCTGGCGGCGACATGCGACAGACCGGCGGCAATTTTCATATGCGCGGCCCAGGGCAATACCTTGCCGCCCGGCTTAGCCCGCAACTGGCCATGAAGCACGCTATCGCCCCGCGCTGTCAGCGCCCCGGCATCGAAGGTCAGCACCCCGGTAAAGTCAGCCTGCGGCCATGATCCTGCTGACGCGCTCGACCATGACAGGGGCATGTCGTCGCCCTTGATGGCACCGGTATCGAGGCTGAAGGCCAGCGTCCCTTGCGGGCTTGCGACCGTTCCGCTGGCATGCAGCGGGCCAGGCAGCGATGCCGCTGTCGCCGTGACATTAAGCCTGTCGAGCGCCAGCAGCGGCGTGCCATCGCTCCGCAGCAAGCTGATCATGCCATCGTTCAGCCGCAGCGCCGCGAGCGCCACACCGCGCATATGCGGCGAGGGCGGCAGCGGCAGGTCAAACCCGCCGGCCGCATTCTGCACCAGCGTGATCCGGGCATGATCGAAGGATGCGGTGGTGAGCTCGATCTTGCCCTGCAGCAACGGCATCACCGCCAGATCGAGCTTGACATCGCGCGCCACGAAATGGCTCTGCGCCGCCGTGCCGCCCACCTTCAGGGCCCCGAGCCGCAATTTGGGTGCCGGCAGCAGCCGCAGGCTGACTGGCCCGCCGAGTTGCACCGGCCGCCCCAGCCATTGCGTCAGATGCCGCGCCATCACGTCGCGCTCGGCATCCCAATTGACAAATTGCGGACCAATCAGCGCGGTGCACAGCACCAGCACCAGAAACAGCCCGAAATACGTCAGAAATTCCCGCACAACCTGTTTCCTTGCCCGGATGAAATGTGGCCTGTGCTGGGCCGGAACTCAATCCATCGGGAGAATTTTTCCTGGGTTCATCAAGCCCCTTGGATCGAGCGCGTGCTTGATGCTGGCCATCATCGCCAGGGTGGCGGCACCATGTTCGCGCTTCATATATTTCACCTTGCCCTGGCCGATGCCATGCTCGCCGGTGCAGGTGCCCTCCATCGACAGCGCGCGTTCGATCAATCTGTCAAGAAACGCCGCAACTCGCTCGTTTTCGCCGGCCTTTTCCGGGTCGAACATCAAGCCAAGATGGAAATTGCCATCACCGACATGGCCGACGATGGGGGCGATGAGGCCGGTTGCGGCAATATCGGCCTGGGTCGCCTCGACGCAATCGGCCAGCCGCGAGATCGGCACGCAGACATCGGTGGATATGCTGGAAAGACCCGGCGCGAGGCCGCGCGTCGCCCAATAGACATCATGGCGCGCCTGCCAGAGCTTGCTGCGCTCCTCCGGCTTGGCGGTCCACTGGAAGGCGCCCGCGCCAAATTCCGCGGCTATCTCGCCAAAGCGCCGCGCCTGCTCGGCCACCCCGGCATCGCTGCCGTGAAATTCCAGAAACAGCATCGGCTGTTCCGGCATCGTCAGCCGCGAATAGGCATTGCAGGCCTTGACCTGCAGGGCATCGAGCAATTCGATCCGCGCCACCGGCAGGCCGGACTGGATGGTGACGATGGCGGCATCGCAGGCCGCCCGCACGCTCGGAAACGGGCAAATGCCGCCGGCAATCGCCTCGGGTATGCCATGCAGGCGCAGGGTGATTTCCGTGACAATGCCCAGCGTGCCCTCGGCCCCGGTCAGCAGCCGCGCCAGATCGTAACCGGCCGAGGACTTGCGTGCCCGCCCGCCGGTGCGCACCACCGAGCCATCTGCCAGGACCGCTTCCAGCGAAATGACATTGTCGCGCATCGTGCCATAGCGCACCGCATTGGTGCCGGAAGCGCGCGTGGACACCATGCCGCCCAGCGAAGCGTCCGCGCCCGGATCAATCGGGAAAAACAGGCCGGAATCACGCAGGTTCTCATTGAGAAACTTGCGCGTCACCCCGGGCTCGATCACGCAATCGAGATCCTCTGCATGAACGGTAATGATCCGCCGCATCAGCCCCATATCAATGCAAAGCCCGCCCCGGGGCGCATTGACATGGCCTTCGAGCGAGGTGCCGGCGCCAAAGGGGATCATCGGCACATCATGTTCGCTGCACAAATGAACGATGTCGACCACCTCATCGCGGCTCAGCGGCTGCACCACGGCATCGGGCGGCTGGTTGGAAATCACGCTCAGCGTATGGGCGTGCTGGCGACGGAACTCCGCGCCGACCTGAAAGCGGTTGCCAAAGCGTTGCTGCAACTGCGCCCGGAGCGCTTCAGGAAACGGATGACGTGGCGCGGTGCTGGTCATGGCTTGCTGGTCCCTCCTCGACATTTCACACGCAGATACGCGCAAAATCAAGGCATTGCCAGCCTTTCCCGTAGCTCATCCGACGGATTCGCGCTGGCGCTCGATTTGCTGGATCACCCGGAACAGGTCGGAGCTGGAAAAGGCAGCAAGACGCAGGTCCGCCGACAGCACCGCCGGGTCGGAAATCACCTTGGTACGGATTCCTTCCTCGCGCAGGCCCCAGACCAGCGGCGCATAATCGCCATCGGCGGCGACCAGCACCAGAAAGTCCGGTTTCAGCCGCGTGCAGGTCAGGGCGAGCTTGATCATCAGCCGCTGGTCATCGCTGTGTTTGACTTCCTGCTTGTGCCGGTTCATCCGCGCCGGTGCCTCAATGACGTTGACGCCCTGTTCCTGCAGCGAATAGGCCATTTTTGCGTAATTGCTGTTGGCGGTCGAGACATCATCCGGGTTGAGCGAGGCCGGCGGAAAGCGAATGACCGGCGCGAAAACCTCAAGCACCTCGTCATGGTCACCGGCGATAAAATCATGGAACTCCCGGAACGGGAAATGCCGCTGCATGACATCGATTGACTTCAGGGCATGAAAAACAAATTGTGTATCAACGCCAATGATTATGCGCACATTATCTTCCTTTGCAGCAGGCAAGGTCGAGTTATTGTCATCAATCACACTCTTCGTGCCATAATGCAATTATAATTCAGTGCCGCTGAAAATTCAATATTGACGAAAGTTCAATACAAAAAAGGTGATGTCGCCGCTTCCAGCCATTTTTTGGCATGGTTGTTGATTTGGGGCAAGAGACGCTGGCGCACGGTTGCGTGATAATCATTGAGCCAGTCGATTTCGTGGTGCTCCAGCAAGGAAAATTCGATCGCCCGCCTGTCGATCGGCGCGAAGCTCAAGGTCTCGAAGCCCAGCATCGGCCGCTCGCCGTTTTTCACTTTGACATCAACGACCACCACAAGGTTTTCAATCCTTATGCCGAACTCGTGCGCCCGGTAATATCCCGGCTCATTGGAAAGGATCATGCCGGCCTGCAGCGCCACATGGCCCATTTTCGAGATGCGCTGCGGCCCTTCATGCACGCTGAGATAGGCGCCGACGCCATGGCCGGTGCCATGATCAAAATCGAGACCCTCGCGCCACAGCGGCAGGCGCGCCAAAGCATCGAGCTGCGCACCGGAGGTGCCATGCGGGAACACCGCCCTTGCGAGGGCAATGTGGCCCTGCAACACCCTAGTGAAGCATGTTCTCATCGCCCTGCCGGGCCGTCCCACGGCGATCGTGCGGGTGATGTCGGTGGTGCCGTCACGATATTGCCCGCCTGAATCGATCAGAAACAAGCCGGGCGAGATGGCGATATTGCTGGCTTCCGACACCCGGTAATGCGGAATGGCGGCATGCGGCCCGGCGGCGGAAATCGTCGGGAAGGAGAGATCGCGCAACTGGCCGCCTTCACGCCGGAATTCTTCGAGCGCCAGCGCGGCATCGATTTCGGTCAGTCTGCCGGAGCGCACCGCCTTGTCGAACCAGCACAGGAAATGCACCATGGCGATGCCATCGCGCAGATGCGCGCGGCGCATGCCAGCAAGTTCGGCCGCAGATTTGGTGGCCTTGAGCAGGGTGATGGGGTCATGGCCGACCTCGGCCTTGCCACCAGCACTGCTGAGGCGTTTCACAAGAGCCTGCGCGGCGGTCGCCTGATCAAGGCGCACCGCCATCGCCCGCTGGCCGAGTTCGTCGAGCAGCGCGGGCAGGGCGGCAGGTGCCGCAAAGGTCGCGAGCCCCGCCAGGGCTTTCGAGAGGCCGCTGCTGATCTTGGCGGCATCACAAAATATCACAGGCTTGCCTTCGGGGGGAATATAGCCATAGGCCAACGCCAGCGGCGTAAAGGCGATATCAGCACCGCGCAGGTTGAAAGCCCAGCACAGATTGTGCGGATCGCTGATTAGCAATCCGCTGGCATTCGGCAGCTTGCTGCGGATCAGGGCGAGTTTTTCGGCCACACCGGGCCCGGCAAGGCGCGTTGGCTGCACCACCATCATGCCCATGGGGGCTGGCGGGCGATCTTGCCACAGGGCATCGAGCGGGTTCGGCTCCAGCGCCTTCAGTCGTGCTCCGGCCTTGTCGAGCGCAGCCTCCAGGCGTTTCACCTGTCCCTCGGTATGCAGCCACGGATCATAGCCCAGCACCATGCCCGGCGTCAGATGGACTTCAAGCCATGCTTCCGGCGACGTCTCACCGACCTGCTGGGGCGCGAATAATGCTACATCGACATCATCGCGCACCTGCAGGCTATAGCGACCATCGACAAAAATTGCTGCGCGGTCGGCCAATACAAGCGCAGTGCCGGCCGAACCGGTAAAGCCGGTCAGCCACGCGAGCCGCTCGTCGCAGGGTGGCACATATTCATTCTGGTGCTGGTCGGCGCGTGGAATGATGAAGCCATCGATGCCAAGGGCTTTGAGCCGCGCCCGCAGGGCTGCAAGGCGCGGTGCGGCTGCGGCGGGGTCGCGGTGATCGGAAAAATCCTGAAACCGGCTCTGCGTCGACGGGATTTGCGGCATGTCACCTGATCTTTGCTGATGAGTCGATCCGCCGCAACAATAGCGTCGCCCAGCCTTCAACGTCCAGCCGCCGCGCGAGGTGGAAACCCTGCCAGCGAAAGGCGCTGAGGACCCCGGCGACATCGCCTGCAAGCAGCCCCGACACAATGATCTCGCCATGCCGCGCGCAAGCCAGCGCAAGATCCGCCGCCATCCCGCGCAAGGGGGCGGCCAGAATATTGGCGAAAATCAGGTCATAAGGCGCGCCGCCGCGCAAGGCCGGATGATCCACCCCCGCCGCCGCCAGCGCCCGCACAAACGGCCTGACACCATTCAGCGCAACATTGGCCTGCGCCACCCTGGTAGCGACCGGGTCGATATCACCGGCAATGACGCGCCGGCGCAGGACTTTGGCGGCGGCAATCGCCAGCACGCCGGTGCCGGTGCCGACATCGAGCACATGGCGCGGCCGCCGCCGCTTTAACACCCCGTCGAACATCAGCAGGCAGCCGCGCGTCGTGCCGTGATGGCCGGTGCCGAAAGCCAGCGCTGCCTCGATCTCCAGCGCCACATCATGCGGGCGACGCTGCGCGCGATCATGCTGGCCATGCAGCCAGAACCGCCCGGCGCGCACCGGCGCCAGCCCCTCAAGCGAGCGGGCAATCCAGTCGGCCGCAGGCACTTCGGTCAGTTCGGCCGTGGCGGCACGCGCCGCGCCCAGATTTTCGGCGATGAAGACGCGCGCCAGTTCCAGCCCGAAGTCATCCTCAAGGCAAAATTCCAGCACCCATTGCCCCGGCCGCCACGATGGCGTTGCCGTCTGGATTTCATAGCAGCCTATCGCCATGGGCGCGATGTCCATCAGCGCCTCGGCCGCGCGCGCCAGCCCCATGCCCTCGGCCTCGCTGGTGTCGATTCGCAGCACGAAGGTTGCAGGCGAAAGGGCGGCTGGATGCTGGGTGCGGGCTGTCATGTCCCGGCGATAGCAAGGATCGCCAGCGCTGTCACCAGCAAGCCTCATCATCTCGCCTTCAGCGCTAGCCGGCCTTATGCTGCGCCAGCGCGCGCCACCCTGAGGAGCTCGCAATCAGGCAGGACTCTTGATGAATTACCCATTTTACACCCTCGATGTCTTCACCGGCCAGCGCTTTGCCGGCAACCCGCTGGCCGTGGTGCTGGAGGCCGATCAGCTCTCCGGCGAGGAGATGCAGGAGATTGCCCGCGAATTCAACCTGTCAGAGACCGTGTTCGTCATGGAGCCGCGTGATCCGGTGCACACCGCCAGATTGCGGATTTTTGCGCCGGATCGTGAACTGGCCTTTGCCGGCCATCCCACCATCGGCACCGCCGCGCTGCTGGCGCATTTGCGCGCCGCCGACATGATCAGGGGCCGCGAACTGGCGCTGGTGCTGGAAGAGGGTGTCGGGCCGGTGCCTTGCGCGGTCTGGCGCGACAAGGCCGGCACCTTGCGCGCCAGCTTCGAGATCATCGAGGAACCGCACCAGATCGAGGCTGTGCTTGATCCGGCAAAGATCGCCGCGGCCCTTGGCATAAAGCCCGCCGACATCGGCTTTGGCGGGCATGAACCCGGCCTGTGGTCGGCCGGCAACCCGCTCATTTTCGTGCCGCTGCGTCATGCCGACCTGCTCGGCCGGCTGCAACCGGTGCAGGCGCTGTGGCAGGAGGCCTTTGCGCCCGGCAAGGGCCTGGCCTTCATCTACGCCGGGGATCACACCCCATCCGGGCAGGGCTATCGCGCCCGCATGCTTTTTACCACCCCGGAACTGCGCGAGGATCCCGCCACAGGTTCGGCCGCGGCGGCCTTTGCCGGGGTGATGATGCGCTTCGAGCGCTGGAGCGATGGCGCCCATCTCGTACGCATCACCCAGGGCGAGCATATGGGCCGACGCAGCGAAATCATTCTCGGGCTCGAGATTGACGCCGGCGAACTCACGGGCGCCAGCGTTTCCGGCGCTGCCGTCATTGTCACCAGCGGCCAGCTGACCCTGTGATCAGATGGTGGTCGGATAGCCGTATTTGATTTCCGAGGCGCGAATCATCGCCTGCGCCCGGGCATCATGGCCCGCTGAACAGGCCTGCGCCGCCTTGTCGATTTCGCGGTAGATGGTCCGCGAAACCTGCTTGTTGACCTGGCCGATATGCACATCATTGTCGATCACGGCGCGGTAACGGGCGACCCGCACATTGCAGCCCTTGCCATGCGGCAGGGCATAGCCGTGCGGCGTGAATTCCGCCGAGGCAAAGGCCGCGGGACCGGACGGCCCGGCCGCGGTCGAGGTGGTGTTGCATCCGGCCAGCAACAGCGCAGCGCTTGCCAGCGCGCAGAAAGCAACAGGGCGGCGATGTGAAACGTGATGATACGGCATCATGGTCTCTCTTGGAGCAAGAGGTCGGGGAGGGGTAACAGAGTGATACCAACGCAACAGCCACGCCCGGTGTGATAAAACAAATTCACGCCAAGGCAAGCCTTGAAATCTCAGTGCACCAAAGCCGCCAGTTGCCGCACTTCCGGCGCCAGCGACGCCACCAGCGCGATCGCCATGCCGATATTGATGGCGTGCATGATCTTTGGATTGTCGACCAGCCGGCGCAGCAAGGTCCCGAACGAGGCCCATACAGCGACGCACGGCAGGTTGATCACTCCGAAAATCAGCGTCACCACCGCAAGGTCAAGGGCAAATTGCGAGGCCTGCACATAGACCGCCACGGCCGTTACCGCCATCATCCACGCCTTGGGATTGACCCATTGGAACGAGGCCGCCTGCATGAAGGTCATCGGCTTGCCGCTGCTGCCATTGGCACGGCGCACCACGCCCGATGTGGCGATCTTCCAGGCCAGCCACAGCAAATACAAGATACTGACGATTTTCAGGAACGTTTCGAGCCAGGGAAAGATCGCAAACAACGCGTTGATGCCGAGGCCCACCAGCAGCACCATCAGCATGAAGCCCAACGCCACGCCGATCATATGCGGCAGGGTCCGGCGCATGCCATAGGTCAGGCCGGAGCTCATCAGCATCAAATTATTCGGGCCCGGCGTGATCGAAGCCACAAAGCAGAACAACGCCAGCGAGACCAGATCCGTATTGTTCACAGTGGCAGTGCACCACGGGAGATGGCGGCAACGCCGGTGCGTGACACATCGATCAGGCCGATCGGCCGCATCAATTCGATGAACTGGTCGATCTTGTCGGTCCGCCCGGTCAGCTCGAACACGAAGCTCTGGGTCGTGGCATCGATCACCCGGGCGCGGAAGGCATCGGCGAGACGCAAAGCCTCGACCCGGTTGTCACCCTTGCCCTGCACCTTGACCATCGCCAGCTCGCGCTCTATGGCCCCGCCTTTCAGCGTCAGGTCGGTGACGTGATGCACCGGCACCAGCCGGTCGAGCTGATGGCCGATCTGCTCGATGGCCTCCGGCGTGCCCGACGTGACAATGGTGATGCGCGACAGATGCTCGGCATGCGCCACTTCCGCCACCGTCAGGCTCTCGATATTATAGCCTCGCCCGGAAAACAGCCCGACCACCCGCGCCAGAACGCCCGGATCATTGTCCACCAGCACCGAAAGCGTGTGCGTTTCGGTATTGGAGGTGCTCATGGCGGACGAATAGGGGGAGGGCGGCGAGACGACGGCGTTCATGGCAAGGCGTTTCCCAAAAAATAAGGCCCGGCCTTCATGCCTGAAACATCGCGGCACTGCAATCGCCGCCAGCAAATTCTGGCCGCTATGTGGCCTTGGCAGGTGCCTGCGGGCGCTGCACCACGATCACGAAATGCCGCCGCGGCGCCGTCAGCCCCCAAAGACGCTTGACCGCGCTCATGTGCAGAAGCTCGGCCTGCGGCCCGGCCGCCTCCTTGCCCTTGGCGATACACACCGCATCCCCGACCTCGCAGATGTAGAGCGCGCCCTGCGCCTTCGCCAGCGCCGGGGTGATCCATGGCGTCGCCAGCGGCATGACATTGAGATCAAACACCGGATGATCCGGGCTCGAAAACGCCGCGCCCATCGAGAAAATATCGTTGCCGCCGACAATCTTCCAGCGCCCGCCGACATTCTGGTGCCACCAGTGCGTCAGCTTCAGCGCCAGTTCCGTGCGCGGCGAATTGGCGGCGCGCGTATGCGCCTCGAAAGTGGCCACGGCGACGATCGGCGAGATCACCAGCGTCACCGCCAGAAATGTCGCATTGATCCGCCAGATCCGCCGCAGCGCCACCGCGCCGACAAAGGCCGGCAGCAGCGTGATCATGAAGATCGGCACGGTAAAGAGGTTCTGCATGCCCCACAGCGCCGAGCATTTGGTCTGCAGGGCGGCGCAGGCGACGGCGCTGGTAGCGGTCGGCCCGAAGGTGAGAATGGCCAGCACCGGCATCATCGCCAGTTTCGGCCAGGCAATGCGCAGGCTGCGTGCCGCCACCGCCAGCGCCAGCATGGCCGGCAGGCTGTAAAGCACCATCGCCACCAGAAAGCCGAGCGAGCTCGGGATCGAGCGCGAAAACGGATAGATTTCCTCGCCATGGAAATAATGGAACGGCAGGAAATTATTCTGCACCAGCCACAGGAAATGCATCAGCGTTAGCGGCAGGAACCCGAGAGCGGCAAAGAAGGGCAGGGAGGAAGCCCAGAATTTGCGCCTGTTGGGATGCACCAGCGAGGCAAAAAACAGGCAGCCAAGAAACAGCAGCGCATTATATTTGGAGAGCAGCGCGCAGGCCATCAGCAGGCCGGCGAGAGCGGCGCGCCGCGCCTCCAGCTTGTCCATCATCGCCAGAAACGCCCAGGCCGTCGCCGGCCACACCGACAACTGGATGGTATTGGCATTGAACAACATGGTCAGGAACGAATAGACCGGCATCAGCGCCAGCAGCAGCGCCGCGCTCCATTGCGAGGCTTCATCGGCGAGGAAATAGGCCGCGACCTTGCGCACGAAATAAAGGCCAAGCGCCACATTGACGGTCGACAGCAGATAGGCGCTCCACGGCTTGATCGGGAACACCGCAAACCAGTCATGGGCGATCCACGACCAGAAGGGCGGGTGCTTGTAATAGCCCCACATCATTTCCCGGCCCCAGCTATAAGCCTCGGCGGTATCGGTATGGATGTCGGCGGCACCATTGGAGACGACGGCATAGATCGTCCACAGCGGCACGAAAGCTATCAGCACCAGCCAGGGCCGCGCGGTGACAAGATCATCGAGCCGGGCCAGAAGCTGCAGAAAATTATCCTTGGGCCGTGCCTGTGGCTTGGTGGCGGCAAGAGCGGCAGCTTCCATGGTCATGCATAATCCTTGAACTCAACATGTTCCCGACGGGCCCATAATCCAGGGCCGACATTGTACGAATCGCCTTGCAGCAAGCTTAATGGACGGGTAGGACGTTGCCTGATGCCCTCCGGAGCCGCCATGCCCTACACTGCCAACGCCATAGCCGCAAGTTTTTGTTCCAGCGCGCGTAAGGCGCGGCACCTCGAAAAGCCCTATCCCCATGCCTTTCTAAGCGATCTTTTCCCTGCGGCCGTCGCCCGCGAGCTCAATGATCTGCCCTTCAAAGCCCCCTCGCTCGGCGGCGTCTCCGGCAAGCGCGAACTCCACAATGACACGCGCTCCTATTTTGATGCCGCCGCCATGGCGCGCTTTCCGGTGATGGCCGAAACGGCGCAGGCCCTGCAAAGTCCTTCAACCATCGCCACACTGGAAGATGTCTTTGGCGCGCCGCTCGCGGGCACCTTTCTGCGACTGGAATATGCGCAGGATATTGACGGCTTCTGGCTGGAGCCGCACACCGATCTCGGCGTCAAGAGATTCACCTGCCTGATTTATCTCTCCGCCCTCGACGGCCACGACACGCTCGGCACCGATATTTACAGCGATCACGACACCTATTTTGGCCGCTCGCCCTTCATCCCCAACAGCGCCATGGTGTTCGTGCCCGGCACCAATACCTGGCACGGCTTTGAGAAGCGCCCGATCAACGGCGTGCGCAAATCGGTGATCCTCAATTACGTCACCACCGACTGGCGCGCCCGCGAACAACTAAGCTTCCCGCAGACCCCGGTGCACCGGTAAGGGGGGCGTGAGACGGCCCTGAAATTCCGGCAATCCGGCAAATATTTATGCGCGCGGGCAATGATGCCAGCACCGCAGCACTGCTGCGCCGCCCGACCCTCTCCGCGCTGTCGCCCGACACTCCATCCGTCCAAAAGGACAAATCCAACCGCCAGAGCGAACTCAAAACCGGATAAAACCTGGCGGCAACGTCACCTCCGATGATGCAATTGGTCTCATGCCACCGGAATTCCGGAATTTCCCGATCGTGCGGGTTTTCGGAACCGCCACCAGCGGAGAATGGCCAAGAACCCGACAATGAGCGCCGGTATGCCGAATTTGAGGCCGATGGAACCGCCCAAATCATCGGTGATCGAAACCGCGGCTTCTGTATTTTTATTGAAATAGGCGTTGAGCCTCGCGGTCGCGGAATCCGCCGCTGATCGAGTATCGTAGCTCAAGACCTGATAGGTTGTGTTCGGCGCGCTCGATGTCAGTACAAGAGCCACGCCAAAAGTTGCTCCCGCACGGTTGCCCCCGGCACTGGCGCGGGGAAGGAGCGTTTGAGCACCAGCGATGCTCGATTGCGGAATAACGAAGGACGTGTTGCCTATGAATCCGAGGAAACGGGTTTGCAAAATCTCGCATGCACCAACCGGCGTGCGTTGGCAGCGTATCCCGTAATCGCTCGGCGGGGACAGCAAAACCAATGATGCGGCAAATAAGCCGATGCCCCCCAAAGGCAGTAAGACAAGGGCTATGATCGCTTTGGAGCTGATCTGCATCGGCGAGCCCCCCTTGTCATTCAAGCTTATGATGTCAATCACGCTTACGATGTCATTCAAGCTTGTGACCCAAGCCGACATACCCAATGTGGGCCGGTACGAGGCCGAATCGACCGCGATCTCTGCTTGGTGACAAGATCGTCGGGTCGAGTCAGGGAGTGTCCCGGGCAATGTTGAAAAAGGGGAACTCCGCAGGGCGGGCCGAAATGCAGATGAAGTTGCGATAAGGCGCAGCACAAGGCTAACAGCCCTGGGATGCTGCGTCGGGTAAATTCAGCAGCCCATCCCTGCGCTCCTGTGAGGGCACTGCCACGGGCAAGCGTTTCGTCCGAGTTTCGCTTCGTTGCCACCCATGAAAGGCGCACGGCAAATGCTGCGGCCGAGCGGCGGTGGTGACCTTGCCCCCTGAGGCTTATCCATATTGAAGTAAGCTCTGGCCCAAGCTGAGGACCAGAGAATGAAGCGCAAGCGTTTTTCCGAAGAGCAAATCATCGCGATTTTGAAAGAGCACGAGGCCGGCATCCCGGTCGCAGAGCTTTGC